>NZ_NETV01000001.1:0-1480000 GCF_002795205.1 Sphingobium sp. LB126
GCCGATCCAGTGTCACCGGTACATAGGCCATGTTGCTGCCCGGCTGGAAACTGGCATTGCCGAGCGAAAGCGTCGCCTTTTCCGGCAATCTCGTTCCATTGGCGAAGTCGAAAGTGGAAAAATCCGACACGCTGTTCGTCGTTGAGGAACCATTCACGCTCGACGTTGTTGAGGACGTCGGAGCAATGGTGGTGGACGACAGCAAAGTCGTCGTTGTTGTCGACGTCGTATTCGATGTCGACCCATTGGTCATGATCGTAGCGGCACCCGCTGCGAAAATGCAAAGAACGGACATTCCGGCTCCAAAGATGGAGCCAGTCATTTTGACAGGCATGTTTGCGACCCCNGAAGTTAACCCCTGTAGGGTCTCCTATGAAGGTTAACAAAAACTTCCGGTCAATATCGACTCGTCGTGTTCTTTTGGAATTTGCGATGAACTGTTGTTTGCCNAAGCGAAACGATGTTTGAAATCCGCCATCGTTTCAAAATCGCTACGATGGGAACCAAAATAGATTTGAAGAGTAGTGGCCCGCTTGCCCATCCCCAAGACGGGATGGGCAAGCGGGTTGCGGCTTATTCAGCCGCCTGGACCAGCTCCTCGAACTCGGGCGTGGTGCCACGGCCAACGCTGACATAGGTGAATCCCGCCGCCTCCGCGACTTCCGGCCGGTAGATGTTGCGCAGGTCGACCAGCCCGACTCCGTTCATGATGCCCTTGAGACGCGGCAGGTCGAGCGCACGCAGCGCATCCCATTCAGTGACGATGACCACCGCCTCCGCCCCTTCCGCGGCGCTATAGGNATTGTGGCAAAACTCCACGTTCGACACCATCGCGCGGGCGGCATCCATGCCCTCCGGATCATAGGCGCGTNACCTGCGCGCCGCCATCCTGCAAGGCCTGGATGATGGAAAGCGACGGCGCATCGCGCATATCGTCGGTATTGGGTTTGAAGGTCAGGCCAAGGACCGCGATCGTCTTGCCGCGTACCGATCCGTTGCACACGGCCACCACCTTGCGCGCCATGGCCCGCTTGCGGCTCTCGTTGATGGCCACCGTGGTTTCGATGAGGCGTATCGGCGCACCCGCATCCTCCGCCGTCTTGACCAGCGCCAGCGTATCCTTGGGGAAGCAGGACCCGCCATAGCCCGGCCCGGCGTGAAGGAATTTCGAACCGATCCGGTTATCCAGGCCAATCCNGCGCGCCACCTGCTGGACGTCGGCGCCGACATTTTCACACAGATCGGCCATCTCGTTGATAAAGGTGATCTTCATCGCGAGGAAGGCGTTGGCGGCATATTTGATCAGTTCGCTGGTCCGGCGGCCAGTGAACTGGATCGGCGCCTGGTTGAGNTAGAGCGGTCGATAGACCTCCTCCATCACCGGGCGGGCGCGTTCATCCTCCATGCCGACGACGATGCGGTCGGGCCGTTTGAAATCCTGGATCGCCGCTCCTTCGCGCAGGAATTCCGGGTTGGAGGCAACGGCGAACTGCGCATCGGGATTGGCCTCCCGGATGATGCGGTCGACCTCGTCACCAGTGCCGACCGGGACGGTGNACTTGGTGACGATGACGGTGAACCCGTTCAGATTGGCCGCGATCTCCTGCGCGGCGGCATAGACATAGCTGAGATCGGCATGACCATCCCCACGCCGGNCGGGCGTGCCGACGGCGATGAACACCACATCGGCCTGGCTAACCGATCCGGCAAGATCGGTGGTGAAAGTCAGGCGCCCAGCCTTCACGTTGCGCGCGATGAGGTCGGCAAGGCCAGGCTCGTAGATCGGCACGCCGCCCCCNTGCAACAGCTCGATCTTGCGCGCGTCCTTGTCCACGCAGATGACATCGTGGCCGAAATCCGCGAGACACGCGCCGGAAACCAGGCCGACATAGCCCGAGCCGGTCATAACGATCCGCATCACTATTCTCCTTCTTCAAACGGCTTTCGACCGATGGCCAACCGATCATGTCAGGACGCACAAATCCTTTCCGGAAAAACCGGATGCACGGACCCTCATCCCTCATCATGGGTTGGGCGCCAGCCGACCGAGCCCGATGCCCAATTGGCCGGAACCAGCCGGCGATTGACGCAGCGCAGCATACCGCGCTGCGCAGCATGGATGCAACACAGCCCGCCGCTCTATGGACACATATGGACGTGGATCAGGCGTTTAGCCCATGGAAAAAAGGCGGAAACGTCGACGCTCCCGCCCCTCGCACGCGATCGTTCGAAATTCGAAACCGCCGCTATCGCCGTCATTTCTTCCCATCGGCCGGGCGCTGGGCAATCGCGCCCTCGCTGGCCAGGGCATCGAGCGCGGCATCGTCGAGGCCCAGCCACTGGCCCAATATTTCCCGGCTATGCTCACCCACGCGGGGCGGGCAATATCGATAATCGGCGGGCGTTACAGAAAGCTTGGCCGGATAGGCGACGGTCGGGATTTCAACGCCGTCCTCTTCCCGACGGAAGCGATGGACGGTCTGCCGCGCTTCGACGAAGGGGTCCTCGAACACATCCTTGATCGTGTTCACCGGTCCGGCAGGCACGCCCCTCGCCACCAAGCGCGCCATCAGTTCGTCACGATCGAAGGGGCGGACGATCTCCTGCACCTCGGCCTCGATCGCATCGCGGTTGATGAGCCGCTGGGCACTGGTGGCGAAACGCGGATCGCCGCCGAGTTCGGCATGCCCCATCTCCTCGCAAAAGGCCCGGAACTGCCGGTCATTGCCGATGGCGATGATCATCACGCCGTCTGCAACCTCGAAGGTCTTGTAGGGCACGATGGTCGGATGACGATTGCCNAGCCGGCCCGGCACCACGCCGCCGACAAGGAAATTCGCGCCTTGATTGGCGAGCATCGCGATCTGCGTATCGAGCAGCGAAACATCGATCCGCTGCCCTTCGCCGGTTCGTTCGGCGTGGCGGAACGCCACCATGATGGAAACGGTCGCGTACATGCCGGTCGCCAGGTCCGCCATGGCGACGCCCGCGCGCAGCGGACCGCCGTCCTCCTCGCCCGTGATGCTCATGAATCCGCCCATGCCCTGGGCCACGAAATCATAGCCACCACGGTCGGCATAGGGTCCGTTCTGGCCGAAACCCGTGATCGAGCAATAGACGAGGCGCGGATTGATCTCGCAAAGGCTCTCATAATCGAGGCCATATTTCCTGAGGCCGCCGACCTTGAAATTCTCGACCAGGATGTCGGCTTCCGCAGCCAGCCTGCGGATCAGCTCCGCGCCCTGTGGCGTCGCCAGGTCGATCGCAGCGGAGCGCTTGTTGCGGTTGCACGAAAGATAATAAGCGCTGGTGCCGATTTCCGGCTGGCCATCGGCGCCGGTCAGATAGGGCGGTCCCCAGGCACGGGTGTCATCGCCGCGACCCGGCAACTCGATCTTGATCACGTCGGCGCCGAAATCGGCCAATATCTGCGTCGACCAGGGACCGGCGAGGACCCGTGAAAGATCCAGCACCTTGACCCCTTCAAGAGCCCGGCCGTTCATGGCCGCGCTCCTGCCATCATCATGTCATGGGAAAATCGCATCCGCTCCTGTCCCCGCACCTCTCCTGCGCCGGTTGCTTCGGCAGGTTAGCGAGGCAGGATGGTCAGCACAATTATTTCGCACCATAGGATAGTTTTCAGATCATTTGCCGGATGAGCTGGCGAGATAGGCGATCAGGTTGGCGCGATCGGCGGGATTGGGCAGGCCCGCGAAGATCATCTTGCTGCCAGGCACCTTCGCTGCGGGTTTGGTCAGAAAAGCATCGAGCGACTTGGCATCCCAGCGGATCTTGGCGTTCTTCATCGCGGGCGAATAAGCGAAACCCGGGACCGCGCCCGACGTGCGGCCCATTATCCCGGCAAGCGAAGGACCAAGACGGTTCACGCCGCGATCGACGGAATGGCAGGCCATGCAGCGGGCGAAGACCGTCTTCCCCTTGGCAGCGTCGCCCGTCTGCGCAAGTGCGGGGCTCGCAATCAGCATGGCGGTGGCAAGCGCTACGAGTTTCGAAATCATCAGCAACCCTCTTTCCTTCTTCGCTCATCGGATTCCATGTCCGTGCGCGCAAATATACCGATAACGGCCTGAGTCTGAACGCCGATTGAAGCAGTCCCGGATTTGCGAACGAAGGAACGGGGATGGAGGAACCACTCTGTCACCCGAACGGAACCGGGCAGGACAACCGCCACCTCGCTTCCGCCCCCNGAACCATGACGCCAAAGCTCCCAAGAAAAAGCCCCGGATCGCTCCGGGGCTTTCATTCCTTCTCGCTGGCCCCGCTCAGATGGTCGCCAGCCGCGCCACCTTGCCCAGCTTGTCGCCCGCAATCCGCATCATCGCCTTTTGCAGCTTTTCAAAGGCGCGCACCTCGATCTGGCGGACGCGTTCCCGCGACACGCCATAGACCTGGGAGAGTTCCTCCAGCGTCTTGGGCTCTTCCGCCAACCGCCGCTCGGCAAGAATATGCTTCTCGCGATCGTTGAGGTCGTCCATCGCCTCGACCAGCATGTCGTGGCGCAGTTCGCTCTCCTGCCGGTCAGCGACGCGTTCGTCCTGCAACGGATCGGTGTCCGCCAGCCAATCCTGCCACTGGCCTTCGCCATCCTCGCGCATCGGCACATTGAGCGACGTATCGCCGCCCATCGCCATGCGGCGGTTCATGGAGATGACATCCTCCTCCGTGACGCCCAGATCGGTGGCGATCTTCTTGACGTCGTCGGGATGCAGGTCGCCATCCTCGAACGCTTCGATATTGTTCTTCATCCGGCGCAGGTTGAAGAACAGCTTCTTCTGCGCGGCGGTGGTGCCCATCTTCACGAGGGACCAGGACCGCAGGATGAATTCCTGGATCGAGGCGCGAATCCACCACATGGCGTAGGTCGCCAGGCGGAAGCCACGATCCGGCTCGAACTTCTTCACGCCCTGCATCAGGCCGATATTGCCTTCGCTGATCAGCTCGCTGACCGGCAGGCCATAGCCGCGATAGCCCATGGCGATCTTCGCCACCAGGCGCAGATGCGACGTCACGAGCTGGGCCGCGGCTTCGGAGTCCGCATGCTCGGCATAGCGCTTCGCGAGCATATATTCCTGCTCGGGCGTCAGAATCGGAAATTTGCGGATTTCCGACAGATAGCGGTTGAGGCTGGCTTCACCGCCCAGCGCAGGAACCGCGGGGACATTGGTCTTTCCGGCCATGTCGTCACCTTTCCCTTTCATGCGCGGCGGAACCCAGAAGAGGCGTTCGAAGCGCCGTCGCAAACTTATCCAAACCTATACGTGAAGCTCGCTTAACAGTTCCTGCATATCCGCAGGCAGTTGGCTGTCGAAGCTGAGCGCCTCACCCGTTACCGGATGTATGAACCCCAGCCGTTTCGCGTGCAATGCCTGCCTTTTGAAACCCAGCGTTTCCAGTATCGATTTGAAACCTTTTCTCTCTCTACTGTAAACCGGATCGCCGATCAAGGGGTGACCCAGATGGGCCATGTGCACCCGCACCTGATGGGTACGCCCGGTTTCCAGCCTGCATTCGACCAAAGCCGCACCGCGTAGCTTCTGCTCCGTCCGGTAATGGGTCACGGCATGCTTGCCACGCCCTTCCCGATGAACCGCCATTTTCTTTCGATCGGCGTCGGACCGGCCGATCCAGCTATCCACCGTGCCCGCGCCCGGCGCGGGCACGCCATAGACGATCGCGGCATAGAGCCGGTCGATGCTATGATCCTTGAATTGCTTCGCCAACCCTTCATGGGCACGGTCCGACTTGGCAACGACCAACAGGCCGGAAGTATCCTTGTCGATGCGATGAACGATGCCGGGACGCGCCACGCCGCCGATGCCGGATAATCGCCCNTGGCAATGATGGAGCAGCGCATTGACAAGCGTGCCGTCGAGATTGCCCGCCGCCGGATGGACCACCAGCCCCGCCGGCTTGTCGACGACAATCAGGTCGGCGTCCTCATGTACGATGGCGAGCGGAATGTCCTGCGCGATTGCCTCCGCCTCGACCGGCGGCGGCAAGGTGATGGCGAAGGATTGCCCCACCAGCACCTTCATCGACGGATTGGGTGCACGGCCGGCGGTTTGCACCTGCCCCTCGACGATCAGCGCCTTCAGCCGTTCGCGCGACAGGTCGGGCACCAGCTCCGCGAGCGCCTTGTCGAGCCGCATGCCGTCCTGCGCCTCGCTTATCGTCGCTTCAATGATGGAAACCCCNGAATTCATTGGATAGGGATGTAGGAATGAGGGTCAGGATTGCAAGAGGCATTTTGGAACAAATCATGTCCGAAGCGGCGGCAACGCCGCTTGAGGTCTGCGGCCTGCTCCTGGGCGAGGCCGAGCATATTCAGACGATCCGTCCTGCCGCCAATGTCGCGGCCGACCCGGCACGGCATTTCGAACTCGACCCGGCCGCCCTGATCGCCGCGCACAAGGCCCAGCGTTCAGGCGGACCACGGATTGCCGGCCATTATCATTCCCACCCCAGCGGGGTTCCAGTCCCCTCCTCCACCGACGCAGCCAGCGCGGCGCCGGACGGAAGCCTGTGGCTGATCGTCGGGGGCGGTTCGGCGCGGCTCTGGGTTGCGACGGGGCCGGATGAAAATGCACGATTTGTTGAGGCTTTGCTCGATATCATGTGAAGGAAAGGCGGCAGGCCGGGCTTGCATCATGCGGCGGGGCAGCGCATTAGCCTTTCATTCCCTTCCTGATTTTCCTTCCGGCGGCAGCGAGACTTCATGACCAATCCGACCGACAGCATTGAATTCGCCAGCCTGCTCTGTTCGCGGCTGTGCCATGATCTGCTGAGCCCCGTGGGCGCGCTCAACAACGGGCTTGAGCTGATGGCGGACGAAACCGACCCGGAAATGCGGCAGCGCTGCCTGGACCTGCTGGCGGACAGTGCCAAGACCTCGGCCAACAAGCTCAAATTCTTCCGCCTGGCCTTCGGATCGGCGGGCGGTTTCGGTGATACGGTGCCCACCCATGAAGCGCGTGTCGCGATCGAGGGTATGTTCGCCGCATCCGGCCGGGTGAAGGTCGGCTGGATGATCGAGGAGGACATGCTCGACAAGCTGCCGGTGAAGGTGCTTCTCAATCTTGCACTGATCGCGGGCGACGCGCTGGTGCGGGGCGGACAGCTCGACATCGGCGCCGAACGGCGGCCGGGCGTCACCGAAATCGTGGTGCGTGCGGAGGGCCCGAAACTGGTGCTCGACCCCGATCTGCGGGCCGCGCTGGCCGGAACGCTGCCGCCCGAAGGACTCGCCTCGCGGACCTCCGCGGCCTGGATGGTGCGCACGCTCGTCACCAGCACCGGCGGCGAAATCGCCCTGTCGCCCGCGGGCGAACCGATGCTGCTATTTGGCGCATCCATTCCAGACGCCCAATAGCCCCTTCAGGGCGCCGCCAGTTCGGCGGCAAGCGCAGCGACCAGATCGGCCACGGGCATTGCCCGTGCCAGCGGCGCGCCCCGCCCCGCCCATTGCGCACCGAAGCCGCCTTCGCCTTGAGCCTTCGCCGCGGCGTTGAGCGCCTTGCCGGCATCATAGGCGACGGGATAAGCGGGCGCCTCCAGCCCACAATCCTCGCCCCATCGGGTAAAAAGATTGGCCAGGCATCGCGCCGGACGCCCCGATATGGCGCGGGTCATCACCGTATGATGCGCCGCCGGACCGGCAAGAGCGGCTCGATAGGCCGTATCTGCGCTGCTTTCGGGGCAGGCGATGAAGGCCGTGCCCAACTGCGCCGCCACAGCGCCCGCATCCAGCGCCGCACGTACCCCTGCCCCATCCATGATCCCGCCTGCGGCGATGACCGGAAGCCCGGCCTGCGCCACCAGGAGCCGCGTCAGGGCGAGACAATCCAGTCGCTCATCAGGCCCGTCAGGATCGAAAATCCCCCGATGACCGCCTGCTTCATCGCCCTGCGCGACGACGGCATCGATCCCGGCTTCCCGCGCCTGGCAGGCTTCATCCAGGCAGGTCGCCGTGGCAATCAGCAGGCATCCCGCTTGCTTCAGCGCAGCGATCCGCCCGCCATCGGGCAGGCCGAAATGGAAACTGACGACCGCGGGCGCCCGATCGACCAGCACCGCCAGCATCGCGTCATCCTCAACGAAGCTACGGTAGATTTCACGCAGGCGCGCAGGCGGATCGGCATCATAGCGGTGGAAGAGCGGCGTCAGCGCCTCCAGCCAGGCCCGCTCCCGGTCGGCGTTGCGCTGTGCCGGATCATGGGTGAAAAGATTGACGTTGAACGGCCGGTTGGTCCGCGCCTGCACCGCTTCGATCATCGCGCGCGCGCCCTCCGCATCGGTCGCGCCCACCGCGATCGAGCCCAGCGCTCCGGCATTGGAAACCGCCGCCGCCATGTCCGGCGTGGAAACGCCCGCCATCGGCGCCTGAATGATGGGATGGGCCAAGCCCAGCGACTCGATCAGTGACATGGGCCGATTTTTGAGCATAGGCGACCTGCCATGCAACCATGACCATCGACCGCTTTGCCCCCCACTCTCACGCCGCCTGCTCGCCCGGCTGGCCTCCCAGGCTGATTTTCCGCGAGGCCAGTCTCGCCGCAATGTCCCGCAGAGGGATTTCAACAAATCGGTGCACGGTAATGCCCGCAAGGACCGAACCCAGAACCGCGACGACGAAGCCGATCGGATTATGCTGTCCCATAACAGCCAGCACGGGAAGTATGACGAACAGATGGGACAGGTAGATGGCGTAGGAGGCTTCCCCAAGCAAAGTTGGAAGGAACCAGTCCTTCAACCTGCCGTCGAGTGATCGGGCGGAGGCCAGAATCACGGCCACCGGCAGGGTGACGGTCAGGGGCCGCATGTCCGTCAACAACGGCAGCACCCCAAGAAGGAGGAAGCCCAGCGGCAACAGCCATCCAGGAAGCCGAACATGAAAATGGGCGATCACCATGCCGGCGACGAAGTCGAGCAGAAGCGGCTGGCCATAATAAGCAAGCAGGGCCGGAGGACGGAGGAGAAAGCTGCTACAAGACGCCAGGATGAGAATCAACGCCAGAAGCGGAACGGCGATCCGCCGGGGCAGAGGCAGGAAGATCGCGAACAGGATATAGAAAGCCATCTCGAAATTGAGCGTCCAGCCGACTGGCAGGACGGGCCCACCCGCCACGCCCATGGATGGCAGGAAGAGCAGGGAGGAGAATAGCTTCCAGCCATTTCCTTCACCCGCACCGATGGCGACGCAGAGGGTCGCGATCCAGTAGAGCGGTCCGATCCTTTCGACCCGCCGCCAGAGGAAATGTGCCGGGCTGGGTGGCAACGGCGATGTGGACACCACCATCACATAGCCTGAAATCCCGAAGAACAGGCCTACGCCTTGCTTCAACCAATTGGCCACCGCAGGGTGGTCCACCGCCATCAGATGGTAGGAGAAGGCGTGATAGATAACCACCATCAGCGCCGCGATCGCACGCAGATAGTGGACGGAACGGATGCGGCGGGAACCATGCGGCATGAGAGCCTCATCGCATCCATCGGTAAATTGCCGGTAAATTACTGTATCAATAGACAATTCCCCTCGCCCACCGCGATCGACAGACAAAGAAAAAGGCCCGGCCACTTTCGTGACCGAGCCCTTTTCTTGCAACAATCCCGAAAAATCAGGCGCTGTAGTACATGTCGAATTCAACCGGCGAGGGAGCCATTTCCCAGCGGTACACTTCGGGCCACTTCAATTCGATATAGGCATCGATCTGGTCCTTGGTGAACACGTCGCCCTTCAGCAGGAACTCATAGTCGGCTTCGAGGCTGTTCAGCGCTTCACGCAGCGAACCGCAAACGGTCGGCACCTGGCTCAGCTCTTCCGGCGGCAGGTCATAGAGATTCTTGTCCATCGCGGCGCCCGGATGGATCTTGTTCTCGATGCCGTCGAGGCCGGCCATCAGCAGCGCGGCGTAGCACAGATAGGGNTTGGCCATCGCGTCGGGGAAGCGGAACTCGACGCGCTTCGCCTTGGCACCCGCGCCGTAAGGAATACGGCAGGAGGCCGAACGGTTGCGAGCCGAATAGGCCAGCAGAACCGGGGCTTCGAAGCCCGGCACCAGACGCTTGTAGCTGTTGGTGGTCGGGTTGGTGAAGGCGTTCAGGGCCTTGGCGTGCTTGATGACGCCGCCGATGAAGTAGAGGCAGGTTTCCGACAGACCGGCATAGCCTTCGCCCGCGAAGAGCGGCTTGCCGTTTTCCCAGATCGACATGTGGGTGTGCATGCCCGAACCGTTATCCTGCGCGATCGGCTTCGGCATGAAGGTCGCGGTCTTGCCATAGGCCTGGGCGACCATCTGCACGACATACTTATAGATCTGCATGCGGTCGGCGGTCTGGACCAGCGTGCCGAAGGTCAGGCCGAGTTCGTGCTGGGCAGCGGCCACTTCATGGTGGTGCTTGTCGCAGGGCAGGCCCATTTCGAGCATGGTCGAAACCATTTCCGCGCGGATGTCGGTGCAGGGATCGACCGGCGCGACGGGGAAATAGCCGCCCTTGGCGCGCGGACGGTGGCCCAGGTTGCCGCCTTCATATTCCTTGCCGGTGTTGGTCGGCAGTTCGATATCGTCGATCTTGAAGTAGCTCTGCGAATAGTCATTCTCGAAGCGCACGTCGTCGAACATGAAGAATTCGGCTTCCGGGCCGACATAGATGGTGTCACCGAAACCGGCCGACTTGACGAACGCCTCGGCGCGCTTCGCGCAGGAGCGCGGGTCGCGGGCGTAGAGTTCGCCGGTGTCGGGCTCGACGATGTCGCAGAAGATGATCAGCATCGGCGTGGCGCTGAACGGATCGACATAGACGGCGTCTAGGTCGGGCTTCAGGATCATGTCCGATTCGTTGATCGCCTTCCAGCCTTCGATCGACGAACCGTCGAACATCAGGCCCTGGGTCAGTTCATCCTCGCCCAGCACCGAAGACACCATGGTCAGGTGCTGCCACTTGCCCTTGGGATCGGTGAAACGGACATCGACCCATTCGATCTCCTTTTCTTCGATCATCTTCAGGATGTCTTTAGGCGTGTTAGCCATGTGAACTTGCCCTTCTTTCAAAAATACCCCCCGAAGGGGTAGGTTGATGCTCCCCCGGAGGGGGTGTTTCGTTAACGCCCACCAGACCTCCGCCAGCCCCCTGCAAGCTCGCGAGACTCTGGTGGAAAATCAGATGGCGTCGCTGTCGCGCTCGCCGGTACGGATGCGCACCGCGCCCTCGATATTGGAAATGAAGATCTTGCCGTCGCCGATGCGGCCGGTCTGGGCGGCGGCGGAGATCGCCTCCACCACCCGTTCGGCGAGCGAATCGTCGACCACGACTTCCAGCTTCACCTTGGGCAGGAAGTCGACCACATATTCCGCACCCCGATAAAGCTCCGTATGGCCCTTCTGGCGGCCAAAGCCCTTCGCCTCGGTGACGGTGATGCCCGACACACCGACTTCATGAAGCGCTTCCTTCACTTCGTCGAGCTTGAACGGTTTGATGATCGCTTCGATCTTTTTCATCTTCAGGTATCCCAAATCAATCGCGCGCTGAGTGGCGGATACGATCCCGCCCTTCGTTCCTTCTCGAGACGATCATCGTGCCCCCCAAAGGCAAGCACCGCCTCTCATCCCAATCAATTACCATGCCAAATAGCGAATCGCTGGAATCTGCTTTCCGCGATGCAACAACTTTTGTCCATATTGCCCGGATTCCGGGCAATTTCATGACATTCTGCCCATTTTTTAGGCAGTCTTGCAATGATCAGAGCTTATAGGGAGGCGCGTCGAGTCCGGCCGGGCTCCTGGTGAAGATTTCGCAGCCTGTCTCAGTGATGCCGATGCTATGCTCGAACTGGGCCGACAGCGTGCGGTCGCGAGTCACCGCGGTCCAGCCGTCCTCCATCATCTTCACGCCAGGCTTGCCGATGTTGATCATCGGCTCGATGGTGAAGAACATGCCCGGCTTGAGTTCCGGGCCCGTGCCCGGACGGCCGACATGGACCACCTCCGGACTGTCGTGGAACACCCGCCCCAGGCCATGACCGCAAAAATCGCGGACCACGCCATAGCGATGCTTTTCGGCATGACGCTGGATGGCATGGCCGATGTCGCCCAGATGATTGCCGGGTCTCGCCTGCTCTATACCCAGCATCAGGCATTCATAGGTCACCTCGACCAGCCGCCGCGCCTTGATGGAGGTTTCGCCGCAAATATACATGCGGCTGGTGTCGCCATGCCAGCCGTCGACCAGCGGCGTCACGTCGATATTCAATATATCGCCGTCCTTCAGCCGATAATCGCCCGGAATGCCGTGACAGATGACGTTGTTGAGCGAAATGCAGCAGCTATGGGTATAGCCACGATAGCCCAAGGTCGCGGGCACGCCACCGCCGTCCAGGGTCATGCGGCGCACGATGTCGTCCAGCTCGCCGGTGGTAACGCCCGGCACGACATGCGGGACCAGCGCGTCCAGTATTTCCGCCGCCAGCCGCCCGGCCTTGCGCATGCCTTCGAAACCGGCCGCGTCATAGAGCTTGATCGCGGTCGAGCGGGAAATCGGCGCGTCCGCCGTCATCGTCATATAATCGGTCATGCACCGATTATAGGCAAGGATGCGACATAATGCGAGGGGCTAGGCAGGGCACGCGGCACAGGCTATGGCCAGCCTCATGGCCGATACCAACCGCATCTGGACCGCAGCGCTGGTCGTCATCGGCGATGAGATTCTCTCGGGCCGTACGCAGGACAAGAATGTTTCCCAGATAGCGACCTGGCTCAACGTCCAGGGTATTCGCCTCAATGAAGTGCGCGTCGTGGCCGACGACAGCGACGCGATCGTCGAGGCGGTGAACACGCTGCGGGCACGCAACGACTATCTGTTCACGACCGGCGGCATTGGCCCGACCCATGACGACATCACCGTGGACGCGATCGCCCGCGCACTGGGCGTAGGGGTGGAAATCCATGAGGGCGCCCGCACGATGCTGTCGGGCTATTATGAAACGCGCGGCGGGCTGACCGAGGCCCGGCTGCGCATGGCGCGGGTGCCGGCGGGGNCAAGCCTGATCGAAAACCGCATGTCGGGCGCGCCGGGCATCCGCCATGGCAATATCTACATCATGGCGGGCGTGCCGCATATCACGGCCGGGATGCTGGACAGCCTGACCGGCAAGCTGGAAGGCGGCCTGCCGGTGCTGTCGGCCACCATCGGCTGCTGGGTCGCGGAAAGCGAGATCGCGGACCTGCTCGGCACGACCGAGCATGCGCATGAAGGTTGCCAGATCGGCAGCTATCCCTTCTTCCGCGAAGGCCGGACCGGCGCCAATTTCGTGATCCGATCGACCGATGCGGCGGCCCTGGACCGCTGCACCGCGGACCTCAGCGCCGCGCTGGAACGGGGCGGCTGGCCGGCCGTGCCGGGCGGCATCTGATTACACGTCGATATCGGGTGGGAGGCTGATGCCAGCCTTACCGTCGCCTCGCACTTGATCCGGGGCGTCGAGGACGGCAATGCTGGAAAATATCCAAAATCCATCACACCCGCCGCCACATCTTGAACCCGGTGGAGATCGCGTTACCACGACGCAATGCTCGCAAAGACCTCCGCTCGCCGCCGCTCCCGTTGGGTCAGCATTCCCCTCAAGATCCTCGGCGGATTCATCGCCCTTTCGCTGCTGATGGTGGTGATCTACCGTTTCGTGCCCCCGCCGGTGACATGGACGATGCTCTTCGATCCCCATGGCATCACCAAGGACTGGACGAGCCTGGACGAACTGGATCCGGACATGGCCCGCGCAGCCATAGCGGCGGAGGACAGCCGCTTTTGCAGCCATCACGGCTTCGACGCCGTCGCCATCGCCCAGGCGATGCGCCACAATGCCAGCGGCGGCCGCATTCGCGGCGGATCGACCATCAGCCAACAGACGGCGAAGAACGTCTTCCTGTTCCAGGGCGGCGGCTTCCTGCGCAAGGGGCTGGAGGCCTGGTTCACGCTCCTCATCGAGGCGATCTGGGGCAAGCGCCGGATCATGGAAGTCTATCTGAACGTCGCGGAAACCGGCATCGGCACCTATGGCGTCCAGGCCGGGGCGATCCGCTATTTCCACCATGGCGCCCAGCGCCTGACCCGCGCCGAAGCCGCCCGCCTCGCCGCCGTCCTGCCCCTTCCCAAGAAGCGCGAGGCGATCGATCCGCACGGCTTCACCCGCCGCTACGGCAACAGCATCGCCGCCCGTATCGGCATCGTCCAGCGCGACAGGCTGGATAGCTGCGTCCAATGAAAAGGGCGCGGATCACGCCGCGCCCTTTCCTTTCCATCATATCAGCGATCAGAAGCTGATGCGCGCGCCGATGCGGACCGCGTAGAGCGAGGAACCATTGGTGGTCACCAGCTCATCCGCCAGCACGGTGTCGGAGCTGGGCTCCTGATATTTATACTGTGTGCAGGCCGTGTTCGCGCAGCTGACCTTCGCCACTACCTTGCGGAACGGGAAGCTCGACCGCAACTGCTGGCCCCATTTGTGGTTCAGCAAATTGGTGAAGTTCTCGACATCCGCGAACAGCGAGAAGCGGGCTCCGAGCGGCAGCGGCAGTTCCTGCTCGACATGCAAGTCAATGCGCGTGAACGCCTTGGAACGGAAGGCATTGCGCGGCGCGATCTGCCCCCGATAGTTTTNGAGGCCCGAGCTTTCGATGATATCGTCGATCCGCTGCGCCGCCTGGGCGGCGGTCAGGGTCGTGACGCCGTTCACCACGGTGGGCGCATAGGTGACCAGTGGATCATTGATACCGGTCGNCACGTAGAAGAGGTAGCGCAGCGCGCTGCCCGCCGTGCCGAACACACCCGAACGTCCGCCCGACAGATCCTGCATGGTATAGCTGTAGGGCGCACCGGCACGCGTCGTGCCGAATATGTCCAGACGCGTCTTGTAATCGCCGAAGAAGGCCCGCTCGAACGACGCATTGTAACGGAAGGCCCAACGGACCTCATCGTTCGAATGCCCCNGGCCGCCGAAGTTCGCATCGTAATTGGCGCCGTTGCCATAGATCGATCCGGCCTGCGACGAGGTCAGCGCCCCGGCATCACGCACATCCTGATAGGTATAGGCGCCGCCCAGCGTCAGACCCCAGTCCCAGCTCTTTTCCGCGCGCAGCACGCCGATCCAGCCACGACCATATTTGGTGTTGGTCAACAGCAGGTCCTGCCCCGTGTCGCCTGCATNGCCGATAGCGCTTGTATAACGCTGGCGACCGTCCGGCGTGAAGGAACCCGGGACCGGAACCGACCGAAGGTCGACTACCATCACTTGTTCCCGGACCTTCGAATAGAGCAGGTCCGCGCCGAAACGCCAGCCATCGCCAAGCGCACCCAGATTGGCGTTGTAATCGACCGACAACGTGCCGCGATATTGGTTCGGCGCCTTGAAATTCGGATCAATCGCATTGAGCGAGGTGGTCGCATTGGGATTGGACGAAAGGCCCGCGGCCGCTGCCTGAACCGCGACATCCGCCGCCGCTGGAACGGTTGTGAAGGACGGATTGTTCAGGATCGCGCCGGCAGACGCATTGGCCGTTCCGTTCAACTGATACACGCCACCGTCGGTCTGGCGCGCCGTGATCGAGGTGTTGATGACGCCAGTGTTGGAGANGCTGTTGCCGATATAGACGTCCGGCGAACCGCCGCCAANGATACCTCCGCCGCCGCGAACGGTAAGGCGCGGGGTTGGCTTATAGGTGAAGCCGAAACGCGGCTGGAGCAGACCGATCCCGCCGATATTGCTGGCATTGGTGAAGCCGTAGCGGCGCGAGAAGTTCGGGTTCACCGCTGGCTTGCTGTCCATGCCGAACAGGTCGTAGCGCAGACCCAGGCCGACAGTCAGCTGGCTGTTGACCCGCCAGTCATCCTGAAGGCCGAAAGTATAGGCATCGTAGGAAAAGCTCGCCGCGGCATCGGCCGGATCGAGCGAACCTGCATTATTGTAGCTGAAGGACTGCGCCGTGCCGTTGGCGAAATCCTGGATGCTGTCGAAATAATAAGTGCCCGCCGAGGGATTCACGAACATGTTGAACGACTTGGTGTGGTTCCATTCCGCCAGCATGCGGAAATTATGGTCGCCGGCCTTCAGCTTGGCCGAAACCGATCCACCCNAGGTACGGATTTTCAGGATGTTCGACTGGCTGGGGCCACCGGCACCTAGGACGAACTGCGGCGTGCCGGTGGGGCAGACGGTGCTGACATTGGTGGCGACGCTGGGCTGGGGCGGCGTCCCCGTCGTCACGTTACGAGGCTCCGAAGTCGGCGCCGCGCAGATCGACATCTGCGCGCTACGGCCCATCAACGGGAACTGACCGCTATCATAGGTCTTGTAGAGCGCGCGCGCTTCGGTGGAAAAGCGGTCGGTCCAGTCCGCGTTCCAGTTGACGATGCCCGCCTTCATCTTGTTCGGCTTCTTGTAGGCGTTGGACGCAAGGCCCAGGTCGCGGGTGCCGGTGGTCGTGCTGACGTTCAGTTCGTCCTTCGTATAGAGGCCGGTCAACGAAACGCGCTGCGTATCCGACAGGTTGGCGTCGATCTTGCCGACGACGCGATCGTCCTTGTCGCNGTCCGAACGCAGGATGCCGCCCGGATCATAATTATATCTGTTCTGGGCGATCTGCGTGATCCGTTCCAGATCGGCATCATGGGCGCCGATGACGGGCGTTCCGGCATTATCTTCCTGCGTGCCGAAGGCGACCGGACGAGCGGCGCGCACGCGCTCCGCCGCGATCATGAAGAACAGCTTGTCCCTGATGATCGGACCCGAAATCTCGGCGCCGAAATCCTTGCTGGTGAAATTGGGCTGGACGATCCGGCCGGTCNGGATTGAGGATATAGGATTTGGTCTTCTTGCCGGTCAGCTCGTCGGAACTGAAGGTGTAGAAGGCGGTGCCATGGAATTCGTTGGTGCCCGACTTCAGGATCGCGTTGGAAACGCCGCCNTGGAAAAANGCCTTCGCGGATGTCGTAGGGCGCGACCTTGGTTNCGAACTGGCCGATCGAATCCAGCGGCACCNGGGCCACGACGCGACGGCAGCGCATCGGGATTGAGGCCGAAGCTGTCAGTGATGGGAACGCCGTCGACGGTAAAGCGGTTGAAGCGCGGATTCTGCCCCGCGAAGGACACCTGGCGACCGGTCGTCTGGCTGGTGTCCAGCGTCGCGAACGGATCGCGCGCGGCAATGTCGCGAATGTCGCGGNTTGACCGATGCGATCTTGCTGATCTCCTCAGCCGTCATCACATTGGCCGGACCTGCCGAGATATNGCCTGCACCCCGGACGAGCGAGGCCGTCACAACGATCGCGTCGCCCTCTTCGGCGAGTTCGATCGGCAGCGCGAAGGTCTGACCGACGGCGGTCTGGATGTCGGTGACGGTGGAAGTCGTATAGCCCGACGCGATCACCTGGACGGTGTAAGGCCCGCCGACGCGCAAGCCTGCGGTCGTGAATCCGCCNGAGGAGTCCGTCACTGCGTTCGAAACGGTTCCGGTAGGAACATGGGTCACCTTGACCTGAGCACCTGCGACAGGCGCACCATTGGCGGTCACCGTGCNGCGAATGGTCGACGTCGTTTCCTGCGCATGTGCAGNAGCAATCATCGCGCCGGCAACGCCAACAGCCGCCGCGGACGCGGCGAGAAAAATCTTGAGGTCCCTCATCTTCAATTCCCCTTTTGGGCCCGCCCGGCCACCCNGACCGGACACCCCGTAAGTCACTCACTTTATTGAGTGCGCCACCGCCTAGCGGCGCGTGGCGACGGCCCTGTGATGCTCTGATTACAGTTTTACGACAATATAATAGAAATCCAGTGATGCACGCCCCATCCACCCCGAAAANCACCATTCGAAGCTCAGGGAAAAATGGCTTAACAATTTGATTTATAATGTTTTTAAAGAGAATCGACAGAGCTGTTGAACAGTGGTGCAATTTTGCAACGCAACAAGAATTTTTGTGCAGGTGCGCTGAGGCAACGAAAAAGGGGCNGGCGAACGCTCGCCGGCCCCTCGAATTTCATGCCGTCGGAAGGATTAGTTCAAGCGGCGTCTTCGGCCCGCTTATCCTTTTCGCTGAAAACGCGAATCGGTTCCTTGCTGCCCGCGACCNACATCCTTGTCGACNACGACCTCACCCACGCCTTCCATCGAAGGCAGGTCGAACATGGTATCGAGCAGGATCGCTTCCAGGATCGAGCGCAATCCGCGTGCCCCGNTTTTGCGCTCGATCGCCTTCTTGGCGATCGCGGTGAGGGCATCGTCGGTGAAGCTCAGTTCNACATNCTCCATGTCGAACAGCTTGGCATATTGCTTCACCAGCGCGTTCTTCGGTTCGACCAGGATCTTGACCAGAGCGGTCACGTCCNAGATCCTCCAGCGTCGCGATCACCGGCAGACGGCCGACAAATTCGGGGATCAGGCCGAATTTCAGCAAATCTTCCGNTTCGCTCTGACGCNAGCAATTCGCCGGTCTTGCGCTCTTCCGGCGCCGCGACATGCGCGCCGAAGCCGATCGACTTGGCTTCCAGGCGGTCACCGATNATCTTTTCCAGACCCGCGAACGCACCGCCGCAGATGAACAGGATGTTGNTCGTGTCGACCTGAAGGAATTCCTGCTGCGGATGCTTGCGCCCACCCTGCGGCGGAMCSGACGCGGTCGTGCCTNCCATCAGCTTGANCAGCGCCTGCTGCACGCCCTCGCCCGACACATCGCGGGTGATCGAAGGATTTNCGGCCTTGNCGGCTGATCTTGTCGATTTCGTCGATATAGACGATGCCGCGCTGCGCCTTCTCGACATTATAGTCGGACGCCTGGAGCAGCTTGAGGATGATGTTCTCGACATCCTCACCGACATAGCCCGCCTCGGTCAGCGTCGTGGCGTCGGCCATGGTGAAGGGCACATCGAACGTCTTGGCCAGCGTCTGCGCCAGCAGCGTCTTGCCGCAACCGGTCGGGCCGACCAGCAGGATGTTCGACTTGGCCAGCTCCACCTCGCCCGGCTTGGTGCCGTGGTTCAGGCGCTTGTAATGGTTGTGGACGGCAACCGACAGGACACGCTTCGCCCGGTTCTGGCCGATCACATAATCGTCCAGCACATCGCAGATTTCCTGCGGGGTCGGCACGCCGCCATCCTTCTTGCCGACGAGACCGCCCTTGGTCTCCTCGCGGATGATGTCGTTGCACAGTTCCACGCACTCGTCGCAGATGAACACGGTCGGCCCCGCGATCAGCTTACGCACCTCATGCTGCGACTTGCCGCAGAAGGAGCAGTAAAGCGTGCTTTTAGAATCGGAGCCCGTAAGCTTAGTCATTCGCCAATCTCTCTTCCCTCTTCAGACGACTGCCGCCTGCGGTGAGGGATATGGTGGTCCTAGGATCATCCTAGACCGCGACACGTCCGTTTCACAAGGGGAGAAAAGGACGGGTCGCGGTAAACATGGCTTTTAGCCTTCAGCCGAGTCCGCCACGGCCGGGCGGCGGTCGAACNNTTCATCGACCAGACCGAACGCCTTGGCTTCCTCCGCCTCCAGGAAGGTGTCGCGGTCCATCGCGCGCTCCACTTCCTCCAGCGAACGGCCGGTATATTGGACGTAGAGATTGTTCAGGCGGCTGCGGATTCGCAGGATTTCCTTGGCCTGGATCTCGATGTCGGACGCCATGCCCTGCGCGCCGCCGGACGGCTGGTGCACCATGATGCGCGCGTTGCTGAGCGCGATGCGCTTGCCCGGCTCGCCCGCGGCCAGCAGGAAACTGCCCATCGATGCCGCCTGGCCGATGCAGACGGTGCCCACCTGCGGGCGGATATATTTCATCGTGTCGTGGATCGCCATGCCGGACGTCACCACGCCACCGGGCGAGTTGATGTACATCCAGATGTCCTTCTTCGGATTTTCCGACTCAAGGAACAGCAGCTGGGCCACGATCAGCGAGGCCATGTGATCCTCGACCTGACCGGTCACGAAGATGATCCGCTCCCGCAACAGGCGCGAATAAATATCGAAGCTGCGCTCGCCCCGGTTCGACTGTTCGATAACGATGGGGACCAGAGCGGCCATGGGATCGGTCATGATATCGGTCATCTTGCTCTTTCAGGGTGGTTGCTTTTTGCCCGTTCTCTACATCGGCACAAAAGGCAGACTGTTCAAGGGGTCGCGTGCAACGCGGATGAGATCGGCCGGTCGTCCCGCACGGGATCAATCGCGCCGGGCAAAGTCGGAAGGTGCCTTGAAGGCGAGATAGGCCAGCCGCCGCACCTCCNGCCGCCSSCGCACCACGGTATCCAGGATCAGGCCGCACATGCCCGAAAGCGTGGCGAGGATCATGAGGCCAGTCACGAGAATGGCGGTCGGGAAGCGCGGCACGAGNCCGGTCTTCATATAGGTGAGGATCAGCGGAGCCGCCAGGGCCAGTCCGGTCGCAGCCAACAGCACGGCGATGATACCGAAGAACAATATCGGCCGCTCGATACGGTAGAGGGTGATGATCGTCCGCAAGATGCGCCAGCCGTCGCGATAGGTGGAAAGCTTGCTCACCGACCCTTCCGGCCGCGCGCCATAGGNGGTGACGACCTCGGCCACCGGCATGGCGAGCTCCAGCGCATGGACGCTGATTTCCGTCTCGATCTCGAAACCGGCGGAGAGCACNGGGAAACTCTTCACGAAGCGCCGGGAAAAAACGCGATAGCCCGACAGAATGTCGGTGAAGCTGCGCCCGAACAAGCGCTTGAGCAGGCTCGTCAACGCCCAGTTGCCGAAACGATGGCCACGTCGATAGGCTTCCTCGATCTCGCTCTTGCGCGACCCCACCACCATATCGAGATTGTCTTCCAGCATAGCCGCCACCATGCGGGGCGCGGCGGCCGCCTCATAGGTCGCATCGCCATCGGCCATGATATAGATGTCGGCATCCACATCCGCGAAC
Source organism: Sphingobium sp. LB126 (assembly GCF_002795205.1). Taxonomy (NCBI): domain Bacteria; kingdom Pseudomonadati; phylum Pseudomonadota; class Alphaproteobacteria; order Sphingomonadales; family Sphingobiaceae; genus Sphingobium; species Sphingobium sp. LB126. The sequence continues at coordinate 20,947 of NZ_NETV01000001.1, forward strand.
ATGCGGCGCACGACATGCCCTTTGCCCTGTTGCGCCACGCGCCGGACGATCGCCCCTGCCCCCGACGCCAGTTCGCCGCTGCCGTCGGTGCTGTTGTTGTCGAACACGTAAATCTCGGCCGAAGGCAGGGCGCGGCGGAAATCCTCCACCGTCCGTACGATGGCACCCGCCTCATTATAGCAAGGCAGGATGACCGCGATCCGTGGGTTTGCCATACCCTTCCCGCTTTCCACTGCCGGAAATTCCTTCATCGACCCACACACCCTTTTTCGGCCCATTCCGGCCCTTTTGGGCGCCCCTGCCCCCTGTCGACATGAACGGACCCGATTAACATTTCGTCTGCCATGCCGCGGCAGAAATGGAAAGCGACGGAAATGAAAAGCGCCCGCGCTTCCTTGCGAAGCCGGGCGCTTATCCACTCAAACCGAACCGGCCTTATTCAGCCTTGGCGGCAGCCTTCTTGGCCGGAGCCTTCTTCGCCTTGGGCTTTTCCTCGGCGACGGCTTCCTCGGCTACAGCCTCGTCCTTCTTGGCGGCGGCCTTCTTGGCAGGCGCCTTCTTGGCGGGAGCCTCTTCAGCCACTTCCTCGGCAGCCGGTGCGGCTTCTTCGGCCTCGGCCTTCTTCTTGGGAGCAGCCTTCTTCGCCTTGGGCTTTTCGTCATGATCATGGTCATGATCACAGTCCGGGCCATGGACGTGCGGCTTCAGATCGCCATCCTCGGCCTCGATCGCGGCTTCCAGCTCTTCACGGCTGACAGTGCGATCAGTGACCTCGGCCTTTTCGAACAGGAAGTCGACGACCTTGTCCTCATAAAGCGGTGCGCGCAGTTGGGCCGCGGCCATCGGGTCCTGGCGGACATATTGGACGAAACGCTCGCGATCCTGCGGGCTGTACTGTTGAGCCGCCTGCATGATCAGGCGGTTCATTTCCTGATCGGAAACGACCACGCCGTTCGCCTGGCCGATTTCGGAGAGCAGCAGGCCCAGGCGGACGCGACGCACGGCGATGCCGCGATAATCCTCCTTCTCCGCTTCCATCTCGGCCAGAGCCGCTTCCGGATCTGCCTCATGGCCCGCTTCGTGCTGAAGCTGCGCCCAGATCTGGTTGAATTCGGCCTCGACCATGCTCGGCGGCACGTCGAAATCGTGCGCGGCGGCGAGCTGGTCCAGCAGCTTGCGCTTCATATAGGTGCGGGTCAGACCGTTATGTTCCTGCTCGATCTGGCCCTTCAGCAGCTCCTTGAGCTTGTCCAGACCTTCCAGACCCAGCGACTTGGCGAAATCGTCGTCCAACTTGGGCTTGTCAGCATTCAGGATCGCCTTGACGGTGATGTCGAAGGTCGCTTCCTTGCCGGCCAGGTGTGCCGCGCCATAATCTTCCGGGAAGGTCACGGTGATGGTCTTCTCGTCGCCCTTCTTGACGCCCGCGAGCTGCTCTTCGAAGCCGGGGATGAACTGGCCCGAACCGATCTTCAGCTTCACATCTTCCGCAGAGCCGCCCTCGAACGCTTCACCGTCGACCTTGCCGACGAAATCGATGGTCAGCGTGTCGCCGTCCTTCGCCTTGTGCGAAGCGGCATGCTCTTCCAGCGCACCCTGCTGGGTCGCGATGCGGCCTGCGGCTTCATCGACCTGCGCATCGGCGACTTCCGCGGTCAGACGCTCCAGCTTCAGTCCATCGACGCTCGGCGCGGCGATTTCCGGCAGCACTTCCAGCGCGACCTTGATCTCGGCATCCTTGCCGAATTCGAAGCCTTCGTCCAACTCGACGGAGGGCTGCATCGCGGGGCGCAGCTTGTTGTCGGCGATCAGCTTCTGGATGCTGTCCTGGATCGAGCTGTTCAGCGCATCGCGCTGCAACGATTCGCCGTGCATCTTCTTGACGAGGTTGGCGGGCACTTTGCCGGGGCGGAAGCCGGGCATACGGACTTGCGGCGCGATCGCGGCCACTTCCTTTTCCACGCGGGCGTCGATGTCCTTCGACGTGATGGTCACGGTGTAGGCGCGCTTCAGGCCTTCGTTCAACGTCTCGACAGTCTGCATCTCTTCTCTCAAACGCTTTCTAAAGCTGAATTTCGTTGGCGCCTGCGCATCCTATAGAGTCTGGCGCACTGGTGCGGGCGAAGGGACTCGAACCCCCACATCTTGCGATACCAGAACCTAAATCTGGCGCGTCTACCAATTTCGCCACGCCCGCATCGGTCGCCGGTCGGCGCGGCATAGAGAAAAGAGTCTCCCGAAGCAAGGCCCAGAGGTCAAGCCTGTGGATAACCGGTGGATAAGTTTCCGGGAACCCCCACGCCGGCCCGTGCGTACCCCTTATTCAAGAGGAGAGAGCCATGGCCACCCAACCCGACCCGGCACCCGACGGCGTACCGCCGCCCGACATCATCCAGCCGCAATCGCCCCCGGAAAACCCCATTCCTGCGCCTCCGGCGGAAACGCCTCCCGGCGAGCCGCCTGAAATCATTCCCGAAAGCCCGGATTTCGACCAGCCCGATCGCGCGCCGCCGGAACTGCCCCCGATCTGAATCGGCGCATTTCGGCAACATGACACCGGTTTTCCACAGAAACGGGAAATAATGCCGCTCGTAACGCTGGACAGCACCCTGCATCCATGATTGAACTATGACAAACAGATGAAAGAACGGGAGAGGCGCGGCTGACATCAAGGGGGTCAACGTGCAGACGGTTCGCGCTAAGCTGGAATGGTTCAAGACGGTCATCCTGCCTCAGGAAGCGGCTCTACGCGGGCGCCTGCGGCGGATATTACCTGCCAATCAGGAACTGGAAGACATGGTCGCGGAGGTTCTCGCCCGCGCCTATGCCACGGAAAATTGGGAAAATGTGACCACAGGCCGGGCCTATCTGTTCACGATCGCCCGCAATCTGGTGATCGACACCGCCCGCCGGAACAAGGTGGTGAGTTTCGAAACCATCGCCGATCTGGAATTGCTGCAAGGCGAAAATAATGTGGAAGCACAGCTCCACGCCCGCGAAGCCCTGCGGCAGGTCGAGACGATCGTCGATTCGCTGCCGACACAATGCCGCCGCGTCTTCATTCTTCGCCGTATCCACGAAAAATCGATGCTGGAAATAGCGGAGGAGATGTCTCTATCCGTTTCTACTGTTGAAAAACATCTGGCCAAAGCGATCGCAATAGTTATGCGGGCCTGGGCGGAACGTGAGGAAACGGATTTCGAACGTGCAGGCGTCGGGACCAGAATCAGGCTACGAAAGCAGGGGCAAGATCGAGGCGGAAGCCGCGCGCCTGCTGGCAAGGCTTAACAGCGATCCAAGCGCACAGGACGAAGCCGAAATCTGTCAGTGGATCGAAGCCGATCCGCGCCATGCCGTAGCCTTCACCAGAGCCGAAGTCGCCTGGGAAGCAGCCGAGCGCCTCAAGAGCGCCGCCGCAGAAGTCAACCTGCCCCCGCTGGAAGCCATCGTCAGCGAGGAACAACAGCGCCGCCTGTCGCGCAACATCATGATCGCCGCGGCCGTCGCGGTGATGCTGTTCATCGTCGCCGCCATCGTCACTGTCCGCACTTTCAGCGGTGTGGATCATTATGAGACGGGCATCGGCCAGATCAGCGATATTGCCCTGAACGACGGTTCGACCCTCCATCTCAACAGCGACAGCGCCGCGGAAGTCCGCTTCACCGATCATGGCCGCAAGGTGCGCATCCTCAAGGGCGAGGCCTCGTTCGACGTCGCCCATGACCGTTCCCGACCCTTCGACGTAGAGGCCCGCTCGGCCGTGATCCGGGCCGTCGGCACGGCCTTCAACGTGCGCTTGCGTCCGTCCATGGTCGAACTGACGGTGACACAGGGCACCGTGACCGTCCATTCGGGCACCAAATTGGCCGAACGCGTCAGCGCGGGCAGCGGCGCCGTCATTCAGCCGCGCAGCATATCCCTCACCCATCTCGATAAACGCCTGATCGGCCAGCGCACCGCCTGGCGCGAACAGATGGTCGAACTGGACGGCGAAACGATCGAGCAGGCCAGCGGCGAGTTCAACCGCTACCGCACGGCGCCGATCCTGATCGGGGACACAAGGGTTTCCTCGCTCCGCATCGGCGGCCGCTTCCGCATCAGCGACAGCAAGGAATTCCTCTCCGCCCTGCAACTCAGCCTGCCTATCCGGGTGGTCGACGGGCAGGACGGATCGGTTATGCTGCTTTATCGCGATGACCCTGAACCAGCGGACAATGCGGTGGGCGGATAGGCTAGTGTGGTGGATTTGAAATACGCCTCATTATAGCGGCCAAGTGGGGAGCGTATTTCAAATCCATAAACCACACTAGAATCATATATTTGCTAAGGCCTGTGGACATTTAGGGGATTCCTTTTTCCGCGCGGATCGGATTCAAGACTGGCGAAGGGAGCGCCATCTTGGATCGACACGGATTAAGCGACGAGCAGTGGGAGCGGGTTCGCCCCGTGCTTCCCGGTAAAGTTGGGGACCGAGGCCGTTCGGCTGCAGACAATCGTAGATTTCTCGAAGCGGTCTTGTGGATTGCTGGGACCGGAGCGCCATGGAGAGATTTGCCGGAGAGCTTTGGCAACTGGAACTCCAGTTTCCGTCGTTTTCGTCGGTGGGCGGTGAAAGGGGTCTTCGACCTTCTGTTTGAGCAGTTATCGGGCGACCGTGACTTCGAATACGCCATGATCGACGGCACGATCGTCCGGGTCCACCAGCAGGGCGCCGGCGCAAGGGGGGGACTCATCGTCAGGCGATCGGACGGTCGCGCGGCGGTCTGACCACGAAGATCGTGGCGCTGGTAGATGCGCTGGGAAACCTGGCCCGTTTCGTTCTGCTTCCGGGCCAAAGTCACGACCTCGTCGGGGTGAGACCGCTGATCCAGGACGTCGAATTCGATATGTTCCTCGGCGACAAGGCGTTCGACGCTGATTGGTTGCGTACCGAACTGAACGAAAGGGGCGCTGTAGTGGTGATCCCTCCCAAATCGAACCGGAAGCAGAAGATCGACTGCGACTTCCATGCCTATCGCTGGAGGCATCTCGTCGAGAACTTCTTCTGCAGCCTCAAAACATTCCGGCGCATCGCTACCCGATACGAGAAAACTGATCAGAGCTACCGCGCCATGATCAACCTTGCGGCCCTGAAGATCGCTATGCGCTAAATGTCCACACGCCTTAGTGCCCCTGATGAATCTGAAGTTCGTTCAACGCCTGCTCAACAATGTGACGAACTTCAGATTCGGGTCACTAGCCAACAGACCATCCGCGCCGCTCTTGCATAATGGAAGCGCTTGGAGCGCGCTGCGTTAAATCGTACGCAAGTCGCGCGCTCTCAGCTTTTGTTGTCGCATCGCTTCAAGCGCAAAATCGGTTCCCACTTTTGCGCACGATGCTCTGCCCCCATCGTCACCCCAACAACTCCCGCACCAATTCCGGCACCAGCATGCTTGCCGGTCCCATGCGGCTTTCCTCGAAGTAAAAGCTCCCCGCCGACGGCTCCAGATTGAGCTCCAGCGTCCGCGCGCCCACATGGCGGGCCGTCTGCACGAACCCCGCCGCCGGATAGACCGCCCCCGACGTCCCTACCGAAACGAACAGATCGGCCCGCCGCAGCGCATCGTCGATCGCCTCCATCTCATAGGGCATTTCACCGAAAAACACGATGTCGGGCCGCAGGCTCGGCTTTCCGCAGCCATCGCAAACCGAAGCGGGCGGCAAGGCGTCCTTCCAAGGCTTCGCCTTCCCGCAAGCGGCACAAAGCGCCGACTGCAACTCACCATGCATGTGGACCAGCCGCTTCGCACCGGCCCGCTCATGCAGATCGTCGACATTCTGCGTCACGATCAGCAACTCCCCCGGCCATTGCGCGTCCAGCGCCGCCAGCGCCTCATGCGCCGGATTGGGCACGACCTCGGCCAGCTTCGTCCGCCGCTCATCATAGAAACGATGCACCAGCGCCGCATTGCGCGCCAGCGCTTCGGGGGTACAGACATCCTCGACCCGATGCCCTTCCCACAGTCCGTCGGGCCCGCGAAAGGTCGAAAGGCCGCTCTCTGCGGAAATCCCAGCACCGGTCAGGACCACGATGTTGCAAATGTCGTCCATCTATTTTCCCGTCGTGCCTGCCCTGGACAGCGCTACCGCACCGGATGCGGGGGCGATAGGAAATAGTGCGAAAAATCGCCCTTCCCCCATCTCGCCATATTGGCTGTACCACCCCCGTGTCTGCTGCAAGCGCGGATAGCAAAGGGATGACAAGAGGCGCCCATTCTGGCATCCGCCATGCGACTTTTTCGGGGAATGACAATGACGACCAGCATCGGGATTTTCGGAGCGGCAGGCCGCATGGGCCGCGCCATCGCGCAGATCGCCCAGGAAGCCGGCCTGAAAATCGCCGGAGGCACCGATCGCGGCGGCGAGGGTGAATTGGCGCCGGGCATTCCGATCACCACCGATCCCGTCGCGCTGGCGCAACAGAGCGATGTACTGATCGATTTTTCCGTACCCGGCGCCTTGTCCTCCCATCTCGACGCCTGCATCGTTGCGAAAAAGCCGGTCCTGATCGGCACCACCGGGCTCGAGCCGGCGCATCACGCGCTGATCGACGAAGCCGCCGCACATATCCCGTTGCTCCAGACCGGCAACACCTCGCTCGGCGTCAACCTGCTGGCGGCGTTGGTGGAACAGGCCGCGGCCCGCCTGGGGGACGATTGGGACATAGAGATTGTCGAAATGCACCACCGCCACAAGGTCGACGCCCCCTCCGGCACAGCCCTGCTGTTGGGCGAAGCCGCTGCGCACGGACGCGGCATCGCCCTGGCCGACCATAGCGAACGCGGCCGCGACGGCATCACCGGCGCCCGGGCCAAAGGCGCGATCGGATTCGCGGCATTGCGCGGCGGCTCCGTGGCGGGCGATCATCAGGTCATCTTCGCCACGGAGGGTGAGCGGATCGAGATCGGCCATCGCGCCGAAAGCCGCCTCATCTTCGCGCGCGGCGCGGTGAAGGGTGCGCAATGGCTGATCGGCCAGCCGACGGGACGCTATGACATGAAGGGCGTGCTGGGCCTCTGAACATGAAGAAGGACCAGATTTTCGACTTTTTCAGCCGCCTCGCGGAGGCCAATCCGGCCCCCCGCACGGAGCTGGAATATGGCAATGACTATCAGCTTCTGGTGGCGGTGGTCCTCTCGGCACAGGCGACGGACGTCGGCGTCAACAAGGCGACCCGCGCCCTGTTCCGCGAAGTTCACACGCCGCAGCAGATGATGGACCTGGGCGAAGACGGCCTGAAACAGCATATCAAGACCATCGGCCTCTTCAATGCCAAGGCGAAGAATGTCATCGCCCTCTCGGAAATACTGGTGTGCGATTTCGGCGGGGAAGTGCCGCAGGACCGCGATATCCTGACCACCCTGCCCGGCGTCGGGCGAAAGACCGCCAATGTCGTCGTCAATACCGCCTTCGGGCAGGAGACGTTCGCGGTCGACACCCATATCTTCCGCGTCGGCAATCGCACCGGCCTGGCCCCCGGCAAGACACCGCTGGCGGTGGAGCTGAAGTTGGAAAAGCGCGTGCCCGGCCCGTTTCGCCGCGACGCGCATCACTGGCTGATCCTGCACGGCCGCTACGTCTGCAAGGCGCGCAAGCCAGAATGCTGGCGCTGCATCGTCGCCGACCTCTGCCGTTTCAAGCCGAAGACACCCGCTGCCGGAAGCCCGAACTGATTATCGTCCGGTTCAGCCGGGACGTGCTAAAAGGGAGCGGAATAACGGATGAAGCGTTAGCGCGCCGTCATTCCTATAGTCATAAGGAGAGACATGATGTCCGCCCATCTCACCCGCCGGCTGGCTCTGGCCATGGCGCTGGCCTGCACCGCCGCCCCCACCCTCGCCAAGACCGCGCCCGACAATCTCGTGCCGGCCGGCAAGCCGGTGGATTGCGTCCAGATTACATCGATCCGGTCCACCAATGTCCGCGACGACCGCACCATCGATTTCATCATGAATGGCAACAAGGTCTACCGGAACACGCTGCCCAACAGTTGCCCCAGCCTGGGCTTCGAAAAGCGCTTCCTCTACAAGACGAGCCTGTCGCAGCTATGTTCGGTGGACATCATCACCGTGCTCTACCAGACCAATGGATTGCAGCCGGGCGCCAGTTGCGGCCTGGGCAAATTCCAGCCGATGCAAAAACTCGCGAAATAACTTTGATCTGAGGTGATTTTGGTGCTGGCGCGAGCGATTGGGCTTTGCTAAGCGGCCCTTCGCACCAGCGACACGCACCCATAGCTCAGCTGGATAGAGCGTTGCCCTCCGAAGGCAAAGCTAAGTCAAGTGGGTTGTGTGTGCGGATTAGAAAAAGCGAGGGAAACCAAGCGATTGGCGAACCTCGAAGGAACCAGGAAAACCGCTTCCGTGGTCGCGGAAGCACCACGGAAGCAAACGAAAGGAGACCAGAGGCGGCAAACGACGACAAAAGGACTGGTGTGTCACCGAGTCCTAATGACGTTCGAGCCGAGGAAGGGAAGCGGGTTTGAAGTTGACCTCGTTTTGGGTCACGCTTTATCGCCTGCACACGATGCACCCGTAGCTCAGTTGGATAGAGCGTCGGCCTCCGAAGCCGAAGGTCAGAGGTTCGAGTCCTCTCGGGTGCGCCATTTCAGAGAACTTTGAACACAGACTTCGACCGATTTCCGCGGGAGGCGGCGACCATGCCATGTCGGTGTGGGGCGGGTCGATTCCCAGCTTCCTTCTCGTCTTCGATCCGCGCGGCGACGCTACGATAGCTGGATCGACGGCATGGCGCGGCCATGAGTTTCACCAAGTGGATCGTTGCGCATATAGGCGAGAAGATCAGCCTTTCCGAACCCACGTTGGGCACTCTCTCGAAGATTCCACGCTTCTGAAAGCCTGCGGGCGAGCCTGATAATCACGCTTGGCGGCCCGCCTTGAAATGCATCGCGTCAGCAGTATCCGGCGAAAACCGGGCGGCGCGCAATTCCAAGTTCTTTACGCCGCCCTTACGCGCGGACGTAAAAACTCAGCACTACCCTTACATGCGACACAGTAAATGCTTGCCGGCAACCAGAATGGAGCCGGTTTATATGTCGCGCGATCAGTTTCCTCGTAACGCCAAGCCGCAACCCTGCCGATCCGCCACAGACGAGCGCGCGTCGGAGCCTCAACCGTGACCGCCGTCGCGATGACCTGGCTGGCCGGCCTCTGCGCAGTCGGCCTCTTCGTCTATCTGTTCTACGCCCTCGTGAAGCCTGAGCGCTTCTAAGAGCAGAACAGCGTTCTGCAACAATAAGGTCAGGTGGCAATTATGGGCGACCTCATATTCGTAGCGGTGACGCTCGTCTTCTTCCTAGTGACAGCGGGGTTCATTGTAGCCCTGGACCGGATTTGAGGACGCGCACATGGAACACGACCTCACCCAATTCGCTCTCATCCTCGCGATCATGGCCGGGCTGGTTTTCGTGCTCGGCAAATGGATGACGCACCTCTTCGTCAGCCCCGCCCACAACATCATTGAGCGCGGCACCTATCGGCTGCTCGGCGTCGATCCAGCCGAGAAAATGTCCTGGAAGCGCTATGGCATGGTGCTGCTTCTCAGCAACGCCGCGATGATGCTGCTCGGTTATCTGCTCCTGCGCGTGCAGCAGTATATTCCGGGCGATGCGCTTGAGCGTGCGTCGCAGTCGCCGCACCTGGCTTTCAATACCGCCGCCTCGTTCATCACCAACACGAACTGGCAATCCTATTCGGGCGAGACGAGTCTTTCCAACTTTTCGCAGATGGCCGTCATCACCTTCCTCATGACGGTGAGCGCCGCGACCGGCGTTGCGGCGGCAGGAGGCTTTATCCGGGGGTTAAGCCGGAAGAGCGCGGCCGATATCGGCAATTATTGGGTGGACTTCACCCGCGTCATTTTTCGCCTCCTCCTGCCGATCTGCTTCGTCCTGGCCCTCGTCTATGTCTGGCAGGGGATACCGCAAACGCTGAATGCCGAGGCTATCGCAAATACTCTCGAAGGAGCGAGACAACAGCTCATCGTTGGGCCGGTCGCGAGCTTGGAGACCATCAAGCACATCGGCACCAACGGCGGTGGCTTCTTTGCCATGAACTCGGCACATCCATTCGAGAACCCGACGCCCCTGACGAACACGCTGCACATCCTCAGCATGTTGTTGATCCCCTCGGCGCTGACTTACACGTTCGGCTCGATGATCGCGCGGCGGCGCCAGGGCTGGGCCTTCTTCGCCGCGTTTCTGGTCATGTTCCTTGGTTTCCTTGCCTTGGTTTATAGCGCCGAGCGTGCCGGCAACCCCATGTTCGCCTCGGCCGGCGTCGATCAGGCGCAGACGCAGCTTCAGGCCGGCGGCAACATGGAAGGCAAGGAGCTGCGCTTCGGCATCGCTCAGACCAGCCTGTTCGTAACCACCACGACGGCAGCGACGACCGGCTCGGTCGATGCCATGCACTCGTCGCTTACGCCATTGGGCGGCCTGGTGCCGATCGCCGAGATGATGCTGAACAACGTGTTCGGCGGCGATGGTGTCGGCCTCATCAATCTCGTCACCTACGCGATCCTGACCGTGTTCCTGGTCGGCATGATGATCGGGCGAACGCCCGAGTTCTTGGGCAAGAAGGTCGAGGCGCGCGAGATGAAATTTGTGATGCTCGCGGTGCTGGCGCATCCGTTCAGCATCTTGGGTTTCACAGCGCTCGCCTGCCTCACGCCATCAACGCTCGCCAGCCTTGCCAATATGGGTCCGCATGGCTTCAGCGAGGTGCTTTACGCCTACACCTCGGGCACGGCCAACAATGGTTCGGCGTTTGCCGGCCTTAACGCCAACACACCGTTCTTCAACACGACGATTGGCCTGGCGATGCTGATCGGACGCTATCTGACGCTATTGCCGATGTTAGCCGTGGCGGGGGTGATGGCAGCCAAAACGACCGTCCCGGAAGGCCCCGGAACGCTGTCGACGTCGACTCCGCTGTTCACCGGCTTGCTCGTCTTTGTGGTCATCATCGTCGGCGGTTTGACGTTCCTGCCAGCCTTGGCGCTCGGCCCGATTGTCGAGCACCTGTTGATGCTGTCCGGCACGACCTTCTGAGGAAGAACGCTCATGTCCGATGTTTCCAATACGACTGAAAATGGCATCCTCTCACTGACCAAGGGCATCGCGCGTCCGGCGCTCGTGTCGGCCGTCTTCTTCATGGTGGTGGCGGGCATTGCCTATCCGTTGGTGACCACCGGCGTCGCCAATATTCTTTTCCCCGATCAGGCTCAGGGCAGCCTCATCGTAAGAGACGGGCAGACCGTTGGCTCCCGCTTGATCGGGCAGTATTTCGCGCGACCTGAATATTTTCATGGTCGGCCGAGTGTGACGGCAGGCGCTGATCCCAACGATCCCTCGAAAAGCATCGACCAGCCCTATAATGCCGGCGCCAGTGCGGCGAGCAACCAGGGTGCGACCAGCAAGAAACTGCTTGATGCGGTGAACGAACGCGCGAGGGCATATCGCGAAGAGAACGGGCTTGCGCCCGACGCTCCAGTTCCAGTCGACGCTGTTACGGCCTCCGGTTCTGGCCTCGACCCCCACATTTCCGTTGCGAACGCCAGACTGCAAGCAGCGCGCGTTGCTCGGGTGCGCGGCCTGCCGCCAGCCACAGTGCTGGCGCTCGTGAACGATCACACGAGCGGCCCCCAAATCGGCGCTCTCGGCGATCCGAGAGTGAATGTCCTTGAACTCAATCTCGCACTGGACGCGGCCACGACGGCGCGTCCTGCCGCACAATAAGAAGGCGGTGCCATCATGTCACAAGTCGACGCAACGGCGCCGCTCGGCGCAAGTTCCGGTGGAAGTCCCAAGCCCGTAAAGTGGGCCTCCGTGATCGGGGAGGCGTTCAAGAAGCTGTCGCCACGGGTTCAATCGAAAAACCCCGTGATGTTCGTCGTCTATCTCGGCAGCATCGTCACAACGCTGCTCTGGGTCCAGGCGCTTTCCGGTAAAGGCGAGGCGTCGGGCGCATTCATCTTCGCGGTCGCGATTTCGCTGTGGTTCACGGTGCTTTTCGCAAATGCCGCCGAGGCGTTAGCGGAGGGGCGTGGCAAAGCACAAGCTGATGCGCTACGCGCGACGCGCCAGCGCGTGGTCGCTCGAATGCTCAAGGAGCCGCGCCGTGACAGCGAGTCTTGGCCGCAGCCAAGTGACGAGCTTGACGTGGGCGCCTACCTCTTGGTCGAAGCTGGCGAGATAATCCCAACCGATGGCGAAGTCATTGAGGGCGCAGCTTCAGTCGACGAGTCGGCGATCACCGGCGAATCCGCTCCGGTCATCCGCGAGGCGGGCGGCGACTTCTGCTCCGTGACCGGCGGCACTCGCGTCCTATCCGACTGGATCGTGATCCGCGTGACAGCCAAGCCTGGCGAAGCCTTTCTCGACCGCATGATCGCTATGGTCGAGGGGGCCAAGCGGGGAAAGACGCCAAACGAGATCGCCCTGACGATCCTGCTTGTAGCTCTCACGCTTATCTTCCTTCTGGTGTGCGCAACGCTCCTGCCCTTTTCGCTGTTCAGCACGGTCCTCAACGGCTCCGGCTCGGTGGTGACGATCACCGTGCTCATTGCGCTCCTGGTTTGCCTGATTCCCACCACCATCGGCGCATTGCTCTCCGCAATCGGCATCGCCGGCATGAGCCGGATGATAAAGGCCAATGTGCTTGCTACCTCGGGGCGTGCCATCGAGGCGGCCGGAGATGTCGATGTCCTGCTGCTCGACAAGACCGGCACGATTACCCTCGGCAATCGTGAGGCCGCCAAGTTCCATCCCGCCCCTCGAATGGATGAGCGCACGCTGGCAGACGCCGCCCAGCTCGCGTCATTGGCCGATGAAACGCCGGAGGGCCGTTCGATCGTCGTGTTGGCCAAGAACACCTTCAACATCCGTGGGCGTGAACTGCATGGGGCCGAGACCATCGCGTTCAGCGCACACACACGGATGAGCGGCATCAATCTCGACGGCCGCCAGATCCGCAAGGGAGCCGCGAGCGCAATTCGCGCGCATGTCGAGGCGATGGGCGGCGTATTCCCGCAGGAGATCACCAAGATCGTCGAGGATGTCGCGCGGCGCGGTAGCACGCCGCTCGTCGTCAGCGATGACATCCATGTGCTCGGCGTTGTCGAACTCAAGGACATCATCAAAGGCGGGATCAAGGAGCGCTTCGCCGAACTGCGCGGCATGGGCATCAAGACCGTGATGATTACCGGCGACAATCATCTCACGGCCGCGGCGATCGCGGCCGAGGCCGGGGTGGACGACTATCTGGCCGAAGCCACGCCCGAGGACAAACTCCAGCTCATCCGCAAGTATCAGGCAGAGGGGCGGCTCGTCGCCATGACCGGCGACGGGACCAACGACGCGCCCGCGCTCGCGCAAGCTGACGTTGCTCTGGCGATGAACAGTGGCACTCAGGCGGCCAAAGAGGCCGGCAACATGGTCGATCTGGACAGCAACCCGACCAAACTGCTGCGCGTTGTCGAGGTCGGCAAACAGATGATCATGACTCGTGGCTCGTTGACCACATTCAGCGTCGCCAACGACTTGGCGAAATATTTCGCGATCATTCCGGCTGCGTTTGTCGCGACCTATCCTCCGCTGGCCGTCCTCAATGTCATGGGCCTCCACAGCCCCGCATCGGCCATCTTATCGGCGGTAATCTTCAATGCGCTCATCATCGTAGCCTTGATCCCGCTGGCCCTTCGAGGAGTGCAGTATAGAGCCGAGCCAGCGGCCCGGCTCCTTGGCCGGAACCTCCTGATCTATGGATTGGGCGGGATCATCGCGCCGTTTATTGGTATAAAGCTGATCGACATCCTGCTGACGCCTTTCTTCTAGCGGAGGGTCTTCAAAAAGAGGCGAACGCCGTTGTGAGGTTGGACGGTAAATGATGACGGATCAGCGGCCAGATCCCGACGATCTTCTGGAGGTCGTGAAAGGTGAGGACCATCGCTCCAAACGCGGGCAACTGAAGATATTCTTCGGCGCGTGCGCAGGGGTGGGCAAGACCTTCGCGATGCTCCAGGCGGCGCGCCAGCTCCACGCCGAGGGGGCCGCAGTCGGGATCGGGGTCGTCGAAACCCACGGTCGCAAAGATACGCAGGAACTCTTAGAAGGGCTTCCTGTTCTGCCGCGCAAGACGGTGGGCGGCAACGGCCGAGCGGCAACCGAGTTTGATCTCGATGGCGCGCTCGCATCGCCATACAAAATTCTGGTTGTCGATGAACTAGCCCACACCAACGTCGCCGGCAGCCGACATGCCAAACGCTGGCAGGATGTCGAGGAGCTGCTCGATGCCGGCATCGACGTCTATACGGCGCTTAACGTCCAGCATCTCGACAGCCTCAACGATATCGTTGGCGGCATCATAGGCACCCGTGTGCGGGAGACGGTTCCTGACCGCATCTTCGACGCCGCCACCGACGTTGTATTGGTGGACATACCGCCCGACGATCTGCTGGCCAGGTTGAACGCCGGAAAGGTCTATTTGCCGGTCGCGGTCGAGCGTGCTCGTCAGAATTTCTTCCGTCGCGGCAATTTGATAGCGCTCCGCGAACTGGCGCTTCGCCGCGTCGCCGATCGTGTGAACGCGGATGTGCGGAGCTATCGAGTCTCTCACGCGATCAAGTCGGTCTGGCCCACTCAGGAAATGCTCATGGTCTGCGTGAGCGCCGACCGATCGCAAGAGCGGTTGGTTCGCGAGGGCGCGCGGCTCGCGCAGCGGCTACAGGCCAAATGGATCGTCGTCCATATCGACCAACCCTACAAAGGCGACGACACGAGATCCCGCGAAACATTGCTGACGATCGCCACCACCGCGCAGGCAGCGGGGGCGGAGTTTGCAAATATTCCCGGACAGGATATCGCCGAGACCCTGTTGGATTACGCGCGCAAGCGCAATGTTACGAAGCTCATTGTCGGTAATCCACCCCGCTGGAAATTCAAGCTCTTCCGATCACGGCTTCAGGAAAGAATCGCGCGCGCTGGCCCGGAAATGGGACTGATCCTGCTCAGCGTCGATGATGTTCGGCCGACGGTCAAACGCAAAGTCACGGATGAACCCCGAGGCTATGCTGCGGCGCTCTCCATTGCGACACTCGCTTGCGGCGCAACCACGGCGCTAGCGGCATGGCTGCTGCGGGTCTTCGACCCATCCAACGTCATCATGCTGTTCTTGATGACGGTCGTGTTCGTCGCGATGCATCTCGGCCGCGTCGCCGGCGCTTGGGCCGCGTTTTTGTCGGTGGTGTGCTTCGATCTATTTTTCATCGAGCCAACGCTCTCATTCACCGCCACTGACACCCAATATTTCTTCACCTTTGCGCTCATGTTGGTCGTGGCGCTTGTCATCAGCCAGCTCGCTGCGCGTATGCGCTCCGAAGCCAGGGTCGCTCGCGCCGGCGAGCGCCGGGCTTCCACTCTGGCCCGCATCGCGCGCGATCTCTCCAGCGCCATAAAGATCGAACAGATAGTCTCGATGTGCCGGGACGCGATCACCCCCCTGATCGGGGCTCAGGTGGTTCTTCTCATCCCGGACCAGAAGGAGCGCCTCGTCGCGACCCAGAATGCCGGCTTCGTCGACCTCTCGGTCGCCCAATGGACTTTCGACCATGCGCAGGAAGCGGGACTCGGAACACAGACCTTGAGCGCCGCCAATGCGCTCTATCTTCCGCTTAAGGCGTCAATGGCAACCAGAGGCGTGCTGGCCATCCTGCCGTCCGGCTCGACGATACTGAACGATCCAGACGATCGCCGCTTGCTCGATGCCTGTTGCTCGACCATCGGATTGGCGCTCGAGCGTATCCATTTCGTGGAGGTTGCCCAGGACACGCTGGTCCGCATGGAAGGCGAGAAACTTCGCAATGCTCTTCTTTCTGCGGTGTCTCACGATCTCAAAACACCGCTGACAGCGATCCGCGGCTTGGCGGAGACCCTCGAGGACTCGCCTAACCTGCGCGTCAACGACCGCACCGATCTTGCTCGTTCCATCAAGATGCAAGCCGACGAACTCAAGCGCCTCGTGAGCAATCTTCTCGACTTGGCGCGAATGCAAAGCGACGGGGTGCATCTCCACAAAGAATGGCACACGCTCAGCGAGATCGTCGGCAGCGCCCTCGCGCAATCAACCACGCTTCTAAAGCCACGGACGGTCCAAACGCGCCTTCCGGCCACCCTGCCGCTCGTCGAGGTTGATGCGGCCCTCATTGAGCGTGTTCTCATCAACCTCTTCGACAACGCGGCAAAATATACGCCGCCTGAGACAACCGTTACGATCCGAGCCGGAGCTTCAGGGGATTCCGTCTATCTGGTCGTCGAGGACGACGGTCCCGGCTTGCCAGCGACTGACCCCGATGGGCTTTTTGAGCCGTTCGCCAGGGGGCAGAAGGAATCGTCAATCGCTGGGGTCGGTCTGGGCCTGGCGTTGTGTCGCAGCATCGTTTCCGCGCATGGCGGCACGATCCGGGCGCGGGCGCGCAAGCCACATGGCGCAGCCTTCGAGATCCGGCTGCCGCTAGGTGCGCCGCCTGAAGTCGAGAGTGAGACAGCCGATGATCAAACCGCGCATCCTGATCGTTGAGGACGAAGCCGACATTCGTCGCTTTGTCCGAATGGCGCTTGAAAAGGAAGGCATGAACGTCTTCGAGACGGCTACGGCCGAGGAGGCGCGCCTCAACGTGGGCAGCCGGAAACCCGATCTCATGATCGTCGACCTTGGTTTGCCTGACGGAGACGGAAAGATGCTGATCCGCGACGTCCGTAGTTGGGTCTCCGCTCCGATCGTCGTGCTGTCGGCGCGTGAACAGGAAACCGAGAAGGTCGAAGCGCTGGACGCCGGCGCCGACGATTACCTGGTCAAGCCATTCGGTGTGCCGGAGTTGCTGGCGCGTGTGCGTGCGCAACTGCGTCGCTCAAGCACGGTGTCAAACGGTGCAGGCGCCTCGCCGATCGTGAGATTTGGAAATGTCTCAATCAACCTCGCCACCCACGAGATCGCGCGGGGCGATGAGCCGGTGCATCTGACACCAAACGAGTTTCGTCTGCTCACGGCGCTGATCCGCGGGCACGGTAAGGTGCTCACCCATCGACAGCTCCTCATGGAAGTTTGGGGGCCAGGCTACGCGGAGCGCTCGCATTACATTCGCATCTATATGGCTCAGCTTCGGCAAAAACTTGAGGATGACCCGTCGCAGCCCGTGCATTTGATCACGGAATTGCAGGTTGGTTATCGACTCTCTGGGCTCGAGATTTCAGAAGCAAGTTAGGTTTACGCCAACGATAGTGTCATCCGCCCGTGGCTGCTCGCAGCATAGTCTTTGGCGTGATCTGGAAAGTGAGGTGGCGATCATGATCGCCAAGGTCTTGATTCAATCACTCTTGGGCTTGCTAGTCCTTGGCCTTCTGCTGTTTGCGCCTGCCGGCACGCTGTCATGGCCGGAAGGCTGGGCATATCTCCTGCTCTTCATGGTTTGCAGCCTCGCGATGACGCTCTGGATGCTGAAGGCTGATCCCGCACTACTGGCCGCGCGGATGCAGTCGCCACTCAAGGCTGAGCAGAAGCCGCGCGATCGCATCATCGTTTCGCTGCTTCTGATTTTCTTCTGCGCGTGGATGGCGTTCATTGCGCTCGATGCCGAGCGCTTTGAATGGTCCGATGGCCCCGTCTGGCTCGAGGTGGTCGGCGCGGTGCTGGTGGCATGGTCGTTCTGGGGCTTCTACACGGTCCTGCGCGCCAACAGCTTTGCCGCGACGACGATTGGCGTCCAAAAGGAACGCGGTCAAAGCGTGATTTCGTCCGGCCCCTACGCCGTCATTCGCCATCCAATGTATGCCTATCTGTTTCCGTTCGCGATCGGCACGACACTGATGCTCGGATCGTTATGGGGTTTGCTCGGACTTATCCCAATGGCGATCATTCTTGCCGCGCGGATATTTGGGGAGGAAGCGGTCTTGGCCGACGAGCTTCCGGGCTATCGAAACTATGTTAGCCGCGTGCGCTACCGCCTGCTGCCCGGTGTTTGGTGAAAACCTCAGTCCCGCCCCCGGTCGTTATGGCGCACGGGAAGGGAAAGTTTGCTTTGCGCGTCGACGCAAATTCTGCCGGAAAAACCGCACCACCTCGCGATTGAAGGCGACATGAAAGCCAGCGCGGTCAAATCCGGGTGGCGAGGTGCTGGGGGTCGCGGGATTGGTCTTGGGAAGTTGACAGTCGAAGAGAGCGGGCAAGACTCGGCAATGCCAAGAAATTGCCGCTGCATCCGTCATCGTTCCGGCGGCCGCCAGCACCGTGAAGCCGCCCGAGGAAAAGCCGAAGGCGCCCACCCGCGCCGGGTCTAAGCGCGCACGATGAGACCATTGCTCCAGCATGTAGCTGACCAGCACCGAGGAACTGCCGCGGCAGGCGTGCGCATCCTTACAGCACTTTTATGCCAACGGATAAAAACTTTATCCCACCCTTACATTCGATCGCTTAAGCCTCGGTCGATCCTTCGGAGACAAGCGATTGAAAATCGTCTGATCTTGGACGGCGAGCGGGGGTGAACGGGGATCTTCCTATGATTACTTCATCCTAGCTGCTGGTTAACCAATCGTGCCCATACCGAAATGCACCATCGAGGTTCGGCACCTTCGCTACGTTGTTGTGGCCGCAGAACAGGGGAGCTTCCGAAAAGCCTCCGCCAGGCTTGGAGTGCGCGAGTCAACGATCAGCCGACAGATCCGTGATTTGGAAGATGCCCTCGGCTCTAGTCTTTTTCTCCGCACCCGAGCGGGCGTCGCTCTTACCCAAGCCGGCGAGAGCTTTGTTCAGAGAGCGCGATGTGCTCTTACGCAGATTGATTTCGCGATCCGCGATGTTGGAGCGATTGGACGCGGCAGCCGCGGGGTCATTCGCATCGGACTTTTTTCCTCCCTTGCAACCGGATTCGTCGCGAGCCTGATTGGGCAATTTATGGCTGATCACAAGGAGGTGCAGCTCGAATTCCTCGAAGGCGATCACCTTGAACTCATCCCTGCCGTGCGCCGCCATCAACTCGACATTGCGTTCATGACCGAGCCTCATGAGATCGAGGATTTCAGCTCGATACGTTTGTGGACCGAGCAGGTCTATGTGGTTTTGTCGAAAGCGGACGCTCTCGCATCTCGATCGGAGATAGCCTGGAGTGATATACGTCGCCGTCGGTTCATCGTCACAGAGATCGCGCCTGGACGGGATATTGAGGCTCTCCTCTTTCGGCATTTGTCTTCACTGGGTCATCGGCCGGACATCCAGCGCAATCGCGTATCCCGCCAGACCCTGATGCAACTCGTTGCTTGTGGTCAAGGCATCACGCTCGCGAGCGAGTCGATCACCGAAACGCCGTTCGCTGGCGTCGCGTATCGGAGATTAGTTGGGTGTCGGCTGCCGTTCTGTGGC
Source organism: Sphingobium sp. LB126 (assembly GCF_002795205.1). Classification (NCBI taxonomy): domain Bacteria; kingdom Pseudomonadati; phylum Pseudomonadota; class Alphaproteobacteria; order Sphingomonadales; family Sphingobiaceae; genus Sphingobium; species Sphingobium sp. LB126. The sequence continues at coordinate 40,419 of NZ_NETV01000001.1, forward strand.
ATTTGGTCCGATGAAAACGACAATCCCGCATTTCGGCGCCTGCTGAGCATGGCGAACCTCCTGTCGAGGGTCGAGAGCAACGCAGTCGTCCGTAGGCCCCATACTCATTAGAGTGTATAATTATTGGGTGGGGCAGCGGCGTGCCGCGATTTTTACTCCGTCCTTACGATTCTGAGCAAGATAAGACGCCGATTTTACGCGCCCGCTCTTACGTCTCGTGTGCATCGACCTTTCAGGCAGAGGGATGCACGCATGACAACTCCGTCTCCGTTTTCCTATTCGGTGGCCACCTCGAGGCGATGCGGCTCTCGCTCGTCTGGTGTGCGCGCCGCCCGTTACGCCTTCCTGCTCGTTGCCTGTAGCGCCTTCTTCGGGATCGAGGCGGCTCACGCCGATCCGTTGCCGGCGCCGAGCTTTTCCGGCCCACTCGCGCCTAATCCTCATCCTCTGTCGGTGGACGCGGGGCCATTTGGCTCGATCTCGCTCTCCGGTCAGCTCAGCGGCATTGGCGTGTTGCAAAGCGCCGCCACGCACGCGGGCGGCATAGGAAACGAGGACGGATTCGCAGACCTCAGCAATGCGCAGATCGAGATCCAGACGGACGGACGCTTGCAGTTTTATGTCCAGGCCGGCGCCTATTCGCTACCGTCGCTGGGCACGGCCTATCTGCGTGCAACGAAAGCGACCGACCAACTCTATGGTCCCATTCCTGTCGCCTATGCCAAGGCCATGATAACACCGGAGCTGTCAATCAGCGGCGGTCTCCTGCCGACTATGGTCGGCGCGGAGGCGACGTTCACGTTTCAGAACGTCAACATCGAGCGCGGGCTGCTATGGAATCAAGAGCCTGCGATCAGCCGCGGCGTTCAAGTCAACTATGCGCGCGGGCCGCTCTCCGCAGCGATCTCGCTCAACGACGGCTATTTTTCCGGCAAGTTGAATTGGCTTTCGGGCACACTAGGTTATGCGATCGACTCGTCGAATTCGATCAGCATTGTCGGCGCCGGCAGCCTGTCGCGGAGCGACAAGTCGTCAGTCGCGACCCCCCTCGCGCAGAACAACAGCAGTATCTTCAATCTCATCTACACCCATACCAGCGGCCCACTGACGCTCACGCCCTATCTGCAATATAGCCACGTCGGCCGTGATGACCAACTCGGCATCAATCGCTCGGCTGATACCTATGGCGGTGCGCTGCTCGTCAAATACGCGCTCAACAGCGAATGGTCGCTTGGCGCGCGCGCCGAATATCTGAAGACGACCGGCGGAACGTGCGGGACGGACCCCAACTGCACGCCGACCAATCTGCTCTACGGCGCAAAGAGCAACGCCTGGTCGCTCACCATCACTCCGACCTACCAAAAGGGCGTGTTCTTCGCGCGTGGCGAACTGTCTTACACCAGGATCGGCAATCTTCAGTCGGGGCTCGGCTTCGGCCGTGACTTGAACCAGCGCGATCAGGTCCGCGCCCTACTGGAGACCGGCATCCTCTTCTGACGGGGCAGCGCGGGGCGCAGGTTTGAAGGGTCGTTCCGCCTAGCCAAAACAGCACGAGCACTGGCCGGCACTCGCAGCCTGTTGCTCGGAGATCAGGGGCACCGGAGCTCGAGGCGGTCGTCACCGGCTCTGATATGACGTCAGTCGCGGCGGTATGTGTGCATTTACGCCAACACTCTGAGGAAAACCGAGCTGATCAGCATCAAAAGGAGCATGGCGAACCCGTGATCCCAGACGCACAGGCTGTTGGGAGGAATTGGATCGCGCTTCCAGAGTGCGGCACCGAATACGAGCAGCGCCGAAAATCCGAACATGAGATGTATCAGGGATAGGAAGAGTATCGGTCTATGCTGATCAATGGCCAGAGTAGGAGAACTGAACAGAACGATAAAGCCGACCTGGCCTCCCAACAGTCGCAAATGCTTACGCGAGCGCTCATCGGGATCGCGTAGCACCCCGAGCCAACGACCTGGACTCCACTCGTGCCGCATGAGCGGACGGCTAACATAGCCGATGTCAGGGCAGCACAATGTTTGGCGCGTCTCTGTAAGAACTGTATAGGGATGGCTTCACCGACCAGCCGAAGCTCTCCCGGCGGGCGGCGTAAAAATTTGATGCTGTCTTTATTCGAGGCCCGATAGACAGCGAAAAACGCTTGCAATCGACCGGCCAAATCATGTTTTCCCGCCTCAATACCGGGTCGCGCCTGGCTATTCGCCGCTTTTGCACGAAGCTCGCGATATCGGCCGTGATCGGCACCTATGGCAAGGCCGGGTATCTCACGGCCGTCTCTTTTTGGATCGGCCTTTATGCCGCGTTTTGTGTGACGTTCGCTCTGATGCTTAAAGAACGCTTTTGGCAGCGGGACGGCTTCAACCATTGGGATGAAGCATTGTGGCTAGGGTTCGTGGCGTTCGGGCTGCATATCGGCGGTAATTTTGCACATTAACGACACGGCGAAGTTTCACCGCAATCAGGCCGATGGCATTAGCTATCGACCTTCGCGGCCCCAATGGAACGTCGCGTCTTTGCAAAACCTCGATCTGTGGCGATGAAGCGTTGCAGCATGGGCACGATTAAACGCACAGGATCAGCCGGCGGTTGATTGGTCTCCCGGCCAAGAATTTCGGCATAGACCGCAAGGTCGCTATGAAGGCTGGCGGGTAACTCCAGCGTGACTTTTACGGGCTTTTCGTCGGCGATTGGGCCGAGCTTCAACTTGGTCATGTCAGCTCCCGTAGGGTTCGAGGGTGATGTCGCGCGTAACGATGACGCGAACGGGAAAGCCGGGCTGTTGATTACCGTTGAGAAGTGACCCGGGATTTCCACCGAGAAGTGACCCGCCTGATATTATGTTTCGGATGTCATTGATGGGTCAAGGTGCAGGTTTCTCCTTTCTGGGTTTGGCCTGGTGGGCCGAGCTGTTTTTGAACCGGAAGCTGTCGTTGCCGGTTTCCAGGATATGGCAGTGATGGGTGAGCCGATCGAGGAGCGCGGTGGTCATCTTGGCGTCACCGAACACGGTGGCCCATTCGCTGAAGCTCAGGTTGGTGGTGATGATGACGCTGGTGCGTTCGTATAATTTGCTCAGCAGGTGGAAGAGCAGTGCGCCGCCTGATGCGCTGAACGGCAGATAGCCTAGCTCGTCGAGGACGACGAGGTCGGAGTGGACGAGCCGGTTGGCGATCTGCCCGGCGCGCCCCTGGGCCTTTTCCTGTTCCAGGGCATTGACCAGCTCGACCGTGGAGAAGAAGCGGACGCGCTTTCGATGATGCTCGATAGCCTGAACACCCAGCGCCGTGGCGACATGGGTTTTGCCGGTGCCCGGTCCGCCGACCAGCACGATATTGTCGGCAACGTCGATGAAGTCGCAGCGGTGCAACTGGCGCACCAGCGCCTCATTCACCTCGCTGCTGGCAAAGTCGAAGCCGGCGAGGTCGCGATAGGCGGGGAACCGCGCGACCTTGAGCTGATAGGCCACAGACCGCACCTCGCGTTCGGCTGTTTCGGCTTTCAGCAACTGGGAGAGGATCGGCACCGCCGCCTCGAAGGCGGGCGATCCCTGCTGCATGAGGTCGGTCACAGCCTGGGCCATGCCGGGCATTTTCAGGCCGCGCAGCATCACGACGAGGGCGCCGGTGGCGGGATCATGACGCATGACGGTTCTCCCGGCGCAGGGCATCGTAGCGTTCGACATTGGCCATCGGCTCACTGACCAGCCTCAACGCCTGTGGCGCCGTCACCGGCGGCGTCGAGAGCGGCTTTCCATCAAGCAGCCGGTGCAGCAGGTTGAGGATGTGCGTCTTGGTCGGAACGCCTGCATCCAGCGCCATGGCGACGGCGGTCAGCACCGCCTGCTCGTCATGATGGAGGACCAGCGCCAGGATCTCGACCATCTCCCTGTCGCCGCCGGGGTTGCGCAGCAGATGCCGTTGCAACCGCTGGAAGGCATCGGGCAGTTCGAGGAACGGCGCGCCGTTGCGCAGGGCGCCGGGCTTGCGTTGAACGACGGCGAGATAATGACGCCAGTCATAGACGGTGTGGCCGGGACCATCATGGGATCGGTCGATGATGCGCTGATGCTCGCATATGACCTGTCCCTCTGCGACGACCAGGAAGCGATCGGGATAAACCCGAAGGCTGACGGGCCGATTGGCGAAGGACGCCGGAACGCTGTAACGGTTGCGTTCCAGGTGGATCAGGCAGGTTGGCGAGACCCGTTTGCCATATTCGACAAAGCCATCGAACGGTCTGCCCACCGGCATCAGGCTTTCCACTTCATCGCCCCAGGCATCGGCGACCGAACCCGGTTCGATCCCGTGCGGGATATCCTGCCACAGCGCCTTGCAGCGCTCCTCCAGCCACAGGTTCAGGGCATCCAGGCTTTCCGCCTGCGGCGTGGGTTGCCATAGCCGATGACGGGCATCCTGGACATTCTTCTCGACCTGGCCCTTTTCCCAGCCCGCTGCCGGATTACAGAACTCGGCCTCGAACAGATAGTGACTGACCATGGTGAGGAAGCGGTTGTTGACGTTGCGCTCCTTGCCGCGCCCGACCTTGTCGATGGCGGTGCGCATATTGTCGTAAATCCCACGGCGCGGAACGCCGCCCAGCACGCGGAATGCGTGATTATGGGCATCGAACAGCATCTCGTGGGTCTGGAGCAAATAGGCCCGCACGAGGAAGGCCCGGCTGTAGCTGAGCTTGAAGTGCGCCACCTGCAGCTTGGTGCGCACGCCGCCGATGATCGCCCAGTCCTCGCTCCAATCGAACTGGAATGCTTCCCCCGGTGCGAAGGACAGCGGCACGAATGTCCCGCGCCCGCTCATCTGTTGCTCACGACGATAATCATCGCGCCAGTCCCGGGCAAAGGCCGCCACCCGATTGTAGGAGCCGTCATAGCCCAGGCTGACCAGATCAGCATGCAGCTGCTTCATCGTCCGCTTCTGCTTGCGGGTCCGACCCATCTCCCGTCTCAGCCAGGCTGACAGCCGCTCCGCGAACGGGTCCAGTTTGCTCGGCCGATCGGGCACCTTGAACCGCGGCTCGATCGTGTCCGAACGTAGATATTTACGGATCGTATTACGTGACAGCCCGGTACGCCGCGCAATCTCGCGGATCGAAAGATGATCGCGGAAATGCCAGCGCCGGATAACGCTCAATAACGCCATGTCCAACACTCCATGACCCCTCGCTCGTCAATGCCAGGGGTGAGTTCAACATGGGTCACTTCTCAGTGGAAATATCGGCCCTTCCCGGGTCACTTCTCAACGGTAATCAACAGGGAGCCTACGGCAAGGAGCATGCAAGTGTACGGGTCGAATTTTTTGACGGCGATCCTGCGGATCACGTTGCCTCGATCCGGCGACTTCAACTCGATGTGGCTTTTATCACGGGAACCACACAGTGGTCGGACTGTGAAACAGAGCAACTTTGGTCCGAGCGAGTATTCGCCGTACTTCCCAGCGATCATCCTCTCTCTGAGAAATCGGAGCTTGGCTGGCGTGATCTTGTGGACGAGAGATTCATTGTAAGTGACGGTGCCCCTGGATCGGAAATTCACGACTATTTGGTTCAACGCCTCGCCGATCTTGGGCGTCACCCAGAAATCGATACCCAATACGTCGGGAGGGACAATCTCCTGTCGCTTGTGGCGATCGGCCAAGGCGTCACGGTCATGAGCGAGGCCGGGACGGCGGCTCAGTTTCCGGGAACTGCCTATCGGCAGCTTGCCGGCGAGGTTCTGCCGTTCTGCGCGGTGTGGTCGCCGCGGAATGATAACCCGGCCTGGCGCCGCCTCCTCAGTCTTGCGCGTTCAATGTCGCGCTCGGCTGCCGCCACAATCATTCAGACGGTTTCGGCAGTTCTTTTGACTTCCTCGCTTTCGCAAATCCCCGATCCGTGGCTATGAACCGCTCCAGCATCGGAGCGATGAGGCGAACGGGATCGGCCGGCGGTTGCCTCGCTTCGCGGCCGAGAATTTCTGCGTAGGCCGTTAGGTCGCGATGCAGGCTTGCCGGTAACTCCACCGTGACCTTCACCGGTTTGTCGTCGACGATCGCTCCCAATTTCAGCTTGGTCATGTCAGCCTCCGTAGGGTTCGAGAACGAGATCGCGGGTGACGATGACGCGGACGGGCAAGCCTGGCCGGATGGTGAGGGTCGGTGCGATGTTGAGCTGGCGCTGGACGATCTGCTGGCCGGTTTGACTGACGCTATTGGAGGCACCCTGTCGCAGCGCCCGCACAATATCGCTGTCCTGGCCAGACGAGCCCGCCTCCGCACCGATGCTCAGAATCGTGGAAAGTGCAGCGGCCTTGAACAGTTCGCCCCAGTGATAGTCGACGCCATCCTCAAGGCCCGCATAGCCCTCGGCGTCCGCACCAGGCTGACGCTCCAGAACGATGGAGCGGCCATTGGGGAAGATCAGCCGGTTCCAGACGAGAAGTATGCGCCTCTGACCGAAGCCGACGCCACTGTCATACTGGCCGATAACGCGCGTGCCCTGTGGCACAAGCAGGATCTTGCCGGTCGGGCTGTCATAGATGTTCTCCGTCACCTGTGCGGTGATCTGACCCGGCAGGTCGGAGCGGATGCCGGTGATGAGCGCGGCCGCGATGACGGCGCCGGCCTGCAGGACGTTCTTCGACGCTGGCGCGGCAACGCGATCCGGCGAGACAGTGCGCTTGTCGGGCGTCTGATTGAGGAATGCGAGCTGACGATCCTGCGCGGAGGGTGTCGCTGGCTGCGGCGCAAGGCCGAGGCTGGCGAGATCGGCCGACGGCGTGGCGGTCGCAGTCGGCTGTGTCGAAGCTCCAGCCGTAGCGGGCCGAGTCTCGGTGGATGCGAACAGCCGTGCGGTCCGAGCCGCCTCCAGTTCCTGCGCCCGGCGCTGTTCCTCGGGGCTCGGTCCCGTCGGACCTGATGCCGGTGCGCCGATCGGCGGCACTGTGCCACCGTTCTGCGCGTTGAGGATCGGGCGACCGAGGTCGCCGGGCAGCGGCGGGCCGAGCTTCGGGACGCCGGAATAATCCTTCGGCAATCCAGCCAGACCGTCCGGTGTCGAGCGGTTGTCCGTAGAGTAAAGCTCCTGACCCTGGCCGCTGTGACGAGTCTGGAGCGCATAGATCAGCGCCCCACCGACACCGAGGCTTGCCGCAAGACCCAGACCGGCCAGCACCTTGCGGGACAGGCGGGTCACACGCGGCGGCTCGGCGCGCAGCCGCATGGTCGCGGCCGGCTCGCCGGTCAGCGGCCGAGCGTCGTCGTCGGTCGGCTGAGGCTGGGGCGCCGAACCGGGCGTCCGGCCTTCCTCCTTTTCGGGATCGCGTTCGTCGCTCACGATGCCGGCCTCCCGTCGGTGCGGGAGATGCGGACACGCTTCTGGTTCTTGCCCGCGCCGAACCGCAGTTCGGCGGCGGCGAACAGTCGATCGACGATCATGTAGTTGCCGCGCACGCGATAGTTCACCAGCTCGGAGGTGTCGCCCTCCGGTCCGACCACGAACAAGGGCGGCATCTCGCCCTGTCCGATGCCGCGGGGGAATTCGATGAACACCTGCTTGCCGTCATCGAAGGCGCGCAGCGGCCGCCACGGTGCGCGGTCGCCGGTCACCTCGTAGCGGAAATTGACACGGGCGAGATCGATGCCGCCCGACACCGGCTGCGCGGCCTCGGCTTGGCTGTTCTGGCGGCGCAGCGCGATGAGCTGGTCCTGCGGATATTGCCAAGACACCGATGCCATATAGGTCGATGGCGTCGCGCGCAGCTCCATGTGATAGGTGCGCCGGTCGGTGTTGATGACGAGATTGGTCATCAGCTCGGCCCGCGTTGGCTTCACGAGGATATGGACCTGCTTGGCCGCGCCAACGCCGCTCTCGGTATCGCCGATGATCCAGCGCACTGTGTCGCCAGCGGCGACAGGACCGGAGCCGACGAGCTGCTCGCCGGGCTGAAGCGCGATGTCGGTGATCTGCCCCGGCGAGGCGTAGACCTGATAGAGCGCGCCATCGACGAAGGGATAGACCTGCATCGAGTTGATGAAGCCGTTGCGGACGGGCTGGACGCGCGCTGCGGCATTGGCCTGGTTGACGCGCGCGGCGGGATCGGACGGTTCCGGCTCGGGCTTGCCGTCCTTGCCGATGGGCTTCAACTGACCAGGCAGCGGGAGCGGTTTGGGAAGCTCCACCACCCGGACGGGCGCTGGCGGATCGGAGGTCTGCACAGCCGGCACCGCATTGTCGTAGGAAATCTCCGGCGGCGGGGTGTGAGTGGCGCACCCTGCCAGCGCCGAACCGGCGAGCAAGATTCCCGGCAAAGCGGATTTGCGGAAAACCGGAACTACGTGGATGAGCAAAGCCGGGAGCCCTGCACTCCAAGGGGCGGCTTTGCGGAGTGCGGGCGTCATTGTCCAAGCTCCTTCGACCAGTTGATGGCGTTGATGTAGATTCCGAGTGGGTTCTTCCGCAGCGTGTCGGCGTCGCGTGGGGGCTGCACGACGACGGTGAGGATCGCGGACCAGCGTTCGGTGGAGGCCAGTGAGCCGTCCTGATAGCGTCGCTCGATCCAGGCGATGCGGAAGCTCGACGGCGAGGCGCGGATCACCGACGACACTTCGATCGCGATCTGCTGCTTGCCGACCTTGGTGAAGGGGTCGTTGGCGCGCGCATAATCGTTCAGCGCGAGCGCGCCACCCTGTGTCGTGAAGTCGTAGGCGCGCAGCCAGTTCTGCCGCACGATGATGGCGTCGGACGGGATCGAGCGGACCTGCTCGATGAAGCGCGCGAGGTAGAAGGCGATTTGCGGATCGTTTGGCTGATAGTCGGCGGTCGCCGGCGCGATCGCCTGCGCCTGGCCGAGCCGGTCGACCTGCACTACCCAAGGCACGATCGAGCCGTTGGCGGACTGCCAGACCAGCGCGGCCGAAAGGCCGCCCGCGAGGGCCAATGATCCGAAGGCCATGTAGCGCCAGTTACGGGCCTGCACGCGGGCGGAGCCGATGCGATCGTCCCAGACCTGAGCGGCGCGCTGATAGGGAGTCTCGGGCTGAGGGGCTTTGCCGTAGTGGGTGGATGGTCGCTTGAACATGGTCAGTCGCTTTCGGAGAGGTTGACGGAGGAGCCGCCGCCATGGCTGTCGCCGCTACGCACGGCGTGGGCGGCGGCCTGAACGCCATGGGACATCTGCTGCGAGCGCTTCATGCGTTTCGCCCAGGCCGGCGGCCCGTCGCTGGTGGAAGACGCAGCTCCGGGAGATGCGGCCTCCGCGGTGGCGGTCGTCGCAGCACCGGATGCGCCGGTGGCGATCTCCGTCGCGGCCTGGCCACCGGCCTGATAGCTCTGCTTCAGGCTGTCGGCGGCACGACCGGCTGCGCGCTTCAGCGGTGAGACGGCCGCCTTCGCGCCGGTGCTGGCAACACTGCCAAGACCCGACGCGACGCCGGATGCGCCGGCCTGGCCGGCCGCGCCGAGGCTGTAGGCGGTGGAGGCGCCACCGGCGAGGGCTGCACCGCCACGCGCGGCGGCGGCAGCGCCGCCAGCAAGTGCAGCGCCGCCTGTCACGACGGCGCCGGCAGCGGCCGCGCCTGCTGCGACAACGCCGCCGGCGGCAAGACCAGTGCCAATGGCCGCGCCGGCGCCGAGCTGCGGGCCACCGGAGATGAGGCCGTTAGCGATGCCGGGACCGAAGATGCCGAGACCAAGCAGCGACAGCGCGGCAAGCACGATCGCCATGGCATCGTCGATCGATGGCGTTGCGCCGTTGAAGCCCGAGGTGAACTCGGAGAACAGCGTCGAGCCGATGCCGATGATGACGGCGAGCACCAGCACCTTGATGCCGGAGGAGATGACGTTGCCGAGCACGCGCTCGGCCATGAACGCCGATTTGCCGAACAGGCCGAAGGGAATGAGGACGAAGCCGGCGAGCGTGGTCAGCTTGAACTCGATCAGGGTGACGAAGAGCTGGATCGCCAGGATGAAGAACGCCAGCAGCACCAGCGCCCAGGCGAAAAACATGCAGGCGATCTGGATGAAGTTCTCGAAGAACGACCAGTAGCCCATCAGGCTGGAGATGGAGTCGAGCAGCGGCCGGCCGGCATCGAGACCAGTCTGCGCCACCTTGCCGGGGCGCATGAGATCGCTCACGGCAAAGCCCGTTCCCGAAGCCTTCAGGCCGAGGCCCGCGAAGCTCTCGAAGACGATGCGGGCGAGATTGTTCCAGTTGGAGATCAGGTAGGCGAAGACACCGACGAAGAGCGTCTTCTTGACCAGCCTCGCCATGATGTCGTCGTCGGCGCCCCATGACCAGAAAAGCGCGGCGAGCGTGACGTCGATGACGATCAAGGTGGTGGCGATGAAACCGACTTCGCCGCCGAGCAGCCCGAATCCTCCGTCGATGTAGCGAGTGAAGACCTCGAGGAAATGGTCGATGACACCGGTGCCGCCCATGTCAGCGAACCTCTGGCTGAGCGGGCTCGGCCTGCATCGCAGGCCCGGTCACGTCCGCTGGCGCACTGTCTTTGTGGATGGGAGCGGCCGACGCGGGCGCGCTTGGAAACAGCGTGGTCGGCGCAACCGGCGATGGTGATGAAACGGGGGCCGGCTGGCCGAGGAAGCGGCGCCGGTTCTCTGCCCATGCCTTCAGGCAATTGGGATCGCGCGTGCCGGCCTCGCCGATCTCGGAACAACGAAGCAATTCGGCGGCGAGAGGATCCGATGTTGTGACCGGACGGCCCTGCGTCGCGAGGACGTCCGTCGAAACGTCCTTGCGGTTCATCTCGATCGCGGTCGCCGTGATGGCGACCGCGACGAAGACGATGGCGCCGACGCGAGCGAGGGTCTTGCCGTCCATCGTGCCAGCCTCAGTTGCCGCTGTTCGGGAACATGCGGGCATTGCCGGGCTGGTAGCCCGAGCCCGGCGTCAGGAAACGCCGGCGCTGCTCGCGGCCCTGTTCGGCGGCGGCGGCCTGCTCGGCCGACTGCAAGGCCTGCGCCCGGCCGTTGGCCGCCACGACGGCGGTGAGATCCGCGAGTTGCTGCGCCTGGAGCGCAAGGAGTTGGTTGCCGGCCTGCGTCGCCTGCAGCGCGCCGGTCGCGCCCTGGCTCTGGCCGATCAGCGCCGACATCTGCGTGCGATTGGTGTCGATGTTGCCGACGACGCCCGCCTGCACCCGCATTGCGTCCTGCAGGCCGCCGACCGTGTTCTGCCAGCGCGAGCGGGCATCGGTGACGAGTTGCTGATCCGAAGCGGACAGCGAGACGTTCCCGTACTTCTGCTGGAACATCCGGTCGATCTGCTGGACGTCGTAGGCGATATTCTGCGCCTGGTTGAGAAGCTGCTGCGTGCGCTGGACGGACTGCTGAAGCTGTTGCAGCGACGAGAACGGCAGGCTCGCAAGGTTGCGTGCCTGGTTGATCAGCATTTGCGCTTCGTTCTGAAGCGAGGTGATCTGGTTGGTGATCTGCTGAAGCGATCGCGCCGCCGTGAGCACGTTCTGCGCATAGTTCGAGGGATCGAATACGATGATGGCGTGAGCGGGCGTCGCCAGCATGGGCGCGAGCGCGACGGGAGCGGTCAGCAGCGCGGCAGCAAAACGCGCTGCGCGGGAATTGCGCAGTTTCATTGGGACGTCTCCTTGTTGGTGAGCGTGGGGATGAGATCGGCGGCCCAACCGACCTCACGGTGATCGAGCCATGCGGCGAGGAAGCCGTCGCGGCCGTGTTCGGCGACGATGCGGGCAATGGCCGCCTGGTCGGTCTTCGATGACGCGGCGCACAGAGCGAGCGCGACATCGGACAGACCGAGCTCGAAGAGGCGGTTGCCGCGCCGCGACTGGCAGTAATAGTCGCGCTTGGGCATTGCCCGCGCGATGATCTCGATCTGGCGGTCGTTGAGGCCGAAGCGCCGATAGATCGCCGTGATCTGCGGCTCGATCGCGCGCTCGTTCGGCAGCAGAAGCCGGGTCTGGCAGCTTTCGATGATGGCAGGCGCGATGGCCGAGCCGTCGATGTCGCTGAGCGATTGCGTGGCGAAGATGACGCTGGCGTTCTTCTTGCGCAGCGTCTTCAGCCATTCGCGGAGCTGGCCGGCGAAACCGTCATCGTCCAGCGCCAGCCAGCCTTCGTCGATAATGAGAAGAGTCGGCGAACCGTCGAGCCGATCTTCGATCCGATGGAAGAGATAGGAGAGAACCGCCGGCGCCGCGCCGGTGCCGATCAGCCCCTCAGTCTCGAACGCTTGAACGAACGCCGAGCCAAGATACTCGCGTTCAGCGTCGAGCAGCCGGCCGTAGGGACCGCCGACGCAATAGGGCCTGAGCGCCTGTTTGAGATCGTTCGACTGGAGCAGCACGACCAGGCCGGTGATCGTGCGCTCCTCGACGGGCGCCGATGCCAGCGAGGTCAGCGCCGTCCAGATATGCTCCTTCACCTCGGGCGTGATCGCCACGCCCTCGCGGGTCAGGATCGATACGATCCAGTCGCCCGCCCAGGCGCGCTCGGGCACGTCGTGAACGCGGGCGAGCGGTTGAAGGCTGACGTTATCGGTCGCGCCGTCACTGAGATCGCCGCCGAGGTCATGTCAATCGCCGCCCATGCCGAGCGCCGCCGCGCGGATCGAGCCGCCGAAGTCGAAGGCGAAGACTTGGGCGCGAGCATAGCGTCGGAACTGCAGCGCCATCAGCGCCAGCAGGACCGACTTGCCCGCGCCGGTCGGGCCAACGATCAGCGTGTGGCCGACGTCGCCGACGTGAAGCGAAAGCCGGAACGGGGTGGAGCCTTCGGTCTTGCCGAAGAGCAGTGGGGGCGCTGCAAAATGCTCGTCCCGTTCCGGCCCCGCCCACACCGCCGACAGCGGGATCATGTGGGCGAGATTGAGCGTGGAGATCGGCGGCTGGCGGACGTTCGCATAGACGTGGCCGGGCAATGATCCGAGCCAGGCGTCCACCGCGTTGATCGTCTCGGCCATGGCAGTGAAGTCGCGGCCCTGAATGACCTTCTCGACGAGGCGCAGCTTCTCGTCGGCAGCGCGCGGATCCTCGTCCCACACCGTCACCGTCGCGGTGACGTAGGCCATCCCGGCATAGTCGGCGCCGAGTTCCTGGAGCGCCATGTCGGCATCGGCGGCCTTGTTCGCGGCGTCGGTGTCCACGAGGACGGACGCCTCGTTGGTCATTACCTCCTTGAGGATCGCGGCGATCGGCTTGCGCTTGGCGAACCATTGCCGGCGGATCTTGGTCAGCAGCTTGGTCGCGTCGGTCTTGTCGAGCAGGATCGCCCGCGTCGACCAACGATACGGAAATGCGAGACGGTTCAGCTCGTCGAGCAGGCCAGGTGTCGTCGCCGTTGGAAAGCCTGTGACGGTGAGGATGCGCAGATGCGACGCGCCAAGGCGCGGCTCGAGCCCGCCGGTGAGCGGCTGGTCGGCGAGCAGCGCGTCGAGATAGATCGGCGTTTCGGGGACGCGGACACGGTGCCGTTTGGTCGAGACGCAGCCGTGGAGATAGGTGAGCGTCTCCGCGTCATCAAGCCAGCGGCATTCGGGCATGAAGGCTTCGACCAGGCGCAGGATGCGATCGGTGCGATCGGCGAACCCGGTCATCACCTCGTTGGGGTCGAGGCCCGACTTTTCCCGGCCTTCATAGAGCCAGGATTCCGCGCGCGCGGCGTCCTCGGCCGGCGGCAGATAGGTGAAGGTCAGGAAATAGCTCGACTCGAAATGTGCGCCAGCTTCCTCGAAATCCGCTTTGCGCTCGGCGTCGACCAGCGCCGAGGCGGGATCGGGAAAGCGGCTGTCGGGATAGAGGTTCGAAGCTTGCCGCTGCGCCTCGACGAAGATTGCCCAGCCTGATCCAAGGCGACGGAACGCATTGTTGAGGCGGCCGGCGATGGCGACTAGCTCAGCCTGTACGGCGCTGTCGAGATCGGGGCCGCGAAACCGCGCGGTGCGCTGAAAGCTGCCGTCCTTGTTGAGGACGATGCCGGAGCCCACCAGCGCGACCCAGGGGAGGAAGTCGGCCAGGCGGCTGTTGCGATTGCGATATTCGGCAAGGTTCATCATGGCCGCGCTCCCCTCAGACCGAAAGGTGTGCGGGGACGCGCAGATGGCGGCGCACAACGTCGACGAAGAGCGGATCGCGCTTGGCAGCCCACACCGCGGTGACGTGGCCGATCGCCCAGATCGCGATCCCCACCAGCCAGAGGCGAAGCCCTAGGCCGACCGCGCCAGCGAGCGTCCCGTTCATGATGGCGATAGCCCGTGGGGCGCCGCCGAGCAGGATCGGCTCGGTCAGTGCCCGGTGAACGGGGACGGTATAGCCTGGGACGTCGCCGCCCTGATCGACAGCGCCCGTCATCAGACCAGCGCCCCGCCGCCGAACGAGAAGAACGACAGGAAGAAGCTCGACGCGGCGAAGGCAATCGAGAGACCAAACACGATCTGGATCAACCTGCGGAAGCCGCCGGAGGTATCGCCGAAGGCCAGCGTCAGGCCGGTAACGATGATGATGATCACCGCCATGATTTTCGCCACGGGACCTTCAATCGACTGCAGGATCTGTTGGAGAGGCTGTTCCCACGGCATCGACGAACCGGAAGCGTGAGCGGGGGCTGCCATCACCGCCGACAGAGTGGCGATGGAAACGGTCAAGACGAGATGATGGCGCGCGCGCCGCAGGCGTTGGATCACAGGCTTTCTCCTTCAGGTGCTGGGACGAACAAGCTCGAGCTGCCGTCGCCATCCGTGGTGGCCGGCGCGATGCGGTAGTCGCCGTCGAGACCGAGGCCTTCGACGCGCGAGAGTTCGGAGAGTCGCCGCGCGGACCCGCGACCGGAGAGGACGGCAACGAGGTCGATCGTTTCCGCGATCAATGCGCGCGGGACCGTGACGACTGCCTCCTGAATGAGCTGCTCCATGCGGCGCAGTGCGCCGATCGCGCTGCCGGCGTGGATGGTGCCGACCCCGCCAGGATGGCCGGTGCCCCAGGCCTTGAGCAGTTCGAGCGCTTCGGCGCCGCGCACTTCGCCAACGGGTATGCGATCGGGCCGCAGACGCAGCGAAGAGCGAACGAGATCGGAAAGTGAGGCAACGCCATCTTTTGTTCGCATCGCCACGAGGTTCGGCGCGGCGCATTGCAGTTCGCGGGTGTCTTCGATGAGGACGACGCGATCGGCGGTCTTCGCAACTTCGGCGAGCAACGCGTTTGTCAGCGTCGTCTTGCCGGTGGATGTCCCGCCGGCGACGAGGATGTTGGCGCGTGAGGAGACACTCCGGCGGAGTATCTCGGCCTGCGTCGCTGACATGATGCCGGCCGCGACGTAGTCGTCGAGCGTGAACACCGCGACAGCGGGCTTACGGATCGCGAATGCGGGGGCAGCGACGACGGGTGGCAGCAGGCCTTCGAACCGCTCGCCGGTTTCAGGCAACTCTGCGGATACCCGAGGAGCACCAGCATGAACCTCGGCTCCGACATGGTGCGCAACCAAGCGAACGATACGTTCGCCGTCCGCTGGTGACAGCCGCTCACCGGTATCGGAAAGTCCTTCGGAGAGTCGGTCGATCCAGAGGCGCCCATCGGGATTGAGCATCACCTCGACGATGCTGGCGTCATCAAGATAGCGCGCGATTGCAGGACCGAGCGCAGTGCGCAGCATCCTTGCGCCGCGCGCGAGGCCTTCCGAATTGTGGTGTGATGCTGTCATAGTGCCCCGTTTCTATCGGGGCCGATACAGTCCTTCCCCAGACGGGGATGATTAAAGGGGCCAGATTTCGGGGCGATTCAACAAAGATTCATCGACGTAGTAGTGTAGCGTGCAAATACAGGAGAACGGCGGTGTCGGACGCACGATACGCCAATACGCTCGCGGAGCTTGACCGGCTCTGCGCAAGCGTCTGATCCTCGCACAATGACCGCTCAATGCATTTGTTGTGGAGGTGATGGACATCCTCGATCGCGGAGATCATCCGGGGGGTGAGATCCTTCTTAATCGGGATCATGCACGGCGTTAGGCTGAACGGGACGGTACGTACGATAGCATCTTTGCAGCCATGAACCCCAGCCGAGTAGAGTAGCCTATGTTTCTTAGATCGGTTTTGGCCGCCGCCGCATTTGCTGCGGCGGTACTCCCCGCGGAATCGGTGTTCGCCGAGGGCGCCCGAAAAGCCAATCAAGGGCAACAGCGCGAGATCGGCAGCAAGGTAATTGAGAAGGCCAACGCCCTCCTTGACAGTTTAACACCGGCGCGGCGCAATGAAGCCCTCGTCGATTATAGATCACGGTGACGGACCGATCGGCGCGGAAAGAGATTTGTAGGCTTCCTCACCATTCAGCGCTGATTCAAGGCTATTTGACGCGCGATCGAACGCGGAAGAAACATCAACGCGTTTCGGGTAGCTCTGCACGGCTGAGCTTTTTGCGCACGCGCGCATGAATCTGGTCGACCCAAGCCAATCCCAATCGCCTGATGCGACCTTTCGGACACCTTAAGAGGAGAAAGTGTTCGATGCGAGACACCACAAAAAGCAGAAGGCGGATCCGAAGTGGCGGAGGCCAATGCGATAGTTGATTACTCATTGTTTTGCGTCTCCTTTGAGAAAATCTGCCACGGCTTTTTTTTGTTCGATGAATCTCAGGCGCTGGCACGCTATCCTGGCGTGCGCTTCGGCGGCCAGATCAACATGTTTGGAAGTGTCGGATAAAGGCGCAGACGCTCAAACGCCGCGGCTAAAGCCATCTCTCGGCGTCGAGCCGTCCAGCGGATATAATTTGCGATGAGCGCATAGGCGACAACGGGCAGCCTTTCGCCGCGTTGGACAAGGATAGCGATGCAACGTTCTAGTCCGTCATGGAGAGCACGCGTTGCAAAATAATGAAACGTGAACGGATCGCTGCGCGCTTTGGCAAAAGCGATCAGCATAGCGGCGATCAATCCGCAAGCATCGATCTCGCATTGAGAATCGCCGAAACAGCTGTCGACAAAAGCGATAATCTGAAAGCCCTTGGTCTGCTCGACTGAGGTCAGCGAAAAAGAACTACAAGAAGTTGCATCGGAAAGCGCCTGGATGCGTTCGGGAAGAGTCTTGAATTGTTCAGACATGAGGCGCCCCCATCAGCTAGTTAGAACAAAAGAGTTTTGTCTATTCAGATTGTTTCCTTTTCGTTTTGGTTGGCAGGCGACGACGCGGGGTATAGCAACGTCCGCGAGGCTATTGCGGACATGTCGGTGCTCGCGCCCGTGCGTCAACGTCGTCACCCGCCTTCTTGCGTGCTACTTCGAGCCGGTATTGCTTGTAGCAGCGTCGTTGCTGGTTGGCGTTCCGCCGATCTGGGGGATGCTGACCTCGACGCCGGTCGCGGCGACGAAGACCTTGAAGCCGATCAGCGCGACAGCAATCAGAAGATAGCCGCGTAGCACGCCCATCCAGACCTTCGTCATCAACGTCATATGCAGGGCAGGCAGCCGATTAAGCGGCGGCATGCGCCAGTTCCGGCGCTCGAGCATCGTCATCTTGGCGAAGCGGTGATCTTGATCGTTGCCATATGCGGCAGCGGGCACGTCATAACTACGCTTGCGTGCTGCGAACGAAAAGACGAACCCGCAAAGCCCCAGCAAAGAGCCGCCAATCAGTATTTTCAGAATTGTGCTGTCAGCCACATCTGGGAAGACGGTCGCCACGGTGAGGATGATCGAGAGCAACACAAGGGACCAGATTATTGCTCCGGTGAATACATTGAGCTTAGGACCGTTGGACCAGGGGCCGACAACCGCCTTGTCGTTGCAAAGGAGGAGCAGGAAGACCGTGGCACTTGGTAGCAGCACGCCAGCGAGAGCCTGCACGGCACTGACAAAGAGGCCCAGCAGCGCATCACTTGCGAAGGCAACAAGGCCTGCGGCAATGAATATGAGAATCCCGTAAGCAACGTAGAATCCGATGGCATCCGTGACTTTGCGATGCAATGAGTGCCTCACCCTGAGGACGTCGGCGATCGCATAAGACGTCGAGAGCGAGACGGCTGCTGCGCCGATGAGGCAAGCATCCAAAAGAGCGATTGCAAAAATCGTCGCCGAATATGGACCCACATATTTGTCCAGCGCCGTAAGCACCGCACCTGTATCCGTGAAATTGCCGAATTCCGGCCGTCCGGCAAACAATGCGGCACAGAACGCCATCATGGCAACGGCGCCGATTACTACCAGGAGGATCCCGAGGCAAAGATCGACTTTCTCGTAGCCGTTGAAGGCGGGCGTGATCCGCTTATCGACAACATAGCTTTGTTGGAAAAAGAGCTGCCAAGGTGCGACGGTCGTGCCAACGATGCCAATGACAAGCAGCATGACTGCCGCCATGTCGGAGTGAGCGGGCCATTGCGGCACGAGCAGTCCATGGGCGATCTCACCGATTGGTGGATGGATGGCGAGGAGCACAGGTATTAGCAACAGACTGCCAAAGACCAAAACCATCGCGAAGCGTTCAAACCGCTTGAAACTTCCGGTGCTGACGGCGGCCACTATGAGCACCGCCGCGACAATCAGTCCCGGAACTCTTGGCAAACCAAAATATTGGAGTGCGAATACGATGCCGATGAACTCGGTTACAATGGTTAGTCCGTTGAGAAGAACTAGGTCTATAAGGCTGAAGGCACCCCAGAACTTTCCGAAACGTTCGAATATCAGTCGTGCATGGCCAACGCCCGTCACAGCACCTAGCCGTGACACCATCTCCTGATTCACGTAAATCACCGGGATCAAGAGCATCAACGTCCACAGCAGAGAGGTGCCGTAGTTCTGACCTGCCTGCGTATAGGTTCCAAAAGCGCCGGCATCATTGTCGCCGACCATGACAATCAGTCCCGGGCCGACGATTGCCATCAAGGTCGCCAGCCTAGCCCGCCAAGTCTTTCGTACACCGGTGTCGTGCTGCCGGATGGTGCCGAACGCGCCGTGGATGTCGCCAATATGCGCGCTATCCAGGACAGCGGGCGCGCTTGAGGCCAATTCGATTTGTTCAAGCGATGTCGCAGAGGTATCGGACATTTCAAACTCCGTTGAGTTTTGCTCGTTTTTGGGTGAATTCACTGGATCAGAGCGAAGCGGTTGTTGGCTGGCCCCGCTGCGGCGGATGCTTTGCGACTGGGCAAGCTCCAGCCGTGTTGGGCGGAATGGCGAGCACGGCGAGCCCGACGTTGATTGCCCGTTGGACGAGATCGGCGGTGTGGCGCCCCCCTGGGAAAGCCACGACAAAGTCGGGTCGGCTGTCTGTCAGCATGAAATCGCTGCGCAGCCCTTCGGCCTTCTTGCCGTAAAACTCCCAATTTGGCGGGTAACGCACCACAGCGATCCCATGGCGACGCGCCCACGCCTCAGCGATGATGCCGACGCCTGCAATGCTGCCGTGGACCACAACGCTGATTGGCTTTCGCCAATGCAGTGCAGTTAGTTCGTGATGCACCATCTCGGCGTCCTCGAAGTGACGTCCTCCACAGACTAGGAGGCGCATGGCCGTGTCCTTTCGGGCTGCTCTTCGGGACACGGTGCTGGTGCGCGCGAGTTGGCGGTGATGCAGGGCGCAGGTACGCGATTTCCTTCCGAGCTGTCGTTGACCGGGGCGGGATCAGTCGTTCCCCGACGCGGCTTAGGAAGCTTTTCGGCAATGCCCATGCTTTCCACGCGGCGCCGCATCTCGGCCCAGACTTCGCTGGGTTCAATATTGAGTGCGTGCCACAGAACGACCAAGTGATAGAGAAGATCGGCACTTTCGCTGACCGTCTTTTGGGTCCGCTTCCTCAGGTCGTGTCCGTCAATGTGGTGTAAATTCGGGTGTGGCCAGCGGGCGGCATTTTCAGGCGGCCTTTTGTGTAACCTGTAGCGGCTGAGCCTCCTCGATTGTTGGTGTGGCGAGCGCCGCCATGCCCTCGATCTGCATGTAGCGGTGCTGGAGCTGGTATTCGTCGTTTTGCTCGAGCAGGACGGCGCCGACGAGGCGGATGATGCTGTCCTCGTTGGGGAAGATGCCGACGACATCGGCGCGGCGCTTGACCTCCTTGTTCAGCCGTTCGAGCGGATTGGTGCTGTGGAGCTTGACCCGGTGCTGCTCAGGGAAGGTCATGTAGGCCAGCACGTCATGCTCGGCTTCATCCATGCAGGTGCCAAGCTTCGGCCAGCGGGCGCGCAGCTGGTCGGCGACCTGACGCCAGACCTGTGTCGCAGCGGCATGATCGGGCTGGAGGAAGACCTGACGGATGGCGGCGGCAACGACCGTGTTCTGCCCCTTGGGAACGTAGGCCAGCGCATTGCGCATGAAGTGGACGCGGCAGCGCTGCCAGGTGGCGCTGAGCACGCGGGTGATCGCGGCCTTGAGGCCCTCGTGGGCGTCCGAGATGACCAGCCTGACCCCCGTCAGCCCGCGGCGGGCGAGGTCCTTGAGGAAGTCCGACCAGAACACCTCGGCCTCCGAAGGGCCGATATGCAGGCCGACGATCTCGCGCTTGCCTTCGGTGTTGACGGCAACGGCGATTATCGCGGCAACGCTGACGATCCGGCCGCCCTGGCGCACCTTCAGGTAAGTGGCATCGAGCCAGAGATAGGGCCAGTCGCCTGCGAGCGGACGCTTGAGGAAGGCATGGACGCGCTCGTCGATGTCCTTGCACAGCTTCGAGACCGAGGATTTGGAGATGCCGGTCATGCCCATCGCCTGCACCAGATCATCGACGCGCCGGGTGCTGACGCCGGCGATCCATGCCTCCTGGATCACCGCGACCAAGGCCTTCTCCACCGTCTTGCGCGGCTCCAGGAAGCCCGGGAAGTATGCGCCGGTCCGCAGCTTGGGGATCTTCAGATTGAGCGTGCCGAGCCGGGTATCGAGGCTGCGGTCGCGGTAGCCGTTGCGCCAGGTCGTGCGCTCGCAGGAGCGCTCGTGCCGGGCGGCGCCGACCAGGCCCTCGACGTCGGCCTCCATGATGATCTGCAATACGCTCTCGGCAATGGTGCGCAGAAAATCTCCATCTCCGCTCTTCGCCAAAAGCTCGGCAAGCGGTAGTCTGTCTTCGGTCATCGGGATCAACTCCTTGGTTGGTGTGAAGTCTGGAAACTCCACCTTACCAATGAGCCCGGTGGCCACCGAGATCGAAATCGCATGGGGTGGGGCATGCCCCACCCCATGCGATCACCTCAATCTACACCAGAAATTACACCACGAGCGCGGACGCTAGCCTTCCTCACCGCCTCGAGAGCGACCTCGGCAGCCTCCTCGACAACCTTCTGCGAGATCTTCCGCAATCCGGCATTCATCAGCTCTGCCGTGCGAGCATGCTCCGTCAATGTCACATCATTCAGCGCGTTGTAGAGCTGCTCTAAATCGTTGGCGAAGATAGTATTCGCGCAAGTCGTATTAGTGCCTGCGGGGCGCGCAGGCAGCAAAGCCACCACTGCATTCATTAGTTAATCCCTTCGTTTGAACTTTGCTGCCAACAGCAGCGCTACGCTGCGCACGGCATTGCCGTGTGTCGCTATGATCAATCGTCAGGATTCTTCAGAGTGGCGGATGTCTCCAATTGCCAGCCCCTAATCAGCCGGCCATCGGATTCCTGATGCCAATGGGCAAGAAGCTTTGGTCTCGCCAAGTTGCGAGCGCCCAATTTCAAGCCGGGAAACACCCCGGCGAATTGAATATCATCATGGGCGACCACCGGTGGCGCCCGACGTGTGTCGATGTTGAGATGAGCGGCCATGGCCACCTCCGTCTGTTCAAGCAGTTGCTCGAACCCGGGTGGCCTGGACGGACGGTGCTCAGCGTCGAAGTGCTGGCGCAGTTACGTCGGCAGAACCGACCCGAGCGATGATGCAACCCAGCGGAGCGTCGATAGCAGGTGACTGACGCCTACTATCTCCCTCCGAGGGGTCGTTGCTAGATCGCGGGTTCATATGATCCTCTGCTGTGCCAATCCGGATCCAATTCACGACGAACTGGACCACGACGCGAACAACCCTGCCGGTCTTCACTTCGCGCGACATTCATATATACTCTGGGGGGTATATTACAACTATACCCGGGTATAGCGGAGGGACGCGATGGCGCATGCGGTGGCTGAGAAGCAGAAGCTGCTGAATAGGGTCCGACGCCTTCGAGGTCAGGTCGATGCGATTGAACGGGCCCTCATCGCGGATGAGAGTTGCGGCGACGTGATGCGGATAGTCACGGCCACGCGCGGTGCGATCAACGGAATCATGGCCGAAGTCGTCAATGGGCACATTCAAGCGCATATGGTCGATGCGAACCGCACGCCCACAGAAGCTGAACGTAATGCCGCGCTCGAATTAGTCGACGTTTTGCACACCTACATCAAGTGAACTGCGATGGCTCCACAAAAAACACCAGTCAATCAGCCTGCCCACGTCGATCCTATAGATCACGAGGCAAACTTGACGCATCGATACCCGCTCGGCACCCGTTCAAGGGAACTACTGACGTTCATCGATGGGCTATGGCGCCTCGTTAGGTCTGGAACGCTTCCCTTGCTGATCGGCATCCTCACTATCGGCATCTTCATCATCGACACCATAACCCCTTACGAGATATCCGCTGCGACGTTTTATGTGATTGTCGTTCTATTGTCGGCTCGCTTCAGCCACACGCGGGGCATGGGCACGGTCTCTGGAATATGCATCGCGTTGACGATCGCGAGCTACATCCTGACGCCGAGTGGAAGCTTCGGAACCGGAGTCGTCAACACCTCGATCAGCCTGCTGGCGATCGCGGCAACGACCTATCTCGCTGTCAAGATGGAGACCGCTCGTGTGGCGGCCGAACAGGCGCAGACCCGCCTTGCGCACGTCGCTCGGATCACGACTCTCGGCGAGATCGCTGCCTCAATCGCCCATGAGGTCAATCAGCCGCTCGCCGCAATCGTGACCAACGCCAATGCATGTACACGCTGGATTCACGGAGATCCCGCGAACCTAGAAAAAGCCGCGTCTTCGATAGATAGCATCGTCAGCGACGCAAACCGAGCAAGTGAAATCATCAAGCGCGTCCAAGCGCTGTCTATGCGTGCAGAACCAAAGAGGTCCTGGATTGAGATCAACGTCGTAATCAGAGAGGTGCTGGGGCTTTTGCAAAGCCGTTTCCGAGAAAGCCGAGTTTCCGTTTATACGAACCTGTCGAGTGATCTGCCCATGATCTTCGGTGATCGTATTCAACTTCAACAGGTTGCACTCAACCTTCTCGTGAACGCGATAGATGCGATGGGTACGCTGCAGAGCAGTGTTCGTGAGATTCGAATAAACTCCGCTAAATCAAGCGCGTCCGGCGTGATGATCACGATAGAAGACACGGGAGGCGGTATCGATCCTGGCTTCGTAAGGCATCTTTTCGATGCCTTTCACTCCACCAAGAGCGATGGCATGGGAATTGGACTTTCAATATGCCGATCAATTATTGAATCTCACGGCGGTAATATTTGGGCTGAGCCGACCAATCCGCGCGGCGCTACCTTTTGTTTTACTCTGCCTGGCGACAGGGAGAAAATACTATGAGACAGTCGAAACAGCCCGTCGTTGTGGGCGGCACGGTAGCCGTCGTCGACGATGATCTTTCCGTGCGTGAAGCGCTCAGAAATCTCCTGAGTTCTGTCGGACTTGATATTCACACCTTTGCGTCTACGCACGAGTTTTTGGCGTGGTCGATTCCTGATACGCCGATTTGCTTGGTATTGGACGTTAGAATGCCGGGTCAGAACGGCTTGGATTTCCAACAAGAGCTTTTCAGAACGCGTGTGGAGATCCCGGTCGTGTTCATTACGGCGCACGGGGATATCCCGATGTCGGTCCGGGCTATGAAGTTTGGCGCGATCGAATTTCTGACCAAGCCGTTTAGGGACCAAGACCTACTTGATGCGATCTATCTCGGTCTCCAGACTTCGCAAATCCGACGAAACGAGAAGACAATGACAGCTGATCTTCGCGCGCGGTACGATTCGCTTTCTGTTCGCGAGCGCCAAGTTATGGACATGATACTTGATGGAAAACTCACAAAGCAAATTGCTGCGAAGTTTGCACTCAGCGAAATCACGGTGAAGGTGTGTCGGGCGCAGATCATGCGGAAGATGGAGGCGGCATCCTTGCTTGAACTCGGGCGGATGTCCGAGAGATTGGAAAGAATAAGGGATTGAGAGGCAGTCGATTATTGCTGACTTCAATGCGGCCTTGGAGAGCAGCTTGGGCTCACGCAGGAGCGTGCGCGATCTGACGAGCTATTCTGCCTCGCCATCAACGTCCTCAGAAATCTCCTGATGAAGCTTCGGGCCCTTCGCGAGACGGCGGCCGAGAGCTGTGACAAACTGATCATAGCGTTCGCCAGCTGGAGACCCGCAAAAACCGGTAGCGTTTGGACGGCTATAATGATTCACTGAGGGCGCGCGATCACGGAGGCCAGCTATGGATCCCAAGTCCCTGTTCAGTTTGAGCGATCACCTTGAGGCATTGAGCAAGGAGGGCGATCCGCTTGAGGTTTTGCAGGAGACGGTGGATTTCGAGTATTTCCGGGCGTGGCTGGTCGAAGGACTTGGTTATGGCGATGGAGCCAAAGGCGGACGCCCACCCTTCGATCCGGTGATGATGTTCAAGGCCCTGATCCTGCAGGCGCAGCATAATCTATCAGACGCCCGGATGGAGTTCATGATCCGCGATCGGCTGAGTTGGCTACGGTTTCTGGGACTGTCGCTTGGGGATCGCACGCCGGATGAGAACACGATCCGGCATTTTCGCAATCGCCTGACCGAGACGGGAACGCTCAAGCGGGTGATGAAGGCCTTTGACTGGCAACTCCAGAAGAAGGGCTACATTCCAATGTCCGGGCAGATCGTGGACGCCTCGCTGGTGCCTGCACCAAGACAGCGGAACACCGAGGGCGAACGTGAAGCGATCAAGTCGGGCAAGAGCGCCAGAGATATCTGGCCGGACGAGCCGAACAAGGCAGCACAGAAAGATACCGACGCCCGCTGGACCCTCAAGGTCGGCGGGAAAGTTCGGTATCGGGCGGATGGGACGCCGCTCCCCATGATCGCCCTGCCGGTCTTCGGCTATAAATCTCACATCAGCATCGACCGACGCTTCGGCTTCATCCGAGGCATGGCGGTGACTTCGGCGTCAGCGGCGGACGGGCGTCTTCTCCGACAGGTCGTCAGCACGGACAATACCAGTTCCGAGGTATGGGCTGACAGTGCCTATCGATCCAGGCGCAACGAGAAGTGGTTGTCGGATCAGATGCTCACGTCCCGCATTCATCGCCGCAAACCCATGGGCAAGCCGATGTCGAAGGCAACCGCACGGGCCAATGCCGCCAAATCCTCGATCCGTGCACATGTCGAGCATGTCTTCGCGCATCAGAAGAACCGGTTCAACCTGTTCATCCGCACCATCGGCCTGGCCCGCGCTGAGGCAAAACTGACCCTTTGCAACCTGGCCTACAACTTCAACCGCCTGATCTTCCACGAACGCCGGGAATGCAGGGGCTGACTCTGTCTGCAAGCCAGCCAAACCGGCGAAAACAACGCCAGGCATCGTGGAAATCGCTCCGAACGATGCCGTTCTTGCGCCCCGAAGCCTCGACGTCATCAAACCAGCCCGCTTCGCCAGAAATTACCCGGTTTTTGCGGGTCTCCAGCTTTGGCGCGCGCGGCCTGCGCAGCAGGTTCTGGCAAACTCGGTGTGGTGGTCACCCAGAAGCGCACGAAGACTGCGAGCATCTCGACCGATATTCCGATATCGCGCTCCATCCGCGACATGCGTCGGTCGAGCTGGTCGAGGCGTTTCGTGATGACGGCCTCCTGGCGTTCGGCGGCATCGGGTGAGAGGAATGACTCGATCGCCGCCTCCGCGACCAACGATCGCGAATGGTCGCGGCGCGCGGCGTGATCTGCGAGCCGGTTCATGACAGAGGGGTCGAGATAGACGGAGAGGCGTTGCTTGCGGGGTGGTTTCGTCACGGGCGTCTCACAGCTCCATGCCGTCACCGGGGTCGAGCGAGACCTGGCGCGCGACGCCCTGCATGAGCCGGTTCATACGGCTGGTGCGCACGGCATCGTCGTCAGACTCGTCCCGATCGGTATCGATCTCGAACGGGTTGTCGATTGGCACTTTCTTCTCGACGGGGTTCACCCGATTGAGTTCCGGTTGCTGGCGGCGTTCCGACTCGGTTGGATCTTCATCGGCGGGCTGCGCTAGCAAGGTGGCCTCGGCAATCTGTGGTCGGGCTGGCAACTGGTGCGTGGTCCAATCGTCGGGCTGTCCTTGCTGCGACGTTGTGAGCGCGGGCGGCGGCAGCAGGCGTTCCTTGAACCGAGCATCCTCGTAATAGCGCGCCTTCTTCGCACGAATCGGCGGCGTGCCCGCCGCCATGACGATCTCGTCGGTGGGAGGGAGCTGCATGATTTCGCCAGGTGTGAGCAGTGGCCGAGCTGTTTCCGAGCGCGAAACCATCAGATGGCCAAGCCAGGGGGACAGCCGGTGGCCGGCATAGTTCTTCATGGCCTTCATCTCGGTGGCGGTGCCGAGGGCGTCCGAAACGCGCTTGGCGGTACGCTCGTCGTTGGTCGCGAAGCTGACGCGCACATGGCAATTGTCGAGGATCGAATTGTTCGCCCCGTAGGCCTTTTCGATCTGGTTTAGGGATTGCGCGATCAGGAAGCTCTTCAGACCGTAGCCGGCCATGAAGGCCAGTGCTGACTCAAAGAAGTCGAGCCTCCCCAGCGCCGGAAACTCGTCCAACATCAGCAGGAGACGATGGCGTTCGCCCTTTGCTTGCAGATCCTCGGTCAGGCGTCGGCCGATTTGATTGAGGATCAGTCGGATAAGCGGTTTGGTGCGGTTGATGTCGGATGGTGGCACGACGAGATAGAGTGTTGCCGGGTATTTTCCGCCCACGATATCGGAGATCCGCCAGTCACAGCGCCGCGTCACTTCGGCGACGACGGGATCGCGATAGAGTCCCAGGAACGACATGGCGGTAGAGAGCACGCCTGAGCGTTCGTTGTCGGATTTGTTGAGGAGCTCGCGTGCGGCGCTGGCGATCACGGGATGCGGTCCGGCGTCGCCGAGATGCGCCGTCTTCATCATCGCATCGAGGGTGGATTCAATTGGTCGCTTCGGATCAGAGAGGAACGCCGCGACGCCGGCCAGAGTCTTGTCCTTTTCCGCATAGAGGACGTGGAGGATCGCGCCGACTAGCAGCGCATGGCTCGTCTTTTCCCAATGGTTCCGCTTGTCCAACGACCCTTCTGGGTCGACCAGGATGTCGGCGATGTTCTGGACGTCGCGAACCTCCCATTCGCCGCGGCGCACCTCGAGCAGAGGATTGTAGGCAGCGGATTTTGTGTTGGTCGGGTCAAAGAGCAGCACGCGGCCGTGCCTGGCGCGGAAGCCGGCGGTGAGCTGCCAGTTCTCGCCCTTGATGTCGTGAACAATCGCCGAGCCCGGCCAGGTCAACAGCGAGGGCACAACGAGGCCAACACCCTTGCCGCTTCGGGTGGGCGCGAAGCACAGAACATGTTCAGGCCCATCATGGCGCAGATAAGCGTGCTCGTAGCGTCCCAGCACGACACCATCGGGACCGAGAAGGCCGGCCGTCTCCACCTCCTTCTTCTCGGCCCAACGCGCCGAGCCATAGGTCTCGACCTTCTTGGCCTCGCGTGCACGCCAGACCGACATGCCGATGGCGACGGCGATCGAGATGAAGCCACCGGACGCCGCGATGAAAGCGCCTTCGACGAAGATCGCGGGTGCGTAGGCGTCGAAGCCGTACCACCACCAGAAGAAGGAGGGTGGCAGATAGAAAGGAAAGCCGAACAGCGTGAACCACGGCGCGCCCAACTCCGGCTGGAACGCCAATCGCCAAGCCACCCATTCCGTTGCGCCCCAAGTGGTGGCGAGGACGATCAGGAAAACGGTGAGGATCTGGCCCCATAGGATCTTCGTGGCGGACATTGGAACGGTCCTTTCGGAGAGAGGTTAGAGGCCGAGCCCTCGTTTGCGGCCAAAGCTCCAGTCGATGCCGCCATCATCGCGGGCGACGCCGGAAACATGCTTGCCGAGGTGCTTTTCCAGAGAGGGTGACCAGGGCACGAGTTGGAAGCCGAGGCCGTCGTCCAGCATGGCAAAGCGGCCGGAGGCGAGTGCCAAACGCTGGCGGTAGGTGCCGGCAACATACTCGCCGCTTCCCGCGCGATTGAACGGCTGGCCTGTTTCGGCGGAGAGTTTTTCGCCGGCCGCTTCCAGCTCGCGACGGCGCAGCGTGTCGATCAGCCCGCGATTGAAGGTGACACGCTGGCCGTGTCGCTCGCCGAAGCCCTGTCCGACCAGATGATCCGCGCGTCGATCCAGCGCCTGCCGTACCTCGGCGCCGAAGCCGGCCTCGGACAGGGCGGCAGGTTCGCGCGCGATGTTCTGCCGATCGAGCCAAGTCGCGCCGGTTGCCGTGACCTGACGATCGATATCGAGATCGGAGCGGACGGCGATTGCGACCCGGCGCTGTCCCTGTGCATCATCGAACGCACGCAACTCGACGATCGAACCCGCCGCGCTGTCACCGGCGGCTTCGAGATCGGGCAGCTTGATGTGATGGGTGCGGCCGTCGACGCCGTCGACCACGGCGTAGGCGGAGCCCTTCAGCTCGTCATCAAGACCGCGATCGACCAATCGGCCGATCACGGGCGCATCGAGGCTTTCGGCCGCGAGCACATAGCCCGCCGAGCCGCGTTCGATGCCGCGATCCGTCAAAGCCCGGTGCATGCGTTTGATGATGTCGCCGCGCTCGCCGAGTTCACGCAGAGTCGCCTCGGCCTTCGTGTCGATCGCCCATTGACCGGGGCCGACCTGCTCGGCGAGGCCGAGTGTTTCCAGCTTGCGGAGCCGTCCGACCTTCAGCGCATGAAATTCGTCGAGCCGGACGTTCGGATCGATCGCCGTCTCGATGACGCCCGTGGCATGGCCATCGCGGATAAGCTGGCGGTCAAGCTGCGTGAAGCGCTCGGCATCGACCTGGCGTTTCAGGCTGCGCTGGATGTCGAGGTCGGTGCGCGGCCCTAATTCCTGCGTGATGAGGTCACGCGCGCGGTCGCGCATTCCTTCCTTGATGTAGTCGCGTGAGATGACGAGGTCCTGCCCGTCGTCACGGACCCCGCGCACGATCAGGTGGACATGGGGATGCTCGGTGTTCCAGTGGTCGACCGCCACCCAATCGAGGCGGGTGTCGAGATCCTTTTCCATCTGCGTGACGAGATCGCGGGTGAAGGACCGCAGGTCGGCCATGTCGGGCGCATCGTCGGGCGAGACGATGAACCGGAAATGGTGGCGGTCGTCCTGGCACCGTTCCGCAAAGGCCTTCGGATCGGCGTCGTCGCCCCCGGGACCGAAGAGATGGGCCTTCTCCCCATCGCGGGTCACGCCTTCGCGGCGCAGATAATTGAGGTGGGTCGCGAGCGGCGCCGAGCGCGATGTCTGGCGCACGACGCGCGCCTTGATGACAGCGCCGCGCGTTCGCGCGGTGAGCAGCCGGTTCGCCTGGATGCTCGCACGCTGGCCCCGCCCGAAGCGCGAGCGGTTGCCGGACACGATCCGGCCGGAGCGTGAGACGCCGGCCCCGGCCTTCTTCGCCGCGGCGAGAGCCTGCGCGATGAAGGGACGAGCCTGCTGCGCACGGGTCGAGCGGATGCGGCCCGGCCGGATGCGGAAATCACTGTCGCCGGTCATGGCTGATGCCTCGCACATCGCGCCAAGCACAGGAAATCGCAGGAAAATCGGCGTAGTCGTGAGGTGCGGGGAAATCCCGCACATCGCGAAATCGCCTCATAACCTATTGAAAAACCACAACCGACCCAAGCCGCACCTCGCGGCCTTTTATCCTGCCATCGTCCGGTCGTGTTGCCTGCCTCTACCCTCAACGCACACCATGACGCGCTTGAGCACGCTATCGTGCGATCAGGAACCGGGCTGCTCATGGCGCATTCCTTTGGCCCGAACGCGGGACAAACAGCCCGCCCGACTGCGGCTCGATGGCGGAAACATCGCGCACGGACGATGTCGTCATCGCGGCATCGGAAGCGCGCTCGGCCGGTACGGGAACGGGTATCGATATGCGCTCAGCTTGCGCGATGAACAGCGGCGCGCGTGTCCAGGCGAGTGCATCGGCCGCGGCGGCCACGATCGGCCAAGTCGCATCGCCGCTGGTCACCGACGGCGCGACGATGGCGACATAGGCGCGCGTTTCCGCGGGCAGCGCCCGGCCCTTCAGCGAGTCCTCGTAACGACCAGGACCGGCATTGTAGGCCGCGATCCAGCCGGGCGATCCGTAGCGATCGAACAGCTCGCGGATGTAGCCGGCGCCGGCGATGATGTTGTCATGCGGATCATAAGGATCAGCGCCGAGACGGTGGCGAAGGCGCAAGCCTGCCCAAGTGGGCGGCATGATCTGCATCAGGCCCATCGCGCCCTTCGGCGAAAGGGCGCGTGGATCGCCTGCACTTTCGGCACGCATCACCGCCCTGATCCATGCGATCGGAACGCCGAAGCGCCGCGAAGCCTCGGCGATATGATCGCCATAGGGATCGCGTGGCGACGGTCGATCGGCGCCCAAGTCCTGCGCCATCGTGATCGCCGGCATGATGCTCGCGAGGCTAAGGCCGGAAAGGAGGAGGAGAGCCATGCGCCGGGCAGCGCAGCGCGGCCCGGACGCAATCGAACGGCTCCTCGGTTGACGAGAGCCAAGCATCGCTCAGTCCTTCTCGCCGCGATCGCGCGGACGCGACCAATGCAGCGACCAGGCCGAGCCGCCATCGTCGTCGCGGAACATGTTGGCGCGGATCGGGTGCGGGAATGTCGGATCGTCGATCAGCAGCGCGACGTATTCGCCGGCCTTCTCTCCGGAGCGTTTCCATCCGGCGCCGATCTCCGCGCCCGGCTCATTGTTCATGCCGTCGAAGACATGCACGCGATACTGCGGTGCGTTCTCAACCTCGGTCGGTTCGGCTGCGATGATTATGACGTCCTGGTTCAAAACCAGCGTCGTCAGATGCCCGACGAAGCCGGTCTCGTCGCGCGTGAATTCGCCAATCTGGGGCATGTCAGTCTCCTTCGCGGTGGGGATTGGGACAGCCATCGGCGAGCACCGCTCCCGCCGAATGGGAAGGCGGTCAGCGTGTCGGCGCACGCCATTCGAAGCGGCCGGTGCCGTCTTCATCGGTCCACAGTGGGACGGCACGGCCGATGATCTGGTCGGTCGAGATCAGGCCGAAGTAGCGGCCGTCGAGGCTGTCGCGGACCTGCCAGTTCATGAGGAAGACTTCGCCAGTCTGGACCCGGCGGCAGCCTTGCCAGACGGGAAGATCGCGGCCTGCGCGATCGCGCTCCAGTGCCGCACCGACCTCCACACCATCGACGGTGATAGTGAGGTTCGAACGGCAAACGGTCTGCCCGGAGACGGCGAGGATGCGCTTCATCAGCGGCACGCCCTTGGGCAGGTAGCCGCGCTCGGCGAGGAATGTCGCGAGCGGCTCGGGCGCATCGACCGCAACGAGATCGGTAACGTCGAGCGGCCCGTCGAAGTCGATCGAATAGAACCCGATGGGCGCGCTCGCCGATGCGTTCCAGATCAGCTTGATGGGCATCGGCGTGAGGCCGGGATAGCCGACGCTGAGCGCGGCGAGCGTCGTCGCCAGGAGAAGTCCGGCGCGGCTCACGACTCGGCCTTTCGGCGCAGCAGGAATGCGCGATGATGGTCGAGCGTGTAGGTGCGCGGCTCGTGTCCAGCAGCGAGCCGGTTGTGGACGTGACGCCAATGATCGGGCGAAACCGCTTCGGGATCGATGCCGATGCGCTCGATGGCGTCGATCGCCTGCAGCACGCGCTCGACCCTGGGCCAGCTCTCGACCTTCAGCAGGATTTCGCCGCCAGGACGAACGAAAGGCAGCGTCTGGTACGTCTCGCCGCGCGCAACCGAGCGCACGACGTCGATGCGCGAGATGATCGTTCCGAAGTCATTCGAGGCCCAGCGCACGAAGGCGAAGACCGCGCCGGGGCGAAAAGACAGGACACGCCGACGGCGATCGAGAATCTGTTCGTGGGCGTGCGTGCCGAAGCGGATCCAGTTCTCGATCTTCTTCTCAACCCAGGTCAGTTCGACATGGGTGAGATTGTCTTGGTGGCGTGCGGTCGGCGTCGGGCCGCCGCGCGCGCGGGGGGCCGCGGCGCCGGTCATGAGGGGTCTCCTTCGATGTGTGGGAATTCGCGCGCGAGCATCTCGCGCAGCATGTCGGCAACGGTAACGCCGCGCCGGAAGGCAGCGATCTTGATCCGTCCACGTAAGGCGGGCGTGACGTCGATCGTCATGCGGGCGGTGAAGGCTTCATCGTCCGGCGCGCGCGGCGCGGTGGCATCTGCGGCCTTGATCCAGGCCTCTTGATTGGTCGGACGTGCCGCAAAGCCGCGCCGTTCGGATCGCTCGCTCATGGTGAGATCCTTTCGAGCTCGGTGACGAGCGCCGCGATCTCGCGCGCGGCGGGTCCGTCGTCGTCGATCTCGAAAGCGAGCCGGCCCGATTGCGCGGCGTCGGCGTAGATGACGCGCTGTCCGATCGCCGTGCGCAGCACTGGCGGATCGTGGTCGGCGAGCGTCTCGGCCGTCTCGCGGGCGATCACGGTGCGCGCGCCGCAGCGATTGAGGACGAAGCGAGCGCGAAGCTCCGGCCGATAGATGCGCGCCTCCGACAGGAGCGCCAGCATCTCGGCCGAGGCCCAACCATCGAGCGGCGACGGCTGCACGGGGATCAGCACGAGGTCGGCGGCGAGCAGCGCGGATCGCATCAGCCCGGCGACGCGCGGCGGCCCGTCGATCACCACATGATCGACATCGCGCGCCAGCTCGGGCGCCTCACGGTGGAGCGTGTCGCGCGCCAGGCCGACGACGCCGAACAGGCGCGGCGCGTGCTCGCGGGCGCGTTGCTGCGACCAGTCGAGCGCCGAACCCTGGGGGTCCGCATCGACGAGCGTGACCCGCTTTCCCCTACCGGCCCATTCGCCGGCTAGGTGCAGCGCCAGCGTCGTCTTGCCGACGCCGCCCTTCTGGTTGAGGAAGGCCACGATCATCGGCGGCCTCCCGGGCGTGGACCGAAGGGAAGCTGCGGAGGGCCGGAGGTCCCGTTTCTCGCCGCGCCAGCGTTGGTAAGAGCGGCGCTGCTGGTGCGCCGCTTGCCAGCGGCGCTTAGCGCGTTCGCGGCCTGCCGGACGAGGTTTTCCACCTCTCGCGCGCGCTCTTCAAAGTTAGATTCTCTGTTAGATTCTAAGTTAGCGAGGCGATTTTCGGTTCTGCTGTCGTGGGTTAGGCCGTGTTTCGGTTCCCGTTGGCACGAGGGGCCGGTTCCTGATGGCACGCGCTTTCGGGTTCCCGATGGCACGAAGCCTTTCACAGCTTTTCCACAGGGCGGCGTCCGCTCGAAAGCGAGCAACGTTCGGCCGCCGGCCTCGATCTCGAGGAACAGCGTGTAGCCGGGAAGCGGCTGGCGACGGATGATGTCGCGCAGCTCGAAGGCGAAGCGTTTGTACGGTGACAACGCGCCGGATTTCTGGTGGAGGTGGCGAAAGTCGAATCGCCAGCCATTGCGCTGGCGCCCGCCGTGCTTGCGCACCAGGCGATAGAGCCAGCGATCGAGCCCGCCTGTGAGATCGAAATAGGCCCGGTCGATCGTCAGCACGAGCGCATCGTCGAGAACGGCCTGATAAAACCAGTCCGGGACGATCATCTCGATCCCGTCCGGCTTGCCGTTGCGGTTGGTGCGCTCCTTCCACTCGTTGATCCACGAGAAGCGATGACGCCGGCCCTCGGCGGATTGGCGGATCGAGGTGCAGACCGTCGTGGATTGCAGACGATCGAGCGCGGCCTTCAAGCGCTGATAGTCGCGTAAGGACGTGCCGCGGCCGATGAATTTGAGAATTTCATAGGGCGTGGCGACCATCAGGCGCGACGTGCGCAGGCCGGCGTCACGCGCCTCGACGATCTGGCTCGCCGCCCAGATCAGGATGTCGGCGTCCCAAATGGTCGCCATGCCGTGATCGGGCACGGCCTCGACGCGGATCGACACATTGCCGGCGGCGAAGTCGATCGGCGCGACGCGGTGCGATTTGGAGAGGGAGAAAAACGGATAGGCCATGAGATCCTGTGCGTCTCGTGCTGCGAACTCGCCGGGGAGCGCACGGAACAGATCGAGCTGCCCGCGCTCCGAGAGGGACTGGTGTCGCGCCGCCATTCGGGAATCCGGGGGCGATCAGCGCGCGTATCGTCCGGCATGTGCCGGCGGCGCAGGCGTATGGCGCTTGGCCGGAAGCACGCTGCCGCGCGGATCGGAGGTGGAGGTGACGGCGCCGCGCTCGGCCCAGGCCTCAAGATCGTCGACCGCATAAACGACGCGACCGCCGAGCTTGCGATAGGCCGGACCCGTTCCGTAAGTCCGATGCTTTTCGAGGGTGCGGGCCGATAGGCTGAGGAATTCGGCGGCTTCCTTGGTGCGCAGGTAGCGCGGCGGGAGAACGGCGAGATCAGGTCGCATGGGAGGGCCTCCGTGGGTTCGTTGGGGCCGCCGGGAAGCGGCGGGTAACGAAGGCCACGTTGGCGAAGCAGGGCCGGCGAGATGCAGGGCGAATTCAGGGGGGCCTAAATTCGCCCACCAAGAGTCGGATGGAGATCGGCTAAAGTTGCCGCCGATGACGAAGCAACGTGCGATACCCACCCACCATCATCGCGCGGGCATCTCGAAGCAGGGCTTTGGTGGCGTGGCGGGCGGAAGATGCCTGCCAGTCGTCGCGACCGAGAGCGCCGATCCGAAATATGACCTGCGCAATTTCTTGCTGGGTCGCGCCCGCGCGATGACCGTCGAAGGCCTGCAGCATCCGGAACAGCCGAGCACGTTGCTGCCGTGTCAGTCGGGTGTCGGGCGGTATGGCGCGGCCATGGAGGGCGGAGAGCAAGCGGGCGACCGATTGGAGCCGGTCGAAGCCTTCCAGGCCGAGCGGGATGAAGGCGCCAAGAGATTTGGCGGGTCGTGTCTCGGACGGATGAACAAGCGCTACGCGCTGACCGTTTCCGAGATCGAGAACCAGATGGGTCTCGCTGCCGACATCGACGCTTACGGCGGCGTCGATCGTCGGTTGGGGATCAGCGCTTGCGGACGGAATATCCGGAGGTGGGCCAAGAACGATGGCGCTTGTGTCTTCCTGGGGAAGCCAGATCACCTGCGCTTCGGGAGGTGCCTGCATCGGGTCTACGGGGAAATCGCAACCCCCACCGCTGCCCGATCCCGTCGGTCAGCGTGCGCAGATCACTTTCGCTGTCGCCGAGCGCTTGAAAATCCCTGTCGTAGGTTTCGTTGCGGCGCAGCCATTCCCACGCGACGTCGGACGCGGTCATGTCGGCGACGTGCGCATAGCGTTCCGATGAACGCCAGCCGGAAGCATCTGGTGTCATCGCGATCCTCCCTAGTCTTTGAATTTGTGGGAGAGTCAGGATTCCCGGCTGGGTTGTTCAGTGGAAGTCAGAGGGCCGGCAAAGGGTGGTGCCGAAACGGCATCGCGGCGATCACTGTGCGGAGCGGACCAAGTCTCGATAGCCGTGCTCGGTCATCCACTGCGCGCGGGCGAGATGCGTGTCATGGACCTGGCGGCACCGCTGCGGCTCACGTGCCGTATCGAGGCCAAAGAGAATCTGGACGGCTTCGCGCCAATCAGCTCCGTCGCGCGAGGAATCGAGCAGGCGCAGATAGAGAACCATATGCTCGCGGTCATAGGCCGTGAGGGTCTGGCTGATCGGAGGCGCATCGAGAAACGGCGGCATCGCGGATTCCATCAGGCGACTATATTCGCGCGGAAAGCATTCGTTAACACTCGTGCCCGGCATTACTGTGACAACGTGCGATGGATGGTGTGCGCCACGCGATCACGGCGCTGCTAACGCCTCGTCGGCCGGTCGTCCCGCTCATGGAGCAGCAGCACTCCTTCGCCCTTGTCGGTGGAAAGCAGGACGATACCGGCTGTTTCAAGCGCCCTTCGCACCTGATCGCGCGTCGACTCGTACACCTCTAATCCACTTTCGGACTCAAGGCGCTTGAGCGCGGTTAGCGATGTCCGGGCCTTGTCAGCGAGCGTCTCCTGTGTCCACCCCAGCAACGCGCGTGCGGCCCGCGATTGTCGGGCGGTGATCATGCATGATCACCTCCCACCGACGGACACACGCTTGCCAGAACTACGACTATAATAGTCGTTCTTTGCGCCCATTGCGAGGGTAATCGGCGTCTCAGGGCTGGCGGTGCCCTCGCCGGGCGGCCGAAGTGATTCGCGCTAGCAGTGGAAAGGCCCCGGCCTGTTCGGCCGGGGCCTTGCTCGGGGCTCAGTCGCCGCGGCGGGTCGGGCGGGACCAGATCAGCGAGTGGGTGTCGCCGTCCTCGTCGTCGAAGAGGTTGGCGTAGATGGGGGCGTTGAAGCTCGGATCGTCGAGCTTGAGGCCCAGATAGTCGCGGCCCTCGTTGGAGCGCTTGGACCAGGCGGCGCCGATTTCCGCGCGGCCGACCAGAACCCGGTGGCTGGGGGCGTTCTCGCCGGTGGCGCGGGTGTCGGGGACGATGCGCACGCCCTTGGCTTGGACGCTGAGGGTTACGATTTCGCCGGTGAACTCGTTCGAGCCGGTCTTCTTGAAGGTGCCGATGGTCGCCATTGTAAGTCTCCGTTTCGTTTTCGGGACCGCTCCATTGCGGCCTCGATGGCGATCGACAGGCCGGAGGCGACCGACGCCGCATCGCTTGCGACCGGAGCAACGCGGAGGATGGCAGGAACGACTTTGTTGTTTCGCGAGGAATGACGGCCTTGGCCGGCAGGGGAAGAAAGTCGGGACGCGCCGTTGCGGCATAGGCGGTCGAGGCGCAGCCGTCCTTCGGTCAGATCAGGCCATTGGAGAGGCCGTTCGGAGCGGTCTGGAGACAATCAGGAACGGAAGATCATGGCGACCCGGTCGCAACCAGCAGACGGCGCAAGCTGAAGATCATCTGCGACCCGTCCTCCCCTTGTACAGGCGAGGGTCGAGCTTTCGTTTCGAAGTCGGCCAGTGGAGATGACGCCCTCGACTTCGTGTTGCACCGTTCCCGCGCACAGAGGCGCCGAGCAGAAATCCGGGCGCTGTTGAGGCGGCCGCACGATGGGCTTCAGTCAGGTTCCGGTGACGCGGCTCCCTCTCCAACTGCACAACGCTGAGGGCTGAAACCCCCGACTGGTCGTCCCGGCGACGGTTCCGTCGTGGTGTCAGGCTGGTGCAATGCCCTGGCTGGACGGGCCGGTGCTTGCCATCCCAGCGACGCGCGCGAACGCGGTGACGCCGACCGCGACCGCACCGATGACGGAGAACACGAGCTGCCAGGTCTCCGACGGCATGGTGTGTTTCACGATGCCATGCGTGGCGTGGAAGCCGGCGATCGCCGCGGGTGCGACAAATGCCAGCGCGATCAGCAGGCGTGCCCAGAGCGGGCGGACAATTCCAAGCAAGAGCTGCCCCACGCCCAACGTCAGGCCGGCGCCGAGCATGCCGATAAGGATGGCGCCGAGCCAGCCCGCGCCAGTGTCATAGGCCCAGGTGCCGGCGGTCACGCCCGCGAAGAATGGCAGTGCGAACACCGCGAGCGTGAACAGCAACCAGCACAAGATGCCGATGGCTGCGAAGGATAGGACAATGCCGAGGATAATCATGGTGGTGTCTCCGAAAGAGCAAATTCTGACGGTCGCGCCTTCCACCACCACCACGGCGCATTCGGGAGCATAGCAAAAGCTGTGCTCCGTCGGGAGCGGAAACCGCAGGGGTCTCCGCGTCGCCTGGAAGGGTGGCGCGCCGTCATGGCGCGAAGGGATCGACCTCGTGGACGATCTCCGAGACGTCGCCGTCGTATTCGTTTGCGGGTGTCACCGAGAGAGTGCCGTCGCCCGCGCGGAAGATGACGATGACGGCCATCAGCGTGGTGGCGAGGCTGAAGGCGAAGGCGTGTGCGTCGGGGAAGGACATCGATCCGGCTCCTGTTTCGAGCGGAGGACCATCCCCCCGCTGACAGGCGCCCGATGTGTTCGGCCGATGGCCGCAATCACCGCGCAGGCAACGCCGGCGCGGCGGCACGCTATGCGTAGTCCGACCCTTTACGGGTTGATGGCGTCAGGCCATCGGCTGGACCAAGGACCAGCGCCATTCAGCGGGGAGTGGTCTTCTCCGGGCTGGAAGCCGAGTCGATGTGGCCGTGACGTTGGTGAAGCCGTACTGTCTGCGCGAGCTGCCGTGCGACCTCACCTGCGTCATCCGCAAAGCCTGGTGGCCATTTCCTCGACGGCTCGCGCTGAAACCCGCCACGCTGAAAATGCGGATGGAGGTGGCTGATAATCCACTCGATGCGTGAAGGAGGCACCAAGCCGGCTTGAGCCGAATAATGGAGTGCCTTGGCGAGATCGTGCCCGATGTTCGCGCGGTTCCAAACATCATCGGTCGCGACGTTAAGCAGATAGGATTTGAGGAGGAGTTCGATGGCAATTGCAATCGCATGAAGGGCTTGATTGTCGAATCCTTGATCCGCCGCCCATTCGGCGGCTGCAGCCTTCACGGTGGCATTCTCCAGGAAAACCGCAGCGAGAACGGCGTCCGAACGTGCCGGTTTCGGGAGTGGCTTCAGTCGCTGCATTCGTTGCGTTATGCCATAGGCTTGGCCGTTTAGCAGGTGCCCGATGCGGCGGCGCTTACGCGCCGCCGAATTTCCACACCGGGATGCCGAGCTTCTTGGCTTTGTCGGCGAGGTTGTCATTGATGCCGGTGCCGGGGAAGTGCAGCACGCCCTTCGGCAGGATTTGCAGCATCTCGTCATTGCGTTTGAAGGGTGCTGCCCGGCCGTGCTTCGTCCAGTCGGGTGCAAAGCCGATCTGTGGGACATTGCGATTCCTGGCCCAGAGAGAAGCGATCTTCTCGGCACCCTTCGGCGACTTGCCGTGGATCAGCACCATGTCGGGGTGCTTCTCGTGAACCTGGTCGAGCTTGGCCCAGATGAGGTGATGGTTGTCGAAATCGAGCCCGCCGGTGACGGCGATCTTCGGTCCAGGCGGCAGGAGCACTTCCTGCTCGGCACGCTTCTTCGCCATGATGAAGTCGCGGCTGTCGATCATCGCCGAGGTGAGGTTGCGATGATTGACCTTCGATCCTGACCGCGGGAGCCAGGCTTTGCCGACCTGGCGTTCGTAGTGCTCGGCGGCCTGGTCGCGCATCAGTTCGAAGGCGGTCTGGCGTTCGACCTGTGTCTTGCCCTCGGCGATCAGGCGCTCGAGATCGACCGACTTCACCTCGCTGCCGTCCTGTTCGCGTTGGGAGCGCTTTTGGGCCTGCTCGTTGTCGTCGAGCTCGCGGTTGATCCGTTCGGCGGCGCGATGAAAGACGTTCACGGTCGACCAGAGGAGATCGTCGAGGTCGGGTTCGAGGCGCGTGTCCTCCAGGGTCACGATCAGGGCGTCGAAGATGTCGGCGACCGCGCCCGCGACCGCGTTGCCGTCCGGCAGAAGCCGCTGATCGGGTTCGTCGGCGAAAGGCCGGTAGCCGTGGAGCTGCAATTCGTTGAGGACGTGGTCAGTCGGTGAGGATTCGTGGTGCGGTTCGTAGTCGTCGAGATCGCGCATCGGATGCTCCGTCGGATGGACCGCGACCGTCGCGGCCTTCATGGCGACGAAGCACACCGGCGGGGCGGCCCTGCACCCGGAGCGCGAGCGAGGGCCGGAGCGTCAGCGGAGGATGGCGGAGGCCGGCTATTTTGTTTCGCGATGGAAAGCGGCCCCTTGGGGCCGCGCCGGAAAATAGTCGGCCGCAGCCATTGCCGGGCCGGCCTGCCTGTGGGCCGATCGCCCTCTCGAAGGCCGAGGCGCGGTCCTCTCCGATCCGCTGCGTCTGAGCGAGTACGGCGGCGGGGCCGCTGCCGCTTCCTTACCGGCTATGCCGCCAGCGCCATGAAGCGTGCGACGTCCTGCGGCCCGAGCTGTACCCGAGTCTGACTGCGCAATGTCGCGATGCCGAGGGTGCGGAGATCCTCGTTGAAGTCCCCGAGCTGTGGAGAGATCACGATCGCCTCGATCCCGGCCGCGTTCGCCCGTTCGATCAGGCTGTCACGCGCACCATCGCCTGCCGGATCGTCATCGCGCAGGATGTAGAGCCGCCGCAGCGTGTCCGGGAACAGGATGGCGGCGAGATGTGCCGCGGAGAGCGCCGCCACCATCGGCATGTTGGGCACGACCTGGCGGATTGAAAGGACCGTCTCGATGCCTTCGCCGGCTGCCATCACTTCGCCACCAGCGCCAAAGCGGACCGCGTTGCCGAGGAGATCGCCCATCGCCCGGCGCGGGGTTTCGAATGGCGCCTTGTCGTGGCGTCGTGAGTCGAGCCAGGTGCGATGCGCCCCGGTGATCATGCCGTCGAGGTCAGTGACAGCGGCGATCATGGCCGGCCAAGTCTCGGTCGGCGCATGCTCGTCCGGGCGATAATAGCAGTGCGGGTGGAAATACAGATTTCCGGCTCCACGGAGATCCGTAATGCCGCGTTGCCGGAGATACGCCGCGACGATTGTGCCCGCAATCGGCTGCGACATGCGGATGAGGCGCCGTGCGGCTTCGGGCGATCCATGTGGTGCGGGCGCCAGCGGCTGGAAGGCGGAGGGTTCCGGCGCTGGTGGTGGCATGCTGAGGAAGAGCCGAGCCTCGTCGGCGACATCCTTGAAGTCGATGAGGCCGCAGCTCTCGCGGATGACGTCGAGGAGGTCTCCATGCTCGCCGGTAGCGGCGTCAGTCCATTTCCCGGCGGGGCCTTTGGGCGAGTCCTTGAGCCGGACGTACATCGAGCGGCCCTTAGTGTTACGGGCGTCGCCCACCTGCCAGTAGTTGCCCTGACGGTGGCCATTGCTGAGATAATGGCGGCACACCGCCTCGGCCTGTCGGCCGAGACGTTGCGCGAGATCGGATGCGTCGAGACGGGCCATCACGCTGCCTCCCGCTCGCCGACGCGCTGGATCGGGTAGGTGCCGATCAGCTTGCCGATGATGGTCGCGCCGTCCGCGCCGACGGGCACGAAGAAGCGGAGCTTCCACGAGATGATCTCGCTGAAGAGGCCAAAGGCGCGCAGGCGCTCGCGCATCGCGTCGGTGAAGCCGGAGAGTTCGATGCGATCGGCGCCCATGACGCGCACGCGACGGAGTTGGAGGCCTTCGGCGAGATCGAGGATTGTCTTGCCCTCGATGAGCGCGGCATAGGCATGGTCGGCGGACAGGTTCGTCGTTCCGACTGTCGTGGCGTTGGCGACCCATGCGGGCGACACGCGGCGGCCGATGATCCGTTCCCCGTCATCGGTCTGGAGCCGATAGACACGGCTCGACTCGTTGGGCAGCCGCTTCCAGATCGGCAGCAGCAGGCCAGCGACGATGTGGATCGTGGAATCGG
Source organism: Sphingobium sp. LB126 (assembly GCF_002795205.1). Taxonomy (NCBI): domain Bacteria; kingdom Pseudomonadati; phylum Pseudomonadota; class Alphaproteobacteria; order Sphingomonadales; family Sphingobiaceae; genus Sphingobium; species Sphingobium sp. LB126. The sequence goes on from NZ_NETV01000001.1 coordinate 81,926, forward strand.
AATAGGCTGGCACCTCCGCGATCTCGGCGTTCCAGGCGGCGGTGAACTCGGCGCGACTGGCGGCGATCCAATGGCTTTCGTCCATCATGCGGATGGAGGCGTGATGCTGCTCCATCGGCCGGATCAGCCGCACGCGGCGTTCGATCTCCCCGTCGTCGAGCATCAGCGAAGGCGCTGGAAGCTGAACCGCGGCGCGGTGGGAGCGCTCGTTGACCAGCAACTTGGCGACCGGATCGTCGAGCCAAGCCATCGCCTCCTCGGCGGTCATCGGCCGGTTGCGCTCGCGCTGTTGGATGGTCAGCAGGCTGGTTTCCGCGCCGGTGCCGGGATGGGTGTAGATGGTCTGGCGATCGGTGACGACGAAGCTCTCCGCGCGCAGCGTCTCCAGTCCGATGTCGTAGATGCCGGCGGCGATCGCGCCCTCGACCTTGGCGGTCAGAAGCTGCTCGAAGGCGGCGAACAGGACGTCCTGCAGGTCGATGGTGAGCGCGAGCAGGCGGTTGAGAAAGGTTGTGATCGGCGGGAGCTCGTCCTTGATGCCGTTGTCGTCCATCAGCTTCAGGCCGGTCGTGTCCTCGAACCGCTGGAGCGAGCACCCTTCGATCTTGCCGCGGACGATCAGGATGTAGAGCTGGCGAAGCGCATCGCGCGCATAGTGGCTCTCCAGATTGTCCTCGGGTCGGAACAGGCCCTGGCCGCCGGTCTGGCGCTGTCCGCGCGTGATCGCGCCCAGCGTGTCGAGCCGGCGCGCGATGGTCGATAGGAAGCGCTTCTCCGCCTTCACATTGGTCGCGATCGGACGGAAGAGCGGCGGCTGCGCCTGGTTGGTGCGGTGGGTGCGGCCGAGGCCTTGGATCGCGGCGTCGGCTTTCCAGCCCGGCTCAAGCAGATAGTGGACGCGAAGCCGCGTGTTCCGTGCCGACAGCTCCGCATGGTAGCTGCGGCCCGTACCGCCGGCATCGCTGAACACGAGCACGCGCTTCATGTCGTCCATGAAGGCCTGGGTCTCGGCGAGATTGGCGGACGCCGCGCGGGTCTCGACCACAAGGCGCTGTCCCTTGCGCACGATACGACGCGAGCGGCCGGTGACTTCGGCCACCACGTCCGCGCCGAAATGCTGGACGATCTGGTCGAGCGCGCCCGGCACCGGCGGAAGGCTCGCGAGTTTCTCGATCAGCTCGGTGCGGCGGGCGACCGCCTCGCGGCTCTCGACCGGCTGGCCGTCGCGAAAGACCGGACGCGAGGACATATTGCCCTCGCCGTCGCTGAAGGGCTCGTAGAGCTGCACCGGGAAGGAATGGGCGAGATAATCGAGGACATATTCTTTGCAGTCGCAGTTTATGTCGAGCGTGGCGGCGAGAGACGCAGGTTTCCTTCGGTTTTCCATGATTTCACTCCAGATAATTACGGTTCCCTCGACCTGAACAAGTCGAAGGAACCAACATGCGATCAAGATCATTATTGTCGTTTCGAGCGGCCCGGCTCCGGGTCGAAGACCCGCCCAGTCACGACGCTCTACTCACCGCATTCCTCTCCTCTCTGTCGCTCGACGAGAGGTCAGGCAGTGCGATTCTGTTTGGCGCTGCGGCCCGTCATTTCCTGCATTGGATGGAACTGCATGGGATCGCGATCCGCACGATCGACGATCGGACCGTTCGGCGGTTCGAGAAGCATCGGTGCCGTTGCCACCGGTATTCGGCGCAGCAGCCAGTCTATAAGGCGGACATTGCAGCGCGAGTCAGGCGCTTCGTCCGCTTCCTGGAGGATCAAGGCTACGTCGGTGTCGACGACGGGATCGACGATCTGCCACGGCACCTCGCCGACTATTTCGATGGGATCGATCGCTTGCAACTCGCGCAAGGACCGGCCCAGTCCTATCGATCCGAGGCCGAGCATTTCGCGGCCTGGCTTCGCATTGCGCGACGACAATGGGCCGATATCGATGACACGATCATCGACCAGTACGGCGCGCATGATTGTCGATGTCCGGTCTGGCGCAAGCGAGGCAAGCTTGTTGCCTCGGGCGCGAAGCGGCGGCGGCGAGGCGCTCGGCACTTCGTCGAGTTCTTGCGCGACCGCGGTGTCATCCCTTCAGTCGAACTGGTGTCGGATGACGACCCGCACATGGCGGCATATCTGGCATGGCTCAAGCAACACCGCGGCGCGACCGATGAGACGATCCGGCGCTACCGGGCCGATATCAGGCGGCTCGCGCCTATGCTCGGCGAGCCTTCACAATGGGATGCAGCCGTCCTCAGACGGGCGTTTCAACAACGAAGCAAGGAGACGCCGGGTTCGGCATCACTGCTCGTCACGATAATACGGAGCTATATTCGGTTCCTGGTCGTGCAGGGTATTTGCCGTCCAGCTTTGTTGCACGCGATCCCATCAGTGCAACGCTACCGTCTTTCGACGCTGCCCCGGCACGTTAACCCGGCAACGATCGAGCAGATCATCGGCGCATGTCCGACTGATCGCCCGGTGGAAGTTCGGGACAAGGCCATCATTCTCCTGCTCGCCCGGCTTGGCCTGCGTGCCGGTGATATTCGGGATATGCACCTCGACGATATCGACTGGCGCTCGGGCCACCTGACGGTCAAGGGCAAGACGCGTCGGCCTGATCGCCTGCCATTGCCTCAGGACGTCGGTGACGCGATCCTGGACTACATTGCCACGGCGCGTCCCAAGACCGCCGATCCGCATCTGTTCGTGCGCGCGCAAGCCCCGTTCCGTTCGTTCCGCTCATCGGCGGAGATCGCCGGCATCGTTGCACGCACGCATGAGCGCGGCGGGATCGAAGGCGTGCCGACCGGATCGCACATTTTCCGGCATTCGCTTGCCACCAACTTGCTGCGCGCGGGCGCAGGGCTGGAGTCCGTTGGAACGATCCTGCGCCACAGCTCGCCCGAGACCACCGCCATCTACGCCAAGGTCGACCTGCCGATGCTCATGAAAATCGCGCAGCCATGGCCGGGAGAACCGTCATGCTGAGCACGCAGATTGCCAGATACGTCTCGCTGTATCGCAGCTTGGGGCGGAAGTTCTCGGAACAGGAACGACTGCTGCGCCAATACGCCGCTTTCGCTGAACGCTTCGGTGACCGGCACACCCGAGTGCAGCGCATCTACGACTGGTGCCACACGGCAAGCTCGCAAAACGTGGCTCGCCATAGGTACGACGCTGCTCGTAACTTCAGCCTTTTCGCTCATGCCGAGGACCCAGACAACGAAGTCCCGCCTGTCGGCGTTTTCGGCCGGGGGAAGCGGCCACGTCCCACTCCGACCATAATCGAAGCGGACCAGGTGCGGGCGATCATGGCGGCGGCATTGAACGTTCCGCCCCATGGCACGATTAGCCCATACACGTACCATTACCTGTTCGGCCTGCTCGCGGCGACAGGTCTCCGGATTTCCGAGGCTCTCGCGCTACAGTGCAACGATCTGGTCGAGGATGGGCTGGTCGTCCGCAACGGCAAGTTCGGCAAGCAGCGACTGATCGCCTTGCAGCCATCGACGCGCCAAGCACTCGAAGCCTACATTGCGATCCGCGCGAAGCACCCGGCCAAGTGTAATGACCTGTTCGTCACTATCCGGGGGCGGGCGCCGCACAAGGTGCGCGCCCACGTCGTGTTCGTCAGGTTGGCCCGGCTTCTCGGATATCGTGGAGCAACCGGTACGGCAGGCATGCGACTCCACGATCTGCGACATACGTTCGCTGTTCGCTCGCTTGAGTCCTGCCCGCGTGACAGGGAGGCCATTGCCCACCACATGGCCGGTCTCAGTGTCTACCTGGGGCACGCGTCGATCGCCAACACGTACTGGTATCTCGAAGCCACGCCAGTGCTGCTGCGCGACATTGCGGCTGCAAGCGAGCAACTTTTTCAAGGAGAAGCGGCATGACGGCGCTTGCTCCCCATCTCTCGGCATATCTGCGGGAACATCTGCCGCGCGAACGCGCCGTCAGCCCGCACACGGTGAAGACCTATGCCAACTGCTTCGTCCTCCTCGTCCAGTTCGCTGCCGATCGGCTGAAGCGCCGACCGACCGATCTCGAGGTTGAGGATCTCGGCACAGACATGATCATGGCCTTCCTCGATCATGTGGAGATCGGCCGCGGCAGCTGCGTGCGGACCCGCAATGGCAGGCTCGCCGCGATCCGATCCTTCTTCCGATACATCGAGTACCGGATTCCAGCCTGCCTCGATCAGGCACTCCGTGTCAGAGCAATCCCGACCAAGAAGACAGACAAGGCGCTGATCGATTACCTCGACCGGGCCGAGATCAAGGCTTTGCTCGATACACCCGATCCCCGGACACGCCTCGGCACCCGTGATCGCGCGATGCTGCATCTTACCTATGCTGGCGGACTGAGGGTGTCGGAACTCGTAACGCTGCAACTGGGCGATTTCCCGGACCGCTCCCTGTCCACCATGCACATCATGGGCAAAGGGCGACGTGAACGGGTCCTGCCGCTGTGGAAGGAGACCCAGATCGCATTGCGCGCATGGCTTGCGATCCGGCCTCAAGTTGAGGTCACCGAGATTTTCCTCAATGCCAACGGGCAGCCGATGACCCGCGACGGATTTGCGTTCCGATTGGCCGAGCACGTCAAGACGGCAGCGACGAAGCAGCCGTCGATCCTTGGGAAGCGCGTCACACCCCACGTGCTTCGTCATTCTTGCGCGATGCACACGCTCGCGGCGACGGGGGACATTCGCAAGGTCGCATTATGGCTCGGCCACGCCAGTATCCAGAGCACCGAGACCTACTTGCGCGCCGATCCCGAAGAGAAGCTGCAGATTCTCGCAGCCCACGGTGCCCCTGCGATCAAGCCGGGGCGCTTCAAGCCGCCTTCCGACGCCTTGATCACAATGCTCACCGACGTTCGAAGGCGGGCCTGACCCGTCTTCGAACACTCCCTCTAACCCGCATATTATCTGGAGTGAAATCATGGAAAACCGAAGGAAACCTGCGTCTCTCGCCGCCACGCTCGACATAAACTGCGACTGCAAAGAATATGTGTAATGTGGAGCTCCACATTACACGTATTCGCGGGGCGTGATGTCGACGCGAATGTCATTCCACTCCTCGGTCGGAACTTCGGCCAAGCGCCGTTCCATCAGCGCCTCGCCGGTCGAGACGATCTGGATGACCGCGGAATGCCCGGCCTCCAGGTCCGCCGCGATCGAGCGGATCAACGTCGGCGTCTTCATCGATGTTAGCAGATGACCGAAGAAACGCTGCTTGGCGCTTTCGAAGGCGGAGCGCGCGGCGGATTTGGCCTGGCGGTTCAACGTCCCGGTCGAGCCGGTGATGTTGGCCGCCTGCATGGCCGCATCGAGATGGTTGTGGATGATGGCTTATCGCGAGGTCGCGATAATGCGCAGGAGCGCGGCGCGGCCCCGCAAAGCGGCGGCACACTTCGCCACGTCCTTCGCATTATTTCACAGGGTGTCGAGCCATTCCATCAGGCTGGCATCGCGTTTCCACGATGGTGGGACGTTGCTCGCCGCCGGCGCGCCTACCTGTTCAAGCGCCTTTCGTTTGGTCTCCAGATTGGCCTGTGCGTAGTGGTTGGTCGTATCGAGGCTGACGTGTCCAAGCCAACTGCGGATGACGGTGATGTCGACCCCGGCAGCGACAAGGTGAACGGCGGTGGCATGCCGGAAGCTGTGCGGCGTCACATGTTTGGACCGAAGCGTCGGCATGGATTTGGCGGCTTCCTCAACATAGGCGGCCAACTTGAACCGCACCCCGGAGGCGCCCAGGGGCTCACCGTATCGATTCACGAAGATTCGCTCTTCTGCCCCACGTGGTTGGCGTTCCAACAACTTCCGGAGCAACGTCACTGTTTCTGGCCAGAGCGGACAGATGCGTTCCTTGCGCCCCTTGCCGTAAAGACGCACGAAGTTCGGTGCGTCGAACCGGATCGCGTCGGTACAGAGGTCGAGAGCTTCCTGGATGCGCGCGCCGCTGTTGTAGAGGAACGAGAGCAACACATGGTCGCGCATCCCCTCGATTGTCGATCGGTCGGGCTGAGCAAGGATCGCCTCGACCTCCCCCGTCTCGAGATAGCAGGGTGCAGCGGTGGGCTCCCGCTTCAGCGGGACGGTCAGGACCTCGGCGCATTGCGCAATGTATTCGGGATCCTTGTCCGCCACGTAGCTGAAGAAGCTGCGGATCGCTGCGAGCCGGCAGTTTCGCGTGCCGATTGTGCTTTTGCGCCCATGCTCGGTATGATGGAGGAACGCGCGCACCTCGCCGGCCGAGACATCGGCCAGCGTGATCCGCGCAACCCCGCCGCCTTTTCGCTCCGCGATAAACCGAAGCAACAATCGCCAGGTGTCGCGGTAAGACCGGATCGTATGAACCGAAGCACTGCGTTGCTCGGCCAACCATTCCTGGAAGAACGCCCGCAACAACGCGGGGAACGGATTGCTCTTCGTCATGGCCGCGCCTCCATTGTGAGGCATCGGACGCCAACGGTACGGAACCGCTCGCTTGCCTCATGCAGCAGGTCCTGCGTGACAGTGATGTAGACCAGCGTGGAGTTGATGTCCCGGTGCCCCATATAGGTGGAGAGAAAGCGCAGTTTGTCCTGCGGATTGACGCCGGATCGATACCATTGAAGGATTCGGTTCACGACCATCGAGTGGCGCAGGTCATGAACGCGTGGTCCCGCCCGCCCCGTCGGGGGCTTGAACCCGGCGCGGCGCATGACGTTGGTAATCATCGTTGAGACCGTCACGGGGGTATAGCGATCATTGAAGTGCTCGTGCCAGAAGAGCCCGGACCGCGGATCCTGCGGGGCGCCGGCGCGCCGCCTTGCATCGATATAGGCCCGTAATTCGGCCATGACGCTGCCGGTTAGCGGCAAGATCCTGGTCTTGTAGAACTTCGTTTCCCGGATCGTGATCGTGTCCGATTGAAGGTCCACGTCACCCAGATCAAGCCCGGCGAGTTCACTACGGCGCAGTCCGGCACAATAGGCCAGAACCACCATCGTGTAGAGGACCATAGGCCGCAGCGGAGCATCCGGCGACGGATACGAGCGGGCAACATCGAGCAACCGCCGGACGTCGGCCGGACTGAAGATATGCGGCCGTCGATGCTCGCGCGCCACTTCCCGCTCTGGCCGGGCGTTGAAGCGTTTTGGCGGGATTCTGGGATCAAGGCGATACCGCGCCTTGGTCAGGATGCGCCCCAGCTTCTGACATTCAGCCGCGTGATTGCGGGTCGGCTTGGCAGTTGCCCAGCGCGCCAGCATTGTCTCAAGCGATGCCCCGGCAAGTTCGGGGTTCGCCTGGAGGAACCGATCGAACCGCAATAGCCAGTGAGCCTGGGTCTCATACTGATAGCCCCGGCTGCGCATCAACGCGACATGCTCGCGCATGAAGTCCCCCAGCACGCTGCCGTAGGGCGCGGGCCGTCGCAATGCGGCCAGGGCTTCGTCGGGATTGGGGGAAGCGAGAGCCCGCCAGATCGGCTTGTTTTGTTTGGCGTTGTACTGACGACGAAGCACAGCAACGGGATTCTCGGCGATCAGCCCGATTTCGACGAGGTGTTCGAGGAAGCGATCGACAATGCAGACCTGGTTGAGCAGCGTCGGCATTCGCCAACGTTTTTCCATTTCCTTCAGCCAGACGTCGAGCATCTGCCGGTCAACCGCGGGATGACGTCGGGCTACATCCTCGAAGCTGCGAAGGAACCAGCGATAAGTCGGTCTGCTTCCCGGCCGGAACTGCGATTTTTCCAGGAAGGCGTCAACAACGGTGCAATCGGGATCGTGCCAGGCGCTCATGACAGCATCTCCGAGCCGGGTACCTCGAGCGCCACGGCTCGGAGATCATCTGTCGCCAGCTTGAGATAGGCATTGGTGGATTCGATTGATCGATGCCCGAGCACGTCGCCGATGATCTTTTGCGGGACCGACGCCCGCAGTAGTTCGACCGCTCGCGCGTGGCGGAAGACATGCGCTCCTCGCTTTCCCGGCGGCTCGACGCCTGCGGCTGCTAACCGCCCGCGGATCATGCCGTACAGGTTTGTCATTGCGATGTAGGGCGCGCAGGATCGGATGAAGATTTCCCGCCCCTCGACCTGGGGGCGCCCATGACGCAGATAGTCGAGCAGCGCCTCACCAACCGGCGCCAATAGCGGCATGTAGGAGTACGCATTGGTCTTGGTGTGACGGATACGCAGGGATTCTCCGCGCCAGTTCACGTCTTCAAGCCGAAGGCGGCATATCTCACCTTCGCGCAACCCATATGTGGCAAGCAGTTGAAGTACCGCAAAATCGCGCATTCCTCGCGGCGATCCGTCCTTCTTCGTCGTCGCCAACACCGCGGCGATTTGGCTCTTGTCCAACGTCGAGGGCACATCTTCATAGGCGTAAAGCATGGGGCCGATGATGTGCGGCGTGAGATCAGTCGGGATGCGTCCCGTCCGATGCAGATAGCGCACCACCGACCGGAGCCGCTCAGCGACATCGGCCAATGATTTGCGCCTTAATCCAGGCGCGCGCATGTCCATGTAGAGATCGACTTCCACGATGCTCAACGTGTCGAGGCTGGCAGCACCGCTCCGTTCGAACTGCCATCGCAGGAAGTTCCGTGCCTCCCACATAAGCGCCGCGATGGTAGCGCTTGCCAGACCGCGCTCGTCGCGCAGCCATGCCTCGTATTCGCAGCAGATCGCCTGCCGGTACACAGTTTCCGGTTCGATTATCTCCGGCTCGGGCGGCCATTTGCCTTGAGCAAGCCGGAGGAGCTTGTTGATTGACGTGCGGGGCAACATGTGCCACCGCGGACAGGGAACTCGGCCATACTGGGCCTGAAAATCCTGGATTGCATAGCAAAAATACTGGTCGACCTGCTGAGGCGTCACAGTCTCGACCTGCATGTCGCACTCGGCCAGATAATCGAGAAATGCGCGCGCGTAGAGTCGATGGTTCGCCACAACCACCGGGTTATAATTCTGCGCCGTGAGCAAATTCGAGAGTTCGGCGATCAATTCGTCGTGCGTCTGCAACATGATTGTTTCCTCAGCTGGTCCAGAGACCACCGAGGTTCGCAATCAAAATAATGTGCAGCAAGATCGCACGACAGTGCAGGAATTCAGCGACTATGCCGCGCTCCTGCGCATTATCGCTACCTCGCGATAAGCTGTCTTATGCGCAGCTGCGCATAAGACCGCGAAGGCGCCGGCATAAGCATCGTAGATGCGCCGCTGCTCGGCGGTCAGCTCGTGCTCGACCAGCTCATATTCGACGCCGTCGAACGACAGCGATCGGGCGGTGTAGAGGCCGAGCGCGCGAAGGTCGCGGGCAAGCACCTCCATCGCCGCGACGCCGCCGGCCTCGATCGCCTCGACAAACTCGGCGCGGGTCGAGAAGGGAAAATCGTCGCCACCCCACAGACCGAGGCGCTGCGCGTAGGCAAGGTTCTGGACCGTGGTGGCGCCGGTGGCGGAGACATAGACGACGCGGGCATTGGGCAAGGCGTGCTGCAGGCGAAGCCCCGCGCGCCCTTGCTGCGAGGGCGTGACATCGCCCCGTTCTCCCTTGCCGCCGCCAGCGTTCTGCATCGCGTGCGCCTCGTCGAAAATGATCACTCCGTCGAAATCGGAGCCCAACCATTCGACGATCTGCTTGACCCGCGAAACCTTCTCGCCGCGGTCGTCGGAACGCAGCGTGGCATAGGTTGTAAATAGGACGCCTTCCGGCAGAGCGATCGGCTTGCCCCGCGGGAAGCGCGAGAGCGGCGTGACCAGCAGGCGCTCCATGCCGAGTGCGGACCAGTCGCGCTGCGCATCCTCAATCAGCTTGTCGGATTTGGAGATCCAGACCGCCTTGCGCCGGCCCTGCATCCAGTTGTCGAGCACGATGCTGGCCGACTCGCGCCCCTTTCCGACGCCGGTGCCGTCGCCGATGAAGAAGCCGCGGCGGAAGCGGACGACGCCGTTTGCATCATCGGCGGCGGCCGCCACGACATCGAAAGTGTCGTCGATGGTCCAGGAACCTGCGAGAAAATCGGAATGGGCTTCGCCCGCGAAGATCAGGGTTTCGAGCTGGGAGTCTGAGAGCGAGTCCATGATGGTCGCTGGCAGCGTCGGCCGATAGCTCGGCTTGGGCGGGGCGACCGAGGCCATGGCGGCGGATTGCACGAGCTTGGTGGGATGGGCCTGAGAGCCGGGAATACGGATCGTCTGCAATCCGTATTGCTCGTAGATCGCGTCGCTGAGGCGGGCGCCCTCGGCCGGGGTCCAGTCGACGGTCTCATAGGCGAGCGGCACGCCCTCGGGATCGGCGAGGCCCACGCGGGTCGCCGATGTCGCCGCGGTGCGCGCGAGATAGCCGCGAACGGTGCGCGGCGTGGCGCCGGTCGGCATGACCTGAACAGCAGGCGCGACAGCCAGGCGCGGCGGCACATGCTCGGCGATCCACGTCATCAGCGTGGCGATGTCGGGAGCGGTGCCGGGGGACGCCGGAAATGCGGATGGCTCGTCGGCCGGGATCTTGTCGATCACGGTCAGCCGGGTTTCGACGGTCGTGCCGTGCTTGGCATAGACTGAGCCATGGACGGCGGCGGTGAACACGACGCGGCCCCTCTCCTGCAGGCGGACGAAGGCGTCGCGCCAGGCCGGTATGTCGGGGCCGAAATTCGCGCCGGTGATCGCGACCAGGCGCCCGCCATCGGCGAGCCGCGCGAGCGCGGATGCGAGATGGCGATAGGCTGCGTCGGCGACACGCCCCTCGACATTGGCGAGGACCGAGAATGGCGGGTTCATCACCACGATTGTTGGGACGGTCGCCGGGTCGAGATGATCGTCGATCTGGGCTGCGTCGAAGCGGGTCACGGGAATGGCCGGAAAGAGGGAGGAGATGAGTGCGGCCCGGGTTTCGGCGAGTTCGTTGAGGACAAGCGTGCCGCCGGCGATCTCGGCGAGGATGGCGAGCAGGCCGGTGCCGGCCGATGGTTCGAGCACGCGATCGGCGGGTGTGATGGCGGCCGCAGTGATCGCGGCCAGGCCGAGCGGGATCGGCGTCGAGAATTGCTGGAAGGCCTGCGCCTCCTCGGAGCGGCGCGTGTGGGTGGGCAGAAGTCCCGCGATCTTGCCGAACAGAGGAACCGCCGCAGCCGGAGACCCGGCTTTGCGCAAAAGCGCCTTTCCGTATTTGCGGAGCATGAGGACGGTTGCGGCTTCGCAGGCGTCATAGGCGTCCTTCCAGTCCCAGGCGCCGGCAGTATCGGACGCGCCGAAGGCGGTCTCCATGGCGGTGCGCAAGACCGCGGCGTCGATGCGCTCGCCGCGCTCGATGTGAGGAAGGAGGAGAAGTGCCGCGGCATGGATGGCGGCAGCGTCGGTCGGCTGATCGGCGGCGGTCGGCAGCGCCGCCGCAAGGGTGTGAGCATTCATGGGAGACGTCCTCGGGAGAGCGGAGCGGGAAAGCCCGCCGGCGCTCTCTCTCGGACCGGACGGGCTCAAACCCGTCCCGGCCTTCCTCTCGCTCTCAAGGGGCGCGGCCCGGCCGCGCCATCAAGCGACAGACAATGGTCTCGATGATGTCAGGCACCATCGCCGCCATCGATCACCTCGGCGAGCCAACCGTTGGTATAGATCCACGCCACAGTTTCGCCGGTCGCGAGATCGAGGACATGCGCGCCGCCACCGAAGCCATCGAGACGCGGCCGGGAGCAGGTGTTGGCGTACTGAAAGCCCCATCGGCCGGTGAGGTGGAATTCGGCGGCGCAGCGTATGACGAACTGGATCAGCCGTTCGGGATCGCCGGTGACATCGTCGCGCATCCAGAGTTTGGAGCCGCCATGCTCGGGCTGGATGGACAGGAGGAAGCCATCGGACGGCGGTTCCTCGGATGCTCCGTCCTCGGACAGTTGGTTGTAGAGATCGAGCGCGCGGGCTGCGGTCTCGGGCGTGCCGACATCGAGCAGGCATGAGAAATGGGTGAAATAGTCGGCCATGAGGCCACTCCCGGAGAGCAGGGAACGGGAGAGCCGGCAGGCGCTCTCTCCTCCATGTCCGGCTCGCCACGTCCGGGCCAAACTCTCCCTCTCGATCGGCGCGCATGAAAAAAGCCCGACGCCCCCGAAGGGACGCCGGGCTCGTCAAGTCAGATGAGGACCGCCGTCACTCCGCGGCGGCGAGGTGCCGTTCCTCCTCATCATCGGTGTTGGTCTCCTCGTCATCGCCGTCGAGGAAGTCCGGCAACGCCTCGTCGCCCTCGCCAGAGTCCGCCTCGGTGCTTTCGGCATCGGCGCCGGAATTGCGCAGCGGTTCGGGCAGCCAGCCCGTCTCGGCGAGGAGACGTTCGGCTTCGGTCGCCATGTCGCCCTTCTTCAGATGTGCGATGAGTTGGGCGGCGCGCTCGCCGGCGCCTTCACGCACCGCTTCGAGGATGCGGGGCTTGGTGACGCGGCCGAGATAGTTGGCGACGGTCGGCCGCCACCCGGCTTCGGCCATGTCGAGCCCGACCGCCAGCGACAGGCGATCGGCTTCGGCGATGCGCTGTTCGACACTATGCGCCGAGACACGGCCACCGTAGCGATCGGCCCGCTCATAAAGCGCATTGACGCCGAACGAAGCGCAATGGGCGAAGAGTTCGGCCTGTTCGGGGCCAGTCAGTGCGGCCAGCCCATCCCAGAGATCAGCGACTTTGGCCGGGAGCCGTTTGCGCCAGCTATCGTGCCGGGCCTCGATCGCCTTGGCATAGACGCTGTCACGAAGCCCTTCGGGCTGCGAATGGAAGGTCGTGCCCCGCACGCTGACCTCCATCGCGAAGCCGTACTGGCTGCCGCCGTAGAACACGTCCTGGCAGAACTTGTGCAGGACGGCGACGAAGGCGACCGAGGGATCGGTGGCGAGCTTGTCGCGGAGCGCGAGGGTGCGATCGGCGGTCAGCTCCGTGATCAGTCGATCGGGGAGCGGCTTGATCGTGTCGTCCTCGTCCTCCTCCTCGGGCTCGGCAGGTTTGCCGCAGATGGTGATGACCGCGCGCTGGACCGAAGGCGACGCCGGATAGTCAGCGTCATCGTCGCCGCCATCCTGCTCTTCACCCTCGCCATCGCCCGCCTGGTTGGCGATCTCGTCCTCGGGTCGGACATAGCCGCGGTCGATCGACAGCGTGCCGTCGGCGTCCAGGCTGACGAAGACCCCGGCGATCGCGATGTCGGCGGGTTCGTAGTGGACCGGCCGCTCGTCGAAGCTGGCGAGCGCGGTTTCGATTTCGCCAAGGCGCTGATCGATCTCGTCCGGCAACTCGTCGGCGTTCTCATATTCGGCCTCCAGCTTGGCGCACTCGGCGTTGAGCGCCTCGATGGTCGCCTGTTCGTCAGCCGTCAGGTCGAGCGGCGTGCCCACGATCTCGCGCAGGCCGTGGGTGGCGCCATAGGGGAAGCTCATCGCCACCTCGATCCATTTCCAGCCTTCGCCGGCGATCGCTTCGGCGGAGGCTTTCAGCTTGTCGGCGACCAGGCGATCGAGCAGCGCAGGATCCTGCAGCCAGCCGCCGTCGTCATCCTGGAAGAGATCGCGCAGCACGCAGCCGCCGTTGGTTTCATAGGCATCGATGCCGACGAATACGGCCCGCTTGTCGGATGCGCGGACGGCGGTCTCGGTCAGCATGCGCCGGATCTGGTAGGGTTCCCTCTGCCAGCTATTGCGAACCGACTCCCAGACCTGCTCCTGACGCGCATGATCGTTGGTGACGGTGAAGGCCATGAGCTGTTCGAGCGTGATGCCGTCCTCGGCATAGATATCGAGCAATGACGGCGAGACGGCCGCGAGGCGAAGCCGCTGCTTCACGACCTGGACGGACGCGAAGAATGCAGCCGCAATCGCCTCCTCGGTCATGCCCTTCTCGCGCATCGCCTGGAACGCGCGGAACTGGTCGAGAGGATGCAGCGGGGCGCGTTCGATATTCTCGGCCAGCGACACCTCGTCGACGAGGATGTCGGCATTGGCGTCCGACACCACGCACGGCACCTTGGAGGTCTTGGTGAGGCGCTTCTGCTTGACGAGGAGCTGCAGCGCGCGGAAGCGACGCCCGCCCGCCGGCACTTCGTACATGCCGGTTTCCTGGCCGTCGGCATCGAGCACCGGCCGGACGTGGAGGGACTGGATGAGACCGCGCCGGGTGATCGACTCGGCCAGCTCGTCGATCGAGACGCCAGCCTTGACGCGGCGGACGTTCGACTGGCTCAGCACCAGCTTGTTGAAGGGGATGTCCTGCGCCGACGACAGGGTGATCTTCTGAATGGCAGTTGCCATGAGACTTACTCCGCGACGGGCGCCGAAAGCCTCTCTCTCGACCCTAAACCCGTCACGAAGCGAAGCACCGCCCTCTCACTCTAGGAGGGCAGCGACACCATCAAACGCCATCGGTAAGGTCACTGCCAGAACCGGCGATGATCCCGCGCCAGTCCTTCGTATTCGCCCATGACGGCTTGATGCCGCCCTAGAAATTCGAGCGCGGTTCGATGCCGAGGAAGCGGATCATGTTGTCGGGCGCGACGAAGTTGACACCCGAACCCAAGCTGCGGTCGCCTGTTGCGACGAGGCGGCGGAAAATCGCTACCTTGTCAGGATGCATGGGGGCGCCGCCCCACACAGCGTCCTGTACATATCGCGCGATGAAACCGGCGAGGACGTCGGCGACCTGAATGCCGATAGAATCGTGCGATCGCTGGAATTGCAGGTCGGCCGCCTGCGAGAATTCGAAGTCGGCCGTCTGCAGGGGCAATTTCACGCCAAGCTGCGCCAGGTCCTCTGCGAGCTTCTTGTTGTGCAGAAGAATGTCTCCGAACTGCAATTGCTCGTCGTGGAACAGCGTCACGCCGGAAACCTGCTTTCGCGCGAAGCGATTGATCCGGGCGTAGATGTTGGTGAACGATGTCAGGTTCGGCAGAACCCAGAGCAGCTTCCCGGCGGGATTCTTGTCGGGAATCGGTAATGCCCGCTCGACGGCCTTGGCTTTCGGCAGCTTGCGGAAGTCCTTCAAGCTGTCGCGCGCAAAACGGATGATCCCCGCCGCCACGTCAGTAGGCGGAACTCCGCTTCCCTGCGCCCACCGAATTATTTGCTTGTAAAGTTCGCGTATTTCCGCGTGGTCTCTGCTTTGGCAACATGCGGCAAAGGCGTGAGCCAGCTCGGGAGGTGCATATAGCGCCATGTAGTTCGCCATAACGCCCTTCATCCAAAGGGCGCCAGG
The DNA here is from genome assembly GCF_002795205.1 of Sphingobium sp. LB126. Taxonomy (NCBI): domain Bacteria; kingdom Pseudomonadati; phylum Pseudomonadota; class Alphaproteobacteria; order Sphingomonadales; family Sphingobiaceae; genus Sphingobium; species Sphingobium sp. LB126. The sequence continues at coordinate 97,148 of NZ_NETV01000001.1, forward strand.
TTGAGTGTCGCATTCCCCCACATAGGGCACCACCATTCGCTCGATGATGTTCACGACAACGAAGAAGTGCTTGTCGACAAGCTCGATAAAGATTGGGGCGCGGCGCGTCTCAAGGAGGTCCAGAAGATCAAAGATGAAGCGCGGCTTGTCATAAGCCTGTTTTGATTTGAGCTCCGACGACTGGATGCGGTGCGCCTTTTTTAGTGCGCCCAATTTATCGGTGAAGTCCTGGTCGAGCGTGCAGCCGAATGCAGCCAAGGCGAACATGCGCTGTTCGACGAAGTAGGAGTCGATTTTGACCGTGCTCAGGTCGCCGGTATTGCCGCTTTCATCGATGTAATATTCCGCAGGCGCCTGCTCTAGCATTCTGTATCCAGTCGCTCGTTTGGCGATTGTGCTCCATGCCGCACCACTGAATAGGTGACCTGGATCTGGGCCACAAGACAGCCCGGAAACAGTATGGCTAGGGGACGCAAAGCCGGAGACACGGACAACCGCATCTCCGGCATTGCGGGGATCAGGCGGCGCGATCGAGCAGCTTCTTGGCCTTGCCTTCGAGCTCGAGCCGCGCGTCCTGGTGGGGCTTGTCGCGCGCGACGGCGGTGATGCCCTGGACGAAATCGAAGATGCTTTCCGGCGGGCGGCCTTCCTCGGCCAGCACCGCGTCGATGATTTTGCCCGTCTCGGCTTTCGAGAAGCCGCGGCGGCGCAGGAATTCGGTGCGCTCTTCGTCCTTGTGCGCGACGATGCGTTCGCGCGCCGCCTTGATGCCGGTGATGAACGGCTGCGGTGAGGAGTCCGCGAAGCTGAGCAAGGCCGGCGCCGCCTCATGGGCGAAGCGCGAAGCGGCGTATTTGGAATGGCGGATGGAGATCTCCTCGAAATCTTCGACGCCCCACAAATTGCGATTCTGGCACACGGCCCTGAGATAGAAGGACGCGATACCAAGGGTCTTGGCGCCCACTTCGCTGTTCCAGGCATAGAAGCCCCTGAAATAGAGATCGGGCGATCCATCCGCGAGCTTGCCGGCTTCGATCGGATTCAGATCGTCGACGAGGAAAAGGAAGACGTCGCGATCGGAAGCGTAGAGCGTCGTGGTGTCCTTGGTGATGTCGACGCGCGGATTATAGACGCCGGTCGACCAGTCGAGGACACCGGGCACTTTCCAACGGGTGTCGCCGGTGCCGTTGCCGGCGATGCGCTGCACGGCTTCGACCAGCTCGTGGTCGTAGATCCGGCCGTAGTCGGGGCCGGTCACGGCGCGCAGCTCGACGCGGCCGTCGTCGGTCTCGAGGGTCTTGATCTGCTCGGCGCGGTGGGCGGTCAGCCCATATTGCAGGTTGATGCCGGCGAGCGCGGCGGGGAGCTGCCGCAGATAGGCGGCCGGCGCGCCGACCTGGCTCGCGAGCTGACCGAAACTCCAGTGCGTCGGAGCGATGGGCTTGTCGGCGCCTGGTAGGATCAGGGCAAGCCGTTCGGGATCGGTGCGGCTGGCTTCGACATGGATAAGCGCGGATTCGACAACGCGCGTTCGGCTGCGCTCGGTGCGCTCGCGGACGGTCCGGCCGAGTTCGGCGAGCGAGAGATAGCGCTCGTCGTCGGGTCGCGAGAACCACTCCGAGGAAACCCGACCGATGCGCTCGCCGCGGTTGATGTCCACCTTCCAGCCGCCACTCACGTCGCGCCGGGCATCGAGAACCTGCATGTTCATGGGATCAAACTCCATGACGGGCGCCGGAAGACTCTCTCCCGACCCTCAACCCGTCACGGAAATCCGGTCCACACTCTCACTCTAATGAGGGCGTTGCGGGGTCTCCCCGCAGAAGGGGTCGGCCGAGACCCTGGGCTCGGCCGCAGGGGAAGGCTTTCCCCTCCAGGCCCCCTCTCAATCGCTGGCCCTTCCAGTCGGTTTGGGGGAGATTGAAAACTGTCAGAAAACCGCATATATTTCTGACAGGAGAAGTGCCGTGCAACGACTGACCGAACAGATTCTGGCGCACACCGAGGGCTTGCCCGAGGGCGCTCCGATCGCGGCGAAGAGCCTGCTCCATCTCGGCAATCGCGCCGCGGTGGATCAAGCCTTGTCGCGACTGGCTGAACGTGGCCGGCTGATGCGTGCCGGGCGCGGCGTCTATCTGCGCCCGGTTTCGAGTCGGTTCGGCGTCCGCGCGCCCTCCGTCGAGAAGGCCGTCGAAGCCCTCGCGCTCCAGCGCGGCGAAACCATCGTGTCGAACGGTGCCGCGGCCGCTAACGCGCTCGGCCTCACGACACAGGTGCCGGTCCGGTCGGTCTATCTGACATCGGGCCGTAGCCGGACGATGAATCTGGGCCAGCAGGTCGTCGAGCTGCGGCATGCGCCGCGCTGGCAGTTGGCGCTGGCCGATCGGCCCGCCGGACAGGCGGTGCGAGCGCTCGCCTGGCTGGGGCCGGAAAAGGCAGAAGCCGCCTTGATGACGTTGAAGCGCAAGTTGCCGTCTTCCACGTTCGGCGAACTCGTCGCGGTCGCGCCCCAGCTACCGAGCTGGCTCGCCAGGACGGTCGGCAAAGTTGCATACGGCCGAAGGAGCCATTCTCAGGTGGGCGGCCTACCTATTTAGATTGTCCGAAATTTGTATATTTATTTCGGACAATCCACTTGGTTCGCGTCCGAAAAAGGACTACAATTTTCGGACATGAACACCGACTCGCCCGATCTGAAGAAAGCCATGCTCGAGCGCATCCGTGCGGATGCGCCACGCAAGGTCTGGACGCCCAGTGACTTCGTCGATCTCGCCTCGCGGGACGCGGTCGATAAGGCGTTGCAGCGGCTGACGAAGGTCGAAATCCTTAGGCGGATTGATCGTGGGCTCTACGATCAGCCTGGCTTCAACAAACTCACCCAGAAACCCAATCCGCCTGATCCGCGCTCAGTCATCGACGCCGTCGGGCGACGTGACCAAACCCGGATGCTTGTCGACGGCATGACCGCGGCGAACGATCTGGGCCTAACTGACGCCGTCCCCGCCAAAATCGTGGTGCACACCGACGCTCGGCGCCGCGCGATCAAGCTCGGCAACGTAACGATCACCTTCCGTCCAACCGCGGCCAGCAAGCTATTCTGGGCCGGACGACCAGCGATGCGCGTCGTCCAAGCGCTTCACTGGCTGCGCGATCTCCTGGTTCGTGAAGGAGAAAGTGATCAGGTTAGGCGCAAGCTCGCCAATCTTTTCGAAGATCCCACGGTGGGACCGCCCCTCAAAGCGGATCTCACTGCCGGTATGACAGCTCTTCCGACATGGATGTGGGTGTTTCTCAAGCCGCTCGTTGAAAGCGACGCCGGCGTTCGTCGTCGGCACGTCGATGATGATCGTGATGATGCTGATCATGATCGTCATCAACAAAGAACGGCGGACGATGCCGATGATCAGCGTCATGCTGCCGTCGCCCGGCCCAAGCGAAAGCCGCTCTCCCCGCAGAAGGCACAAACTGCCAAGCGCGGTGCAGCCCGGGCGGTGAAGACATGAATCCGGCTTTCGACGAGGTTCTCGCGGCCGGGTCGGACGCGATGTTGAGCGCCTTCGATACGACGGCGCTACGCCTCGGCACGGCGTCTCAGAATATCGAGAAGGACTTCTGGGTCTGCTGGACGCTGGATGCCTTGTTCAATGGCTTGAAAGAGGGCGGACCCCGCCTCCTCTTCAAAGGTGGAACCTCCCTGTCCAAAGGGTTTGGTTTGATCAATCGCTTCTCCGAAGACATTGATGTCACGGTGTTTCGGGACGACATCGGCGAGCCGGCGACCATCGAGGAGCTCGAAGCGCTGAGTAGCAAAAAGCGCCGGGCGCGCCTCGATGCGATCAAGGACGCCTGCCAAGCCTACATCAACGGCCCGCTGCGGGCTGAGTTGACGCAGATCCTGCAGGACCGGCTTCAGGCTGCCGGCCTCGATGCCGGCGCGGCCCGAGTGGAAGCCGATGACGCTGATCCCGACGGGCAGACGCTTCTGATCTGGTATCCCGCGGCGACGCCGCGATCGGATTATGTGCGGGCAGCGATCAAGATCGAGTCGGGCGCGAAATCCGCGCTCGATCCGAACAGCGAAGTGCCGATCAAACCCTATGTCGATGATGATCTGCCGGCGCTCGACCTGACCGTGCCGGCCGTCCGCACGGTCGATCCGGAACGTACCTTCTGGGACAAGGTTGTCATCCTCCATGGGCTGCGGCGCTGGTTCGACAAGCGCGGCGAGCTGCGCGGGGGCGGCCAACGCGTTTCCCGTCACTATTATGACCTGCACCAGCTCGCCGCGGCCCGCGTCGGCGCCGCCGCCATCGCTGATCCGGCGCTCGGTGCGGATTGCGTCGCGCACGCCCGGATGTTCTTCAATCGACCGGACTTCGATCTCGCGAGCGCTGCGCCTGGCTCGTTTGCACTCGCCCCGCATGACGCGATGATCGAGCAACTGCGCGTCGACTACAGGGCCATGCAGGGCATGATCTTTGGCGATCCACCGGATTTCGAGGCGGTGCTCGACAGCATCGGCTCGCTCGAGACGCGTCTCAACAAGAAGGGCGATACGGGAGGCGGGGCCGCGCGATGAACCAGTTGGAGGGAGCTTTCGACACCGGGCAAAAGGCAGACGCGCGTGGCGCGGGCGAAGCGATCGTAACCCCGCTGCGCAAACGCCGCCTCAGCGGCGAACTCTACGAGCGCGACCCGAAGATAGAAGCCCTCATCGCCGAATTGGCAGTCCTGCCGCGTGATGGCTTGATCGCCAGGGCGGAAATCACCAAGCGCTCGGACCCGGGCTACGTCCCGAGCGAATGTCTCGTTTACTTCATTCGCGCGAGCCGTCGCGACAACAACGAGGTGTGGTTCGAGCGCCTCTATCGGATCTTGACCGAACGGGTGCTGCGCAGTTTGCCCAGGGCGGAAAGCTCCGATGGAAAGACGGAATCGCTGACGCGCGGGGTCGTGCGCGACAAGGTGTTCGGCCGGTTCGTCGAGCTCTTTTCGGCGGACCGCGCCGCCTACGACGAAAAGGTCGACTACTTCGAGGTGCGCTTCGATGGCGCGCTAGCGAGCCTGCGGCGCGATGCGCAGGAAAAGGCCTGGCGCGACGAAAACCGTTCCCAGCCCCTCGAATATGACGAGGAGAGCGGAGAACTGTCACCGGAGGTCGAGGCGGCCGCAGGGACCCACGATCCCTTCGCCGTGTCGGATTTCGACGACCCGTCTTACCGGTCGCGCCTGGATGCAGCGATTGAAGCTCTACCGACAGAACAAAGCAGGATCATTCACATGTTGAGACAGGGCTTCCCCATCGACTCCAAGGAGCCGGACGTCATGACCATCGCCAAGGCTTTGGGCCGCTCCGAAAAGACCGTCCGAACCTACCGCGACAAGGCCTTCGCCGCCCTGCGAGCTGCCATGGCCGACGGAGACGAGCGGTGAGCCCCGGCGGCGGACGTCCATCCCGCGAGGCCGTGCTCGACGCGTTCGCGGTCGAGAGCGAGCCTGGCCGGTCGACCTTGGAACGCTATCTGCGGCTATACCCGGAATATGCCGGGGAGCTCATCGACCTCTCGCGCGAACTCAGCCGCGAGGCTTATGAAGATGCCGCACCCCTCTCTGCTACCGATCGGGCGCTGATCGACGCTGCCTGGTCGCAACACGCGAAGGTTATGCCGGCGGCAGCAGCCGACCCTTTCGCGGCGCTGACGGTCGATGACTGGCGCGCCGTCGCGCAGCGTCTGGACGTGCCCCGGCAGGTCGTGACCGCACTGCGCGAACGGCGGGTCTCTCTCGTCAGTATCCCGCGACGCTTCCTGGCGATATTGGCGGATGCGATGCGCAGCTCTGTCGCACAGTTGGAGTCGTCCTGGGGGCCAGCGCACCTGATTGTCGCGCGCAGCTATAAGGCCGACAGCAAACCGGTGGCCGGCGAGCAGGTCACCTTCGAGCAAGTGCTGATCGATGCCGGCGTCCCGGCCGAGAAGCGCGCCCGGCTGTTGGCGGAGGCGGACTGACATGGACAGTGTGGAGCTCGCCAGGCAAGTCGCCGCCGAGCTTCACGCTCGCCTCGTTGCATCCGGCGCCGATCCCTGGTCGCCCTATGACTTTGCTGTCGCCGAGGCCAAGCGGCGGGGGATTGATGTCGAACGGACTGCCGCCGGCGCAGCCGTCCTCAATGGCGGCCGCGCGACTTTCGTCGCCGCCGACGATCTGATTCTTCACGAGAATATGGGCTCTCCGTTCGAGCAAGCTTTCCTCGTGGCGCATGAGATCGGCCATGTCGAGCTGGGCGACGATCCTGGTGGCGAAGCGGCGCCGATGATTGATCCGGCACGCCCGGCCGAGCCCTCACCAGTCGGAATGGATCGGGTTGTCGATTATGGACGCCGGCAACGCCGCGAAGTCCAGATGGACCTGTTCGCGCGCGAACTGCTGCTTCCGCGCACCGTCGCGCGGGCGCTCCATGTCGACCAAGGGCTCGCCGCGTCCGCCATCGCCGCGAAGCTCGGCGCGCCGTTCGAGGTCGTCGCGCAGCAGTTGTTCGATGCTTTGCTGCTGCCGCCCGTGCCTCCCGCCGCGACTGCGGCGCATGTCGAACGGCCGCTCAATCCGCTGCAAGCGGCCGCTGCGGCGCATCGCGGCGAAGCCTATCTGCTTGAGGCGGGGCCTGGCACCGGCAAGACGCAGACGCTGATCGCGCGCGTCGAGGGCCTTCTAGGCGAGGGCGTCGATCCACGGCGCATACTGCTGTTGACCTTTTCGAACAAGGCAGCGGGCGAGATGGCCGAGCGGATCGCGCGCAAGCGGCCCGAGGCTGCGGCCGCGATGTGGATCGGCACGTTCCATGCCTTCGGCCTCGATATCATCCGTCGTTTCCATGCGGAGCTCGGCCTGCCGAAGGACCCGCGGATGATGGACCGGACCGAAGCGGTCGAACTCCTCGAGGGGGAGTTCCCGCGGCTTAGGCTCGCGTACTACCGCAATCTTTACGATCCGACCCAGATCATTGCCGACATGTTGGCCGCCGTATCGCGGGCGAAGGATGAGGTGGTCGACGCCGAAACCTACGCCGCGCTCGCCGACGCCATGCAGGCGAAAGCCCAGGACTCGGATGCGCGCGAGGCGGCGGAACGCGCCGGCGAGGTTGCCCGCGTCTACGCGGCCTACGAACAGCTCAAGCGCAACGCGCATTGCATCGACTTCGGCGATCTTGTCGCCTTGCCGGTGCAACTGCTCGAAAAGGAGGCGGCCATCTGCGCGGCGCTGCAGGCGCAATATGATCATGTCCTGGTGGATGAGTATCAGGACGTGAACCGCAGCAGCGTGCGGCTGCTGAGCGCACTGCGGCCCGACGGCCGCAATCTCTGGATGGTCGGCGACGCCAAGCAGTCGATCTACCGGTTTCGCGGTGCCTCATCCTTCAACATAACCCGGTTCGGCAAGGAGGACTTCGCCGGTGGCAATCGCGGTCGATTGAAGCGTAATTATCGTTCGGTGCCGGAGATTGTCGCCAGCTTCTCCAGTTTCGCGATCACGATGCGCGCCGGCGATGCGGATAGTGGCCTCGACGCGGACCGCGACGCCAATGGACATAGGCCCGAGTTGCGCACGGTCCAGCGCGCCGAGCAGCAGCAGGTCGCCCTGGCCGACGCTATCGAGGAGCTGCGGCGTGACGGCTACGCCTATCGTGACCAGGCGGTCCTGTGCACCGGCAACGAAAAGCTGTCGACGATCGGGCAGGACCTGGAACGGCTCGGCGTGCCGGTCCTCTTCCTGGGAAGTCTGTTCGAGCGGGGTGAGGTCAAGGATCTCCTGGCTCTCCTCTCGATCCTGGTCGATCGGCGCGCCATGGGCCTGGTGCGCATTGCCTGCTGGCGAGACTTCGCCACCTCCTTTGCCGATGTGGTCGCGGTCTTCGACCATCTGCGGGCGGCCGAGCACGCGCCGGCGGGCTGGCTGCGGCATGGCGAGGCGATCCCCGGTTTGAGCGACAGGGGGCGGCAGACCGTTGCCAAGCTCGCGACTGCGCTCGATGGTTTCGATCAGACGGCCTCGCCCTGGACCGTGCTCGCGACGCTGTTGCTCGATCGCACACGCATCGCCGCGCGCCTGGGCGCGTCGGAGGATCTCGCCGACCGCACACGGGGCATCGCGATCTGGCAATTCCTCAACTTTGTGCGGGTACAACCGGCCGGACGCGGGCTGCCCATCACGCGCCTGCTCGATCGTGTGCGCAGGCTCGTGCGGCTCGGCGACGACCGCGACCTGCGCCAATTGCCGGCGGCCGCCCAGCATCTCGACGCCGTGCGGCTGATGACCATCCATGGCGCCAAGGGCCTAGAGTTCGGTGGCGTCCATATTCCTGGGCTTAACAGCGACACGATCCCACGCACGCCGCCGGCGCCGCCCTGTCCGGCGCCCGACGGGATGATCGCGGGGGCGGAGGGCAGTGCGCTGGAGGCGTTCCGCGCAGGTCAGGCCGAGGAGCAGGAGTGCCTATTTTACGTGGCGCAGTCGCGCGCCCGCGATCGCCTGATCCTTTATGCGCCGACCGAGAAGAGTAACGGCCACAACCGACCGCTTTCGCCATTCCTCGACCGTCTCGGGGCGACCTTAACACGCCGTTCGCTCGTGCCGGCACGGCCGCTTCCCGTGGCCGCGGAAGCTCGGGATATCGATTTGGTGGTCGACGGACGGCTGCGGTTAGGCGCCCCGCAGATCGCTCTTTATGAATCCTGCCCGCGTCGCTTCTTCTACACGCATGTCCTGCAGGTCGGCGGCCGGCGAACCGCGACCGCCTTCATGCATCTGCATGAGGCGGTTCGCGTGGTGGTCGAGGCGGTGATCGCGTCGGATGGACCCGTGTCCGAGCAGGCGCTGCAAGATCGCATCGATGCGGCGCTCGCCGGCGAGGGGCTCGGCGAGCACGGCTATCGCGCGGAATTCCGCGATCTGGCGCTGGCAATGCTGCGCTTCTTCCTGGCGAACCGCGCCGAAGCAGTCCCCGAAGCGCCGGTCGCGCTCAGCCTCAGTTTCGGCGGCGAGGAGATCATCGTTCGGCCGGACGAGGTGCTGGTGCGGCCGGACGGCATCCGCGCCGTGCGCCGCATTCGCACGGGTCACATGCGGTCGGCCGAGGGCAAGGATGTCGGCGCGGCGGCGCTGATGCTGGCGGTCAGGCAGTCCTTTCCCGGCGCGGTCGCAGAGCTCGTCCATCTTTCCGACGGCGAGGCACATGCGCTTGCCTTGTCCGATCGGGAGCTGAAGGGGCGCAAGGACAAGCTCGCAAAGTTTCTCGGCGACATCCGCGCCGGACGGTTTCCGGCCGAGGTTTCGTCGCGCACCTGCCCGAACTGCCCGGCCTTCTTCATCTGCGGGCAGACCCCCGACGGCCCCTTGCAAAAAAAGTTCGTCTGACCTTACCGGTCGGCCTCCCTCGCTCCGATTGGACCCTTAGAGCCGCGGCGCTGCCTCGGCCGAACCTAAGGACCCAATCTTATGAACACCGAAGAACTTCTTGATTACGACGATCTCGGCAACGCCCTGCGCGAAGGCCGGGCGTTGCGTCCGGCGCGGGGGTATCGCTTTCTCCTCGCGCAGGGCGATCTCAACTTCCAGTCCCGTGTGGTGAGCGATCCCGTGCCGCTCGGCCGCCAGTTGCTGGAAGCCGCGGCACTCGACCCGCGGGACGGTTACAGCCTCATCGCGATCCTGCCCTCGGGCGATTTCGAGGATGTGAGGCTCAACGAGCCGTTCGACCTGCGTGAGCGCGGCGCCGAGCGGTTCATCGCCTTCCAGACCGACCGCGACTTCAAGCTGACCCTCAACGACCACGAGCTGCTCTGGGGCAAGCCGGTCATCAGCGGCACGGTGCTCTACGGCCTCGCCAAGCCCGGCGAGGGGGAGGCCGTCTTCCTCGAGGTTCCCGGCGGTGAAGATCGCCTGATCGAGCATGGCGAGCTGATCGATCTGGTCCAGCCCGGCATCGAGCGGTTCATCACCGCGCGGCTGACGTTCGAGATCATCGTCAATTCGCGGCCGCGCACGGTGAACGCCCGCACGGTGACGTTCGAACAGATCGTCCAGCTCGCCTTCCCGGGCCAGCACGAACCCAACGTCGTCTTCTCGATGACCTATCGGCACGCGGCGTCGACGCCGCCCGCCGGTGAGCTCGGGGTTGGCGGCTCCGTCGACGTCAAGAAGAAGGGCACGGTGTTCAATGTCACGCGCACTGTTCAGTCGTAATCCGGACCTCAAGCGGCTGCGGGACGAAGGCTACTTCGTCCAGCAGCAGGGCGGGTATCTCGTTATGCGCGAGGTGCCGTATGTCGATGCGCGCCGGGAGGTGCGCATCGGCACCCTCATCTCCAGCCTCACGCTGGCCGGAGATCAGACGCGCCCGCCCGACACCCATGTCATCCACTGGGACGGCGATTTCCCGTGCCACGCCGACGGCAGGCCCATCCAGGGCATCTCGCATGCGGCCGGCGCCTTCGATCTCGGCCACGGCCTGAAGGCGACGCACAGCTTCTCCAGCAAGCCAGACGGCGGCTACTCGGACTACCACCACAAGATGACGAGCTACGCGAATATCCTCGCGGGCCCGGCCGCAGTGCTGAAGTCCGGCGCGACGCCTCGCACCTTCCGCGAACCGGAAGAGGAGGAGGACAGCGTCTTCAACTATGTCGAGACCGCCTCCGACCGTGTCGGGATCGGCGTCCTGACCGAGCGACTCGTCAACGAGCGGGTCGCCATCATCGGCGTCGGGGGGACCGGCGGCTACATCCTGGATTTCGTCGCCAAGACGCCTGTCCGGGAAATCCGGCTGTTCGACAGCGACGAGTTCCTGACCCATAACGCGTTTCGCGCGCCGGGCGCTCCGAGCCTGGAGGAATTGCGGGAAGCGCCCAAGAAGGTCGAATACCTGAAGCGCATCTACAGCCGGATGCACCGGAACATCGTGGCGCACGATGTCGCGCTCGGCGTCGACAACATTCACCTTCTCGACGGCGTCACCTTCGCGTTCCTGTCCCTCGATGCGGGTGACGCTAAGCGGCTGATCGTAGAGAAGCTCGAGGCGATCGGCGCCGCGTTCGTCGATGTTGGCATGGGGCTCGAGCTCGACGAGGGGTCGCTGGGCGGCATCCTGCGCGTCACCGCCAGTACGCCGGAGAAGCGCGATCACGCGCGGCAGCGCATTTCCTTCGTCGGCGGCGGCGCCAAGGACATCTACGCCTCCAACATCCAGGTCGCGGATCTCAACGCCCTGAATGCTGTCCTCGCGGTCGTCAAGTGGAAGAAGATTCGCGGCTTCTACCGCGACCTCGAGCGCGAGCATCACTGCACCTACACCACCGACGGCAACATGCTGATCAACGGGGATCTCGCGTGATACGGCACAAGCGACTCGAACATCGTTTCGTCGAACACATCCCTGAGCGCCTTGAGGCAGGCATTCTCTATGTTTCGATGGAATATGCCACATCAGCCCACAGCTGCTGCTGCGGTTGCGGCGAGGAGGTCGTCGCCCCCTTCACGCCGACGGACTGGAAGATGACGTTCGATGGCGAGACCGTCTCCCTTCGGCCGTCGATCGGCAATTGGACGCTGAAATGCCGGTCACACTATGTGATCGACCGCAGCAAGGTGATCGAGGCCGGCCCCTGGAGTGACGAGCAGGTCGAAGCCGAGCGTCGTCGTGACCGCGCTGCCAAAGCGCGCTTCTACGGGCAGACGCCAGCGATCGAACTTGCCGTTCAGCCCGCTCCCGTCAAGGCGGCTCCCGGCTTCTGGCGCCGCGCCTGGCGTTGGCTATCTGGCAGATCGTGACGATAGGCCCGACGGCAGGTTGCCGTCGGGCTATCCCGCTTCGGAACGCAGCGCAGCCCTAAGAGACAAATCAAGAACATCTATCAGGAGCTTACACGGTCTTCGCCGAAATCCTTGTGCAAGGAATGACCGACACACCATATATTGATGTTAGGCATGGGGCGATCTCCTAGCACGTGCGCGTCTCCACTCATGGTGGTGGGGACGTGGGCGAGCTTCTTGCGACCTCCTCCGGTGCCTGGCGAGGACAGATAGGCATCGAGAAGGAGCGTGGAGAATGGATGCTACCGAATTCAAGCCCGGCGATCTTGTGCGGGTGAAGTCAGGCGGGCCGATCATGACGGTCGAGCAGGTCGGGAAGACGGCCATGCTGGAGGAGGATGCCGTCTGGTGTGTCTGGTTCGAGAAGGTGGGCAACAAGCAGGTCGCGCGGAAAGACACGTTCGCGCCGGTCGTGCTGGAGAAGGCTGAGAAGCCACGAGCCGCGTTCTCCGTCGGCGTCGTTCGGGCGTAGCGTGGTGCCTCATGCCGTTTCGCGGCCTGTTCATCGGCATCGACCGTTATAGCTCGACCGGCATTGATGAGCTGACCTGCGCGCGTCGCGACGCGACGGCGCTGGAGGCACTGTTCTTCGACACGCTGGGCGGCAGCACAGTCTTGCTGGCAGATGCGGAGGCCACGCGGCAGCGGATTGAGGACGCATTTGCCGACCTGGCCGGCTGCGGCCCCGAGGATACGGTGGTGATCGCGTTCTCCGGCCATGGGTCGGAGACACATGAGCTCGTCACCCACGACGCGAATCCAGATGATCTCGCCGGCTCCGCGATCCCGCTCGAGCTGTTGCAGGAATGGTTCTCGCGGATACCGGCAAAGCGCCTGATCCTGTTCCTCGACTGTTGTTTTTCCGGCGGCATTGGGGCGAAGGTTCTGCACGTCGATGCGAAGCCGCGCAGCCTTTTGTCCGCCGAAGCGCGCCTGGCTCAGCTTGGCGGCGCTGGTCGGATCATCTTCACCGCCTCCGCGGCGACCGAGCCCGCCTATGAGCACCGCCGGTTCGGGCACGGCTTTCTGACCCACTTTCTGCTTGAGGCGCTATGTGGCGCCGAGGAAGTCGTGAGCGGCGGCAAGCTCTCGCTCTACCGCCTCCTCGAGCATGTCACGAGCCGCGTCCGGGCGGCCGCGCTGCAGGGCGGCAAAGAGCAGAACCCGACCATGCGCGGGAGCATCGACGGCGATGTCGCGTGGCCCGTGTTCGTGCCGGGCGCTAAGTATCGGGCGGCCTTCCCGGCGCGTCTGCCTGCCAAGGTGACGTCCGATCTTGCCAGCCTCTCGTCGGCCGGTTTCCCCGACGCGCTTGTCACCGCCTGGGCTGGAGCGATCCCGTCCTTGAATGCGCTTCAGATCTCCGCCATCACCGACTTCGGCGTGCTGGACGGCGAGAACCTGGTGGTGTCGGCCCCGACATCCTCGGGCAAGACGATGGTGGGCGAGCTCGCGGCGCTCCGGAACGTGCTGGATCGCAAACGGGCTTTGTTTCTGCTGCCGCTTAAGGCCCTTGTGGCAGACAAGCGGCGGCACTTCGAGAGCGTCTATGGCGGTTTCGGGGTCCGCACGGTGGAAGCGACGGGCGAGACGGACGACATCGCGCCTCTGCTGCGGGGCCAATACGATGTCGGTCTCCTGACCTATGAGAAGTTCGCCGCGATCGCGCTGACATTCCCTCATGTGCTGGCGCAGGTCGGCGCGATCGTGATCGACGAAGCGCAGATGATCGCCGACCGTGGCCGCGGCGCGAATCTGGAGTTCATTTTGACGCTCATCCGGATGCGCCGGCGTGAGGGGATCGAGCCCCAACTGATCGCGCTTTCGGCTGTGATCGGGGACACGAACGGCCTTGAGCAATGGCTCGGCGCGCGGCTCTTGCGGCGCACGGAGCGGCCCGTTCCGCTTGAGGAGGGCTTGTTGCTCGGCACCGGGCATTTCCGCTTTCTTGACCCGGAGAATGGCAATGAGCAGGTTGAGGGGCCGCTCGTTCGGCGTCTTGTCGGCGGCAAAGGATCCAGCCAGGATTGGATCATCCCGCTGGTGCGCAAGCTTGTCGCCGAAGGCCAGCAGGTGATCGTGTTTCGCGAAACCAAGGGCGAAGCCCGCGGCTGCGCCAACTATCTCGCAGAGTCGCTCGGATTGCCTCCGGCTGCCGAGGCGCTGACGCAGATGCCCGGCGGCGATCCCTCGCAGGCCAGCGCCGACTTGCGGAGCGCGCTGGGGCGCGGCGTCGCTTTCCACAACTCGGATCTCGACCGCGAAGAGCGGCGCGTCATCGAGGAAGAATTTCGCCGTAGCGGCTCGGGCCTGCGCGTCATCGCAGCCACGACGACGCTGGCGATGGGCGTGAACACGCCCGCGTCATCGGTCATCATCGCCGGCTTGAATCATCCCGGCGACGAGCCCTATTCGGTAGCCGAATACAAGAACCTAGTCGGTCGCGCGGGAAGGCTTGGCTTCGCCGAGAAGGGAGCTTCGTATCTGCTGGCGCTCGATCCGCGCGCCGAGCATGATCTGTGGTCGCGATACGTGACCGCGGAGCCGGAAGACTTGGTGTCCCGCTTCCTCGACGGTACAACCGACCCACGCTCCCTGATTATCCGCGTCCTAGTCGCGGCACAACGAGCGGCCGGCGAAGGCGTGCCGAGCGAGGAGATTGTCGAATTTCTGGAATCGAGCTTCGGCGCGTTCCAAGCCCGGCGCGCCCATAGCGCGTGGCAGTGGAGCCGGCCGGATCTGCTTTCGGCCCTAGCGGATTTGGAACGCCACGGCCTGGTGCAGAAGAACGCTACAGGCGCGTATGAATTGACCAAGCTGGGCCGTCTCGCTGGCGAAAGCGCGGCAGAGGTCGGGTCCATCGTCGCGCTCGTAGATTGCCTCGGCTCGCTTCAGCCCCAAGAAATCAGCGATCCCGTCCTGATTGCCGCAGCTCAAACGACGGTCGAGGTCGATCAACTCCTTTTTCCGATCAACCGAAAAAGCACGCAGAAAGAGCCTCAGCTATGGCCCAACGAGCTGCAGAGGCAGAATGTGCCGTGGCACGTCCTGAACGCGCTTCAGCGCGGGACAACAGAAGATCATCAGGCGACCCTGCGTGCGAAGAAGGCGGTCGCTTGTCTTTTGTTCGTGTCCGGTCGTGCCATGAGCGAGATCGAGCGCGTGCTGACGCAGTTCGGTGGTGCGTTTGGCGGCGCCGCCGGCCCCATACGCGCGGTCGCAGCGCGGACTTGCGATCTGATGCCGGTCGCGGCTCGCGTCGCCGAGATCCTGCACCCCACGCTCGATCTCGGTGACCGTGTGAGACGTCTGGCGATCCGGTTGACATATGGCGTGCCCAGCGCCGCCGTCGACCTCGCCCAATTCGCTGGAGCCGATTTGCTGCGGGGCGACTATTGCCGCTTGGCCGCCGCGCAGCTCTGTGAGCCCGAACAGATCGACGCCGCAACTGATGACCAAATTCTGGCATGCGTGGACAAGGACAGGCGCAAGCTTGCACTTGTCCGCGATGCGGCGAAGCGCGTTGCCAAGCGTCGGGCCGAAGCGGTGGCGCCTTCCGCCCCGATCCTTGAAGTATATGTGCCCTAAATTGCGCGCAACGGGGGCGTGAGGCGATTGCGTCAGATGCCCCCTCTGCGAGACGTTCCTGCCTCAGAAAGTCTCCAATGCTGGCGGAGCCAATGCGGCAGCGGGCGATCAAGCGGTCGAACGAGACAACGCGCCGCTACGGCTGCGCTCGGTGTGCAGGAGTGTCAGGATGGTCTGCCGGTTCGGAGCAAATGACCTGGTCGCCGATGGCGCCAAACCGAAGATCGTCGATTTCTTCAAAAAGCTTTTTCGACTGCATCGTGGGCGGCGATGAATTGCTCGCCGACCAGTGGCTGATCGCAAGCCTCAAGCTGCCAAGCGACGCTCCTCGTCCTCGGCTTCGTTCCCCGGCTCTCCAACCGCTTTGGTCAGGAAGAGGTCAAGCGCAGCTCGACGAGAATCACGATCCAATGCGTAGGCCGTCTGTTTGAATTCGATCCCCTCGAGTAGCCCTTGGATGTAACCGGAGATCGTGTCGGCGGCCATGATGAGCGCAGTGTCGAGCGTGTGAATGTATTTGCTCGTCACCGAGCCCTTGGAGTGGCCGACGAGCGCCGCGATGGTCACCTCGGTGAAACCGAGATCGTTGGCGATGCTGGCAAAGCTGTGACGCAGGACATGCGGGGTGACGCCGGCGAGCGGACTGTCGCTGAAAATCTGTTCCCAATGGTTCGGGAAGCTGCCGAACGCATGGTCCTCGCCCTGACCTGGGAAGACATAGGTGCCCGCTGCGGTCTTGCGCCGTTCCTCCAGATACTCGACGACGGGCAATCCGATTGGACGAATGGACTCACCTTCCTTGCTGTCCACCAGGCGCATGCAGCTCGCGTCGGTGTCAGCTTCGATCCACATTAGCGAGATCATTTCCGAGCGGCGGCAGCCGGTGAGCGCGATCTGCCGGATGATGTCCACGGTCATGGCGTATTTTTCGTTCGCCGCGGCATCGCGAAGCATTTGCCCGAGGGTGCGATACTCCGCCTCGGTCAGCCTACGATTCCGAACATTGTCCTTGGGCTTCTTGATGCCGTGCGCCGGATTGACCTCTATAATCCCAGCATCGACAGCGTAGGTGAGGATTCCGCCCAATAGGCCGACGGTGCGCGTGGCGGTGCCCGCGCCACCACGAACAATGGCCTTTCCTCGCAGCTTTTTCGTCTTGACGGCGACGCGCGTCTTGCCGGCCATGATGTCCTTCAAGACCTTGTTGATGTCGGCCTTGGTGAGATCCTTGACCCGGCGCGCGCCGATCAGCGGGATGATGTGCCGCTCGATACGGCCAGTGTCGGTGACGATGGTGGTGGGCTTTTTCGGTCGCCCGCCCTTACCCAGAATGAGGCCCGCGTTCAGATCAGCGGTATAGAGGGCGCAAAGCTCCTTGACCGTGATGGCCTTGTGATCGAGCTGACGTTCTTCGGAAGGGTTGTCGCCGCGCGCGACGCGCCCGAGTTGGACCTTCGCTTCTTGCCGGGCTGTCTCCGGCGTCCACACGCCATGCAGGCCGATGGTGTAGCGTCGCGTGCGTCCAACAGCGCGATATTGGATGAGGTAGCTGCGCTTGCCGGAGGCGAACACGCGGAGGCCGAAACCGGGCAGTTCGTCGTCCCAGATAAAATAGTCCTTCTCGCGAACATCGGCAGCGTCCACGATCCGCTTGGTCAGCTTTGCCATGAGGTGTTCCCCTCGCTAGTGAGGGGCTGCTTCCGCGGAAGCACCACGGAAGCAACCGGATGGATATCGGAGCGAAATTCTGGATAGACAGTTCGGCGCGGAAATACGAATTGTCTAGTATCTTCAGTTACATATCGCATTGTAGCGTGCCCTGTCGTGCATTTAGGATAGGCAGGCTAAATTGCTCCGAAGGCAAAGGCCAGAGGTTCGAATCCTCTTGGGTGCGCCATTTTTCAAATGGTGGCGAACAATCCTCCTTCCAGTCCGAGCAGATATTGCTTGGCCTGTAGACCACCTGCGAAGCCGGTAAGCGCTCCATTGGCGCCCACGACGCGGTGACAAGGCGCAATGATCGAAATCGGATTGCGTCCGTTCGCGGCGCCCACGGCGCGGCAGGCGGACGGCTTCCCGATCTGGATCGCAATGTCGGCATAGCTGCGCGTTTCCCCAAAAGGGATGGTCAGCAATGCCGCCCAGACACTCTTCTGGAAATCCGTGCCCTTGAAATCGAGCGGCAGGTCGAAGGCCTTCCGCCGCCCGGCGAAATATTCTCCCAATTGCCGAACGGCCTCATCCAGCACATCATGCTCGACGGCCTCCGCGCGCGGTTCCAGCCGGACGCGCATGGGATCGTCATTTTCCCAAAGGACCGCGGCCAGTCCCCTTTCATTCGCCACCAGCGTCAATTCGCCGACGGGCGACGCCATCGTCCGATATGCGTTGCTCATGCCATAGCCTTTCCATCATTTGATGACGAACGCATAGGGCATGATAAGGGGAAAGCCTTCCCGCCCCTTGCGGTCAAAGGTCACCGGAGGCCGCCACCCATGGCACGATAGAGTTCGACCATATTGGTCGCCCGCGTCAGCCGTGTGGCCAGCAGGCTCTGTTCGGCATTGTAAAGGGTCCGCTGCGCATCCAGCGTCGTCAGGAAAGCGTCGATACCCGCCCGGAAGCGCGCTTCCGACAACCGATAGCCTACGCGCGCGGAGTCCCGCAGGGATGTCTGCGCCTCCAGTTGAGCCGTCATCGTGCCCCGCCGGGCCAGTGCATCGGCGACTTCGCGAAACCCGGTCTGCACGCTTTTCTCGTAGGTTGCGAGCATCGCATCATATGTGGCCCGCGCATAACGCAGATTGCCCTGATTGCGCCCGAAATCGAAGATCGGGAGCGTGGCCGACGGCGCCACCGACCAGGTGTCGCCGCCCGACTTGAACAGGTTGGATAGACCCAGGCTCATTGTTCCCAGCGCCGCGGTCAGCGATATTGTGGGAAAAAAGGCCGCGCGCGCCGCGCCGATATTCGCGTTGGCACTCAACAACTGATCCTCGGCCGCCATGATGTCCGGCCGCCGCAGCAAGGCCGTGGACGGCAGGTCGACGGGCAGATTGGCCAGCGTCACATCCCCCTCCGGCATCGCTGTCGGCAGATCGCCCGCCGGCACCGTCGTCCCCGTCAGCAGATTCAGCGCATTCTGGTCCTGCGCCACCAGGGTCGTCGCCTGCGCAATGTCGGACCGCGCCTGGTCGTAGCTGGTCTGCGCCTGCCGCACTTCCAGTTCCGACGCGATCCCCTTGGCGAAGCGCGCCCTGGTCAGGTCCAGCGTCTGGCCGAAGGCCTTTTCCAGATCGCGTGCGATCTTCAACCGCTCCTGATCCGCCGCCATGGCGAGCCAGGCGTTCGCGATCTCGGCGATCAAAGCCGTCTGCGCCGCGTTCCGGTTCTCGACCGACGCGAAATATTGTTCCTGCGCCGCCTGGGTCAGGTTGCGCACCCGCCCGAACAGATCGATTTCCCATGCAGAAACGCCCACCGAAGCGGCATAAATATCGGTCCGTCCCGATCCGGCCTGGGAAAAGGGTGTGTCCTGATAGGTCGCGCTGCCATTGGCGCCGATCGTGGGGAAGATGTCGGCACGCCGCGCCTTATATTGCGCCCGCGCCTGCTCGACATTCGCCACCGCCACGCGCAAGTCGCGATTGTGGATCAGCGCCGTCTCGATCACCCGGGCCAGACGCGGATCGACGAAGAAATCCTTCCATGCCGTCTCCGCCGGAACGATCGCCACCCCATCCCCCACGGCATAGGACGGTCCCTGCGGGCTGGCGTCCGGAACGGGCAATGCCGGCCGCGCATATTTGGGTGCCATATCGCAGGCGGCGAGCGTCAACGCCAAGGCAAGAGCCGGGAAGAGCGTGATCCTGTTCATTATCCTCTATGCCTCCTGCGGAGCGCTGCCGCCCTCAAGCCCGTCTTCGTTCCGGCCGTGATGTTCGCGGAACAGCCGCTTCACCACCGTGAAGAAGACCGGCACGAAGAAGATGGCGAGTATGGTGGCGGACAACATGCCGCCGACCACGGCCCAGCCGATGGCGTTCTGACCGCCCGCGCCAGCCCCCTTCGCCACCGCCAGCGGCAGCACGCCGAAGACAAAGGCGAAGCTTGTCATCAGGATCGGCCGCAGACGCAATTTGCCGGCCTCCAGCGCCGCCCGTGCGGGCGACATCCCCTGCCGCATCTTTTCCTCGGCGAATTCGACGATCAGGATCGCATTCTTGGCCGACACGCCGATCGTCGTGATCAGGCCCACCTGAAGGTAGATGTCGTTGTTGAGCCCCACCAGCATCGCCGCGATCACCGCGCCGAACACGCCCAACGGCACCACCAGCATGACCGCGATCGGCACCGACCAGCTTTCATACAGCGCGGCAAGGCACAGGAACACGATCAGCATCGACAGCGCATAGAGTGCGGGCGCCTGCCCGCCAGAGGTCTGCTCCTCATAGGAGATGCCGTTCCATTCATATCCTACGCCCGCCGGCAGCTTGGCCGCCATTTCCTCCATCGCCTTCATCGCCTCGCCGGTGGACACTCCCGGCGCGGGGGCGCCCATGATCTGCATCGACGGCACGCCGTTGAAGCGTTCCAGCTTCGCCGGACCATGGGTCCATTCGGTCGTTGCGAAGGAGGAGATCGGCGCCATCACGCCGCTGCTTCCCCGCACGTGCAGCGCGCCGATCGAATCCGGCGTGGTGCGGAAAGGCGCATCGGCCTGCACATAGACGCGCTTCACCCGGTCGCGATCGATGAAGTCGTTGATGTAGCTGCTGCCCATCGCCGTGCTGATCGTGTCGTTGATGTCCGCCTGAGCGATGCCCAACGCCCCGGCAGCGGCCTGATCGACATCCAGCTTGAGCTGCGGCGTATCCTCCAGGCCATTGGGCCGCACCTGCGCCAGCCGCTTGTCGCCCATCGCCATGCCCAGCAACTGGTTGCGCGCCTCGAGCATCTTCTGATGGCCCAGATTGCCCCGGTCCACGAGTTGGAAGTCGAACCCCGTCGCATTGCCCAGTTCCTGGACTGCGGGCGGCGCGAAGGCGATCGCCATGCCGGCGGTGATCTGGCGGAAAGCGCCATTGGCGCGAAGCGCAATGGCCGACACCCTGTTGTCCGCCCCCTTGCGTTCCGACCAGTCCTTCATCCGGGCGAACGCGATACCGACATTCTGGCCCTGCCCAACGAAGCCGAAACCGGCAACGGTAAAGACGGCGGTGGCGTTCTTCTTCTCGTCGACCAGATAATGGTCGCGCACCTTGGCCAGCGTCCGCTCGGTCTCCTCCAGCGTCGATCCGGTCGGCAGCGAGACCTGGTTGATGATGACCCCCTGATCCTCATCGGGCAGGAAGCCGCCCGGCAGGCGCAGGAAGATCAGCCCCATGCCCACCACGATCAGCGCATAGACCAGCATGGTCCGGCCCCAGCGCCGCTCCACCTTCTCCACCGTCCGGCCGTAACGTGCGACATTGCGGTCGAAGGTGCGGTTGAACCAGTCGAAGAAACGACCGAAACGCGAACCCAGCACGCCCGTCCACTGATGGCTGTGCCCCTTGGGCTTCAGGATCGTCGCGCAGAGTGCCGGGGTCAGGATCAACGCCACCAACACCGACAGCACCATCGAGGAGACGATGGTGATGGAGAACTGCCGGAAGATCACGCCGGTCGAACCGCCGAAGAACGCCATGGGCAGGAACACCGCCGACAGTACCAGACCGATGCCGATCAGCGCGCCGCTGATCTCGTCCATCGACTTTTTCGCGGCTTCCTTCGGACTGAGGCCCTCGTCCTGAATGATCCGCTCGACATTCTCGACCACGACGATGGCATCGTCGACCAACAGGCCGATGGCGAGCACCATGCCGAACAGGGTCAAGGTATTGATGGTGAAACCCGCCGCATAAAGGATCGCGAGCGAACCCAGCAGCACCACCGGCACAGCGATGGTCGGGATCAGCGTGGCGCGCCAGTTCTGCAAGAAGATGAACATCACCACGAAGACGAGCAGGATCGCCTCGAACAGCGTGTGGATGACCTGATCCACCGACAATCGCACGAAAGTGGAATTGTCGAGCGGGAAGTCATATTTCACCCAGGCCGGAAAAGTCCTGGACAGGTCGTCGATGCGGTTCTTGACAGCGTCGACCGTATCCAGCGCATTGGCGCCCGGCGCCAGCTTGATGCCGAAACCGGCGGCCGGATGACCGTTGAACTTCGCGGCGAACCCATAATTCTCCGCGCCCAGTTCGACCCGGGCCACGTCCGACAGGCGGACCACCGACCCGTCGCTGTTGCTGCGGAGCATGATCTGGCGGAACTCTTCGGGCGTCCTCAGGCGCGACTGCGCCGTCACCGTGGCATTGAGCGCCTGCCCCTTGGGCGATGGCGTGCCGCCGATCTGCCCCGCCGAAACCTGCGCATTCTGCGCCCGGATGGCCGATTTGACGTCGCCCGTGGTGATGCCCAGATTGGCCATCTTATAGGGATCGAGCCAGACGCGCATCGCATATTGCGCGCCCAGCAACTGGGTATCGCCCACGCCATTGACGCGGCTGATCGGGTCCTGAAGCGCCGAAGCGATGAAATCGCCGGCATCCTGCTGATCATGGATGCCATCATCGGCATAGACCGCCATGATCATCAGGAAGGTCGAGGTGGACTTGGTGACACGCAATCCCTGCTGCTGCACTTCCTGCGGCAGCAGCGGCGTCGCCTGGGCCAGCTTGTTCTGGACCTGCACCTGCGCGATGTCGGCGTCGGTCCCCTGTTCGAAAGTCAGGGTGATGGTCAGATTGCCGGCGGAATCGCTGCTCGATGAAAAATAGCGGAGATGATCGATGCCCTTGAGCTGCTGCTCGATGATCTGGGTCGTCGTGCTTTCCAGCGTTTCCGCATTGGCGCCGGGATAGGTGGTGGCGACCGTCACCGCGGGCGCCGCGATCTCCGGAAACTGTGCCACGGCCAGCGACCGCAGCGCCAGCAGGCCCGCCAGCATGACGACGATGGCGATGACCCATGCGAAGATGGGCCTGTCGATGAAATAGCGGGCCACGGCTTAATTCGCCCCGCCCGAACCGGCTTGCCCACGGGATGCCGTCACCTGCTGCGGCGCGCCTGGCTTCACCACCGTTCCGGGATGCAGGTTGACCAGACCTTCGACGATCAGCCTGTCGCCGGCCTTCAGCCCCTTCGTGACGATCCACCTGTCGCCTACCGGCCGGTCGGTTTCGACCTGGCGCACCTCCACCTTGTCGCCTGCGCCGACCACCATCGCGGTCGCCCGGCCACGCGGATCGCGGGTGATGCCCTGTTGAGGCGCCAATATGGCCTGCGTCCGCTGCCCCTCGACCATTCGGGCGCGGACATACATGCCGGGCAGCAGCAGGCCGTCGGGATTGGGGAAGGTCGCGCGCAATGTCACCGCGCCAGAACTCGGATCGACCGTCACTTCGGAAAATTGCAGCCGGCCCTCGATCGGATAGACGGTGCCATTAGGCAACAGCAACTGCACCCGCGCGCCCTGATCCGCGCTGACGCCGCCCGCCTTCATCGCCTGCTTGAGGTCGATGATCTGCGCCGCCGACTGGGTGACGTCGACATAGACCATGTCGGTCCGCTGGATCGTCGCCAGCGCGTCGGCCTGGCCCGCCTGCACCAACGCGCCCGGCGTGAACAGCGATCGACCGATGCGACCGGAAATCGGTGCCCGGATCCGGGTGAAATTCTGGTTCACCTGCGCCGCCTGCACCGCCGCGCGCTGGGCCGCAACGTCCGCGCGCGCCTGCTGCGCGGACGCAGCGGCATTGTCCGCTTCCTGACGGCTCACCGCATTGATGCCGACCAGTTCCTTGTAGCGCTGCGCCTGCAAACCGGTCGCGTGAATGGAGGCCTGCGCCCGCGCCAGCGCGCCCTGCGCCTGGCCCAGGGCCGCTCGATAGGGCGCATCCTCGATCTCGTAGAGCAATTGTCCGGCGCGGACATCGGCGCCTTCGGTAAACAGGCGGCGGCGGATCACACCGCTGATCTGGGGCCTGACTTCCGCCGTTTCCGCGGCTGCGATGCGTCCGGGCAATTCGTTCATCAGCGGCGCCGTCTCGACCTTCATCGTCACCACGCCGACGACAGGCGGCGGTGGCACCGGCTGCTGTTTTTCGCCGCAGCCGCCCAGCGCCACCGTCGACGCGCAGGCGAGCAGCGCCACAAAAATCCCCTTTTGCATCGGCCGATGCTCCATTTCGCAGAGTCCAGAAACGGAATGAACGTTCATTCCGCTTGCGCCGCAGGTAGGAACCTGCCACAATTTGTTCAAGAGTAAAAAACAAGAGGCGGCATTTTGGTTGCGTTGCAACATGAACCGAGCGGTCGGGATCGTATCCTGGGCGCTGCGCGCGACCTTTTCGCCGCCCATGGCTTTCACCAGACGTCCATGGCCGAACTGGCTGCCGCCGCCAAGGTGTCGGTCGGCCAGATCTACCGCCTGTTCAAGGGCAAAGAGGATATTATCGACGCGATCGTCGCCAATGATACCCGCGACCGCGAGGCCATGATCCTGGCCCTGCAACGACGGCTGGACGCTGGCGAAATCAGCATCGAGCGCACCTTCGAATTGCTGTTGCTGGAAATGATGGACAATCCGCATGAGGCGCTGTCCTTCGATATATTGGCCGAAGGATTCCGTAATGAACGGGTGGCCCAGATCATTGCCGACATGTGCGCGCATTTCCGCAAGTCGCTGGGCGATTTCGCCACCATAGCCAATCCTGCCTTGTCCGGCAAAGCGCTGGAAGGTGCGGAGGAGATCATTCTGGCTTGCATGTTCGGCCTCGGCCATCGCAGCCTTTCGGGATCTGCGTTGAGCGCCGAATGCACCGCTCGACAGGCTGCCGACATGCTGGTCGCGGCCTTGCGCGCCATGAGCTGATCGGCCGGACGCGGCTTCCTTTCGTTCCGCCGCTTTGCAGCATGAAATGATGTGCATTGCCGCAACCGGAGCGGGAATGGCGCATTATGCCGCGCAGATCATTTCGGGAGGCAACATCTTGATTTCCGGTACATCTTTCGACCGCAGCTATTTCGAGGCGCGGCTCGACCGCAACCGCAGGCTGGCGGCGCGCTCCCGCAATCCCGAAATCCGGGCGATCCATCTGGAATATGTCCGCCTGTACAGCCAATTGCTGGAACTGAAGGACGGCGTTCCCGTCTGAACCCCGGTTATTTCGCGTCGCCCCGGACCTGATCCGGGGCGAGAAACCGGCTCCGTCAGCATGGCACGAAGCTCTATTGCGCGGCGACGCCTTCCGGCAGGACGACCGCCGACCAGCTCTTGCCGGGCAGCAGATATTTGGCCGCGAGCGCCTGGATGTCGGTTGGCGTGACGGTCAGCATGTCCTGCGCCATGCTCTGCATGGCCTGGACATAGCGAGGATCGTGGGTCGCGCCCTCCATCTGGTTCATCCAGAAGGCATTGCCCGTCCCGGCCCGCATCAGCAACTGCCGCATCGGCGCGACGGCGCGCTGCAATTCATCCTCGCTCACGGGATTTTTGGCGAGATCGGCGGCCGTATCCTTCACCACGCTGTAGAAATATTTGATCCGGTCCGGCCGCACCTGGCTGGTGACGAGGATGTACCCTCCGCTGTCATAGGAAAATGGCCAGTTGTTCTGGACACTGGGCGAATAGGCCGCCCCCTCGGTCGAGCGCAGCTTGTCGAACAGCCGGTCGTTGAATATCTGCGTCAGGATTTCGAGCTGCCGCGCCTCCTTCGTCAGTGCAAAGCCACCCGCCGTGGGCCATGCCATCACGGCCGCCGCCTGCTCCTTGTCGCCCTTGTGGCGCAGGACCACCGGAACTTCGACATGGGCCGGGAAGCGCATCAGCCTGTTCGCCGCCGGGACCGCCACGTCAGGCCGCGCCGGCAAGGCACCGAAGGTCGCCGCAACGGCCGCGATGGCGTCGTCCGCCTTGACCTGTCCGAAAATCTGGATCTCGATCGGCCCCGAAGCCAGCAACGGCTCCCAGGTCGCGCGGAACGCCTGCGGCGTCAGCCCGTCTATCTCGGCGCGAGAGGGTGTACGGAACCGCACATCCTTGTCATGCAGCAGCCAGTTGAGATCGCGCGCCAGCACGGAATCGGGCGCCCGCGCCATGGCGTCATAGGCAACCCCCGCCCCGGTCTTGACCCGCGCGATCGGCGCCGGGTCCCATCCGGGCGCGAACAGCTTGGTCGCGAAAAGCTGCAACTGATCCTTGTAGTCGGCGGGTCGTGTCACCGCCTGCAATTCGAAAGCGTCGTCGTCGATGGAGAAATCCATCCCCATGCGCCGCCCATTGGTCAGGTCATCCAGTTCCCGCTGGCCAAGCTTGCCGATCCCGCTCGCCACCAGCGCATAGTCCGCCGCCCAGCCCGCCACCGGCCTCGTCGGCGAAAAAGCCTGCTGTCCATGGCCGAAGCGAACGTTGATCCGCACCTTCTCGGTCTCGGCATCGTTGGCGAACAGGGTCAGCCTGACGCCGTTGGAGAAGGTGATGCTCTCCATCCCCGGCAGGCCGATGGGGGCGCGCGACACGACTTTGCCCGGCGCACCCAACTTCGGCAGGTCGGCCATGGTCACGACCTTGTCGCCCAGCCGCGCATTGGTCGCTGCCTTGACCGGCGCCGCGACCGCCGCCGCCAGCTTCGCGTCGACGCCGGGCAGGACCTTGCCGGTGATCAGCATCGCCCGGAACACCCCCGCCGAAAACAGCCGTTGCGTCGAATCCAGTATCTTCTGCGGCGTCATCATGGGCTTGCCGGAACGGAAGATGTCAAGCGCCGCCTGCGGACTGACCGTGGTTTCGCGGATATCGACCGCGCTCACCAGATCGCTCGCCTGCTTGGCACCCGCTTCCGTATCGGAATTTTCGACCTGGATCGCGAGCGCCGTATCCATCTGCGCATATTCGCGGTCGATTTCGATCTGGCTTGGCGGCGTACCCTTGGCATCCTCGATGATGGCGCGGACGTCGGAAAGCGCCTTTTCCCAATTGTCGCCGGTCGGAACCAGGGTGATGAAGGTGCCGTCCGCCGACCGGCTGACATCCTGCTGGTCCGCGCTTGCCTGAAGGAAGCTGCCGCCCGCCCGCGCCGCCTGCTCCAGACGGCGGTTGATGATCTGCAGGGCCAGCATGTCGGTCAGCTTGTCCTGGTTGTAGACGATGGTGTCGGCACGCGGTTTCCATGGCCGCAACCACGCCATGGTGAGCCCGGTGGGCACGCCGGGTTCCACCGTCACCCTGGTCGCGGGCGCCTTGGCATCGGGCTCGCCGAAATCGGGCAGCGGCACACCCTTGCCGGGCACCGTCCAGCCCGCGAAATTATCCTTGAGCAATTGTTCGGCCAGCGCCGGATCGATGTCGCCCGCGATCGAGATCACCGCATTTTCGGGCCGATACCAACGTTGGTGGAAAGCCTCCATCTTCGCCGCCGTCACGGCATTCAGCGTCGCCACCGTGCCGATGGGACTATGATCGGCCAACGGCTGCCCGGCGAAGAAATGCTGGCGCGTCGCGTCGGAAATCCGCATCTGCGGCCCATCGCCCTCGCGCTTCTCGGCCAACACGACCGCCCGCTCGGCGTTGACGGCGCTATCCACGATATTGGGATCGATCATCATGCCTGAAAGGATCTTCAGGCTCTCCCCCAGGCTCGCCTGCGTCGCCTGCGGCAGATCGAGCGCGTAGGTCGTGCCGGTGGGCGTCGTCTGCGCATTGCTATCGCTGCCGAAGGTCACGCCCAGCCGCTGCCAGATGCGCTTGGATTCGCCGTCAGGCACATGGCGGGAGCCGCGGAAGGTCAGATGCTCCATGAAATGAGCATAACCCAGTTCATCGGGCCGCTCCATCAGCGACCCGGCATCAATCCGCAACCGCACCGAAACCTGCCCCGGCGGCACGCCATTGCGCCGGATCGCATAGCGCAATCCGTTGGACAGCTCGCCAAATCGCCAGGCCGGATCGATCGGCACATCGCTGTTCTGGTAGAGCCAGGGCCTGACCTGCGCCTTGGTGGAACCGGGGACGGCGGGCGCAGCAGTCGGATCCACCTTCGCCGCCAGAGGCGTGGAAACTCCCGATAGCAACAGGGCCAGGACGGAAAGCGAAGCGGCAGAGCGCCGGAAGGAAAAGCTCATGAGGCCCTAGCCTAAAGAGATTTTCCTGAATGACCACTGACAAAGAAGGCCACCGGCAAAGGCAGGAGGAGCGAAGATCATGATAGGACATGCTCCTCCCAAAGCGGGAACCAATTCAGACGGCGGCCCCGGGTTCCTGCTTTCACAGGGGAAGGGCGTACCACTCCTTCAAAAGGAGGGCAGCTTACCGCCCGCCGGTCTTCTGCACCGCGCCCTTATGCGCGCCGACACCGCCGCCGCCGCCGCGCCGCCGCCGGAAATTCTTCTTCGCCGGCTGGGCCTCGCCATCGGGACGATGCGCCCGCTCGGCATTGCCGCGCTGCTGCTTCTGCTGGTCCTGATAACGGCGCTGGCCATCGGCGCGCTTGGCCTTCTGCTCCGGCGTCTGCTCGCGCCCCTTGCGCTGCGGCGCGGCCTTGGGAAGGTTGCGCACGGCCTCGACGAAATTCTCGGGCAGCGGCACGACGTCCAGCTTCACCTTGGTCGTCCGCTCGATTGCCTTCAGATAGGGCCGTTCATCATCCGCCACGAAACTGATCGCGACGCCCTCGGCCCCGGCCCGCGCGGTTCGGCCGATACGGTGAACATATTGCTCCGGCACATTGGGCAGCTCGAAATTGATGACGTGGGACACGCCCGAAACGTCGATCCCGCGCGCCGCGATGTCAGTCGCCACCAGCAGCTTCACATGGCCATGACGGAACGCCTGCAAGGCGGTGGTCCGCTGCGCCTGGCTCTTGTTGCCGTGGATCGCCACGGCCTGGATGCCCGCACCCTCCAGGAAGCGCACGACCCGATCCGCGCCATGCTTGGTCCGGGTGAAGATCAGGGCGCGATCGATATCCTCGCTCCTGATCGTGAGGTTGAGCAGCGCCTGCTTCTCCATCTGGTTGACGAAGGTCGCCTGCTGACGCACCCGCTCGGCCGTGGTCGACTGCGGCGCGACGCTCACCTTCACCGGATCGTTGAGGAACTGCGCGGCCAGCGCCTCGATCTCGCCCGGCATGGTCGCGGAGAAGAACAGGTTCTGCCGTTCTCTGGGCAGCAGTTTGGCGATCCGCTTCAACGGATGGATGAAACCCATGTCCATCATCTGGTCGGCTTCATCGAGGACGAAAATCTCGGTATCCTTGATCGTGAACGCCCGCTGGTCGATCAGGTCGAGCAGACGCCCGGGCGTCGCCACGACGATATCCACGCCACGCCCCAAGGCGCGGATCTGCCGGTTGATCGGCACGCCGCCGAACACGACTTCGACGGAAAGCTTCAGGAAGCGCCCATAGTCGCGAAAGCTCTGCGCGATCTGCGCTGCCAGCTCGCGCGTCGGCGACAGCACCAGCATGCGGCAGCCCTGAAGCGGCGTCGGCTTCGGGTTACGGGCGAAATGGTCAAGGCTCGGCAGCGCGAAGGCCGCCGTCTTGCCGGTGCCGGTCTGGGCGATGCCGCACAGATCCTTGCCCTGCAAAAGGACGGGAATGGCCTGACTCTGGATCGGCGTCGGCGAAGCATATTTCTTGGCGGCGAGCGCTTTCAGAATGGGCTCGGAAAGGCCAAGGTCGGTAAATTGCATAAATTGAACTCACAAGTCGGCCCACGCGCCGACTTGAACTGCACGGACGCAGCAAGGGCGCAAGGCGGGTTACGAAACGACCCGCGTGAAAAGGGAAGCCTCAAAGCTTGGCGCAGACTTTCATTGGCCGGCCCCAATGCCTGTCCGGCCGGAGCGATCACGCTGCCAATCGCTGATAAGGGCAAAGCCCAACTGCTGCGCTGCGGCGCATATGATGGGAAAAACAGGAAAAAGCAAGTGGATGCTGGAAACCCGCCTACAAAGGGCCGATTTCTGTGGATTATCATCACGCCCGGCCTCGTCATCCCGGATCAAATCCGGGGTGACGGGAATGGCAATGCCTTGAACCGCGCGCCCCTAAAGCGACACTTCGACATGTTTGCCGCGCATCTCCTCGCGCACGTCGCCGCCGAACATCTGTTTGAACATTCCACCCAGCGACATGTCCGCCCGCCAGATTTCCGCATGCCCCAGATCGAAGCGCAGCATCAGCAGGTGCGGGTCCTGCCGCCCGCCGGGATACCAGCTCGCCACATCATGGGTCCAATAGCGGTCGATCACCGCCGGGTCCGTTTCCTCGACCAGCGTCCCGTCGATGCAGGCGAACAGGAAATGCCCCTTGGCGACAAATTGCGCCATCGCCGGCCCACCCGCCGCCAGCCGGTTCTCCCGCGTAGTGTAGAACCAGAAGCAATGGCTCGCGCCCGGATCAAGCTGCGCCGTCATCGGCATGCTATGTGCATGCGATCCCTGAAGTCCGACCATCAGAAAGGGGCTTTGGGACAATTCGGTCCAGAAACGGCGGCGGATGTCGGACTCGTTGCTCATATCTTCTCTCCATCGTGTCTTCGCGAAAGACTCAATCGACGGCACCAAGCGAAGTTCCGACAGGCAATTTAGCACGAAAGCTTGATCTTGCGCACTCTTCTCTCCACATAGCGCGCATGTTGATCGAGACCGAACCGACGCCCAATCCGGCCACCGTCAAGTTCCTTCCCGGCCGCGTGGTCATGGGCATGGGCACTCGCGATTTCGCGACGCCGGAGGAAGCGGAAGCCTCTCCGCTGGCCGACGCCCTCTTCGGCCTGGGCGACGTGACCGGCGTGTTCTTCGGCGGCGACTTCATTTCCGTGACCATCGCACCGGGCGCGCAGTGGAGCGATGTGAAGCCGGATATCCTGTCCGTCCTGCTCGATCATTTCTCGGCCAACATGCCCCTCTTCACGCCGGGTTCGGCCGGCGAGATCTTCGTGCCGGCAGAGGAGGAATTCGCCGACGATCCGGAAGATGCGGAAATCGTCGCCCAGATCCGCGAACTGATCGACACCCGCGTCCGCCCGGCCGTAGCCAATGACGGGGGCGACATCATCTATCGCGGTTTCGACAAGGGAACCGTGTATCTGCGGATGCAGGGCGCCTGCTCGGGCTGCCCCTCCTCCACCGCGACGCTCAAGAACGGTATCGAGCAACTGCTCAAACATTATGTCCCCGAAGTGACCGAGGTTCGCGCCGTCTGAACGCCGAGATCAATCGGGAACGGCCAATTGGCAAACCGGTCCTGATCGATTAACCGCTGAACCAGGCGCCCCGTCGGGCGAACGCATTACAGGGGTCTTCTTTGCGTATCTTGGTCATCGACACCGCGACACAGGCGCTGTCCGTCGCGCTGCTCGATGATGGTGCGCCGATCGGTCATTTCCATGAGATCGTCGGGCGCGGCCATGCCGAAGCCTTGCTGCCCGCCATCGCCTCCATGCCCGACGGCGGCAAGGCCGACGCCATCGCCGTCGATGTCGGACCGGGCAGCTTCACGGGCGTGCGCATCGGCATCGCCGCGGCCCGCGCGCTGGCGCTGGCCTGGGGCGTTCCGCTGCACGGCTATGGCGCGCTCAGCCTGATCGCCGCCAGGGCGGCGGCCAGGCATGAGGGCGGCCTCCTCACCGTCACCATCACCGGCGGCCATGGCGAGTTGTTCTGGCAGAGCTTCTCCCCGGACGGATTGACATCGCTCACGCCCCCCGCTTCCACCCCGATCGCGACGCTGGCACAGAAACTCGACCAACCGCTGCTCTACGGTACGGGCGCCGAAGCGCTGGTGACGGCGCGCGGCCATGGCACGGCGATCAACCTGTACCCCGATGCCGCCGACTATCCCCTGATCGCCGCCCAGCCCGCACTGCCGCCTTCGCCCGTCTACTGCCGCGGCGCCGATGCCCGCCCGATGGCGGAACGCGCGGCGCCATGATCCCCGGTCTCACCCTCCACACCTATGACGACGGCGAGCGCAACGCCATGAGCGACGCCATGGACGTCATGGGCCGCGCCTTCGATCCCGCTTATGGCGAGGCATGGACCCTGCCGCAGCTTGCCGGCGTGATGACGATGCCCGGCACCTGGCTCACCATCGCCCGGATCGACGCCGCGCCGCTGGGTTTCGCGCTGGTGCGTTCCGTGCTGGACGAATGCGAATTGCTGCTCCTGGCGGTCAGTCCGCTCTGGCGCGGGCGCGGCATTGGCGAGGCCCTCCTGGTCGACAGCCTCAAGACGGCGCGCAGACGCAACATTACGTCGATGAATCTGGAAGTTAGGGCATCCAATACAGCGATCAGGCTGTATGAAAAGATCGGCTTCGAATATGTACACCGCCGCCCTGGTTATTATCGCGGTAACGACGGACAACTTCACGATGCGCTAAGCTTCCGTATCGACATGCTTCGGTAATCTAAATCAACGCTTGCCAAAAAGAAACCGGGGGTATAGCTGACCCATACCGCCCCTGAAATGATTTTCCTGGTGCGGGTCGCATCACCAATAGCCTTCACAGGAAAAAGAAATGGAAACCGAATCGGCCCAGAGCGAACTGCTCATTACTTTGACTTCGGACATTGTGGCGGCTCATGTCTCCAACAACAGCGTCGCCGTCTCCGACGTATCTACGCTGATCCAGAATGTGCATGCCGCGCTTTCGGGGCTTGCCACGCCGGCCGCCGCGCCGGAAGTGAAGCCGGAACCCGCGGTGTCGGTCCGCTCGTCGATCAAGCCCGACTATATCATCTGCCTGGAAGACGGCAAAAAGCTTAAGATGCTCAAGCGCCACCTGATGACCCACTATCAGATGACGCCGGAGGATTATCGCGCCAAGTGGAGCCTGCCGGCCGATTATCCGATGGTCGCGCCCAACTATGCCGAACAGCGCCGCAGCCTGGCGAAGAAAATCGGCCTGGGTACCAAGCGCCGCCGCACCCGCGCAGCCAAATAATCCGGCCCCCTGTGGGCAAAACTCATGCAAAAGGGGGCGTGCTGATGGCACGCCCCCTTTTACGCTATGGCAAAAGCCGCTAGGCTCGCGCCGATTGACCGCAAATTCCAGCAAGTGAGCCTGCATGAACCGCAAGATCGACGTAGAGGCCCTTTGCCATGAAAAGGGCCTGCGCATTACCGAACAGCGCCGCGTCATCGCCCAGGTGCTGAGCGACGCCACTGATCATCCCGATGTGGAGGAATTGCACAGGCGCTCTTCGGCGATCGATCCGGGCATTTCGATCGCCACCGTCTATCGTACCGTCCGCCTGTTCGAGGAAGCGGGCATTCTCGACCGTCACGATTTCGGCGACGGCCGCGCCCGCTATGAAGCGGCGCCCGAATCCCATCACGACCATCTGATCGATGTCGAAACCGGCAATGTGATCGAGTTCGTCGATCCTGAACTGGAACAGTTGCAGAAGCAGATCGCCGAAAAGCTCGGCTTCCGCCTGGTCGACCATCGCATGGAATTGTACGGCGTCGCGCTCGATCGCAAACACTGAGGCAGCTTGGCCAGACTTCGCCGCATCACGCGCACCGGGGCGCTCGCCGCCAGCCTGCTGTTCTGCCTGATCCCCCATCTATTCTGGCGCGCCGCCCATGCACGCTCCCCCTGGCCGAGGCGCTTTCTGGGGCTGGCCGCGCGCTCGGTCGGCGCCCGCGTCGCCATAGAAGGCCATCCCTTTCAAGGCGACAGCTTCATCATCGCCAATCATGTGAGCTGGGTCGACATATTGGCGCTGGGCGGCGCGACCGGCACGGCCTTCGTCGCGCATGACGGCATAGCGGGCTGGCCGATCATCGGCTGGCTCGCCGCACAGAACAACACGCTGTTCGTCGCCCGCAACCGGCGCGGCGCCCTCTCCTCGCAGCTCGAGGCGCTACGCGCCGCACTGGCCGGGCACCAGCCGGTGACGCTGTTCCCGGAGGGCACCACCAGCGACGGCACGGGCCTGCTGCCCTTCAAGCCCTCCCTGCTTGCGGTCCTGCTCCCACCGCCGCGCTCCGTCCGTATCCAGCCCGTGCATATCGATTATGGCACGGCGACCCCGGAAATCGCCTGGCACAGCGGCGAACCGGCCGGCGCCAATGTGAAAAGGCTGCTGGAACGCAAGGGCCGGCTCGACGTCACCTTGCGTTTCCTGGAACCGTTCGACCCCGCCATCTGCCCGGATCGCAAGGCGCTCGCGACGATGACGCAGGAAAGGATCGCCGCCAGCATCGCAAGCTTCCCCTCGCAACCCAGGCCCTGTATAGCTGGACCGCATGAATCGTAACGACGCCCCAAAGACTCCAGCGACTTTCCACGTCAAATCCTTCGGCTGCCAGATGAACGTCTATGATGGCGAGCGCATGGCCGAAATGTTGGGCGAGCGCGGCATGACCGCAGCGGCGGAGGGCGCCGAGGCCGATCTCGTCATTTTGAACACCTGCCACATCCGCGAAAAGGCGGTGGACAAGGTCTATTCCGACATCGGCCGCATGACGCGGGAGGACGGCAGCCGCCCGATGATCGCCGTCGCCGGCTGCGTCGCGCAGGCGGAGGGCAGCGAAATCCAGCGCCGCGCCCGCAATGTCGACATCGTCGTCGGTCCGCAGGCCTATCATCGCTTGCCCGACCTCATCGACAAGGCCGGTCGGGGCGAGGCCGCCGTCGACACCGACATGCCGCTGGCCTCGAAATTCGGCGCCCTTCCTGCCCGCACCAAGCAGGCTCGCCCGACCGCCTTCCTGACGATCATGGAGGGCTGCGACAAATTCTGCACCTATTGCGTCGTCCCCTATACGCGCGGCGCGGAAATCAGCCGGACCTGGTCCGCCATCCTCGATGAGGCAAAGGCTCTGATCGACGGCGGTGTGCGCGAAATCACCCTGCTCGGCCAGAACGTCAACGCCTGGGAAGGCCAGGATGACAAGGGTCGCACGCAGGGCATGGACGGCCTCGTCCGCGAATTGGCCAAGATCGATGCGCTGAAACGCATCCGCTACACCACCAGCCATCCCAACGACATGAACGACGGCCTGATCGCCGCCCATGGCGACGAACCGAAATTGATGCCGTTTCTCCATCTGCCGGTCCAGTCGGGCAACGACCGGGTGCTCAAGGCCATGAACCGCAGCCACAGCGCCGACAGCTACCTCCGCATCATCGACCGCGTCCGCGAAGCGCGCCCGGACATCGCGCTGTCGGGCGACTTCATTGTCGGCTTCCCCGGCGAAACCGATGCCGAGTTCGAGGATACGCTGAAGATCGTCGAGCAGGTCCGCTACGCGCAATGCTATAGCTTCAAATACAGCCCGCGCCCCGGAACCCCCGCCGCCGACATGGATCACCAGATCCCTGCCGCACTGATGGACGAACGCCTCGCCCGCCTTCAGGCGGTCATCAACCGCCATCAGGCCGAATTCAATGCCGCGACCGTGGGCCGCCGCACGGAGATATTGCTGGAGCGCAAGGGCCGCCATCCCGGCCAGCTCATCGGCAAGTCGCCCTGGCTCCAGTCGGTCGTCGTCACCGCCCCGGACCTGTCCATCGGTGACATGGTCGAAGTCGATATCATCAGCGCCGGTCCGAACAGTCTGGCCGGGCAACCCAGCAGGAGGAAGGCCGCTTGAACCCAAAACCAGTCGTTCCCGTGACAACGGGAACCCATCTCCGAACCTGTCCGCCAGGCGCAACGAGAAGGAGATGGATACTCGCCCATGCGAGTGTGACAGGTGAACAGGGAGGCCGCTGAATGTCGAAGAAACCGAACCAGAACCATCGTACCGAACTGGCTGAACGGTCCCGGGCCGAACGCGCCCGTCTCGAAGTCACCTTCGACCGCCCGCACCTTCTGGGCGCGCTGTTCGGCCAATATGACCAGAATCTCGTCGCCATCGAAAACCGCCTCGGCGTCTATATCGCCGCGCGCGGGAACAAGCTCCAGATCGAGGGCGACGCCGAAGCCGCCGCCCGCGCCCGCGACGTGATGACCGGGCTCTACAACCGCATCGTCGCCGGACAGGAAATCGACGCCGGGGCGGTCGAAGCGGTCATCGCCATGTCCGCCGAACCGACGCTGGACGGCATCATCCGCCATGACGTGGCCGAACCGCCCAAGGTGATGATCCGCACGCGCAAGAAGACCATCGTCCCGCGTTCCGCGACGCAGGTGACGTATATGGAAGCGCTCACCCGCAACGACATCATCTTCGCGCTCGGCCCGGCCGGCACCGGCAAGACCTATCTCGCCGTCGCCCAGGCGGTGAGCCAGCTCATCACCGGCAGCGTCGACCGCCTGATCCTCTCCCGCCCCGCCGTCGAGGCGGGCGAGCGCCTCGGCTTCCTGCCCGGCGACATGAAGGAGAAGGTCGACCCCTATCTCCGCCCGATCTACGACGCGCTCTACGACACGCTCCCCGCCGAGCAGGTCGAACGCCGCATCGCGAGCGGAGAGATCGAGATCGCCCCCCTCGCCTTCATGCGCGGCCGCACATTGTCCAACGCCTTCATCGTGCTGGACGAAGCGCAGAACACGACGATCGCCCAGATGAAGATGTTCCTCACCCGCTTCGGCGAGGGCAGCCGCATGGTCATCTGCGGCGACCCGCGCCAGGTCGACCTGCCGCAGCCGGGCATTTCGGGCCTGGCCGACGCCGTCACCCGGCTGGAGGGTGTGGAGGGCATTTCGGTGGTGCCCTTCGGCATCAGCGACGTCGTCCGCCACCCGGTCGTCGGCCGCATCGTCCAGGCCTATGAAGGCCCGGATGCCTGATTTCGTGGAGTTTCCGGAAAATGATTGAAGTCGCCGTCCTCCATGAACAGGGCTGGCCCGATACCGATTGGGAATTGCTTGCCCAACGCGCCGTGGTTTCGGCCATCAGCCACAGCCCCTATGCCAATTTCACCACGGACGAGGCGCTGTACGAGGTCGCGGTCAAACTCACCACCGACGAGGAGGTCCATCAGCTCAATCGCGCCTATCGGGACAAGGACAAGCCGACCAACGTCCTGTCCTTCCCGATGGTGCAGTCCGACCTGCTGGAGGCCACAGCCAACACCGATGATGGTGAGGTGATACTGGGCGATATCGTGCTGGCGGAGGGGGTCTGCGCCGCCGAGGCTGCCGAAAAAGGCATCTCCATTGCCGACCATGCGACGCATCTCATCATTCATGGGACTTTTCATTTGCTGGGATATGATCATATGGAGGACGCCGAGGCCGAAGCGATGGAAGCGCTTGAAACGCAATCGCTGTTCAGCCTCGGCATTTCCGATCCTTACGGGGATCGCTAACAGGGATAATGGACGAACATGGCTGAAGGCAGTCCGAAGGACGGCAACGGTTCCAAGGAACCGGACAGTAGTAGCCACGAAGGCGGTTTATGGAGCGGCCTGAAATCGCTGCTCTTTGGAGAAGAAGAGAGCCATAGCCTCCGCCAGGAGCTGGAGGATGCGCTCGACGAATATGATGAGGAACAGCAGGATGAGGGCACGTCCCATCCTGCCAAGGGCGACCTGTCGGCGATCGAGCGCCAGATGGTTCGCAACCTCCTCCATTTTTCCGAACATACGGTCGACGACGTCGCGGTTCCCCGCGCGGACATCATCGCGATCGAGGAAAAGGCGAGCTTCGCCGATCTCGCCGCCTTGTTCGCGGAGGCCGGCCATAGCCGCATCCCCGTCTACCGCGACAATCTCGACACCATCGTCGGCATGATCCACATCCGCGACGCCTTCGCGATCATG
The DNA here is from genome assembly GCF_002795205.1 of Sphingobium sp. LB126. Lineage (NCBI taxonomy): Bacteria > Pseudomonadati > Pseudomonadota > Alphaproteobacteria > Sphingomonadales > Sphingobiaceae > Sphingobium > Sphingobium sp. LB126. The sequence goes on from NZ_NETV01000001.1 coordinate 134,377, forward strand.
GCCGGCAAGGCACCGGTCCCGGACAGCCTCGAACCGCTGATCCGCCAGCCGCTCTACGTGCCCGAAAGCATGGGCGCGCTCGACCTGCTGGCGGAAATGCGCGCGAAACGCACCCATCTCGCCATCGTGCTGGACGAATATTCGGGCACCGAAGGCCTGCTCACCTTCGAGGATCTGGTCGAGGAAATCGTCGGCGAGGTCGAGGATGAGCATGACGAGGAGCCGGAGGCCATGCTCGTCCCGCTGGAAGGCGGCCTCTGGGAAGCCGATGCCCGCGCCGAACTGGAGGATGTCGCCAAGGAAATCGACGAAAAGCTTGCCGACATCGAGGAAGATGTCGATACGCTGGGCGGACTCGCCTTCGTGATCGCGGGCCGCGTGCCCGAACCGGGCGAAATCGTCGAGCACGGGCAAAGCGGCTGGAAACTCGAAATCCTGGCCAGCGACGGCCGCCGCGTCACCCGGCTGCGGCTCCATCCGCCAGCAACGAAGGAAATCGAGGAAGAATCCTGAAAAGCCTGAACCTCGGCGACGGCGGGCCCTTCCGTCGCTTCCACTTCCCCTTGTCACCCCGGGCTCGACCCGGGGTCTTGCCGCCTTTCAGCCCCGTCGCCTTTCAGGAAAGTCTTTCGAACCGCGAAAGCATGAAAGATGCCCGGAACACCGCGCCTCGCTCGACCTGAGCCGCCTTGTCCTCCAGCAACCATATCAACGCCGGCCCGGCGAGCGCCAATATCCGTAAATGAACCGCTCGGGATCGGCATTGGCTGGGAAATATTAAGGGCTTGGCGCTAGAGCGCCCTGATGCGGCAGGAAAGACGGACATCCCCCCAGGCGCGGCGCGCGACCTTGATCCCAGGCCCCTGGACGGCCATGGAAAAGTGGCTGCTGGCGCTGGTCTGCCTCGCCACCCTGTTCTTCGCCTGCATTACCCCGCCCTTTCAGGCGCCCGATGAAAATCAGCATTATATGAAGGCGCTGATGCTGTCGGAAGGCCACATCCTGACCGAACGGCGCGGCGCAAAGATCGGCGCCGAATTGCCCGCCGCCGCCATCGACCTGCACGATGTCCATTTCCCGACCGGCGCCTCTCCCAAACCGCGTCGCTTCGACCGGACCATGCTGACGCGGGCATGGACCGCCGGGCAAGCCGAGCTCGGCCAGCGCCGCTTCGCCGATTTCCCCAATGTCGCCAGTTACGCGCCCTCGCTCTATGCTCCGGCGGCCTTGGGCCTCGCCATTGGCGACAATATGGGCCTGCCCCGCCTCGGCGCCTTCTATGGCGGCCGGATCGCCAATGCGCTGTTCGGCCTGGCCATGCTCGGCCTGGCTCTCCGCCTCATCCCCTTTGGCCGTCCTGCCTTACTCGCCATCGCGCTGTTGCCGACCTTTTCCTATCAAGGCGGATCATTGTCGCCCGATGCGGTCATCAACGGCCTCGGCTTCCTCGGCCTCGCCCTCGCGCTGCGCGCCGGTTTCACCGGCTGGACCGAAAGGCGCGGCCTGGCGCTGATCGTGACCGCGCCGCTGCTGGCGCTCGCGAAGGGAGTCTATCTGCCGCTCATGGCCGCCGGCCTGCGCTGGCCCGAGGACCGCCGCGACCTGCGCCCGCTGCTCCTGTTGAGCGCCATGGTCCTGGGTGCCATCGCCTTCATCCTGTGGATGAAACTCTCCGGCGGCAGCCAGGCGCTCTATCATATCGTCTCGCGCAAGACCGGCGAAATGGTCACCACGGCGCCGCTCGCCGACCAGCTGGCGGTCATCACCCACTCGCCGCTCGCCTATCTGCACGTCCTCGCCACCAGCGTCACGGAACGCGCGCCCGTCTATGCGCTCCAGACCGTCGGCCGCTTCGGCTGGAACGCCATCCTGCTGCCGCTGCTGGCCTATCCGCTCGCCGTGCTCATGCTCATCGGCGCGCTGTTCAGCGGATCGGAGATGCGCTTTTCCCTGGGTCAGCGCCTCTGGTGGCTGACGATCGCGATCGGCACCGCGCTACTGATCGAAACCGCCATGTACCTGACCGGCACGGCGCTTGGCGCCGACTATATCCAGGGCACGCAGGGGCGCTATTTCCTGCCGATCCTGCCGCTGGTCCTGCTCGCGCTGATGCCCGCCGATCCGATATACGGCGCCCGCGCGGTCTTTGCGGCGGGCGCAAGCCTGCTGCTGCTCATCGCAGCCGCCACGGCCTTCGACAGCTTCTGGGTCCATGGCTTCGTCACCGCCGACGGCATGCCGCCGCATCGCAGCCTGGAACGCGCGCTAATCCTGCCCTCGCCGCGCTGGTAGCCAGACCGCGCAAAGCGCCAGCCAGCCAAGCCCCTCGATCCATCCCGCCAGCACATCGCTCGGCCAATGCACGCCCAGCCACACCCGGCTGACTCCGATCAGCGCGATCGCCAGCCCGGCACCGGCATAACCCGCCCGCCGCCCGAACAGCAGCGCCAGCGCCCCGAAGAAGATCATGTTCCCCGCCGCATGGCCGCTGGGGAAGCTGTAGCTGTTCACCATGTCGAGATGCGGCAGAAGATCGGGGCGGGGCGCCGCGAATATCTGTTTGAGCGCAAGGTTGAGCAACGTGCCCCCGGCCATCACCGACAGCAGCCACAATGCGCATCGCCGCCGCCGGCCCCAGAGCATCGCGCAACAGGCCGTCAGCAGGACAAGCCGCCCCGCCGTTCCCCCGACCGCGGACGCCCCCTGCATGAGCCAGGTGACGCTCCCCCCTATCGCACTGTCCCGCGCCCGGCCCGCCATGCCCATCAGCCCATGGTTCATCGCGTCCAGCAGCCCCTGCCGCTGAACCAGCGCGATCCCCAGAACGCAAAAAAGCGCGAGGGCCAAAGCTCCCGCGCCTTTTGCCATGGCTTTGCGCCGGTCAGATATGGAGCGCACGCCCATAAGCGGCCAGCACGCTTTCATGCATGGATTCCGAAATGGTCGGATGCGGGAAGACCGTGTGCATCAGTTCCGCTTCCGTAGTCTCCAGCGTCTTGCCGATGGTATAGCCCTGGATCATCTCGGTCACCTCCGCGCCGACCATATGCGCACCCAGCAATTCGCCGGTCTTGGCATCGAACACCGTCTTGGTGAAGCCTTCCGCCTCGCCCAGCGCGATCGCCTTGCCATTGCCGATGAAGGGGAACATGCCGACCTTCACCTCATGACCCGCTTCCTTCGCCTTGGCTTCGGTCAGGCCGACACTGGCGATCTGCGGATGGCAATAGGTGCAGCCAGGAATATTGCGCACGTCCATGGCGTGCGGATGCACATCCTTGTTGCCCAGCGCCTGCGCGATGGATTCAGCGACGATCACACCCTCATGGCTCGCCTTGTGCGCCAGCCATGGCGGCGCGGTGACGTCCCCGATCGCCCAGAAACCATCGACATTGGTGCGGCCATAGGCGTCCGTCTTGATATGGAAACGCTGGTCCGGCTCTATGCCGACATCCTCCAGGCCCAGATTTTCGACATTGGGGACGATGCCGATGGCGACGATCACATGGCTATATTCGTCCGTGACATCCTTGCCATCCTTGCCCTTGATGGTCGCGGTCACGCCCTTGTCGCCGGTCGCGATCTTCTCGATCTTCGCGCCGGTGTGGATGGTCATGCCCTGCTTCTTCAACGCCTTTTCGAGGAAGTTGGAGACATCGGCGTCCTCGACCGGCACGATGCGGTCCATCATCTCCACCACCGTCACGTCCGCGCCCATATCATTGTAGAAGCTGGCGAATTCGATGCCGATCGCGCCGGAACCCACGACCAGCAGCTTGGTCGGCATTTCCGGCGGCGTCATCGCATGGCGATAGGTCCACACCCGCTTGCCATCGGCCTTGAGCTGCGGCAGGTCGCGGGCGCGCGCGCCGGTCGCGATGATGATATGCTTGCCCGTCAGTTCCTCGGCCTTGCCGTCCTTGGTGACGGACAGCTTGCCCTTCGCGATCAGCTTGCCCTCGCCCATATGGACGGTGATCTTGTTCTTCTTCATCAGGTGGGTGACGCCCTGATTGAGCTGCTTGGCCACCCCGCGCGAACGCTTCACCACCGCCTCGATGTCGGCGCTGATCTTCTCGGCCGCCAGGCCATAATCCTTGGCATGCTGCATATAATGGTAGATTTCCGCCGAACGCAGCAGCGCCTTGGTCGGGATGCAGCCCCAGTTCAAACAGATGCCGCCCAGATTCTCGCGCTCGACGATGGCGGTCTTCAGCCCCAGTTGAGCAGCCCGGATCGCCGCCACGTAGCCGCCGGGCCCCGAACCCAGGACAATGACATCGTAATTCTCAGCCATGATCAAACTCGCTTCTCAATGAAATTAGGTCACGCCGCCGGAGGGGTGAAGGGCGGCACCGAACGAGGCTGGCGATCCTCACCGATCGCCACGAAGGTGAAGGTCGCCTGCGTCACGCGATAGGACCGGTCGTCATGACGCGTCCGCCGCCAGGCTTCGACGGCGATATGCATCGACGTGCGGCCGACCGATTTCAGCGTTGCGAACACCGACACCTCGTCACCCACGACGACGGGACGCAGGAAGGTCATGCCCTCGACCGCGATGGTCACGGCCCGGCCCTTGCTGTGGCGCGCCGCGACCGAACCGGCCGCCGAATCCATCAGGCTCATCAGCCAGCCGCCGAAAATATCGCCATAGGGATTGGTATCGGCCGGCATGGCGATCACGCGAACCGCCGGGCTTTCCTGCGGTGGCAGCTCGTCGACCTTGCTGGACATCAGGCCAGCATGCCGATCGGATTTTCGACCAGCTCCTTGAAGACCTGCATGAGGCGGGCGCCGTCCGCCCCGTCGATGGCGCGATGGTCGAAGCTGCCGGTCGCCGACATGACGGTCGCGATCTGGAGCGAGTCGTCGATGACGAAGGGCCGCTTCTCGCCCGCGCCGATCGCCATGATCATGGCCTGCGGCGGGTTGATGACGGCTTCGAACTGCTTGATGCCGAACATGCCCATGTTGGAGAGCGAGGCGGTGCCGCCCTGATATTCCTCGGGCTTGAGCTTGCCGTCCTTGGCGCGGGCGGCAAGGTCCTTCATCACGGTCGAGATCGCGGCGACGCCCTTGCTGTCGGCTTCGGTGACGATCGGGGTGATCAGGCCGCCGGGGATGGATACCGCCACCGAGATGTCGGCGCGCTGGAATTTCAGCATCTGGTCACCGGCAAACTGCACGTTGCACTCGGGCACCTGGATCAGCGCGACGCCCAGCGCCTTGACCAGCAGGTCGTTGACCGACAGCTTGACACCCCGGGAGGCCAGCCCCGCGTTCAATTCGCCCCGCAGTTTCAGCAGCTTGTCGAGCTGCACATCCACGGTCAGGTAGATATGCGGCACCTGCTGCTTGGATTCGGTCAGGCGACGGGCAATGGTCTTGCGCATGCCACTAAGCTTGATGACCTCGTGCGGAATGCCGAAATCCTGCGCGGCGGCGGGCGCAGCCACGGGCGCGGCGGCCGGAGCCGAAGCGGCGGGAGCCGAAGCGGCCGAAACCGGTGCAGCAGCCGGGGCAGCCGCCCGGGCCGCGGGTACGGCACCCTCCAGGTCAGCCTTGACCACGCGGCCATTGGGGCCGGTCCCTGATATGGTCGCCAGATCGATGCCCTTCGCCTCGGCAAGACGGCGCGCAAGCGGACTGGCCTTCACCCGGCCATCGGACGCCGCCTTCGCTGGCACGGAGTCGGCTTTCGGCGCGACGGTGGCGGAGACAGGTGCGGCAGAAGCAGGCGCGGCTTGCGCCTTGGCAGGAACCGCATCGGCCTTGGGTGCTGGGGAAGCGCTGCCGGCGGCCGCTGCCGACACGTCCTCACCTTCTTCAGCGATGATGGCGATAATGGTGCCCACCTTCACCCCCTCGGACCCTTCGGCGACCAGAATCTTGGCGACGACACCTTCATCGACGGCCTCGAATTCCATCGTCGCCTTGTCGGTCTCGATCTCGGCCAGCAGATCGCCGGACGAAACCGTGTCGCCCTCCTTGACCAGCCATTTCGCCAGCGTCCCCTCCTCCATGGTCGGGGACAGCGCAGGCATCTGGATCGTCTTGCTCATGAACTGGGGGCCTCTCATCTTTATCGCGTGTGGGGCAATGACAGCCGTTTCGGCGCTTTAGCCGGGGCGGTCAAGGCCATGCCTTGCGCAAAGCCCGATATTGGGCCACATTTCACCAGACTGGTTCGCGTGTAACCATATAGGTTCAACAAACCAGACTTAACGCTCCGGTAAAGGGGCTTCGAACTGCGGAAACGGGCAAGCCATGCGGACATATCTGGTTGTCGTAGACGAATCGGCCGAGGCGGAAACGGCACTCCGTTTCGCCGCCCGCCGCGCCGCCAAGACGGCTGGCGCGGTTCGTATCCTCGCCCTCATCCCCCCTGCCGAGTTCGTCCAGTGGGGCGGGGTCCAGGCGACCATGGAGGATGAAGCCCTGCAACGCGCCGAAGCACTGGTCACCAGTGCAGCCGGTACGCTGACCGACGAATCCGGCATCCGCCCGAGCATCACCGTGCGCCAGGGCGATCCGGTGACGGTCGTGCGCCATACGCTGGAGGAAATGGACGACGTCGCCGCCCTGGTATTGGGTGCCGCCGCCAGCGGCCATCCCGGCGTCCTCGTCTCGCACTTCGCGGGCGCCGATGCGGGCAAGCTGCCCTGCCCGATCATGATCATCCCCGGCGGCCTGGATGCCGAAGCCATCGATCGGCTGAGTTGACGCCCCATGCGAACCTGAAACGCCCTACCGCCGGTGTTTTCCCCGCTTCGCCCCGATATGGCGGATATTGGCCGGTCGCCCCCGCTTGATCCCCGGCCGCGCCCGGTCCTTCCTGAAACTCGGCCGTTGCGGCAACGCATCGGGCAATTCGAACCGCAAGGCCCCGTTGATCGGGTCCGCCTCAACCAACCGCAACTGCAACCGCTGCCCGACCGTATAGCGGTCCCCGCTCTCCACGCCCTCCAGCGCGCGCCCGGCCTCGTCATAGAAGAAGCGCTCGTCGCCCAGCGTCGACACCGGCACCAGCCCGTCGCCGCCCAGCCCCTCGACCGTCGCAAAGAAACCGAAACTCTGCACCCCGGTGATCCGCGCCTCGACCAGATCGCCGACATGCGCCGCCAGGAAAGCCGCGACATAGCGGTCGATCGTCTCGCGCTCCGCCTCCATCGCCCGCCGCTCATGCTGGCTGATCATCTCGCCGACGCGGCCCATATTCTCCATATCCTCGCCGGAGAGCGAAGTCCGGTCGGGGATGGTGCCGCCCTTGGGCGCGGGCAGTTCCAGCCCATAGGCGCCCACCAGCGACCGATGCACCAACAGGTCCGAATAACGCCGGATCGGTGAGGTAAAATGGGCGTAGGAGCCAAGCGCCAGCCCGAAATGCCCCATATTCTGCGGCGTATAATAGGCCTGGGTCTGGCTGCGCAATATCTGCTCCATGATCTGCGGCTTTTCCTCCGCCTCCCCGACGCGTTCGATCAGGCGGTTGAAGGTGGAAGGCTTCACCACCTGTCCCAGCGCGAATTCGATGTCGAACGTCGCCAGATAATCCTTCAGCGCCACCAGCTTGTCCCGGCTCGGTGGCTCATGGACGCGGTACATGACCGGCGCCTTCTTCTGTTCCAGCGCCTTGGCCGCCGCGACATTGGCGGCGATCATATAATCCTCGATCAGCATATGCGCGTCGAGCCGCTCGCGCACGGCGACGCTGACGATCTTGCCAAATTCGTCCAGCACCACCCGCCGTTCGGGCAGGTCCAGCGCCAGCGGCTCCCGCTTGTCCCGCGCCTTGCGCAGCAGCACCCAGCAGCCCCAGAGCGGCTTCAGCGCATCCTCCAGCAGAGGTTCCTCGCGCGTGCCGTCGATCGCCGCCTGCGCATCCTCATAGGCCAGCACCGCCGCCACCCGGATCACCGCGCGGGAGAAACGCCAGCTCTTCACCTTGCCCGCAGCGTCGAGGACGAGGTGGCAGGCCATCGCCGCCCGGTCCTCCCCCGCCCGCAGCGAACACATGTCGGAGGAAAGCTGATGCGGCAGCATCGGCACGACCAGATCGGGGAAATAGACGCTGTTCCCGCGCTTCCTCGCCTCCCGGTCCAGCGCGCTGCCCGGCCGGACATAATAGCTGACGTCGGCGATCGCGACGATCGCCTTGTAGCCGCCCGCATTGGCCGGATCGTCATCCGGCGCCGCCCAGACCGCATCGTCATGGTCCCGCGCATCGACCGGATCGATGGCGACGATGGGCAAATGCCGCAGATCCTCCCGCTTCTCCTCATGCAGGGCGATACCGGACGCCGACACGGCCTCTTCCTCCACCCGCTCGGAAAAGACATGGGGGATGCCATGTTTGTGAATGGCGATCAGGCTGAAACTGCGCGGCGCGAAGGGATCGCCCAATATGTCGGTGACCCGCGCCGTGATCCGCGGCGGCCGCCCCACAGGTTCCGCCAGCACCAGATCACCCTTTTTCGCCGTCCCCGCGTCCGAAATCGGCGTATCCCGGCGAATCCGCTTGTCGACCGGCCGCAACCACAGCTTGCCGCCCTCGCCCTCCTCCACCACGCCCAGCAATTCCTCGCTGGCCTTGGCGAGCTTCTTCATCGGATGCGCGACCCAGCCGCGCCCGGCCTCCTCGGTTCGCGCCAATATGCGGTCCCCGATGGTCAGGGCGCCGCGCTTGCCCCGCTCGACGACCCGCAACCGGGGCGCGGGCTGTCCCTCTGCCTCCCACCGCTCGGGCGTCGCGATCAATGTGGTGTCGTCGACATCGACGATCCGCAGCACCGTGACCTTGGGCACGCCACCCATCTTGTGAAAGGCGCGCGCCGGGCCGATGTCGATCAGCCCTTCATCCGCCATGTCCTTGAGCAGCGCCTTGAGCGCGATCTTCTCCGCGCCTTTCAGGCCGAAGGCTTTCGCGATTTCCCGCTTGCCCGCGGGCTGGTCGGAAGAGGCAATGAAATCCATGACCTGCTCGCGCGTCGGAAAACCGGCGGGCCGCACCTTGGTTCGGGAAGATGCGGATTTCTTCTGTTTTTCGGTCGATGCCATGGACCAGCTATAGGGAGACCCGCCGGACCGCGCCAGTGCCTGCGGAATGTTCGGGCGGTGGATTTGGGTGGAAAAGAGATGGTCCGCTGTTGAGCGAGGCATGGTGGTAAGCTGACGCAATTCGCTGTAGGCCCGGACCTATGACGAAGCCATGGATTATCGCGCTTTGGGTTTTTACACTCGCATTGGCAGGTTGGTTGCTGTTTGATGGCCAACGCCTTGCAGCAGCGGGAGTAATGGGCACAGCGTTATTCTGGGAAGCGATCCACCGCGTATTCGGCAGCAAGGACACCGAATAAACGCCCTCAGGGGCGTTCAGGGTGGGTTCGAGACGGTCGGGTTTCGGAGCAGGCGCACCGAAAAGCGGTCATGCTGTAATTTAGCTAGATCGGGGTCGAGCGGTTTTCGTCGTTCGAGGCGCTACCGTCTGTGCGCCACTCGATCATTGTGGCACCAATAGATCGAAGCCAGGCGTCAACGAGCCATGCGAGGCCAACCAACGCATTCTTCGACTTGAGGGTTGCGATCATAGCCCGTTCCCTTTGAGCGTATTCAAATCTGACCGAATGAAATTGGCGCCCATACCAAGACAATCGAACAGTTTTGCGGCCTAAGAAGGCGGGCAGAACAATGTTTCCTTCTTCCCTCAGATGGCGGCGGAACGGCTCCGCAATCGTAGCGGCTACGGTTGTTTCGACAAGGGAGGCTGGTGGAATGAATGTAACGCGATCCCGTTTCAGGGGTACGGCTTCGGCTGCTCTCAGATCATCAGCATATCCCGACATCCCTGCTTTACCCAACCTCTTGAGGATCAGTTCATCTGTCCCGGAGTATCGGATGCAACCCACTTCACTAGACCACATAGCACGCACCATTTTATCAATCTCGGCGGCATTCGCGGGCTGGCGCTTCACGGTACAATATTGTTCTCCCGTCTCGAAGAGTTCGGGTGCGATCGACTCTGGAACGCCGCACAGCAGGCAGCAATCCGGTTCGACGTAAAACGATTTTCCTGCACTGCCAGGTATCATTGAGCACCGCGTTTCAGTATCCATGACGAGACGATAACGGCGATTGCAAACGGCAGCTATCGGGAATGCTGGAAGCTCGCCAGTTTGGCCGTCATTGGTCGCTGGCTGACCGGCAGCTCTTACCGATGCATACCTGTCATTGCCTACGCGAAAGGCTCTGGCTCATCAGCATGCTTAGTATACCGCTGCTGGCGATTACAAAGCATATGCTGACGAAGAGCAACTGGGTGGCTGGCCTCATGCCAAACGCGTCGTCCGCTCCGCTCTGAATGTCAAAATAGTATCCGGTTGCAACGGCAAGCGCAGGCGTCAGCGAGCAGATTGCCCAAAACAGCATCCGCTGCCTCCAAGCCAGTCGAAATATAATAATGGCCCATATGGCAAACAGGATCATACCGACGCCCATTGCGCGAGCATATCAGGGAAACAGTGGGTCGAGAATATCCGCTTTCGCGCAGGGGCAGGCCGACGTTGAGCGGCGAAAAATGGTCGTTAGCTGCGCGTCTCAATAACATGCAGAGTAAAATCCTCGCCTGATATTTCTCGGCGGCATGTCCATGTCCGTTCGGCACCTGATACGGGTTCAGGCCGCATTCGCATGAGGTTGCCGAACGCCGGTTTGAGGTTAGGAAAGGCCTCCGCAATCGGCGTGAGCAGAAACCCCGAATAATTGCTATGCTTATGCTGGGACACTTTGGTCGTGCCTATGTATGACATGACATAGGTGTAGAGGGGCACTGCGTTATCCTTTCGAGCCGCACCTTATCCCTATAATCTGCCCTATGAATGGCTGCAATTGGGGGCGGCGAAGCTGATCCCCAGCGGCAAGAAATGGTCGAAACCCGTCGACCGATCAGGCCAACTTCCGCGCCCGGTCCCGCCAGGCCTCGGCCAGCACGGACATCCCGGCCAGCGCGCGCACCGCATCCGGCTCGCCCTTGTGCCCGCCCCCGATCAGCAACCGGAACACCCGCGCGATCGGCCACTCCGGCAAGGGCCGCTCCAACAGGTCCATCCGCATCCCGGCCTCCGCCTCACCCTCGCGGACCACGCGAACATAAATGCCGCACCGCGCCGTCTTCACGATCGTCGCCATGACATCCCGCCCGCCGAAGCGATGGTCGAGCTTCCAGCAGGGCTGCCGCCCATGGCTCACCTCGACCACCGCGCTGCCCAGGGAGAAGCGATCGCCCAGGCAAATCTCCTCCTCGGTCATTCCGCGTGATGCGATATTCTCGCCAAAGGCCCCCGGCGCATCGAGCAGCGGATGCCCCGGTTTCCGCTCGCGCCACCAGGCATAATGATCCTGCGGATAGAGATGGATGGCTTTGTCCCAGCCGCCATGGTGCAGGCTGTCCGCCACCGCATCGCCCGCAAGGCCGAGCCAGCCGATCCGCACCGGCCCTTCGACCGGTTTCTTGGCGATGGCGCTATAGTCCCCATCGCGAAAGGGGACGGGCGTGCCGGTCAGCAAGGCATCGACGGTCATGGATATCATGGTCATGACCTCCCTTGCCACGAAGGCGGGCCATTGACCAAGTCCAGTGGAATGAAAGCGGCTTCAGGCCGGGGACAATTCGGACTCCAGCTTCAGCACCTCGCTGCCGCTGTCGGTCGTCACCAGATAGGCCGGATTGCGGCTGGACCCGTTGCGACGGATCAGCGCACCCTCAATGGTCCGTTCGACATGCCGGTCGAACCGTTCCGCGACCCTTCCGCGGCCGACGCCCTGCCCCCAATTCCATTTGACCCTCGCTCCTTTGCGAAAGCTTTCGGTCATCAAGCATTCTCTCCTGTAGGGAACAACCGCACCGGCCGGCCATCATTGCTGCCGATACGCAAAAATCCCGAATAGCTTCGCGGTTCCCTTGGGTTTTGCGATTGTCTGCGTTAAGGGCGGCGGATGGATGTTAAGGGCCTTCGCGTCGCGCTCTTCAGCGGCAATTACAATTATGTCCGCGATGGCGCGAACCAAGCGCTCAATCGCTTCGTCGGCTATCTGCTGCGGCAGGGTGCGGCCGTACGCATCTATTCCGCCACCACCGACACCCCGGCGTTCGAACCGACCGGCGATCTTGTCAGCGCGCCTTCGATTTCCGTCCCTGGCCGCCGCGAATACAGGATTCCCTACCGTATGTCGGGCGCCGTGCGCCGCGACCTCGCTGCGTTTCGCCCCAATCTGGTCCATGTTTCCAGCCCCGATCCGCTTGGCCATCGCGCCGTTGCCTGGGCACGCAAACACGGCCTTCCCGCCGTCGCATCGGTCCATACGCGCTTCGAAACCTATCCGCGCTATTACGGCCTCGCCTTTCTGGAGCCGGCGATCGAATCGCTGCTCCGCCGCTTCTACCGCCGCTGCGACGCCATCGTCGCACCGTCCGATTCGATGGCGCAACTGCTGCGGGAACAGCGGATGAGCTATGATGTCGGCATCTGGACCCGCGGCATAGACCGGGACATCTTCAATCCAGGCCGCCGCGACACGAACTGGCGCCAGTCGCTCGGCATAGCGGATGACGAACCGGTGATCGGCTTCATCGGCCGGCTGGTGATGGAAAAGGGCCTCGACGTCTTTTCCGACACGATCGACCATCTGACCGCGAAGAATGTACGCCACAAGGTGTTGATCGTCGGCGAAGGCCCCGCGCGGGAATGGTTCGAGAACCGCCTGCCGAACGCCGTCTTCACCGGTTTCCAGAAAGGCCCCGATCTCGGCCGCGCGGTCGCCAGCATGGATATGCTGTTCAACCCCAGCGTCACCGAAACCTTCGGCAATGTGACGCTGGAGGCCATGGCCTGCGGCCTCCCCACCGTCGCCGCCCGCGCCACCGGCAGCGAAAGCCTGGTCTCCGAAGGCGTCACCGGCCGCCTTATCCGCCCCGGCGCGATCACCGCCTTCGCCGACGCACTGACCGCCTATTGCACCAACCCGGCCGCCCGCGCCGCCGCCGGGGCAGCAGCCATGGCGGAGGCGGATCATTATGGCTGGGATCAGGTGAACCAGGCACTGGTCGACACCTATGTGCGCGTGATCCGCCAGCGCGAACATGGCGCGATCGTGCGCTCGAGTCCTGTTCCCTGAAAGCAAATCCAACCCTATATCGCGGGTGATGGCTGACCTTTTCGCTCCCGACGACCTGCCTGCATCCACCCCGGCCGATGCCCCGCTCGCGGACAAGCTGCGCCCGCACGCGCTGGCCGACGTCGTCGGGCAGGATCATCTGACCGGTCCCGAAGGCGCGATCGGCCGCATGGTCGCGGCAGGACGCCTTTCCTCGATCATCCTCTGGGGCCCGCCGGGCACGGGCAAGACCACCATTGCCCGCCTGCTCGCGGATGCCGTGGGCATGCGCTTCGAGCCGATCTCCGCCGTCTTCTCCGGCGTCGCGGACCTCAAGAAGGTCTTCGCCACTGCCAGGGAACATGCCCGGCGTGGCGAGAAGACCCTGCTCTTCGTGGATGAAATCCACCGCTTCAACCGCGCCCAGCAGGACAGTTTCCTGCCTTTCGTAGAGGACGGTACCGTCACCCTGGTCGGCGCGACCACGGAGAATCCCAGTTTCGAACTCAATGCCGCGCTTCTTTCCCGCGCGCAGGTGCTGATCCTGCGCCGGTTGGATGCGAGCGCCCTCGAACAATTGCTCGACCGCGCCGAAGCCCTGACCGGCCGCCCCCTGCCACTCGACCCGGCCGCCCGCGAAGCCCTGCTCGCCAGCGCGGACGGCGACGGCCGCTTCCTGCTCAACCAGGTCGAAACCCTCTATTCCATCGACATTCCCGAACCGCTCGATCCGGCGGGCCTTTCCGCCCTGCTGCACCGCCGCGTCGCGGTGTACGACAAGGATCGGGAGGGCCATTACAACCTCATCTCCGCGCTTCACAAAAGCCTGCGCGGCTCGGATCCTCAGGCGGCACTCTATTATCTCGCCCGCATGCTGACGGCGGGCGAGGAGCCGCTTTACGTCCTGCGCCGCCTTGTCCGCTTCGCCGTGGAGGATATCGGCCTCGCCGACCCGCAAGCCGTCGTCCAATGCCTCGCCGCCAAGGATACATATGAATTTCTCGGCTCTCCCGAAGGCGAACTCGCCATCGTCCAGGCCTGCCTCTACTGCGCCACCGCGCCCAAATCCAACGCCGCCTACAGCGCCATGAAGTCCGCCTGGAAATCCGCCCGCGAGACGGGCTCGCTGATGCCGCCGCAGAATATCCTGAACGCTCCGACCAAGCTCATGAAGACGATCGGCTATGGCAAAGGCTATCAGTACGACCATGACGCTGCCGAAGGCTTTTCCGGCGACGATTACTGGCCGCAGGAGATGCAACCCCAGACCTTCTATTCTCCCACCGAACGCGGTTTCGAAGCGCGCATCGCCGAACGTCTGGCCTATTGGGACCGCCTGAGAGCCGAACGCAGCGGGAAATGACGCCGCGCTTCACCCGCTACGCCGTCATCGATTGGTCCGGCGCCAAGGGTTCGCGCCACAAGGGCATAGCCGTCGCCCTTTGCGAAGCCGGAGACGCAGTTCCCACGCTCCAGCAACCGAAGGGCGGCGGCTTCTGGTCGCGCCGCGCCGTCGCGGACTGGCTGATCCGGACCGCGCGCGAAGCGCACACCCTCTTCGGCTTCGATTTCAGCTTTGCCCCGCCCTATATCGCACGGCAGAGCTACCTTCCCGGCGACGAAGTGCCGACCGCCGGCCCCGCCTTCTGGGCCTATGTCGACAGCGTCTGCCAGGATGAGGATCTGGGCGCCGCCAGCCTGCTGGAACATACCCATCGCCGTCATTTCTATTTCGGCAAGGCGGACGGCATCAAGGCCGACTATATGCACAACCGCGCCTGCGAAGGCCATTACAATGCGCAGGGCGGCGGCAAACCCTCCACCGTCTATGACGCGATCGGCGCGGCGCAGGTCGCCAAGGCGAGTTTCGCGGGAATGCGCCTGCTCCATCATGTCCACACCCATGTCCCGGTCTGGCCCTTCGACCCGCCGCCCAAAACCGGCTCGCTGGTCGTCGAAATCTACACCAGCATAGCCGCCCGCGCCGCCGGCCGGCCCAAGGGCAAGGCGAAGATGCGCGACCTCGCGGCGCTGAACGACGCCCTGATCGCGGTCGAATCACAACCGCATGTCGGCCTGCCGCCGGACGATCACGGCGCGGACGCGATCCTCACCGCCGCCTGGCTCCGCCGCGCCGCGCCGCGCCCCAGCCTGTGGAACCCCGCGCCCCTCGATGAAAAAATCGCGGCAACAGAGGGCTGGACGTTCGGCATCATCTGATAGTAAGGCGCTCCCCACCAGAATGATGGGCCGGATTAGCACAGCGGTAGTGCAGCGGTTTTGTAAACCGAAGGTCGGGGGTTCGATCCCCTCATCCGGCACCATGCGTTTCCCATATTTGCAGCAGGGTGATCTTCCCCTAAAGTCACAGCATGGCACTTCAACGCCTGAAAAGCTGGGCGCGGGAACTGAAGGTCGACATCATCGCGCTGTGGATCGCCGCCCGCGCCAGCCGCACGCCCCTGACCGCCAAACTCGTCGCCGCCGGCGTCGCGGGCTATGCGCTCAGCCCGGTCGACCTTATCCCGGACTTTGTCCCGATCCTGGGCTATCTGGACGACCTGATCGTCCTTCCCCTGGGCATCATGCTGGCGATCCACCTCATCCCGCCCGCGTTGATGGCCGATTTCCGCACGCAAGCGCAGGACATGACGGACCGGCCGAAAAGCCGGATCGCCATGACGCTGATCGTCCTGCTGTGGCTGGGCCTGACGCTTCTGGTCGGCCTTTGGGCACTGCGCCGCTTCGCCTGACGCCCCAACGCAAAATGGGGGCCGGCATTTCTGCCGGTCCCCACTTCCGTCGTGTCTCTCGATCCGCTTCTCTTTCAAGATGCGATCATCGGACTCGGCGCGCGATAGGTCCGCCTCAAAGGCTTTGCTATCGTGTCGGCTCCGTTTGCCCGGCCGGTCGGCCGTTCTCCCGCAGCCTGTCCTCTCTATTCGATACCCGACGTTCACTTTCGCGCGTGCACGGCATCGTCTATTGAGAACCATCGGATTTCCGCATTTTCCTTCCGGTCCATGCTTCTTTCCCGACGCTCGAAAAGTTCTTCAAGTCACTGATTTCTCACTGACTTTGGCATCCAGATTTCTCTGTCTCCCGTCCTTTCCGATAAGAGAATGCTCTCACCAAAAGCGAGTCGCTCAAAGCGGAATCTTGCCCTCCTAAGACGGCCTCCCCCTAAAGCTGTGGATAAATGTGGATAATTTTTCCATGAGGTTCAGTCGGCCGGCGACCACCCCTCCGGCGCCAGCGTAAAACCCGAAAATTCAAAGCCGGGGACCACGGTGCAACTTACGAGGGTCCAGCCTCCCATGGGGCGCGCCGCTTGCCAATGATGTGCCGGGACCAGCCCCTGGGGCCGCTGCCCGGCGATCACATCACCGCCCAGCAGCCACTCCCGCACCGGACCGCCCTCTTCGGCGACGGAAAGGATCAGCGGCGCACCGGCGTGCCAGAACCAATGCTCGTCGGCGTCGACCCGATGCCAATGCGACTGCTGGTGCGCTTCCAGCAGGAAATAGATCGCCGTTCCGGATGCGCGCGTGCCCGGCCCGGCGTCCGCCCGCCAGGTCTCCCGATACCATCCCCCTTCCGGATGGGGTGACAGGTCGAGAGACCGGATCAACGCCCTTGCCGCCGCTTCATCCTGTCCGATCATCGCTTCACCTCAAATTTTATCTATTCAAAAACAATAGGATGTGTCGTTGTCACAGGTTCATGCAACCTCGATCAATATGGGCGAGTTGAACGACCAAAGCACGTCTTTTGGAGGAGATAAAATGCGCAAGACCCTTATGGCCCTGGCCGCCGTTTCCCTGGCCATCCCCGTTTCGATGGCTGTTCCCACGGACGGCGCGAATGCCCGCCGCCATTATGAATATCGCGAATGGCGCGGTCGCGACGGCCGCACCTATTGCCGCAAGTCCGACGGAACCACCGGCCTGATCGTCGGCGGCGTCGGCGGCGCCCTGGTGGGCCGCGCCATCGATACGCGTGGCGATCGCGCCACCGGCACGATCCTGGGCGCCGCGGGCGGCGCGCTGCTCGGCAAGGAAATCGACAGCAAGCGTCGCTGCCGCTAACACAAGAAATGAAAAAAGGGCGGCTTCCCGGTCGGGAGCCGCCCTTTTTTAACTGAAGCTTCCGAAAAGCTTATTCGGCGGAGGTTGCCGCGCCGCGGGCATCCTCGACCTTGAAGGTCACGGCCTGGCCACCCGAAACGCCCGAAACGCGGCCGTTCTTGACGGACAGGTTGAAGGCGACGGCGTCGGGGTAACGACGGCCGGAAATCACCTTGCCGGTCTTGGTGTCCTTGACGTCATACACATAGGTATAGCCTTCGTGCGTGAACTTCTGCTTGGCAGCCTCTTCGGCATGGGCCGGAGCGGTCGCGGCACCAGCGGCCAACAGGGCGGACAGGACAAACTTGGACAGCATTCGCATGGGTCAACTCCTTGTGAATGCCGATCAAACACCTCTGGAATATTCTTTTCTGTTGGGACCGATTTATGGTGCACTGCGGCAAAACGACAATCGCAAACAAAGGCGAAACGATTGCATTTCCCGCAACCGCCTTCTCAAGCCTTTGATAAAGATATGATATGTTTGAATTCCGCTTCCGTCAGCGGGGACACGGACAGGCGCGATTGGCGGATCATCACCATCTCGGCCAGCGCCGGATCGGCCTTCATCGTCTTCAATGTCACCGGCTTTTCGAACTTTTCCTTCGGCCCCACATGGACGGCGATCCACTTGCCCGTCTCGTCGGTGCTGTCGGGGGCCGCTTCCTCGACGATCTGCATGATGCCGACGGCCTCGACCCCGATGTTGCTGTGATAGAAGATCGACAGGTCGCCTTTCTTCATCGCCTTCATATTGTTCTGGGCGGCATGGTTGCGCACCCCATCCCATTCCGCCTTCCCCTTTTCGACCAGATCGTCATAGGAGAAGACATCGGGTTCGGATTTCATCAGCCAGTAGTTCATGGCTTCTCCTTGCATCAGCCGTCGAGGACGATCAAGGATGGGAGCATGTCCGCGTGACGCCCCGATGGCGTACCGGGCCGATCCTGTTGATCTTGGAGAATGAAGTGTCGCAATCGGTGCTCGACCAGGTGCCCGTCCTGTCCCTGGGCCATATGACGAAGGCCGATTTTTCCGCCGCCTTCGGTGGTTCCTTCCAGCGTTTCGGTTTCGCCATGGTGAAGGATCATGGCATGGACCAGGCGCTGATCGACAAGGGCTGGGCGCTCGCCCGCCAATTCTTCGCCCTGCCAGATCAGGCGAAGCGCCGCTACGACGCCAAATATAATGGCGGCCAGCGCGGCTATACCGCTTTCGGCGTGGAGATCGCCAAGGGCGCGAGCGAGAACGATCTCAAGGAATTCTGGCATGTCGGGCGCGACCTGCCCGAGGGCGACCCGCTCCGCGAGTCCATGCCCCCCAATATATGGCCGGACGAACTGCCCGAATTTCGCGAGACCTTCGGACGCCTCTATGCGGAGTTCGACCGCGTCGGCGCCGAACTGCTCTCCGCCATCGCGCTCTATCTCGGCCTTCCGGAACGCTGGTTCGACAAGCCGATCGAGAACGGCAATTCGATCCTGCGCCTGCTCCATTACCCGCCGGTCTCCGCGGAAGCCCCCGGCATCCGCGCGGGCGCCCATGAGGACATCAACCTCATCACCCTGCTGCTGGGTGCGGAGGAAGGCGGGCTGGAGCTCAAGGACCGCAACGGCAACTGGCTGCCGGTCGTGCCGCCGCCGGGCGCGCTGGCCATCAATGTGGGCGACATGCTCCAGCGGCTGACCAACCATCATCTGCCCTCGACCAGCCACCGCGTCGTCAATCCACCGCCGGAACGGCGCGGCTATTCACGCTATTCCATGCCCTTCTTCCTGCACCTGCGTCCGGATTTCCTGATCGATGCCCTGTCCCAATGCGTGGACGCGGAGCATCCCAGGCGCGAGGCTCCTATCACCGCGCACGACTATCTGACGGAACGGCTGCGGGAAATCGGGCTGATCAAGGGGTAGGCTCACCGTGCTCCTGCGCAGGCAGGAGCCCAGTTCAAACGGCGGGACTGGGCTCCTGCCTGCGCAGGAGCACGAAGCGCTTCGATCGAAACGAAGCGCACCCGGAGATCAGGAACCTACCTCCGTCCCCGCCCCATGGTGATCCCGATCTCCTCGCCCTTTTCACTCAGGGCGAGTTTCACGATCTTCACCTCGACATGGCTGACCTTGTCGTCCTGGAGGAAGATCGTCTCGATGATATGGTCGGCCACCGCCTCGATCAGCGTGAAATGCTGCCCTTCGGGCAGCGCCGTGGTCGCCGCATGCTTCAGGTCCATATAGTTTTTGGACCGCGACAGCGGCGTATCGGGCTCATAATGATCCGCGATCTTCAGCTTCGCACGGATCGAGATGCGCAGCGGCTGCGGCAGGTGCGTCTCCTCCGAATAGATGCCGGTCAGGACATCGACATCCAGATGATTGACCTCCAACGTCAGAAAATCGTCAAATCCGCTGTTCATAGCTCGCCACATTCGGCCCTTGTCGTTGCGGCCATGGTCTGCCGCGGATGGGTCCAGTTTAGACTTTTATTTTGCGAGCCACGCGCTAAAGCCCGCCGCTCTCGGCGCGTCCATGCGCCATTGAGGACGGATCGGCAAGACGTGTCTGTGATAGTGCCCCTCAACATCATGTCGCAGGACGCCGTCGAGCGGTTGCTCGACGCGGCCTTCGGCCCCGACCGGCACGGCCGCACAGCCTATCTGATTCGCGATCATATGCCCTGGCTTCCCGAACTGTCCTTCGGGATCGAGGATGAGAAGGGCAGGCTCATCGGCTCGCTGCAAAGCTGGCCTGTCGCCCTCACCCATGAAGACGGCAGCCAGACGCCCCTCATCATGGTCGGTCCCGTGGCCGTCGATCCGACTGTGCAGGGCACCGGTCATGGCCGCGCGATGATGGACGCCGTCGTCACCGCCGCCCGCGCGCAGAAAAGCGACCCGCTGATGATGATCGGCGATCCCGAATATTATGGCCGCTTCTGGGGCTTTTCGGCGGAAGGCACCGCCGGCTGGAACTGTCCCGGCCCGTTCGAGCCGCGCCGCCTGCTCGCCCTTTCGGTCGACGGCCGCCCGATCGGCGGCCTGGGCATGCTCGGCCCCCGCATCAGCATCCGGGCCTGAAATTTCCCTTTTGCCTTCGCGCCCGAGCGATCCTATCTCGACCTCATGCCGATGGAGCCGCCCCCCGATCTCGCCAGCCTGTCCCTGACCGACATCGCCCGCCTGTTGGCGGAAAAGCGCCTGCCTCCGGTCGAAAATTGGAACCCCGCCCATTGCGGCGACAGCGACATGCGCATCGCCCGCGACGGCACCTGGTTCCATCAGGGCTCCCCCATCGGCCGCGAAGCCATGGTCCGCCTCTTCTCGACCATCCTGCGCCGCGAATCCGACGGCAGCTACGTCCTCGTCACCCCGGTCGAGAAACTCTCGATCGAGGTGGAGGACGCCCCGTTCGTCGCGGTCGAACTCAAGACCGAAGGAGAGGGCCGAACACGCAGCCTGGCCTTCCGCCTCAACACCGGCGATCTGGTCGCCGCCGGCCCCGACAACGCCCTCATCCTGCGGGAAACACCCGACGGACCGCATCCCTATCTCCACGTCCGCGCCGGGCTTGACGCGCTCATCGCCCGCAGCGTCTATTATGAACTCATGAACCTCGCGCTGGACGAAAGCGCCGATCCCATCGGCCTCTGGAGCAACGGCGCCTTCTTCGCGCTGGACGGATCGGCATGACCCTGGCGGATCGTCTGCGGATTGCCTTGAAGGAAGGGCATGAGCGCGAAGTCGGCCTGCTGCCGTCCGACACCCGTGATCCGCGCATAGAAGGCGAACTCATCCTGGCTCCGGCCGCCGTGCTGGTCGCCATCACCGACCGCACCGAACCCGGCCTCATCCTCACCCAGCGCTCGGCCAGATTGCGCAAGCATGCAGGCCAGGTCGCCTTCCCCGGCGGCCGTGTCGACGACAATGATCCCGATGAAATCGCCGGCGCCCTGCGGGAGGCGCAGGAGGAGATCGGCCTCATTCCTCATATGGTCGACATCATCGGCACATCGGACCGCTATCATACCTTTACCGGCTTCGACATCATCCCCGTGCTCGGCGTGATCCCGCCCGACCTCCCGCTCCATCCGCAGGAGGCGGAGGTTGCCGAACTGTTCGAACTGCCCCTCGCCTTCGCTCTCGACCCCCTCAACAGAATAAAGAAATCATTGGAATTTGAAGGATCTGAAAGGCATTATTACGAAATCATGTGGGAAGGACGCCGCATCTGGGGGATTACTGCCGCCATCCTCGCCAATCTGTCGCGCAGGCTCGGCCATGACCAGCTTGCTACCTGACGCCGACTGGCGCCACCGACCCGGCCTCGACGCCCTGCTCGCGGCACTTGGCGCGGCCGAGGGCCATGCCCGCTTCGTCGGCGGCGCCGTACGCGACGGCCTGCTGGGCCTGCCGGTCAGCGATCTCGACATCGCCACCGACCTGACGCCCCAGTCCGTCATCGACCGCCTCAAGACCGCGGGGATCAAGGCGGTCCCCACCGGCATCGACCATGGCACCATCACCGCCGTCATCCATGGCTGGCCGGTCGAGATCACGACGCTGCGCCGCGACGTCAGCACCGACGGCCGCCGGGCGACCATCGCCTATACCGGCGACTGGCGGGAGGACGCCGCCCGGCGCGATTTCACCATCAACGCCCTGTACGCCCACCCTGTCACTCACGAAATCACGGATTTCTTCGACGGCGTGGCCGACCTCCAGGCCCATCGCGTTCGCTTCATCGGCGACCCCCGCGCCCGCATCGCGGAGGATCATCTGCGCATATTGCGCTATTTCCGCTTCCTCGCCCGCTTCGGCGATGAGCAACCCGACGACGAAGCCTATGCCGCCTGCCGCACCGCCGCCAAAAGCCTGATGGCACTGTCGCGCGAGAGGATCGCCGACGAGCTGCTCAAATTGCTGGCCGTCGCGGCCCCGCTGGCCTCGCTCCAGCTCATGGTCGACGGCGGGATATTATTGCCGGTCATGCCGGAGGTCGACCAGAACAGTCTCGACCAGCTTTCGACCCTGATCGTCCGCGAAACCGCATCGGCCACAGCGCCTTCAGCCCTGCGCCGCCTGGCCGCGTTGCTGCCGCGCGACCCGCGCATCGCCGATCAGGTCGGCGCCCGGCTCAAACTGTCCAACAAGGCCCGCAAACGCCTGACAACCGCGCTGGAAGCTCCGGCCTCAGGCATCCCGCCCCGCGCCCTTGCCTTCACCATCGGCATGGAGGGGGCCATCGATCGCATTCTGCTCGATCCCGCCGCGCCGCTCGACGGCTTGGCCATGCTGGAGAACTGGACCCCGCCCCGCCTGCCGCTCGGCGGTGGCGTGCTCATCGCGCGCGGCCTTCAGCCCGGCCCCGATGTGGCAAAGGCGTTGGCGGAGGTTCAGGCCGTATGGGTGGCGGAGGGTTTTCCCGACGACATCCGCCTCGCCGAAATCGCGGATCAGACCGTCTCGAAATTCCAGCGCGCACGCCAATAGTCGAAGGCGTCCGCCTCCGCCATCGGCCGCGCGAAATAATAGCCCTGCCCCTGCCAGCAGCCCAGATTCTGGAGCGCATGGGCCAGTTGCTGCGTCTCGATCCCCTCGGCCGTGACATGCAGGCCCAGCGATTCGGCCAGCGACAGGATGGTCCGGACCATGATCTCCTTGTCGCGATCCTCCAGCATCGAACTGACGAAACTGCGGTCGATCTTCAATATGTCGATCGGCAGGCTGTGCAGGCTGGCCAGGTTGGAATAGCCGGTGCCGAAATCGTCCATGGCGATCGGCATGTGCAGGTCCTTGAGGGCGAAGAGCAGCTTCTTCGCCTTCTCCGGATCGGCGACGATCGCGCTTTCCGTCAGTTCGGCGGTCAGCCGATTGCCCGAAATCCCCGAATAACGCAGCGCTTCCTCGAACATGGAGGCCACATCATCCCGCGCCATCTGGATGGGCGACAGGTTCACATTGACGCCTACCGGCAGAGGCTGTCCGAATTTCGCGTCCCAACGGCTAAGCGCCTGTGCCGCCTCATAGGCTGCCCAACGCCCCAGCGGGGTGATCAGGCCGCTTTCTTCGGCCACCGCGATGAATTCGGTGGGCGACACATCGCCCAGTTCATCGTCATTCCAGCGCGCCAACGCCTCGAAGCCGGTGATCTCGCCGGTCTGCAAATGAATGAGCGGCTGGAACGCAAGCGTCAGCCCCCCCTGCGCCAGCGCATCGCGCAAACGGCTTTCCACGGAAAAACGCCGTTGCGCCTCCTTCAGCACACCGTTGCGATAGATTTCCACCTTGCCGCTGCGCTTGGCGATCTTGACCGCTGCCTGCGCCTTGCGAACCACATCGTCCGGGTCCTCCGACAGGCTGAGCGACAGCGCGCAGCCAATCGCGCAATCGACCCGAATCTGCAGATCGCTCAGCCGAATCGGATAGCTGAGCGAATCGCGAATACGCTGAACGATGTGAAGAGCATCCGACAAGCCATTGTTCAAACGAGCAAAAACCGCAAAATCATTACCGCCGATGCGTGCCAGCACATCTCCCTGGCGCAGGCTGGACTTCAGCCGCTTGGCGACCGTGATCAGCAATTCGTCGCCCGCCATCGGCCCCAGCGATTCATTGACCCGGCTGAACCGGCTGAGATCGATGGCGATGATGCCGAACTGGGCATTGTCGGGCCAGGGTGTGTTCCTCAGCCGGTCGTCGATCTCCTCACCGAAACCCGTACGATTGGGCAGGGCGGTCAGACCATCGGACAGCAATTCCCGACGCAGATTCTTCTCGATCGCGCGGTCGCTGGTCCGGTCGAGCGCCGTGAACAGAAACAGATTCGGCCGCCCTTCCAATTCGGGCAGCCGTCCCAGCGTGCAATGGAAATATTCCGGCCCCAGAACGCCGTCGCGCCGCAATTCGAAACTCTCCGAATCACGCGCCGACTGGACATATTGCACGATGCGGTTCCGCCATTCGGCGGCATGGGCCGGCTTCACAGCCTCATCCATCGTCGGATCGAAATATCTGCGAAAAGATGAATTGATAGCAACGATGGATAAAATATTGTTTTCGAACGAAAATGTCGCAGATGGATGAGGCAGGGCGGCCAGCCACTCGCTCATCGTCACCGGGTGCACGGGATGCGCGTCATCGACCCCGGGCAGGAGCTCGACTTTCGGCATATCATCGGGCCGATCACGCATCGACGTGGATTCCATGGGACCCGGCAATAGGAGCAATCGGTAAATATTCGGGAAACGACATTTCCCGATTCCGATACATAATAGATAAAATATCAGCCGATCAGAAACGGTTATCCCGCGGGAATCCGGTGGGCGGCATCCGGCCCGCGGCACCGCGGGCCACACGCCATGGCGTCATGTCCGCCTCCGTCCGCGTCCGCCCCGTCTCGCCACCCATGGTCCAGCTCAGGCCATCGGACAGGCGGAAGGCGATCGCATCGGACAG
The DNA here is from genome assembly GCF_002795205.1 of Sphingobium sp. LB126. NCBI lineage: Bacteria > Pseudomonadati > Pseudomonadota > Alphaproteobacteria > Sphingomonadales > Sphingobiaceae > Sphingobium > Sphingobium sp. LB126. The sequence continues at coordinate 159,106 of NZ_NETV01000001.1, forward strand.
GCCGCCATCGCGATAACGCTGCATCTGCACGCCCTGCCCGCGCGCCATGCGCGGCATTTCGATCAGGGAAAACACCAGCAGCTTGCGGTTCTCGCCCACCACCGCGACGCTATCGGCTTCCGACGCGATCGGGTGCACGACGCTCAGCTTCGCGCCCGTTCGCACATTGACGACCTGCTTGCCCTTGCGCGTTTCGGCGATCACATCGGCCACCGCTGCCACGAAGCCGCGACCGTCCGACGACGCCAGCAACAGTTCGCCGCCCGTCCGCGCGGGCATCAAGGCAACGATATTGCCGGTCCCGTCCATATCGACCAGCGACCGCACCGGATCGCCGAAACCGCGCCCACCCGGCAGCTTGTCCGCGCCCAGGGTGAAGATGCGCCCCGTCTCGGTCGCCAGCAGCAGCTTGTCGGTCGTCTGCGCGTGGAAGGCGATCATCGGACCGTCGCCTTCCTTGAACTTCAGCGTATCGGCCGAAGCAAGGTCACGATGCCCGCTCATCGCCCTGATCCAGCCGCGCTCGGACAGGATGACGGTGATCGGTTCCTTCTCGATCATCGCCTCCAGCGGAATTTCCCGCGCCGGCGCCGCCTCCTCGACCAGAGTGCGCCGCTTGCCGAATTCGCTCTCCGGCGAATAGCGCTTGCGCAGGTCCGCCAGATCCTTCTTCAGCCGCGTCCGCTGCCGCGCCGGGCTTTCGACCAGCTTGGTCAGCTCGTCGCGTTCCTTGAGCAATTCCGAATGTTCGCGCCGCAGCTCCATTTCCTCCAGCTTGCGCAAGCTGCGCAGCCGCATGTTGAGGATCGCCTCGGCCTGCCGGTCGTTGAGGCCGAATTCGGCCATCATCACTTCCTTCGGCTCATCCTCGGTCCGGATGATCTCGATCACCCGGTCGAGGTTCAGATAGGCGATGATATAGCCGTCGAGCAGCTCCAGCCGCGCCGCGATCTTCTCCAGCCGGTGCTGCGCGCGCTTCACCAGCACGTCGATCTGGTGCTTCAGCCATTCGACCAGCACCGTCTTGAGGCCCAACACCCGTGGCGTGCGCGTCGCGTCCAGCACGTTCAGGTTCAGCGGGAAACGGTTTTCCAGATCGGTCAGCCGGAACAGGCTGTCCATCAGCACATCGGGATCGACAGTGCGGGCGCGCGGTTCGATGACGATGCGGATGAGTTCATCGCTCTCGTCGCGCACATCGGCCAGGATCGGCAGCTTCTTGTCGTTGATCAGCGCCGCGATCTGCTCGATCAGCTTGGATTTCTGCACCTGGAAGGGGATTTGGGTGACCACCGCGACCCAGGTGCCGCGTCCGCCATCCTCCTTGTGCCAGCGCGCGCGGGTTCGAAACGATCCCCGCCCCGTCGCATAAGCCTCTGAAATAATGGAAGGACTGTCCACCAGGACGCCGCCGGTAGGAAAGTCCGGCCCACGCACGATCTGCATCAGGTCGGCATGTTCGGCATCGGGATTGTCGATCAGCAGGCTGGCCGCATCGATCAGTTCCGACACATTATGCGGCGGGATGCTGGTCGCCATGCCGACCGCGATGCCGCTGGCGCCGTTGGCCAGCAGGTTGGGGAACAGGCCGGGGAAAACCTCCGGCTCCTGGTCCTCGCCATTATAGGTCGGGCGGAATTCGACGGTGCCCTCGTCCAGCCCCGCCATCAGGTCGGCGGCCGCCTGCGTCAGCCGCGCCTCGGTATAGCGCATCGCCGCCGCATTATCGCCGTCGATATTGCCGAAATTGCCCTGCCCGTCGACCAGCGGCGTGCGCAGCGAGAAATCCTGCGCCAGGCGCACCATCGCGTCATAGACCGACGCGTCGCCATGCGGGTGGTATTTGCCGATGACGTCGCCCACGACGCGGGCGCATTTCTTGTAGGAGGTGGTGTTGCGCGCCGGATTGGCGACCAGCACGTCGGGCGACGCACCGCCCGGCTCCATCCGCAGCAACCGCATCGCCCAGAGCAGCCGGCGATGCACCGGTTTCAACCCGTCGCGCAGGTCCGGCAGCGATCGCGCCGTGATCGTCGACAGCGCATAGACGAGATAGCGCTGGGACAGCGCATCGTCGAACGGGTGATCCTTGATAGCGTCGAACGGGTCGCGAAAATCGGTCATCGGGATCGGAATAGCAGCGCCGCGACAAAACGGAAACGAAGTTTAGCGCGGCAGGTAACGCCCGTCCGGATCGGCCGCGATTTCCCGCGCGAACTCGGCGCTGATCCAGTCGCGAAAGGCCTTCACCTTGGGCGTGTTGCGCGCATGGGGCGGATAGGCCACCCAATAGCTTGCCCGTTCCCGTACATAGGATGGCACCGCTTCCACCAGCAGGCCCGCCTCGACCTCCGCCTTCCAGAGGAACAGGTTGACGATGGCGACGCCCTGCCCCGCCATGGCCGCGCGCCCCTCCATCACCTGGGAATCGAGCGCGATCCCCGGTGGCAGCGCGTCGCCATCGCCCTCCACCGCCATCGCGGCAAACCATTCATGCCACCACATGTCGTCGGGCGAGAGGCGCAGCATGGCATGAAGCGCCCGCGCATCGTCGATCGGTCCATTTTCGGCCAGCCAGCCCGGACTGCACAGCGGCGCCAGCCGGTTATGGGTGAGCAGCTTCGCCTCGACGCCCGGCCAGTCGCCCTGCCCGCCCCGCACCGCGACATCCACGCCGTCGCGGGCGAAATCCACCACCCGGTCGGTCGCATCGATCCTGACCGCCAGCCCCGGCTGCCGCATCTGGAACGCCCCGATCCGCGGCGCCAGCCAGAGATGGGCGAAACTGCTGGAACAACTGATCGTCAGCACCGTGGAATGATCCTGCGTCAGCGCAGCGAAACCCTGCCGCATCTGGTCGAAGGCACGGGTGAGGACGGACGCGATCTCCCGCCCCTTGTCGGTCAGCGCCACCTTGCGCCCCGCCCGTTGGAACAGGCTGAGGCCCAGCCGCTCCTCCAGCAACTTCACCTGATAACTGACGGCCGCCTGCGTCATCCCCAATTCCTGCGCGGCGGCGGTGAAATTCTCCAGCCTTGCCGCGGCCTCGAACACGCGAACGGCGGAAAGCGGGGGCAGCTGGCTCATGCGCTTTTCATAAGCCAGCCTTATATGTCTCGTCCAGCCTTTTATTGGCATCCGCTACGGAAACACGGCAAAAGCATAACAGCGAAACGACAATCAATTCGCGATTACATTCATGGAAAAAGGACCCCGTCATGCGTTCGTCTGACGATGCTCGTCTGCGCCAGCAATTCCACGCCGAAAGTCATGAACGACCCTTCGGCATCCTCGCCGCCATCATGCAGCCCTTCTGCACCCTTCACCGCATCGCCTGGTCCGCGCCATGGGCAGAGCAACGGCGATGAAGTCCCGGAAAAGCGACGAGGCGCAATCGAGGGGACTTGCACAATCCACGGCATCCGCCACTTTGCGCCCGTGCCCGATTCCCATCTTTCCCCTCTTCCCGATCTACCCGTTCCGCCACCCGCGCTCTTGAAGGGGGCGGCGCTGTTCCTCGATTTCGACGGCACGCTCGCTCCCATTGCGGATACGCCGGACGGGGTGGTCGTGGACGAAGAATTGCTCGTCCTGCTCGGCCAGCTTCGCGATCGCCTGGACGGGCGCCTGGCCATCGTCAGCGGTCGTTCGGTGGCAACGCTGCGCGACCTCGGTTTTGCGGCCTTTCTGCTTGCGGGAACGCACGGCCTGGAATTCGCGGAGCCGGACGCCCCCGTCGAAGCACCCGCCCGCCTGCCCGCCATCAACGAGGCGGAAGCCGCCTTCCAGACCTTCGCCGCGGGCAAGTCCGGCGTCCTGGTCGAACGCAAGACGATCAGCGTCGGCCTTCATTTCCGTGGAGCCCCGCAATGGGGCACGGCCGCCGGCGACCTGGCCACGGCATTGGCGGAACAACTCGGACTGGCTGTGCAACCCGGCAAGATGCTTTACGAATTGCGTCCCGGCGGCGCCGACAAGGGCAGCGCCGTCCAGGCCCTCATGCAACGCCGGCCCATGGCCGGCGGCACACCGGTCTTCATCGGCGACGATATCACGGATGAGGAAGGTTTTGCCGCGGCGCGCGAACTGGGCGGCGCGGGCATTCTGGTCGGCGTGCCCAGACCGACGCTCGCCGCATTCTCTTTGGAACAGGTTGCCGCCGTCAGGCATTATCTTGCGCAGGGGGTCGCTGCGACCGGCTGATCGGATGGTCCGGCGTCCTCTGTCGTGCACGAACAAGGGGGATTGACCGATCACCACGCAGAAGAAAGAAATTCCCGCCGGGAATGAGCGCACGCTCGACCTGTGGCCGATCGGCAATTGCCAGGCCTCCGCGCTGATCGATCGTGCCGGCCGCATGGTCTGGGCCTGCGTCCCGCGCGTGGACGGCGACCCGGTTTTTTCCGCCCTCCTCGACGATGAGGCTTGGGAAGCCCCGGATGCGCGTGGTTTCTGGGCGATCGAACTGGAAAATTGCGCGAAGATCGAGCAGTATTATGTGCGCAACACCCCGGTCCTGGTTACGCGCCAGACCGATGCGCAGGGCAATGCCGTCGAGTTCTACGATTTCTGCCCACGCCATAAGCATCAAGGGCGCATGTACCGCCCCGTCGCCTTCGCCCGGGTGGTACGCCCCGTGGCGGGCAGCCCGCGCATCCGCGTCCGGCTGCGCCCCACGACCAGTTGGCATTCGGAAAAGGTGCCGATCAGCTACGGCTCCAACCATATCCGGCTGGTTCTGTCCTATATGGCGATGCGCGTGTCGACCAATGCGCCCATCGGCCTCATATCCCAGGAAAGCTGGTTCCGTCTGGAACATGACATGCATTTCTTCATGGGACCGGATGAGAGTTTTTCCGATGCCCTGCGCCCCGCTGTCGAGCGGATGCTGGACGACACGATCCATGAATGGCAGGTCTGGGTGCGCGGCCTCGCCATACCCGCCGAATGGCAAGAGGCCGTCATCCGCTCCGCCATCACGCTCAAGCTCTGCCAGCATGAGGAAACCGGCGCGATCGTCGCGGCGCTGACCACCAGCATCCCCGAACATGCGGATTCGGGACGGAACTGGGACTATCGCTACTGCTGGATCAGGGACGCTTACTACACGGTCGAGGCACTCAACCGGCTGGGCGCCCTCGACGTGCTGGAAAGCTACCTCGTCTATCTCCGCAATATCGTCGACGGTGCCAGAGGGGGGCATATCCAGCCACTCTACGACGTACGCGGCAATGCCACGCTGGAGGAACGCGAAGCCGCCTGCCTGCCCGGCTATCGCGGCATGGGGCCGGTGCGTGTCGGCAATGCCGCCTATTCCCAGGTCCAGCACGACGCTTATGGCCAGATCGTCCTGTCCTCCGTCCAGGGCTTCATAGATCAACGCCTGCTGCGCATGGCAGGCCTATCGGATTTTGAAGCGCTGGAGGTGGTGGGCGAACGCGCCTGGCAGGTCTATGACCAGCCCGACGCGGGCCTGTGGGAATTGCGTACCCGCGCCCATGTCCACAGCTACAGCGCGGTCATGTGCTGGGCGGCCTGTGATCGGCTGTCCCATGCCGCCGCCGCCATGGGCCTGGCCGAAAGGGAGACCTATTGGCACGAACGGGCAGAACTGATGAAGGCCCGCATCCTGCAATCGGCCTGGCGGTCCGGCAGCAACGCCATCTCCGCCACCTTCGAGGATGACGCCCGCGATGCATCACTGCTCCAGCTGCTCGACCTGCGTTTCCTGACCGCCGACAATCCCATGTTCGTGGGAACGCTGAAAGCGCTGGAGAAGGACCTGCGGCGCGGCAACAACATGCTCCGATACAGCACACCGGACGATTTCGGGGAGCCGGTCACCGCCTTCAATGTCTGCACCTTCTGGCTGATCGAGGCATTGCACCGCACGGGTCGCACCGAAGAAGCCCGTTCCCTGTTCGAGGAAATGCTCTCCCGCCGCACCGCCGCTGGTCTGCTGTCCGAAGACATCGACCCGGTCAGCGGGGAATTATGGGGGAACTATCCCCAAACCTACTCATTGGTCGGCATCATCAACTGCGCCGTGCTCTTGAGCAAACCATGGAGCGTGATGCGATGAATTGCTTGGCGTGGAGGTGCTTCGCATGAGCCGGCTGATAGTCATTTCCAACCGGGTCAGCCGCCCCAGCAAGACGGGTGCCCAGGGCGGCCTGGCCGTGGCGCTGTCGCAGGCGCTGCGCGAAAGCCGGGGCATCTGGGTCGGCTGGTCGGGCGAGGTCACGGAAAATTTCACCGGCCAGATCGGATTTGCCGAGGATGATGGCGTCAAGACGGCCACCATCGATCTGGAAGAACAGGATGTCGACGAATATTATAATGGCTATGCGAACAAGACGCTCTGGCCGCTGTTTCACTTCCGCATAGACCTGGCCGAATATGAACGCGATTTCGAGGGTGGTTATAATCGCGTCAACCAGCGTTTCGCCGACACCACCAGCCCGCTGATCGAGCCGGAAGATGTCATCTGGGTTCAGGATTATCACATGATTCCCCTGGGTCAGATGCTGCGCGACCGGGGGCATCAGAACCGGATGGGTTTCTTTCTGCACATCCCCTGGCCGCCGACGCGCCTGCTGGTATCGTTGCCCCACCACAGCAAGCTGGTGCAGACGCTGTTCGCCTATGATGTGGTCGGGTTCCATACGGAGGAATGGCTGGAATCCTTCCGCCATTATATTGAGCGCGAAATGGGCGGCAGCGTCGACGGCGACTATGTGACGCTGGGCGATCGGACGATCCAGGCGGTCGCCTGCCCGATCGGCATCAACGCGCAGGAATTCGCCAATGCCGCGGTCAGCGACCCGGCCAAGGACATGTATGAGAAGGTCCGCCGGTCGCTTCAGGACCGCTCGATGATCGTCGGCGTCGATCGGCTCGACTATAGCAAGGGGCTGGAGGAGCGGTTCAACGGCTATGCCCGCTTCCTGAAGGACCATCCCGAACAGCATCGCAATGTCGTGCTGACCCAGATCGCACCGCCTTCACGCGGCGAGGTGGAGAGCTACCAGCAGATCCGCGCCACGCTGGATGCGATCGCAGGCCGTATCAACGGCGAATATAGCGATGTCGACTGGACCCCGATCCGTTACGTCAACCAGGGTTATCCGCGCGACAAGCTGGCGGGCATCTATCGCGCCGCGCGGATCGGACTGGTCACACCGCTGCGCGACGGCATGAACCTGGTCGCCAAGGAATATGTCGCGGCGCAATCGCCGGAGGACCCAGGCGTCCTCATCCTGTCGCGCTTCGCTGGCGCGGCCATGCAGCTCAAGGACGCGCTGCTCATCAATCCCTATAGTCCCGAAGAAATGTCCGACGCCATCAACCGCGCCTTGTCCATGCCGCTCGACGAGCGCAAGCGGCGTTGGCGCGCGATGATGGACTGCGTCGAGGCGCAGGACATCAGTTGGTGGCGGGAAAGCTTCACGTCCCGGCTGATGGCGGTGGATCGCAATGACGAGAAGAAACCGCAGGCGGAGCCGGCATAAGACCGGGCTTCCCTTTCCGTCGCCCGCCGTTACCATGGCCTCATCATGGAAGATGAGGATGAACCGCGCGGCCCGATCGCCGCCCTCCGTGCCCGTTCAGGGGTGATTTTCGGCGTGATCGGGTTGGCGGCCTGGCTGGTGATGGTCTGGTTCATGTTCAAGGACGTGCTGTAGCCCGGCGCTTCCGCCATCCATTTGCACCCCCGCCCCTTTTGGTCTAAGGGCCAGCCCAAGCAGCCCCGGCACCCGCTGATCCTTTCCGATTCGCGTTTGCCGGGGCACATTTCTTTCTTGGGAAGACAGGAACCGCGCATGGCCCGTCGCCGCCAGATCTACGAAGGCAAGGCAAAGATCCTTTATGAAGGCCCCGAACCGGGCACGATCATCCAATATTTCAAGGATGACGCTACCGCCTTCAACGCCCAGAAGAAGGGCACGATCTCTGGCAAGGGCGTCCTCAACAACCGCATTTCCGAGCATATCTTCACCCTGCTCGGCCAGATCGGCGTGCCGACCCACTTCATCCGCCGCCTCAACATGCGCGAACAGCTCGTCCGCCAGGTCGAGATCGTGCCGATCGAGGTCGTCGTGCGCAACGTCGCCGCCGGTTCGCTCAGCAAGAAGCTGGGGATCGAGGAAGGTACGCAACTACCCCGCACGCTCATCGAATATTGCTACAAGGACGATGCGTTGGGCGACCCGCTGGTGTCCGAAGAGCATATCGCCTGCTTCGGCTGGGCCAACCAGGACGAGATGCACGACATCGCCGACATGGCGATCCGCATCAACGACTTCATGTGCGGCCTGTTCGCGGGCATCGGCATCCGCCTCATTGACTTCAAGCTGGAATTCGGCCGGCTGTGGGACGGCGAATATAGCCGCATCATCCTGGCCGACGAGATCAGCCCGGACGGTTGCCGCCTGTGGGACATGGCGACCGGCGAGAAGCTGGACAAGGACCGTTTCCGCCGCGACCTGGGCGGCGAAGTCGAGGCTTATCAGGAAGTCGCCCGCCGCCTCGGTCTCATGCCCGAAGGCGCGGACACCACCGTTCTCGACCTCGACACCCACCGCAAGAAGCGCGGCAAGGATTGACGGTTCGACGCGCTGCTCAGGCGAGCAGCGCGTCCGCCATCAGCTTGATCCCCAGCAACACCATCAGCACATAGATGAGTGTATAGAAACGCGCGGCGTCAACCCGCCGGACCAGCACCACGCCTGCCAAGGTCGCTGCAATGGCCACCGGGATCAACATCGCCGTCGCCATCAGATTGGTTCTGGTGAACTGCCCCAGGGCGGCATAGGCGGGCACCTTCATCCAGTTCATCATGGCAAAGGCGATCGCGGTCGTTCCGACCAGCGTGTCACGGGGCAGGCGTTTCGGCAGCACCCACATCTGGAAAGGCGGTGATCCGGCATGAGCGATCTGGCTGGTGAAACCGCTTGCCACGCCGAACAGCACACCTACCCATCCCGGCGAACCGGACGGCAGCACGATCGCGCCGCCGCGCTCGATCCAGAGACGCTGGAGCCCGAACAGCGTCGAAATCAGCCCCAAAACGCCCAGCACCGCCACTTCGGACACCTGGGCCGCGAAGAAATAGCCGATGGCGACTCCCATAGCCATTCCGGGCAGCATGACCTTCAGGATGTACCGGTCCCAGCTGTGCCGGAATGACCAGACACTGACGACGTCCTGAAGGATCAGGATGGGCAACAGGATCGCCGCTCCCCTGACCGGATCGACTCCCAGCGCCATGATCGGCATGGCCAGCGCGCCGACCCCGGCAAAGCCCCCCTTGGCAAGGCCGGACAGGATCACCGCCGCGATGGCGCAGGCATAATAGAGATATTCCGGATTCATCGCGCCCGGCCTAAAGCAAGACAGGCCGCTGCGGGAGCCGGTTTTTCTGCTGGCCGATGCCGTTCGCCGATCAGCTGTTCGCGCGATAGCCGATCAGTACGCCGAAGGTGAAGGTCGCCAGAAGCGCAAGCTGAACCCGGCCATGGGGATCGTCATAACCCACGATCTGCTGACCGAAGGCGAACAGCCCGACAAACATCGCCAAAGCAAGACCGGCCATGAAAACCCTTTCCTCCACCGGCAGGATAGCGCGCTTGTCGCTAACAAAAGCATAATGCCTTGCTTGCGGGAGCCGAGGATATTAGGGGGTGCGCGAAAGCCTGATTACGGAGTTCCTCGTCCCATGAAAGCCCGCATCTTCGTCACCCTCAAGGGCGGTGTCCTCGACCCGCAGGGCAAGGCGATCCATCATGCGCTGGAAGGCCTTGGCTTTGGCGGCGTCAATGACGTGCGCGCTGGCAAGCTGATCGAGCTGGACCTGGCCGACGGCACCAGTGACGAAGAAATCGACGCCATGTGCCGCAAGCTGCTGGCGAACACGGTGATCGAAAACTACCGCATCGAAAAGGCCTGAGCCATGAAGAGCGCCGTCATCGTCTTTCCGGGCAGCAATTGCGACCGCGACCTCGCCGTGGCGTTCGAGGCGGCGACCGGCGCGAAACCTGCCATGATCTGGCATCGCGACACGGAACTGCCCGACGATCTCGACCTGATCGGCGTGCCGGGCGGCTTTTCCTATGGCGACTATCTGCGCTCCGGCGCGATGGCGGCCCGTTCGCCGGTGATGCAGGCGGTTGCGAAGGCTGCCGAACGCGGCGCCTATGTGCTGGGCATCTGCAACGGCTTTCAGGTGTTAACCGAGAGCGGGCTGCTGCCCGGCGCGCTGCTGCGCAATGCGGGCGGGCATTTCGTATGCCGCGACGTAGCGCTGACGGTTGAAAATGCGCAAAGCGCCTTCACCAGCCGCTATGATGCGGGCGAAGCGATCCGCTTTCCGGTGGCGCATCATGACGGCAATTATTTCGCGGATGCCGATACGCTGGACCGGCTGGAGGGCGAAGGCCGGGTGGCGCTACGCTATACGGAGAGCGTCAACGGGTCGGCGCGGAACATTGCAGGCATCCTGAACGAAGCGGGCAATGTGCTGGGCATGATGCCGCATCCGGAACGTGTGATCGAAGCGGCGCATGGTGCGACCGACGGGCGGCGGCTGTTCGAGGGGCTGGTCGAAGGGTTGCTCGCCCGCGCCTGACCCATCGTCCGGGGTGGGTCAAAAGCGGACATGACACAGGATCAGGAAACCGCGGTTCCCTGACCAAGCGAGCGAGGCCGTGCTTGTGCGCGGAAATCTTATTCCCGACCCGCCCGGATCGCGGCCCCCCCGGCAAAGGGCGTGATCGCCACCAGCAGCAGCGATGCCGCTCCCAGGAATTTGAGCGCCGTACCGCTGCCGTCGCCGAGCGTTCCGGCACCGAAGATCAGTAGCGGCACGGCCAGCGGCAGGGCCAGCAAGCCCGACAGGGCGCCGCTGGATCGCAGTCCCGCCGTCAGCGTCGCCACCAGCAGCCCCAATGCCGCGAGCGCGGGCGTCCCGATCAGCAGGCCCGTTTCCAGCAGGCCGATGGTCGCCGCATCGAGCTTGAGCAAGGCGGCCGCAGGCAGGGTGGCGATCATCAGTGCCGGGCCGAACCCCAGCCAATGCGCGATCAGCCGGGCGAGCACCACCATCTCCTCCCCGATGCCGCGCAGCGCGATCTGGTCGAGCACGCCTGAATCCCGGTCCGGCGCGACCAGCCGGTCGACCGGCAACAGGCTGGCGAGCAGGGCTGCAATCCACAGCATCCCACCGCCGGTCCGCCGTAGCAGCGCCGCATCCGGCCCGACCGCGAAGGGATAAAGGCTCGCCACCAGCAGCAGGAAGGCAACGGGCAGCCAAAGACCGGCCGACTGCCAGGCCTGGCGCAAATCCCGCGTAGCGAGCGTCAGCACGATCCTCACGCGGCCTCCTCCGCCGGGAGATAATCCTGCATCGCCATCACCACCGGCGTCACCAGCGGCAGCGGCTGGTGCGATGCCGCAACGACGATCCCGCCCTTGGCCAGATGTCCCGCCACCGCGTCGCCCAGCAGGGACAGCGCCACATCGTCCAGCCCGTTGCCCGGCTCGTCCAGCAGCCAGATCGGTGCGCCCGATGCGATCACCCGTGCCAGCGCCGCCCGCTTGCGCTGTCCGGTGGAGAGCATCCGCACCGGCACCTGCGCCAGGGAAGCAAGCGCCATGGCCACCATCGCTGCATCCACCGCCTGCGGTGCCGCGCCGTCCAGCCGCGCCCAGAAATCCAGCGCGGCGCGAAGGGGCTGTTCCATGTCCAGCGCCAACCGTTCGTCGGTCAGCGCGACCTTGCCGTGCCGTTCCACCGTGCCCACCGACGCGCGCAACAGACCGGCGCAGATCCGGATAAGGCTCGATTTGCCGATGCCGTTCGGTCCCTTGAGCAAGGCACTACCGCCAGCTTCCATCGCCAGATCGACCCCGCGAAACAGCAGCCGCCCGCCACGCACGCACGCGACACCCGACAGGCGCAACCCTGTCCGGCTCATAAGGTGACCATGTCCTCCAGCACGTGCATATCGAGATCGGACAGGCCGAAATGATGGCCGATTTCATGGACGACCACATGGGTGATCAGCATGTCCAGCGGCACCCCGGTTTCCACCCATTCGTCGAGCAGCGGACGGCGGAACAGATGAATGGACGGCGGCAGATCGCCCGTTTGCGCCGCCTCCCCCACGGGCCGCCCGCTATAAAGGCCGGTCAGGCCGAAGGGATCATCGATCTCCATGTCCTTCAGCACCTGGCTGTCGGCGAATTCCTCGACAAACAGCACGACATTGGACAGATGCGCCCGGAAGGGATCAGGCAGGCGCGACAAGGCGTTCAACGCAAGGGCCTGAATATCCTCGCGACTTGGCGCAAAACGGGGGGGTTGACCGGCATCATCCATGGGACAGACATAAAGCATGTTCCGAATCGTCTGGAAACAGCCGAAAATCGGGAAAGTGGGTTAATGACCCGCACGAATGGAGAAGACGACAAGTGATTGCGAGACTGGATGAGGAAGAACGGGCGCTGGCGCTGCGGGACCTACCCGAATGGACCCCGGTTCAGGAGCCCGAGGGCATCCGCCGGCTATTCATCTTCAAGGATTTCGTGGGCGCCTTCGGTTTCATGACCAAGGTGGCGCTGCTGGCGGAAAGGGCGGACCATCATCCTGAATGGTCGAACGTCTACAACCGGGTGGACATCACGCTCACCACCCATGACGCGGGCGGATTGTCGCGCCGCGACATCGACCTCGCGACGCAGATCGACGCGATCTATTCTTGATCGACCGGGATTTTCAGGCCGGCCGTTGCAAGCCGTTTCCCTGAGCTATTGGGAGGCATTGCCCTCGATCTGGTTCTCATAGCCGCTGAGCGCGGTCATGACGGCCGGATCCTGGGCATAGCGTTCCCGCAAGCGCGCCAGCCGCGCATCCGTTCCGGTGCACAATTCCGCGATATTTTCCTGAAGGAAGGCACGCCGTTCCATGTCATAGGCTTCCTCACCCCGGAAATGGTCGCAACTGTCGCGGTCGACCATGTAGCGGGTCACCTCATCCGGAAAAGGCCGGGGATCGGCGGCGCCGACGGAAGGGGGCAGATCAGGAACATAGGCAGGAGGCGGTATGTTCACGACCGAGGGTTTGATCGGAAGGACCAGGGGTTGATCCGCCATCGCGACCGGCGGGGTTTCCTCCATCTTGGCCGGCACTTGCCGCTTGCCGGTCACGGTGGGATCGATATCCGGCAGAATATGCGTGGACTGGGAACCGGGCGCGACTGCGCCGGACGGCCCAACCTCCGAAAAGGCCGCGGCATCGACCTGCTCCTGCGGCCCCGCGCCGGCGTGATCGCCGGAGGCAGGCGAGCAGCCGGCGGCCAGCACCAGCATCATCGTCGGAAACAGCTTCTTCCCCGCGCTCACCCGATCTCCTCCCGCAAACTGGCGATCAGGTCCGCGGCATGGGTCAGCCGCTTCTCTTCCTCGTCGAGGATCGCCAGGAAAGCGGTCCGCCTATAGTGGCCCACCATCTCCTGCGAAAGACGGTTTGCCGCGGGTAATGCCGAAATCACGATATCCAGTAGCCGTTCCACCCCATGGAGCCGCCCCCATAGATAGTCATTCTCCCGATAGGCGCGGCTGAAGAAGGCGCCGAAATTGTTGAATTCTATGCCTTTCAGCGTCGCTTCCGCCCCGCCGGGCCGAATCGCACTGCAATCTTCGGGCGATATGCGGTCGACCTTGACCGGGTCATATTCGTCCATGGCGTGGCCCTGGAGCAACGGCAGGGTGGCGATATCGTAGAAGGGAAAGCCAAGATAGGCGAGCAGCATGGTCCGCCGTGCCGCCTTGGGCAGGGCGGCCATCGCATCGGCCAGCATCATGTCCGCCGCCTCATCCCGCTCCCGCAGTTGCATCCGCGCCGCGATCGCCTCCAACGCGGCGCCGGCATCGTTGGGCACCTCGCGCGCCGCAGCCTTGATGTCCCCATTGTAGAAGTCGATGCCCTGGCACTCGGTATAGTGCGAGAGCGCGGCATAGATCGCGTCGTGCATCTTCTGGATGAGGGCGTCGTCCGTGGTCGCGTCCACCTCCAGCGTTTCGGCCAGGCGCCGTGCCAGAAAGCGCAAGCGGCGTATGCGGAAGGGGAGATCATATCGGCGGAAGAAACCGACCGGAGCGGAAGCGGGGCCGACGTCCTCGGTCAACCGGTCCGCCCCGGTCGCACGCACATGGCTCCACAGCGCCTGACGATAGCTTTCCCGCATCAGCGGGCTTTCCTCGCCGCTCAGGCGGAAAAGCAGATCTGCCAGATCCTCGACGATGCCGGACAGCTTGAGATGCCCATAGGCGGGAAAGGCGAAGCCCGCCGAATTGGCCGCGCGTTGCTGTGCCTTGCTGCGCCAGGCAGACAGGCGAGCGGGCGTGGGACGGTCAAGGAACAGCATGCCGCCGACCGCGCCCTCCACCTCCGCCTCGATGCCGGGACGCAGCGCGTTCAATATGCGCACCATGCGTCGGATGCGCCCGCTGTGGCGATCTATGGCCTCCAGATTGTCGCGGATCGGCTGTTCGCGGGGAATATCGCTGAGGGCACCGAAAATGGTACGGAAGAAACCGGGCAACGGCGCATCCTCCCCCGTCGGCACGGCCTCTCCCTGGCGGTTGAGCTGGATGGAGCGATGGCCCGGCTTGGGATCGATATAGACGAAGCGCCGGTCGACCTCCCTCCGTGAGGGCCGGTTCCTGAGAGCGCCGATCGCCTGGGCGAAGGGGGCGTTGGCCAGCACCGATCCGTCGATCAGCACCGCGTCCTCCGCCCTCCCCTGCGCGGCATGGCGGGGCAAGGCGCGGGCAAGGAAGGCATCGCGCGTCGGCCAGGCGCGGTGGCGGCGTTTGAGCACCCGGTCCAGTTCGCGCACGGTGAAGGGGGGAAAGGCGCCGGGAAAGCTGGCCGTCGCCCGCGCCGCGAAGACCAGTTCGGCAGGATCGGCGAAGCTCCGGGCCTGCCCATTGCTCTTGGGGCCGCGCGCGCGAAAGCCGATGGAGAGGCGATGCTCCGTCTCCACCACCTGGGGCGGGCTGTTGAGGGTCAGGCTTTGCGGATGTCCCTCGAAATCCGTGACGGTGACGAACAGGTCGAGCGGATGGCCGGCGGGCAGAAGTGCGGGACCGCGTCCGGTCGCCTCCATCGCGTCGAAGGCGTCGAGGATCATCGCGGTGAATATCTCTCCGCCGAAGGGTGGCTCGAACCAGCGCGAACGGATGAAATGCGACAGCTTGTGGCGCACCTCCTCCCGCGTGTCGGGGGCGACCGTGCGCTCCACCGTGTCGCCCGGATGCCGCGCCGCCATCCAGACGAGCGGCGTCGCCCAGATCTTGGTGATGCGCCGGGCGGGGCGGGCGTCGGGGTCCAACAGCTTCTCGACATCGGCATTGTCCAGCCACATGTCGGTCAGCGGATCGAGCGATTGTCCCGTCTCGATCGCCTGCGCCAGGAAGATGCCGTTGATCCCGCCCGCGCTCGCCCCCGCGATGATGTCGGGCATGACGCGCAGTCTGACGCCGCCGGTCAATTCCAGTTCCTCCAGCAACCGCCGATAGACCGCCTCGCTGCTGTTCCCCGACGGCTCGCCATCGTGGAAAGCCCGGCTGGCCCGCGCGAGATGCCAGATTTCCTTGGTGATGCCGTGCATGTAGACGGCCAGGCTGATCCCGCCATAGCAGACCAGTGCGAGCCTGAGTTCCCGCTCTTTCATGGGCTTGAGAGTTGCAGAGCAAGATCGACTTGTCGAGAGGAAGTCAGGATAGTTTGAACTCCGCCCAGATCGGCAGATGGTCCGAAGCACGCCGCGCCGCCGCGCTTTCATGCACGCCGCTGTCGACCAGCTTCAACTGCCCGCAATGCATGATCCGGTCGAGCCGGGCCACCGGGCGCCGCGCGTGAAAGGACCGCCCACATGGCGCGAAATGGTAATGCCGGGCGAAATCGGCTAGGCAACCGCGTTCCGCGCTCCATTCGTTGAGGTCGCCCATCAGCACGGTCGGCATGGCATGGCGCAGGCCCGCCGCATGGATGACCGCCGCCGCCTGCTTGCGCCGCCATAGACCCGACAGGTCCAGATGCATGCCGAATATGCGCAGGCTCGCCTTGCCAAGATTCACCTCCGCCATGGTCGCGCCGCGCGGCTCCAGGCACGGAAGGTGCAGCACATCATGCGCGCCGATCTCCGCCTCCTTGCGCACCAGGATCGCATTGCCGTGCCAGCCCATCGAATCGACATGGACGTTGAGCGGAACGGGCTTGTAGGGGCTGATGCTTTCCAGCAGCCAGGGCGGCAGCGCCGCGGACCGTATCCCGAACCGCCGATCCGCTTCCTGCAAGGCGATGATGTCGGCATCCAGTTCGTTCAGCACGTCGATCACCCGTTCGGGTACGCGGCGGCGGTCGGTGCCTATGGCTTTGCGAATATTGTAACTGGCGACGCGAATGGTCTTCATGGCGAAACAATGCGCCACTGCGCGCCCGGTTTCCATGGGAAGATGCAAAGAGGATTTGTGTTCCACATATGTTCTGATATGCGTGCGCCATGGCAAAGGCAAAGCGCAAATTCGTCTGTCAGCAATGCGGCACCGTCTCCGGCCGGTGGCAGGGACAATGCGACGACTGCGGCGAATGGAACAGCATCGTCGAGGAAGCGGCGGAGACGGTCTTTTCCGCCCGCCATGATCTTCACACCGGCGGCCGCGCGCTGACGCTGGTGGGTCTGGACGACAAGGTCGAACTGCCGCCGCGCACCAGCACGGGCATCGCCGAATTCGACCGGGCGCTGGGGGGCGGCATCGTGCCGGGGTCCGCCACGCTGATCGGCGGCGATCCCGGCATCGGCAAGTCGACGCTGCTGTTGCAGGCGGCGGCCCGCATCGCATCGGCCGGGCATAGCGTCGCCTATATCAGCGGCGAGGAGGCGTCCGATCAGGTCCGCCTGCGCGCGCAGCGGCTTGGCCTTGGCAATGCGCCCGTTCAGCTTGCCAGCGCCACCTCCGTCCGCGACATATTGACGACGCTTGGCGAGGGCGCGCCGCCAGCCCTGCTCATCATCGATTCGATCCAGACCATGCACAGCGACCTGATCGAGGGCGCGCCCGGCACGGTGAGCCAGGTGCGCGCGTCCAGCCAGGAACTGATCCGCTTCGCCAAACAGCGCGGCACGGCGCTCATCCTGGTGGGCCATGTCACCAAGGACGGCAGCATCGCGGGGCCGCGCGTGCTGGAGCATATGGTCGACACGGTGCTGAGCTTCGAGGGGGAGCGCAGCCACCAATATCGCATCCTGCGCGCGATCAAGAACCGCTTCGGCGGCACGGACGAGATCGGCGTCTTCTCCATGGTGGCCGAGGGACTGGAGGAGGTGGCCAACCCCTCGGCCCTGTTCCTGACCCATCGCGACGAGACGGTCACGGGCGCGACGGTGTTCCCTGCATTGGAAGGCACCCGCCCCGTGCTGGTCGAAATCCAGGCGCTGGTCGTGCGCCTTTCCAGTGGCGCGACCCCCCGCCGCGCGGTGGTGGGTTGGGACAGCGGGCGGCTGGCCATGGTCCTTGCCGTGCTGGAGGCGCGCTGCGGTCTCAGCTTCTCGACCTGTGAAGTCTATCTGAATGTCGCGGGCGGTTATCGCCTGTCGGACCCGGCGGCCGATCTGGCCGTCGCCGCCGCGCTGATGTCCGCGCTGTCCGAGCGGCCGGTGCCTGCCGATGTCGTCCTGTTCGGGGAAGTCGCCCTGTCCGGTGAGGTTCGTCCGGTGGCGCACGCCCCGCTGCGCCTGCGCGAGGCGGCCAAGCTGGGCTTCAACCGCGCCTTTGTTCCGGCGGCCGTGGCCGATGGGGTGAAGGGCATTTCCGTCAGCGGATACCGCGCGCTCGCGCAACTTGTTGACCAGATGCTCGGCCGCGGATAGCCAACGGCGCCATGAACGCGATCGATATTCTCGTCCTGTTGCTGATCGGTGGCTGCGCCATTTTCGGCCTGTTGCGCGGTTTCGTCCAGGAAACGCTGTCGCTGATCGCCTGGGTGCTGGCGATCTTCGCGATCCGCCTGTTCCATGCCTCGGCGACGGATCTGCTGGATGGCTTCGTGGGCAGCACGAGCGGCGCGGCGGTGCTGGCCTTCGCGCTGGTGTTCGGTGTGACCTTCGGCCTGGGTAAGCTGCTCGCCCACGCCATAGGCCGCCGCACGCGCCAGTCGGTGCTGGGTCCGGTCGATCGCGTGCTCGGTGCCGGTTTCGGCGCGGTCAAGGGGCTGATCGGCGCGACCCTGGTGTTTCTGGCGTTCAGCCTGGTCTACGACACATTCTATGGCAGCGGCGCGCGACGGCCGGACTGGTTGTCCGATGCACGCACCTATCCGCTGCTCAATGCCAGCGGCCAGGCGATCAGTGAATTCGTGGCAGAGCGACGCGCGCGCAAACCGACGGAAGCGGATTAGCGCCGATCGACCTTCAGCCCTCATGGTTGAAAATAAAGGAATAGAATCGTTTACGATCGAAACGGCCTGGCCATTCGAAGCATCGGTTCGGCCCCTCAGCCACCCCTGTGATAGTCATATTCGAAGGCGCGGCCCTGCTGCTTGGTGAGGATCGCCCCGATGATCGCACCGCCGGCGCGGCGCAGGCGATCCGCCGCGACGCGCAGCCCGCCATGATGATTGCGGCCCCATTCGACCACCAGCAACGTCACCTGCGCCTTGGCGGCCAGCAGGGAAGCGTCCGACAGGCCGAGGATCGGCGGCGCGTCGATCAATACCGTGTCATAGCGTTCGCGTACCGCCGCGAGCAGGGAATCCATCGCGGGCGTGATCAGCAGTTCCGCGGGACTGGGTGGGATCGCGCCACAGGGCAGCAGGGACACGCCGGGAACGCCGCTGTCGACAATCACCTCATCCATCTTCGCCTGCCCGGTCATCAGTTCGCTGATGCCGCGGTGGGGTGCGATGCCGAACAGGCTGTGCTGCTTGGGCCGCCGCATGTCAGCATCGATCACCAGCACCCGCTTGTCGAGCTTCGCCAACGCTTTCGCCAGGGCATGCAGTGTCGATGACTTACCCTCCCCTTCCTGTGCACTGGTGACGAGGATCGAGCGCGGCAGGCCCGCCGCCGATCCCAGAAGCAGCGAGGACGCGATGGGCGCGAAAATCTCCGTCGCCGGTTTCTCGCCCGCCGGGACCGCGCCCAGCAGCGGCAGGTTCACCCGTTCGGCCAGCGTATCGGCCGACGTCACGGCATCGTCGAAAATATGCCGTCCCGCCACCGCCAAGAGGCCAAGGACCAGTCCGCCGAGCGACGCCAGCAGCATGGTGACGCCGATATTGGGCGAAGAAGGCCGCGACGGCACCGCCGCCCGATCGAGCGGCTGGATACGGCCCGCCTGGAACCCGGCCTGAGAGGCCATGTCGCGATAACGCTGGAGCAGACTGTCGTGCAGCAGGCGATAGGTATCGACCTGCCGCTCCAATATGCTCATCTGCACACCACGGCCGCGTTCGGCCTGCGCCTGCCGTTCGACCTTGGCGATTTCGGACCGGATCTGTTTCTCGCCATGAACGGCGACATCAAACTGTTCCTTGAGCGAGGCGCGGATGGTATTGGCCATCCCCTCCGCCTGATCGTCCAGCGCCGCCAAACGTGCGCGCGCCTCGCGCATTTCGGGATGGGCATCCTTGCGGAACTGGCGTTCCTGCACGACCTGCGCCCTCGCCTGCGCCCTCTCCGTCATGATCTGCTGCATCGCGCCGTTGTTCAGCACTTCGGGCAGGGTCTCGACGCTGGACAGGCGGGCGCTTTCCCAACGCTTCTGCGCGGCGATCCGATCCGCCGTCGCCTGGGCGCGGAAGGCGTTCAGTTGCGCCAGCCGGGTGGCAGTCGTGCCTTCGGGCGGCGAATCGCCGCCTTCGCCCTCCTGCGTTCCCAGGGGCGCCATGGCTCCGGCATTGGCGGCATAGACGGCCAGATCGCGTTCCGCCCGCTCCAGATCCTTGCGTGCGCCGTCCAGTTCCCCCAGCAGGAAACGGCGGGCCTGAACCCCGGATTCGAAGCCGCGCTTCAGGTCGGCGCGGATCAGGCTGTCGGCGTAGCTGTTGGCGACGCGGGCCGACAATATCGGATCGGCGCTGGTGAAGCTGATACGGATGACGCGGGACTTGCCCGGCAGTTCGACGTGCAGATTGTCGCGCAGCAGGTTCACGACCATTTCGGTTTCAACCTGCCGCTGGCTGAGCGAGCCTGCTCCCCGGTCCGGGCGGCGGACGTCCATGCCGTCGAAGAAGGTGCGGCTGCCGACCAGCGCCAGTTCCCGCGCCACATCCTCCGCCAGAGCGCGGCTGCGCAGCACTTCGAGTTCGGTCTGCATCAACGCTTCATTGTCGGAGGGCGTCGCCTGCCGTTGCGCGGCGGCGGCGCCTGCGGCCCCGGCGGGAATATCCTCCACCTCGACGGACGCGGTCGCCCGGTAATCGGGGGTGGAAAGCAGGATGAAGACCACGCCCGCCAGCACGCACAGCGCCATGGTGACGAACAGGATGATGCGATGCCGCCGCACCGCCACCCATGCCCCGTTCGCGGCAGCGGCGAAGCGCGCGGCGCGGCCTTCCATCGTGGCGGAGGCGCCGTCGGCATCGATCAGCAGGCCCGGCCCCGCCATCAGAGCCCTCCGTCCAGTGCGACGAAACCAGCCCCCACCGCGGGAAGCGCCAGCAGCGCACCGCCCAATATCGCCTTGGCCCGCGACAGGCCGACAATGATGGTGTCGCCCGGCAAGATTTCGGGATCGGGTGCCTCTCCCTTGCGGATCGCGCCGAGGTCGAACATCGCTGCCTTGCGCTGGCCGTCGGACTGCCGGACCACCACGATCTGGCCGAGGCTGGCGAGGCGGGTGGGCCCTTTGGCCAGGGCGACGGCCTGTAGCAGACCAAGGCGGCCGTCGAGCGGAAACAGGCCCGGTTCGCGGACTTCGCCGTCCACGGTGATGCGGCGACCCACCGCCCTTTTGACGAACACCGTCACCTGCGGCGAGACGAGATAGCGATCGCCAAACCGCCCGGCGATGACGTCCGACGCTTCGCCTGCGGAAAGACCGGCGACGGAGACGTCTCCGATCAGCGGCATGCGCACCATGCCAGCCGCCGTCACCTGCGCGTCTTCGAGCGAGAGGCCTGGCTCATGATAGATTTGGATACGAAGGACATCATCGGGGGAAATGCGATAATCGATGCCGACGGCCGGAGCGGGCGGGATCGCGGCGTAGGCGGCCTCCCCCTTGGGTGCGTCCTCCACGGTCGAGCAGGCGCCGAGCAGCGCGCAGGCCAGGGTCGGGGCCAGGATCGGGGCCAGCATATGGCTCTTGCTGTCGGTCGGCCGGTTCATTGCCGTTAAAATCCCCGCGCTATTCAGGCAGCGCGTTCAAAACGCGCCGTTTCGGGCGGGGTTAACGGCGCAACGGGGACATGGCAACCGCAGGCGCGCCTGCGCTGCCGATCAGATGGCGATCCGGGCCTGATCCGGGATGACTCGCCGGGGCTGATCCGGCCAGACGCCGCGCGTGTCGTAGACCGCCTTGTCGGCGCGTTCGTCCACCGGAACCGATTTGAACATGTCATGATCGACAAGAATGACGAAAACGCCGCATTGTTCCAGAGCCGTATCGAGATCGATCAGTTCGGCGCCCGTTCCGGCGAACTCCATCGGCAGATCATGGGCATAAGGTTCGACCAGCTTGATGCGGCGGCCATAGCGCCTGGCAAGGCGAGCCGCGACCTTCACGGCGGGGCTTTCCCGGAAATCGTCGATATTGGGTTTGAAGGCGAGGCCGAGGCAGGCGACGTCCTCACCCGGCAATTCGTCTATCAGGTCGGATGCTTTCGCGACCACATAGTCGGTCTTGCCGTCATTGACCTCCCGCGCGGTGCGGATGAGGCGGCTGTTTTCCGGGTCGCCATGAACGATGAACCAGGGGTCGACGGCG
Source organism: Sphingobium sp. LB126 (assembly GCF_002795205.1). Classification (NCBI taxonomy): domain Bacteria; kingdom Pseudomonadati; phylum Pseudomonadota; class Alphaproteobacteria; order Sphingomonadales; family Sphingobiaceae; genus Sphingobium; species Sphingobium sp. LB126. The sequence continues at coordinate 181,099 of NZ_NETV01000001.1, forward strand.
ATGCAGTGGCCGCCCACGCCGGGGCCGGGTTGCAATATGTTGACGCGGGGGTGCCGGTTGGCGAGGCGGATGACTTCCCACACGTCAATGTCCATGCGCTCCGCGATCACGGACAGCTCGTTGGCGAAGGCGATATTGACGTCGCGAAAGCTGTTTTCGACCAGCTTCACCATTTCGGCGGCGCGGGCGCTGGTGGTGATGCAGGCGCCGCGCACGAACTGGCGGTAGAAGCCCAGCGCCTTGCGGGCGCAGCGGGGTGTGATGCCACCGATGCAGCGGTCATTGTCGATCAGTTCGACCAATATGCGACCGGGCAGGACGCGTTCGGGGCAATAGGCGATGGCGATGTCGCCCGCCACGCCGGGTTCCGGCATTTTGAGGTCGGGTCGAAGTTGCGCGAAGAGGTCGCGCATGGCTTCCGTGGTGCCGACCGGCGATGTGGATTCGAGAATAACCGTGTCGCCGGATTTCAGGACATGGGCGACGGTGCGGGCGGCTTTCAGGACATGGCTGATGTCGGGCGCGCGGTCTTCGGCTACGGGCGTGGGGACCGCGATGATGAAGACGTCGCTCGGTTCCACCTCCAGGCTGGCGCGGAGATTGCCGCGGGAGACGACCCCCTGGACGAGGCCGTCGAGGTCGACTTCCTCGATATGGACGCGGCCGGAGTTGACCGTCTCCACGACATGGGCGCTGACGTCGACGCCGACGACCTGCGCTCCGCCGCGCGCGATCAGGGCGGCGGTCGGCAGGCCGATATAGCCTAGGCCGACGACGGATACCTTCTGCTGGAGCTTTTCGAGGGGCATGGAGGGGTCCTGGGGATGCCTTTGGGTTCGGTGGGTTTGTGACGGGAAATGCTGAAGATTTCGGTAATGAAAGACGCGCTTGCGCGTACCGGAACTTTACGCTGCCTCGTTCATATCGGCTTGCGCGCTCGCGGCGATGATGTCCGCGATCCGCTCCGATGCCTGCCCATCGCCGAAGGGATTGTGGGCGCGGGACATGGCGGCGTAGGCGGCTTCATCGTCCAGCAGGTCGAAAACGGAGCGGACGATCTTCGCGCGGTCGGTGCCGACCAGTTTCGCGGTGCCCGCCGCCACGCCTTCCGGACGTTCGGTCGTCTCGCGCATGACGAGGACCGGCTTGCCGAGCGAGGGCGCCTCTTCCTGCACGCCGCCGCTGTCGGTGAGGACGAGGTGGCACAGGTCCAGCAGGCGGACGAAATGGGGATAGTCCAGCGGTTCGATCATCGCGACATTGGGAAGGCCGGCGAGCACGGCGTCCATGACCGGGCGCACATGGGGATTGGGATGGACCGGGAAGATCACCGCCATGTCGGGACGCTGGGCGATCTCCGCAATGGAGCGGGCGATCGCTTCCATGCCTCCGCCGAAATTCTCGCGGCGGTGGCTGGTGACGGCGACGATCCGCTTGCCGGCAAAGCGCTGGGCAAGGCCGTCCAAACCTGAAGCGAGACGAGGTTCAGCCAGAACGCGCTCGCGTGTCGCGAGCAGCGCGTCGATCACGGTGTTGCCGGTGACATGGATGGTCGCCGGGTCGCGATTTTCGGCCAGCAGGGCGTTCGCGGCGGCGTCCGTGGGGGCGAAATTCATGTCCGCGATGCAGGCCACGACGCGGCGGTTCACCTCCTCCGGCCAGGGGTGGTGGATGTCGCCGCTGCGCAGGCCGGCTTCGACATGGGCGACCGGAATCTTGCGGTAATAGGCCGCGAGGCTGGCGACCATGGTGGTGAGGGTATCGCCGTGCACGACCACGCGGTCCGGCTTCTCCGCGTCGAACGCCCTCCCCAGTTCCACGATCAGCTTCGCCGTCAGGCCGTCCAGCGTCTGGTTTGGGGTCATCACGTCCAGGTCGATGTCCGGGGCGATCCCGGCAATCTCCAGCACCTGGTCCAGCAGGCCGCGATGCTGCGCGGTCACGATCACCCGGGTTTCCACATCCTTCCGCGCCCGCAGCGCGTGAATCACCGGGAACAGCTTGATCGCTTCGGGGCGCGTCCCGAACACCAGCGCAACCTTCATTTCTTACCCTTTGCAAGCCGTCTTACGGGTAAGTGGCTGACAGAAAATGGTAACCATCCCCTGAACATGGGTACTCCCGACGCGCGCTTTCGCATTGGCAAGGACCTATGCTAGAGGCCAGCCGAACCATTTTCCCAATCGAGGGCTCAGTTATTTTATGAAGATCACGATGATCGGCACGGGCTATGTCGGGCTGGTGTCAGGCGCCTGCTTTGCCGATTTCGGCCATGACGTGGTGTGCGTGGACAAGGATGCGGGCAAGATCGCCGCGATCGAATCCGGACGCATGCCCATCTTTGAACCCGGCCTGGACCATCTGGTGGGCAGCAATGCTTCGGCCGGACGGCTGACCTTCACGACCGATCTGGCGAAAGGCGTGAAGGGCGCGGATGCGATCTTCATCGCCGTGGGCACGCCTTCGCGGCGCGGCGATGGGCATGCGGATCTGAGCTATGTCTATGCGGCGGCGAAGGAAATCGCGGAATCGCTGGATGGGCCGACCGTCATCGTCACCAAGTCCACCGTTCCGGTCGGCACCGGCGACGAGGTCGAGCGGATCGTCCGGGAAGCGCGGCCCGACCTCGACATCCAGGTCGTCTCCAACCCGGAATTCCTGCGCGAAGGCGCGGCGATCGGGGATTTCAAGCGGCCCGACCGCGTCGTCGTCGGCACCACCGGCAGCGAGCGGGCCATCGATGTGATGGCGCAGGTCTACCGCCCGCTCAATCTCAACCAGGCGCCGGTCATGTTCACCGGACGGCGCACGGCGGAGTTGATCAAATATGCCGCCAACGCCTTCCTGGCGACCAAGATCACCTTCATCAACGAGATGGCGGACCTGTGCGAAGCCGTGGGTGCCGAGGTGCAGGACGTATCGCGGGGCATCGGCCTCGACAACCGGATCGGAAGCAAGTTCCTGCATGCCGGCCCGGGCTATGGCGGCTCCTGCTTCCCGAAGGACACGCTGGCGCTGGTCAAGACCGGGCAGGATTATGACACGCCGATCCGCATCGTCGAAACCGTCGTCCAGGTGAACGACCTGCGCAAGCGGGCGATGGGGCGCAAGATCGTGAAAGCCCTGGGCGGCGAGGCGCGGGGCAAGACGGTCGCGTTGCTGGGCCTGACCTTCAAGCCCAATACCGACGACATGCGCGATGCGCCGAGCCTGGCCATCGTGCAGGCGCTGGAGGATGCGGGCGCGAAGATCGTCGCCTATGACCCCGAAGGCATGGACGTGGCCGCGCCGCTGATGCCGGGCGTGAGCATGGTGAAGGACGCCTATGAGGCGGCGACCGGGGCCGATGCGCTGGTGCTGGTGACGGAATGGGACGCATTCAGGGCGCTGGACCTGAAACGGCTGGCCGCTTCGATGAACGGGCCGGTTCTGGTCGACCTGCGCAACATCTATCCGCGCAGGGAAGCCGAGGCAGCGGGCTTCTCGCTCACCCGCGTCGGGGGCAAGGGCGTCAACGTCTGATGCTGCTGAAACCAGAGGGAGGGTGTGATGAACGCTCCCTCCCCCGGCTGCATCATTGGGTGGTGGCGGCGCTTGCGCTGTTCGCGATCATGCTCGTCGTGCCGGTTGTCGCGGGGTTGATCTGACCCCCGACAGGTGCGCGGGGCGAACGGAAGGGAAGTTTTACGCCTTCAATTTCCACCCACGTTTGAGCAATATATAGCATAGCAGGCCCAGCGCGACGTTCAGACCCAGCAGCACCACGCTGCCCACCATCACGTCGCCGTCCGCCGCCGCGACGAAACCGTAGCGGAAGCCGGAAATGGCGTAGAAGAAGGGATTGGCGTGGCTGATCGCGCGGAAGACGGGCGCAAGGCGATCGATGGAATAGAAAGTGCCCGACAGCAGCGTCATCGGCCCGATCACGAAATTGGTTATGGCGGCGGCGTGGTCGAACTTTTCCGCCCAGATCGACGTCAGCACGCCGATGAAGGCCGTCAGCCCCGCCCCCATCAGTCCGAACCACAGGATCGCCCAGGGATGCGCCGGGGTCACATGCACGCCCGGCCACAAGGCCATGGCCGCCCACAATGCAAGACCCACGCAAAAGGCCCGCGTCACCGCCGCGCCGACCAGCGCCAGCAGCAATTCGCTGACCGACAAGGGCGGCATGAGATAATCGATCAACGTTCCCTGCATCTTGCCCGCCAGCAGGGAAAAGCTGCTATTGGCGAAGGCATTGTTCATCATGCCCATGATCATCAGGCCCGGCGCGATGAAATCGGCGAAGGGCACGCCAAGCACTTGCCGATTCGCGCCACCCAGCGCCAGCGTGAAGATCACCAGGAACATCAGCGTCGTGACGGCAGGCGCCCAGATGGTCTGGAGCTGCACCTTCATGAAGCGCCGCACCTCTTTCCTGTAGAGAGCCCGGGTTCCCGCCCAATTGACATTGCGGATGACCAACTCGCCCGGCTCATGGAAAGGCGGCTGAGGCGACAGGGACGCTGCAATTTTGGTCTGGTCGTTCATGGTCGGATCGACTATCGGCTGAGAGGTTGTGCCGCAAGGGCGTTATGCGCGGGAAATTGAACCCGTGCCGGCGCGCCCCATATAGGGCGCGAATTTGAAATTTTGAGGAGTCATTCATTGTCCTGGACCGACGAGCGTATCGACCAGCTCAAGGCAATGTGGGAACGGGGCCTGACCGCCAGCCAGATCGCGGACGAACTGGGCGGGGTCAGCCGTAATGCGGTGATCGGCAAGGCGCATCGCCTGGGCCTGCAATCGCGCCCTTCCCCGGTAAAAGCCAACGAAGCGCCCAAGAAGGCCGCGCCGCCCGTGCGAAAGCCCGCACCCGAAGCCGATGCGCCCAAGCCGGCCGCCCCGGTCCATCATGCCGCGCCCGCGCCGGTGCGCGCGCCTGCTCCGGCGGCGCCCGCGCCCGCCCCGGCCGCATCGACAGCGTCGGATGCGGAACCGCCCAAGCCCCAACCGCGCATCATCTCCGTCGGTCCGGGCGGCTTTCTGCGTCAAGGCCCGGGCGACCAGCAGGCACCGATCCCGCCCGCGCCGCCGCGCCGTCTGGTCCCGGCCAAGCCCAGCCCGGAAATCGCCGGCAAGACCTCCTTGCTCGACCTGACCGAACGCATCTGCAAATGGCCGATGGGCCATCCGGGTGAACCGGATTTCCATTTCTGCGGCGAAGCGGTGAACCCCGGCTTCCCCTATTGCGTCGAGCATTGCGGCCGCGCGTACCAGGCGCAGTTGCCGCGCGGTACGCGGCGTCCGCCGCCGCCGCTTCCCTTCGGCGGACCGCGGGTTCGGTAAGGACCTTCGCTTAAGAGATATACTCGCAGGAAAGGGCCGGTTCCAAAAAAGGACCCGGCCCTTTCCTTTGCGCCTCCCGCTTGCGCAAGCCGCGCACCCGCTTATAGCTATGCCCATGTCCGATCTGTTCGAGAGCCAGCCCACCTCCTCCCCCGGCTATGACGCCTCCGCCATCGAAGTGCTGGAAGGACTGGAACCGGTCCGGCGTCGCCCCGGCATGTATATCGGCGGCACGGACGAGCGGGCGCTCCATCACCTCGCCAGCGAAGTGCTGGACAACAGCATGGACGAGGCGGTCGCGGGCCATGCCACGCGGATCGAGGTGCTGCTGGAGCCGGGCAACAAGCTCACCATCACCGACAATGGCCGCGGCATCCCGGTCGATCCGCACCCGAAATTTCCGGGCAAGTCGGCGCTGGAAGTGATCCTGACCACGCTCCATTCGGGCGGCAAATTCACCGACAAGGCCTATGCGACCTCGGGCGGCCTGCATGGTGTCGGCATCAGCGTGGTGAACGCGCTGTCTGTCATCACCGTGGTCGAGGTGGCGCGCAACAAGGAACTCTTCCGCCAGAGCTTCACTCAGGGGCTGCCGAGCAGCGGACTGGAGAAGGTCGGCGCGGCGCCCAACCGTCGCGGCACATCGGTCAGTTTCATTCCCGATACGGAGATTTTCGGGGAGCAGAAGTTCAAGCCGTCCCGCCTCTACCGGCTGGCGCGGTCGAAGGCTTATCTGTTCGCGGGCGTCGAAATCCGTTGGAAATGCGCGCCGGAACTCATCGGCGACGACACGCCGCCTGAGGCCGTGTTCCAGTTTCCGGGCGGTCTGGCCGATCACCTGAAGGAACAGGTGGGCGACCGCGAATGCGCGACCAGCGCCTTCTTCTCCGGCTCGCAGGATTTTCCCGAAGCGGCAGGCCGGGTCGAATGGGCGGTCGCCTGGCCGCTCTGGTCGGACGGTTCCTATAGCTGGTATTGCAACACCATCCCGACGCCCGATGGCGGCACCCATGAGACCGGCCTGCGCGCCGCGTTGGTGAAGGGCATTCGCGCCTTTGGCGAACTGGTGGGACAGAAGAAGGCGAAGGACATCACCGCCGACGACATCGTGACCTCTTCGGAGATCATGCTTTCGGTCTTCATCCGCGATCCGCAATTCCAGAGCCAGACCAAGGACCGGCTCACCAGCCCGGAAGCCGCGCGGCTGGTCGAGAATGCGGTGCGCGACCATTTCGACCATTATCTGTCCGACCATATGGAGCGGGGCAAGGCGCTGCTCGCCTATGTGCTCGACCGCATGGATGAGCGCCTCAAGCGCAAGCAGGAGAAGGAGGTCAAGCGCAAGACCGCGACCAGCGCGCGCAAGCTGCGGCTGCCCGGCAAGCTGACCGATTGTTCCAATGACGATCCCGAAGGCGCGGAAATCTTCCTGGTCGAAGGTGACTCGGCGGGCGGATCGGCCAAGCAGGCGCGCGACCGCAAGACCCAGGCGATCCTGCCCCTGCGCGGCAAGATATTGAACGTCGCCTCGGCCAACACCGCCAAGATCCTGGCCAATCAGGAGATTGCCGACATGATCCTGGCGCTGGGCTGCGGCACGCGCAAGGACTGCAATCCCGACAATCTGCGTTACGAACGCATCGTCATCATGACCGACGCCGACGTGGACGGCGCGCATATCGCGACGCTGCTGATGACATTCTTCTTCCAGGAGATGCCGGAACTGGTGCGGCGCGGGCACCTCTATCTGGCGCAGCCACCGCTCTATCGCCTGGTCGCCGGAGGCAAGAGCCTTTACGCGAAGGACGACGCGCATCGCGAAGAAATCCTGCGCAAGGAGTTCAAGGGCAAGAAGGTCGAAGTGAGTCGCTTCAAGGGGTTGGGTGAAATGAACCCGGGCCAACTCCGCGAAACGACGATGGACCCCAAGACCCGCAGCCTGATCCGCGTGACCCTGCCCGACGACATTGAGGACCGGCAGCAGGTGCGCGAACTGGTCGAACGGCTGATGGGCACCAATCCGGCGCATCGCTTTGCCTTCATTCAGGAAAATGCCGCGAACGTCGACGAAGAGGCGATCGACGCCTGACCTGCAATTGTCGTGAAAATCGCGACATCAGATTTCGCGATTTACCGGAAAATTGCCGGGCAAAAAATTGCCGGCAATTTTTTGCCTACCGCCGCATTAACCAGCGCGGGGCACCGGATGTTCAATTTTCGACGCGATACGGGCAAGCATGTCAGGCTTCGCCCCATCCCTTCGCTCGCCGGCCCTGTGCCATACCATGCTTCGCGCTGCGCCTGCCCTGTTGCTGGCAGCGGCAAGCAGTCATGCCCTGGCGCAAGCGCCGCTCGCTGACTTTCCTGACTCTCTCGGTCAGGGCGTTGCCGCCTATACGCCCGCCGACCGTGCTACCGCCAATCTCCTGGCGGGCGGCATGAGCCGCCTGGCGGCGATCAGCGCGCAGCAGGGCAGCGGGACCATCCAGGCTCCCTGGATCGCGCAACCTATGGCCCCCGACGCCATCGTCAACGACCGCCGCATCGCCGATTTCAGCGGCAAGCTGCCCGGCTGGCAGTTGCAGGGGGTGCAGCTCTCCGTGGTGAGCTATCGCCAGCCGGAACTGGTGCCGGGCTTCATGCGCGGCTTCCTGCCCGCCCTGACGGCAACCGCCGTGCCGCAGGCCAACGGCTTCGTCATGCCCGCCCGCACGTTTCCCGCGCTCTCGGGTCAGCTCCCGCCGCCGCGCAATGGGCAGCCCGATGTGTTCGGATCGGTCGCCATGCCGATTTCCCGAACCCTGCTTGACGGCAAATGGGCGTCGGTCTCCGCCGCCCTGCCCGGCAAAGGGGTATGGAGCGCCGTCCTCAATGCCGCCCGCGGCTCGTCGGGCCAGCAACAGGTCGAGATGATCAATAGCTGGGTCAACCGACGGCTGCATTTCGTGGATGACCGGCAGGGCGGCGATAATTGGGCGTCAGCCGCGCGGACGCTGCAAAGCGGGGCGGGCGATTGCGAGGATTATGCCATCGCCAAGATGAAGCTGCTGGAAGCGGCGGGTTTCGACCGCCGCGCCATGTTCCTGGTGATCGCCCGCGACCTGGTGCGGCAGGCGGACCACGCCGTGCTGGCGGTGCGGATCGGCGGGGAGTTGATGATCCTCGACAACATGACCGACCGGGTGCTGCCTTCGTCCGGCGTCAGCGACTATCGGCCGATCATGAGCTTCAACGCCTTTGGCCGCTGGACCCATGGCTATCGGGTGACGGCGCCGCAACCCGTGCAGTTCGCGGCGCGCTGACCCTCCGGCTTATCTTTCCCGCAGAGCCTCCGAGCGGGCCTTCATGATGGGTTTCAGCAGATAGGCCAGGACCGACTTGCGGCCGGTCATGATCTCCACATCGCATACCATGCCGGGCGTGATCGGCAACCTGTGCGCGCCCGAGCCAAGCCAGGCGCGGTCCGTCTCCACAACCACCGTGAAATAGGCCTCCCGCGTCGCTTCGTCATAGACGCTGTCGGCCGACACCTGCTGCACCGTGCCGGTCAGCCCGCCATAGATGGAGAAGTCATAGGCCGTCACCTTCACCACGGCGCGATCGCCGGTCTTGATGAAGGCGATGTCGTTGGGCTTCACCCGCGCCTCGACCAGCAGCTTTTCACCCACGGGGACGATCTGCATGATCTTCTGGCCTGGGCTGACATAGCCGCCAATGGTCGTCACCTGCACATCGTTGACCACGCCGTCGACGGGCGAGCGGATCTCCGCCCGCTGCGCCCGTCCTTTTGCGCCCCGAAGAGACTCGCTGTTGACGGCGATCTTGGCCTCGAGTTGACTGCGTTCGTTCAATGCATCCTGACGGAACTGGAAATTCGCTTCGGAAAGCTGCGCCTGCGCCTCGCGGATCGCGGCGGACGCGCGCGAGGCCTGCTGCTGCGCGGCGTTCAGCCGACCCTGTGCATCGACCAGCTCGCGCCGGGCGTCGAGCAATTCGGTCTGCGGAACGATCGACTTGGCGGCGAGCGGTTCCAGCATCGCCACGCGTTGCCGCGCCAGTTGCACGCTACCGCCCAGGCTTTCGATCGTCGCCTGCGCCTCACCCAGTTCGCGGCGGCGCTGGTCGACCTGTGCCGACAGGGCATCCTGCTTGCTGCGCAACGCCGACTGGCGCACGGCGGCAAGCGCCTGTTCCTGCGCGCATTCCGGCCCGCCTGTCGTGCAGTCCGCGCCTGCACCGGTGCCTTCCCGTTCCAGACGACCGGCGCGTGCGGTGAGCGAGCGCGTCTCCGCCTGAAGCTGGCCCAGTTCCGACGCCAGCATCGCGTCGTCCAGACGCACCAGCAATTGGCCCTTGGCGACCTTCTGCCCGGATCGGACGAGGATTTCCTCGATCGTGGTCGGTTCGGCGGACTGGATGACCTGCGCCTTGCTGGACGGGATCACCTTGCCCTGCCCGTGCGTCACCTCATCCACCGGCGCCAGGCTGGCCCACATCAGGAAGACCAGCATGCCGCCGCCGCTGTAGAGGATGACCTGCTTGTTGCCCGGTTGGCCCCGCAGCCAGCGTACCCAGCGCGAAATCATGGTTGCACCTTTTGAGATAAATGGTCGTCGGCCGCCAGCGCCAAAGATTTTGCGGGCTGCTGGGCGGCTGTCTGCTGGCGGGCGAGCATGTCGCTGAGCGCACCGCCGCTTGTCGAGGGATCGGGAATGGAGAGCTTCCACCCCTTGGTCGGGTCCATGCGACCGCCGACATCGTTGGACGCCCGGCGTTCGGGCAGGGCCGCGACGGGCGGATAGTCGATTGCGGGCTCCGCAACCGTGGCGAAGCGCGACGGGTCGAAGGCCGGAATATGCTCGCCCCCGGCATAACGCCCGGTGAAGGCGCCCGGCAGGCCCCAGCCGCCCGGCCAGCGATAGAAGATATGCGCGCCGAGCTGCGCCAGCTTGGCCAGATGCGGCGCCCAGCGCGGGAAGACGTAATCGGCATGATAATGAGTCGCCGTGCCGACCTCTTTCTCGACCCGCCCGGCCAGCGCATCGGCGGCGATCCGCTTCGCCCGGCTCCACAGGTCCGGCAGCGGATGGCGCGCAAGGGATCCGTCGCAGACGAAGCTGAACTGGCAGACCGATGCATCGAAACGCTGATAGACGACGCCGCACACCGTCTTGGCGAAGGCGGGATGGCGAACGCGGTTCAGCACCACCTGCGCGACGGCGCGCTGGCCGCTTTCGGGCTCGCGGGCCGCTTCATAATAGACGGCCTGCGTCAGGCACTGGAGCGCGCGGTCGTGATCCTCGCCTGCCGTGGCCAGGGCGCGGAAGGGCTTGGCCGAAGCGATCGTGCCGCCTGAAAAGCCGAGGCGCGCATTTTCCTCGCGGGCCTTGGCACCATCCATGCCGTCGCCTTCCGCTGCGGCATCGGCCTGTTCCGTCATCTGAACCAGCGCCAGATATTGGCGGGGGATCGCCGGAACGGCTTCCACGATCCTGGCCTGCACGGCGGGACGCGGCGGCTCATGGTGCCAAAGCACGGCCGTCGCGACCGCCAGCGCCACGGGAGCGGCAATGCCGACGCTGCGGAGTAGAACGCTCATTGCCCTGCCCCCCGCTGGAGCTGGCCGATGACCTCGTCGCGCGGTCCGTCCGCCAGCACCACGCCCTGATCGATCACGATCAGCCGGTCCACGATCCGTAGCAGCGCATGGCGGTGGGTCGACACGATCAGCGTCTGATCGGGCTCCAGCGCCTTTTCCAGATGGTCGATGAACAGGTTTTCGGTCTGGTTGTCCATCGCCCCTGTCGGCTCATCGAGGAAGAGCAGCTTGGCCGGTTCCACCAGCGCGCGCGCCATGACCAGGAAGCTGCGCTGCCCACCCGAAAGGCGGCTGCCGCGTTCGCCGATATGCAGGTCGAACCCCGCCGCATCGCGCCCGAAGAAGCGCGCCGCGCCCGAACGCTCCAGCGCCTCCAGCAGCTTTTCGTCGCTGGCTTCGCGCGCTCCCAGAATCAGATTTTCCCGCACCGACCCGCTGAACAGCTCGGCATCCTGCCCGACGAAGCGGAAGGAGGAACGCAGCTCATGCGGATGATATTGGCGGCTGTCGACATCGTCGATGGTCAGCAGGCCGCCGGTGGGCGGATAAAGACCGCAAATCACCCGGCCCAGCGTCGATTTGCCCGACGCGACCCGGCCGATCAGGCCGATGCGTTCGCCCGGTTCGATGCGCAGGTCGATGCCGCGCAGGCTCGGCTGGCTGGCGCCCGGATAGGCGAACTCCAGCCCTTGCGCGACAATGGCGCCCTTGCGGATCTTGGGGATGATGCCGCGCGCGCCATCCAGCCGTTCGTCGGGCTGGTCGATCAGCGTCTGAAGGCTGTCGAGCGTCGTCATCGCCTGCCGCGCCCGCACGATGACGAAGGCGAGTTGCCCGACCGGCGCCAGCGAACGCCCGGCCAGCATGACGATGGCGATGATCGCGCCCATCGAAATGTCGCCCGCTGCGAACATGTAGAAGCCGCCGATGACCAGGGCGATGCTCGTCACCTGCTGGCAGAGGGCCGCCAGGGTCACGCTCTTCGAACTCAGCCGCCGCAGATTTTCCTGCGTCGCCGCGCTCATCCGGGCGTAGCGGCGCCAGCGCTCCAGCATCCGTCCTTCGGCACGGCAGGCCTTCAGCGTCTCGATGCCGCCGATCGCCTCGACCAGCGCCGCGCTTTGCAGGCTGGAATCCGCCTGTGCGTCGCGCGACAGGCGGGCCATCGACCGTTGCAGGAAAAATCCCGCGCTCGCCATGATCCCCATCATGACGACCGGCACGATGGCCAGCCAGCCCCCCAGAAGGGCGATGATGGCAACGAAGAAGAATAGGAAGGCGATGTCCACCACCAGGACGACCGTGGTCGAGGTGAAGAATTCGCGCACGGATTCGAATTCCGACACGCGCCGCGCCAGCGCGCCGGTGCTGCCGGACCGGCTTGCCAGCGGCGTGTTCAGCACCTTTTCGAACAGGCGTTGCGACAGGCGTTCGTCGATCTCCCGCCCGGCCTCGTCCACCAGCCTTGCGCGCGCGATGCGCAGCGCGAAGTCGAGGCTGAAGGCCAGCATCACGCCGACGCCCAGCACCCAGAGGCTGGAGGCTGCCTTGTTCGGGATGATCCGGTCATAGACGTTCATCGTGAACAGCGGCAGCGCGAAGGCGAGCAGGTTGATGATCGCCGCCGCCAGCATCACATAGCCGAAGCCGCCGCGCGCGCGCCAGACTTCGCGCCAGAACCAGTGCTGGCGGGCGCGCTCGTCCCACGGACGTTCCTCGGCCCGTTCGCGGCCATGATCGGCCATGACGACCAGCGCTTCGCCGGTGAAACTGCCCTCCAGATCGCTGAGCGGCGCCCAGACCGCTTCATTCGCGTGTGGAAGCTGGACCAGCACGTCGCCGGCCTTGATGTCCATCAGCAGCAGGAAGCGGCCGCCCCGAAGCGGCAGGATGGCGGGCAGATTGCCCGGCCGCCATTTGTCCAGCCGGCCCCGGACATGATCGCTGAGCAAGCCGATCTGGTCGAGCGCCGATTCCGCCTGATGGAAGGGCAATCGCCCGGATTCATCGACGGCGAGGCCGGCGCGAAGGCTCACGATACCCGGCGAGCGGTCGAAATGCCGCGCCGCATGGGCGATGCATTCAACCAGCTCGTCGCTGGGCGTGCCTTGATGGTCCAGCCATTCGGCCAGACTGAGTGTGCTTCGTTCCAACATTGTTTACCCCGCGCCATCCCGGCTTGCGCCGGGATGACCCCCAATAATGAAACTTAGCCCGGATAACGCCGCCGCTGCAATTCGGCGGGCGGCAGATCGGGGACATCATATTTCTTGCGCGCATAGGGGTTGGCGCCCGAGGGAGCCGCAATCCCCAGCGTGTCCAGCAACTGGTTGGTCGCTGCCAGGATCTGATATTGCGCGAAGATTTCGGAGAAGCGGGCCGTTTCCGTCCGCACCTGCGTGTTGAAACGGGTGTTCTGCGTATCCAGCACATCCAGCAGCGAACGCCGCCCGACATTGAACTGCTCGCGATAGGACACCAGCAGCCCGTCGGACACCGTGCCCTGACGCGCCAGATCGTTGACGCGCTTCTTTTCCGTGTCCCAACGGTTCCAGGCGGTGCGGACGTCCTCTTCCGCCTCGCGCTGGCGCTGGCTCAGGCGGAAACGCGCCTCGCTCGCCCGGCGGGTCATTTCCTGGACCTTGGCCCGGTTGATGCCGCCATTATAGAGCTGCCAGCGCAGGACCACCCGGCCCTGCACGTCGTTGGTGCTGCCCTTGAAGCCGTCCACATCCTCACCGATGCGCCCGCGCCCTTCCAGCCCGACCGTCGGCCCAAGTTCCGACTTCGCTTCATCCACCACCGCGTGAGCGGCCTGGATATCGGCTTCGGCCTCGCGGATCAGCGGATTGTTGGTACGGGCCGAGGCGATCGCTTCGTCCAGCGTCGGCGGCACGGCGCTCGTCACCGCATCGGGCATGGTCACCTGATCGATCGACAGGCCGGTCAGCGTGCGGAAGGAAATGGCCGCATTGGTCATGTCCTGCTCCGCCTCGCTCTTGCGGACGAGGGCGGCCTGGAGCCGTTCCTCCGCCTGCTGCTGGTCGGCGATGCTGATCGATCCCTTGGACACGCCCTCGCCCAGATCGCCCAGCAATTTGCGGTGGAAGGCGATATTGTCCTCCGCCGCCGCGACGACCCGCTGCTGGAGCATATAGTCGAGATATTGGCGGGTGACGTTCAGCGCCACGAATTGCGAACGTTCGCCCACGCGCAGGGCGGCGCCGTCAGTCCGGGCCGCCTGCCGCCGCTTTTCCGCGCTGCGATAGCCCGAATCGAAAACGGTCCATTCGCCCAGCACGCTGGCTTCCAGCGGCCAGAGCGTCTGGTCCTCGATCCCGATGGCGCGGCGCGTGGAATTTTCCAGGCGGCGGACACCCGCCGATCCTTCCACGCTGACGCGCGGCAGGTAAAGGCCCTGCGCCTGTTCGCGTTCGAATTCGATCGCTTCCTTGTTCTGGATAGCCTGGTTGATTTCCGGATGGCTGTCGATCGCCGCGGCGATCGCGCTCTTGAGATCGGTGGTCTGAGCCCAGCCCGTGCTTACCATCGCAGCCGCACAAAGGGCGATCAGGCTGCCACATGTCTTGCGCATGATAGTCATGCCTTCCTCCCCTTAATTCGCGCTGGCGGTGATTTCGACCCGACGGTTCATCGGTTCGCGCACACCATCGGCGGTTTCGATCTTGAGCTGGGTTTCGCCCAGGCCCGTGACGGTCATGGCATCGGTCGCGATGCCGCCCTGGCCCAGCAGGCTGGCGACATTCTGCGCCCGGCGCAGCGACAGGCCGTCATTATATTTGGTGGCGCCCGACGTATCGGTGTAGCCGGTGACGCCGAAACGATGCCAGCCGCACTGGGCAGCCGTCTGCGCCAGGGTGGTGATGGTGTTGACGCCTTCGGGAAGCGGCGTGTCCATGTTCCAGTCGAAGAAGATGGACACCGCCGGTGCCGTGCAGTCCAGCGCGGGTGGGGCTGAAGCTGCCGCCACCGGCGGCGGTGGCGGCGCCGAAAGGCGTGCCACAAAGTCGTCGCACTTGTTGATGCTGTCCGCATCCTTCGTGCCGGATTTCAGAAAACCGATGGCGATGCCGCACTGGTTCTTCGCCTCCACGGCGTAGGTCCAGCGGCTGTCCTGCGCGGCGCGCGTGCCGGCGTCGCCGACAGCCTTGACGGCCGTGTCATAACGGCCGTTCAGCGCATCCTTCAGTTCGGACTTGCCCAGTTGCAGCAAGGGCGAAGCAGGCGCCGCCCAGGCCGTGGTGGTCGTCAGCATGGCAGTCACCAGCCCGACCGCTGCTACCCTCCCCAACGCATTTCGCATATTCACTCTCCCCAAAATTCCCCGCGAGACAAAATCAAGATCAGCCCCAGCTTCAGGCATGCCCGACCGCCATCGCTTCATGCGCCACCATCGCGGCTTCGAAGATGGCGGTGGCCGCCGCCAGATGCCCGCTGTCGACCGCATCCACGGCGACCGGATTGAACAAGGCCGGGACCACCGGATGCTCGCCACCCGGCAGGGCAGCCAACAACGCATCGATATGCGGTGCGTCATGGGTTCCCAGCGCTTCCTTCACAACCTCCGCCGCATTGGCGGTCGAAACCCCCGGCTGCGCGGCCTGCTGCGCCGCAGCCAGAACCGCTGCCGCATTGCCGTCGAAGGACGGGAGGTTGATCGATTGCGCGAGCAGCCCCTGATGATCGCCCAGCGAAGGCTGGTCGGCCTCAGCCGTGTCGACGGACGCCGGAGCATGGGCTGCGCCGCCGTCGGACAGCGTGGCATGATCCGTTGCCGGTTCATCACCGCCATGGCTCGCCTGCTGGGCCGGTTGCTGCGCCTCAGGCGTCGACTGACCGTCAGCGGGAGCGAGCGATGTCGCATTGCTCTCGGTCGCCGTCGGCTCCACGGTCGCAGTGCTGGCCGGCGCGGTTTCGGTCACGACCGGCGCGGTTTCGGTCGCGGCCGGAGCGGGTTGCTGGTCATGCGTCGCCTCGGCGGCGCCGACCGCCGCGACCAGGCTGGCCGCGAGCAGCGCCTGATTGAAGCCGCTGGTGGGGCTTTCCGTGCTCTTGCTCGCATCGCTGCTAGCGCCAGTAAGGAAAGTGACGTCGCCCACCGTACCCTTGGTTCCGTCGGTACGGGTGAAGCTCGCCTCACCCAGCACCGTCACATCGCCATCGGCGGCGGTATAGCCCTTTCCATCGGCCGTCAGGTCGATGGAGGCGATGCCCATGGCCGCAAGCGACTTGAACTCGCCCGCATCGACCACGCCATTGCTGTTCGCATCCTGCCAGACGCCGAATTCATGGAAGGCGGCGTCATTGGCATCGAACTTGCCGTCGCCATTGCTGTCATAGGCAAGGCGCAGGCCTTCCAGATCGCTCTTCGCGCCCGCTGCGTCATCGGAGAAGACGATGTCATAGCCGCTTCCCACGACATGGGCGAGCAAACCGTCATCGGACGAAACCCAGGCGGTGCCGACCACTCCCTGGCCGTAATCGTGGTTGACCCCCGCGGAGAGCGGCACGAATTCCAACCCATCGCCGTCCAGATCGACAGCGATCGGGGCGGCAGGAATGGCAGGCGACAGGCCGTCCTTGACATGGACGCTGAAGCTCTGGGTTGCGGTCGTATCCCCGTCGCCATCGGTCAGTTGCAGGGTGAAGGGGATGGTCTTGTCGACCGAACTGCTGGCAACGCCGACATTGGTCAGGTTCAGCTTCATGTCCCCGCTGGACTGATAGACGTCGATCCAGTCGATCAGCGTGCCGCCCGGAGCGGAAATCTTCTGCTGGTTGTCGGCGTCAGGCCCATTGATCTCGAACGCCTGGGTGGTGCCATTGGTATAATGCGCCACGAAGATGATCTTCTCGCCGCTCGTAAAATTGAAGAACGAGAAGGTGGCATAGGACGCATTGACGATATTGTAGGTGCCGGGCGGGGTATAGCCGCCTGCGCCATCATAATCGGCAAGGGTGCCGAAATCGAACCGCAGGAACTCGCCTGCATCGAAATTATTGTTGGAAAGCCCCCATCCCTGGGTCGAGCCGTTGACGTTGCTCGTCTGGGTCGCGGCAACCGCTCCGCCAGCTTCCCAGATCGCGATTTCCTGCGGGGTGAAGCCACCGGTCGGCGCCCAGCCGGTCACATAGACCAGTTGCTGCGACGTCAACTTGTCCGTCACCACGATTTCGTTGCTGGGGCCGGAACCGAATGAGCTGCCCGAGCCGATCGGCACATCGGTCACGACGGGATCGAGCTTCGTGACCAGATCGAACACATATTGGCCGGAGGTGCCCGCGTCCGGATTGACCGTCAGCGTGAAGACCGTGGTATCGCCCGCATTGAAACCGCCGCTATGGTCGGCATCGACATAGGCGGTAAGGACATTGCCGTTCTGGACCGTACTGACCGCCTGTCCGCCCACGGTGATGGACGACGTATCGGCGGTGATCAGCATCGATCCGGTGCCATCGGCGCCCGCGGCATAATGCAGCGTGCCTACGGCCGGTGTCGTGGCGACATTATTGTCGGTCTGCTGGCTCTGCACGACGCCAAGCGTAGGCATATCGTCGTTGAACGATATGTTGAGCTGGCCGATGGCCGAAGATGTCGGATTGGTGGTCGCGTTATAATCGCTGTCCGTCACAAGGAAGTTGAGGCTGACGGCAGCGTTATTCTCATTGCCGCCGGCGGCGTGCAGGACATTGTCGAGCAATGTTGCCGTATAGGCCCCGGTCGTCGGATTGACGACCACCTGGAACAACGCCGTGCCGCTCCGTGCACCCGCATTGACCGTGGCGGTCAGCGTGTTGGTGCCCGCGTTCCAGCTATAGGCCACGGTCTCGGTTCCGACGGTACCAGTCGTACCGTTCAGGTTCGCGAAGGTGACGCTGCCGCCGCCGTCCGCGCCGAAGGTGAAGGGCAAGGTGCCGCTGAAGCTCGCTTCGCTAGGACCTGCGATGCCATTGTCACCGACATTGGCGTCGACATCGCCGGTCGTGCTCAGCGGATTGCCGCCGGTCAGGCCGTCATCGTCCAGCTTGGCGGCGGTGTTGTCCGCCGTCGGCTTGTTGGCGTCGCCTGCGAAGGTGAACTTCAGCGTCGCGGTGGCCGTGTCATTATCAGCATCGCGCATCACATAGGTGAAGCTGTCGAACGATCCCGAAGGCACCGATGTCTTGGGCGTATAATTGTAGCTGCCGTCGGAGAATATCTGCAACGTGCCGTAGCTGCCGACGATCGTCTGGCTGCCGCCCGCGGTGATCACGCTGCCATTGATCGACACGACGGCGCCCGGCGTGTCCGCGCCGACATGATCGTTGGTCAGGACATTGCCGGTCGAGGCCGCCGCATTTTCCGTGGTGGTGATATTGTCATCGGCCGCAGTCGGGCTGTCATCCTCGATCGTCACGGCAATGCTGGTGGCAACCGTCGTGATGCCGTCGGTGACATTCACGGGGACCGAGAAATTCTTCAGATCCTCGACATTGAGGCCGTTATGGTCGACCGACTGCAACAGGGTGACGGTATAGGCGCCCCCGTTGGTGATCGTGATCGTGATGACCGGCACGCCGCCTGCCGAACCGGTCAGCGCCTGCGTGCCGACCCCGGTCCAGGTGACGGGCAGGCCGTCGGCGGTCAGCACCGCACCCGGATCGCCCAACGTCATGCCGATCGTGTTGCCGTCGGCGTCGCTTGCCGTGATCGTGCCGGTGGCCACGGCCGAGTTGGTCGTATCGCTGGGCGATCCCACCGTGTCGGGATTGGCGCCGAACAGCCCTTCCTCCGAAACGATCGCTATGCCCTTGTCCACCAGCGGGGCATCATTGGTGCCCTGGATGGTGATCGTCAGCACGGCGGTCGTGCTGTCGCCGTCGCCGTCCGTGATCGTGTAGGTGAAGCTGTCGGTCAGCGTCTGGCCTTCGCCCAGATGCTGGACCGCCGCCAGGCCGTTGTTCAGCGTGTAGGTATAGGTGCCCGAAGCGTTCAGGACGAGCGTGCCATATGCGCCGGCGGCATTGCCGCCGATGGTACCGCCAGTAACCGCCGTCACCGCCCCGCCCGCCGCCGGACCGTCGGCGCCCAGCGAGTCCGCGCCCGCCGGATTGCCATCGCTGCCCACGCCCGTCAGCACATTGCCGCTGGCCGTCAGCGTGACGTCTTCCTTGACGAAATCGGTGTCGTTCGCCGCCACTGGCGTGTCATCGTTGACGTTGATGGTCAGCGAGCCGTCGGCATAATCATGATCGGCATCGGTCACGCGGTAGCCGATCGAGAAGCTGACATTATTCTCGTTACCCCCGGCGGGATGCGAGATGGCCGCATTCTGCACCACCGAATAGGTGCCTGCCACCGGGTCGGTCAGCGTTACGGTCAGCACTGTCGTGCCACCCTGCTTCACCAGCAGGACGGTACCGTTGCTTTCATAGGTGAAGCCGGAAGGCGCGCCCGTGTTGAGCAGGGTGATCCCGCCAGGCCCGTCAGCGCGATAGTCATGCGCCAGCGTGCCCGTCACGTTGAGGCTGTCGGCGGTATCGCCGGTCCCGCCCGCATTGCCGCCGGACAGGGCGTCGTCGTCGAGCTGGACCGCCGGATTGGCGCTGACGACCGGCAGGTCGTCGGACACGCTGACCGATACGGAACTGACCGCCGTGTCGCCGTCGGTATCCTGGGCGATGACCTGCACCGATCCCAAGGCCACCAGATCGTCGACATTGATGCCCGGATGGGTGTCATAATTGTCGTTGAGCGTCGCCGTCACCGTCGCGACATTGCCCGCCACCGAAAGGTCGAGCGTCACGACGACGCCGCGCTCATCCGATCCGGTGATCTGGGTGTCGGACACCCGCACCCAGTTCAGGTCGCCGGTCAGGCTGCCGATGCCGCCGAACACGATCGAGGTGATGGCATCCGAACCGGGCGTGAAGGTGATGGTGCCGCTGGTGAAATCCGGATTGCCCTGGCTCGTGCCACCGGCCAGATTCTGGTCGTCGAGCCCCAGGCTGATGGGCGGACCGGCTGTCGGATCGGCGCCGTCCGTGATTGCGACCGTCTGGCTCTTCTGCGCGACATCCCCGTCGGCATCCGTCACCTTGATGTCGAAGCTGATCGACGGGTTGAGATTGTTGTTGAGATTGCCGTTCGCGACGAAGGTCCAGCTATGATCGGCCTTGACCGTCAACGTGCCGAGGCCCGTGTCGATCGCAGCGCCGATGGCATAGCTGTTGCCGCCGAAGAGAACCTGGGTGGTGGCGCCGGGCTGGTCCGCACCGATCACTTCAGACCAGGTGCCGGTCGCCGTTTGGCCTTCGACGACCGTGACCGCGCCGTCCAGCGTCAGCGACGGGACATCGTCGGACACCGACAGATTGACCGTCGCGGTGGCATTGCTGCCGTCGACGTCGCTTGCGACCACGCCGACATGGCCGAGCTGTGCCAGGTCATCGGCCGTCGCGACGGGATGATGCGCATAATTGTCGAGCAGCGTGGCCGTGATGGTCACATTGCCGCTGAGGCCCGCGCCGATCGAGGCGGGCGCCGACAGGGTCAGCGCGACGACCTTGGTGCCGGTGCCGACCGCGCCGTCCCAACCCTCGATCAGCGTGGCGCTGACCCGGTTCCAGGTCAGGCCGCCGTCCAGAGCGGACAGGTCCGTGGCAAAGGCAAAGCCGGTCAGTGCATCCGATCCGGCCGTGAAGCTCACCGCCCCCTGCGCGAAGTCGTCCTTGCCCGGCGTCGTGCCGTCCGCCAGATTCTGGTCGTCCATCTGAAGGCTGAGCGGCTCGCCCGCCGTCGGGCCGGCGCCGTCGGTGATGGCGACCGTCTGGCTGTCCTGCGCCACGTCGCCGTCCGCGTCCGTCACCTGCACGGTGAAGCTGATCGACGGGTTGAGGCTGTTGTCGATATTGTTGTGCGACACGAAGGTCCAGCTATGGTCGGCCTTGACCGTCAGCGTGCCCAGCCCCGTGTCGATCGCCGCGCCGATGGCATAGCTGTTGCCGCCGAAGATCACGACGGTGCTGGCTCCCGGCTGATCCGCGCCGATGACTTCCGACCAGCTGCCGGTCGCCGTCGCGCCTTCGACCACGCTGGTCTGGCCGTCGACGCTGAGCGTCGGGGCGTCGTCCAGCACGGTCACGTCGATGCTGGCGCTGGGCGACACATCGCCGTCGCTGTCCGTCACCCGGACCGCGAAGCTGTCGCCCGCCTTGGGATCGGCGGCGCCGCTGATGCCGTCGCCATCCAGCGGATTATTGTCCGGATGGGTCGGATCGTTGACGGCCAGCGTGTAGCTGTAGCTGTAATGCCCTGACCCGTCGGAGGTGACGGTCAACTGCCCCGCCGCGCCGCTGACGACAACCGGCGTACCGACGGTCGCCGCGGTCACATCGACCCAGGCGCCATTCTTGTCCTGCACCTCGACCTTGGCGAGCGTATCGCCGCCGGTCGCAATGGTCATCGCGCCGCTGGCGGTTTCGCTGTTGCTCGTCGGATCGCTGCCGAGGGGGAGACCGGCCTCCGATACGGTCAGGTCGGACACCTGCACGGTCGGCTTGGAATCCCCGGCCAGGGTGATGGTCACCGTCGCGGTCGAATGATCGCCGTCGCCGTCGGTGATGGTGTAGGTGAAGCTGTCGGTGCCTTCCGCGCCCGCATTGGGAGTGTAGTGGAAAATGCCGTTGCCCTGATAGACGGCGGTGCCCTGGGAGGGGCCGGTCGTCAGCGCCACGCCGGTGGCCAGGTCGACGCCGTCGGCGCCCTTCGTGTCGTTGGCGATGACGTTGATGTCGATCGCCACGTTTTCGCTGGGCTGAAGCACGACGTCATCCACGGCGGTCGGCACATCGTCGACCACGGTGATGTCGAGGCTGGCGGTGGCGTTGGAGCCGTCCGTATCCGTCACGACGACCGCGAAGCTGTCGGTCAGACTGCCGTCATTCGCGCCCGTGTGCAGCAGCGTGTTGTCGTTCAGCACATAGCTGTAGCTGACCGTTCCGCCGATCACATCGCCGTCCGCGCCGACCGTCGGCGTGAAGCCGGTGATGGTCAGCGTGCCATA
Organism: Sphingobium sp. LB126; assembly: GCF_002795205.1. Taxonomy (NCBI): domain Bacteria; kingdom Pseudomonadati; phylum Pseudomonadota; class Alphaproteobacteria; order Sphingomonadales; family Sphingobiaceae; genus Sphingobium; species Sphingobium sp. LB126. The sequence continues at coordinate 203,095 of NZ_NETV01000001.1, forward strand.
GGCGTTGGACAGGGTGACGCCGCTGATGAAGCCGCTTGCGCCGAAGATCGGCTGCCCGCCGACCGTGATCGTCGCGACGCCGTCCAGCGCCGACAGGGTGAAGCTGCCCGTCTGGGTCAGTGCCGCCGCATTTTCCGAGCTGCCCCCCGGCAGGTCGTTTTCATAGACTATCTCTTCGGCGCCTTCCCCATCGAGGCCGCCGATCGTCACGCCATCGTCGCTGCCCTGGATAGTGATGGTGATGGTCGCGTTGCGCGCATCGCCGTCGCCGTCGGTCAGCGTGTAGGTGAAGGTCTCGGTCAACGTCTGGTTCTTGTCCAGACCCTGGACCACGCCATTCTCATTGTTCAGCGTATAGGCATAGCTGCCGTCCGACTGGATCAGCAGCGAACCGTAGGCGCCCGCCAGAGCCGTGCCCACCGTGCCCGCCGTCTCGCCGAAGACGATGGCGGTCACATGCGCGCCGTCCGCACCCTGCACGTCGGCATTGCCGTCGGTGCCGTTGGCGTCGCTGCCGCCCGATCCGGTGATGACGTTGCCGTCAGCCACCAGCGGCCCGTCCTCGCGCACGGAGTCCGCATCGTTCACGGCGGTCGGCACGTCGTCGATGATGGTGATGGTCAGCGTGTCGGTCGCGCTGTCGCCATCGACGTCCGTGACCGTGACCGTGAAGTTGTCCTTCACATCATCGCCGGCGGTATTGGTCGTCAGCTGATAGGTATATTCGATCTGGCCGTCATTGAGGCCAGTGATCGTCAATATGCCCTTGTCGGTGGTGATCTGCGTACCCACGCCGATCGGGGTGCCGTTGATCGTGATCGAGGCGGGACCGTCGGGCGCGGAATAGGTGATCGTGCCACCCGTCGCGTCGGCGCCGCTGCCGGCATTGGAACCCATCGGGTTCGTCAGGCCGGATTCGTCGACGATCGTCCCCTCGCCCACCTTCGGGATCGAGATGATCGTGACTTCGCTGTTGGCGATATCGATCCGCAGCGTGGCAGTCGACGTGTCGCCGTCCCCGTCACGCAGCGTATAGGTGAAGCTGTCGCTGACGCCGCCCGGCGTCCCCGCCGCACGCACATAGCTGTAGCTGCCGTCGGCATTGAGCGTCAGCGTGCCGTAGCTGCCCTGGAAACTGCCCGTACTCGACACGACGGCGCCGTCCGCGCCGACGACGTCTGCACCCGCAGTGCCCGAAACCGTACCCGCGCCAGTGATAACGTTGCCGGTTTCCGGACCATAGCTGCCCGCCGCCACGCCATCGACATCATTATGGGCGACCGGCACGTCATCGACGATCTGCACGTCGACCGTCGCATTGGCGGTCGAGCCGTTGCGGTCGGTAGCGACCACGGCGAAGCTCTGGAAAATGCTGTCCGCGCCCGCCGCGTCATGGGCCAGGCTGTTGTCGGTCAGGACGAAGCTGTAGCTGAAGGTGCCGGCGGTCGGCACCCCGCCCTGCGAAGCGGTCGCCGTGAAGCCCGTGATGGTCAGCGTGCCGACGGGCGTCGTCACGACCTGCCCGGCGACGAATGCGCCGTTGGCAAGCACCGTCACACCGCCGATCGTCACGGTCGAAATGCCGTCGGCGCCATTGACGCCGAAGGAACCCACATGGGTCAGCGCCGCCGCATCGGGCGCGCTACCGTCGGCCAGATGGCTTTCCAGCACCACGACCTCGGCGCCTTCCACGCCGGGCGTGCCATTCAGGCCGGTGATGGTGATGCCGTCATCCGCACCGTTGATGGTGATGGTCAGCGTCGCGGTGGAGGTGTCCCCGTCGGCGTCGGTGATCGTGTAGCTGAAGCTGTCGGTCAGCGTCTGCCCGGGCACCAGGAACTGCACGGCTGCATTGTCGTTGGCCAGCGTGTAGCTGTAGGCGCCCGACGCGGTGAGCGTCAGGACGCCATAAGTACCCTGGAAGCTACCCGTGGTCGATACCACTGCGCCGTCCGCGCCCTGAATGTCCGCCACACCGTCGGTGGCGTTCGCGTCGGACCCACCAACGCCGGTCAGGACATTGCCGTCCGCGACCAGCGGGCCGTCCTCGGTCACGCTGTCCACGTCATTGACGGCGGTGGGCGCGTCGTCGGCGATCGAGATGGTCAGTGTCGCGGTCGCATGGTCCCCGTCGCTGTCCGTCACCACCACGGTGAAGATTTCGGACGGCGGCGCGCCCACCACATTGTCGCTCAGCACATAGCTGTAGCCGATCGCATTGTCGGCGACGGAGGTGATCGTCAGCACGCCGAGCGGCGTCGTCACCGTCTGGCCGACGGCGGTGATCGTCACCCCGTTGATGGTGATGCCTGCAAGCCCGTCATTGGCGGCGAACTGGATGGTGCCGCTGGTGCGCTCGCTGTCGGTCGCCGCCGCCGAACCGGCCGGTTCATTGCCGCGTGCGGGAAGCCCCGCCTCGCTGACGCCTGCGGTCGCGTCGATCGCGCCGGCGGGCTGGTTGGGCGTGACGATGACGACTTCCGGCTCGCTGCCGGGCGCGATGGGCAGGATTTCGCGCTGTTCGGGCTGGGTGAATTGCAATTCGGTGGGCGGCAGCAGATCGCCCAGACCATGGGGATCGCCGACATCGCCGTCAGGGCCGATGAAATTGCCGCCGGAGCTGCGCGCCGGACCGGCGGCGGGCTGCGGCTCCTGACCGATCAGCAGCGCGGCAAGGTTGACCGAGGGGATTTCGACATCGCCCACGACGAGCTGCGGCATGACAACCGCGCCATCCACGATCACCATCTCCGTACCGTCGGGCAGATGGACGATCAGGTTGCGGCCTTCGACCTCGATCTGGTTGATGTCGGTGCCAGCGGGAAGGACCACAACGCCCTGGGCGTTGGGCGTGACCGTCTGCACGGGGCCAGCATGATGGTGCATCTTGCCGGGATGGATCGCCTTGCCCTTGGCAGCCAGCGCAGAGGCCTCCGGATGGAGGGCCTGCTGATGGTCGCCAGCGTCTTTGCTATCCCAGTTGCGCTCGAAATCCATGTCCATCCCCAACTCATCGCCATGGGGGCACGGAAGGAGCGCACAGAAAGCCATGCTCCGAATGCACCATTGCATGCGGACCTGAGGCCTTCCCAGACATTGTGGCAATCAGCGGATCAGCCAATGCCCCGTGTCAACGATCTCCCGCCGGCATGACCTTTGCCCAGTCAACGCCGCCCCGGATTATCCATCTGCTTTTATGTTCTACTGACCCGATGACTTACCTTATTCGGCGCCTGCGAAATGAGTCACGCAAATTCCAGTTTTGTTAACCATTTTAAGGCGATAAGCGCCAATTTTATCCTTAATGTATATATCTTAGGATATAGATCTATGATCAAACCTATATCGAGACGGCTATGCCGGGACCGGGCCGTGGTTAACACCAAGGGCCCATATCAGGCGACTCGGACGACTCGATCCCCGATCGCATTGGCGGCCCGATGAGGGGTCTTTCGCCTCGACCACCATCGGAAAAACGCAAAAGGGCGACCGGCTTGTACAGCCGGCCGCCCCATGATTGCGACCCATAGGCTTATCGTTCGGAGCCTTCCGCGGCTTCGTCCAGTCGGCCTGTGACTGGCGATAAGCTATGGAAAATCTGTGCCCCTCCGACGCGAATCAGACTTAGCCATTGCGTCATGTTTAACAATTGAGCCAATGACTTATATCTTAGGTTAATCCCGTGCCCCACCGCGACGGAACGGCGGAAAAGCGGGGCTCAGGGGTTGGACGCCCCTTCCTCATCCTTTGGCGTTACAGACGCTTTTTCCACAGCTTCGGCAGCCATGTCCGCGGATTGCGCGTCAGACGGCTTCTCCATCGCGACCTCCCGCACGACCGGCTTCGGCATGTCGGCAACGATCCGTTCCATCCGCCGGCTGCGCTCGCTGCCCGCGCCGGTCGTCCGGCGGAAGCTGGCCAGGGCATAGTCCGCCAGCGGCACCGCCGCATCATAGCGTTTGCGGGCGATATAAAAGTCGATCAGATTTTCGACCGCCAATTGCGTATTGGGGTCATCTTCCGCCCGCGTGCGCAGATAACTGTCGAACACGCGCCGGAACAGGCCTTCGGCTTCCCGGAAACGGCCGGTCGAATCCAGTTGCAACGCCAGGTCGTTGGCCGAGATGAGCGCGCGCGGATCGTCGACGCCGAACAGTTCGTCCGCCAGGGCCAGTGCCTTGCGGGCGTTGTCGATCCCATCCGCCGCCTTGCCCGCCGAATAGGCCGCCTGCGCCGCGGCGACCAGCTTGCGCCATTCCTTTTCGCGCGCTTCCGTCACGTCCGGGACATAGGGCGCCTGCGCCTGCAACGGCGCCGCCGCACAGAGCAGCAGCGCAACCAGCAATCCCCTTGTCTTCGTGCCGCCGTCCCAGGCCATGCCGCCCCTCCTGCCGGCGGATGATAGGCGCCAGCAGCTTAAGAAAAAGCAACTATCCGGTCAGTGCCTCGACGAGCGCCCTGACCTTCTTCTGCCGCCACTGCGGCAAGGGGGCGATCAGCCAATAGGCAAGCGGCGACGACATTTTATCCCCCAATTGCCGCACCCGGCCCGCCGCCATATCCGCCTCCGCAAGCAGCGTCGGCACGCAGGCATGGCCGAAGCCGTTGGCCGCCGCCTCGATGGCGAGGCCCGCGTCGGCCACGCGGATCGTCGCGGGCGCGTCTCCCTTGGGGCAACCGGGCCATTCGATGCGATGGTCGGGACCACCTTGGGCCGCCTCGATCGTGACGAAGGCCGCTTCGCCCAGCTTGATGCCTTCATTCTCGCCCGGCCCTTCGGCAAGGCGCAGGGCGAGGTCGAGATTGGCTTCCGTGAAATCGAGCGTCTCGTCCGCGGCGACCAGTGCGAATTTGAGGTCGGGCTGGCTCGCCGCATAGCCCGCGAGGCGCGGCTGGAGCCATTTGGCGGTGATGTCGCGCGGCGCGGCGATGGTGAGCGAGGAACTGGACTGGCCCGCCTGCATGGCGCGCACGGCCTCCTCGAACTCCAGGAAGCCGGCGCGCAGGGCAGCAAGGCCCGCTTCGGTTTCCGGGGTCAGTTCCAGCCCCTTGGGCGTGCGGCGGAAGAGAACGACGCCCAGCAAATCTTCCAGCGCGCGAATTTGCTGCCCCACGGCCGCAGGCGTCACCGCCAGTTCGTCCGCCGCGCGGGTAAAGGACAGATGCCGCGCCGCCGCATCCAGCACGCGCAGGCCGTTGAGCGGCAAATGGGTACGCTTCATTCAGCCACCGCCGGCGCGATCAGCGCGAAATGGGGGATAGCGATGTCGAACGTCTCGCCGCTGGCGCCGATCATGTGATAATGGCCCTTCATCGAGCCGTTCGGCGTGTTGAGCGGGCAACCCGACACATAATCATAGCTCTTGCCCGGCTGCACCACTGGCTGTTCCCCCACGACCCCATCTCCATCGACCCGATGCTGCGTCCCCCGTCCATCGGTTATGATCCAGTGACGGGTCAGCAGTTGCACCGGCTGGTCCCCGTCATTCTCTATGCGGATATGATAGGCCCAGAACCAGCGGCCCCGGTCCGGCTCCGACTGTTCGGGCAGGAAGGTGACGGCCACATGCACGTTGATGTCGCGCGTGGTCGCATGAAAGGGGAAAAGTGCGTTCACAGCTTAAGAAATGCGCCTTTCACCCCTGTTCCGTCAACGGCCTATCGACTTCAGAGCGCGATCGAGATCCTCGATCACGTCCTCCGGGTCTTCCAGACCGACATTGAGGCGCAGCATATCCTCGGTGATGCCGACCTCCAGCCGCGCTTCCTCCGCCATGCCATAATGGGTGGTGGAGGCCGGATGCGTCATCAGCGAGCGCGAATCCCCGATATTGTTGCTGATGTCGACCAGTTCCAGGCCGTTGAGCAGGCCATGCGCCTCTGCCCGGCCGCCGCCGACATAGAGCGAGAAGATCGGACCTGCCATCGCCATCTGCTTCATCGCAAGGGCATGCTGCGGATGGCTTTCGAGACCCGGATAAAGAACCTTCGCGACGCGACCTTCGAGGAATTTGGCGACCTTGAGCGCATTCTCGCTCTGGCGGCGGATGCGCAGGTCCAGCGTCTCCAACCCCTTCAGCACAACCCAGGCGTTGAAGGCGCTGAGCGTCGGCCCGGTATTGCGATGGAAGGGCAGCAGCGTATTGAGGATGAAATCCTCGGTGCCGCAGATCGCGCCGGCAAGCACCCGGCCCTGCCCGTCCATCATCTTGGTCGCGCTATAGGCCACCACGTCGGCGCCGAATTCCATCGGCCGCTGGAGCGCAGGGGTCGCGAAGGCATTGTCGACGACGCTGGTGATGCCATGCGCCCTGGCGATGCCGCAGATCGCGGCGAGATCGGCCACGTCCATGGTCGGATTGGCCGGGGTCTCGAAGAAGAAGACCTTGGTGTTGGGCCGCACCGCCGCTTCCCAGGCCGCATTGTCGGTCGCGTCGACGGTGGTCGTCTCGATCCCGAATTTCGGCAGCAGCGTGTCGGTCAGCCAGCGGCAGGAGCCGAACAGAGCCTTGCCCGCAACCACATGGTCGCCCGCCGACAACTGGCACAGCAGGGCCGCCGTCATCGCCGCCATGCCTGTCGCGGTCGCGCGGCAGGCTTCGGCGCCCTCCAGCAGGGCGATGCGCTTTTCCAGCATCTCAACGGTCGGATTCTGAAGGCGGCTGTAGGTCATGCCCTGCTGCTCGCCAGCGAAGCGCATGGCGGCATCTTCCGCGCGGTCATAGCTGTAACCGCTGGTCAGGAAGAGGGCTTCCGACGTCTCACCCCATTCGCTGCGCACGCTGCCGCCACGCACTGCGAGCGTCGCCGGGCGCCAATTCTTGGTGATCTCGGGATTCTGCCCGCTCTTGCGCTTCATCGCCTTATCCTCAGACCCAATATTCAGACCAGCGCCGCCAGCACGGCGTCGCCCATTTCGACGGTGCTCATCGTGCCGCCCAGATCGAAACTGCGCGCCCCGTCGGCAAGAGCCCTGGCGACGGCGGCCTCGATGCGGTCGGCCTGGTCGGCCAGGTTCAGCGAATAGCGCAGCATCATGCCCGCCGACAGAACCGTTGCCAGCGGATTGGCCTTGCCCTGCCCGGCAATGTCGGGCGCGGAGCCGTGGATCGGCTCGTACAGGCCCTGGTTGCTGTCGTTGAGCGTGGCCGAAGCCAGCATCCCGATCGAACCGACGCACATGCTCGCCTGGTCGGAAAGAATGTCGCCGAACATATTGCCGGTGACGATAACGTCGAACTGGCCGGGATTGCGCACGAGTTGCATCGCGGCATTGTCGACATACATGTGGCTGAGCGCGACGTCGGGATAATCGGCCGAAACCTCGATCACCACGTCGCGCCAGAGCTGGCTCGTTTCCAGCACATTGGCCTTGTCCACCGAGCAGAGCTTGCCACGGCGGGCGCGCGCCGCCTGGAAGCCCTGATGCGCGATCTTGCGCACCTCCTCCTCATTATAGGACATGATGTCATAGCCTTCGCGCAGACCCTCGGGCGTCTTGCGCATCCCCTTCTCGCCGAAATAGACGTCGCCATTGGTCTCGCGCACGATCAGCAGGTCGATGGCGCTCGCCACCTCCTGCTTGAGCGCGGAGGCGTCGGCCAGCTCCGGGAAGACCTTGGCCGGACGCAGGTTGGAGAAGAGGCCCAGTTCCTTGCGCAGGCCAAGGATCGCCTGTTCGGGGCGCAGATGGCGCTCCAGCGAGTCGCAATCCGGATCGCCCACCGCACCGAAGAGAATCGCATCGGCGCGCCTGGCAAGGTCCAGCGTTTCCGGCGGCAGCGGATGGCCCACCGCCTTGTAGGCCGCGCCGCCGACCAGCCCTTCTTCATAGGTGATGCCGGGGATCGCCAGCGCATCCAGCACGCGCTTCGCCTGAGCGACGATCTCGGGGCCGATACCATCTCCGGGGAACAGGGCGATCAACATAGGGCAACTCCTTCAACCTCGTGCCGCCCCTTATGAAGCCCCACCCTCCAGCGCAAGTATTTAGGCAATCGCTCTTTTGAGGCGATCGACCAGCCGCTCACGCGACGGAAGGATTTGCGCGCGCCAGTCGGTCAACACCGAACGCTCGATGAAGAAGCCCGTCAGCCGCAAACCGTCGAGGATCGCCGGCCAATCCCCCGCCCCGCCCGCCAGCAGGAAGGCCGGCAGCGGCAGCAGTCGATTCTCGTAGCCCAATGCCCCTTCCCGGCTGACCGCCGCCGCGCTGCGCGGACTGACAAAGGCCAGATCGTCCTTCCCGCCCGTCGCGGCGCAACGCGTCAGGTCCAGACCGAAACCCAGTTCGGCAAGGAGCAGCAATTCGTAGCGGATCAACGCCGCCGCCCATCCTCGCGCCGCCGGTGCCGCCTCGACCGCGCCCAGCACGCCGTCCAACGCCTGGTAGAGCGCGGGATAGGGCGTCCCCTCGGGCAGCGCCGCCGCCGTGAGCGCGCAAGCCCAGTCGATCGCTGCCGCAGGCAAGGCTTCTGCCAGCAGGGGCGCGCGGCTATGCGCCAATTCGACGGTCAGCCCGGCCAGCTGCTCCTCGGTCCGCGCTCGGAATTCGGCCCTGACCGCATTGCCGGGCAACAGCACCGGGCGTAGCTGGCGCGAACGCCCGCCCCGCACATACCCCGCCAGCAAGCCATGATCGGGCGTCAACAACCGCGCGATCGCGCCATGTTCGCCATGGCCGCGCAAGGCACAGACAAGGGCGGGAGTGATAAGCGACGCCATCCCGCCCGTTTACAGACTGCCGGTCAGGAACGCCATCCGGAGCCTTTTCATTCCGACCTGTCCCGAAATCGCGCATAATTTGCCGGGCGCGCCGATAGCCGCATCGATATCGGTTGCTTTTCCTTCAGTCACATGCGCACACTCCTCTTGTGGAGTATGTCGGGGGACAAATTTCACCATGCATCGCATAGACGGGGCGTCTTCCATGATGGATCGCCTGGTGCTTTGGTTGGGCCGTTCACCGACGCTGGGTTTTGCCATATCCCGCGTCGCCTTTTCCGTTGCCGCGATCTGGCAGATCGACGTCATGCTGGGCGGCGATTCCTATTTCACCCATACCGCGCAACTGGTGAAGATCGGCGTCTGGATATGGACCATCCTCAGCATGGGGCAGCATTTCCTGACACCGCCCGTCGGGCTGCTGCTGCGTCCCCTTTTCCTGATATTCGACCTGATCGTCTTCCTGACGGTCATCGTCCTGTGCGCCCCCCTGCAGATCGCGGCGCTGGGGTGCCTGTTCTTCGTCGCATGGTCGGCATCCGACCGCTTCGGACGCGGGGCGATCATCGTCCTGGGGCTATGTCTGATCTTCGCCTTCATGGCCCGCGGATATTATGACGCATGGATTTCGGTCCGGCATGTGATGGCCGTGGACCGCGCCATCGACAGCCTGACCATCGTCATCGGCTGCATGATCGCCGCATCGATGCTGAGCATGTCCATCCTGGAACAGCGGCTGGTCAACTGGACCGAGCGGTTGCAGGGCGTGGGCCTGTCCTTTCAGAAATCGCTCGCGCAATTTCTGGTGGAGCAGGTCGCGCAACTGATGAACTCCCGCTATTGCGCCTTCGTCTGGGAAACGATGGACGATACGGCGGTTCATTGCGAGTTCGGCGATGCGGACGGCGTGCGGCGCATGGTCCTGCCGCAGAAGCAGATTGACGGCCTGACCAACGTCACGCCAAGGGATGCGCCCTTTCTCTATTCCACCCAGTCACCCCGGCTCCTTCTGCGCAGCCGCCTCGGCATATTGCGGAATGAACGGGCGGCGGACCTGACCGACACCATATCGGACGTTTTCGGACCGGGCCAGGGGGCGAGCTTCTATGTGCAGGCCGGCGAACTGCGCGGGCGGCTGTTCATCGGCACCCGCCATGGCTGGTCCCCGGCCCTGCTGCTGCGGTGCCTGCGCATACAGGAGGGGATCGACCTGTTCCTGGAACGCCATTTCTTCTTCCTTGCCTGGCGTCAGCGCACCTTTGCCGAAGCACGACAGGCGCTCAGCCGCGACCTGCATGACAGCGTCCTGCAAACGCTGGCAGCGCTGCGCGTCAGGCTGGTGACAGCCATCCACGGACTGCCGGGCGGCGCTACCCCGGAACAGGTGGCGGAACTGAAATCCATGGAGGAACTGGTGACGGCCGAGCAAGCGCATCTGCGCCGCCTGCTCAGCCAGCAACTTCCCGTTTCATCGGAAACCGACGTCGACCTGGCCCGCGAGGTCGAACGCTGCTGCCGCTTCATCGCGTTGCAATGGGCGATCGATTGCCGCCTGAACCTGGTCGAGCGGGCCATGACCGTATCGGCGGAAACGGCGGCGGAAGTCGAATATCTGATCCGGGAGGTCGCCGCCAACGCGGTCAAGCATGCCAATGCCCGCCATATCACCGTATCGATCGCACAGGTCGACGACGAGATACTGATTGCGCTAAAGGATAATCCGGGGCCTCAGGCCCCCGCACGAGACAGCTATACCGGCGATTTCGAACTGCAATCGCAATCCATCATGAAGCGATTGAGCAAGATCGGCGGTACGGCCTATTTTCATAATTTAAGCATGAATTCATTAATCTCGATCAGACTACCCTCCTCTTTACCAAGGTCCCAGATATGATGGCCCAGATTGCGATAGTCGACGATCATCCGATCTTCCTGGATGGCATGGCACAGTTCCTGAGTTCCCATGGCCACGACATATTGTTCTGCGCCCGCTCCGTGGAAGAGGCGCTGGAACGCATGCAAACCGGCGAGCCAGACCTGCTGATCCTGGACGTCAGCATGAAGAGCGGCGGCGGGCTGGCCATCCTGTCGGCCATCCGCAACAGCGGCAGCACGGTGCCGGTGATCTTCATGACGGTGCACATCCGTCCGGAACAGACGCTGGAGGCGATCAAGCTGGGCGTCGATGGCGTGGTGTTGAAGGACAGTGATCCCAACGAGTTGCTGGGCTGCATCCAGCAGGTCATGAACGGCAACAAGAGCATCGCCCCCTTCGTCATGGAACAGGCGCTGGTGCACAGCATCTCCGCCCCCGCGAACGAGGCCAATGTCCTGAGCGTATTGACCGAACGGGAACTGGAAATCGCCGGACTGATCCGCGCCGGATTGCGCAACCGGGAAATCGCCAGCCGTTGCGGCCTGACCGAAGGAACCGTCAAGGTTCATCTGCACAGCATCTTCCAGAAGCTCAACATCAAGTCGCGTTCGGAACTGATCATCATGATGATGTCGATGGACAGCGACATACCCGCCGTCAGCATGGAGCATTAGAACGATTTCCAGTCAGATGGCATCATCTTACGGTTAAGAAATCGGGGTAAAACAAAGAAATAGAGCGTCCAATCTGATTCAATCAGATCGGGCGCTCTAAGGCATCGCACAAAAACACCGGAGAGCGCGTCCTGCGTCCGATTTAGAGCGCGCTGCGTTGAATCATGCGCAAGCCGCGCGCTAAGCTTTTGTTGCCGCATCCTTTTAAGCGCAAAACCGGTTCCCACTTTTGCGCACGATGCTCCAGCGCAGCGCGCTCCGACCGATTTCCTGGTGATCGCTGGTCAAAATCGAGCGCGCGAAGCCTTATAGCGGGCGCACGAAATCAGGCATATGAGCCATGGCGCTGGGGTTCGGCCCCGCCATGTAGAGCGCCATGATCGTGCCCAGCGCAATGGCGACGCCATAGGGAATGGGGCCCTTGGCAGAGAAGATCGCGAGAGAGGAGTTACCGCGCACGCCCTGCGGCACCAGGCGGCGGCCCACGATGATCAACAGCGCCAGTACGCCACCGCCCACCGTCATATAGACGATCCACGGAACGGCGCCCGACCAGTCAAACCAAAGCGCGCAGGCCGCCATCAGCTTGATGTCCCCTCCCCCCATCAAACGCATGGCGAACATGCCGCATCCGAGCGCGAACATGCCCAGAAAGAGGGTCGCGTTATGCCAGATGTCGTTTTCCCATCCCGTGACCGCGACCCAGCCGCCATAGAGGGCGACCACGAGCAGCGGAAAGACGTTCGATATGCGCAACCGCGCCATGTCTTCGACCGCCGCGGCGATCAGAACCAGCGAGACGGCCGGCAAAATCAGGTCCTTGATCATCGCTTCCCATTTTCCATTGACGCAAGCGCGGCGGCGGCTTCCGGCACGAAATTATCGGCTTCGGTGACGGCACGGCTCAGATAGGCCTGCGCCTTCGCCCGGTCGCCCGCCTGGAGCGCGACCTGCCCCGCATGGCTGAGCCGCCGCGCCCAGGTATCCGCACTGTCACCCGCCGAGCGCCGGATGTCCCGCCCCGACAAGACATAAGCGGCATCGCGATTGGCCGTGACGCCGGCGTCGTCGGGCACCAATTCATGCGCCTTGTCGAAAATGGCGGAGGCCTTGTCCGCCTGCCGCTGCTTGAGCAGCGACAGACCATAATTATTGAGTATCTTCTCGGGCTTGTTGGTAAGCTGGAAGGCACGCTCATAAGCGGCCGAACTCAGTGCCCAGGATTCCGCATGATCATAGGCGACAGCCAACGCATTCCAGGCTCGCCAGCGGTCCGCGCAAGCGGCAACGGCCCGACGCAGCGGCTCGAGCGCCTGCTGCGGCTGGCCAAGCCGCACCATGGCAATGCCTAGCCCTTCATCAACCCGGCAATCGGCCATTCCAGAATTGATCAATGCCGTGAACTGAGCGGCAGCTTCCCCATCTCGGCGCTTTTCCAGTGCAAGGCGCGCGGTAGCAATGTCGATCCGCGGCCGGTCGGTGGCCCCTGCCTCCGCACGCCATTGGGCAAGCATCGCTTCAGCCTGAATGATCCGTCCACCGTCGATCGCCTCATCCATCAGGAAGGGATAATCCAATGGAGCGGCCGCGGAGGAGGCTCCTCCAACGGGATGGGCGACTGCGGCCGCGAGCAGCAGAAGCAAAATCATCCCCTGCCGGCTTTCCGGTTGCCCGGTTGCAGCCACGCTTTCCACAGGCGTTTGAACACCCCATCCTGCACATCATCGCCAGCCCATGATGCGCATCGACCGGCCGCATCCCCGTCCTTCCGGGCGTTCGGCAGATCGATGGCATAACCGGTAGCCGGCAGACGGAAACCTGCCTGCGCTACCTCGCTACAGGCGGCCGCGACGCCCGGGCCGGCGGATGACGCCCTGACCAGTGACACAGGCTGCTTGGCCACGATGGCCGAGGGTCGATTTCCATTCAGAGGCTTCGGCTCGTTCAACGGCTCGGCGGCGACCGTCACGATCGGTGTGCTCAAGGATCGCGCCGGCGTCGGTGCCGCAACCTCCGCGACAGTGATGATCCTTGTCGTGAACTGGGGCGCCGCGCCAAAACCGTCGGCGGACGCCCCAGTCCGCAACCGCACTTCGCCAAGCGAAAGCCGTTCCAGTTCCAGATGGGCCTGGCGCTGCACGTTCGCAGGCGCCGTCCGCAGGCCGTTCGCCGCCAATTGCGCCAGCGTCGGACGGGCCGCCATTTTCGGCGCCCCTGCCGATCCGGGCACGAGCGATCGCACAGCCGCCATCAAGGCATCAGCCTCGCCGCGAAGCCCCTGCGCTTCCAGGCTGCGCGCGAAATTACGATAGATGCGCGCATCCTGCGGCGCGCGGGCCAGGGCAAGTTCGAAAAATTCGCGCGCCAGATCATGCCTGCCCATCGCCGCATAGCTGATCGCGACACCGTTCAACGCATGCACATCGTCGGGATCGTAACGCACGGCCTTGCGGAACGCGTCCAGAGCCAGCGCATGATCGCCCTGCGCGAACAGCAGATCGCCCCGTGCCAACGCATCCTTCGTCGAACCGGTTGGCTCCTCATTGACGGGCCTGACCGAAAGAACGCCGGTTTTCGTCGGGCTGCATGCCGTCGTCGCCACGATGAGCGCGATGGCCAATGTCCGTTTTTTCACGCCCCCCATCCCCTTTGCTATCTGGTCATATATGGCAATATGTCGCGGATCACCCGCACGATCGCCGGCAGCATCAACACGCCGATCATGACCGGCAACATGCAGGCCACGAGCGGGATCGACAGCAGCACCGGCAAGCGGTGCGCCTTCTCCTCCGCGCGCATCCGGCGCTTTTCGCGCATTTCCGCGGCATAGACGCGCAGCGTCTGTCCCACGCTGGAGCCCAGTTGATCGGACTGGATCAGCAGCGTGGCAAAGGACCGGATTTCGTCCACGTCCACGTCATCGGCCATGCGCCGCAGCGCATCGGCCCTGCTTCGCCCGGCCCGCAATTCCAACACGACCTTGCCCAGAACGGACGACACCAGCGGGTGGGATATGGCCAGTTCGCGCCCCACGCGATCCATCGCCGCCTCCAGCCCCAACCCCGCCTCGACGCAGACCAGCATCAGGTCCAGCGCATCGGGAAAGCCGTGGATAATGGCTTCCTGACGCCGCCCCGCCTTGGCCGATATCCACAGATTGGGAATATAAAGCCCGACGATCGCGAAGAACACGGCGATCAGATAGAGCTTCACCGGGCTCGGCGGTTCCGGTTTGCCGAGCGCGCTGATGACGAACACCGCCGGCAGGGCGAAGGTCATGACAAGGCGAATGAGGGTGAAGATGCGCGGCGCTTCGGGCGAGGCATAGCCCGCCGCGATCATCCGCCGGCGCAGGCTGTCATTGTTGCTGTCGACCAGGGAGATGCCCAGCCGTTCGATCCGGTCGACCAGCTTTTTCCATTCGCTGTTGTTGCGCTCGCCACGCAGACTGTGCACGCCCGCCTGCGTCGCGCTGCCGGCATCGCTTACCATGTCCAGACGGCTGCGTACCTTGGCGTTGCGCGTGACGAGTTCCGCCACACCGAATACCAGCGCCACGATCACGACGAACAGCAGCACCAGGAAAACCGGTCGCAATTGGGAAAGAAGTGCCAGGTCAAACATCAGATCAAACCTTCAAATCCACCATGCGGCGGATCGTGATGAAACCGATCATGTAAAGGATGATCAGGCCCGAAAAGCCGAAGATGAACATCCTGTCCTGCGCCACGTCCATGTAGAAGGCCGGATTGACCATGAACAAACCGACAAAGGCCAGGATCGGCAGGGCGGTCAACATGATGGCGGTCATCCGCCCTTCGGAACTCAGTGCCCGGACCTTCATGAAAAGGCTCGCCCGCTCGCGGATGACGAGCGACAGGTTTTCCAGGATTTCGGCCAGATTGCCGCCCGTCTCGCTCTGTACCGACAGGGAGATCACGAACATGTGCATTTCGTTCATGTCCCACCGCTCGGCCATGCGCTGCAAGGCGTCGCGCAAATCCGCGCCATAGGTGACCTCGTCCACGACGATGCCGAATTCGCTGCCGATCGGATCCCGCATCTCCTTGGTCAGCAGTTCCAGCGCGGCGGCGATCGGATGGCCCGCCCGCAGGCCACGCACGAACGTGTCCAGTGCGACCGGAAACTGTTCCTCCATCTTCTTGCGTCGGCGCTGGCTGAGCCGGGTCAACACCATCATGGGCAGGAATATGCCCAGCGCCACCGCAAAGGCGACCGCCATGACGATCATCCCCGCCGTCAGCCCATAGCCCGACGCCACACCACCGACGATCACCAGCAGAAACAGCAGGCCAGCGGCTATGCCCATCAGCATCAGCACGGTTCGCGCCGGAATGGTCAGCCCCGCGCCATGCAACGTCCGCAACACCCCCAATCCGGCGCGCCCCCACAGGGTCGCATGATTGAAGTTCATTTCCTCGCTGTTGCGGCGCAGCTTGGAAAGCACGGTGCTCCGCTCATACCCTGCCGCGATCATCTTCAGCCGGCGGTTGACGACCCGCTCCGTACTGGCACGCGCACGGAGCCAGCTCGAAATGCCCTCGATCAGCAGGATGACTGCCGCGAACAGCAGGATGAGGATGAAGACACGGATATAAAGCGGGTTCATCACTGCACCACCGCATCGGGGCGGAACAGGTCGGCAGGCAGGTTGATGCCCCGGTCGGTCAGTTCGCTCATGAATTTGGGGCGGATGCCCGTCGCCTCGAAATGGCCGCGGACCATGCCGTCCTCATCCCGACCCGTCAGCTTGAAGCGGAAGATCTCCTGCATGGTGATCACCTCGCCTTCCATGCCCGTGATCTCGGAAATGCTCAGCAGACGGCGGCGGCCGTCCGCCAGACGCCCGACCTGCACGATGACATTGAGCGCGGACGCGATCTGCGCCCGCGCGGACCGGGGCGAAATATCGATGCCGCTCATGCCGATCATCTGCTCGACGCGCGACAGCGCATCGCGCGGCGTGTTCGCGTGGACCGTGGTCATCGATCCATCATGGCCGGTGTTCATCGCCTGCAACATGTCGAAGGCCTCACCGGCGCGGACCTCGCCCACGATGATGCGGTCGGGCCGCATGCGCAGCGCATTCTTCACCAGATCGCGCTGGGACACCTCGCCTCGCCCCTCGATATTGGCGGGCCGGGTTTCCAGCCGGGCTACGTGGCGCTGCTGAAGCTGCAATTCGGCGGAGTCCTCGATCGTCACGATACGCTCATGCTCATCGATACTGGCCGACATGGCATTGAGCAGCGTGGTCTTGCCCGATCCCGTGCCGCCGGAAATAAGGACGTTGCGCCGCGCCGCCACCACGGCCGCCAGTACCTGGGCCATGGGCCCGGGCACGCTGCCCAACTCGGTCAGGCGCGCCATGCTGATCGGCACCTTGGCGAACTTGCGGATCGACAGCAGCGATCCGTCGACCGCCAGCGGCGGCACGATCGCATTGACGCGCGATCCGTCGGCCAAGCGCGCATCGACAAAAGGCGATGATTCATCGACCCGTCGTCCGACCGCCGCCACGATCTTCTGGATGATACGCAACAGGTGCTTCTCATCCTTGAAACGCGTCGCCGTTTCCACCAGCCGACCGCCGCGCTCGACGAAGACCAGCTTGTGTCCGTTGACCAGAATATCGGTGATGCTGTGGTCCTTGAGCAGCGGCTCCAACGGTCCCAGCCCCAGCAGTTCGTCCAATATGTCCGAGACCAGCCGCTTGCGCTCCTCCAGGTTCAGCGCATGCTTCTGAAGCGCGAGCTGTTCATGGACGATTTCGCCCACTTCGGCCTCGACCTGTGCCCGCGACATATTGTCCAGA
This sequence comes from Sphingobium sp. LB126, assembly GCF_002795205.1. Taxonomy (NCBI): domain Bacteria; kingdom Pseudomonadati; phylum Pseudomonadota; class Alphaproteobacteria; order Sphingomonadales; family Sphingobiaceae; genus Sphingobium; species Sphingobium sp. LB126. The sequence goes on from NZ_NETV01000001.1 coordinate 220,205, forward strand.
GCGGATAGGTTGATGATGTCGATCAGCTTCTGGTGCAGCGCGACCTTGAGTTCGGTGTGCCGGTCATCCTCCCAGGATGCGACCGGCGCGACCAGGGCGTCCGCGGCTTCCTCCCGCGGTTCACTGCCTTTTTCTTTACGGATCTGCCACATCAGCCCTTCTCCGCCCGGCGTTCGGCTTCGGCCGCCTGAACGCAGCAATCGACGATATCCTGCAAATCCTTGCACACGCGGCTGCGCGCTTTCAGCTCCTGGATCAGCACGCCCTGGTCGAGTGCCGAACTGACCAGCGGGAAATCATTGGCGATGCTGAGGCTGACCGGATGGTCGAGTGCAGCCGCCGCATCCTCCAGCCCGATGGCGCGGAAGAATTTCTTCTCCACGCGATTGGCGATCACATGGATGCGGGAAGGATCGATGTCCTGGCTGCGCAGCAGAGCGATCTGGCGCCGCGCCTGACGCAGGCTGGCAATGGTCAGCTCGACCACCAGGAAAATCACCTGGGAACGAGCCACCAACGACATCGACCAGTTCGTCCAGTTGCCGGGCAGGTCGAGATAGACGGTGTCGAAGCTGCGCTGCGCCAGTTCGACCACGCGGAACACCTGATCGGCATTCACCGCCTCGATCGGCATGATCTCGGGCGGGGCGGTGACGACGCGCAGCCCCGTGGCCGTCTCGACGGTGACGGTGCGCAGCAGTTCCTGGTCGACGCGATTGCCGCCCGTCAACAGGTCGGCCAGCGTCAGCGGCGAAGATATGCCCATGAAGGTGCCGGCATTGCCGAACTGGATGTCGAAGTCGAACAGGCAGACTTCGCTCCCCTCCTGCCTGGCCGAGCGCGCATGGAGGCTGGCGGCCTGGGTCGCGACCGTCGTCGCGCCGACACCCCCGACGCTCTTGATGATCGAGACCAGTTGCCCCGTCTTGACCTCGCTGCCCGTGTCGGCGGCAATGGCGGCCCTCAATTCGTCCAGGATCGACGTCAGTTCGCTCGCCTGCAACGGCAGGGCGACGACATCGTTGATCCCGCTGCGCAGCAAGGCACGCACGACCGGAATCTGCGCATCGCGAATGGCCGCGACCAGCCTCAGCTTGGGATTGGCCGCACGCAGGGCGATCAGCCGCTTCATCGACGCATCGCTGTCGGGTTCCACCTCCAGGATGATCGCCCTGGCCTCTGCCACCATCTGGGACGGCAGGGCAGCGGCAGACGGCAGCATGCTGAGCGTCAGCGATTGTCCGCTCAGCCCATCACCCAATATATCGGACGCCTGCACCTCCTGCTCGGACAGGATGAGGTGGATGCCCTCGTCGCCGATGTTGAGAGTCCAGCTCTCCGCGGGTTCCGCTGCGTTGGTCACGATGCCCAAATTCTTGTTCCTCAATTTGCAACCGTGCCCTGGCCATCTTCCATCGTCAGAGCGGATGTGAAGGCAGGCAGGTTGATAGAGCCTTTGAAAGCAGCCAAGGTAATCGGCCGAAAGGCCAGCGCATTCGGCAGGATACTCACTTTCACCAGCGGCGCGACATCTGAACCGTTGGGATCGCCGGCATAGCCAAGCCCTGAATAGTCATAGTCCACCTTCACGGCGCTGGAGGTTATTTCCGGCATGAACAGACGCATGCGGGCGACCACATTGTTGAAGGCGGTCAGCGCAGTCGCACTGTTACTGACAAGGGGACTGGGACAGGTCGCGCCCGTATTGCAGGTGCAGGACACCGCGCCGCCGCTGATCTTGCAGGACGCGCCGCCAAACGAACTTTGCGGGATCGGATCGCCCTGCGTCAGCCCGCCGCTGACGACGAAACTGTAATTGGCAAGGCCATTGGGAATCATGTCAGTGGCAACGGCAAAGCGCACGCCCATCTGCGTTGCTTTTTCCGCCCGGTTGCAGGTCCACATGAACCGTCCGACATCGATGATGCCGAACAGAAAGATGATGAGCAACGGCAGGACCAGCGCGAATTCCGCCGCCGACCCAGCACGGTCGTCGCGGACAAGGCGAGCGAATATGCGCATCATATGCCCTGCACCACTGCTTCGGATTCGGACACCAGATTCAAGGTCGAACTGGTAAAACCGAGATCGTTGAACAGGGAGGCATAGGGCACGGTCGCCGATACCTTGACCTTCGGCACGCTGGACATGCCCTTGTAGATGCCGGAATAATTGCCGCCGCTGATCGCCGTGCAACTGAGCGTAACCGAAACCGTGGTGGGCGCCGTCCAGTTGATCAGCCTTGCCGTACCGCCGGTTGCCACCTGTCCCGTGCGGGTGATGTTACGGGTTTTGTCGACCACGTCGCTGGCGACAGTGCCGGGGCAGGTAAAATCCGTCAGCGATCGCCGTGATGCATAGCGCGCGCCATCGCGCACGGCCTTGGCCACGACATGCTCGCTCAGGAAATAATTACCCGCTTCGAAAGACGCGAACATCAGGATAATGAGAAACGGCGTTACGAGCGCCATTTCCGCAGCGGCGGCGGCGCGGCGGCAAGCAAACAGGCGGAAAAGGAAAGAATGTTGCATCCGCTTCACTCGATCAGATAGGGAACAGAGCGCTCAATGACTTGAGGATTGCTCGCGCCGTTCGCCCCGCTGCCCGTATCGCCGATAACCTCGACATACACCTCTTTCTTGTCGGTATATGTATTGTTGCCCTTCCCTCGGGCGAAAGCCGGTTCGACCAGAAAAACATCCAGCCATTTGACCGGATCAATCCCTGTCGTTTTCCCGTGCAGATTCAATGCATTGCAGTTGAGAACGGCAACCGAGATGCGACGCCTGTCCACGCCAGCCGAACTAGGCGTGATACCGGCAATATTATTTGCCGGTATACCGAACCCTGTCTCTTTCCCGTTCGTGACATGAGGGACACCGATCCCATGCGATTTATTGTCGCCACCGATCACGCTCGGATGCGCCACTTCCCAATTATAGACCTCGTAACGAGTAGCTGTAGGACCCAGGGCGTTGTTTGTTCCGGCTATCCAGGCCGCCTGACTGGTCCATCCATAATTGACCCGGAAATAGGCGTCCCTGTCCCAGGTGGCATTACCCACTATGCCACAGGTCTGCGATCCTTGGGGCACAGCATGACATAGGTCGCGCGGATAACCCATGATATCCGGATAGGACGAGGTCAACGCCGCAACCGTCGTTGGCCGATACGGGTTGCTCGAAACGCCAAAATTATTATTGCAGGTGAGGCCATCGTTCGAGTTGCAAACCAGGTCCTTACGCGTATTGCTCGACGGAGAACAAGTTCCGCCATATTGCGATGGACAGGTCGAATTGCCGTTAGCATAGACATCGAAGCGGGTATTGAGCGCATCCAGCACGGAGGTACTCATGCCAGTCTTGGTGGAAACGCCATCCACAGTTTGGCAATCCGCCTGGATCGTATCGTAACCAAGCGCTGCGGCCAGCCCATTGGCACCATTTTGGAAGACCGAATCGAGCCAACCGAAGTTGCCCGGTGCATCCGCATTTCCAGTAATGAGCTTCAACCCATCACCGCGAACGGCGTTGAAGGCATAACTTTCGTTGGTATTTCCCGTCGGTTCATCCGGATTGCACATCATGACCGGCGGCACCTTGCAAATCGCCGATCCTACCCCAGCATAAGCCTTGGCCGACAAAGGGCCCGAAGACAGGGCCGACACGATCGGAGTCAAAGCAAAGTAAGCGGTCCTCGAATTGACCGTCACTTCGACAAAATTAGCGTCGGCATCGGTCAGCGTACCTGTGTCGCTGCGATCCTTGTTCTTGTAGAATTTGATGAATCCGGTGCGGTCGCACGCCGTTTCATTGGCGATGGTCACGGCAAAACCGCCATGATCATTGGCGAAACGTGTGTTGTTCGTGATCAATGCACTGGCAGCGCTGGCCGCCCGGCTACAGGCGTTGCTCTTCCCGTCAAGCTGCGTTGCAGCCGCCAAGGCCGCCTGATCCGCGGCCGTCTGCAATTCGGAATCAAGGCTCGCCATGCGCGCATAATCGAAAGCGATCCCCCCGACCGCGACCAGCCCGAACAGCGACAGTGCGACCGTCGGCGCCACCGCGCCGCTGGTCGACCGCAACAGGCTTTTCCGACGGGCAGACATGGAAAATCGCTCCCTTCCCCGATCAGTTGGCGCTCATGCCGGACCCGCCGCCGCCGCCATTGCCGCTCACGGCTTGCGTGGTCCGGATCGACTTGGGTTCCTTCACCTTGCCGGTGCGATAGCGTTCGACGGCCGCAGCGCTGCGGGTTCCTTCACCGCCCTCGACCATGGCGCCCTCATATTTCGGCTCCGGATTGATGACCTGCATGGCGTAATTGTGGCGCGCAGCCCCGCCGAAGGTCGGATCATTGGTGGTGCAGCCGGCCAGTGCCGGCAGCAGCAGCATCGCAGCAAGGGACGATTTTCCCATGGTCAGTCTCCCGCTCATAGCTCATATCCACTCGAAGTGGCGCCCGCCGGGGCCGGCGCATCCTTCGCGGGCGCGACCGGCTTTGGAGCCGCCTTCTTTTCCGGCGGCATGGCGTCGGGATCGAGCGGGTTGATACCCACCGCCTTGTCCGTGCGGCCCATCAGGAACAGGTCCAGTTCATGCGGATTGCCCACGCGATCGGTCGGCAACTCCACGTCGGCGGCCCGCATCGGCTTCACCAGACGGGGCGTGACGATCATGACCAGTTCGGTCTGCTGCTTCTGGAAACCCGTCGAGCGGAAAAGCGTACCGATGATCGGCAAGGAGCCCAATATCGGCAGTTGCCGCACCGTATCCTGGAAGTCGTTCCGCAACAGGCCGGCAATGGCGAAGGACTGCCCGTCCCGCAACTCCACGACCGTCTTCGCCCGCCGGGTCAGCAGGCCGGGAATGACCAGGCCGTTGACCGTCACGGAAGCCGAAGGATCGATCGAACTCACTTCAGGCTCCACCGACAGGCTGATGATGCCGTCGCTCAGCACGGTAGGTGTGAAACCCAGGCTCACGCCAAAGGGCTTGAACTCGATCGTGATACCGTTGCCGCCACCGCCCGAACCGGTGCCGGAGCCTCCATTGCCCTGAAGGACCGGGATCGGGAATTCACCGCCCGCCAGGAAGGATGCCGTTTCACCCGACAGCGCCACCAGCGTCGGTTCGGCCAGCGTCTTCACCAGCCCCTTGCGCTCCAGCGCATCCAGCGCGGAGAAGAGATTGAGGCTGCCAAGCTTGTAGGACCAGGTGCCGACGCCGAAGGCGTCCGACAGTCCATCCAGCAATATGGTGGGCGTATGATTGTTGTTCGTGGGAATGATCGAGTCCCCGGCCAAATTGCCGATCGTTCCCGCCGTCCGGTTGCCCGTGAAGCTGTGGTTCAACCCGATCTGCTTCGCAGCCTGCCGGTTCACTTCGGAAAAGCGCACCTCCAGCATGACCTGCTGGGACGCGCCGACCGACAGCATATTGACGATCTTGTCCTCTCCACCGGCATAGGTCTTCGCGACCTGCACCGCCCGGTCGACGGCTGCGGCATTCGACACCGTGCCGGTCAGCACGACCGCGTCGTTGGAAATGCGCGCGCCGATCTCTTCCCCTGGGATCAGTTCCGACAATTGCCGCTTCAGCGTCACCACATCCGGCCCGACCGCGACATCGACGACCGCGATCAGCATGTTGCGGCTGTCATAAAGCGTCAGGCTGGTGGTGCCGACCTTCTTGCCCAATACATAGAGCGACCGATTGGTCATGGGCAGGACGTCGGCAATTTCCTGATTGCCGACGAGAGCTTTGGAAAAGGCCCGGTCGACCGTCAATACCTGGCTCTTGTTGAGCGGAACGTCGAGTTGCCCTGCATGGGCGGCATTGTTGGTGCCGATCGACGCGATCTGCGCGGTGGCGGGCATGGCGACACCTGCGGCCAGCGCTACGGCGAGCGCCAGCCTCGTCACGGACTTAGCGGGAACCATAGCGCTTCACCTCATAGCTGGTGCCGGTCGTGCCGCGCACGACTTCGACCGTCGCGGTCGCGGACAGAGCGGAAACATTTTTCGGAACCGTGCGGCGGGGCGCACGCATCGCGGGTGCCGGACGCGGCGGAAGATAGGCCACGTTGGCGACGCGGGCACGCGGCCCGGCATAACCGCCCACATAGGCGCCATCACGCAAATCCTCCGTGCCGACCGTCTGGACGGCGGGATTGCGCTCATCCGTCACATTGCGCAGCACCAGGGTCAACTGACCGACCTGCTGCGCCAGCACCAGTTTCTGGGCATCGACCTGATTGACCTCCAACGTCGCGGTCTTGCCGACGGCCGGGTCTTTGGTCGTGTCATTGGCGTTCTGGTCGATGGCGATGACGCGCGTCTCCTGAAGCAGCACATCGGTGATCTGCTGGCTCTGGCCGGTGCCCGGATCCTGCATCGTGCGCGTCACGAAGACGTCGACAGTGTCGCCCGGCAGCACGAAACCGCCCGCGGCAGCCACATCGCTGACCCGGACGGCAACGGCGCGCATATCGGGCCGCAGCACACCGGACATGGTGGCTCGCCCGCCTTCGGCCGACAATTTGGATGTGAGAATGGGTTCACCCGGCTCGATCTGGCGCAGAACGACGCGCTGCTTGCCAAGCGAGGTGAGCTGGATGGGATCGCGGAACGAACCTGGCGGCACCGAAGCTGCGGGCCAATCGACGACCTTGATCTTTTCCGGCGTTACCGAAGCTCCGAACGGAAGCGGCATGGAAGCGACGACGACCTTGACCATTCCGCCGGGAACGGCCGCCTGCTGCTGCTCGGCGCGGCTCAGATAGGCATTGGCGATGTAGACCGCCGCAAGCCCCAATAGGATCGCTAAGCCAAGGATGATTAGAGATCTGCGCTGCCCCACGACAACTCCCCCCCGGGATTGTATAATTCGATAGGAGCCGGCCATTAAAGACCGGCCCCTCGATTACTCGATCTTAACAGGTACCAGACTGAGCATTCTTGACACAGTTGGCAGCGGTGTTGATCGAATTCTTGATCTCTCCACCTAAGGCGTAAGCAGCAACGGCGATACCCGTGCCGACAATGGCCAGGATCAGAGCATATTCGGCCGCAGCAGCACCGCTCTGATCAGTCCATAAAGACTTGAAGAAAGCCATAACATTCACCCCTATTTCGCAGGAAACTATTCGCGATCGCTTAACAAGTGCCCGATTGGGCATTCTTAACGCAGTTGGCGGCAGTGTTGATCGAGTTCTTCACCGCATTACCCAGCGAGAAAGCAGCAACGGCGATACCCGTGCCGACAATGGCCAGGATCAGAGCATATTCGGCCGCAGCGGCGCCGCTCTGGTCATTCCAAAGAGTCTTGAAAAAAGTCATGTCTTTTACCCCTATTTCGCCGGAAACCATCTTTCCGACCGCTCTTGCAAAGGGTCGCGTCCGTCAATGTGGTGTAGAATTGGGTGTGGCCAGCGGGCTGCATTTTCAGGCGGCCTTGGGTGTAATCTGTAGCGGCTGTGCCTCCTCGATCATTGGTGTAGCAAGGGCGGCCATGCCCTCGATCTGCATGTAGCGGTGCTGGAGCTGGTATTCGTCATTCTGCTCCAGCAGGACGGCGCCGACGAGGCGGATGATGCTATCCTCGTTCGGGAAGATGCCGACGACATCGGCGCGGCGCTTCACTTCCTTGTTCAGGCGTTCCAGTGGATTGGTGGAATGTAATTTGACGCGGTGCTGCTCGGGGAAGGTCATGTAGGCCAGCACGTCGTGCTCGGCATCGTCCATGCAGGCGCCGAGCTTTGGCCAGCGGGTACGCAACTGGTCGGCGACCTGGCGCCAGACCTGTGTCGCGGCGGCATGGTCGGGCTGGAGGAAGACCTGGCGGATGGCAGCGGCGACGACGGTGTTCTGGCCCTTGGGCACGTAGGCCAGGGCATTGCGCATGAAGTGGACGCGGCACCGCTGCCAGGTGGCGCTGAGCACGCGAGTGATCGCTGCCTTGAGGCCCTCGTGGGCATCGGAGATGACCAGCTTCACGCCGGTCAGTCCGCGGCGTGCGAGGTCCTTGAGGAAGCTCGACCAGAATGGCTCGGCTTCGGAGGGTCCAATGTGAAGGCCAACGATTTCGCGCTTGCCCTCGGTGTTGACGGCAACGGCTATTATCGCGGCGACACTGACGATCCGCCCGCCCTCGCGCACCTTGAGGTAGGTAGCATCGAGCCAGAGGTAGGGCCAGTCGCCGGTGAGCGGCCGCTTAAGGAAGGCATGGACACGTTCGTCGATATCCTTGCACAGCTTGGACACCGAGGATTTGGAGATGCCGGTCATGCCCATGGCCTGCACCAGCTCGTCGACACGCCGGGTGCTGACGCCGGCGATCCACGCCTCCTGGATCACCGCGACCAGCGCCTTCTCGACGGTCTTCCTGGGTTCCAGGAAGCCAGGGAAGTAGGCGCCGGTCCGTAGCTTGGGAATCCTCAGGTTGAGCGTGCCGAGCCGGGTATCGAGGCTGCGGTCGCGGTAGCCGTTCCGCCAGGTCGTCCGGTCGCCGGAGCGCTCGTGTCGGCTAGCGCCGACCAGGCCATCGACGTCGGCCTCCATGATGATCTGTAATACGCTCTCGGCGATCGTGCGCAGGAAATCTCCATCTCCAGTCTTCGCCATCAGCTCGGCAAGCGGTAGTCTGTCGTCGGTCATCGGGATCAACTCCTCGGTGGGCGTGTGAAGTGTGGTAACTCCACCTTACCGATGAGCCCGGTGGCCACCGAGATCGAAATCGCATGGGGTGGGGCATGCCCCACCCCATGCGATCATCTCAATCTACACCAGAAATTACACCACGAGCGCGGACGCTAACCTTGCAAAGCTCTGCGGTTGGGGCCTGACCACCTCGCGACCCCGGCGGCGATTATCACCCACTCGCCAGGTAGTTGGCAGTTCCCGTAGAACTTGAGATCAAATTGACCCAAAGCTACCGCAAGTCAACAAGGTAAAAAAAACATCAATTTTTCAATGTCTTATGGCAATTTTTTGTTAACCATTTTTTTTCATGACATTCGTTTCCACAAGTAAACGACATAACTTTAAGAATATATCTTTAGTTATATACCCCAGTATCAACCATCATCTTTTTTTAGTTTACTTGAATAAATCATCGCATCAATAAAATATAACGTCATTAATTTAATTTTTACTATATTTTTTTCGTTGCATATACTTTCATATGAAGAAGGTAATATGTCGAAACTCGAGCATATATATCGAAGGAATATTCCACCCCCTCGCCCTCATTTTCCTGCGGCGATGGTCTGCCTGGAGCAGACTGTTCAAGAAGCCATCCATTTTGGACTTGCTTGCAATATCTCTCGGCCTGCCTCGGCTCGCCGCGAATCAGGCGCGACTCGGCGCGCAGAAAATCAAGGAATGGAAATGGTTAAAGGCATGATGCTCATGCAAGGGATCGGGACGTCAGCAGGAACTGGTCTTGCCGACACATCGGATTGGGACATGAGAATGGGTAATGTGCCGGCTTGCGATCTCAGGCCGGCCGGAAAATCGCCCCTGCCCCGAACAGCGGCACACCCCCTGGGACGGGGGCATCCATTGTTCAGGCGCTGACCCGATGCCGGAAGGTGACGTTCACCCGCTCCGACAACAACAGATAGGGCATCCACAGCGCCGCACTGATCAGCACCTTTTTCACATTGCCGCTGAGCAAGTCCAGCAGCGCCATATCAACGGCACGCGGCACTTCGTCGATCGATGAAACCATATGGGCAATGCCAAGCTGCGCGAGCAGATCGATACCCCACACCATCACCAGAAACCGGGGGAACAGCGGCACCAGCCGCAGCGCCATGGCAAAGGCGAACATATAAAGGCTCGACAGGATGACGACATCCGCCAGCAATATGCTGTACAGGCTTACGAACCAGGACGGCGCAAAACTGCCCAGCGCGGGGACCGAACTCAGAAATTCCAGTGTCCGCACCGGCACGTTCAATATGATGCCCAGCAACAACGACGCCATGACGCCGTACAGCCCGAACTGCGACATCTCCCGCGCCCGCAGGCAATCGACCTTTTGCCAACGACCGACCTTGGCCAGCCGGAACGTCGGCTGCGCATGCACCTGCCCCATCGGAAACAGCTTCAGTCCCAGCATCAGCGTGGCGACCGGCAAGGCTACGACCAGCAGATAGGGCAGCAGGCCAGCGCCGCTCACCCACGGCGTCTCGGCATAGGGCGTCGCCGGAAAGGCCAGCCTGAGCCCGCAGGCAAAGGCTGCCACCAGGACCCATATCATCAGGATGCGTTGCAGATTGACCTGCATGGAAAGGACCAGGGCCACGCTTTTCCGGTAGAGATGATCCTTCACCATTCGCACCATGGACCGGAACCTCCTTCGGACGTGGGCCTGTTCGTTAGCCGCGACTATCTGACATTCTGGTAAACGCCGGGTAAACAGCCGGTTCCCTCAGACATTGTCGGTTCGTCCCGAATATGGGTATCCATGGCGCCAAGGGAAGCACCAGGCTCCGCTATTTGCGCGGAATGGTAATCCGGATGGTCGTGCGCCCACCGATATTGCGCAGGAACACCTCACCGCCCAGCGTCTGTATCCGGCGCATCAGCGATCGGGAAGGCACGGCGCCGCTCGACCCCAGCCGCGCCATATTGGGCACGCCATCATCGCTGACCTGCAAGGCGATGCGATTGCCGTCCGGCTCCAGCGCGAATTCGATGGCGCTGGCCTGGGCATGGCGCACCGCATTGGCGACGATCTCCCGCACGGCGAAGCTCAATTCCCGCCCAATCATCGCACTGGTGGCGCAATTGCCGTCCTCGACCTTCAACTCGCAGCTTATGCTCCATTGCTCGCCCAGAGAGCGTACCACCATCGCCAGCGTTTCGGGCAGATAGGCGAAATCTTCCTCATCGACTTCCGGATTGATGATCCAGCGAATGGTCGCGATCTGGTCCTTGGCGATCCGGTCGACATTCTCGATCACCCGGTGCGGGGCTATGGCCTGCCCGCCCAGCAGCGGCGCGACCTGGAAACGGATGCTCGCCAGCGCCTGAAGCACGCTGTCATGCAGTTCGCGCTGCAATCGCTCCCGTTCCCGCGCGCCGGCGATGACATGGGCCAGGTCCAGGCTGTTGCGCACCATCAATTCTTCGCAGGCGGCTTCGAACACATGCTGCGCTATCGCGGCGCAATCTTCATGGCGGGGGTCGAACAGACGGACCGCTCCCACCGCTTCGAAGGTTCCGGTCGCGACCCGCACGGTGAGCACCGTGTCGGCCTCCAATAACGAGGTCCAGGCATGTCCGCCATCCGACAAGGGCGTGAGCCGCGAAGTTCCGGCCTCTGACAGCGAGATCGACGCATCCCGCCGCGCGTCGTGCCACCCCGTGGTGACGGCCAGCAACGGGCCAAGACCGGCCGACGGCATCGCCTGCCCCATGCTGCTGGCAAAGCGCAAAGGCTCATGGCTGGCCGTCCGGAACAGAACGGCGCAGCTCTCGCCGCCGGTCGCCACCTTCAAGGCATGCAATAGAAAGCTGCCATGGTCGCTTTTGGCGGGAGGCGGATTCCCCTCCAGCAGCCTTTCGCTCCGCTCGCTTTCAAGCAGCGTTTCCCGTCGGGGTCCCAGCAGCACAGCCGTTATCGCAATCGCGACCAGCAGATAGCAGACCCGAAGGACCACCCGCTCCAGCTCAGGTTCCGGAGGCAGGGCCGCGATTTCGTCGATCCATGTCATGCCGAACGCCGCCGCACCGATGGCCAGTGCGATCAGCATGTAAAAACGACGGCGCACGATGAGCGCCACTTCGATCGCGATGAAGAAGCTGCCCGAAAAATAGGGACTGTCCGACGCGCCCGTCACCACCAGCAGCGGCAGGAACAACAGGGTGTCCAGCAGGACGGCCGGCGTGCGTATGCGCATGTCGACAACCCAGGACCGGGACGACAGGAATACGACGCCGAGGGCGAGCAACAGCATGAGAAGGGCGATGATATTTTCGGCCGTCTCCGCCCAGGACCGTTCGTTGGAAAAGGCGAAGCTGACGAGGCAATAGAGGCCAGCCAACAGGAGCCGGGTGAAATTCAGCGTCTGCCAGGGGCGAAGCGACGACAGGGGCAGCGCATCTCGCCAGCCGATCCTGCTCGCCAGTTCGATCCGACCATGCATCGCGTGATCATCCTCTTGCAGCGGCGGGAAGCCCTGTCTTCGATGCGCATCCTTATGGAAAGGAAATGATCGCCGCGTCAAACGACGATCCGCCTGGCGTGACGATAAGCGGATGACTGCGGCCCGGCGGCCACGATCGGGATCATCGCATCCGCCATGCAGGAGCGCCCTCCCTTCTCACCCGTGAAAATAGTCGTAGATTTGCTGGGCAACGGCCTTGGAGACGCCAGGCGCCTTCAGCAGATCCTCCAGCGCCGCGCTTTTCACGGCCTTCGCCGTGCCAAAATGCATCAACAGCGCCTTCTTGCGGGAAGGGCCGATGCCGGGCACCTCGTCCAGCGAACTGACCGTGATCGCCTTGCTGCGCTTCTGCCGATGCGCGCCGATGGCATAGCGATGCGCCTCATCGCGCAGACGTTGCAGGTAGAACAGCACCGGATGGTTGAGCGGAAAAGTGATTTCGCGGCCGTCCGGCATATGAAACACTTCCCTGCCCTCTCGTCCATGATGCGGCCCCTTGGCGATGCCGATCATGCAGACATCCTCGATGCCCATATCCTCCAGAATCGCGCGGGCGGCCGATAATTGTCCCTTGCCGCCGTCGATCAGCACCAGGTCGGGCCATTCGCCGCTGTCGCGATCCGGGTCCTCCCGTGCAGCCCGGCCGAAGCGCCGCTCGAACATCTCGCGCATCATCGCAAAATCGTCGTTCGAGGTTTCGGGATTCTTCATATTGAACTTGCGATAGGCGTTCTTGCGGAAGCCTTCCGGTCCCGCGACCACCATCGCTCCCAGGGCATGAGCGCCCTGGATATGGCTGTTGTCGTATATCTCGATCCGTTCCGGCACGCCGTCCAGGCCGAACGTCTCGACCATTTCTTCGAGGATTTTCGCCTGCGTCGTCGTCTCGGCCAGCCGCCGGTCGAGTGCCTCCACGGCATTGCGCTGTGCCTGCCGGATGAGACGCGTGCGATCGCCGCGTTGCGGCACCTCGATCCTGACCTTGGAACCGATCCGTTCGGTCAGCGCCTGGGCCATCAACTCGCACTCGGCGGGTGCGCGATCGGACAGGACCAGCTTGGGCGGCGGCACCTCCTCATAGAATTGCGCCATGAAGCTCGCCAGCACCTCATCTTCCGCCACATCAGCCGTGTGCACAGGGAAGAAGCTGCGATGCCCCCAATTCTGGCCGCCGCGGATGAAGAAGGCCTGGATGCACATCGCCCCGCCCTTGGTCGCCAGCGCGAAGATGTCGGCATCGCCCAACCCCTCGGCGTTGATCGCCTGGCTCCCCTGGATGAAGGTCAGCGCCTTCAGCCGGTCGCGCAGCACCGCCGCCTGCTCGAAATCGAGCGCCTCGGACGCCGCCTGCATCGCTTCGCCCAATTTCTTCTGCACGGCGGTCGACTTGCCGCCCAGGAAATCCTGCGCGTCCCTGACCAGTTCGGCATAGCTGTCCTGATCGATCCGGTCGACGCACGGCGCGGAGCAGCGGCGGATCTGGTAAAGCAGGCAAGGCCGCGAGCGATTGGCGAAAAAACTGTCCGTGCAGCTTCTGAGCAGAAACAGCTTCTGCAAGGCATTGATGGTGCGCGTCACCGATCCGGCACTGGCAAAAGGGCCGTAATAGCGCCCCTTATATTTGCGCGCGCCGCGATGCTTCTGGACGCGGGGGAAGTCATGATCCTCGCGCAGAAGGATGAAGGGAAAGCTCTTATCGTCGCGCAGCAGGACGTTGTAGGGAGGACGGAAGCGCTTGATGAGTTGCGCCTCCAGCAGCAACGCCTCGGCTTCGCTGTTGGTGGTGACGATGGTCATGGAGCGCGTCTGCGCCACCATCCGCTGGAGCCGCTTGGGCAGGCGGTCGACCTGGGTATAGTTGGTCACGCGGTTGCGGAGCGCCCGCGCCTTGCCGACATAGAGAACATCGCCCCGCGCATCCTGCATGCGATAGACGCCAGGCCGGGTGGGCAGCGTCCTGAGCGTCGTGCGGATCGCCTCCACCCCCGCTTCGATATCGGGCTGGCTGCCCGTGACTGTGAAGGTCGCCTTGTCTTCGTGGAAACGATCGGGAGATTGGGGGCCGGACATGCCGCAGAGATAGCGGCGCCCGCGCCTTTAGCAAAGGGAGCAAGCCGATTCTTGCGCCGACCAGAATGCAGGCGGGATGCGCCCTTCATTCAAAAGGCTGCATATCGTCCTTAAGATAGGCACGGTCCTTGATGTTCGAGAGCGGGCTCTCCCAAATCCACCCGCTGCCGGCAAGCAAAGCCACAAAGGCCAGCCCCACCTGGAGAGCCGCCGCCTCGTCATGGGAAAGCGTCAGCAGGGAAGGGAAAAGGATGACCAGCGATGCCAAGGCGAAGATCGCGGTCCAGCCAACAGCCAGAACGATGAGCAAGCGCTCGTTCACCTTGCTGACCGACGGCTGAAGGGCGGCTTTCATCAAGACGATCTTGTGCAGCCTCCCCTCCACTTCGTCTTCGAGGAAATCGACATGGGCCTCCCAATTTTCCTGCCAGAATTTCGACCCCCTTGCGGTGCGGATGGCCGCCAGGGACGTAAGCACGCCCAGCACCGCAACCGGCAGGGCGAGGGGCGGAAAGATCGCCCCGTGATCGGCGGTCAGCGCCAGGGCGGTGAACGCCACCAACTGAAACCCCCAGAAATAGGTCGCGCGCCTCCAGTAATTCTCGATTTCGAAACGTCGCAGATCATGGGCCCGTTCCAGCGCGGCCCGATGCGCCTCGCTGACGCCGGGGGCGGGAAACCGCATCTTCTCGAAATATATTCGCCGCAGCTCTTCCTCTTGCACGCTTCGCCCCTCTCACCGAACTTAGAAATTCTTGCCGTTGATGGGGAAAGCTGTCGATAGGCAGGCGAAACAAAAAAGCCGGACTTTCGCCCGGCCCTTTTGTTCAGCAATATCGGAACGGTCAGACGCTGGGGCCAAGCCCCTTGATCGCGTCGTCGACCAGAGCCTTATCCGCCTTCGCATCATGCCCTTGGGCTATCAGCGCCGCGGCGGCACCCGTGGCGGCATTCACCGCCTTGGCCCGGATATCCGCAATGGCGGTCCGCTCGGCAGCACCGATCTTGTCCTCGGCCATCTTCTGGCGGCGGGCGACCAGCGCCACGGCATTGGCCTTGGCATCTTCGAGCAGTGTCTCCGCTTCGTGTTCCGCCGATTTGCGCATGGCTTCCGCCTCGCCAGCGGCGGCAGCCAGCTTCGCTTCATATTCCGCCTTGAGCGCATCGGCTTCGGCCCGCAACTTGGAGGCTTCCTCAAGCTGCGTCTTGATCTGCGCGATCCGGCCGTCGAGCGCACCACCGATCAGGCCGGGCACTTTCTTGAACAGCAGGATCAGGATGAAGACACCCATCGCCAGGCTGACCCAGGCGGTGGCATCCATGCCGACCGCCTTCGGATCGGTGTGCGGCGCGACGCCCTCATGGGCAACGGTGCCGACCGGCTCCATGCCTTCGCTGTGGATCGCCTGGTCGATATGCGGAGCCTGCGCCCCACCCTGCTCTACAGCTTGATGCTGTGCTGCTGCCTCAGCCATGGGCCAGTGCCGCCTTTACTGCGTTGCGGGCCGCTTCGTCCGACGCATCCACGCCGGAAATGCGAGCCACCATGTCGCGCGCTGCATCAGCGGCAACGGTTTCAATATCTGCCATCGCTGCATCGGATGCAGCCTTGATGCGGGCCTCGGCAGCGCCGATCTGGCTCGCTATGTCCGCATCGGCGGCGGCCAGCTTGACTTCGGCCGCCTTCGCGGCTTCGGCCTTCGCCTTGGCCAGCAACGCCTGAGCGGCGGCGCGGCT
Source organism: Sphingobium sp. LB126 (assembly GCF_002795205.1). Classification (NCBI taxonomy): domain Bacteria; kingdom Pseudomonadati; phylum Pseudomonadota; class Alphaproteobacteria; order Sphingomonadales; family Sphingobiaceae; genus Sphingobium; species Sphingobium sp. LB126. The sequence continues at coordinate 236,189 of NZ_NETV01000001.1, forward strand.
TTCGGCATCGCGGGCACGATAGTCCGCCTCGGCTTCGTCGGCGCGAGCGAATGCCGCCTTCGCCGCATCCAGATCACCGCTGATCTTCGCGTCGCGCGCATCGGCTGTCGCCTGGACCTTGGGCACCATGCCCAGGCCAATGACGAAGAAAACGAAACCGAAGGTCAACAGCAGCCAGAAGATCTGCGATGAATAGGTTTCGGCAATTTGCGCGATTTGAGGCATTTTATGGGATCCGTCCGATCAGGGCGCGGTCAATCAGGAGGTGGGCAGGAGCATCATCGGACGCCCTCGCCCACCCCAAGCGGTTATCAGGCCACGAACACCAGGATCATGGCGATAACGAACGCCAGCAGACCCAGAAGTTCCGCCGCGGCGAAACCGATGAACAGACGGCCCTGCTGACCGTCGGCAGCGCCGGGGTTGCGCAGCGCGCCTTCGAGGAACGAGCTGAAGACGTTGCCCACACCGAGAGCGGCGATGCCCGCACCGATTGCGGCCAGGCCAGCACCGAGCAGCTTTGCGGCTTCTGCGTCCATGTTCTAAACTCCTTTTCTAAACTCTATTCGAACGTTGAGGTAATAACGAAGATCAGTGCAGGTTCTCGGCATCGTTGATGTAGACCGAGGTCAACAGCGCGAACACATAGGCCTGGATCACGGCCACCAGCACTTCCAGGGCACTGATGCCGATCATCAGGATGAAGCTGGCCGTGCCGACGGTCAGACCCAGCGCGGGGCTGGCGTTGGCGCTGTTGATGACGAACCCGGCGAGCACCTTCAGCAGCACGTGGCCAGCGGTCATCGCGACGAACAGTCGCAGGCCAAGGCTGAACGGACGCACCATGAAGGAGACGAGTTCGATGAAGAAGAGCGGCACCACCATCAGCGCGGGAGTGCCATGCGGCACGAACAGCGAGAAGAAGTGCAGGCCATGCTTGTAGAAGCCCACCGCCAGCACGATCGAGAAGCTCATGATCGCGAGTACGCCGGTCGCGGTGAAATGGCTGGTGAAGGTGAAGGGGTGCAGGCCAATGAGGCCCAGCGGCAGCAGGCCCAGCAGGTTGGCCAGCAGGATGAACATGAACAGCGAGAAGACGTAAGGGATGTACTTCTTGCCGCCCTCGCCCACATTGGCGATCAGCAGGCTCTTGATGAAGCCGGTCATATATTCGACCGCCATCTGCCAGCGCCCGGGAACCAGTTCCCGCTTCATGCCGCCAACGACGAAGATCCACAGCACCACAGCGGCGGCCACCATATAGAGCGCGCTGTTAGTGAAGGCGATGTTGAAACCGCCGAGCGACAGATGGTCCGTACCGAACAGCGGTTCGATCGCAAACTGGTGCATCGGATCGATTTTGCCGGATTCTGCCACGCTGGACCCCTGTAACGTCTTTGCCTTCACGACTATGATAAAAGCGTCCCTATTGGTCGGGACGCTTCGTCGTCGTCAATCTGATGATGTTCCTGAACGCCGCCACGATCCCAAGACCGAGGAATGCCAACAGGAGCCATGGGGATGTCCGCAGAAAGTAGTCCAGAGTCCCACCAACCACGGCACCGCCAGCAAGACCACCGATCAGTTCCGCGAGAACCCTGTTGCCGAGGCGCGACCCATCGTCCGCCTGCTGCACCTGTGTCCCCTGTCTGACCTTTTCGGCATGTTCGGCCCGTGCGATCCGTTCCTCCAACGAAACGATCCGCGCGTCCTCCCCCGCCGGGTCCTGCCCCGGTGCATCCGCCGCCATTCCGCCATCCTTTCCGTCAAGGCTCGAAAACCCAACGTCAGGCGGCATGGCGCTTGCGGCTGCACCCGTCAAGGCGCGGCCCGTTTAGAAAGGGCTTTCGGGAGTGTCAACCGTCGTTGGACAGGAGAATTTCCCGTCCGAACGAAGCTGGGTCGAAAGTCCGCCAGGTCTGGGGAAAATCAGCCCGCCGTCGCGCAGTAGGACGGCAGGGCGATCGGCCCGGCTCCCTTGGTCTGCCACGGACCGGCGCCGATGCGGTAGGCCTGCCCCTGCTTCACGCGGCTGCTGAGCGTCTGACAGCCGGTCGCGGCGGCGACATCCTGCACCGTCACGCCCCGCTTGCCCGCCAGGTCCGTATAGACCGCCCGACGCTTGATATTGATCGATTCGACCTCCGAACGCACCGCATCGCTCACCGACCCGGCAATGCCGAGATAGCCGTCGGCCTGCTCGCCGACATCGCCCGAAGCCATGGCGGCGGCAACGGCGCCCGACTGCGCGCGCGCGGGGGAAGTCATGACCATTCCGGTCGCCAGCGCGACCGCGGCCGATGCGGCGATCATCAAAAACTTGCGTGTCATTGCGGGAACAACTCCGGGTTATTCTGGATCAGATCCTGCGCATCGCGTTGCAGGCGGACAACAACTTCCTGCTGTACCTTGACGTTGAGGTTGATTTCGATCGGCTTGTCCGGGGCCTTCACCTGGATGCAGCCCCCCAGGGCCAAACCGGCGAAACCCGCCGTCATGATCGTTCGCTTCTTCATTTCTGCTCCCCGTTTCGCACAGTTTCGCTTTCGGCAGGCTGAACTGCAACCCCCTGCTGGCCGATATTGGCCCGCATCTTCTCCTGCATCTGGTCGCCAATGCTGTTTTGTATGAGCGTTGACGGATCGATGAAGGACTGCGCCGTGCCCAGCAGCCCGCGGAAGGGCGCGGCGATCCGCACGTTGAAGATGAAGGGCAGGCCCGTGAAATTGCGCGCCAGTCCGGCGGGCGCACCGCCGATCTGTCCGCGATTGACGCCGTTGAAGACGACATTCGTCACCATTTCGCCGTCCAGCGCGCCGTCCATCAATATGGTGAGGCATTTATATTGCAGATTCTTGAGCGCATCGAAGGCCAGCCGCCCCATCGCGCCCAGTTGTTCGTTCGACACCGGCCCGACATAAGACAGCGAGCCCGATTGTCGCGTGGGATCGCAGGGAATCGTCGGCAGAACCCCTTCGGGCATCATCAGGGGCGGCATGCCCTGCTGCCGGGCGGTCAGCACACCACCCGCCACGCGCCCGCCCTGTGCGTTGAAGATCAGAGGCATGATGCCGTCGAACGTGCCGGTGGCGGAGACATTCTTGAGGTCCATCGCCTGGATGAAGGCGCCCGCGTCCAGCCCGATGACGCGGAACGTCAGATATCGGTCGACATCCGCGCTGAAATCCATGGTCGTCGGCAACAGGACCAACTGCCCCCCGGAAAAGGGCCAGCCGCCCCCTTCGATCCGCACCTTCTGCCCGGCCTCCAGCCGATAGCGCACCACGCCCTCGCGAACCTCCACGCCCGGATTGACGGACCTGATTCGCACCTCCTGCCCCGGCGCGCTGACCAGGCCGAGTAGGTCGGTGAAGCGCAATTCTCCGGACAGTCCCTCGACCGGACCGAAGGCTGCCGCCAGATTCGCATTCTCGGTGCGGAACAGGCCATCGCTCGTCACGCGGGTGCCGTCCCAGCGAATATGCCCTTCGCCGCTGACGGTCGCATGCACATTGGCGACGACACCCAACGCCAGCCGCGTCACCTCCTCAGGCTGAAGCGCCGGACCAAAGACCAATGCCGGAACCGTCAGATCGGCCTTCCCCCGGCCATTGCCCAGATCATGAGCAATCACCGCCCGCGCCACCAGCGCATCGTTGCGCGGCGCGCGAAGCGAACCCGTGGCCGCGATCCGGCCGTCCTTGAGCGTCAGCGCGAAATCGGGAACCTTCAGCGGCTGGAACCGCCCCGGCGCCTGGGCGTCGCGTACCGTCAGCGCCGCCGCCAGCTTCAGCGCGCCGCCCGCGAAACTCCAGTCGCCCGCACCGTCCTCGACAATCAGCGGCACCGCGCCGATTCGTCCCCCCGCGCCGGTCAGCCGGCCGCCCAGGCCCTTGCCCAACGCCTTTCCATCCAGCGTTGCGGCGGTCAGGCGAACAGGCGCATCCTGCGGCCCGATCGCCCAATCGACATGGGAAAGGGCAAACCCCTCTTTCCCGAACGCCACGCGCGCCGTGTCGGCGGTCAGGCGCATCGGGCTGTCGCCGCTCTTGCCGACCAGCGCCAGCTTGCGGATTTCCGCGCCGCCATGCACGCCGCCGGGACCGCTTGCGAACAACGCTCCGCCGACCGGACACAAGTTTTGCTGCGTCCGCCCGATCGAGAAATTGCCATAACGCGCCTCGATCAGCGACACCGGGACGCAACGCGGGTTGACGGCAATGGTCCCATCCGCGCCCAATTGTCCTTCAACCGGCGCGACCAGTCCACGCAATCGCCCGCCTGGCAAAGGCCCGTCGAGCCGCACCCGGGTAGAGAAATGGGTATCCCCCTTCGGCCCCGCGACAAAGCGTACCGGCTCCAGCGACAGCTTCGCCTCGCCCGCCGCATAAGGTTCCAGGAAAAGCTGACCGCCAAAGCCGCCGCCGGGGCGCCGCGCCAACCGCAATGCCGCCTTGGGCAGTCCACCGCCATCCGTCGTCACCGCGCCGTCCAGCGCCCAGTCGAACGCCGCCTGCCGCTTGCCGGGCCACGCGATGGTCAGGCGGCCATCGCCGGGGATTGCCATGTTCGCCCCGCTGCGCGCGGAAAATCGGGTGCCGTTCAGCACCAAGCTGCCGCCCTCGCCCCGCTGGGCAAAGGCAAGATTGGTCTGCAACTGATTATCCTCGCCCGCGCGGCGCACGGCATCGGCCAATCGGTCGGCGAGCGGCCCCACCGGCGTCCCGGCGGCCGACCCGCGCAGGCCCGCCAGCGGATCGCGCCCGGCCAGACGCAATTGCTGGGCCGAAAGCCGTCCCTGCATCCGCGATTCGCCCTTGCCGATGTGCCAGGCCCCTTGAATCTCCGTTGCTCCAGCCAGCCCTCCCGCGCCGGACAGGGCAGCCGCACGGACCCGCGCCCGCCCTGCGGTGGCGGCGGGCGTCCCGTCGAAATCGATCCGCCCCGTCGGCTGGGCCAACACCATGCCGTTGGATTTGAGTGCCTCCCCCGTCAGATCGACATGACCGTTCCAGCGATCCAGCGCCTTCCCCAGCCAGATGTCCACATTCGCCGCAGGCTTCGCCATGGCCGTGGCGGCATTGCGACAGGCGAAGGCCTCCCCCCGTACCGGACCGGACAGATGGGGGCGCCCATCCCGCATCGCTACATCCAGCATCGCCGACAGACGGGCGAGCCCGCAACCACCCATGCCGGCATTGGGCACCGCCGCCGCCAACCTGCCGCGAAAGCCCGAATGCAGATTGCCCGTCCCGTTGATCTCCATGCCGATGGTCCCGGCATCGGTGTCCAGGCGCAACCGCGCATCACGCAAGGCCAGGAGGATGTCAGGCAGGCTGAACGGCGCGGTCGATGTCGGGTCGCGGAACTTGTCGATCTCGCCCAGGCTCAACCTGCCGCCGTGCAGCGCCCCGCGCATGCGCACGCCGCCCGCCCGCACCGCCGCGACCTGGGGCGACAGGCCGGTAAAGGCTATGTCGACCTCCACCCAGCGCGCCGTCAGGTCCGGATTGGCCGGATCGCCCAGCACGATATTCTCGATCCGCTGCGTGCGCAGGCCGATGTCCTTGAGATCATAGCTGCCCTGCACCCCGCGCCGGTTGAGTTCGCGCCCGATGAAATTTTCCGCGATGGGCGCACGCTGCGTCCACAGCGCGGCAAGGATCAGCGCAAGCGATCCCGTGCCCACTCCAAGCCAGCGGAGCCAGCCCCGGCGAATCTCCTTTTCGCCGTCTTCATCTTCCATGCCTATTGCCAACCCCGGCTTTCAACGCGCTGTTAGTCCGTAACGCCTGCATAACGTCCGACCGCTCTTAAATATCCTTGCCCGGCAAATCCGCAACTTATAGCGTCTCGATCCGCAGAGGGAGACGGGTAAGACATTGCCGGAAAAGGATTTGAAGACCGCGCATGACGGCGTTGGACATCGCGCGCGGCTTCGCCAGAGGCTGGCGGACGGCGGCGGAGAGGCGCTGCACGACCATGAACTGGTCGAATATCTGCTGGCACTCGCCATACCCCGTCGCGACACCAAGCCGCTCGCCAAGGCGCTGCTGCGCGAATTCGGCGGCATCGGCGGCCTGTTGACGGCGGACTGGCAAGCCATCGGCCGCATACCCGGCATGGGCGACACGAGCATTGCCGCGATCAAGATCGTCCAGGCGGCAATGTTGCGGACGCTGCGGAATGAAGTGGCCGAAAAGCCGGTGCTGGCAAGCTGGCAGGCGCTGCTCGATTATCTGCGCGCGGACATGGCGTTTTTGTCGGTGGAGCGGGTTCGGGTGCTGCACCTCAACGGCCGCAACATGCTGATTCGCGACGAACATATGGGCGACGGCTCGATCGATCAGGCAGCGATCTACACCCGCGAAGTGATCCGCCGGGCGATCGATCTGGGTTCGGCCGCGCTGATCCTGGTCCACAATCACCCCACTCATTCATTTAGATCCCGCAGGATCACGCTCAAACACATTGAAACACTAGAAAATCCCTCAATTTTTAGCATTGCGTAGTGGGGACGGTTTTGGCAAATTGGGGGTGGTTGAAGGGATAGAAAACGGCTTTCCGCTCCCAGTAAACGATCCCCGTTTCTCCTCGACCGATCCCAGTTTCAGGCAAGGAGGAACGCATGCCAGCCCTGACCGACACCGCGATCCGACACGCGCTGAAGCGCGTTGAGATCAGCCGCAAGCAAGAGAACCTCGCCGATGGCGACGGGCGAGGCACCGGCCGACTCGTCCTCGTTCTCAAGCCCATGCCGAAGCGCGTCACGGCCGACTGGATGGCGCAACAATGGCGTGACGGCAAACGTACCAAGAAGAAGATCGGCGCTTACCCCTCGATGTCGCTCGCCCAGGCCCGCGAGGTTTTCAAGCGCGACTATGCCGACGTGATCCAGAAAGGTCGCAGCATCAAGATCGCAAGCGACACCCGCCCCGGCACTGTAGCGGACCTCTTCGAGGGGTACGTCGCTTCACTAAAGGCCGCCAGCAAGCCCTCCTGGAAGGAGACGGAGAAGGGCCTTAACAAGATCGCCGACACTCTTGGGCGGAACCGCCTAGCCCGCGAGATCGAGGCCGAGGAAATCGTCGAACTGATCCGCCCGATCTATGAGCGCGGCGCCAAGTCGATGGCAGACCATGTGCGTTCCTACACGCACGCGGCTTTCGGCTGGGGCATGAAGTCCGACAACGACTATCGGCAACAATCGGCTCGCCGCTTTCGCATCCCCTTCAATCCAGCGACAGGTATTCCGACCGAACCGAAGGTCAAAGGCACCCGCTGGCTCGACGAGGACGAATTCGTACAGCTTTATCGTTGGCTGGAATGTCCCGACACGCCGGTTCATCCGCCCTATACCCGTGCCGTCAGGATCATCATGCTGACCGGCCAGCGCGTCCAGGAGATCGCCAGCCTTCACATCGACCAGTGGGACGCCAAGGAAAAGATCATCGACTGGTCGAAGACCAAGAACGACCAGCCCCATGCTGTTCCGGTGCCGGAACTGGCCGCAGAGCTACTCGCGTCCATCAACGTCAACGAATACGGCTGGTTCTTCCCGTCTGCCACGGACCCGTCCAAGCCTGTCAGCCACGGCACGCTTTACTCGTTCATGTGGCGCCAGAGGGACCGCGGCGTGATCCCCTATGTGACGAACCGCGACCTGCGCCGGACCTTCAAGACGCTTACCGGCAAGGCGGGGATCTCGAAGGAGATCCGCGACCGCCTCCAGAACCATGCGTTGCAGGACGTCAGTTCCAAGCACTACGACCGCTGGCACTACATGGTGGAAAAGCGTGCCGGCATGGCGAAATGGGACAAGTTCGTCCGCGCCATGCTCGCAAAAAAGCGACTGAAAGCGGCAGCATGAGCCTCGGGTGCCCCATAAGGCGGAAGTGAGAACAAAACGATGCGTATCGTAATCAGCTTGGCGGACGCTCCATCGGAGATATTCTAAGAACAGCCGGAAATGTCGGGGCGACGGATACGATCAAACAAGTAGCATTATACGGCTTTTACCCGTTTTACGGTTTCAACGACAACGCCCTCGCCCGTTCGCTCACGATGAAGCACCGCTGGAGCTGACTGCTGGGTGTGGCGGCACTCAGGAAATTGATTGCAGCCGAAAAAGCTGGTGTCGTTCCGCCCTTTGCGCTCAACCAGCTCCCCCACCAAGCAACTGGGGCATTGATCGAGTTCCCTCCCATCGATGGTTTCAAACCGGACTTCGTTGCCGGCGATCTCGCAAAGCTCGCGAATGTAGCGTGAAGGCTTGCGTCTATTACAGAGGATAAACGTCCCTCTGCTGGCGCGGGTCATTGCGACATAGAAAAGTCGGCGCTCCTCCGCATAGGCAAACCTCTCCGGACGCGGGATAACGAGATTTAGCAGCTCGTCATCTTCGATCCGGCTGGGGACGCCATAGTCGCCCTCGCTGACATCGAGCAGGATCGTGTAGTCGGCCTCCAGGCCCTTCGACCGATGAAACGACATGCCGGCGACCTCGATCGCCGAAAATTCGGGGTGGCGACCGTGAAATGGATCTAACAAGTTGTAACGCCACAAGACCAGTACCTTCAGCTTTTGCCCCGCCTCACGGCGCCACTGTCCTGAAATTCCTTCAAGAAAGGTGTTCAGGCGATCGAGTAGTTGGAAGCAGGCTTTCGGGAAGCTTGGCTTGCGCCACTCCACGCTGACCGGAATGATCCGGATTGATCGCGGTATGGCGGCGCGCGTCGATCGCACCGTCTTCGTGATCTGCTCGGGATTGCGCTGGACAAAGCGTGCCGCGGTGTCAGCGAGAAGCTGGTTACAGCGGTACGTCTGTTCCAGCCGACCTTGCCAGCAGGCACCAAAGTTCGCTTCGAACTGGGTGAAGATCGTAATGTCCGACCCGGCAAAGCGGTAGATCGACTGCCAATCGTCTCCGACAGCAAAGACTTTTGTGAAAGCCTTCTGGTGTTTTAGCGCCTTGATCAGATTGGCCCTCGGGTCCGAAATATCCTGAAATTCATCCACCAAGATCAGCGAATAAGGGCTCTGATAGCGCCCCGTCTCAACGAGGCGCACTGCGTCGCCGATCATTGAATCGAAGTCGATACGCTTTGCCTCGTCGAGCTTGCGCGAATAGGCTTCGGTGATCAGCCAGACAGCACGCGCGAAATACTGCGCGCGCGGTTTGTCATGCAGGGACTTTGCACGTTCCAGCAGCATCTCCAGCGTAAGCTGGCTCGCTCGAATGTGTTTGATGCACACGCCGATCAGCTTCTGGTAATGCGTGATCACCACTGGTTCGACCGCTTTGAGGATCTCGTCGACACTTTTCTCAGTCAGGGGAATTTTGCGTTTGATCAGCTCAGCCTCGAGATGTGGCAACAACGTTCCCTCGTGCGCCTGTGCGGAGGTTGTCTCGAAGAAATCCAACTCTTTGCGCTTGTACCCAGCGCGTTTACCCTTGGTATGCTCAGCATAGTTCGCAAAGGGCGAGGAGCCATCCGCGTTGATCGCGAAATGCTCGTGGAACGTGTCGGTGAGAGGGTAATGAAAGTCCGGCTGGACAAAACGTTCGCTCCCGTCCTCCTCTTCGAATGAGATCTGCTTTTCATATTCGAACTCGACAGAGTGGACCCACAACCAGTTCGCGATCCGCTGCTCCTGAAGGGATTTCACATACACGTTTGCAAGCGTACCGATGGTGCTGCCGCCCTTATCGTTGCGATCGGCGATGTAGCGATTGTAGTCTGCCTCCGAGTCAAAGACCTCTGCGGGGATGTCGGCCTTCGGCAAAATCGAGAGGAGGTCGATCCACAGACGGCGAAACTCTTCATTTACCTCCATCAACTCGCGTATGATCTTGTCGATCACACGGGCTTCGCCGGCGGGATGCTCGACCCAGTTTGCGAGTTGAGGTGGGCGACCTTCCGTCTCTTCGATGATCCCCCGACCGAGTGCATGAAACGTCGTCACCCGGCTCTCCAGAGCATCTTCATCGACGTTCAGCTGCCTGGCGATCCGTTCCTTTAATTCGTCGGCTGCACTCTTGTTAAATGCCAGGACGAGGATCTCGCTCGGATGGTAAAGTCCCTTCTCGAGGACATAGGCAACTTTCCCGACCATGGTCGCGGACTTGCCCGATCCAGCGGATGCGACGAGCAGGTTGTTGTCTTCGAGGCGGATGCAAGCCTCGCGCTGCTCCTGGGAAAGCGAAAATCCCCCAAGGTCGGCGAAGAATTCCTCGAACTTCTGCATCTCGTGAAAAACGAAATTTTCATTGTAGCGACTGCGGACGCCGGGGTCAGTGAGCATCGCAAAAGAGGTTGGCAGATAGCCTCTTAGGGTGTCGGGGATCAGAGAGGCATCAAACAACGGGTGCGCCAATGCCAGTGACGCATTTCCCGGGACACTCGCGATCGCCCGGCCGACGTCGGCATGAGCAAGATATTGCCTGTTGCTGTCGGTCATCGCGCGAATCTTGCTATCGACCTCGCGCAAGCGTTCCTTGTCGGAATCGATGAGATTCGCGAGATGCTGGTTCACGAAAGCCAGCAAATCGTCGCGTAAAGTCTGAGACGCCTTGGCGGTCAGGCCGGAAAGAGCATCGATACGGCCCTTCGACCGGATCTCGACCGTGTGCCAAAGCAGGGCCTTGGTTGACGAAACCGACGAGATATCAAGGCACTGAATTTCATCCTCGCCTGTCGATGTCAGGCTAACTCGGTCCTGCGAAGATGGGCTGAGAGCCAGTTTCCACTTCTCCGACAAGAAAATGCGCGCCCAAAGGCTGGGCCGGTATATGCGGGATCGTCCAAGCATTGGCAGTTTCATCGAGCCGCCCGGTCTGCGCCTGCGACGTTCTTGTTCATGATCTCGCAAATCGTCTGGTGGGCGCTCTCGATCTCCTTGTTCCAGTCGGGTTCCGATGAATCGGCATCGTCACTCCCTACAAACCGAGATTTTCGCACCTCTTCGACGTCGCGCATATTCCCCCGCCCCCGTTTCTTATTTGGCTGCGCCGTTCGCGCGCGCGACTATATCGGCGCACTGCGCCATAAGCGCCTCGAACGGCTCAGCGTCATCGAAGAGCAGCCCATCCTCAACCATGCGGGCATAGTCGTCCTCCAACGCCTTCGCGCCATCGCCGACCGGCACGAGTTGCAAGCCGCCGCTGACAGCCGCTGCATAGTCGATCGGCGTGCGGTCGGCGGCCTTCTCTGCGAAGAACATCGACTTGTGCCGAGCGACAGCGTTGGCCAGGTCGCGATCGGCAAAAGCGGCTTCCGCGAAGCCGGCTTCGTCCAGTCGGACAACATCGTGCCAATGTCGCGCGAAGCGGTCGCCGCGCAGCCGCTCCTGGAGGCAGAAGACGTGGATGGCGGTCGCCTTCTCCCAGAACGTCCGCTCCGCGTGCATGACGCGCGGCCGCGCCGTCGGGAAGAGCAGCCCCTCGATCAGGCCGGCCGCGTCGCAGACGACGTCGCGCAAGCTCGCGGGTTCGCCCGTCGAGCGCGCGCCGAACTCCAGCATGACGCTTGGAGCCACATAGCCGGACCCGGCTGCGGTCGCCTCATAGTCGATGAAGAGCTTCTCATCCTCGACGCGGACGGCCGCCGCCAGACCTTCGACGGCCAGTGCGGTCTCGATCACAGGCTGCACGGTTTCCGCGACCCATGCCGGTAACCGCCGACGGACCTCGCTGGACCAGCGCTTTTCCTCGCTTCGTGTCTTCGGCAGACCCTCGCCATTGTCCCCGACCAGATCGGGCGCAATCGCCCGAATGTCGTAGGTCAGATCCACGTCCTCCGAAAACCGGCGAATGACCTGATAGGCTTTCGACAGCGACGTGCCGCCCTTGAACACCAGATGCTCGCCGAGCGGTGCCGCGTAGAGGGTCGCCAGCGCCCACACCACCCACACATCCTTTTCGAGAAGATGGGTGGGGCGACCCGAACGGTCGGCAGCGACGCCCAGTGCATCACGCCGATCCTCGGCCGAAAGCTGGAGGAAAACGTCAGCCATAGGCCGCCTTTCCGACGCTCTGTGCGAGCCATGTCGGAAACTGCGGCGCGGCGGCGACCAGTTCGCCGAACACGCCGGGCGGCATCTTCCGTTTCAATGTCGTGAGCGCGGCCTCCGCCCTTTCGGGGCCGAGCCAAGCCAGCGCCCGCACGGCCTCCCCTGCGGGGCGGTTGGCCAGGGCCAGTTGCCAGCGCGGCGCGTGCCGCAATTCGACGACCTGCTTGCCGAGGTGCATCTTTCGGCTGCGTCCGGAGGTCAGATAGACCGAGCGGACGGGCACCTGCGTCGTCAAGCCAAGCGCGTTCGCCGCGGCGGCTCCGTTCGAGACGATGATCTCCCCTTTTTGGGTCGCGAGGGCCTCGACAGCCTGCTCGACCGAAGGTGCGCGCGTGCCAAACCGACTGGCGATGGGACGCAGATAGACGCCACGACCGGCGCGGATGAGCTGCCCGCGCTCGGACAGACGCGACAATGCCTGATCCACGGCCGCCCGGTTTCCGAGGTGGAGCAAGCCCTTGGCGGACACGGGCATCCCTTCGGGAAGTCCCGTCGCATGTGCCAGAATCTGTTCGGTCAGCCGTGTCATCGTCTTTCTCCTGTTGGAAATATACGCGAGTTTCTGACAGTTTTCAAGGAAGTCCGGATAGGGGAACGCCTTCCCCTGCGGCCGAGCCTTGGTCTCTGCCTACCCCTTCTGCGGGGAGATCCCCGCAACGCCCCCTTCAGAGTGAGAGTACGGACGGATTTTCCGTGACGGGTTGAGGGCTGGAGGAGAGGCTTCCGGCGCCCGTCGCGGAGATCATCCCGATGGCCAGACAGGGTCGTAACCTCGCGGAAGGTGGCGCGCGCAGCAACCTTTACGACGACATCACCAACAAGATCATCGCCGAGCTGGAGCAAGGGCGGTTGCCATGGGTCCAGCCCTGGGGTGCGTCGCCTGATACCGCCCCGCTGGGCCTGCCGAGAAATGCTTCAACCGGCCGATCCTATTCCGGCATCAATATTCTCATCCTCTGGGGCGCTGTCATCCAGCATGGTTTCCCCGCTCAGGCGTGGTTGACGTTCCGCCAGGCGCTTTCGCTTGGCGGCAATGTCAGGAAGGGCGAGCGTGGCACAACTGTCGTTTATGCCGACCGTTTCACCCCCGAGGACGAGAAGCGCCGTGCCCGCGAAACGGGTGAGGATGCGCATGCCATTCCGTTCCTGAAGCGGTTCACGGTCTTTAACGCCGCGCAATGCGATGGCCTACCCGATGAGATCACGGCAGTCGCGCCGCCACCGCCGCCGGGCCTTATCGAACCTCAGGTCGAGGCGTTGATCCGGGCCACCGGCATCGACTTCCGTATTGGCGGCAATCGCGCCTTCTATATGCCGTCGCTCGACTATGTGCAGGTGCCGCCTCCGCAAGCCTATTTCGAGCCGATCAACTGGCACAGGACGGCCCTGCATGAACTGGGGCACGCCAGCGGCCATCACAGCCGCCTCAACCGCGATCTGACCGGCTCGTTCGGTTCGAAGAAATACGCCTTCGAGGAAATGATTGCCGAACAGACCGCAGCTTTCAGTTGCGCCGCGCTCGGGATCGTGCCGACCGTCCGCCATGCCGATTACATCGGATCGTGGCTGGAGGTCATGCGCGAGGATTCCCGCGCCATTGTCCGCGCGGCCTCGCAGGCCAGCAAGGCGGCGGACTGGCTGCTGTCGCATCTGCTTGCCGAAGACACCGGGGAGTCGGATGCGAGCGAAACCGACCGGAGGGCGGCGGCATGATCCTCCTGACAGGCGCACAGCACGACCGCCTGCTGGCCAATGGTCGCCAGCGCGATCAAGATCACATCCCCGGTCGTGAAGTTCTTCAATCCCATCGGTGAAGGCGTCTGGCTCGCTACCGAGCTGGATGAGGATGGCGACATCATGTTCGGCCTGGCGGATCTCGGCCATCCCGAACTGGGTTCGTGGAGCCTTGGCGAGATGCAGTCAGTCCGGCTGCCATTCGGCATGGGCATCGAGTGCGATCTGCTGTTCACCGGCGATTTCCCGATCTCGGTCTGGGCCGAGGCCGCCCGTGAGACCGGCAGCATCCGCGCCGCCGAGCGTTTGCTCTACGGCGTCGGCGCGAGCTTTTCCCGCACATCCGCCGATACAGAAAACCGGAGTGCCTGATTTCCGGGTTTCAGGTTCTGCGGCTGGCGTCGCTCTCTTCAGAGGAAGAGGGCGGCGCTTCGCTTCGTGACGGGCTGATAGCCGGAGAGAGAGGCTCACCGGCGTCCGTCATGGAGTAACTGACATGGCCACTGCCGTTCAGAAGATCACCCTGTCGTCCTCGCGCGACATTCCCTTCAACAAGCTGGTGCTCAGCCAGTCCAACGTCCGGCGCGTCAAGGCCGGCATCTCGGTCGAGGAACTGGCCGAGTCCATCGCCCGCCGCGGCCTGATCCAGTCCCTGCATGTCCGTCCGGTGGTGGATGCCGGGGGCAAGGAAACCGGCATGTTCGAGGTGCCCGCCGGCGGTCGCCGGTTCCGGGCGCTGGAACTGCTGGTCAAGCAGAAGCGCCTCGCCAAAAGTGCGCCGGTCCCGTGCGTGGTGTCGGAGGCCAGCGCCGATGTGCTGATCGACGAGGTATCGCTCGCCGAGAATATCGAGCGCGCTCCGCTGCATCCGCTCGATCAGTTCCGCGCTTTCCAGGCCATGCGCGAAAAGGGCATGACCGAGGAAGCCATCGCCGCCGCCTTCTTTGTGGATGCCAAGGTGGTGAAGCAGCGCCTGCGTCTGGTTTCCGTCTCACCGGCATTGCTCGACGTCTATGCCGAGGACGGCATGACGCTGGAACAACTCATGGCCTTCAGCGTCAGTTCTGACCATGCCCGTCAGGAGCAGGTCTGGGAAGCGATCAGGGATGGCTGGCAGAAGGAACCCTACCACATCCGACGCCTGCTGACCGAAACCACAGTCCGCGCCGCCGACAAACGGGCGGTGTTCGTTGGTATCGATGCCTATGAAGAGGCTGGCGGCTGCGTGCTGCGTGATCTCTTTCAGCAGGACGATGGTGGCTGGCTGCAAGATCCGGTGCTGCTCGACCGGTTGGTGGGCGAAAAACTGAAGGCCGAGGGCGAAGCCATCGCCGCCGAGGGCTGGAAATGGATCGAGGTCGCCATCACCTTCCCCTATGGTCACGACCATGGCCTACGCCAGATTGTCGGCACCACGGTCGATCTGAGCGAAGAGGAACGCGCCACCCGCGAAGCATTGCGCGACGAGTATGACCGGCTTGAAGTCGAATATGGCGAGGCGGACGAGCTGCCTGACGAGATCGACGCCCGCTTGGGTGAGATCGAACTGGCTCTGGAAACCTTCGAGCGCCGTCCGATGACCTTCGAGCCGGACCAGATCAGCATGGCGGGTGTCTTCATCAGCATCGACGCCGATGGCGCATTGCTGATCGAGCGCGGCTATGTTCGCGCCGAAGATGAAACGCCTGCGGAACCGGAAGCTGAAATCGTTGACCCGGAAACCGGCGAGGTGATCCAGCGGTCAGAACCGGAGGTAAGCCGCATGGGTGCAGTTATCACGCTGGGCGGCCAGGCGGTCGAAACTGAGGAGGAAGACGAGGCCGACATCATCAAGCCGCTGCCCGATCGCCTGGTCAGCGAGCTGACCGCGCATCGCACGCTGGCGCTGCGGGATGCGGTGGCAGTAAACCCGCATGTCGCTATGACGGCACTGCTGCACAGGCTGGCCATGGATTGCTTCATGCCGCATTCCAGCAAGGGATGCCTCGAAGCCCAGGTCCGGGAGGTTCATCTGCCCGCACAGGCCGAGGATCTGCGCGACAGCGCGTCGGCCAAGGCTATCGCTGACCGCCACGAACGCTGGTGCGATCATGTCCCGGCAGACGATGCCGCCCTCTGGGATTGGCTGACCGATCTGGACGATGGGTCGCGCATGGAGTTACTCGCCCATTGCGTCAGCTTCGGTGTCAATGCGCTCTATGAGAAGCCGAACCCTTACAGCGGCACGGGCGTCAGCCAGCACGGGCTGGACATCCGCCTGTCGCAGGCTGACCGGCTGGCCCGTTCGACCGGCCTCGACATGGTGGCCGTGGGCTGGCGGCCGACGGTCGGCAATTATCTCGGCCGCGTGACCAAGCCGCGTATCCTTGAAGCTGTACGTGAAGGGGCCGGAGACCGGGCCGCCGAGTTGATCGGACATCTCAAGAAGGGCGACATGGCCAAGGAAGCCGAACGCCTGCTGGCGGAAACCGGCTGGCTGCCTGAGCCGCTGCGCATGGCGGACGAGGGTATCGAAGTCGACCCGGCATCGGGCATTGCGGCGGAAGCCGACAATCTGCCCGATTTCCTCTCCGGCGATGGCGAGGACGACCCCGCTGACGATGAGGAAGAACAGCATATGGTCGCTGCTGAATAGCACTCATGCGGGGCGGCTTCGGTCGCCCCGTTCTAACCGCTCCGTTTCCGTAACTCGCCCGATCCTCGTGATCGGGCTTTTTCTTTGGAGAGCCGCCATGGCTGCCAGCATCGACGTTGATGAAATATTTGCTCAGGATCGGGAAAACCGTCCGCTGGAGCGTACACTGCCCTGGGAGGAAAGCCGCGACGGCATGACCGTTGTTGTGGAGCCAAAGCCCCATTGGGCCGAAGATATGCGCGTTTTCCGGCTCGATGCCCGTGAATACTGCCGCTATGCCGAATGGACTGCCCATGGCGGCCGTGCGCGCTTCTATGGTCACATCGATACATCGGGCGACGATCTGATGATGAAAGCCCGCGCGATGGTTGCCCGCGAAATTGCCGATGGGCTTTGGAGCTGAAGACCCGATCGCAGGGTCTCTGGCCGTGAGGATGGGATGTCTGCACCGGACGGGCCCAATCCGGCTTCACCATGCAATCCGCCATCCCGATCAGGACAAGCGGCAGCCATCTCTGGCCTGAAGGAACACGATCCTGATGCCAGCATGGTGGCAAGGCTGACGCGGCAGAGCATCTGCGACGGGTATCCGGCATCCTGTCAGATGCGAAAAACCACCCCCGCTTCCATTCGCAAACCTTGGTCCGATCCGTCTCTTTGACATTCAACCCCAAAGGGGTCGGCTTACGCGCGCGTGCCGCCCTCGGGGATTCGGGAAAAGTCCGAACGCCCTCGGGTGATTGCAGATCCGGTCAGACACTTCGGGCGCCTGTCGCGCGGGGGATGGTCCCCCGCCTCCCAAAGACAGGAGCCGGAACCCATGTCCTATGCAGATGCCACCGCCTTCGCCGCCAGCCTTGCCGCCACGCTGATGGTTTCGATCGTTGTGTTCCAGGCCGGAGACGGCACCCACGCCGCGTGCCCTGCCGCCGAGTTCGACGGCGACGACGACATGGTGAAGCTGGAGCTGGACCCGTGGGAATAAGGCGCGAAAGCGCCTCATCCCCGACGGCCCGAGCGCGGAGACCCGCGCTTCGGGCCTTCATTGCCTCAAGATGGCCCCCCATCGTCGGCAGCGGAACCGGGAACAAGCCCGGTCAGAGAGGAAGAGTGCGGGCCGTTCGGCCGTGACGGGTTGATGGCTGGAGAGAGAGGCTTTTCGGCGCCCGTCATGGAGTGATGCCGATGACCTTTGCCCGTTCCGAAACCTTCCGTTCCATCGGTCAGATTCTGGCTGCCGATGTTCTGCCCGCGCTTTATCGGTCGCAAAAGCTGCCGTTGCGCATCTCATGCCTCGGCGCGGCCAGCTATGACGCCAGTGACGCGGCGAACAGCTTTGACCGCGTGATCCCGCTTGGGGAATGCCCATCACTGGACGAGGCCATACAGACCGCAGCCTTGCGCGTGGCGCGCGGTAATATTTGCACGGGGCCGGACAGCTTCCCGTATTTTCAGCCGCGCATCATGCTCATTCAGGACCGAGATCAGCGCCTGGTCCTCGCCGGCGAAATCCGCGCCGGCATTATCCTCTGGCAACAGCCAGTCGCGTCCGATGCCGAGGCACGCAGGATCGTGACCGAGGCCAGCCGCCTGCGCGGTATGGCGTTCCGGGCTTCGGACCCCGGCGATGCGAGACGGCTGCGTTACCGCGCCGCTGCGCTGGAGGCCCGATTGGTCGATCCCTTCTGGCGCGAAACCTCGGCCGATCTGCTCCGCCTGCCGCAGGCCGCCTGAGCTTCACCCATTCCATCCCATTCGGCTCGGCCATACGCCGGGCCATGTCATGTCCGGAGACCGTCATGGCCGATTATTACACGCACTTTTCCTGCCTGCTTGACGTGGGCACCCCCGAAAACGCCGCCCGCGCGCTTGATCTCTACAACGCTCTGGCGGATGACAATGCCGTTGAGGATCCGCCTTCAGATGGCTTCCTGCTTTCCATCCAGCCAGAACATGGCAGCACGCAACTCTGGATGCGCGATGATGTCACCGGCGATCCCGAGCATGTCGTTCAGTTTGTCAAACGCTGCGCTGCCGAATTTGGCCTCAGCGGATTATGGGGTTTCCAGTACGCAAACAGCTGCTCGAAACCGCGTATCGACGGATTTGGTGGCGGGGCGCATGTCCTCGATCTTGCCACCGGCGAAACGGTGGACTGGATCTATACCGACGGCTGGCTTTCCACCGTGCTGGAGGGAGGCGATCCCTATGCCTGAGATCATCGAAACCACCGTCTATCGTCTCGATGAGCTGTCCGATGCAGCGAAGGACAAGGCCCGCGCCTGGTATCGCGAAGGCGGCTTCGATTATGACTGGTACGATGCCGTCTACGAGGATTTCCAGCGCATCACGGAAATCCTCGGATTGAAGCTCAAGACCCGTGCCGTCCGGTTGATGGGCGGCGGCACACGGCAGGAACCCTGCATCTGGTTCCGCGGCTTCTGTTCACAAGGTGACGGTGCCTGCTTTGAATCCTGGTACTCCTACCAGAAACATGGGCCGCGCCGGATCAGAGAATACGCCCCGCAGGACACCGAACTGCACCGCATCGCCGATGCCCTTCAGGCGATCCAGCGCCGCAATTTCTATCAGCTTCGCGCCGATGCCAGCCATCGCGGCCATTATTATCACGAATACTGCATGTCGATCACGGTCGAGCGCGACAGCCCGACCTGGCAGGACATGACCGCTGATGCCGAGGAGGCGGTCATCGAGGCGCTGCGCGATCTGGCCCGCTGGCTCTACCGCCAGCTTGAGCGCGAGTATGATTATCTGTCCTCGGACGAGGCTGTCGATGAAACCATTGCCGCCAATGAATACACCTTCACCGCAGCTGGTCGCCGCTTCGGATGATCCCGAGAAGACACTGACAAGCGCCCCACCGTCCGGTCGGGGCGCTTTTTTTTAGCTGCGCTTTGAGAGTCAGAGGCGGGCCGGAAGGGGTTAAGTCCGGGCGGTCGAGAGAGAGCGCTGTTCGGACCTGTCCTTTTCGCTCTCCTGAGGTTCCAGACATGAACATGGTGTTCCCCGTGACCGATCCGGTCACGCCAATGGCGGCTGCGCCCGCCATTCTGGCTGCGGCCAATCATCTGCTCCCCCATCTCGAACGCGGTCAGCGCGTCGATGCTGCCATCCTGCGCGGTGTGATGGAAACGGCCTTCGGCGCATCTGACGCTACCGGCGTCTGGGACTGGAAGCTTGCCTATGAGGCCTGCGAGGTCGCCACGGTCCTCTTCCTGCGCAAATACGGAAAGGCGCTTTTCCGTAAAGCCGCGTCTCCGGCTGCACGGATTTCCGTGCTGGCAAAGGTCGCGGGGCTGCTGCCCACGCAGACCCGACGTTCCGAGGAAAGCCAGAACTTCCAGCAATTTTCGACGCCGATCCCGCTCGGCCTTACCGCTCTGACGGCTGCCGCGATTACGCCCGATGACAGGGTGCTGGAACCATCGGCGGGCACCGGCCTTCTGGCGATCTTGGCGCAGACCATCGGCGGCTCGCTGATCCTCAACGAACTGGCCGAGACCCGGGCCGATCTGCTTGCCCAGATCTTTCCGGCTTTTGCCGTCACCCGCTTCGACGCCGCCCAGATCGATGATCATCTGGCTCCGGATGCTGTCCCCTCCGTGGTGCTGATGAACCCGCCATTCTCGGTCATGGCCAATGTCAGCGGGCGTGTCGCGGATGCGGCCTATCGCCATGTTGCCGCGGCACTGGCCCGTCTTGCTCCCGGCGGTCGGTTGGTGACGATCACCGGCGCTGGCTTTGGCCCCGAAGCTCCGGCATGGCGGGACGCCTTCATCCGCTTGCAGGCCCGTGGCCGCGTGGTGTTCAGCGCTGCCGTCGATGGTGCGGTCTATGCAAAGCACGGCACCACGATCGACACGCGGCTGACCGTTATCGACAAACTGCCCGCCGACGATCCCGCCAGTTTGCCGGCTTCGCCGGGGATCGCGCCTGATGTTGCCACGCTGATCGGATGGATCGAGGAACAGGTTCCGCCGCGCCTGCCAGTGTCATTGCCGAAGATCGTGGTTTCCGCTTCGGCCACCGCGCCGAAGACCGTGCGGGGCTATCTCGCTCGCTCGGCGGCTACGCGATCTGTCGCTGCTTCGGCCAATGATCCTGATGGCGTCGAACTCGCCTATGAGACCGTGGACTGGACGCCACCGGAAGGCGCTCGCCTGTCCGACGCGATCTATGAGGAATATGCGCTGCAATCGCTGCGTATCGCTGGTGCAAAGCCGCATCCGACCAAGCTGGTGCAATCCGCCGCCATGGCCTCGGTCGCACCGCCCAAGCCTTCCTACCGGCCCATGCTGCCGCCCGACATCTGCGCGCGTCTGTCGGACGCCCAGCTTGAAACGGTGATCTATGCCGGTGAAGCCCACGCCGATCATCTCGCCGGCGCCTGGACCGTGGACGAGCATTTCGACAATGTGAGCGCCGCGCCCGAGGATGCTGCCGGATCGATCCGCTTTCGCCGGGGCTTCATGCTCGGTGATGGAACCGGCGCTGGCAAGGGTCGCCAGTCCGCCGCCATCATTCTCGACAACTGGCTGCGAGGGCGCCGCAAGGCGATCTGGATCTCCAAATCCGACAAGCTGATCGAGGACGCGCAACGCGACTGGTCGGCGCTCGGCATGGAGCGGCTGCTTGTCACACCTCTGTCACGCTTCCCGCAGGGCAAGCCGATCACGCTATCGGAAGGCATCCTGTTTACCACCTATGCCACGCTGCGCTCCGATGACCGGGGCGAAAAGGTTTCCCGCGTCAAGCAGATCGTCGAATGGTTGGGGTCCGATTTCGATGGAGCCATTATCTTCGACGAGAGCCATTCCATGCAGAATGCCGGTGGCGGAAAAGGTGAACGCGGTGATGTCGCCGCCTCGCAGCAGGGACGTGCGGGCCTGCGGCTTCAGCACGCGCTGCCCGACGCCCGCGTCGTCTATGTCTCGGCGACTGGCGCCACCACCGTCCACAATCTCGCCTATGCTCAGCGCCTCGGCCTCTGGGGCGGTGAGGACTTTCCGTTCCAGACCCGCGCCGAGTTCGTCGAGGCGATCGAATCCGGTGGCGTTGCGGCCATGGAGGTCCTGGCCCGCGACCTGCGATCTCTCGGCCTCTATACCGCCCGCTCACTCTCCTATGATGGCGTCGAATATGAACTGATCGAGCATCAGCTCACGGACGAACAGCGGCACATCTACGACTCATATGCTGCCGCCTTCGCGATCTTATGCGCAGCTGCGCATAAGACCGCTTATCGCGAGGTCGCGATAATGCGCAGGAGCGCGGCGCGGCCCCGCAAAGCGGCGGCACACTTCGCCACGTCCTTCGCATTATTTCACAGGGTGTCGAGCCATTCCATCAGGCTGGCATCGCGTTTCCACGATGGTGGGACGTTGCTCGCCGCCGGCGCGCCTACCTGTTCAAGCGCCTTTCGTTTGGTCTCCAGATTGGCCTGTGCGTAGTGGTTGGTCGTATCGAGGCTGACGTGTCCAAGCCAACTGCGGATGACGGTGATGTCGACCCCGGCAGCGACAAGGTGAACGGCGGTGGCATGCCGGAAGCTGTGCGGCGTCACATGTTTGGACCGAAGCGTCGGCATGGATTTGGCGGCTTCCTCAACATAGGCGGCCAACTTGAACCGCACCCCGGAGGCGCCCAGGGGCTCACCGTATCGATTCACGAAGATTCGCTCTTCTGCCCCACGTGGTTGGCGTTCCAACAACTTCCGGAGCAACGTCACTGTTTCTGGCCAGAGCGGACAGATGCGTTCCTTGCGCCCCTTGCCGTAAAGACGCACGAAGTTCGGTGCGTCGAACCGGATCGCGTCGGTACAGAGGTCGAGAGCTTCCTGGATGCGCGCGCCGCTGTTGTAGAGGAACGAGAGCAACACATGGTCGCGCATCCCCTCGATTGTCGATCGGTCGGGCTGAGCAAGGATCGCCTCGACCTCCCCCGTCTCGAGATAGCAGGGTGCAGCGGTGGGCTCCCGCTTCAGCGGGACGGTCAGGACCTCGGCGCATTGCGCAATGTATTCGGGATCCTTGTCCGCCACGTAGCTGAAGAAGCTGCGGATCGCTGCGAGCCGGCAGTTTCGCGTGCCGATTGTGCTTTTGCGCCCATGCTCGGTATGATGGAGGAACGCGCGCACCTCGCCGGCCGAGACATCGGCCAGCGTGATCCGCGCAACCCCGCCGCCTTTTCGCTCCGCGATAAACCGAAGCAACAATCGCCAGGTGTCGCGGTAAGACCGGATCGTATGAACCGAAGCACTGCGTTGCTCGGCCAACCATTCCTGGAAGAACGCCCGCAACAACGCGGGGAACGGATTGCTCTTCGTCATGGCCGCGCCTCCATTGTGAGGCATCGGACGCCAACGGTACGGAACCGCTCGCTTGCCTCATGCAGCAGGTCCTGCGTGACAGTGATGTAGACCAGCGTGGAGTTGATGTCCCGGTGCCCCATATAGGTGGAGAGAAAGCGCAGTTTGTCCTGCGGATTGACGCCGGATCGATACCATTGAAGGATTCGGTTCACGACCATCGAGTGGCGCAGGTCATGAACGCGTGGTCCCGCCCGCCCCGTCGGGGGCTTGAACCCGGCGCGGCGCATGACGTTGGTAATCATCGTTGAGACCGTCACGGGGGTATAGCGATCATTGAAGTGCTCGTGCCAGAAGAGCCCGGACCGCGGATCCTGCGGGGCGCCGGCGCGCCGCCTTGCATCGATATAGGCCCGTAATTCGGCCATGACGCTGCCGGTTAGCGGCAAGATCCTGGTCTTGTAGAACTTCGTTTCCCGGATCGTGATCGTGTCCGATTGAAGGTCCACGTCACCCAGATCAAGCCCGGCGAGTTCACTACGGCGCAGTCCGGCACAATAGGCCAGAACCACCATCGTGTAGAGGACCATAGGCCGCAGCGGAGCATCCGGCGACGGATACGAGCGGGCAACATCGAGCAACCGCCGGACGTCGGCCGGACTGAAGATATGCGGCCGTCGATGCTCGCGCGCCACTTCCCGCTCTGGCCGGGCGTTGAAGCGTTTTGGCGGGATTCTGGGATCAAGGCGATACCGCGCCTTGGTCAGGATGCGCCCCAGCTTCTGACATTCAGCCGCGTGATTGCGGGTCGGCTTGGCAGTTGCCCAGCGCGCCAGCATTGTCTCAAGCGATGCCCCGGCAAGTTCGGGGTTCGCCTGGAGGAACCGATCGAACCGCAATAGCCAGTGAGCCTGGGTCTCATACTGATAGCCCCGGCTGCGCATCAACGCGACATGCTCGCGCATGAAGTCCCCCAGCACGCTGCCGTAGGGCGCGGGCCGTCGCAATGCGGCCAGGGCTTCGTCGGGATTGGGGGAAGCGAGAGCCCGCCAGATCGGCTTGTTTTGTTTGGCGTTGTACTGACGACGAAGCACAGCAACGGGATTCTCGGCGATCAGCCCGATTTCGACGAGGTGTTCGAGGAAGCGATCGACAATGCAGACCTGGTTGAGCAGCGTCGGCATTCGCCAACGTTTTTCCATTTCCTTCAGCCAGACGTCGAGCATCTGCCGGTCAACCGCGGGATGACGTCGGGCTACATCCTCGAAGCTGCGAAGGAACCAGCGATAAGTCGGTCTGCTTCCCGGCCGGAACTGCGATTTTTCCAGGAAGGCGTCAACAACGGTGCAATCGGGATCGTGCCAGGCGCTCATGACAGCATCTCCGAGCCGGGTACCTCGAGCGCCACGGCTCGGAGATCATCTGTCGCCAGCTTGAGATAGGCATTGGTGGATTCGATTGATCGATGCCCGAGCACGTCGCCGATGATCTTTTGCGGGACCGACGCCCGCAGTAGTTCGACCGCTCGCGCGTGGCGGAAGACATGCGCTCCTCGCTTTCCCGGCGGCTCGACGCCTGCGGCTGCTAACCGCCCGCGGATCATGCCGTACAGGTTTGTCATTGCGATGTAGGGCGCGCAGGATCGGATGAAGATTTCCCGCCCCTCGACCTGGGGGCGCCCATGACGCAGATAGTCGAGCAGCGCCTCACCAACCGGCGCCAATAGCGGCATGTAGGAGTACGCATTGGTCTTGGTGTGACGGATACGCAGGGATTCTCCGCGCCAGTTCACGTCTTCAAGCCGAAGGCGGCATATCTCACCTTCGCGCAACCCATATGTGGCAAGCAGTTGAAGTACCGCAAAATCGCGCATTCCTCGCGGCGATCCGTCCTTCTTCGTCGTCGCCAACACCGCGGCGATTTGGCTCTTGTCCAACGTCGAGGGCACATCTTCATAGGCGTAAAGCATGGGGCCGATGATGTGCGGCGTGAGATCAGTCGGGATGCGTCCCGTCCGATGCAGATAGCGCACCACCGACCGGAGCCGCTCAGCGACATCGGCCAATGATTTGCGCCTTAATCCAGGCGCGCGCATGTCCATGTAGAGATCGACTTCCACGATGCTCAACGTGTCGAGGCTGGCAGCACCGCTCCGTTCGAACTGCCATCGCAGGAAGTTCCGTGCCTCCCACATAAGCGCCGCGATGGTAGCGCTTGCCAGACCGCGCTCGTCGCGCAGCCATGCCTCGTATTCGCAGCAGATCGCCTGCCGGTACACAGTTTCCGGTTCGATTATCTCCGGCTCGGGCGGCCATTTGCCTTGAGCAAGCCGGAGGAGCTTGTTGATTGACGTGCGGGGCAACATGTGCCACCGCGGACAGGGAACTCGGCCATACTGGGCCTGAAAATCCTGGATTGCATAGCAAAAATACTGGTCGACCTGCTGAGGCGTCACAGTCTCGACCTGCATGTCGCACTCGGCCAGATAATCGAGAAATGCGCGCGCGTAGAGTCGATGGTTCGCCACAACCACCGGGTTATAATTCTGCGCCGTGAGCAAATTCGAGAGTTCGGCGATCAATTCGTCGTGCGTCTGCAACATGATTGTTTCCTCAGCTGGTCCAGAGACCACCGAGGTTCGCAATCAAAATAATGTGCAGCAAGATCGCACGACAGTGCAGGAATTCAGCGACTATGCCGCGCTCCTGCGCATTATCGCTACCTCGCGATAAGCTGTCATTCATGGGAACCTGGACGCGGCGATGGAAGCCGCCAACATCACCGGCAGCGAGGGGACGCTGAACCGGCAGGCCAAATCCGCCGCCCGTTCGGCCTTTGAAAGCACCAAGCAGCGCTTCTTTGGCCATCTGCTGACCTCCATGAAAACCCCGACCCTGATCCGGTCCATTGATGCCGATCTTGAAGCGGGCCATGCGGCCGTCATCCAGATCGTCTCGACCGGCGAAGCGCTGATGGAACGGCGGCTATCCGAGATCCCCACCGAGGAATGGAATGATATTTCCGTCGATGTCACTCCGAGGGAATATGTCGGCTCGTATTTGCAGCATTCCTTTCCGGTGCAGCTCTATGAACCTTTCAGCGATGGCGAGGGCAACCTGTCGTCACGCCCCGTCTTCCGCGATGGTCAGCCGGTGGAATGCCGCGAAGCGGTGGCGCGGCGCGACGAGATGCTGGAGCAGCTGGGTTCGCTTCCGCCTGTCCCCGGTGCGCTCGACCAGATCGTGCAGCGCTTCGGCACGGATATTGTGGCGGAGGTCACGGGCCGCTCACGCCGGATCGTGCGCAAGGGTATTGGAGCAGCGGCCCACCTAGCCGTCGAGAACCGTGCGCCTTCTGCCAATCTTGCCGAGACTTCGGCCTTCATGGATGATCAGAAGCGCATTCTGGTCTTCTCGGATGCCGGTGGCACGGGGCGCAGCTATCACGCCGAACTCTCGGCGCGAAACCAGCGGCTGCGCGTGCATTACCTGCTGGAGCCAGGCTGGAAGGCAGATGCCGCCATTCAGGGGCTGGGCCGCACCAACCGCACCAATCAGGCGCAGCCGCCGCTCTTCCGGCCCATCGCCACGGATGTCAAAGCCGAGAAGCGCTTCCTTTCGACCATCGCCCGCCGCCTCGACACGCTGGGCGCGATTACACGCGGCCAGCGCCAGACAGGCGGTCAGGGGCTGTTCCGTCCCGAGGACAATCTGGAATCCGCCTATGCCCGCGATGCGCTGCGCCAGCTCTATCTGCTGATCGTGCGCGGGAAGGTCGAGGGATGCTCGCTCGAACGGTTTGAATCCGCCACCGGCCTGAAGCTGATGGACAGCACCGGTGTGAAGGACGAACTGCCGCCGATCACCACCTTCCTCAACCGCCTGCTGGCGCTGACCATCGAATTGCAGGGCATCCTGTTCTCGGCCTTCGAGCAGCTTCTGCAGGCACGGATCGACGGAGCAATCGCATCCGGCACCTATGATATGGGGCTGGAGACGCTGAAGGCCGAAAGCTTCATCGTCACAGACCGGCAGGTCATCCACACCCATCCGGGCACCGGCGCGGAAACCCGGCTCCTGACGCTCACCGAGCGCAAACGCAATCAGCCGGTTACGCTCAATGCCGCCCTGGCGGAACTGGATGATCCCCGCGCAAGATTGCTCATCAACGAGCGATCCGGTCGCGCTGCCGTTCAGGTCCCGACCACCAGCGTCATGCTGGATGATGGTGAGATCGAAAGGCGCGTGCGGCTGATCCGGCCGATGGAAGCGATGAACATTCCGGTGCGGGCGATGGGCGAGACCCATTGGATCGAGGCTGACCGTGCCGCCTTCACCACAGCCTGGAAGGCGGAACTGGCCCAGGTGCCGGAGTTCACCGACAGCATCCTGCATATGGTGACAGGGCTGCTTCTGCCGATCTGGAAACGCCTGCCGCAGGACTCCGCCCGCGTCTATCGGCTGCAGACCGACGAGGGCGAACGCATCATCGGTCGCCGGGTATCGCCGGCCTGGGCCGCCAATGCTTCGACCAGTGGCGTCACCAACAGCCTGACACCGGACGCCGCCTATGCAGCGCTGATCGAAGGTCGCACGATCCTTGATCTCGCCGAAGGGCTGCAACTGCGCCGCGTCCGCGTCATGGGCGCCAACCGGATCGAACTGACCGGCTTTACCGATGCGATGCGTGACCGGCTGCGAGCCTATGGCCTCTTCAGTGAGATCATCTCGTGGAAACTGCGCTTCTTCGTGCCCGTCGATGTAACGGGACCGGAGATCATCGGCAAACTGCTTGACCGCTTTTCGGCCCTGCGCATCGGTGAGCGGGAGGCCGCATAATGGCGCGTCTCAATGCTTCGGAACTCGCGCAGCGTCTCAGCCGACAGGCCGAGGCGGTGTGCCGCCACTATCTGTCGAATGGTCGCAAACAGGGCAATTACTGGCAGGTTGGCGATGTCCGAAACACGGCTGGCCGCTCCATGTTCGTCCGGCTGCACGACAGCGTGAAAGGCATTGCCGGTAAATGGCAGGACTCGGCCACGGGGGAATATGGCGATCTGCTGGACGTGATCCGGAACTCGCTCGGCCTGATCGATTTCACAGACGTTGCCGAAGAAGCCCGGCGCTTCCTCAGCCTGCGGCATCCTGAACCGCAGCCGCCATCCCGTCAGTCTCGCCCGCCAGCACCATCGGGATCATCGGAGGCCGCACGCCGACTCTGGCGCATGACACAGCCGCTGATCGGCAGTACCGCAGAAGCGTATTTACGCGGACGCGGGATGACGGATTTACGCCAAACCGCAAATCTGCGTTTCCATCCCAACTGCTACTGGCGGCCCGAGGACGATGGCCCGACGCAAACCTGGCCCGCCATGATCGCCGCCGTCACCGACTTCGCTGGCAGGATCACCGGCGCGCACCGCACCTGGCTGGCCTCTGACGGTTCCGGCAAGGCACCTGTCGATCCGCCAAGGAAGGCAATGGGCGACCTGCTCGGACATGCGGTTCGTTTCGGTGATGCGCAGGATGTCATGGCAGCAGGGGAAGGTATCGAAACCATCCTGTCACTGCGTCAGGCTCTGCCCACCATGCCGATGGTTTCCGCACTCTCGGCCGGACATCTCGCCGCTATTCTGTTCCCGCCGCAACTGCGCAGGCTCTATATCGTCCGTGATAACGATCCGGCAGGGAACAGCGCCCGCGATAGCCTGGTGGACCGGGCGCACGAGGTCGGAATCGAGACCATCACGCTCTCGCCCATGATGGGGGACTTCAACGAAGATCTCGTAACTCATGGGCTGGATGCCGTTCGAGCAGAGATCCGGGTGCAAATCGCCCCCGAGGACGTCAGCCGCTTCATGGCTTCAATAGCATAGCCGGTATGGGGCCGTGATCGGGGGCGTTCCGATCCGGTCATGCGCGCAGGCTGCCTGTCATCAGAAGAGGACCGCGCCTTGGCCTTCCGAGAGGGCGATCGGCCCACAAACGCTCCGGTCAGGCAATGGCGGCGCCCGACTGATTTCCGTCGGCGGGCAAGCCCGCCTTTACAGCGCGAAACAAATCAGTCGGGCTTTGCCATCAAGGCCCTCGCCAGAGGCTCGTGCTGCCAGACCGGAGTGCCCGTGGGCGTGTCTCGCCATGAAGGCCGCGACGGTCGCGGTCCAACTGACGGAAGCATCCCATGTACGCACACGACGATTTCGAACCCGATCACAGCACGTCCCCGACCGGCCATGCCATCGAAGAACTCGAACTCTACGGCTACCGCCCCTCCGAAGACGAGGCCGATCCCCGGATCACACCCGAAGATCACGTCATCCAGGGGGCAGTCTCCGACATCTTCGACGCCCTGATTTCCACCATGGCCGACACCAGCCTCGATTTCGACCTCGACGAAATCCTCTGGTCCACCGTCAACACCTTCCACCGCGCTGTCGAACGGATCGAGCGCAAGCTTGACGATAACGAGCAGACGCAGAAACGCCTTCAACGCGAACAGGACGGCAGCGAGGTTAAATCCGTCCAGTTGGAAACCCTGATCGGCGCGGGACAAAGCCTGATCGAGCGCCGTGACAGCATGGAAATCTTCCGCGAGACTGCCGCGGACATCTATCTGCGCACCACCGGAACGCCCTGGTCGCAACGCTCCGGTTCACGGGTCAACCATCGCCAGATGACCTCGGCCATGATCGACAGCCGCGACTTCATCGCCGCCAAACGCCGGGCCGACAACGAGGTGCTGTTGCCCGCCGGGCCAAAGATCGCCTTCTCGGGCGGAGACACGACTGATCACCGGACGATCTGGGCCAAGCTCGATCAGGTCCATGCCAAGCACCCGGACATGGTTCTGATGCACGGTGGATCGCCCAAGGGCGCGGAATGCATCGCGGCCACCTGGGCCAGCAATCGCAAAGTCGCGCAGGTCGCCTTCAAACCTGACTGGGCTAAACATGCCAAGGCGGCGCCGTTCAAGCGCAACGACCAGATGCTCGGCATCATGCCGATCGGGGTCATCATCTTCCCCGGCACGGGCATTCAGGACAATCTGGCCGACAAGGCTCGCAAGATGGGTATCCCGGTTTATCGCTTCGGGACCGGCAGCGCGTGAGCGCTGCCTGTTCAGCATAAGCACTACTGCAATAGCGCCAGGTCGTCCCAACGAATTCGGACATAACGGCCTGAGCGCTTTGGCAATTGCTTGCGGCTGACCATTCGCCCGGAGACCTGGAATTCCGCATTAATTTTGACCACGAGCAGCTTGCTGAAATGCCTTGATGTATCCACCATCACCACGTCTTTGCTCTTGAAAGGAGTGATGGTTTTGATCTCGACATGATCATTTTCGAGCTTGCCGTCCGAACCTTGCGCGTAGGTCTTGTTCAACTTGATGCCGTAGGTGATGGCACCGAACAGCTCACCGATGTCGCCATACACCGATAAATGCAGGCCCGTCTCCAGATGGTAGCTCTCAGCGAGTGAGATCAGGTCCTCAAAATACGGGATCATTGATCGGATGGCGTTTGGATACTTCGCTCCCCATTCCTTGTGACGAAGCTGTTCGTCAATGTCTGACCATGTCACCCATTCGCCGTCATCATAAAATGCCCGATCTGACCAATCGACTTCTGCCATAGCTTTAACCCGCATCCTTCCGCCCAACGATATGGTCATCGTAGAGGTGCAGCAGATACTGGTCCACCAGACGCATAAGCTTTCTCATTCAAACTGCGAGTTTTCGGACAGGCCTGGCCTCGAAAGCCATCGCTTCTCGCGCGGTGAGAGGAATGCTGCTATGCTGTGATTGCGCCATGGTGGTGGTGGAAGGCGCAACCGTCCAACCTTTTGCACGGAGACACCACCATGATCGTTCTCGGAATCCTCGTTTCCATCGCAGCCATCGGCACCATGTGCTGGCTGCTGTTCAATCTCGCCGTATTCGCTTTGCCGTTCTTTATTGGCCTGAATGCAGGCGCCTTGGCCTATGATACTGGGGCTGGCTGGCTCGGCGGCATCGTCGTTGGTCTTCTCGCCGCCGGTCTGACGCTGGCTGTTGGTCAGGGCCTGCTCATGCTGATCCGCCCGATGTGGGCGCGTCTGCTGATTGCTCTGGCCTTCGTCGCTCCGGCGGGAATGGCCGGATTTTACGCCACGCTCGGTATTGTCAAGCACATGATGCCCTCGGAGATATGGCAACTCATCTTCTCGGTGATCGGAGCGGTTGCGGTGGGCGTGACGGCGTTCCTGCGCGTTGCGGGCATGGCGGCAACCGACCACGCGGACGGCGGCTTTGCACGAACCTGAACCGCAATGATCCGTTGATGGCGACCAGAAGCGGATGCTGATCGTCTTCCGTCTTCGTCAGGAAAATGGTGACAGACAGCGGCCAATCACCGGATCAACCTGGGGCACAGACGCGGCCCATAGGAGCGCAGGACGGTCGGCACCAGCGCGTGCAGACTGACGGGAACCCGCGGGTGGTGGCATGCCGGTGGAACAGGCCGGAAGCAGAGATGCGCATGATCTGAGACGCAGGGTGACAGGAAAGGCCGGTGTTGCCGGTCAGGTCATCCTGATGGAGCCTCAAGGTTGCCACATCTCCGTTCAGCCCCCGTGTCTCGACCACTCCAAACGGCCTCTTCAATGGCCTGATCTGGCCGAAGAGCAGCGCGACGCGCTTCGACCGCTTTAGCGCAACAGCGTCGTCACAACTTTCTTCCCCTGACGGCAGAGCCGCCATTCCGCGCGGAACAAGAAAGTTCCTCCTGTGCTGTCCAGCCCCCGAGGGGGTGCGCCAGCGTTCGTCTCCGGCCGGTCGATCGCCATAGAGGCCGCAATGGTGCGGGCTCGGAAACGGAAAACGGAGACTT
Organism: Sphingobium sp. LB126; assembly: GCF_002795205.1. Taxonomy (NCBI): domain Bacteria; kingdom Pseudomonadati; phylum Pseudomonadota; class Alphaproteobacteria; order Sphingomonadales; family Sphingobiaceae; genus Sphingobium; species Sphingobium sp. LB126. The sequence continues at coordinate 267,824 of NZ_NETV01000001.1, forward strand.
AAAATGGCAACCATCGGCACCTTCAAGAAGACCGGCTCGAACGAATTCACCGGCGACATCGTCACCCTCAGCGTCCAGGCCAAGGGCGTGCGCATCATCCCCGACCTGCGCGCTACCGGCGAAAACGCCCCCAGCCACCGGGTTCTGGTCGGCCGCGCCGAGATCGGCGCCGCCTGGTCCAAGCGCTCCAACGAGGGCCGCGACTATCTCGGCCTCAAGCTGGACGATCCGAGCTTCAACGCTCCGATCTACGCCAACCTCTTCGATGACGAAGAAGGCGAAACCTTCTCCCTCATCTGGTCCCGCCCCAACGGTCGCCGCGGCGACTAAGGCGCGGCACAAAGGCCCCGACCGCAAGGTCGGGGCCTTTCTCATGTCCGCGGGAAAGTCGTCACGCCACCGCGCCCTGTCGTGTCTGGCACGGATCAGGCGCTTAGGATCGGGATGATGGTTTTGACATGGGCGTCGATGCGCTCCAGCACGGGCGGCGGGACCACTTCGCGCTCCGGCAGTGTCCACCATTTCGTATCAATGCGTTTCACCGTCTCGACAACGGCCTTGAGCACGGCTGGCTCGGGAAGCCTTGCCCGATTGGCAAACGTCTTCCAGCGGGCCGGGGCCAAGCCCTTGAAGGCCCGCTCGCCGCCCAGAGACAGCGCCAGCCCATCTGCCGGAATATAGGGCACGGTCGAAAGCATGTCGTAGATCGGTGCTAGAGCGGGCGTGTCGCCGTCGCCCGGATAGATCAGCGACCAGTTCTTGAGGTGCATGTCGCCATTGCCCATGACCACCGAGAAGGTCAGCCGCCGGACAAACTCCAGCGCGGCGAACGGCGAGATCACAACATTCAGCACAGAGGCGATGTCGTGGGAGGCGGCGCCATCATATTTGCGCGCCGGGTACAGGCCGAAAACCTGCGCGAAATCCTCGATATGGATGCGCTGCCCGTCTGCCCCGCGATCAAAACGCCGCACGAGCAGGACAAGCCCCTCGGCAAGTGTTTCAAACTCTTCGGGAATGCCCTCGAACTGGTCTCGGCTGACCAGTTCCCGCTCGGGCACATTCATGCCGATGGCTTCGGCAAGCGCGAGGTTCGCGAACTCGTTCTCCGACACGCCCGGAAAGGCGGTCGAGGGGAATTTCGCAATATATTGGCCCTCGTCATCCCCGAGCGGCAAGGTCAGCCCGCCGCCCTTGCCGGTGTTCTTCATCACCGAGAGCTTCATCTGCACGCCTGCCAGCGAGAAGCGGGCCTTGGGCCGTCCTTGGGTTGGCGCCGCCCCGATGCCGGGTTGACCGTCACTGGGCAGCACCCGAACGGCCCCCGGCAAATCCGCACCAAGGGTGGCCAGGAGATCGAAATCATTCCCCGACCGCACATTACCCGCATGGTGCTTTTCCATCGCCTCGCGCAGCCGGTCTTCGGGCAGCAGGTTGGCAAAGAAGGGCGGCAGGCTGCCTGCGACGGGTCGCGGATCCTTGCGCAAGCCCCCTGATGCCGCGCGAAGGGATAGGCTCAGAACCGGATGGCCTCCAGTCGCGCGATAGGCCGGATCAAGGCTGAAGGCGTTGAAATCACCCGGCGTCCTGACGATCGTGCCAACCTTCGCACTGTTCAGGAACACGTCCAGCGCGGTGATGGTCTCAGCGGTACGGACGGCTGTCATCGTCGCTCTCCGGTTGCGGGCTGAAGGCCGGATGATCATCCTCGGCCTCGGGGCGCAAAAGCGCCTCGATGGCGGGCACCATTGCCTGCGGGACCAGCATCATTTCCAGCCCAAGCGCCCTGGCAATGTTGATCAATGTCGTGGTGCGCGCAGCCGCCGCCCCCGTCTCGATGTCGCGGTAGCGCGGGCGCGAAATGCCCGCAAGATCGGCCACCTGCTCCTGCGTCAACCCCGCTGCAAGACGCGCGCGGCGAAAATGGTCGCCGATCAGCCTCAGTGTTTCTTCTTCCGCCTTCATGTGATGCCTTTACGGATCATTTTTGCTGCACTGATCTGGATGGGTACCATATCCAGCGCAAAACGCAAAGAAAATGATCTCCAAACATATCACTATCATTTCCCATGGAGCGTTTAGGGATCATTCTGCGCTGGTCGGCGTTACGGCCAGCACAAGTGCTGCAATTGCGGCATACAGGCGAATCAGTCGGGCTGCATGCTCAGCCGTGCAGATAACGCCCTGACCAGATTCGACGATTTCGTATGGCGTATCGGGCGAAGACGACTAAAATAGCCGTAGTTCTGGAATGCGCGCCGGTCGCGATGGGAGGTGATCATGCATGATCACCGCTCGACAGTCGCGGGCCGCACGCGCGTTGCTGGGTTGGACGCAGGAGACGCTCGCTGACAAGGCCCGAATATCGCTGACTGCCCTGAAACGCCTTGAGTCCGAGAACCGGCTCGAGGTGTATGAGACAACGCGGGATCAGGTGCGCCGGGCGCTTGAAGCAGCAGGGATTGTTCTCCTGTCCACGGATCGCGGGCAAGGAGTGTTGCTGGTACATGGCCAAGACGAGAAGAGACACCGACAGATCCATGACGCCTGACGGGCGCGGGCGGAATCATCGATCCGCTGCGGCGGCCTGTGCTCTGTGGCGACCCGCGACATGACATCTCCGCTTCCCCCCTTCGACGATATTGCACCTGTTAGCGACGAGCTGACCGAATATGACCGCGCGCATATCAAGCTCTATATGCGGCTGCTCGATGCCGCCGATGATGGGGCGGAATGGGCCGAAGCCGTCAATGTGCTGTTCGGAATTGATCCTGTTCGGGAACCTGAACGCGCCCGGCAGGTCCATGACAGCCATCTGGGACGGGCGCGCTGGATGACACAGAGCGGCTATCGTCAGCTGCTGCGTCATCCGACAGATCGGACCTGACCTCGCCGCCGTCGCACCAGTGATGCCTTCAGAGCATCACCCCATGTCTTTGTTCTGGCTTCCATCTCGGTAGAGGCACCGCAATTCTTTCACGCTCCACCTGTGCAGTTTCAACCAGGAGCGGAGCAATGAAGCCGGATACATCCCGCTGGCGAGACCAGGACCAGTATGAATTCTACGATGCGCTGCCCGTTGAGGGCGTCGCCTGGGAATGCCTGCGCCGTAACGCGTCCTATCAGGCCTGTTTCGATGACCTTGTAGCGCAAGGCGCCGGGCATCTTCCCTTTGCGGATGATGTCCAACATCGCTGGGGGTTGCGATTTCCCGGCAGACCCCGGCTTTTCCGCGCTCGACCAACCGGTCATCTGGTCGCCTGTTGCCAATCCGGACATGCTGATGCTCGGGGCAGCGCCCGATTTTCTTCCGCCTTCTCCGTCCGCCTTATCGGTCGATCTTGCTGATGCCATCTGCGGACCAGAGGGGACATATGGTGTCTGTGATGCCAGAGACGGCGTTCAATATCTGACCCTCACCGGCACCGATGCCAATTCGCAGCCGGCGATCATCCTGCCACTTGACGAAAATCTGCCGGATCGGCTCGAAGCCATTCTCAGGCTCTGGCACATGCTGGCCGGGAAACCCGCGCGCCGCGACCCCAGGATGACGCCGTATCAGCGCCGGCGGTTTCGCCTGATGATGCAAGCTGCCGACGGAAACGCCAACCACGCGACCTATCGTGAGATTGCCATCGCCATCTACGGAGAGGCGCGCGTTCGCGCTGAGCCGTGGAAGACATCGGCTTTGCGCGCCTCTGTCATCGCCCTTGTCCGATCTGCCGCCGCGCTGATCGACGGCGGTTATCAGGACCTTTTGCGCCATCGTCGCAAACCCTGACACTGACGTCTGATCGAGGGTGAGGATTCTACCCCTTCGATCTTCCTCATCCCCCATGCCGCCGCGCCTTCGCCACCGTGCGCATGTCATGCCGTTGATCGTCAGCGGCATCCTGCACAACCACGGAGGCCACCCCATGCGACCTGATCTCGCCGCCTTGCCGCCACGCTACCTGCGCACCAAGGAAGCCGCCGATTTCCTCAGTCTGTCCGCGCGCACGCTGGAAAAGCACAGAACCTACGGAACGGGACCTGCCTATCACAAGCTCGGCGGCCGCGTTGTCTATTCGGTCGAGGATCTCGCAGCCTGGGTTGCGCGCGGATCGGTTACCTCCACGTCGGACCCACGCGGACAGGTTCTCCCGGCGAAACCTCTACCGCCGACCGCATTCACCTCGCCCAAGCGCATTACGCGCTGAACACGGCGGTCAGCCCTCTATGGCAGCGCAGCACCCATCCGCCTCGGAACGCGGGCAACTCGATCTGTTTCGGGCGCTTCCCGGTGAACTCGCGCCACGAGACGCGCAGGATCTCATGGCCTATCCTTTCTTTTCCCTTTCCAAATCGCACCGTATCCGCCCGATTGACTTTGCCTTGGGCAACGTCTCGATCCGTGTCGAAGCTGTTCCCGATCACGGTATGGCGACGATCTGGGACGCCGATATACTGATCTGGGCGGCCAGCCAGATCGTGGAAGCGCGGGACGCCGGTCTGCGCACGTCGCGCCTGATGGCGGCAACGCCTTATGAAATCCTGACATTCACAGGGCGCGGAACCTCCCTGAGGGACTATCAGCGTCTGAAGGCGGCGCTGGACCGGCTGCAATCGACCACGGTTGCAACCTCGATCCGCCAGCGCGCGAATGGACGGCGACATCGTTTTTCGTGGATCAACGAATGGCACGAGCTGACCGATGCCAATGGCCGCCCGGACGGCATCGAGATGATCGTGCCTGACTGGTTCTACAGTGCGGTTCTGGATGACGCCCTGATCCTCACCATCGACCGGGCCTATTTCAATCTGACCGGCGGGTTGGATCGCTGGCTCTATCGCCTGGTGCGCAAGCATGGTGGGCGGCAGAAAAACGGTTGGCGGTTCGACTTCCGTCACCTGCACCAGAAATCGGGCAGTCTGTCGCCGTTCAAGCGCTTCGCCTTCGAGCTGCGCGACATTATCCGCCGCCAGCCACTGCCCGGCTACACCCTGTTCGCCGAGGTCGAAACCGGCGGCCGGATGCTGCTCGCTTTCGAGCCTGTCCCGGCCTGTGGAAAACCTGTGGATAGTCTCGTGCTATCGGGAACCCGGACTATCGTGCCATCAGGAACCGGAGGCTCGTGCTATCGGGAACCCAAACACCTCCTATCCTTCGGTAACAAAAGCGAAAATCGCGCCCTTAACTTAGAGTCTAACACAGAATCTAACTTTGAAGAGCGGCGGCGCGATGTGGAAAAGCTCATCGCGAAGGCTGGTGCGGCCCTCAGATCGGGTGCCCATAAAGGCAAGCTGACACCCCCAAAGCAAGGATCGCCCGCGTCAACAAGCACGCCTGAACTTCCTCTCGGCAAACCGGGAGGACGGCGATGATTGTCGCGCTCCTCAATCAGAAAGGCGGCGTGGGCAAGACGACGCTGGCGCTGCATCTCGCCGGAGCTTGGGCCGCGGAAGGCAAGCGCGTCATCCTGATCGATGCCGACCCGCAAGGCTCCGCACTCGACTGGTCGGAGCGGCGCAGCCATGAAGGGCTGCCAAGGCTGTTCACCGTCATCGGACTTGCCCGCGATACCCTGCACAGGGAGGCGCCGGAACTGGCGCGTGACGCGGATCATGTCGTCATTGATGGTCCGCCCCGTGTCGCTGGTCTGATGCGCTCTGCGCTGCTTGCAGCTGATCTGGTGCTGATCCCGGTGCAGCCATCCCCCTTTGACGGCTGGGCATCAGCCGAAATGCTGGCGCTTCTGAGCGAAGCACGCATCTATCGTCCCGAGCTTGCCGCCCGCTTTCTGCTGAACCGATGTGGGGCGCGCACAGTCATCGCCCGCGAAACGGCCCAAACACTGGCGGACCAAGATCCGCCGTTGCTGGCCACAACGGTCGGCCAGCGTGTCGCCTTTGCAGACGCCGCACAGACCGGACGGCTGGTCTCCGAAACCGATGGCGGCGAACGGGCCGCACAGGAGGTCACAGCGCTGGTGGCCGAGATCGATGGCCTCGGTATCAGGAAGATCGTGCCATGACACGTCTGCCCGTCAAATCCGGCTTCGCATCGCGTCCGGGCAATCCCGATAGCTGGGTCAGAGCCGCCGATGCGCCGGCAACACACAAGACGGCGGCGGAGGCGTTCACCGCCCGTCTGACCATCGACATCACGCCCGAACTGCGCGGGCGCATCAAGGTTACCGCTTTCCGGCGCGGCGTCACCGTCGCCGTGATGCTGCGCGAGCTGCTGGCTCGCGAGTTTCCACCCACCGAAGGAGATCAGCCATGACCGGCAAAACCGCGCGCGCTGCGCATGAACACCCGCTGGCGAACGGGCCTGCCCCGTTCACCACAATGGTCGAACTGACCTTCCAGAAGAAGAAGGTCGAGCGCTGGATACGCTTCGGCCGCAAGAGCTTTGAGCAGATCATCGACCGCCGCCGCAGTCTGATCGGTTTTGCGCCCGAAAGCATCTTCGCCTTCGTCCGCTGGGCCTCCAACGATTACGGCACCATCGTTTCGCGGCTCGACATCCTGCGCGCCGCCGGGCGTGGCGAACCGTACCAGACCGTGCCCTTCGTTCGTCCCGGCGGCGAGATTTTGCTGCGTATCGATGGCTGGCGACAAGTCCAGCGGGTGCTGGCCCTGATTGATGCCGTGGACGCGCTTGGCGTCGATCCGGCGGATGTTGCGCCGGACCATTGGCGGCACGTCCACAACCATTTGAGTGCCGGTCAGGAACCCAATCCCTACACCCCGGAGCGCCATGCCGCATGGGTCAGCCGCGAGAGAATCGCGCCATGAGCCGCCGTCATATACTCGCCGTGTCCATGCTGGCCGTCGGTACGCTTGTCGCCACGGCGGTTGCCGATCAGCCAACCCGGCTGATCTGGAATGCAACCGCCAGCGCGCCCATCGGCTTCTACATAGTTGCTCCCGCCGATGCGCTCGAAGTTCCCGAACTCGTCGTCATCGCGCCGCCCGAACCGCTGCAGCGGTTCATGGTCGAGCGCGGCTATATCGGGCGGGGCGTGCCGCTGCTGAAGCGCGTCCTCGGCTTGCCGGGACAGCGCGTCTGCCGCAGCGGTGCGACGATCACCGTCGATAACGTCGAGATGGGCGATGCGCTGGAGCACGACCGCATGGGCCGCGATCTGCCGGTCTGGCAGGGCTGCCGCATCATCCGCGACGGCGAACTCTTCCTCATGAATTGGGACATCCGGGACAGCCTCGACGGCCGTTACTTCGGACCTGTTCCCGCCAGTTCCGTCATCGGCCGGGCGCTCCCGCTCTGGACCGATGAGGAAGGCGATGGCCGCTACGAATGGCGGGCGGCCACGCATTGAACCCACGCCAAATCCACCAACACAGGAGACACACCATGCCACAGATCGGTCAATTCGCGCGTGACGCATCCGGCTTCGCCGGTCAGCTCGTCACGCTCACCATGAAGCGCGATCTCGTCATCGTGCCCGCTGAACATTCCGATGCGGAGAATGCGCCGGACTATCGCGTCCATTACATTGAACATGACGGGCCGGAGGTCGGCGCTGCATGGAAACGCACCGGCGAAAAGGCTGGCGAATATCTCTCGGTGCTGCTCGACGATCCCGCCTTGCCGCAGCCGATCCGCGCCAATCTGTTCCGCGATGACGACACCGGCTCGTCATGGTCACTGCACTGGAGCCGCCCGCGGCCCCGCGAAGATCGGGACTGAGATCATGCGATCCCGCGCCCTTCTTCTCTTCACGGCCCTTCTGTCGGCTGGCAGCGGCTCGATGCCGGCCATGGCGCAGGTCACGCCGCAACCCGCGCCTGTTACCGCGCATCCCCATGCTGCTTTCATTGCAGAGGCGTCACAGCGTTTCAGCATTCCAGAGCAGTGGATTCGGGCCGTGCTGCGTGTGGAAAGCGCGGGCGATGTGCGCGCCATTTCATCGGCAGGCGCGATGGGACTGATGCAGGTCATGCCCGATACCTGGGCGGGCCTGCGCAGCCGCCATGGCCTCGGGCGCGATCCTTACGATCCGCGTGACAACATCCTCGCAGGTACGGCGTATCTGCGGGAGATGTGGGACCGCTATGGCAATGTCGCGGCCATGCTTGCCGCCTACAATGCCGGTCCCGGTCGCTATGACGAGCATCTGGCGACAGGTCGCACTTTGCCCGCAGAAACACGCGCCTATGTCGCCACGCTCGCACCTGTTCTCGGCAGTGCGACTGCGCCTGATGTGCCGACGATCGTGCCGCCGCCGCCACCGGATTGGCGCGAAGCCCCGCTCTTCGTTGCGCAATCCGGCGGCATTTCAGCGGCGGTTAATCAGCCATCGAGCGACATCCACGCAACCGCTTCTCTGCGCGATCCCGCCGTTCAGGAGCCGCAGGACAGCGGCATATTCGTGGCCCTTGCGAGCGATGGCGACAAGCCATGAGCATGGCGTTTACGCGCTCGTTCGGTCCATTTCCGGTGTGCAGTCAGGCTTGGGTGCGCCTGGCAGCATTCCCGGCAGGAAGGGCAAAAAGGGAAGGAAAGGCGGAGGGCAAGATAAAGGAAACCGGCACCCTGTCGGGGCGGTTTCTGGACAAGCCCTTGTCTGCACACTGTTTTGGGACGCGGCGCACGGCACCATGCTTTTGGGCCTCGCGTGCCGCGATATGGCGCAAAGCCTTGGCGTTGCTGGGTTTTGACCGGCACTCTAACCGAATATCGGCCGATTTTCCGCCGTCACGGCTTCGGATACGACGATGAGTGGCGACGACGAGAACCGCTTTCGCCCGAATCCTGGCCGCATCAGGTCGGACGTGCCGAAGGCGGGCAAGGCGAAAAGCTTTCTGACGCAGGCAAAGAAGCTGGCGCGTCAGCATAGCAACCGCCCCGGCAGATCATCATCATTCGCATCACGGACCTACTCGTCGCCTTCATCTGGTTCGGCCGGAAAGAGTGGGAAGGCATCGTGGGCCGGCAAAGGTCCGGGCGTCAAGCGTGGTCGTGGTGCGGCCTTTGTCCGCGTCCGAACCCTGTCGAGCGGCTGGCGTCACAGTACGGCTGGCGCGCGTCGCGTCGTCGTCAAAACCCGATACGTTCAGAGCGCGGGGAGGAATGGCAAAGGGGCTGCCCATCTGCGCTACATCCAGCGCGACGGAACATCGCGTGATGGCCAACGTGGCCAGCTCTATTCGGCGACCGAGGACCGCGCTGATGGAGATGCCTTCCTTGATCGCGGCAAGGATGATCGCCACCAGTTCCGCTTCATCGTCTCGCCCGAGGATGCCGCCGATCTTTCCGATCTCACCGACCACACCCGCGATCTGATGAGCCGCATCGAGGCCGACCTTGGCACGAAACTCGATTGGGTGGCTGTCAATCACCACAATACCGGCCATCCCCATGTCCATGTCATTGTTCGGGGGAAGGACGATCTGGGCGAGAACCTGGTTATCAATGGTGACTATCTCGCCAATGGTATTCGTGAGCGGGCGAGCGAACTGACCACGCTGGAACTCGGCCCCGTGACCGAGATCGAGCAGAGCCGCAAGCTGTCTGCCGAAATCGATCAGGACCGCTTCACGCGCATCGACCGCGCCATGACCGAGGAAGCCGACGAAAGGTTCCTCGATCTGCGCCACGAACCGGCAGATGCACGCCGCCAGTTCAACCGCACACTTCGCCTGCGCCGTCTCGCCAAGCTGGAAAAGATGGGGCTGGCTAGGGAACATGCACCCGGCGTCTGGGAGCTTGGCGCGAAGATGGAACCGGCGCTGCGTGAACTCGGTGAGCGCGGTGACATCATCCGCAACATGCACAAGGCGCTGAAGGCCGATGGGCAGGAACGTGATCCGATGACCTTCCAGCTTCACGATGCCGCACCCGCGGCGCCCATCACCGGCCGCGTCGTGGACAAATATCTCACCGACGAGATGGGCGAGAACCTGACGCTCGTGGTGGACGGCATCGACGGGCGAACACACCATCTTCCCGGCATTGATCCGGCCCGCGTTGAAGATGCCTGGATCGGCAGCATCGTGGAAGTCGGTCCCGCCGATACAGCGCAACGTCCCTCTGATCGCACCATCGCTGCGATCTCGGAAAATGGTATCTACCGACCGAGCCGCCACCTCGAACAGGCGAAGTTCGAGGGACGTGTACCGGGCGGTGATTACGAGGGCTATTTGGATGCCCATGTCCGGCGACTGGAGGCGCTGCGCCGCGCCGGCATCGCTGAACGGATTGACGCCGACCAGTGGCGCATCCCCGAAGACTTCGAGAGCCGCGCCACCGCCTATGATGCCGGTCGCAACCGGCAAGCCAGCATCCGTGTCGTCTCGACCTTTGATCTGGAAAAGCAGATCGGCGCCGATGGCGCGACCTGGTTGGACCGGCGATTGGTCACACCGGACGCATCGGATCTCGCTCCGGCCGGTTTCGGGCAACAGGTGCGCGATGCCATGGACCAGCGGCGTGAACACCATATCGCACAGGGCGATGCCACGCGGCAGCAGAATGGACGCATCCTCTATCGGCGCAACCTGCTCGCCAATCTGCGAGAAAGGGAAGTGGCCCGCGTCGGTGCGGAAATGGCCAGCAGCAAAGGCTTGCCGTTCCGGGCGGCTGCCGATGGCGAAAATATCAGCGGCAAGTTCACCGGGACCGCACATCTATCGAGCGGCAAGTTCGCCATTGTCGAAAAGAGCCACGAGTTCACTCTTGTCCCATGGCGGCCAGTGATCGACCGCCAGCTCGGCCGCGAGGTTGCGGGCATCGTGCAGGGTGGATCGGTATCGTGGCAAATGGGGCGAACACGAGGGCTCGGGATTTGAGCCTTTGCCGATCTGGCACCTCGCAAATTGTTCTGTCGACATCGGCATCTGAAAGGGCCTGTCCGATGTGCCGCCGATAGTATCCGGCAACACGGCACCCCTGCTTTTCCTGTTGCCGCTTTCGAAAACGTCTATTCTTTGATCGGCTCCGACTCTCTTGCCGATTGGAGCCTATATGCGTGGTGGCCGAATACTCTGGGGCCAGATCATTGTCGTATTCACCATTGTCCTGGTGATGGTCTGGACTTCGACACAATGGGTGGCCTTCCGCCTTGGCTTTCAGCCCCAGCTCGGCAATCCATGGTTCGATGTTGCGGGATGGCCGGTCTATTATCCTCCGGCCTTCTTCTGGTGGTGGTTTTCCTATGACGCCTATGCGCCCGGTATTTTCACCGAGGGCGCGTTCATCGCCACGTCCGGGGCGTTGTTCGCTATCGCCGCCGCTTTTTTCATGTCGATCATCCGGGCGCGCGAGGCGCGCAACGTCGCCACCTACGGATCGGCCAGATGGGCCGAGGACAAGGAAATCCATGCTGCCGGGCTGCTCGGTCCCGATGGCGTGGTCCTTGGCAGGCACAGCAAGGACTATCTCCGGCACGACGGCCCCGAGCATGTCCTTTGTTTCGCGCCCACCCGATCAGGCAAAGGCGTCGGTCTCGTTGTGCCGACGCTGCTGACCTGGCCGGGAAGTTGCATCGTCCATGACATCAAGGGGGAGAACTGGAATCTGACGGCCGGCTTCCGGTCCCATTACGGCCGCGTCCTGCTGTTCGATCCGACCAATGTTCATTCCGCAGCATACAATCCGCTGCTGGAAGTCCGTCAGGGGGAGTGGGAAGTCCGCGATGTCCAGAACATCGCGGATATTCTGGTCGATCCCGAGGGCAGTCTCGACAAGCGCAACCATTGGGAAAAGACAAGCCATTCGCTGCTGGTCGGCGCGATCCTGCATGTCCTTTACGCCGAGAAGGAAAAGACGCTCGCCGGCGTCGCGAGTTTTCTGTCCGATCCCCGCCGTCCGGTCGAGGCAACCTTGCGCGCCATGATGGACACGCCGCATCTGGGCGAAGCCGGTGTGCATCCCGTCATCGCTTCGTCGGCACGCGAGCTGTTGAACAAATCCGAGAACGAACGCTCCGGTGTGCTGTCCACGGCGATGTCTTTTCTCGGCCTCTACCGAGATCCGGTCGTGGCCCGCGTGACGGCCCGCTGCGACTGGCGCATTGCTGATCTGGTCGGAGCAAAAGAACCGGTCAGCCTCTACCTCGTCGTACCGCCCTCGGACATCAACCGGACCAAGCCGCTGATCCGTCTGATCCTCAATCAGGTCGGGCGGCGGCTGACCGAGGAGCTGGAAACCACCGGAAAACGCCATCGTCTCCTGTTGATGCTGGACGAGTTCCCCGCGCTCGGGCGGCTTGATTTCTTTGAATCGGCGCTTGCCTTCATGGCCGGCTACGGCCTCAAAGCGTTCCTGATCGCGCAGTCGCTCAACCAGATCGAGCGCGCCTATGGGCAGAACAACGCCATTCTCGACAACTGCCATGTGCGTGTCGCCTTTGCTGCCAACGATGAACGCACCGCCAAACGGATCAGTGACGCGCTCGGCACGGCCACGGAAATGCGCGATTCCACCAACTATGCGGGCCATCGCCTCGCGCCATGGCTCGGGCATCTCATGGTTTCACGGCAGGAAACGGCGCGGGCACTCCTGACGCCCGGCGAAATCATGCAGCTTCCGCCAACCGACGAGATCGTCATGGTGGCGGGCGTGCCGCCGATCCGCGCGGCTAAGGCGCGCTATTACGCCGATACGCGGTTTCAGGAACGGGTGTTGCCGCCGCCCGATCTGCGCAAGCCGTCGGTGAAGATGGTAACATCGGCGCCAGACGACTGGACGAGCCGTGTTGTTGCGGCAGCGGCCGGCCACGGACCCGCGTCGAACAGGTCCGACGAAGATCCTGCCAATGCCGGTATCCGTCTTGAGCCGGAGCTTCCCGAGCATGAGGAAATCATCCCGGCACCACCGCCGCCATCGCAGGAGCTCGACTTTCTCGATGATGAGCCCGACGTCGATGCCGCCAAGGCCCGCGCCATGCGTCAGCGGATGCGCATGGTCGCGCGGCAGGCATCTCTCGACCCCAATGACGGCATCGACCTTTGAGAAGGAAGACAGGCATGACGAGCCGCACCCGCATGAACGTCTACTTCTCCCCGGATCTGCTGAAGCAGGTCGAAGGCCTGGCGCTGCGCCGCAATGTTTCCAAATCCGCAGTGATCGAGGCGGCGGTCGCATCCTTCCTGTCCGGTGACACGACCGAACGGCTGGAAGCCGCAATGTCGCGACGCCTGGACAAGCTTGGCCGCCAGTTCGACATGCTGGACGAAGATGTCGCCATCCTCGGCGAGACGCTTTCGCTGTTCGTACAATTCTGGCTCACCATGACGCCGCCGCTGTCAGATAGCGCGAAACAGTCGGCACGCATCAAGGGCAACGAGCGCTTCGAAGGCTTCATGCAGACGCTGGGCAAGCGCTTGGCTTCCGGCGATAGATTCCTGAAAGAGTTGTCGCGGGATATCGATTCGCTTCACGATTTTTCGTCACAAGGCCAGTCCGAAGCGGATGGAAACCAGCTCTGAACTTTCGATCCATCCTATTTACCGTCCTGCGCCGCCGATGCCCGCACACGCGTAAACATCTGTTGAAACGGCCCTAAATCAGGTTCTTTTAATCGACCCCAATCCGGGGTCCGTCTTTTGCGCGTCCCGCCATGAACGGGGCCGCCATGACCGCATCACATCAGAAACCCGAGACGATTGCGCGTGGTGCGCGGATGCTGCGCACCGCGCTCGGTACATCGATTGCCCGGTTTCTGGAAGATCCAGCTGTGGTCGAGGTGATGCTGAATCCCGATGGCCGCATCTGGGTGGATCGGCTCTCCGAAGGGCTGGCCGATACGGGGGAGAGGCTGTCGGCTGCCGATGGCGAGCGGATCGTCAGGCTGGTCGCCCATCATGTCGGCGCCGAGGTTCATGCCCGCAATCCGCGTGTGTCGGCTGAACTGCCCGAGACCGGAGAGCGCTTCGAAGGGTTGCTGCCGCCTGTCGTCACGGCGCCGACCTTTGCCATCCGCAAGCCTGCCGTCGCGGTGTTCACGCTCGACGACTATGTAAACGCCGGGATCATGACCAGTGCTCAGGCCGAGGTGCTGCGCCTGAACGTCGCCACGCGCGCCAATATCCTTGTCGCGGGCGGCACCTCGACCGGAAAAACCACGCTGACCAACGCGCTGCTGGCAGAAGTCGCCAAGACTTCGGACCGCGTCGTGATCATTGAAGACACGCGCGAACTGCAATGCGCCGCGCCCAATCTGGTCGCGATGCGCACCAAAGATGGCGTGGCGACGCTCTCCGATCTGGTGCGTTCGTCGCTACGCCTGCGCCCGGATCGCATCCCGGTCGGCGAGGTGCGCGGGTCCGAAGCTCTCGACCTCCTTAAAGCCTGGGGCACCGGCCATCCGGGCGGGATCGGCACCATCCATGCCGGTTCCGGCATTGGCGCGCTGCGACGCCTCGAACAGCTCATCCAGGAAGCCGTCATCACCGTCCCGCGCGCCCTGATTGCCGAGACAATCGACCTCGTCGCCGTTCTTGCCGGACGCGGCTCTTCCCGCCGGCTGGTCGAACTCGCCCGCGTCGATGGGCTGGGGCCGGACGGCGATTACGCCATCACGCATCCCATCACTTTGGCAACCACCCCGAAAGGAAACCCTTCATGATCCGCACGATTTCACGCGGCTGCCGCATCATGGCAACCGCCGCTGCCACTGTTTCCATCAGTCTGATGCTGGCGCCTGCCGCACACGCCTCCGGCTCCTCCATGCCCTGGGAGGCCCCGCTTCAGTCGATCCTCCAGTCGATCGAGGGTCCTGTCGCCAAGATCATCGCCGTCATCGTCATCATCGCCACCGGCCTGGCGCTGGCCTTCGGTGATACCTCCGGCGGCTTCCGCCGCCTGATCCAGATCGTCTTCGGCCTGTCCATCGCCTTCGCCGCGTCGAGCTTCTTCCTTTCGTTCTTCTCGTTCGGCGGCGGGGCGCTCATCTGATGGCGGGTGGCCTCGAACAGCTCGACGCGGTGCCGGGCTTCTCCATCCCGGTTCACCGGGCGCTGACCGAGCATATCCTGCTCGGCGGCGCACCGCGCTCCATCGCCATCGTCAACGGAACGCTGGCCGGGGCCGTCGGCCTCGGCCTTCGTCTCTGGCTGGTTGGCCTTGCGATCTGGGCAGTCGGTCATTTCCTCGCGGTATGGGCTGCCAAACGCGATCCGCTTTTTGTCGAGGTGGGCCGCAGGCACCTGCGCATACCCGGTCATCTGTCAGTGTGAGGGCGCGGCCATGATGAACCTCACCGAATATCGCCGCACCTCCGCTCGGCTTTCCGACTATCTGCCATGGGCAGCCCTGGTCGGCCCCGGCATTGTTCTGAACAAGGATGGCAGCTTCCAGAGGACGGCAAAGTTTCGTGGGCCGGATCTGGATTCTGCTGTCGCCGCCGAACTTGTCGCGGTCGCCGGTCGGATCAACAACGCCGTCCGCCGTCTGGGTTCGGGCTGGTCGATCTTCGTCGAGGCACAACGCTCCGAGGCTGCGACCTATCCCGATAGCAAGTTTCCAGATGCGGCTTCCGCACTAGTCGATGCTGAGCGCAAAGCCGGGTTCGAGGAAGCGGGCACACATTTCGTGTCAGGCTACTTCCTGACCTTCCTCTGGCTGCCACCCGCCGAAGATGCGGCTCGCGCCGAGACCTGGCTCTACGAGGGCCGTGAGCAATCCGGCGTCAATCCATGGGAGCTGATGCGCGGCTTCATCGACCGCACCGACCGCGTGCTGGCGCTGCTCGACGGCTTCATGCCCGAATGCCACTGGATCGATGACGCGGGCACGCTGACCTATCTCCATTCCACGATTTCCACGAACCGCCATCGTGTTCGCGTGCCCGAAGTGCCCATGCACCTCGATGCGCTGCTGGCCGATCAGCCGCTGACTGGCGGGTTGGAACCGCGCCTTGGTGACAAGCATCTGCGCGTCCTGACCATTATCGGCTTTCCGACAGCGACCACGCCCGGCCTGCTCGACGAGATGAACCGGCTCGCGTTCCCGTATCGCTGGTCCACCCGCGCCATCCTGATGGACAAGACGGACGCGACGAAACTCCTCACCAAAATCCGCCGTCAATGGTTCGCCAAGAGAAAATCCATCGCCGCGATCCTCAAGGAGGTGATGACCAACGAGCAATCGGCGCTGGTGGACACCGATGCGTCCAACAAGGCGCTCGATGCCGACATGGCCTTGCAGGAACTGGGCGCTGACGTCGCCGGCATGGCCTATGTCACAGCAACCGTCACCGTCTGGGACGCCGACCCCCGTATCGCCGACGAGAAGCTGCGTCTGGTCGAGAAGATCATTCAGGGCCGTGACTTCACGGCCATGCCGGAAACTGTCAATGCCGTCGATGCCTGGCTAGGCTCGATCCCCGGACATGCCTACGCCAATGTCCGGCAGCCGCCGATCTCGACGCTCAACCTCGCCCACATGATCCCTCTATCGGCCGTGTGGGCGGGGCCGGAACGGAACGAACATCTCGGAGCGCCCCCCTTGCTGTACGGCAAGACCGAAGGTTCGACTCCGTTCCGGCTTTCCCTTCATGTCGGCGACGTGGGCCATACCCTCGTCGTCGGCCCGACCGGCGCGGGCAAGTCCGTGCTGCTGGCGCTGATGGCGCTGCAATTTCGCCGCTATGATCGCAGCCAGATTTTCGCTTTCGATTTCGGGGGATCGATCCGGGCATCCGCGCTCGCCATGGGTGGCGACTGGCATGATCTCGGCGGTGGATTGACCGAGGGATCGGAGGTTTCCGTTTCCCTGCAACCGCTGGCGCGGATCGATGATGCCTATGAACGGTCATGGGCCGCTGACTGGATCGCCGCGATCCTGATGCGTGAAGGCATGATCATCACGCCGGAGGTGAAGGAGCACATCTGGACGGCGCTGACATCGCTGGCATCCGCCCCGGCGGGGGAACGGACCATCACCGGCCTTGCCGTGCTGCTGCAATCCAACGATCTGAAACAGGCGTTGCGCCCTTACTGCATTGGCGGCGCCTATGGCCGGTTGCTCGACGCCGAGGCCGAACATCTCGGATCAGCCGATGTACAGGCCTTCGAGATCGAGGGGCTGGTCGGCACTGGGGCTGCGCCTGCCGTCCTGTCCTATCTGTTTCATCGGATCGGCGACCGGCTCGACGGTCGGCCAACCCTGCTCATCATCGACGAAGGCTGGCTGGCGCTCGATGACGAGGGGTTCGCCAACCAGCTGCGCGAATGGCTGAAGACACTCAGGAAGAAGAACGCTTCCGTCATCTTCGCCACGCAATCGCTCTCGGACATTGACGGCAGCAATATCGCGCCCGCCATCATCGAAAGCTGCCCGACGCGGCTGCTTCTCCCGAATGAACGCGCCATCGAGCCGCAGATCACGGCAATCTACCGCCGCTTCGGCCTCAATGACCGGCAAATCGAGATCCTCGCGCGGGCCACGCCAAAGCGGGACTATTACTGCCAATCGCGGCGCGGCAATCGCCTGTTCGAGCTTGGCCTCAGCGAAGTCGGCCTCGCGCTCTGCGCCGCATCATCCAAATCCGATCAGACCCGTATCGCCGAACTCGTCGCCGAGCATGGGCAGGACGGTTTTCTCGCGGCCTGGCTGCGCCATCGCGGCGTCGAATGGGCCGTCGATCTGATCCCGAACCTCACAAATCTTGTCGAACGGACAGAGCCCGCTCGGCCGGTCGCGCCAGACCAAATCCATCCAGATGACAGCCAAGAAAAGGAGACCCTGCCATGATCCGTATCCCCGTTTCCCGATATGTCAGTGCATCCGTGCTGGCGCTGACGCTCGCCATGCCTGTTGCACTGTCGCCCATGCTGGCAAGCCCCGCTCACGCTTTTGGCTTCGGCCGCATCGTCTATGATCCGACCAACTATGCGCAGAACCTTCTGACTGCCGCACGTACGCTGGAGCAGATCAACCACCAGATCACCTCGCTTCAGAATGAAGCGCAGATGCTCATCAATCAGGCGAAGAATCTCGCCAGTCTGCCATATTCCTCGCTCCAGACTTTGCAGCAGAATGTCCAGCGCACGCAGCAGCTTCTGGCCCAGGCGCAGAACATTGCCTTCGACGTGCAGAACGTCGATCAAATGTTCCAACAGAAATACGGCAAGGTTTCGCTGTCCGCGACCGACGCCCAGCTCGTCGCCGATGCGCGGTCCCGCTGGCAGAATACGGTCGGCGGTTTGCAGGACGCCATGCGCGTGCAGGCTGGTGTCGTCGGAAATATCGACACCAACCGCGCTGAAATGTCCGCCCTTGTCGGGCAGAGCCAGAACGCCACCGGCGCGTTACAGGCGACACAGGCGGGCAATCAGCTTCTCGCGCTCCAGTCGCAGCAGCTTTCCGACCTGATCGCGCTGATGTCCGCCAATGGTCGCTCCGAAGCCCTGATCGAAGCCGAGCGTGCCACCGCCGCCGAACAAGGCCGCATCCAGCGCGAGCGCTTTCTGACGCCGGGATCGGGCTATCAGCCCGGCAATGCCCGGATGTTCGGCAACGGCAACAACTGACCGGACAGGAGGGGCGCGACATGGACGGCAAGATGCTGGCACGGCTGGGCGCGATCATATTCGTGGCCATCGCCATCACCGCCACGGTGATCGAAATGACCCGCGAGGATGAACCGGCGCAGAACCGTCCGGCGCCATCGCTTCAGCCCTCTGCCGATCCGCTGCGCCAGAGCCTGCGCCACTGCCAGCAGTTAGGCGAGGCCGCCGTGAACGATCCCGGCTGCCTCGCCACCTGGGCCGAGAACCGCGACCGGTTCCTCGGCCGGACGCCGGTGCCCGCCGCTCCGCATCAGAACGGGGGACAGTGAACCATGGGCGGCACCGGCGTCATCGACAATTTCCTGGGCGTCTTCACCAGCTATATCGACAGCGGCTTCGGCCTGCTCGGTGGCGAGGTCGCCTTCATCGCCACCACGCTAATCGTCATCGACGTGACGCTGGCCGCACTCTTCTGGTCCTGGGGCGCCGATGACGACATCATCGCACGCCTCGTCAAGAAGACGCTCTTCGTCGGCGTCTTCGCATACCTGATCGGCAACTGGAACAATCTCGCCCAGATCATCTTCGACAGCTTCGCCGGTCTTGGCCTGAAAGGTTCGGGCACCAGCTTTTCCGCCGCTGATCTGCTGCGGCCCGGCAAGGTGGCGCAGACTGGCCTCGATGCCGGTCGCCCGCTGCTCGAATCCATCTCGGACATGATGGGTTATTGGTCGTTTTTCGAGAACTTCATCCAGATCGCTTGCCTGATGTTCGCCTGGGCGCTGGTACTGCTGGCCTTCTTCATTCTCGCCGTGCAGCTCTTCGTCACGCTGATCGAGTTCAAGCTGACCACGCTGGCGGGCTTTGTCCTCATTCCCTTCGGCCTCTTCGGCAAGACCGCCTTCATGGCCGAGCGCGTTCTTGGCAATGTCGTCTCCTCCGGCATCAAGGTGCTGGTGCTCGCCGTCATCATCGGCATCGGCTCGACATTGTTCTCGCAGTTTACGGCCGGTTTCGGCGGCGTGACGCCGACCATCGACGACGCCATGGCGATCGTGCTGGCCGCACTTTCCCTTCTCGGCCTCGGCATCTTCGGTCCCGGCATCGCTTCCGGTCTGGTTTCTGGCGGCCCGCAGCTTGGCGCAGGTGCAGCAGTTGGAACCGGTCTCGCCGCTGGCGGCATGATGCTTGCTGGCGGCGCTGCCGCAGGCATGGCCGCGAAGGGAGGGGCAGCGGCGCTGTCGGGTGGAGCTGCTGCCGTCCGTGGCGGTGCTGCTGCCGCAGGTGCGGCGAGCGCCGCCTATAGTGTCGGATCGCTCGGCCAGTCAGGGGCTGCCGGTGTTGCCTCCGGCCTCGGCGGTGTTGCCCGCGCGGCAGGCTCAGCCGCAGCATCGCCCCTGAAGCGGACGGCATCGAAAGCAGCGGAAAGCGCCAAATCCAGCTTCTCCGATGGCGCGCGCGCCGGGCTCGGCGTCACCGGTGGATCGTCCTCGCAGGGAACCATTGGTGGTGCGAGCGTGGCCGGTGCCGCACCCGCCTCCGCACCGGCGGGCGGACCGCCTGCATGGGCGCAGCAGATGCACCGCCGCCAGGCGCTCAATCACGGCACGACCATGGCCGCCCATGCCGTCCGCTCCGGTGACAGCCACGGCGGCGGCTCTTCCGTCAACATTTCCGAAAGTGACCGCTCATGAACATCTTCAGACGTCCAGCGACCCATTACGGCAAATCGCCCGAACCCGAGACGCCTTACCAGAAAGCCGCACAAGTCTGGGACGAGCGCATCGGCTCGGCTCGCGTGCAGGCCAAGAACTGGCGCTATATGGCCTTCGGCTCGCTGATCCTCTCGGCGGGCTTCGCTGCCGCGCTGGTTCTGCAATCGGCGCGAGGGACCGTCGTGCCCTGGGTGGTGCAGGTCGATAATCTCGGCCAAGCCCAGACCGTCGCCGCAGCCACCGCCGATTACCGTCCGACCGATCCGCAGATCGCCTTCCATCTTGGCCGTTTCATCGAGCAGACGCGCTCGATCCCGGCGGATGCCATCATCGTGCGCCAGAACTGGCTGCGCGCCTATGAGTTCGCCACTGATAGGGGAGCGGCCGCGCTCAACGACTATGCCCGCGCCAACGATCCGTTCACCCGTGTCGGCCGCCAGCAGATCGCAGTCGAGGTTTCCAGCGTCATACGCGCCTCGAACGACAGCTTCCGCGTCGCCTGGACCGAGCGTCACTATGAGAACGGGCAGCTTTCCAGGACCGAGCGCTGGACCGCGATCCTGACCATCGTGATCCAGACGCCGCGCGATGCCGAGCGTCTGCGCGCCAATCCGCTCGGCATCTACGTCAATGCAATTTCATGGTCGCGGGAGATGAGCCAATGACCATCGCGTCTTCCCGCAATTCCGCCTTGCCGGTTTTCCGTAAACCCGCCTTCGCGGCTTTGTTGCTTTCGGCCACCATGCT
Organism: Sphingobium sp. LB126; assembly: GCF_002795205.1. Classification (NCBI taxonomy): domain Bacteria; kingdom Pseudomonadati; phylum Pseudomonadota; class Alphaproteobacteria; order Sphingomonadales; family Sphingobiaceae; genus Sphingobium; species Sphingobium sp. LB126. Next base: position 288,745 of record NZ_NETV01000001.1, read on the forward strand.
CGCCGGCTGCGCCACCAACAAAGCGCCGCAGTTCAGCTATGATGCCGATGTGCCGGCGTTGCCCGTCGTGCCGACCGCTGTCACGGATGACCGGCCTCGGCCGCTTCACACGCCGCCGGCCTGGACGGTCGCACGCGGCGGCACTGCTGCCGGAACACCGGCAGGCCGCGTCGAGAACGCCAATGCCGCCGCCCGCGTCGAGCCGCGCCGCGAGGGTTACTATAACGCCATCCAGATCTATCCCTGGTCGGAAGGCGCGCTCTATCAGGTCTATGCAGCACCAGGACAGATCACCAATGTAGCGCTGGAGCCGGGCGAAAGCCTGACCGGCGCGGGACCAATCGCGGCGGGAGACACCGCCCGCTGGATCATTGGCGATACCGAGAGCGGGAGCGGTACGTCGCGCCGGGTCCATATTCTCGTCAAACCATCCCGATCCGACATCTCAACCAATCTCGTGGTGACGACCGATCGGCGCACCTACATGATCGAGCTGCGCGCCCGTGAGGCGCTCTACATGCCGTCCGTATCCTGGTCTTATCCGGCGCTGCCTGCCGGTCAGCGCCAGACCGTTCCGGCAGCACCCATCATCCCGGTCGAGGCGGCACGCAACTATCGTTACAGCCTGACTGGAGATACGCCGCCATGGCGGCCGATTTCCGTCTTCGATGATGGCCGCCGTGTCTATGTCGTTTTCCCGCGCGGCATCGTGCAGGGAGAGATGCCACCGATTTTCGTCATCGGTTCCGAGGGCGAGACCCAGATCGTCAATTCCCGTGTTCACCAGAACATCTTGATCGTCGATCGGCTGTTCGGAGCGGCTGAGCTGCGTCTTGGTAGCGGCAAGCAGCAGCAGACGGTCAGGATCGTTCGCATCGAGCAAAGACAAGCTGCCCAGCCCGCTAAAGCCGGAGAGCAACCGTCATGAGTGAAGAGGCTACCACCAACCCAACGCCGATGCGTCTGCGTGCCGAGCCGCCGCGCGTCACGCGCCTGTCGCGCAAGATGCTGGCCGGTGCCGGAGCTGTTGCGCTCCTCGGCATCGGCGGGGCGCTGATCTATGCGCTCCAGACGCGCGATATGAGCGGAAACGGTGAAGAACTCTATTCGACCGAGAACCGCGCCACGGCAGATGGACTGGCAGGTCTGCCGAAGGATTATACCGGGCCGGTCCTGGGGCCGGCATTGCCGGGCGATCTCGGTGGCCCGATCCTGGATGCCCAGAACCGGGGTCAGCCCGTCACGCCGCCCGCCATGGCGACGCCTGCCCGCGATCCTGCCGAAGAGCGCCGGCTTGCCGAGGAAGAAGCCGCACGTCTTAGCACCGTGTTCTTCCAGTCCGGGCCAAGAGTGGCGACGACAGCTGGCTCAACGATTCCGGGGCTTGTGGGGCCGGACCTTGGTGCCCAACCTGAAACGCAGGACCGGCACACAGCTTTCCTCAATGGTCCTGTGGATCGGCAGACCGTTGCCATGGATCGGATCATGGCGCCTGCCTCGCCCTACATCCTGCAGGCCGGGGCAGTGATTCCGGCGGCGATGATTACCGGCATCCGCTCTGATCTGCCGGGGCAGATCACCGCGCAGGTGACGGAGAATGTCTATGATAGTCCGACCGGCAGTCTGCTGCTGATCCCGCAAGGAACCCGCATCATCGGCCAGTATGATGCGGGCGTGCAATTCGGTCAGCGCCGCGTGCTGCTGGTCTGGAACCGCCTGATCCTGCCCAACGGCCGCTCCATCGTGCTGGAGCGCCAGCCCGGTGCGGACGCTTCCGGCAATGCCGGGCTGGAAGATGGCGTTGATTACCACTGGTGGGATCTGATGAAAGCGGCGGGGCTGTCCACGCTGCTCGGCATCGGCACGGAACTGGCGACCGACGACGAGGATCGCCTGATCCGCGCCATCCGCGACGGAGCGCAGGATACCATCAATCAGGCCGGGCAACAGATCGTCCAGCGCCAGTTGCAGGTCGCGCCGACCCTGACGATCCGGCCGGGCTACCCGGTCAGGGTCATCGTTACCCGCGATCTCGTACTCGAACCTTACAGGAACTGACCATGACGAAGCTGAAACTCGGCCCCCTCATCGAAGACAAGCCCGTGAAGGTGACGGTGGAACTGCCGGGGCCGCTGCACCGCGATCTTGCCGCCTATGCCGAAGTGCTGGCTCGCGAAACCGGCCAGCCCGCTGCCGATCCTGTCAGGCTGATTGTGCCGATGCTGGAACGGTTCATTGCGACAGATCGGGGCTTTGCCAGCGCCAGAAGATCTCGCTCATGAGGTGCCGCGCGAGTCATGGCGCGTCGCGGCGATGATTTCCATCAACGTATCGACGGCCTTTCGTGTCGCATCCCATTTGGCGGACTGGTCCATTTCCCGGTTCTGAAGGGTGAGGCTCACCGCGCCGTGTACCGTTGACCAGAACATGAAGCTGTAGCGGCTCAGATCCATGCCGGGCAAAAAGCCTTGGCCCTGAGAGCAGCGAAGTCCCGTCAGCAATAGATTTAGTATCTGTCTTCCAGCTTCGCCCGACCATGGATCATCGCTGACTCCGAGCCGTGGCGGCGGTGTGAACATCAGCCGGTACAGCGTGGGGTTTTCCAGGGCAAAGCGGACATAGGCATAGCTGCCATCACGCAAATAGCCGAATGGATTGCCGCGCATCTGCTGGAAGACGGCCAGCTTTTCTCTGTAGAGCTGGTTGAAACCTTCGTCCCGAACGGCGCGCAATAAGGCGCTTTTGTTGCGGAAATGGCCGTAAAGCGCTGGCGCTGTGCATCCGATGGCATGCGCGACCGCAGTCAGCGGTACGTCGAGGTCGCCACGCTCCGACAGCAGCCGGATCGTTGCGTCGATTGTACGACGAGCAATATCAAGTTCTTGCTCTTTCCGGGGACGGGCCATTCCGATGCCTGTTGCAACTTGTCGTGAAAACTAAACGACATTTACTTTTTTCGTTGACGGGCCGGAAGTCAAGAAGCAGCATTCGGTAACTGAACGTCGTTTAGTTTGAGGATGTGCGGAGAGCCGATGAACGCACATAGATCGATTTTCGCGTTGATGATGGCGGGGTGCCCGTCAGAAACCGAACGCTGTTTCGGATGATGCACCATGGCTGTGATCGGGAACAATCAGACCTCGCCTGATGATAGCCTCACGAAGGTCGTTGAGGGGAAACCTGGCACATCTGCGGTCCGGCTGAACCAGTTGCGATATTTTGTTGCCGCCGTCGATTATGGGAGTTTTCGCAAGGCTGCTGCCGCGCTTTCGGTGCAGGAATCCTCCATCAGCCGACGAATCCGTGATCTCGAAGATGAACTCGGGGCGTCGCTTTTTATGCGAAATGCTGGCGGGGTGCGGTTGACCGTTGCCGGGCGGGAATTCCTGCGCAACGCTCGCCATGCTCTTCGCCAGATCGATATCGGGGTGACAAAGGTGGCAGCGGTTGGCCGGGCGGAGCAAGGGCTGATCAAGGTCGGGATATTCTCGTCCCTCGCATCCGGTTTTCTGTTCGATTTGCTTCGAGATTTTGGGTCACGCCATCCGAAGGTGCAGGTCGACATTATTGATGGAAATTCGCCCGAGCATGTCGCCGCTGTCCGCAAGCTTTATCTGGACGTCGCATTCATCACGGGAACGACAGCATGGGACGGATGCGAGACGGAGCATATGTGGTGCGAAAAGGTTTACGTGGTGCTGCCTGATGAACATCCTTTGGCGGGCAAGCCCGAACTTGGATGGGCCGATTTGGCTTCCGAGCGGTTCATCGTGAGCGATGTCGCGCCGGGACAAGAGATCCACGACTATTTGGTCGCTCACCTTGCTGGTCTCGGCCGCCACCTCGATATTCAGTCTCAGCAGGTCGGCCGCGACAATATCCTATCTCTGGTCGCTCTCGGTCGGGGCCTCACTCTGACGAGTGAAGCGACGACCGTCGCGCAGTTTCCGGGGGTCGTTTATCGGAAGCTTGCCGGTGAGGTGCTGCCGTTCAGCATGGTCTGGTCCGCGCAAAACGACAATCCAGCATGTCGGCGGTTATTAAGCTTGGCCCGGTCGATGGCGGGACCGGCCGGGAGAAAGTAGGATTTGTCGGCACATGCGATTGTGCCGACGTGTAAGGCTACCCCAAGTTGCGCCCATCGGCTATTCCAGCGACTTTTCGATGAAGCCGAGCGTATTGGCGTTCTCGACCAAGGTTCGCACCTTGGAGCGCTCGAGTCCTTCAGGCACTTCCGCCTCGATCTCGAGCCTGAGTTTCACCTGACTGCCCGGAAGCGTGGTGAGCTGTTCGACGATCGCCTCTACAATCTGGTGGATGTCCCGGGCCGGACGATCCGGCGAGATCATCACGGTGCCGGAAAACCGCGTCGGCTTCTTTTCCGGCGCAGGCGTGGTCGGCGCGTCGTCCATTGGCGGCCCATCGGGCGCCGGCGTGCCACCACCCGGCCCCGAGGCTGTGTCGCCCGATCCAGGCTGCACCGGCGCCGGGCGGTGGGCTTCGGCCACCTCCGGTGTCACGATGACGCTGTCGCTGTCGATCACGACCGCGGCGCTGGCCGCCCGCTCGATCGCCAGCCCCAGATAGGTGCCGGCCCCCTCCTCCCATCGCTCGGCATAGGCGAACGGACCGGGCAGCATGCCACTCACCGCCGCCTGCACCGCCTTGACCAGTACGTCCTGGCCCTTGAGACGCGGCAGGTAGATGTAGCGGTTGAGATATTCCCGCAGGTCCTTGAGCGACAAATGCGGCTTGTCGTTCCAGATGTATTTCTGCAGGTCACGGTCGAGGCGCGACGGCCCCAATTCCGTCAGCAGGCCCTCCTCGGCCACCAGCTTCTTGCTCGCCCGGGCCAGCAGCCCGTCCTGCGCCGGAATCTTGCCCGACACCCATTCCCAATCCGCCTGTGCGCTTTCCTGGGCGGGATAGTGCAGATAGCACCACGCCTCTTTCAGGCGCGTCTTCATCGTCTCGTTCGCCTCGACCAGCTTCGCCTTGGCCAGCGCACTGTCGCTCTGGGTGAGGTTCAGCCGCTCGGTGTCGCGCACGATCTCGCCCCACGCCAGGGACGCGCGCACGGCGTCTTTCAGATGATCGAGCTGGCGGGCCTCCGCAGCGATGAACACCAGCATGTTGCGGTAGACGCGCGGCGTGCTGCCGCGCTGAGTGAGGATGTCCTTCGCCTCGACCAGCGCGTCCGAACCGTCGCGCCCGTTATGCGAATGCTGGACCCCCAGCACAACGACACGCACGCCGCCCGCCTCATCGGGGACTTCGGCTGACGAGGCCGGCGCGACCTGAACCGCGTCGAAATGCCCGCGATCGGCAAGCCCGTTCACGTATTTTCCGAGTTCGCTGTCGATCATCACATCGACCAGTGCCGCCTCGATCTGCGCCGCCTTGTCCGCTGCGATACGGTTAAGGCTCGCCGACATCGAGTACCAATAGCGGCCCAGATCGGCGTGCATGAACTTGGCCTGATTGGTCAGCCGGCGCAGCGCATCGCCGAAGATCGCCGGACGCTCGCCCGGCTGCACGACACCGAGATTGATCTGTTTGTCGTCGAGTCCGGTGTTCTGCTGCTGATGCGTCGGCGCCGTACCCATGAAGATCGCGCGGGCGACGCGGCGCGTCGCCGAATAGCGGTTAAGGTTGGGCGCCGATTGATCGACCTTGTACGGGGTGGAGGCCGTGCCATCGACGTCGCCGGCGATAATCGACTGCCAGGTCACGTCGAGATAATGGAGCAGTTCCGGCTCCACGCGCGGCGAACTCACCGCCACGCTGCCCGGCATGATCATCACTGACGGGTCTGCGTTCATCCAAAGTTCGTGGATCGCCTGCGCCATCAGGCGCAGGACGCCGCGCGTGCGCTGGAACTTCTCAAGCGAACCCCAGCTCGTATAGAGCTGGTCGAACAGCTCGGGATGGATCGGATAGGCCTTCTCCAGCTTGCGCCGATAATCCTCATCCGCGCAGCCTTGCGGGAAATCGTTGGCGTTTTCCCGGTACAGCTTGGCGAACTGCTTCAGCGTGTTGTCGCGATGATGGAACTTGTCGCCGGGGATTTCCTTGAACAGCCGCCGCCGGACGATCTCATAGCTCTCTTCCTGGCTCGCCGGCCGCCACGAGGATTCCACGCGGCTGAAGGTCTGCTTGAGGCGCGCGAGCGCCTCCTGGCCGCCTTCGCCGCCCACCTCGATCTGAGACGCCGGCAAGGAGGCGACCAGCAGCGTGCCGGGGCTGGCCTTAACCGCCTCGGTCAGCGACTGAACGAACGACAGGTTCGCATCGAACGAGCCGGACGGCAGGCCCTCGACCTTGTATATCTGGCGCAGATAGGCGACCCATTCATCGATCAGGATCAGGCACGGCGCATATTTCTTGAAGAGCGCCTCCAGAAGGTTGGAGCCTGGCGCAATGCCGCTGGCGTCATTTTCCGCCACCATGGCGAAGGCGTCTGCGCCGCCGAGCTGCCAGGCGAGTTCGCCCCAGGTCGTGCGGATCTTCAGGTCGCCTTCCGCGTGGAGCACGTCCTGCGGTCCTCGCGACGTGCCGACCAGGACCGCCCGATTGACGGCCTTCGGCACGGTCAGGCCGAGCTTGTCCAGCAACTGATCGAGGCCCGACAGGTCCTGCACCGGCGTCGGCCCGGCCATGTGATAGAGGGCCAGCATCGAGTGGGTCTTGCCGCCGCCGAAGTTGGTCTGCAGCTCGACGACCGGATCGCCCCCGCTGCCGGACAGCCGCTTGGCCGCGCCGATCAGCAGCGTGCTCAACCCTTCCGTCAGATAGGTGCGGCTGAAGAACTGGCGCGGATCGCGATATTCCGGCGGCGCGCTTCCCGAATGCACCTTGGCGAGGTCGGCCGCGAACTCTGCCTGCTGGAACTCACCGGTGGCGACATCCTGATGCGGCTCGACCACCTCGCGCCACGGCAAGAGGCCGGCCACGGTATCGACCGAAATTTCGAGGCGCTGGGTCTTCCGGCGTTCCTCATTGCGCGCCAGCTCGGTGAACTTGGTGCGCAGGATGGTGTCGCGCATCTTGCCGAGCTGCTCGGCCGTTTCCCCCGCGCTGATCGCCTCCATCAGCCGACGCATGGAATCGAGCGCGCGCTCGGCGTCGTCATAGGTGAAAGTCTCATTGTGCGACAGCTTGTTGCGCACGTCGCCCAGTTCGTTGACCAGCGAGCGCTCCGCACGGCCAAGAACGGTCTTGAACGCTTCAGCCCAGAACCGATCCATCGCGTTGAACAGCGCGGCCTGATCCCAGCCGACCTCGCCGTTGCTGTTCGGGCGCAGGTTCGGCAGCTTCTCCAGAACCTGGACCTGCCAGTGCCCCTTGAGGGAGGTCTCCAGCCTCTTTTCGACGAAGGGGATCAGCGCCGACGGCAGCAGCTCCATCCCCTCAAACACATATTGGCGCGTACTTTTTGCCACGTCCCGTTCCCCCTTAAATATCCAACCGGATCTGACGATCGCCGCTTGTGTCGTGAATGGCCGCCGCGGCCTTTGTCAGCTCGGTCCAGTCGGCGATCAGGGCGTTGTAAGCCGTGGCCTCCTTGGCATCCTTCCGCTTGTTAGCGCTGATGTCGTAAAGGCAGTAGGCGAGATCCTTCACGGCCTCGGCCTGGGTGTTGATCTTCTTCATCAGGACGGCGGTGTCGTGGGAGATGCCGTCCTTCTCGTGCAGGCGGACCAGGTGCTGGAGGCATTCCCACACCGTCAGGTGGCCATCACTTTCCGGCTCCCAATCCCCGGCGAGTTCGTCGCGAGAGAGAATACGGACCTTGCCGGCGGCGCTTTCGACGATACCGGCGTGCTTGACGCTATCGACAGAGATACCGCGCGCGGTGGCGATGCTGTTGGCCGTACCGTATTCGCCCTTGCCCATGCCATTCTGCTCAAACCAGGTGATGGCGAACCGCGTGTCCGCGTCGAACTCGCCCTGGATGCCGCCGAGATATTCATCCAGTTCCCGGTTGATGAGCTGAAGTGCAGTTTTCACGCTCATCGGGCTGTCGTCGGATTCCAGCACGGCCTTGTAGCGCGAGAACACACCCATCCCGGGGCCGATGGCCGACTGCGGCATGTCTGCCGGCGCAATATTGGCAGCCTGAAGCTCGGCGATCGCCGGCGGCAGCTCGCGTTTCAAAGCACGGATGAATTCGGCACGTGAGATGATTTCGGCCGTGGCTTCCTTCTTTCGGCACACGAGAACGACCGAATTGGCGAGGGCGTTGGTGCCCTTGGCGATCAGCCGCCCGGGGCTTTCGGTACGAATGGGCCATGTGCCGAGCACAGAAAAACCAGCGGAAATAACCGCTTGCAGAAAGGTGGACCAGCCCGTTGAGCTGATTCCTTCCTGCTCAACTTCACTTTGCTTGAAAGCATAGTAGATCGTGGCGGGAAAATCTGCGGCCGTTCCGTCAGCCATTCTTCCAATTGCCGCCGTCATTCCTTCAAGGAAAAACTTCTCCGCTGCATCCGCACCGCCGTGCCGATAAGGGGTCGCAACCAATTCTTCAGTTTTCGGCGTCGCCAAAACACCGAAAATCGATGGATAGATTTCTTTTAGACTAGGCTTGAGCCAGCAAAAGAAAAAATCTGAAAGGTCTGCGTATCCGATGTTGTCATAATAGGGCGGATCGGATGAAATTACTGTTCCAGCCTCATAAATCACTTCCCCAGCATTAACTTGTTTAACAGATCCAATTCCTGACGCGGGGAAATCTGCAATTGCCCTGCTGATCTTATCGACCGGCGTCGACCAATTCCCCCCTGAGTTCGAGAAGAAGTTGACTTCAGCATAATCCCAGACCATCGGAATCGCTTGGCGAGCAAAGGTTTCGCGCAGGGCTCCTCGATCGCTCATCCAGCTTGTCACGGTTGAGCCGAGGTTTGTTAATTTCGAGATCGCGAAAGCCAAATATACACTCACCGCCTCCGCATATGCCTTTGCACCATCACCACCATCACGCAGCGGGGCCGTGTTGGAGGATTTGCTTGCAGCCGACGCATCAACCTCGACCTGCGCACGCACCTCATGCACTAGGCTGCTAAAGGTATTCAGGGCCACCAACTGACGATCAGTGAATAGATCACCGAAGGTCGTGAGTCCGTAGTCTACCGTCCAGAAATTGCGAGGATCGTTCGGCAGGCTGGCCTCGGGCTTCCACGCAGGCTTTGCCGACAAGGCCAGCGTTCTGTGCATATCCGTAGGTGCAACATAAGCACGGGTGCGATGGCCTTCGGCGACGATCGCGATCAGTGTCTGGCCCATTTTACCAGCGCGTCCGTTGCTCTTCACATAGTCAGGGGTGATGGCGGTATCCGACATAAGGCATCGGAAATTCGCGCCACGACCCGCCTTGGTCCCTTCCTTAGCCGCGGCGATCTCGGCTTTGGTTCCGCCATGCCTAATCCGATAGGAAATGGTCTTGGCCTGCTTATCGACCATAGGCTCGACCCAAGCCTCCTTGCCGGTCTTGGTGCTGAGCAGGAAGCTTGAAGCGATCGGCACCTGGACGTTGGCAAACGCAGGATCGGGACTAGGCACCGTTCGCGCCCAGATCCAGGCAACTACTGTCGCTTGGCCGCCACCATATTCCTTGGACAGCTCCACCTGCGGATATAGATTCCCGATGCGCTCCCACGCCTTCTCGCGCATCCACTCGCCATAATATTTGACGTCCTCGGCGAGCCCCTCGGCGTTGCGGTAGAATTGCCGGTCCTTCGCGCCCGGATGGATGGGCTGCTTGTCCTTGAACCTCGGTGGGATCTCGATCATCGCCTTGCCGATCATCACCGCGACCGGGTTCAGGTCGGACCCATAAGCGGGCAGACCGAGGCGTTGCGCCTCCAGCGGGATCGAACCGCCGCCCGAGAACGGATCATAGACCGGCGGCAGCTCGCCGCCGCAGCTCTTGCGGATCTCGGCGCGGGCGCGTTCCAGCACTTCCTCGTTGGTCGAGTTCTCCCACACCACAAGTTCCTCAATGATGCCGAACAGGCGCTTGCGTTCGGCCTCCTGCGCTTCGGGCGTGGGGAATTTCCCGGGGTCGCTCGACGGATCATCGACAAGCTGGGCGAACAGCACCGCGCGGCACGCCGCCAGTGGCCGCCGCGCCCACCACATATGCAGCGTGGACGGATGCCCATGCCGGATGGACTTTTCGCGTGCGGAGGCGGCGTTGATCGCTTCAAGCGGGATCGCAACCTCAATCAATTTCTTCTTGGTGTTAGTCGTCGAGGTCATAAACCAGCCTGTAGGTTGCGGGATGGATGGTCAGTTCGCCGCCGTCGCGCAGGGCGCGCAGGCGGGCGCCCGTCATCTCGACGGGACCACCCTCCGGGTTGATAAGAATGAAGGAATAGAGGTCCGGCTTCTGGTCGAGCAGCCCCCAGAGATCGGCCTCGAGCTGGAGCGGTTCGTGCTCCAGACAATGGTCCTTGGGATAATAATGCCGCAGAACCTCGCCGCCTGCCGAGCGGCGCTCCCACGGAAAACGTGTCCCGTTGGCGCGACCGATCCAGCTCCCGTCCGCATGGAAAAAACGGTCCTCGCCGTCAGCCTTGTAGCCTTCAGCCAACGCAAACCGCGCCATGACACTGGGGCGTGGCGGCTTCGGCGCGACGCGGGGCCTGCTCGCCATCTCCGTCTCGATCAGCTCTCGATCCGGTTCCACGGTTGGCGAGACGGGCTCAGGCTGCGACGCCGGCTCATCTTCGTCCGCCAGGCGGAGATCATCCGCATCCGCGGGCTCGGCATCACCGCGTTCGTCTTCCGCGACCTGGTCGACGCCATCATCATCGCCAGGCTTGGCAGGGAGTTGGACTTCGACGATCGGAGCGGCGGCGATGTGCTGGGGACCGAGCGTGAAATTCTCCTCGAGATATTCTTTGATATCCTCAGGCGAGCGCTCGAACGCATAGGCGAGCGCTGCGCGAATGTCCGCGCTCAGAGGCCTGCCGATCTCTTCCGGCACCCGCTTGGCAAGCTTGGCCTTGGATAACGGGCTGACAAACAGTTTGCGCTCGAGCCACAGAATATCGGTGAGACGCGCGGTCCCCGCCGGGACGCCATCGAGATAGGGTACAACCTCCAGCTTGGGTGTCTGGACCCAGATCGTCGCCGCGATCGCTTCCGCCAACGCCCGCACACGCTCGGTCTCGACCGCATCGGCAAGCTCAATCCGCCCGAGCTGGGTTCCGAAGGCCGTGAGCCAGGCGCGGTGATCGTCCATGCCGGCCAACAGCGACGGCTGGTGGAAGCGTTCTTCGACAAGGTCCGACAAGGCCGGCAACGCCGAGAACGGCGGCGCCTGCAGAATCTCGCCCGACAGTCGCTGAAAATCAGCGGTCTTGCGCTTGATCCATTCGTGCAGATGGCTCCACCGGAACAGGGTCTGCATGCTCAGCCCATAGCCGAGCGTCTCGATCGGCGCCCACTCGCCCACGAGGTTCAGCCAGTGCGCGCACTCTTCCCAGATGCGGGTCGGGTATCGGACCAACAGGGTGCGAACCCGCCGGGCGTCGTCGGTCGACAGCACCTTGCCCGAGGCCAGCGTCCCGAGCCATTGCAACGCCAGGTCCGCCGATGGGCGATCGGCGACGCCGATACGATGCCACAGACTGAGATCGAGCACGGACCCGCGCACGACCGCTGCGCCAGGAACATCCCCCTCGTCCCCCGCCAGGAAGACGCCGACTGACGTCACCCACGTGCCGTCCTGGGCGAGGATCAGTTTCTCCGCCTTGAAGGCGGTTCTGATGTTCTGCGCGTCGGCAGTCGAGCAGCCGTCGAGCAGCTGGTCGAGCCGACGATACCATTTCTCAACCTCATGGGCCGGAGCCTTGTCGGATTTCGCCAGGGCGCGCAGCCGGTCGAGCAAACGTCCGGGGCCGCTCGGCGTGCTGCGGACCCCGAGAAGATCGAGCAAGGGGCGCGTCGTCTCCCGGTCGAGCAGCCCATTCACAAAGGGCTCGACGTCGATCAAGGCTTCTGTCTCAGGCGTCCGGCGCACCAGGTCGGCCGGAAGCTGGATCATGTTGCGCGTGTCGGGAAGGCAGGGTTTTGCGCGCAGCTTCATCAACCAGTCCGCCAGCAGGCGTTCTGATGTGACCGATCGCGTTGAGCCCGTGGTCGCGACCTGCGACATGCGAGCGCTGACGGCGCGCGACCAATAGGCGTCGCGCTGATCCAGGATCTTGCCGGCGATCTTGGCCCAGATGCCGGCGTCCGCCTTCGACAACGCCTCCCAATGCCGCCAATAATCGGACGAGAAGTCCCAGTCCTCAATGACGAACTGGTTGGTGACATAGGGATAGTAGAGCGCGCCGCGCGCACCGCGCGCCTGCGCCTCCGCGGTAAGTTGCTGCCGACCATAGGCGCTCTGGCGCTTCTGAACGAGCGGCGCGAATGTCAAAAGCCCCGCACGACCGGACGACACCCAGCGGAGCCAATCTTCGCGCGAGCAGGATTTGAAGCTTGCTACATAGTCGCCGTGCAAAAGCTGCGCCGCCCGCACCGTCTCGGGCAGCAGCTCTTCCAGCGCGCCATTCTCATCAAACAGAACGCCCTTGCCGATCGGCCGAAGCGTCCGATCGGCGCAGGCATAGCGGAAGGATTCCCCAACGGTGACGCCGAGCTTGGCCGCGATCTGAGCGAGCTGGACGCACTCGGCCAGCTTCGGCTGCCCCGAGCCGAAATAGTCGGCGGCGACGCGTTCGATCACGGCATTGACGTCACTCGTGCCGTCGAGACCGATCTCTTCCAGCACCGCGAAAGCCGCCTCGATCGGGTCGTTGCGACCTTCTCCCTCCGCCTTGTCACGGCGCTGTTCGGCGAGGAACCGGGTCCAGTTCTGGTTAAGCACGATCAGATGGCTGGCGAGGAACTCCCAGTCTTCCTCAGATTGAAGCAGCTTCTTCTCGCCAAGCCGAACGATCTCCGAGGCCGCGTAGAGCACGTCCTTGCCCTGAACCGGCACAATCCGCAGGCTGTCGGTGTCATGGCACTGCCAGCCCGTCACCTCGGGCGCGATATAGGCCCACAGGTTCAATAGATGCCGCCAGGTCGAGGGCCGAGGGAGGTGGTGGCTCCGCAGGCGTGTCAGCAGATCGGACTTCGAGAACTCCTCGACCAGCCCCCAATGGACCAGCTTGGTCCGATCCCTGGACGAGACATGCTGGCACAGGGCGGGACGGGCCGTGGCGTCGAGCAACGCCATTGCTTGGTCAGCCGGCCAGATGTCGAATATCGGCTGCGGAACGGTGACGGCGCCCCTGGCGGCGACAAGCTGTCCCTCTTCGGTCAGCAACAGCGAGCGACCATCGATCGCCGCGTCAAACGCCAGCTCGACGATCGCACCACACGCCCCCTCGAGCGTCGTCGCTTCCCGGTCAACCTCGGGAAGCAGGCCATAGGCGTCCGCCCGATCCTGCGCGCTGGCGCCGGCCTTCTCCAGCCACTCCATCATCGCGCTTGCGGCGAGTTCGCCGGCCCGGTTCAGAAGCCAGCGATTGGTCGGCGAGGTTTCCGGATCCTTGATCTTGAGACGCGCCGGGTCCTGGATGAAGGGCGCATTACAAGCGAAGGGAAGCGCCGTTTCAACCCCGGTCGGCAGCACGACATAGAGTCTGCCCTTCGCGCCCAGCACGATCTCGACCCGGCAGGGCGGGAAATCACTACTGTCTTCAGCGCCCAGCATCCGCTCCTTACGGATCTCGTCGAGCGCCTCGTCCGGAAAGGCTTCCTCGCCCGATCGCACCAACAGGAAGGGATCGTCCGCCTTCTCATCGAGGGCCATCCATTCGCTCCCTGCGATGGGGCCGGGTCCAAGGCTCTGCCAATGCACCTCGCTCTCGCCGATCCGCAAGCGTCGGATTGTCTTGAAGAAGAGCAGTGAAACCGGGCTCTTCAACCATTCATCGAGGTTCTTTTCGACCTCCCGCCGCAACCGCGCATCGGCGATCGCCACTTCAACGCGCGTGACGCCCGACGTCAGATTGCGGCCGTCGATCCAATGCGGCTGGGTGAACCGTGCGCGCTCGAAGGCGACCGCCAGAGTCGGCGTGACAAGCTCGACACGATCGCCCAGGCTGAAGGTGCTCTTGAACCCGATCCCTCGAAACCCGATCGTGTGAAGGGCCCGCTTGTTGGAATAACCGAAGCGGCAGATCGAGGCGAAGTGGGCCTCGATGAAATCATCGCCATTGTGCTCGAACACGAAGCGCTCATTCTCGATCGACACACAGGCTTCGCTGGCGCCGGCATCGTCGGCGTTCTGGAGCAACTCAGAGAGGATATGGCGAGGGCTCTGGACCTGCTTGAAAAGCTGGTGCCAAGGCCCTGCAAGTTCAGGATCAGCCTCAAGCTGATCCCATCGCTTGGTGGCGCGGTCCTGGATCGGCTGGAAATAGTCGGGCCACGCGACCGGCGCCGTCGCCATCTGGGAGGTCGCGGTCATAACGGCGCCTCTGCGCGCTCCAGCAAGCGCCGCAGATCGAACTGGATCGCCGTTTCGAGGAACGACGGTTCCCGCTCCACAAGCGGACCGCGCACGTAACGAGGCGCCTGAGCGACGTCGGCGTTGACGGAGACGATCGCCAGGATGAACTTCTCCGGCTCATGCAGGGAGGTGATGACCTCCTGCCGCGTAACCATCACGCTGTCCGCGCCGTCGATGCGACCCTTGACCTCGATGAAGCGCAGATGCCCCGACCTCGGATCGTGAGAAGCGATGTCGTAGCCGATCTTCTGGGCCGAAACATCGGCCGGCACATTGCCCAGCGCCCGCTCCGCGGCCATGACCGCTTCCATCGCCGCAAGCTCGATCCGTCGGCGCGCGGCGGGATCTTCGGCGAAGTGGTTCGGGCTGCCTGGCGCCTGACGCGCTTCGAGCAGGCCCCGCGGAATGACGACCATGCCGCCCCGCACGCGCGGCGGCTGCGATGAGATGAACCGCTCGCGCTCAAGCTGGTCCATTCGGCGCTTCTGCCGTTCCGCCAGATCTTCCGCCCGGCGTTGGGCGTTCTGCCAGTTCACTCGCGTCTTCTTGCCGGCGCGCTCTTCCTCCTTCAGCTCGAAGGCGCGCGCGTCCCAGTAGTTGATCTCCTTCTTGAGCCGCGCGCGAACTTCCTGCTCGACCTTTTCGATCTCGGGCAAACGCCGCGCCTTGACCTCGCCGACATGCCCCTGGGCCAGCTCGACCGTCGCAAACCGGATCGCAGCCTTTTCCAGATCCGTGGTCAACCAACTCTCATGCAGAAGCTCGCGGACGCTTTCGACCTCCTCCGGCGTCGCTGGCCGCAGATTCAAATGCGGCGCGATGCCCGCATTGACAGTATTGCCGGCCTTGTCGATGGCGGCGAACTGCAATCGCTGCGAAATCACATGCGGCTTGCCGGCGCTGGTCACACGCCCGTCCTGGACGCTGTGCTCCAGCAGGAAGATCGCCGACAGCGCGTCACCGGCATCGGTGTCGTCCACCAGGATCGCCCCCTGGCGCATGATCTGCTCATATTGCTCGCGGATCAGGCTGATCACGGCTTCGAGCAACGGATGGCCGGGGCAGACGAAGGCGGCGACCGGCTGCTGGTTGATCTTGTCCTTCTCGAAGCAGATCCGCTCATATTGCGTCTGGATCGGCGCGCCGGTCCCGATCTGGCGATCGCGCTCGCGAATGCGTACCGGCACATGGCTGATTTCCCAACGCCCTTCCTCTCGGCGCTTGATCCGGCCGCCCAGATGCTGGAACGCCTCGACAAAGAAGCTCTGGATATGGTGCGGCTGCAGGCGCAGCGCTTCGGCCCGCTCCATTTCGAGGCGCAGTTCCTCGACCCTGGCCTCCGGCATGGTGTCGTTGGTCAGCGCCCGGCGGCGCAGCAGTTCCAGCAGATGTCCCTGATCGACGGCGCCATCGACCTGCTGGAAGAGGCGCGCTTTGACGTCCTCCTGCTCGCCGTACTGGATCGCCTCGAACAGCAGATCCTTGAGCGCCACGCCGTCGAACAATTCGCCGAGCACGTCATAGACACGGCCGCCCAAGGCCTCGCGCGCCGCCTCAAGCTTTTCCAGCAGCCGCGCATAGACCTCGCCTTCGCGCGTATCGGCGGCGACGAGATTCCACAGATGACACACCTCGGCCTGGCCGATGCGATGGATACGGCCGAAGCGCTGTTCGATCTTGTTCGGGTTCCACGGCAGGTCATAGTTGACCATGAGGTGGCCACGCTGAAGGTTCACGCCTTCGCCCGCCGCATCGTTGGCGATGAGGACGAGCATGTCCTTGTCCTGCATGAAGCGCTCGACGACCTTGCGTCGCTCTTCGCGCGACACCCCGCCATGGATCACTTCGACGGCCTCGGGATTACCAAGCCGCGCCCGCACCTTGTCGAGCAGGTAGTGGAGCGTGTCCTTGGGCTCGGTAAAGATGATCAGCTTGCGGCGATGGCCTGCCGCATCGATCATGAGATCGTCGTCGAGGATACGATTGAGCTGGCTCCACTTTGTGTCCACGCCCGAGCGCAGCACGCCCAGCGCCATGCTTTCGAGACCCTTCAGCGTCTCGACTTCCAGGGCGAGTTGCTCGACCGTCTCGGCCGTCGTCGCGCCCGTCGAGATCAGATCCTCAAGCTCGTCGATCTCCTCCTGGCCATATTCCTCGATATTGCGCAGCATGTCAGCGTTGACCGCCGGTTCGCCCATGCCCGACCGGCGCCCCTTGGCGGCAAGGCGCGCCTCGCCCAGTTCGTTCTCGAGCCGTTCGCGCCGGCGCTTGAGCGACTGGTAGATGGCCGCCGGCGACGAGGCGAGACGCCGCTGGAGAATCTGCAAGGCGAAGCCGACATTGTTGCGCTTCTTCCCGTCGCCCTCGGCGAAGCGCTGCACCCGGTTCATCTCGGTGCGGACATATTCGGTGACGGCGGTGTAGAGCGCGGCCTCCCCTTCCGAGAGTTGATACTTGACCGTGCGCGCCCGCCGCTCGGGGAAGAGCGGTCGGCCATCGAACTTGAGCAGCTCCTCCTTGGTCAGTCGCCGCATCATGTCTTCGGTATCGGCATAGTGGACGCCGTCGCGGAACCGGCCTTCGAACCGGTCGCCGTCGAGCAGCGCCATGAAAAGCTGGAAGTCCTCTTCCTTGCCGTTATGCGGCGTCGCCGACATGAGCAGCAGATGCCGGCAGACCTGGCCGAGCTTCTGACCGACCTGATAGCGGCGCGTATATTTGACCTCGCCACCGAAATAGGTGGCCGACATGCGATGGGCTTCGTCGCAGATGATCAGGTCCCATTCGCGCGCGCTCATGAGCTTCTCCTGAAGCTCCTCGTTGCGCGCCAGCACATCGAGACGAACGATCAGCCGATCTCGGTCGCTGAACGGATTGCCCGACCGCGAGTTCTCGATCATGTCGCGAGAGAGAATGTCGAATTCGAGATTGAACTTCTGGCCGAGTTCGTCCTGCCACTGCTCGACCAGGCTGCCCGGCGCGACGACGAGACAGCGCTCAAGATCGCTGCGGGCGATCAGCTCCTTCATCAGCAGCCCGGCCATGATCGTCTTGCCGGCGCCGGGATCGTCGGCGAGGAGGAAACGCAACGGCTGACGCGGCAGCATTTCGCCATAAACGGCGGAGATCTGGTGCGGCAGCGGATCGACCAGGCTGGTGTGAATCGCCAGATACGGATCGAAATAGTGCGCGAGCTTGATGCGGTTGGCCTCTGTCACCAGTCGCAGCAAGGCGCCATCGGCGTCGAACGACCACGGCCGCCCGTTCTGCTCGACCTCAAGACGGTGCTCGTCGTCCCTATAAAGAACCGCCTCGGCGACCGCGCCATTGTGATCGCGGAAAACGACATTGACCGCCTGATCGCCGATCCAGTCGACCGAAATGACATGCACAGCCTGCGCCGAGGCCACGCCCCGCACGGATGCGCCGTTCTTTATGTCCTCAAGCCTTGCCGCCATCAGTCCGCGCGCCCCCCGTTTCGTTCATAGCTGAAGCTCCGCCCGCTCGAGCGCGGCCTCAGTTTCTTTGCGGTTTATTGTCACGATATGCTGGGTATGGGCGCTCTGTTTCGCAGCATCGCCCAGCAACCCCAGGCGCTTCAAAACATAGAAAAGCATCGCATAACGCACCGTGAGCACGCCGTTACCCTGATCGAGCCCGTAATCTTTGGCCACGACCTTCTTCTGGCTCGCCGTCAGCGCGGGGTGCGGGCCGATCATGACGTCGAAATAATTGTTCCACAGCCAGTCCTGATCGCCAGTCTCTCCCGGCTCGCCCTTCGCCCCCACATCCAGAATGCGCGGCAGCAGGAAATCCTTGAACTTGTGCTCAAGGTGGCAATAGGCCCGGGTGTGCCAGCGAAAGCCGTCATAGCCGAAGGCGTGGGGTGTGATGCGCCGCCAGAGCGGGTCCGGTCGCGCCGTGTTCATCGACTGATAGAAGACCTCGATGGAGACACCCTCACGGCTGGCGTCGAGGATCTTGCGCAAAACCTCTATGTCGATGTCCCGCCTCGGCGTCAGCGCGACATCAGCGCTGGGCAGGGCCGCAATCCAGGAATCATGTGACGGCACAGCCCCTTCGGCGACCGAGCGAAGCTGCGCGAGATAGAAGTAAGGATCAGGATCGAGGAAGCGCAACATGAACTTCTCGGCGGCGACATAGCGCTTGGCGCGCGTGTCATATTCCATGTTTCCAGGCGCCCGCTCCTGATAGAGCGTCAGATCCTTCGACGCCTGAGGAACCGATACGCCAAACGCCTCCACCAGGCCGGCGCGATTGATCGAGCCCTCCCAAAACAGCCGGAACTCAATGAATTCGAGCCGGCGCTCCACCCCCCACTTCAACGTCGTCGCTGCCTCTGCCATCGCTTCCGTCTCGGTTTAATGGGCGTAAAAACTATATTGACAACCAATGTCCGTCCGTGTAATTATTATTCCCATTAGGGGCTTTCGTCAATGGACGATCGGATGCAGGCGGGAGGGAGCATGTACGGCAGCGCTCGGGACAATACACCGGCCGTCAGGCGGCGTTCGCCGCCGCTGACGCGGCACCCCAACGTCAAGAGGCGCCCGGAAGGAGAGCGGTCATGACCATCGCCTATCGATCCACCCTGGTCGTTCACGGCCGCCTCGCCATGCGGGAAGGCCGCCTGGCGGCAGGGCGTGACGGCCGTCACGGTCTCCAGATCATGTCGTTCGAGCAGGCCGCGGTGCGGCTGGCCGGCGGTTTCGTTCGTCCGATCGACGACGAGAGTCTGCGCGCGGCCATCCAGGCCGCCCTGCCTTTGACGCCGATGGCCGAGCTGGAAAGCATCAAGGCCCTGCCAGGCATGATCGATGCGGCGGCTGACACCCTGCATAAAGCCTGGCGCGCCGGCATCGACCTTGCCGCGCGCGCCGCCGATCATCCTCGTCTCGGCGCAATCGCGCGCCTAGAGGCCGCCGTCCTCGACCATCTCCCGGCCGGCATGATGCGCCCCCTGGACATCGTCGCCGCCGCAACCACCCGCCTCGCGCATGCGCCGGCGGTACTCGGTCCGATGGAAATCACCGGCCTGACCGAACTCTCGCCCTGCTGGCGCCCGCTGCTTCAGGCGCTCACCGCCCATATTCCCGTGCAGTGGACCGCCGGCCCAAGGAACGCGCCGGCATGGCTGGAAGGCATGGACGTCGCCGTTTCGCGCGCGTCGGCGCAAACGCCCGAAGTCAGCGCCATGAGCGCGGCGACGGCCTATCACGAGGCCATCGAGGCGATGCGCTGGGTGCGAAGCCTCCTGGCCGCAGGCGTATCGCCCTCACAAATCGCCCTCGCGACCGCTTCACCCGCAGACTATGACGATCACTTCCTGGCCCTGCGCGCGGACGCCAATATCGACCTGCACTTCGTTCACGGAGTCCGGACCGTCGCCGCGCGCGAAGGCCAGGCCGCCGCCGCGCTGGCCGACATCGTCGTGCGCGGCCTGTCGCAGTCGCGGCTGCGCCGCCTGGCGACGCTGTGCCGGGACAGCGGACCTTTCGAAACTCTCCCTGAAGGCTGGCTGCGCGTCCTGCCGACCGATGCCCCGCTTTCGACGTCGAGCGCCTGGAACCGTCTGCTCGCCCGCCTGACGCCTAAAGACTGGCCCGATGGCGCCGATCACGCCCCGGCGCTGCGCGCAGGCGTCGAGCTTCTGGCTCAAGGCCCCGTCGCCGCCGCCAAGATCGGCGACGCCTTCCTCAAGGGCCGGGCGCTCGCGATCTGGCGCAAGGCGCTGCTCGCCGGACCCGCCGCCTCGATCGACGCGACGCTGGAAACCCTGAAGCAGGACGACGGTCTGGAAGCGTGCGTCTGCGTCGCCTGGATGCCGGCCAGCGCGCTTGCGGCGTCGCCGCGCCGCTTCGTGCGGCTCCTGGGCCTCAACTCCTCGCGCTGGCCACGGGGGATCGCCGAAGACCGGCTGATCCCGGACCATATCATCCCGACCCCGGTGCTTGATCCGCTGCCGGTCAATCTCGCTGACCGCCGCGACTTCGAGACGATCCTCGCCACGACCGCCGGCGCGGTCGTTCTGTCACGCGCCCGGCGCGATGCCGACGGACGCCTGCTCGGACGCAGCCCGCTGCTCGCCGGGCATGGCGATGAAACCTACCTGCGCCGCAACGCGACGCCGGCCCACGCCTTCAGCGAAACCGACCGTCTCATGGCCCGGCCGCAGGACTTCGCCGTCGATCCGCAAGCGATCGGCGCGCAGGGCTGCTGGCGTGACTGGCGACAGACCGAGATCACGTCCCATGACGGGCTGGTGCGCGCCGACCATCCCCTTGTGCTCGCCATCCTCGATCGCACCCAGTCGGCCAGCTCGCTGCGCCGCCTGCTGCGCAACCCGCTCAGTTTCGTGTGGATCTATGCGTTCGGATGGCGCGAGCCGCAGAGCAGCGCTGAACCGCTGGTGCTCGACGCACTCGGGATCGGCGATCTCGTCCATATGGTTCTCGACAGCGCCTTGCGCGATCTCGAAACCGGCGGCGGGCTCGCCTCCGCCGACATGGAGACCATCGAAACAGCGGTCGCCCGGGCCGCGCATGCCGTCGCCGCCGATTGGGAAAGCGAGCGCCCCGTTCCCCCCTCCGTCATCTGGGGCCGCACTCTCGACGACGCGCGCCTGATGGCCGGCCGCGCCCTGGCCTACGGCGACGAAGTCCTGCCCGGCGCACGCGCTTTCGGCGAGGTGCCGTTCGGCGGCTCGCAGCCAAAGTCGGACGCGGCGACGCCATGGGACACGAACGCGCCGGTCACGATTCCCGACACCGGCTTCAACATCGCCGGCTATATCGACCGGCTCGATATTTCGGGCGACGGCAAGCGTGCGCTCGTTCGCGACTACAAGACCGGCAGGCCGCCGCGCGGCGACATTCGCCTGAACGGTGGACGCGAGCTTCAGCGCTGCCTCTATGCCTTCGCGGTGAAGGCGCTCCTCGGCGACGACGTCGCCATCAGCGCCTCGCTGCTCTACCCGCGTGAACCGGTCGATCTCCAACTCGACGATCCCGAGGCGGTGCTTACCGAGATCACGGGCTATCTCCGGGCGGCCAGGACCAGCCTCGCCGGCGGCGCGGCCCTACCTGGCCCCGATACCGGCGGCGACTATGACGATCTCGCCTTCGCCCTGCCGGCCAACGCCGGCGCAACCTATTGCAAACGCAAACTCCCGGCCGCGACTGAGCGGCTGGGCGAAGTCGCTCGGATCTGGGAGGTGGAATGATGAGCAGCGTGTCCACAGGGCTGAAGGACGATGGCGCGCGCCGCGCCGCGATCAGCGTCCACGACCGGTCGATCCTGGTGGAGGCCGGGGCGGGATCGGGCAAGACCGCCGTCATGGCGGGACGTATCGCCGCCATGCTGGCCGAAGGCGTCTCGCCGCGCGCCATCGCCGCTGTCACCTTCACCGAACTTGCGGCGAGCGAATTGCTGTCCCGTGTCCGTGAATTCGTCGCTGACCTCTCGATCGGCAAGATCGCGACCGAACTGCGCATTGCGCTGCCCGACGGCCTCACCCAGACCCATTGCGACAATCTCGCCGCCGCCAGCGCCGCGATCGACGAAATCACCTGTTCGACCATTCACGGCTTCTGCCAGCGCCTGATCAAACCCTATCCGGCGGAGGCCGACATCGATCCCGGCGCCGGCGTCATGGATCGCAACCAAGCCGATCTCACCTTCCTCGAAATGGTCGATGACTGGCTGCGCGAGCGCCTGTCCGGCAACCAGGGCGGTATCCTCGCCGAGATGGTGCTGCACAGCCCCGGCGAAACCGTGGCGCTGGTCCACAAGATCGCCGAAAATCTGCGCCGCCGTCGCACGCTCGCAGCGCCGCCCATCTCCCCGCTCGACGGCCACCTGACGGCGTTCCGGCAGGCGACGGCGGATTTCGCGGGGTTCATGGACGCGGCGACGGCGACCGAACCTGAAACCGTGACGATCGTCGAACGGCTCATCGAGATGGCGACCGCCTTGGCCGGCGGACCTGATCTGGCGACGCCCGCTGGGCTCGTCGGGCTCCTCACCTCGCGGCCCCACCCGGACCTTTGCACCAAGGCCGGCACCTTCACCTCTTACCGCAAGAAGGGCAAATGGGCGGCCGCGGCGAAGCAGGCCGGTCTCTCCAAGGCCGATGGCGAGCGGCTGAACGACGCCGCCGACGCCCACTACACGGCCTGCTGCGACGCCTGGGCCCTGCTTCTCCAGGCCGCGGCGAGCCGGACCCTCGCGGCCCTGATCGAGGAAGCGCGTCCGATCCTGGACCGCTACCGCGCCCACAAGCGCGCCAGCGCTCAACTCGATTTCGACGATCTGATTTTCGCCGCGCGCGATCTGCTGCGCGACCATGACGACGTTCGCCGCGCGCTCGGGCGGCGTTTCGCCCACGTCCTCGTCGATGAATTCCAGGACACCGACCCGCTGCAGACCGAGATTTTCTGGCGTCTGTGCGGCGAGCCGGTCGACAGCGATGACGACTGGACCCAGTTCCACATCCGGCCGGGGGCGCTCTTCCTGGTCGGCGACCCCAAGCAGGCGATCTATCGCTTCCGCGGCGCCGACGTCGGCGCCTATGTGCAGGCCCGCGACGCCTTTCGCGCCCAGGACCCCGACAGCCTCCTGTCGATCTCCACCAATTTCCGCTCCTGCGCCTCGATCCTCACCTTCGTCAATGAGCGCTTCGAGGCCGTGCTCTCGGCCGATGGACAGCCGGGCTTCACCGCTCTGGACCCGTTCCACGACGACCGAGGCGGTCTGTGCGTAGCCGCCATCGACATCGCCGTCGCGGACGAGAACGGCAAGGCGAGCGCCGAGCAGCAGCGCGACGCCGAGGCTGACGCCATCGCCGAGCTGTGCGCGCGGCTGATCGACAGCCAGCCCGTCATCGACCGGCGCAGCGGGACCGAACGCCCCTGCCAGCCGGGCGACATCGCCCTGCTGGCGCCGACCGGTGCGGAGCTGTGGCGCTATGAAGAGGCCCTGGAGCGCCGGGGCATTCCCGTGGCGACCCAGGCCGGCAAGGGCCTGTTCCGCCGTCAGGAGATCCAGGACCTGATCGCGCTGACCCGCGTCCTCGCCGATCGCCGCGATACCCTGGCGCTCGGCGCTCTGCTGCGCGGACCTCTGGTCGGCCTCACCGAGGAAGAATTGCTGGACGTCGTCTGGGGGCTTCCGCGCGCCGAGGACGAACCCGCTCGAATCCCGCGCCTCGACCTCGGCGTCGACCCGGCGGTCATCGCCCATCCGCTCGTGCGCGAGGTTATCGAGCGGCTGCAATCGATTCTCCGGCGCGGCAACAGCACGACCCCGCACGCTCTGCTCTCGCAGGCCGTGGACGTCATGCGGGTTCGCCCGATCCTCCTTGATCGCCATCGTGGTCAGGCCGAGCGCGCGCTGGCCAATGTCGATCTCTATCTCAGCCTGTCGACCGGCTACGCCGTGCGTGGCCTGCGCGCCTTCGCCGAGGCGATGACAGCGGCCTGGTCCGACGAAGCGCGGGCGGTCGAAGGCCGGCCGGACGCCCAGGAAGAAGCCGTCGCGCTCTTCACCATGCACGCGGCCAAGGGGCTGGAATGGCCGATCGTCATCCCCATCAACACCATGACCGGCGTCATGGCGCCGGACAGCGCCGTCATCGACCGCCAGACAGACACCTTCTATTGCCCGGTCCTCGGCGTCGCGCCCGATGGCTACGAGACCGCGCGCCAGGCGGAAAAGGACGAGCTGGATCGCGAACGCATCCGGCTTTGGTATGTCGCCGCCACGCGGGCCCGCGAACTTCTCGTTCTGCCGCGGCTCGATACGACGCCATCGAAATCGGCCTGGATCGGTCTGGTCGATCTCTCGCTTGCCGAGCTTCCCGGCCTGGATGCCGCGCATCTGCCTGCCGGGATCACGACCGCCGGCGCCGGAGCGGTCAATGACCAGACGCGCGCAAGCTTCGCCGCGGAAGCCGAAACCATCGCCGCCGGACAGACGCGGCTGACCTGGCTTGCACCCAGCCGCGACGAAAACGCCGCCGGTGCCGTCCTTAGGGAAGAAGAGACGGCGATCTGGACCGGGACGGCCGACGACGCGTCTCCCGAGCTGGACGCCGCCGCCTTGGTCCAGGGCGGCCGTGAACGGGGCCTGATCCTGCACAAGCTCATGGAAGAGGTGCTGACCGGCGAAACCGAGCGGACAGTGGCGGCCCTCGCCGAACGGGCCGGCGTGCTGATCCGCGCCCTCGGACGAACCCCGGTCGCCGATCCGGCGACGGGCCTGTCGAGCGCAGAACTGGCGGGCTGCGTCGCCCGGACCCTGGCGCTGCCCGACATCGCAGCCCTGCTGCCGAAGCTCCAGGCCGAGTTTCCTGTCTATGCCGTGCATCAGGCCGACGGGGCGGAGACGGCGACGGCCGGGATCGCGGACGCCCTGACCCTGACCGACGCAGGCCGGCCCGCCGTCGTCGTGGACTGGAAAGGCGATGTGACGCCGGCGCCTGGAACGCTCGATCACTATCGGGCGCAGGTTCGGGCCTATCTTGACATGACCGGCGCCGAACGCGGCCTGATCGTGCTGATGACGTCCGGCAACGTCATTCCCGTCCAACCGACGAACCCGCCATCGTCCCTTTCTGAGCATGGGGCCGGCTGAACCCATGTCATCTCTTGGATGGATCGATTTCGATGAAGCCGAGCGCCAGCGCGCCCAACGCATCATGGCGCTCTTTCAGGAGCGCGAGACCCGCGACGAGTTGGGATTGGGGGCGATCCGAGATTCCATCGCCGACCACCTCTTTCCAGGCACCAGCACGATCCAGACGCGCCTGCGGTACATGCTCTTCATTCCCTGGCTCTATCGGGCGCTGGAGAAGCGAGAAATCCCCGAGGCCCAGCTCCGCGCCGAGGCGCGCGACACCGAGATCCGGCTTGCCGACGCCTTGAAAGCCGGCGGCGAGTCCAATGGCGTCATTGGCCGCGATGCGGGCCCACGGCTCCAGCGGCTGCCCAGCTCGGTCTATTGGGCGGGGCTGGGCGCGTGGGGCATTCGGGCTTTTCCCGGCTCGCTCGACAGCCTGTTCGTCGCCCTGCGCGGCCGTGGCCGCTCGCGCGGCGCATCCGGAAGCGAGGACGCCCTGGCCAGCGCCCCGGCGCCCGCCGTCTGGAATCCGGCCCTGCCGCGGATGCCAGACGACCTGCTCGATCAGGCCAACTTCCGCCTGACCGCCGACGAGGCGCAGTTCCTCATCGACCGCCTGGTCGCCAGTCAGCCGACCGCTCTGCTCACCATGCTGGCGCGCGAAGGCATCGACGCGGACTGCGACCATATCTGGATGCATCCCCATCTGTCGGCCTTTCCTGCCGCCGCCCGCCGTCTCGTCCAGCACGGCGAAATCTTCTCCCACGTCATGCACGGCGCGGCGTTGCTCTATAACCTCGCACTCAGCGAGCTGCGCCAGCGCGACGACTGGATCGAGGCGTATCGCGAGCGGCTTGCCGCCTGGCGCGACGACCTCGACCCCGGCGCCGTCCGCGCCTGGTCGCTCGATGAGTTCTGGTCCGTCGTGGAGCATCCGGCGCACGCCGTCCGCCCCGCAGCCAAACGCTTCGTGACCGAGTGGCGCGAGCTGGTTCTTGGCGGGGTCGGCCAGGTGATCTCGGCGCCAGGGGCCCGCCAGCTTGTCGAACAACGCGAACGCCGCCTCAAGACCAGTCAGTCCCGCTTCGGCAATCACGCCGTGCGCGACCGCTGGACCGGCGCATCGGGCGCCGATCGCCTCAGCTTCCGCTGGGCGCAGGCCAAGTCTCACCTGCGGGATCTTGCCCATGCTGAATAGACGCAGCCTCGATCCCGAGCAGCGCATGCTCTACGGCGCCAATCTTCAGCCGCCCGCCGGCTATGTCTTCGACGCGGCGGTCGCCACGACCTACTCCCTCGACTTCGAGACCGCGCTCGCCGTGCCGGTCAGCCTGGCCCTCTTCGCCGCCGAAAATCGCGACGATATCCTCTCCCATCCCCTGGCCCTGCTGGAAGGCGCGGAGCGGATCGCCGGTCGGCTCGTCGTCTTCACCGACGCCGGCCACATCCAGGCCAGCGCGCGTCCGCATTCCCGCCTGTGCTCCTTGCTGGAACGCATCGTGGTCGAGGTCGCCGCGCCGCAGGGCGGCGCCTTCCATCCCAAGATGTGGGCGCTTCGCTTCACGCCGCTGAGGCCCGAAGATCCGGCGCGGCTGCGCCTGATCATCCTGTCGCGCAACCTGACGCGCGACCGCTCCTGGGATATCGCCGCTTCCTTCGACGGCGTGATCACGAAGCAGCCAAAGGCCGCCAACCGTGGGCTCGCCGATTTCCTTCGTCGGCTCCCCGATCTGGCGACCGCGGGCGCGCCGGACGGAACCAGCACCCTTGTCGGTGAAATCGCCGAAGACCTGCGACGCGCCGAATGGAGCCTGCCAGAGCCGTTCCAGAGCGTCACCTTCGCGGTCAATGGCCTCGGCGGCAAGCCATGGCGTCCCGACCCCTGCGCGCGGCTCGGCGTCGTCTCGCCTTTTTGCGACGACCAGACCTTGGAGATGCTCGCCGGCCTGGCCAGCGCCGACAAGCCCGTCTTCATCGGACGGTCCGACGAACTCGTGCAGGTGTCGGGCGCGACACTCGACCGTTTCGCCCGCGTCACCGTGCTCGACGAAATGGCAGTCGCCGAAGACGGCGAAGAGGCCGATGCGACGACCTTGCAGGGCCTTCACGCCAAAGCCTTTATCGCCGAGCGCGGCTGGGACACCGCCATCACGGTCGGATCCGGCAACGCCACACGGCCGGCGCTGGTGACCGGCCGCAATGTCGAGCTCTTCGCGACCTTGACCGGCAAGCGATCGCGGGTCGGCAGCGTCGAAGAAATCCTTGGCGACAAAGGGTTCGGCCGGTTGACGCGACCATTTGTCCGCGACGAATTGAACCCTGGAGACGCCGCGCAACGCGCCGCCGAGGCGCGATTGGATCAGGCCCGGCGCGAGATTTGCCGCAGCGGCCTCAGGCTACGTTGCGAACGCGCCGAACCCGCAGATGACGGCGCGCCGCTCTGGCGGGTCTGGCTGGTCCCGTCCGAGCCGCTCTCCCTTGCCGGGATCGGTAGCTTGCGTGTCTGGCCGATCACGCGGGGCGAGGGTCACGCGCGCGATGGGTTGGAGCGGCTTCGGCAGGGACAGCCCGCGGACTTGGGCGCGATGCCGCTGGTCGACCTCACCCGTTTCCTGGCCTGCCAGCTGACGGACGAGCAGAAGGACGTCTCCATCCTGTTCAGCACCGGGCTCATCATGGAAGGGCTGCCTGCCGAGCGCCACGCCGCCATCCTGCGCTGGGTGATCGACAGCAAGGACGCCTTCTTTCGCTATCTGCGGCTGCTGCTTTCCGAATTGGGCGATCCGTTCGCCGCGGCGCTGGCGGCTCAAGACGGTTCGGGCCAGGGCGCATGGCGCGCGGCAAGCGACGATGCGCCGATCCTGGAGGAGATGGTCCGCGCCTTCTGCCGCGGCGGCGACCAGCTGCGCGCCATCGAAAGGCTGATCGCGCGCCTGGAAACCGGAGACGGCGCCGATACCGATCCGATCCCGCCCGAATTCCGCGCCCTGTGGAACGCATTCCGGGGCGCGCTCGCAGCCGAGGACGCCGCGCATGGGCAATGAACGGTTCCGCGCCGAAACGGCGCTCGCCCCTCTCAAGGTCTTCCAGCGGCGGACCGTCGACTATGTGTTCGACCGGCTCTACGGCCAGGACGATCCCGTCCGCCAATTCCTGGTCGCCGACGAGGTCGGTCTGGGCAAGACGATGGTGGCGCGCGGGGTCATCGCCCGGATGATCGAGCACCTGTGGGACAGCACCAAACGCATCGACATCCTCTATATCTGCTCGAACCAGGCGATCGCCGCCCAGAACCTCAACCGGCTGAATGTGCTCGGCCGGCGCGAACTGGCCCTGCCGACCCGCATGACCCTCATTCCCTTGCAGCTGCGGGACCAGACGGGCCTCGACGCCAACAAGGTGAACTTCATCAGCCTGACGCCGGGCACGACCTTCGATTTGCGCTCCGCGACGGGCGTGACGCAGGAACGCGCCCTGTTGTGCCACCTCCTGCGCGATCTCGTTTCGCGCCCGCGCGGCCTCCACAACCTGTTGCAGGTGACGGCCGGCGTCGATGGCTGGAACCGCGCCGTGGAAAGCCTCACCCTTGAAGGCGTCGACAAACGCATCATCGCGCGCTTCCACCGCGACGTGCAGGCGGACCGCGACCTCTTCGAGGAGCTCGAACGGGTCTGCGACCTCTTCCCGCGCCGACGGGACGCCTATCCCCCGGAGATGACCCAGCCGCGCAACGCTCTGGTCGCCCGGCTCCGCGCCAAACTGTCCCACGCATGCGTCGACGCCCTCCAGCCCGACCTGATCATCATGGACGAGTTCCAGCGGTTCCGGGACCTCCTGCATGGCGATAGCGATGCGGCGATCCTCGCACGCGAACTGTTCGACTATTCCGGGGCCGACGGACACGCTGCCCGCACCCTGCTGCTGTCCGCCACGCCGTACCGGATGCTCACACTCGCCGGCGATGAGCCGGACGAAGGCGACCACTATCAGGACTTCCTCGAAACCTTGAGCTTCCTCTATGGCCGGGAGAAAGGCCCGGAGGTGGCCGCCACCCTGGCGCACGAAATGCGCGCCTTCCGCGGCCTCCTGCACGCCCTCCCGCAATCGCACGCTTCAGCCGTCGAGGCCCGCAAGACGATCGAACAGCGCCTGCGCCGCGTGATCGCCCGCACCGAACGGATCGCTTCCACGGTCGAACGCGATTCCATGATGAGCGAGCCCGCTATCGCCGTCTCGGTCGCGCCCGCCGACCTCGCCCAGGCGTCGGCCCTGTCGCAGGTGGCGCGCGCGCTCGACGCCCCGGAAATCATCGAATATTGGAAATCAGCGCCCTACCTGCTCAACTTCATGCGCCATTACAGCTTGAAGCAGCTTCTGGCGGCCCAGGCGCAGGCGCCTACGGCGAGCCTGTGCTACGCCATCCGGACGGCGCGTCCAACCATGCTCGATCGGGAGTCCATCGACGCCTACGCACCGCTGGAGCCAGCCAACGGCCGTATGCGGGCGATCATGGATGACATGTTCGGCCAGCATCTCGAGCAAAATCTCTGGATCCCCGCCGCCATGCCCTATTATGGCGCGACGCCGTCTGGCCCGCCGCTGACCAAGGCGCTGATCTTCTCATCGTGGTCCATGGTGCCCGACGCGGTCGCGGCCCTGCTGTCCTACGAAGCCGAACGGCGTATGGGGGTTGGGGACTCCGGCCGCCGCTATTTCGAGCAGCATCGTCTGCGCCCCTTGCAGTTCCGTCAGGATCAGGGACGTCTCGCGGGCCTTCGCGCCCTGCTGCTCATCTATCCATCGCCGGCGCTGGCGGAACTGGCTGATCCGCTCGCGGTGTTCGCCGAGCAGGACGCCGCCGTTTCGCACGAAGCGATGCGCGCCGCGATCAGGGATCGGCTCAAGCCCGCGCTGGACGCGATCCCGCACGCCACAGGATCAGACGGCGATACGGCAGGCGCGGAATGGGCCGCGCCCGCCGTGATCGACGATGCGCTCGGCAAGCACGTCCGCGCCTGGCTGGAATCGTCCCACGGCATGCGCGCCTTGGCTAGCGAAGACGCCTTCCAGGATCACGTCGCCGTACTCGCGGACGCCGTAAAGACGCGCACGATCAGCGCCGCTTCCGCCGATCTCCCGGACCTGCTGGTTGATGTGGCGCTCGGCAGTCCGGCGGTCTGCGCGCTTCGCGCCCTCAAGCGGATCGCGCCAGAACTAGCGTGGGATGACCCGCGCTTGCTCAGCGCAGCAGCCGATGTCGCTTGGTCCTTCCGGACGCTGTTCAACCAGCACGACGCCGTGGCCCTGCTCAGGCGCAACGCCGACGATCGATACTGGCATCGTGTGCTGACCTATTGTGCGGATCACAATCTACAGGCCGTCCTGGACGAATACGCCCACTACCTCGTCGACGCCGAGGGTCTGGGAGCGCGTCCCGCCGCAGAGCGCGCGATCGGCGTGGCCCGGGCCATGGCCTTGGCCTTGGCCGTCCGCCCCTCGCAGATCGACGTCGATGACGTCCATGTCGATGGCGACGCCCTCACGATCGGCAAATTCCAGATGCGCGGGCGCTTTGCGATGCGGCTCGCCGACTACAAGGACGAGGACGGCGCCGTCGCGCGGCTTGGAGGGGTGCGCGACGCCTTCAATTCGCCGTTTCGGCCGTTCGTTCTCGCCACGACGTCCGTCGGTCAGGAGGGGCTGGATTTTCATCCCTATTGCTATCGCGTCTACCACTGGAACCTGCCGGGCAACCCGGTGGACCTTGAACAGCGCGAAGGCCGGGTTCATCGCTTCAAGGGCCACGCCGTGCGCCTCAACCTGGCGGAACGCCAGGCCGCTGTCGTCAGGGCGCGCGGGCAGGTTCCCGATGACCCGTGGCGGCTGATGTTCGAACAGGCGCGATCCGAGGCCACGGTCGATACCGACCTCATCCCCTACTGGATCTACGAGGGCTCCGTGCGGGTCGAACGGCGCGTGCCGATGTTGCCGTTCAGCCGCGAAGTCACGCGGCTCGCCTGGCTCAAACGCAGCCTCACAGTTTATCGCTTGGCCTTCGGTCAACCGCGGCAGGACGATCTGCTCGACTACCTGCAAACCCTGGCCGGTGACGGCATGGACTCCAACCTGCTCGTAGACCTGCAAATTCGGCTCGAGCCAGAGTCGTTCGACAGGTCAGCGTGATGACCTCACTGCATCTGGCATCAAAAGCCTTTGCAAACGGGAAGACCACTACGCATCCCCGCCTATTTGTATCCTCGACTATCCGCGTTCCCTACGCCTGACGATTGATACTTCCCTGACCACTTCCGCGCGCTCATGTTTGGTCATGCAGGAGCGTGCACCATCAAAGCACGGCCAGCGTGCCGGTGCCTCTGAATGACCGACACATCCCGAAATGCGCATCGCGCTCGACCATCAACGGCAGGTCTTCTGCCGAAGGAGGGATTATGCCAGAGACCACATTTCTCACGCCGGAAGAGGTAGCCGAACGCTATCGTGGCTGCGTTTCCGTTGGCACCCTTCGGAACTGGCGTGCGATGAAGATCGGGCCGTCGTTCGTAAAAATCGGTAAAGCGGTCCTCTACCGGGTCGATGAGCTTGAGGCGTGGGACGACAGGAATCGTGTGCAGTGCTGCGCCCCAAAGCGAGTTGAACAAAGCGCCATGGATAGTGCTTGATCGCTCAGCACAAATGGCGGGCGCGCCGGTCGGCGCTTCCGACGCACCCGCCCACCTTCAGTTCATGCGAGGCAAACCACCCCTCATGCGGCTGGACCATATGACGGCCAACCTAGTGGGCCTCATGCGGGTTCGCCGCCATTCCCACCACCATGATTGATCCGCCCCACGGTGCGGCTTCTCCCATGGTCCCCGCGCTTATCGGGTCCGGGTCCCCATATACCTGCCTCAGGCGCTCGGCGTTTCCGCGATCGGGCCGAGCGTGTCGATCTCGGCGATCTTCTGAAACTCGCTGAGATAGTCCTGCTGATGAGTCGCTAACCAACGAACCACCCGATTGTTCGCCAACAGCTTGGCGATGTATCCGCGCGCGACGGTCAGATGAAGATTGTCGATACCGTAAGTCTCCTCAACCGACTTCACCTGGGTCTGGAGCGCCGCCAATTCGCGCTCCATCCGGGCGATCTGCTGGCCTGAAGGCGTCGGCTTGCCGCCGCCCTTCCCCTTGCGGGCAGTGGCAAGCTGGTTTTCAGAGGTCGCCGCACGCAACGCGCGCGCAAACATGACGGTGAAATTGTTCTGACCGATCATTAGGTCGGCGGCTTCGATTTGCCTGACCGACGTCATCTGGCGCAGAATGTCGAACACCTTCATCGAACAGGGCGTGTCCTTCAGCATCTCGGCCGCCTCGGGGCTGATCCCTTCCAGCAACCGAAAACGCCGCAGCACCGACTCGACCTGAAGGTTCAAGGCGGCGGCGATGTCCGCCGACGACACACTCCGGTCCATTGCACGCGCGATCATTCGGTGTTCCTGGATCGGCGGTATGCGATTGACGCGCTTGTTGTAAGTATAGGTGTCGTCATCGGTGGCGAGCAGGCATTCGACCTCGACGACGCCGAGTTCCTTCAACGCCTCCAGCCGAAGATGGCCATCGAGGAGAAACCAGGTTCCGGGATTCTTTGTGTCGGCCATCACGACGGGCGCTTCAATCAAGCCGATCGCCCTGATGGAACTCAGAACCTGCGCATAGGAGCGGCTCGCCCTGGCGCCGTCCGGCAGCGTCTTGAGCGGCACGATTCCCGCCACAGGGATCGTCAGGAAGTCTCGGTCAAAAGCGAGATGGATATGGCCGTCCTCCCGGTCTTTCGGTTCATCAGCCATGATCGTCCCCCGATACGCGAGCCTTGAGCGCCCGCGGCATGGTCGCCAGCCCTTCGGCGCGCAGCAGATTGATGAAGCCGTCATTGGCGAGCAGGTCCTTCAGCGCCTCGACCACGAACAACAGACGAACCTGGGTGAAATCCGATTTCTTGACGAGCAGGCGCTGGCGTTCCGCCTCGCGCTGGTAGACCTGCATCAGATCGGCCGCCGTCATCCGCCGGCTACTGGCTTTGCGCCCCAAGCGCCCGGTCGGCAATCCGCCCTTGCGCTGGCTCTGCAACCGCATTTCGAGCAGGCGACGAACAGCGGCCAGCCGCTTGCCCCTGAGCTTGCCGGTCTCGTAGGCGTCGAGGAGCAGATTCTGCGCCTCCTCCGTCTCGGCTTTGGAGATTTCCATCGCCAGGGTGATCGGAATGAGCCCCGTTTCGACCGCGGAGACCAACCGCTCCTCGCCGCGATCGAGGAGCGAGCCGATCATGTTGACCCAGGACGCCCCGACGCCGATCTTTTCTCCGATGGTCGCATCGCTATAGCCGCGCGAGCGAAGGGCCCCGATCTCGCGCATCAGGTCGATGGGACGCGGGGTGCGCCGCGCGATATTTTCAACCAGGCTCATCACGAGGCATTCGCTCTCGCTGGCCTCGATAACCACGGCCGGGATCTCGGTCTGCCCCAGCATCTGGAAGGCCTCCAGCCGGCCTTCCCCGCAAACCAGATCATATCGGGGACCGCCGGCCCCGTCGCGGCGGCTTACCGTGATAGGGCGCTTGAGACCAATGGCCTCAATATTGTTCACGATCTCCCGATGCTGCCGCTTGTTGCGGGCGCGGGGATTGAGGACGGTGATCCGGGAGATGGGGATCATCTGGATCTGGTTGGGACGGACGACTGGCATCAGATTTCCTCCGCGAGAGGAACGGGCTTTGCGATGTCATAAAGAAGATCGAGGCCATCAAAACGGTAGGCGTCGAGCCCCAAGGCATTGTCCTCCGCTAGGCGCAGTTTCTCGGAAAACATGTCGATCCGCGGGAGCAGATAGTAGTCGAGCGGCGCCCGATTGGCGCTGTCCATGCGCACCACGATCGTGATGTCGGGGGCAAGCGAGGTGTCGAAGCGCAACTGCCAGCGCAGAAGTCCGGTCGGCGTCTCGACGCATCGCGCCACCACCACGCAGAGGCTGAACTCGTTGTTGACGATCACACGATCGGTCTGGAGATCCTGCCAGGCATCGCTCCCCGTGACTTGCAACCCGTCGAGCACCTGGCGCACAATTTCGGGATGGAGCTTTCGCAGCTCGCGATTGACCTGAACGTAGCGATAGTCGCGATCCGGCGTAAAACCGATGAGGCGATAGGCGCGCAGCAGACTGCCAAAGCGAGAGCTATAGGCGCTGCTCGATGGGAGGCCGTCGCATTCGTCGATCACGATGCCCGATAGCAGGCCCTTCTGCTGGTAGAGCTTGTGCAGGGATCGCAGCATCTCCTCGTCGCTCAAACGAAACGAGCGCGCGTTGATGATGGTTCTCGCCGCCTCGAACAGCTCGCGCTCGACGACGGCCTGAAACACATCCTGCGCCCTGATCCACATCTCGGGCTCATTGGCGACGCGCTTCTTCTTGAGCTTGAAGGAGCGACGATTCCAGACGTTGTCGCCGACATATTTCTCGTTGATCAGAATCTGATGGACCGTGCCCCGGGTCCAAGGACGCCCAAGATCGGTCGGAACGCCGCGTTGATTGAGATCGTCCGCAATTTCCCGCTCGCTGTATCCTCGATGGACGAAAGCCCGGTAGATGCTGCGAACCAGATCGACCTCTTCGGCAGGGCCAAGCGTCAGGATCACCCGATCTGTCTGAATGCTCTTGTGCTCGCCCCGTTCGAGAAGCCCCTTGATGACGCCATGCTCGTCAATCAACGTCCGGCGCAGGCCGAAGCCGGCGGGCCCGCCCTGGCGGTAGCCCTTCTCGATCAGCCGGCCCTGGCCGGCGAACACCTTGGTTGAAAGCTCGCGGCTGTATTCGCCAGCCATCGCTCGTTTGACGCCCTTGACGATAGTCGAAATCGGGCTGCCGTCATTGTCGAATTGCTCGGCGCAATATTCGACGGCGATGCCGGCGCGCCGACAAATATACTCGTAGTAGGCGCTTTCGTCGGCGTCCTGGAAGCGCCCCCAGCGGCTGACATCATAAACGAGCACCAAAGTGAAATCGGTGCTGCCCGATTGCACGTCCTCGATGAGTTGCCTGAGCGCGTCGCGCCCCTCGATCTTTAGCCCGCTTTTTCCAGCGTCTTCATAGGTTCGCACGATCTCGATTCCACGCGCCTCAGCATATTGCTTGATCGCGTCGGATTGGTTTTCGGTCGAATACTTCTGATGATCCGTCGACATGCGGACGTATTCGGCAGCCCGAAGTGGACGTTCAGGCTGCCCTGACCGGTCATCATCGTAAACTCTCCGGCTCATCACATGACGCCCTCCTGAAATCGGCTGCGGCGGTCCGGGCGACCTACCGCCGCAGCGCATGACGGGCCTGTGCCGCGACTCCGCAATGAAACCAGTCTAACTGCGGAGAAAACGGAAGATGTTGCCGAAAACGGGCAGGAAATTACCCCAATGGACAGGCGTCCTCGGCGGGCGTGAAATCTACGCGCGAACCATCGCGGAACTGCTGCGCAAAGAGCATGGCGACAGCCGCCGCGCGATCAAGCAGCTCATGCGTCAAACGGATGCAAGCGAGAGGACCGTGAAGCATTGGCTCTCAGCGCAGCACGGACCGGATACAGTGTATTTCCTGCGCCTTGTGGTTTCGTCGCCCGTCATCAGGGCCTTCGTTCTCGGCCTGCTCGAAGGCCCGGCGGCGATCCCGTTGACCGGCCCGGTGGATCGCATATCGCTCGCCAGAGCTCGTGAAGCCTATGCGGCCGGCCAAGCCGTTGGCGGACGTTCAGCAACGGGTGCGCGGGAATATGACCCTGAACGCGTCCCTGAACGTGACCCTATAAATGTCCCAGATCGGGCAGAGATCAATGAGCGACAACGCTGGTTTCTGGGCCGAGTCGTCGAGGGTCGATGCGACGCCAGGGAGATCGCGGCTGTTTGGGACGTCAGTCTGAAAACCGCGCGACGGGACATCGCCGCGCTCAAGGCGGCAGGTCTCATTTGCTATGTTGGATCACCAAGGAAAGGCCGGTATCGCAAGACAACTGGATAGCCGGAATGCCAGCTCGTGGATGCCCCGAGGGCTCCGCCGAATCGGTGGGCTTGAATTGTGAGGCGGAAAGGGTGAAGTTCGGTGCCGTGCATGACGTGAACTCGCTGAGCGCGGTGATGATCGCCCGTGACGATCACGATAGCGCACTAAGTGCAGCTCCCAAATCCCGGCACCACCTTTAGGGGTCATTCAAAACAATCATTGAATATCAAAATGATAGCGAACTCCGTGGGATGATCCACAACCACCCCAGCGGATCGCCGGAACCCAGCCGTCAGGATGTAGAGATCACCCGGCAGATCGCGGAAGCGGGCAAACGGCTCAACATTGCGGTGCACGACCACATCATCATCGGGACGCAGGGGCATACGAGCCTGCGTGCGAAAGGACTGCTTTAGAGCGGTTTTCGATCTGATTGAATCAGATCGGCCGCTCTATTCCTTCGTTTTGCCGCGATTTCTTAATCGTCAGATGATGCCATCTGACTGGAAATCGCTCCAGGACCGCCCAGCGCTGGCCCGAACTGGGTGGTTTCCCGCCTCCAGTCCATCATCCGGGCAAAGCTGCGACCTCAGGCGGGCGAGCACAACCCGGCCTCACGCGATTCCACCTTTCACCAGGATGCCGGTCGTTGTTGAAGGCAACTCATGGCCGATATGCGGACCTCATCTGGGTCCGCCGGAAACGACGTCAGGCGCCGAACCCCACCGAAAGAAATTCCGGCACCGGCCCGTTCCAGCCCTCGTCCGGGCCGTCGTCCACCGGCACGGGCCGACGCGGACGGGAAGCACCATTTGCCTCGGGTCGGGCAGCGCGCGGCTCTTCGCGACGGCGATCGTCGCGACGCTTGTCGACCTTGCGATCATCCTTGCCGTCCCTGTCGGAACGGCGCGGTTCCTGCTTCACCTTTTCGGCGGGGGCAGCGGCAGCCGGCGCATCGATCGTCTCGATCTTCTGCTTGATCAGCTTCTGGATATTGTCGATCGCCTCGGCATCGTCCGCCGTCACGAAGGTATAGGCGACGCCCTTGGCCCCCGCGCGGCCGGTGCGGCCGATGCGGTGGACATAGTCGTCCGGATGCCAGGGCGCGTCGAAGTTGAACACATGGCTGACGCCCTTGATGTCCAGCCCGCGCGCCGCGACGTCCGAAGCCACCAGGATGTTCACCGACCCGGTCCGGAAACGTTCCAGTTCCGCGATCCGCGCCGACTGGTCGATGTCGCCGTGAATCTCCCCCGACTTGAAACCATGGCGCTGAAGGCTCTTGTTGAGGTCCCGCACCGTGGTCTTGCGGTTGCAGAAGATCACGGCGCTCTGCACCTCCTCCGCCTCCAGCATCGCGCGCAAGGCTTCGCGCTTCTTGCGCGAATCGACCTTGACCAGCCGCTGGGTGATGTTGGTGGAGGCCGTCGCGGGCCGCGCCACCTCGATCGACTTGGGGCTGGACAGGAAGCGATCCGCCAGCTTCTTGATGACCGGCGGCATGGTGGCCGAAAACAGCAAGGTCTGTCGCTGGGCGGGCAGCTTGGTGCAGATTTCCTCGATATCCGGGATGAAACCCATGTCGAGCATGCGGTCGGCTTCATCGATCACCAGCATGCTACAGCCGTTCAGCAGGATCTTGCCCCGCTGGAACAGGTCCATCAGCCGGCCCGGAGTGGCGATCAGCACGTCGACGCCCTTTTCCAGCGCCTTCAACTGGTCGCCCATCTGCACGCCGCCGATCAGCAGCGCCATGTTGAGCTTGTGATATTTGCCGTATTTCTCGAAATTCTCCGCCACCTGCGCCGCAAGTTCGCGCGTCGGCTCCAGGATCAGCGAACGCGGCATCAGCGCGCGGGCACGGCCGTGGGCGAGGATGTCGATCATCGGCAGCACGAAACTGGCCGTCTTGCCAGTACCCGTCTGGGCGATGCCGATAATGTCCTTCATCATCAGCACGGGCGGGATCGCCTGGGCCTGGATCGGCGTGGGCGTGTCATATCCGGCCTCGCTTACGGCCTTCAATAATTCGTCGGAAAGGCCGAGATCGGCAAAAGTCATTCAGATGTCCGGGACAGGAGGCTCTCCACCCGCGCGGAAATGCGCAGAGGAAATCGCGCGCGCCTTGCGGAAATATCGGCCTCTTGTCAAGAAAATCGCGAAAAAGATGCCCTTATTCGTCGGGTTCGGCCTGTTCCAGCCGCCGGAAACTGTCGATCGCGCAACTGGCGCCGCTTCGCGCCTGCAATTCGTCCCGCCCCGAACAAAGCGATCCGTCGTCATCCGGCTCGACATAGAAGCCCGAATAGAAGCCCATGCTGTTGCAGCCTCGCGCCAGCCGGGCGCGATAGCGGTGATTGTCCGCCAACAACAGGTCTATGGCATTGTCCATGATGATGCTGGCCGACCGAATCGAGCGCAGCGCGATGCAACGCGGCCCCTTCTTCTCCTTCCATTCACTCCGCGCCTCCGGGGCCGGGGGCGCCGGCGCGCGGCCCTTTTTCGCCATCGGCACGCGAATGATGATGCGCTGCTCGATCGTCAGCTGCGCCCATTGCACGGGCTCGGCGGCTGGCGCATTCATCAGCAGCAGGACGGAATAAAGCAAATCGAACCCCTTTTGGGACGAAGACGCTATGGAGCCAAGGTTGAACCGTCGATGAATTCCAAGGCATAGGACAGTCCCATGATAGGACAAGATATTATCGCCCGGTTCACCGTCCTGCTGGGCGAAAAGCGCGTCATGACGGATGCGGACGCCATTCTGCCCTGGGTGAACGACTGGCGCGGCCGCTACCATGGCGCGGCCGCCGCCATCCTTCAGCCGGATTCGACGGATCAGGTCGCCGCCGCCGTGGGACTGGCCGCGGAACTGGGCGTACCTCTGGTGCCGCAGGGGGGCAACACCTCCATGGTGGGCGGCGCCACGCCGCCTGCGGACGGCTCCGCGTTGATCCTGTCGCTTCGCCGGATGAACCGCATCCGCAGCCTGGCACCCGACGACAATCTGGCGGTCTGTGAGGCCGGGGTGATCCTTTCGAACCTCCACGATGCCGCCGCCGCCGCCGATCGGCGCTTCCCCTTGAGCCTGGGCGCCAAGGGGTCAGCCACCATAGGCGGCCTCATCTCCACCAATGCCGGCGGCACGCAGGTCCTGCGCCACGGCACGATGCGCGCGCTGGTCGAAGGGGTCGAGGCGGTGCTGCCCGACGGCAGCATCTTCCATGGCCTGGACGCGTTGAAGAAGGATAATCGCGGCTATGACATCAAGCAATTGCTGATCGGCGCGGAAGGCACGCTGGGGGTCATCACCGCGGCGTCGCTGCGGCTGGTGCCCGCCATCGCCGCGCGCGCGGTCGGATGGGTCGGCGTCCCCTCCCCGGCCGACGCGCTTTCCCTGCTCCGCCTCTGCGAGGAGCGGCTGGGCGACAGCGTCGAAGGATTCGAGGTGATCGCCGACGATGGCCTTGGCCATGTCCTATCCCATATTCCCGACACGCGTTGCCCCATCGCCACGCGCACTCCCTGGCATGTTTTGATCGAGATCGACCATGGCGACCTGGGCGAACCGGGCCCCGGCGAACGGTTGGAAGGCGCCCTGGCCGAGGCGCTGGAACGGGGGCTGGCGGTCGACGCCGCCATCTCCGCCAACGAGGCGCAGGCCGAAGCCTTCTGGCGAATCCGCGAATCCCTCTCCGAAGCGGAACGCGCGCAGGGACCGGCACTCCAATATGATATCAGCGTTCCCGTCGCGCGCATGCCCGCCTTCATGACGGATGCGGCAAGGCAGGCGGAACGACGCTTCCCCGGCACCACGGCGTCCTCCTTCGGCCATCTGGGGGACGGCAATGTCCATTTCCACGTCCGCGCACCCCAGGGCACGACGGACGGCCCGTCCTGGATCGCGGCGCAGGGACAGGGCATCAACCGCTTCGTCCACGATGCCGTGGTCGCGGCAGGCGGGTCCATCTCGGCCGAACATGGCATCGGCCAGATGAAACGCGCGGAACTCGGCCGCCTCGCCGGCCCCGCCCGGCTGCATGCCCTGCGCGCGATCAAGGACGCCTTCGATCCCCAGGGCATCATGAACCCGGACAAGCTGGTCCCCCGCCCGGAAGAAGGCTGAAAAGCAGCACGCCTCAAGGCCGGCGAGCCACAAAGCGATTGCCTCGCGCGCCCAAGCCCTTTATCCCCCTCGGCCCAGTATCAGGCCAGCGGCGCTCAGGAAGATGCGCCGCTTTTTGTTAGAAATGGACTAGCACATCATGGCAAGCGCGCCCGCGAACGGCCTTCCCGTCTTCTACAACGACCTTATTCCGCTCAGCAGCGTCGATCACGCCGCCTATCGCAGCCGTTCCGTGGATTCGGCACCCTTCCTCACCACGCAGCACGCCATTCCCCTGACGGTCGACGAATTCGTAGCGGCACAGCGTTTCGTGCCGATCATCTTCTCGGCCGGTGACGAGCCGGTTCCGCTGGCGCTGATGGGCCTCAACGAAGGCGTCAACACCTTCCTCGACGATGAAGGCAAGCTGCGCGGTCCGGCCTATGTCCCGGCCTATGTCCGCCGCTATCCCTGGATGCTGGCGAAGCTGCGGCCCGACAGCGACGAACTGTCGCTCTGCTTCGATCCCACCAGCGACGCCATCGGCGTGTTCGAGGACGGCCAGCCCCTGTTCGAGGACGGCAAGCCCAGCGAACTGACCCAGGGCGTCCTCAAATTCTGCGAGGATTTCGAACAGGCCGCCGCCCGCACCGGCCAGTTCATGAAGGATCTGAAGGATCTGGACCTGCTGATGGACGGCGAAGTCGCGATCCAGGTGCCCGGCAACGACCAGCCCTTCGTCTATCGCGGCTTCCGCATGGTGAACGAGGAAAAACTGCGCGACATGCGCGGCGATCAACTGCGCAAGATCAGCCAGAACGGCATGCTGCCGCTGATCTATGCCCATCTCTTCTCGCTCCAACTGATGCGCGAAGTGTTCGAGGCGCAAGTGTCGCAGGGCAAGGGCCCGATCGCTGTTCCCGCGACTCCCGAACCGGCGGGCGCCTGATTCAAATTAATCACCAATGACAGATATTTAAGGAAAAAGGTTGCGAGGAGCCACTTGAAACTCCTCGCGGCCTCCTCTATTTACTGAACATACGGCGCACCTGCCCCCCTTTCGGGTGTGTCGTATGGGCGCCTCCCCCTTAGGAGGCGTCTCCTCCCTGAACCTTGGCCACCCCATGCGAATGCATGGGGTGGTTTTTTATAGGTCGGTTTCGCTTGACGCGCTCCCGTCCTCCCCGTAGAGGCGTCCCCCTGCCTCGCTCGAAGCGATGCAAGGCCCCTTCGTCTAGCGGTCAGGACGCGGCCCTCTCACGGCTGAAACACGGGTTCGATTCCCGTAGGGGTCACCAAATCTGCTGGAGCGGCAGATTTTGCGCTTTCTGCCCGACCTCCGAAGAGCGCGGCGGCTGACAAATCTGCTAACATATCAAATGGTTGATTGAATTTTGCGTCGAGGCCGCCGTTCGCCCAAGTGCAGTTCGAGAGCAGCAAATTGAGCGCCAGCCGCTTGTGTTTCGGTGGTGTTGAAGCGAAACCTTCGTGCGCATTGGTGGCAAGTTCGATGAGCGCGACACCGTCATCAATATACGCATCGTCGACCGCGTTGAGGTGCTCCAAGTTCCGGATGACACGAGCTCGCTGGTCGCGCCACGGCACCACGATCCGGTCGTGATACGCCGCCGAGATACGTCTCTCAATCTTGTCGAGATAGATGAGGTCGAGACGCTCTTGCAACTGTGCGGCTTCGGCTAGAAGGCGTGTCCTCGCCTCTTCGTGCTCGCGGCGCTCGTCGGCATGACTCTCCTTGAGCGCAGTCCGGACGAGGTCGAACACCGTTTCATCGAGGCGAATCCGTCGGAGCAATTGCTCGAAGTGCTCGTCCATCACTTCTTGTCGCACATAAGGCTCAGGGCATTTGCCCTTATATCCGGTGCAGTGGTAATAGATGTACTTCTTCTTTTTGACCTCGGCGACGATCGCGCAGCCACAATGGCCGCACTTCATGAGGCCCGTATAGGTGAAGTCCTTCGGGTTCACCCGTATGTTTGCTCCCTCGCGGCCATCAATTACCGCCTGGACGGCTTCCCAAAGTTCGTGCGTGATGATCG
Organism: Sphingobium sp. LB126; assembly: GCF_002795205.1. Lineage (NCBI taxonomy): Bacteria > Pseudomonadati > Pseudomonadota > Alphaproteobacteria > Sphingomonadales > Sphingobiaceae > Sphingobium > Sphingobium sp. LB126. The sequence continues at coordinate 331,097 of NZ_NETV01000001.1, forward strand.
GTTCGTGCCGGCCTTGATAGATCTTCCCGTTCCAATCGTATGATCCCCCATAAAGCCGGTTTCGTAGTACATAGATGAGTGTGCTTGTCCTGATCGGTTTGCCGCTTCGACGGTACATAAGACCGAGATCGCGTCCTATTTCCGCGAGCTTGTTCATGGAGAAATTGCCCGTCGAGGCATATTCGAACAGGCGCTTCACACGAGGAGCAACCTCGGGATCGATGACGATCACCTTCCTGCCGGAATCGTCTCGCGCGTTGCGATAGCCGAGCGGCGCCAAGGTCGGCCAATAGCCTTGGGCGGCCTTCTCGGTCATGCCCTTGCGAGCTTCCTCAGACAAATTGTCGATGTAGTTCTTGGCCATCAATACCTTGATGGCATGCACGAACTTCTCAGAGGATCGCGACTCGCGCGAAATAATCTCACCCTCTTTCGCGAGATGGATCACCACGTCGAGTTCGTCGAGCGTGACGTAGTCCTTGAAATTGCGGTATAACCGATCGGTCTTCTCGACGAGGATGGAACGGACAGACGTGTGCCGTCGGAGGAACGCGACCATATTCTGAAATTCGGTTCGCCCTGCCTTCTTGGCTGACTCGACGTCCAAATACTCGCCGACAATCTGGATGTCGTTGATCGCAGCGTATTCGCGGAGAAATTTCAATTGGGCCGGAAGCGAAAATCCCTCGCGTTCCTGGTCGGTGGATGAGACGCGGAAATAGAGGACGGCCTTGTTATCGGCCGCGGCAGTGCCGCTCCTCGTTGACCTGCGTCCCGTCGTTTTGGCTCGGGGTCGTGCCATTTGTAATCTCCGATGTTGGTGCATCTGATGTGATATATTCCCACCGACAGCCGCGCGCGAAGCCGAAGCGCTTGCTTCAGGTGGCAAAGTTGTTCACGGTTTATTCTCAATATTGGCGACTTGGGTCAAGGCCAATATCGGGGTTTCACCTTTTCGGCCGGGGCCGGTGCTAGGGGTCTTCACCCTCGCTCGATCGGTCTTGGGCAGCTCGTTTCAGACGCCGATGCCGAACGATGGCTAGTCCATAGAAGTCAGTCAAATTTCCAAGGAGCAACCGCGCTTCGGCCTCGGAAACCTCGCGCTTGAGCCGGTCACGAAAGACGCCCTGCGCGCTCTCTATCAACTGATTAGAGAACTGATCTCGGCGCGCGACGTGCGGCGCCTCCTCATCGTAAATCCCGGTTACGCCTCCCTTGCCCGTTTGGGGTTTTGGAGGTGTCGGTGAGAGACTGTGCATCGGCGTCGACATTTGCTCTGCGCAAGCGGTGAACGCGCCGATGGCGTTCTCCTCTCCCGATTTCCTGTCCTCGGGTGGTCGACCGTGAGGAAGCGAGGCAACAGCCGGCAATGTCTCCGGCTCGGCCATGTCCGGCGGTTCATCCGGCATACCTTCGATCCAGGACTGTGATTCGTCGGCGGGAACACCGGCGTTCGTGCGGCGGCGGCGCCTCATCGCCGTGCAAGCTCGATGTTCGAGCCTTCGAGGAGCCGTCGCAACCTCGCTGCGTCTAATTTGGAAGTTGAGGATGCAATCATGATCCACCGTCCTGTCGACGATGCCCAGAAGGACCATGAAGCTCGGGTATTATACTGCTTGCCACGGTCTTGGGAAACCCTTGTTATTAGGCTGGCGACGCTGGAACTGATAAACGGGCTACCGTGGCTGATCGAGCGAGGTCGCGATCGCCCGGACTGCCTCGCAAAGCGTTCTGCGGGCGCGGCGTTGCGATATTCCAAGGCGCGCCGCGATCTCGCTCACCTCCAGCCCGTAGCGAAGCCTCAGCAGGAGGACATTCCGCGCGAAGGGCTCTAGCCGGGCGAACGCAATCTCGGCCGCCGGCTCAGCCAACGAAAGCGCAGCAACGGTCTCGCTCGGAACAAGGAACCAGGCCCTCACCTGGACTCCCGACGAACACGGCCGCGTCTCGCTCTCGTCCGGGTCGATGGTGATGCCCGGCAGCGCCGCCGAAGCACTTCGGGCATAGGCGATGATTGCGCTCCCGAATCTCGGAGCAAGTCGGGCCGCGTCGAGCCATGACTCGATTCGGTGTATCAACCGGCGATTGGTTATGCGGCCCAGGCTGGGAAAGGACAGGCGGCGGCGACAAGCTTCAAGGAGGACAATATCGGGGATCTCGGTCATGATGGAGCTCACATTTCTCTGGCGACGCGAGCTGGCCGCCGATCCACTCGACAACCACTGCGACGCTACTCCCATCCCCCTCCCCTCCGGTGAGAGCCTTCATACTGACAATGCGCGGTTCGGATCGCTTCCGCCTGCACTGGTTTTTCGGAGAAATGCTGCCGAAATCGCGGCAGACTTGCATCCGCGTCAGACTGGCTGATGTGGACACCTATCGTACACGCGATCCGTCATCCGATCGAGGATGCCGTCCATCAGTTCCCCGCCCCTGTCGGTCATCGCAACGTTGATGCGCCGACGATCGCGCCCTATTTTCGACCGCACCACAAGGCCGCATCGCTCCATGAAGAGAACCTTGCGGTGGGCCGTAGAAAGCGGACAGTGCGACGCGATACACAAGGGCCAAAGATAGACTTCGCGAAGCTCGAAGCGAGCGAGGTAGAGGTCGAGCAGCATATCCCAGATCGGATTGGCGCATACTGAAAACCCCAGTGCCTCGCCCATGACACCACGCATCGATACGAGGAGCCGGCACATTTGGATGCGCCGGCAGAGGGGCCCGTCGTACATCACGTGAGGCCTCCGGTCACAAGCAGCCCCTCGCCGGACCGCGAACCGACGATGTCTGGCGTCAGTTCGCCTCGGCGATAGGCGGCAATCAGGGCCTCCTGCTGTGGAAGCAGGGCATCGACGGCGCCACGGCCACCAGCAATCTCGGGTTCCAGGAGATAGGAGGGGCAGCGCCCCTCATGGGTTCCAAGATTGGGTCGATGAGCTTTATAGCCCGCAAGCGCGGCGACTGCGGGTGCGAAATGGCGCGCCACTTCCGGCGGATAGGCGAGCCAGGGAAGTTCATACGGCTTGAGCCACCCCAGGCTGTAGCTGATGATCATGCCGCGGCGCGTGGCGGCCGTCCTGTTCGCACCGCCACCATGGAGCGTCGAGCCGAGGAAGATGAGCACGTCGCCCGGATCCATCTCGGCGGCGATCGCGTCTTCCTCCGGCAACAGGATATCTTCCTGGCGATGATTGCTTCCCGGCCAGAGAAGCGTGGCCCCATTTTCGGCGCGATAGGGCGTGAACGGCCACATGACGTTGATCAGATATTCTGTGTCGGGCACGTGAAGAGGCCACATATCCTGGTCGCGATGCGGGGGCTGCGCATCGCCGCCCGGCACGATCTCGATCGCCTGGGTGAGGTTGAGCTGCACATGATCGCAATGCGGCCCGAGGATAGTCTTGACGATTTCCAGGATGAGATCGTGGCCGACGAACGCTTCGACGCGGGGCGACCGCGCCAGCAGACCATGAAATCGTCGCGTGTTGGCTCCGTAGAAGGCACCGACCGAGAGCGGAGTACGCTCGAAATCCGGCGCGAGGTCATGGGCGGTTCCTTGGACCAGTTCCTTCGCTACCAGGTCGCGAATGATGCAGTAGCCTTGCTCCTGCAGTTCGGAGATCCAACGGGCTGCGTTCCTGTGGGAGGGCATGTTCATCTTTCCCTCCTCAGGCGTGCGCGACGAGCGCGTCGTCGAAAGCGACGAGGCGGCACGGAATATAGGTTCCCGCCTGCTCGAGCAGGGTCGGGGTCGCTGGCGTGATCTCGATCTGCAGCGCGCCGGTCATGGTGCGATCGATCAGGCGCGGCAGGCCGAGAGGCCGGCAGTCCCATCCCAGCGCGAGCACCTGGCTCCACCAGCCGGAGTCCGCGATGCAGGTGTATGCGGTGATGCCGCGATAGAGCGCGTATTCGACCACGGCCGTGGTCAGGGCATTTCGGGTCTGCTTGCGTGCCATCGGTGTCAACCGGGGAGACAGGCAAGCCCGTGTGAGCTCCCAGATTCCAGGCCCGGTCGGCACTTCCTCATCGCAAAGCTCGGGGAAGAGGTCGCCGAGGATATGAGGGGCGGTGCTCGGAAGAAGCCGGATTGATCCGTTATGGGCACCATATTCGTCCGAAGCGATGCAATATACCGTTCGCGGCCCGTCGAATTGGTCGATCTCGAACTCGCCATTGACGACTGGGACATTCCATTTGCGAAAATCGACGAAGACCCGCTTGCGATCTCGGTGCATAGCGTCAAGTAAGGGGTTGGTACCGGGTTTCTCGGCGCCCTCGATAATTCTGATCATGACTGTGACTCCCGTGTGGACCGGGAGCATCATCATGCGTGGAATATGCATTCACATATCCACTAGGCAGAGGATTGACTTATCGGCGGAAGATGTCTGCGAATGTGATGACGCCATCGAAGACGGCGCGAATCACCATCAATGTTCGTTGGGCGTTGCCATAGGCGAGGCGGCCGGCTTCGACATGATCGTGTGCGGTCGAGCGTGAAATGCCCATGAGTTGGGCGATTTCGGCATCGGTCTTGCCGCGACCGACCAGGATCAGCATTTCGCGTTGCTTGGTTGTGAAGTCCGGCACGGGATCGACTTTCCTTCCATCACGAAGCCGCATCAGGCGGCGGGCACCTTCAAAGGCAAACTGGGCAGCCGCCGGGCTCAGCGCCAATCCGAGTGGATGCACCGTCGAATAGTCGTCGGTGGCGAATGAGCAGCTCCCCTCATACTCGCCGGCAAGCCGGACCGGGATGGTCACGCCCGCGATCAGGCCGAAGCGGCTGGCGCGATCGAGGATCATGTGGTGCAGGTCGGTCATTTTGATGTGATCGGACAGCTCGTTCCACAGGAACGATCGCACCAGTTTGGTATTGACCGCGTGGACCGGATCGTCGGCGAAAAAGCGCCGCTCCAGGGTCTCGCTGATCCAGCCCGGGTCATAGTTCGTCAGCCGGATCGCGTTGCCGGGCGGCCGGACCAGATCGACATGATGGCCGAGCGCGAACTGCCTGAAGCCGAGCACATCGGTCACTTCGCACATCGCCTCGGTCAGCGCGTCCATATCCGGTGCGGCGCGCATCCGGGCGATGAATCTGTCGAAATCCTTGACGCGGTCCATGCAAACACCTCCCCTGGCCGCTGAACGGCAGAGCCCTGGTTTGACGCCTTTCCGGGAAAGGCCAGATCATCATGTGAATGCGACGCTTGTCGACAAATATCGGATCGCATTAATAACTTAGCGGGCCAGGTCTTGGATATTCCTGGCACAAACTGTGGTCCTGGGAGCGGTTAGCTACCGCTGCGCCAAGGCTCGACCTGGACACGCTCCATTCCGGATCGAATTCTGGCTGCCAAAGGCAGAACTTCCGACGAACTCGCGTCCGTAACTTGTGGCGCTCCCCCCTTTGCCGCCCCCGCGATCTTCAAGAGCCGGGCGGATCGCTTGTCCAGTCGTTTCGTAAGCGTTACCTCCGATATGGAAAGGAAATCCTAAAGTCATGTCTGCCTCAGCCGAAGACAAGCCGATGAATGTCTGGGGCAACCGTGACTATTTCGCGGAGATGTATGTTGCCGGCGTGATGGCGGACAAAGGTTGGAACGTCTATTTTCCGCGCCGCGATCAGGGATTCGACTTCATCGCGAGTTGCCGACGGAGAAAGGCACGATCGTTCGCCCGGTGCAGGTCAAAGGCAAATATCCAACCGAGGGCAAGACCGGCAAGGCACGCTATGGCTATGTCGGAAAACCGTTGTGCCAACGGATCGGCCTCGATCGCCGAGAGCCCCTTCCCCGAACTTATGCGGGCGCCCCGCGCGGTCGCACTCATACGCTCTTTGCAAGGACAATATTATTATATAAGTATGGCTTTAAGGCATACATAAAACATGCTGGGAGAGCTGGCGCCGGCAGGTGCCTCCAGAATCTGGGAGCCGGAAATGTCGTCCTTGGGCGATCTCTTGTTCGCGCTGAGCGAATGGTTGCGCTCGACCGCGTTGGTCGAAGGCGCATTATGGCTGGCGGACACGCCGATCAGCGTGTTCGTTCGCGATCATTTCTATGTCATCCCGGTTCTGCAGACGATCCACATCCTCTCGATCGCGGTGGCGTTCGGCTCGGCGATGATGGTCAATGGACATATATTGGGGATCGGCCGGATCTATCCAACGCTTGATGATGCGGTGCGGCGGTTCACGCCCTGGATGTGGATCGCGTTGGCGCTGCTGATCGTGAGCGGCCTTGGGCTGGTGATCAGCGACCCGCCGCGCGAACTGTTGAACGCGGTCTTCTGGATGAAGATAATCCTGGTCGTGGGGATCGTATTGCTGAGTGTCGGTTTCCAGCAGGCGGCGGGGGTTGCTCGGCGGCAGAAGTCGGGCTCGGCGCGGTCGGACGGTGGAGCCGGGCTGCGCGCGGGCGCCATCGGCATCAGCCTTTTGTGGTGCGCGACGATGATCGCCGGGCGCTGGATCTATTACGCGCCGGTATAAGAGCCTGATCCGAAACTAAGTTGAGTGGTATCAGCGGGTTAGCTTGACGCCAGCCCAAGTCGTTGATTCAGGTGGTTTTGCGAAGACTACCGGAGATCAACGATGTGGACCGACACCACTCGGGCGCAGTATGCCCGCGCGGACTTGGCTTTGCCAAGTGATTTGACCGACGCCGAATGGGCGCTGCTTGAGCCGTTTTTTCCGCCGCCGTCGCATGTGGGCCGTCCGCGCAAGTGGCCGCTCAGGCGGATTGTCGAGGCGATCCTGTATCTGTTGCGCGGCGGTCTGCCGTGGCGGATGCTGCCACCGTGCTTTCCGCCGGTCTCGACAGTGCGGCGCTGGTTCTACCTGTGGCGGGACAACCGGCTCTGGTTATCGCTCAATCATGCCCTATTGCTGATCGGGCGCGAGGCGACCGGGCGCGATGCCTCGCCCAGTGCCGGGGTCATCGACAGCCAGAGCGTCAAGACCACCGAATCCGGCGGTCCTCGCGGCTATGATGCGGGCAAAAAGATCAAGGGTCGCAAGCGCCACATTTTGACTGACACCGAGGGCAATCTGGTCCACGCCGTGATCCACACCGCTGACATCCAGGACCGAGACGGTGCACCGCTGGTGCTGGCCGAGATCATCAAGCGCTTCCCGTGGCTGCGCTATGTGTTTGCCGATGGCGGCTATGCTGGCGACAAACTCCGACAGGCGCTGCGCCGGATCGGCAAATGGACCCTCGAGATCGTCAAACGGTCCGATACCGCCAAGGGTTTCGTGGTCCTTCCACGCCGTTGGGTCGTAGAGCGGACGCTGGCATGGCTGAATCGAAACCGCCGACTGGCCAAGGACTTCGAGCAAACCATCGCGTCAGCAACCGCATGGCTGTTCATCGCCTCGATCCAGCTCTTTGCCCGCCGCATCGCAAGGCTATGAATTCGCAAAGGATAATTTTGAATCAGACTCTAAGGGAATATCGATGAATCTCGCATCCTTGTGGCATGCGCTCGAGGCGTCGAGCATTGGCAGCTATGTGGCTTCGTCGGATTGGGTCTTCCCCACGCTTGAGACCGCGCATGTGATCTCGATCGTGGCGGTGGTCGGCTATATCGTGGTGATGGACCTGCGGCTGCTCGGGATCGCCTCGACCACGATCCCGGTCACGCGGCTCGCGCGTGCGACCCTGCCCTATGCGGTAGCGGCGTTCGTGATCGCGACGTTGAGCGGCGTGCTGCTGTTCGTGAGCAAGGCCGCCATCTACATGGTCAATCCCTATTTCCTGGCAAAGCTGGTGCTGCTCGCGCTTGCCGGCGCCAATGTCGCGGTGTTCCATATCTTTACCTGGCGGACCATCGCGGCCTGGGACGGTGACATCGCCCTTCCCTCGCCGGCCCGCGCGGCAGGTCTGTTGTCGCTGACCTTCTGGATCGTGATCGTGTTTTGCAGCCGGATGATTGGATATACGCTCGGGCTATACGAATGAGGCGATAGGCCGCACGTCACCCTGCCATTATCCGGCCGTGCCAGTTGGCTCGATGAGCTGGCGGGCGGCAAGCCAGTCTGCCAGCGCAGGAGCCGACAGAGCCCGTGCGATGAGATAGCCCTGCGCCACGTCGCAACCGAGGCCGGTGAGCAGATCATATTGCGCGTCGGTCTCGATGCCTTCCGTCACCACCGTCAGGCCAAGGCTCTGACCGATGCGGATCACCGCGGTCATCAGCACATGGGCATGCGCATCACTATCAAGGTCGCGCATGAAGCTGCGATCGATCTTCAACTCCGTGATGGGAAGGAGCGTCAGGCGCGACAGGCTGGAAAAACCGGTGCCGAAATCGTCGAGCGAAAGGCCCACGCCAAGATTTCGGATGGCTCGCGCTGTGTCGAGCACCGCGGCCTGGTCCTCCATCATGATGCTTTCGGTGATTTCGAGCATCAGGCTGGAGGGCGGCAGCTGATATTGTTCGAGGAGATGCTGGATAAAGGCCGGCAGCCCCGCGTTACGGAAATGCGGGGCCGAGACGTTCACCGACACCGCCGGCACGGGCACACCCGCCCTGCGCCAGGTCGCCATCTGGCGACAGGCCGAGCGCAAGGACCATTCGCCGATCGCCTCGATCAGGCCGATCTCCTCCGCGAGCGGAATGAACTTGTCCGGCGGCACCGGTCCAAGGTCCGGATCGGTCCAGCGCGCCAGCGCCTCGACGCCATGTATGGCGCCGGTCCGGATCGCGACCTGGGGCTGGTAATGTAGCTCGAGGCCGCATCCGGCGACCGCCGCGCGCAGCGCGGCGGTGAGATGCAGACGCTCCTGCGCGATCTGGTCCATCTCGGCGCTGAAGAAGCGATAGGTGCCGCGTTTGTTCGCCTTGCCCTGCGACATGGCGGCACCGGCATATTTCACCAGCGTATCGCGGTCGGAACCGTTGGCGGGCGCCAGGCTGATCCCGATCGTCGCGGACAGTCCCACCGCGATACCGGTGAGTTCCAGTGGCTCGGCAAGCGCCTCGACAATTTTCTCGGCGGCCGCCGCAGCCCGGTCGGCATTGCTGCCCGGTAGGACCACAAGGAAGGAATCGCCGAGCAGGCGATAGACCGTCGCGCTGCCGCGAAAGAGCCCTTGGAGCCGCGCGGCGGCCTCGACCACCATCCTGTCGCCGGCGGCATGACCGAGGGTTTCGTTCACCCGGTTGAGGTGATCGAGGTCCATGACGAAGAAAGCGGCGCGGGACTGGTCATTCTCGTCGAGCTGTTCGGGATAGTCTTGCTGGAAACGGAAGCGGTTGGGCAGCCCGGTCAGGGAGTCCGTCTGGGATATCCGCGCGAGCTGTTGCTTCGCCGCATCGCGCTCGATCGCGATCATGCAGAGGTGAAGGCAGGCTGCGACGATCTCATCTTCGAAGACGCTGCGGCCACGGGCTTCGCGGTAATAGAAGGCGAAGGTACCGACCACCTGCCCGTCGCGACGCTTGATCGGCGACGACCAGCAGGCGCGCAAGTCGGTCGGCAGCCCCAGCTTCAGATAGGGAGTCCAACGCGGATCATTGGCGATATCCAGGGATTCAACGGCTTCGCCGCGATAGGCCGCGGTGCCGCAACTCCCTTGGTCTGGACCGATCTCGATACCATCGATGCCGGCGCAATAATCGGCGGGGAGGCTCGGCGCGGCAAGGGTCCGCAACCTGTTCTCGGCGTCGACCCGGAGAAAGGAAGCGACCACGCCCGGCGCGAGCTTCTCGACGCGCCGGCACAGGAAGGTCGCGATATCGCACAGCGAGGTATCGCTGGTGATAGCTTCCAGCACATCTTGGCGAAGCCGCTCGATCTCCTTCTGCCTGGTGATGTCGACCGCGACGCAGGCAATGTGACGCACCGTGCCATCGGCGTCGATGATCGGGTGATTGGTCACCATGACCCAGAGGTCGCGTCCCGCCTTGTCGCTGGCAAGGAACTCATGGTGGAAGCCTTCCGGATCCCATGCCTTGCGCTGGACAAAGGCCAGTTGATCGCGATCCATCCGGTCGCTGGCCAGCACCTGTGTCGGCGGTCGCCCGACAAGCTCAGCCTCGCTATAGCCGAACATTGCCGTGAAAGCGGCATTAGTGTGGACGACATGACGCCGTTCATCGAGCAGGATGGTGGCGCGATCGCTCTTGTTGATGACGAGGGAGAGCCAGCGCAACTGCTCCTGGCTATCCGGTTCGTCCGTCGCACCGCGCAGCAGCGCGATGCTATGGGTGCGGCCATCGGCCTCGATCTGTTCGAGCGAGAGGATAGCCGCCGTTTCGCTTCCGTCGGCGCGCCGGATCCGCACCGGTCCACCGCCAGTCGTCGCGGTGGCCCAACGAAGCGCGCCCTGGTCACAAGGCGCCCAGAGACTGGCCTGGTCCTGGCCGAGCATCGCCTCGCTGGTATGGCCCCAGAGTTGTGCCGCGGCCTGGTTGGAGAAGATTGCCTCGTCGCCGTCGAACACGACGACGGCATCTCGCAAATGACCTTCTATCCAGCTGTTGAGAACGGCCGGAAGCGATCCGCGTTTTACAATTTCCCGGTCCAGCTCCACAAATCACCCCGCGCGAATCTTTTTTAGACGGCCGCCTGTTCTGTGAATTCCATTGGTCGAGGGCAGTCTTGATAGGCCCCGGCCGGCCGACTGGTGCGATCCCTTTGCTTCCCCGAGCGCCAGGGCTCCGGGTCGGGCACAGATCCAGTCCGGCATATCACGATTGGCGCCCGAATACCGGGTGATCATCCAGCGCGGCGAGAGAAAGGCATGGTCGCCATCGATCGGGTGAAACCAGCTGAAGTCGCGAAAGAGGCTGAGATAGGCGCGGGCGAAGAAGCGGCCGAACATGCCGGAAAAGGCGCGACGCATTTCCTTGCCGAGCCCAGGTCCGCGACCGCGCCAGACGAAATCGAATCCGCTTGCCAGCAAGTCGTCAAAGAACAGGGCGAGCGAGGTGGACGCGGGCGCCGTCTGAAGGATCTCGCCCCAGGCGCAGCGCGCGACATCGAGCGTGTCGAAGCTGAGATGCGGTCGCGGTGTGCCGGCTGAAATCCGAAGCCCCGGTGGGCAGGCTGTCGGCGGCCAGACGAGATAGGATTGACTGCGGATGCTCACCCAGCGCCCCCGGACCGCTGCCGCAACGGATGCCCCATCTCGCGATTCACCCCTTCCCCCTTCGCCCGCGCCAACATCAAGAGCGGCGCGGATCGCTTGTCCAGTCGTTTCGTAGGCGTTACCTCCGATATGGAAAGGAAAGCCTAACCCGGCTTATTCATGACAGCGGGGTAGTTCGCCTGGATTGGCGGGCGACGGCACTGGCGGCGTGGACGGGACAAGCGTTTTCGTTGCGCCTTTTTCATCGCGGAGGTTCGAGGGGCTTGCGGGATTGAAGGTAGGGTCTCGGGTGTTCGGCGGCACGGCCGCGCTGTCTATGTCGGGGCGGGCCTGAGCGCGGTTGCGATTGTTTGGAAGGCCGCGGCATCAGGGCATGCCGAGGCGAAGGCGATCCGGATGCGGGTGGCGCTTTCGATGACGCGGGCGGCGACCTTGAGCAGCCGCAGGCGCAGTGTGGCGAACTCGGCGGTGGCGAGCGCGGTTGTTTTGGGGATCTCCTGCTGGATGCGCCACATCAACCAGAATGCGGCGGTGTGCAGGATGAGGCGCATCTGGTTGGCATTGGCCGAGCGGCACGAGGTGCGGTCGCTGGCGAGTTGGCTCTTGTGCAGCTTGATCAGGTTCTCGGCGCGGCCCCGCGCACAATACAGCGTGTCGTAGATGTGCTCGGCCGATCCAGCCTCGAGCGAGGTGACGACATAGCGGATGTCCATGCCCAGCGTGCTGGCCTCGATCCGGGCGGCAATGCGGCGCTGGCACTTCCAGCTTTTCGCGCCGTAGCGGGTTTGGGCATAGTTGCGCAGGACCGGATACTGTTTGATCGCTCGTTTGGTTGCGCAAGCATCGGCAACCTTCACGATTTCGGGATCGGCGCGCAGCACGGCGTTGGTGGGCAGGCCAAGCACGTAATCGACACCATTGGCTTCGCACCAGGCCATGACCTCTGGCCGACCGTAGTGCCCGTCGCCCCGGATGGTGATGCGGGTCGTGGGCCAGTGGCTGCGGATATGCCGCACCAGGCGCCGGATATGGCCAGCCGCCTCCGCGCCCGATGGCGTCATGCCGGTGCGCAGCAGCATGGCGACCGGTCGGCCGGTCGCGGTGTCGTAGACATGGATCGGCAGAAAGCAGCGCTCCCCGTAGTGACCGTTCCAGAAAGACAGTTGCTGGGTGCCGTGGACAACATCGCAGGTATCGTCGATGTCGAGCGTCACCGCTCCGGGTTCGGCCGGATAGCTGGCGCAGTAGATGGCGATCATCGCGCGCATCAGCTTCGCCAGTTCGCGGGTCGTCGGCGCGTTCTCCCACCGGCTCATCGTCGGTTGGCTCGCCAGACCCGCACCCGAACCCGGCAGCTTGCCAAGCGCCAGGCGGAAGCCCGGATCATCGCGCAGCGCATCGAGGTCGTCGGCATCTTCGTAACCGCAGGCGATCGCAAATATCCGGGCGCGCAGGATATCGTCCAGCGCATGAATCACGCGCGAAGGATCGCGTGGATCGGCGATGCAAGCGGCAAGGCGCGCGCAAATCCCCATCGCACGTTCTGCCTGTGCCACCAGCAAAACCCCGCCATCCGAGGTCAGCCGACCGCCATCAAAGGCGGCGGTGACTTTCTTGCGCCCAACCGCTGGGAATCCAAATCGAGACGCGCTATCGTTGCCCTCGGCAGGTGTGGCTTGTGGCATTTAATGTCCCGAACAGGAGATGGCTTCGACAACCAATTTCCTACTTCAGAACAAAACCTTACGCTACTCCTGCCACCCCTTCAGGTGCCCCCTGATGAATAAGCCGGGCTAAAGGCGCGTCTGCCCTGGGCGAAGAAAAGCCGATGAATGTCTTGAAGAGCCGCGACTATTTCGCCGAGATGTATGTTGCCGGCGTGATGACGGACAAAGGTTGGAACGTCTATTTTCCGCACCGCGATCAGGGATTCGACTTCATCGCGACGTTGCCGACGGAGAAAGGCACGATCGTTCGCCCGGTGCAGGTCAAAGGCAAATATCCAACCGAGGGCAAGACCGACAAGGCACGCTATGGCTATGTCGGAAAGCTGACTGCCTTTCACCCGGATATGGTGCTGGCGCTGCCGCTGTTCGCCGGGCTCGCCGCGCCCGCGCCTCGGTATATCGCTTGGATGCCGTTCGAGGAAATCCGCGCCATGACCAAGGATCGCTGGCGCTGTGAACCGGCACGCTTCGTCGGCGGCGAGCCACGTCCGCGCGATGGCTTTGTGCACTTTTTCGACGATGCCGGTCTCGCGCGGCTGAGCGCCGAGACCGGCATCGACATTCTGGCGTGAATTGCGAGAAGAAGGCGGGACATCGCGGCCGCGATGCGTCGAAAGCGCTCGGGCGGGTTCAGCCTGCCTTGCTTGCCGGAGCGGTCTCGCGCCGGTTCCAGGCGAAGCCGAGGACGAGCAGAACCAGCATCGCGACCTGCGCAAGGATCGTCTCTCGCGTCGGGAAGAGGCCGATGAATTCGTTGCGCGGGAAGCTCGGCCATGGCGTGGCCGGGAGATAGCCCGCCTCCTGCAACGCCGCCGAGCCCTTGCCGATAAGGACCACCGCCAGCACGGCGATCAGCACCGCGCTATAGGCGAAGAATTTTCCGATCGGCAGCGTCCGGCTGTAGCGCATCATCACGAAGGCGACGATGGCGAGGACGAGGATCGCGGCGAGCGCGCCGGAGATGACCGCGCCGCCATCGCCCTGGTTCCAGATCGAGGCATAGAAGAGGATCGTCTCGAACACCTCGCGATAGACGACGATGAAGGCGAGCGCGAACAGGAACCACGCCGAACGTTTATCGAGAGCCCGCCCGAGCGTCTCCCGGATATAGCGCTGCCAGGCCTGAGCGTTGCTCTTGCCGTGCATCCAGATGCCGACCCATAGCAGGACCAGCGCGGCAAACACGCCTCCGAACCCCTCCGTGAGCTCGCGGCTCGCGCCGCTGATCGCGATGAGCCAGGTCGCCGCCGCCCATGTCGCGACGCCGGCGGCCAGCGCCGCGATCCATCCGCCATGGACATAGGGAAGCACATCGGCGCGGTCGGTCTTCCGGAGGAACGCGATCATCGCAATGACGATCAAGAGGGCCTCGAGGCCCTCTCGCAGCAGGATCGTGAAAGCCGCGAGGAAACTGGATGTCGCCGAGGCTGTGTTCGATGCGAGCGCGGTCTCCGCATCGACGAACAGGCCGTCCAGCGTGGCGACGCGCGCCCTCACCTCTTCGACGGGCTCACGCTTGCCGATGCCGGCGCGCAGCTCCGCCATCGCACCTTCGATGCGGACCATCAACGCGTTGTCACGGGCAGACAGCACTGCCTCGACCGGCTCGAAGCCGTCGAGATAGGCCGAAAGAGCGAGGTCGGTCGCAGCCTTGTGATCGCCGCGACGATAGGCCACCAGCGCTTCGTCCAGCCGCGAACGCGCAAGCGCCAGCGTGCCGCCAGCCTGGGCGGCGACCGCGGCCTCCGGATTCCGGCGAAGATAGGCCATCAGCTGACGCGCCTTGTCCTCGCCGATCTCGCTTGCCAGCGCGGCCGGCGTGATGCCGACCAGCTTCTCAAGATCGAAGCGTTTGCGAAGCTCGGTATCGCCCTCCCATAATCCCTCGCCGCCTGCCTCGGCCTGATGGGGATAGGCGAACGAACCGGCATAGAAGGCGAGCGCCCAGCGATCGGCGGGCGGGAGATCGGCAAAGCTCGCCATGCTGGTGCCGTCGAGGCCCTGCTCGATCACCTGATAGAGCGCGAAGATGCTGCGCTCGCGCGCTCGGGCCTCATCGCGAAACGCGATCGGAGACGGATCGAGCCCGACGGCCTGGGGACCACGGCCATCGCCGGTCGCACCGTGGCAGCTGGCGCAATGCTGGGCGTAAAGCGCCTGCCCGCGCGCGAGGTCTGGCGCCGAGGCCGGGGCGAGCGGTACCGGATAGACCTTGATGAGGCGCGCGGCGAGTTCCCGCGCCGATGTGGCGATCGTATCGGTCGGCGCTTTCGCATCAATGTTCCGTTGCAGCGCGGCGGCCTGCCGGGTGAGGTCAGCTTTAGCCGGGTTGGCCGGAAGGTCGCCGATCAGCTTGGCCGCGGTCGCCGAGAACTCCTGCATCTCGGCATATTCCCCGGCGCTGACGACCTGCCCGTCCTTGATCGCTTCGGCATAGTCGACGGCGATATAGTCGAGCAGGCGCCAGGCGGTCTGGGCGGGCGCGGTTTGCGCGGAAGCCGGTGAGATGCCGAAAGCCGAAAGTAGGAAAGGGAGAGCGACGAGGACGCGGAGGAACATCGGAAAACTTCATTATTAAGAATCATTCTCATTTCCCTAGCGAAAAGGTCCACTCGCGTCGAGGCTGGATGTCCGGAGAGCGCGGACGGAACCGCCGTCGCCAACCGATCAGCGCGACCTCAAATGCCGAAGAAGGAACAGGGCATGTCGGGAGCGAGGAAGCTCAGCGGATTCCTCGGTCCGATCACATATTCGGGCCAAGCGTCCGCTATCGCATCCGCCCTCCCCTGCGGCAGCACGGGAGCGCGCCGGACGTTGATGAGCGCGGCGTCGTGAAACTCGGTGAGGATTGTGATCACCTGGCGTTTTCCGAGGATCGAGGGGATGGTGAGACGGACAGTTTCCCCGAGATTTCCGAGCGCGATATGCACGATCTGCGGGTGCAGCGACTGTGTGCGCTCGAGCAGCGTCCCGAGGTCAAACATGCGGCCGTCCTGGGCGAATATCTGCACGTCATAGAGATAGCCTGGCTCTCCGTCCGCGAGCCGCGCCGAATGCCACGGCCGGCGCTGCGCGGAGACCTTCACGCCAATGGGCAGATCGGTGTTGCGCTTGCCCAGCACCGCCCATTGCTTCGGGCCGATCCGCACATCGGGAAGCGGGTCGAACGCCATGAATTTCCGGGACACCGGGTTCGAGCGCGGCGGCAGGATCGGGAATTCGGCGTTGTAGCTGGTGCAGAACTGCCAGAAGCCCTCGTCCACGTCGCGCAGGAACAGGATCAGGCGGTCATAGTCGTTGGCATTGCCGACGCGGAAATGCGCGACGCGGTTGCGGATCTGGCTGACCTCCTTCAATTTCGCCTCCCACAGCGTCTGCGGCGGAAAATAGCAGGCGAAGCAATCCCAGTGGTTCGAGACGAGCTGGAGGAGCTGGCCCAAGGTCGCGTAGCTGAGCGCGTTCATTTCCGGCGTGGGCATATGGGTAAGCGCCTTGTCGGCGGCGAGGGATCGCGGCGCCGGATCGATGCCGTCGGCCCAATGGTCGCCCAGCAAGGCTCGAAGCTCGACATAGACCATCGTGCGCAGCCAGGTCTCGAGTTGCCAAAGCCGCGAGTAGCAGTTCACGACCTGGAGCGGGACGTCCGAGATGCGCTCAGGAAATTCGTCGGGCGATTGCGAATCGTTGGCCATGCCCTTCGATAAGGTCTGTGTGCCTCGCTGGCACGGCCAAGTTGTGGATAGGACAGCGCCGCCTCACCGGATCGGGCGGCGCGGTCGTCCAGGCGACGTCTCGTGTGGAATGTCGTCAGTGGCGGGAATAAAATGGCTGGTCGCTTGTCTATCGGATAGGCTTCATCGAGGAGACACCGCTGAACGATCTTGTTGAGCTGCTGCAGCCCCTGGTTCCCGGCCTGCGTCGCTATGCTCGTGCGCTATTGCGCGACGCGACGGCGGCGGATGATCTGGTGCAGGACTGCCTGGAGCGCGCCATCTCGCGATGGGGGCAGCGGCGCGGCGATGCCGTGCGTCCGTGGCTCTATGCGATCCTGCACAATCTCGCGATCAATCGCCTGAAGCAGAAGGGCCGCCGGGGTCCGCATATGTCGATCGACGGGGTGCCCAAGGGCGTGTTCGCCCAGGAGCCACAGCAGGATCATGGCTTACACCAGCAGGACGTCCTGCGCGCGATCGACCAGCTCCCAGAGGATCAGCGCGCGGTGCTGCTTCTCGTGAGCGTGGAAGATCTCTCCTATGAGGAAACCGCCGCCGCGCTGCATATTCCTCTCGGGACGGTCATGTCCCGCCTGTCGCGGGCGCGCGAGCGGCTGCGCCGCATCCTCGAAGACAACGAGCCAGGTAGTATCCCGCATCTGCGGAGAGTGAAGTGACGAGCCAACCGATTACCGAAGACGATCTGCAAGCCCATGTCGACGGGCGCCTTGAGGCGCGTCGCGACGTGGAGGTACGTGCGTGGCTTGCCGCGCACCCGACGGAACTGGCGCGCGTGGAGGCGCTTGCGCGCCAGCGCGCGCAACTGCGCGCGGTGCTTGCCCCGATCGCCGAGGAGCCGATCCCGCCCGGGTTGCGCGTCGAGCATCTTGTCGGGCGGTCGCACCGGCAATGGGCGAACGGCTGGCAGACCGCCGCCGCGGTCGTGCTGCTGCTCATTGGCGGCGCTGGTGGCTGGACCCTGCACGGGCAGATGGGTCCGGCGCGCGGCATCGCCGCGCTCGCGCGCGAAGCAGCCGATAGCTATTCGGTCTATGCGCCAGATCGGATGCGTCCCGTGGAGATCGCCGGGACCGAACGCGCGCAGCTTGTCGCCTGGGGCAGCGAGCGGCTCAACCGACCTGTCTCGATCCCCGACTTGTCGTCACTTGGCTTTCGGCTGCTTGGTGGACGGCTGGTGGCGACACCGCATGGTCCCGGCCTCCTCACTATGTTCGAGGACGGTTCGGGAACCAGGCTCGTGATGTTGACCCGGCCGATGACGATCGATCAGAACCGGCCGATGTCGGAGGAGGTGGACGGCGCGATCGGATCGGTCACTTGGTCTCGTGATGGCCTTGGCTACAGCATCGCCGGCGCCTTGCAGCCTGAGCGCATCCATCCGATCGCCGATCATGCGCGCGAGCAGCTCACCGAAAGCTGAGGGCAAAAATATTCGTGGGCGGCGCGGAATAAACCCGCGGCGCGGGTGTCCATCTTTCATCGATCATTTCTCGGATAGCAGACGATGCAAGATACCCCCTCCCCGCGACCGATCGGTCCCTATGCGATCATCGCCGCGGTCCTGCTCCTGCTGATCGGCGGGTTCGCCTGGGCGGCCGGCTGGATCGGCCCCAAGCGGCTCAGCGGCGGCGATGTCGCCGATGCGCTGGAGCATAATACCGGCGCTCCGCAGCCCGGCTATCGGCGCGCCCATTCCAAGGGCCTGTGCCTGATCGGCGATTTCGTCGCGAACGGCGCGGGCGCGGCGCTCAGCAAGGCGAGCATCTTCGCCAAGGGCGACTATCCGGTATTCGGACGCTTCTCGCTGGCCGGCGGCAATCCACTGGCGAGCGACGGCCGCAACGTGTTCCGTTCGATGGCGCTGATCCTGCGCACGCCCGACCATCAGGAATGGCGCACGGGCATGAACCACACGGAGATTTTCCCGGTGGCGGATCCGCAGTCGTTCGTCGAGCTGCAGCGTGCCAGCACGCCCGATCCGAAGACCGGCAAGCCGGACCCCGCGGTGATGAAGGCTTATCTCGCCCGCCATCCCGAGACCAAGGCGTTTCAGGACTATATCAAGCAGGCGGTGCTCCCGAACAGCTTCGGCAACGCGACCTATTACAGCATCAACGCCTTCCGCTTCACCAACGCGACCGGCGAGGAGCGCTTCGTCCGCTGGCAGATGGTACCCGAGACGGCGGTCGAAGGCCTGGACAAGGCGAAGCTCGACAGCCTGCCGCGCGATTATCTGTTCAAGGAGATGGTCGCCCGCACGGCCAAGGGGCCGTCGCGCTGGCACCTTATCGTGGTCGTCGCCAATCCCGGCGACGTGACCAACAAGGCGACGGTCGCGTGGACCGGCCCGCACAAGACGCTCGATGTCGGCACCCTCACCGTCTCGAAGGTCGAAACGGAGGAGGTCGGAAACTGCCGCGACGTCAATTTCGATCCGACCGTCCTGCCGGCGGGAATGGCCCCTTCTGACGATCCGTTGCTGGCCGCGCGCGCCAAGGTCTATTCGACCTCTTTCGACCGGCGGGCGGGTGAGAAGCCGGGGCCGAGCGCGATCGGCCAGGACCTGAATGCTAGGGAGTCCGCACGATGAGCCGCCTCGAACGCACCCATTTCGCGCTGCCGCTCCGATTGATCCACTGGGTCATGGCGGCGCTCATCCTCACGATGCTCTTCATCGGGGTGGGTATGGTCTCCACGGTCGGGTCGGCCTATTCGGCTCTGCTCGAAATCCATCGACCGATCGGCGCGGCATTGTTCATGCTCGTCATCCTGCGCTTAGCGATCCGCCTCGCGACCGGCGCGCCCCCGCTCCCGGCTGATCTGCCGAAGGCGCAGCAGTTCGTCGCCAAGGCCTCTCATCTGCTGCTCTATGCGGCAATGCTCACGATGCCGCTGATTGGCTGGGCGATGCTGTCGGCGGGCGGTCTCCCGATCGTGTTGACGAAAGCGTTGTCGCTCCCCGCGATCCTGCCGCACGACCTGCGCTATTATTTCGCGCTGCGCGCGCTCCACACGATCATCGCCCTCGCCTTCTTCACGCTGATCCTGGCCCATCTCGGCGCGGCGCTCATTCATGGCCTCATCCGCAAGGACGGCGTGCTGCGCAGCATGACGTTCGGAGGCAAGCATCCTGCACCGGTTGCTGCCGCACGGGTCGAGAATCCGCCGCCATCGGTGGAGTAAGCAAATGGAGGCGTCCGCTGGGCGCCTCCGACCCTGTCAGGCGGCCTTCTCGCCCGGCGGTATCCAGCCATGGCCCTTGGCCTCAAGCCGCGCCATGCCCCAGTCGGAAATGCTGTCGAGCAGGGTCATCATGCTCTGCCCGTCCGTGGTGAGCGCATAGCGCGCACCTGCACCATTGACCGAGGTCGGCGCCGATTTGGTGAGCATGCCGTCATCGACGAGCGCTTTGAGCTGGGTAGCGAGCACCTGGTCCGGAGCGTCGGGAAGCATCTTACCCAGCGCCGAGAAGGTCTCGTGTCCGAGCGAGGTCAGCAGCAGGATCCGCGCTTTCCATTTGCCGCCGATAATCGAAAGCACTTCCTCGACGGGACAGGGCTCGAGCGGCGCGCGCTTGGGCTGATAGGTCATGGTTCTCGGCCGACTCAGAAAATTCTTGATCTAGCCTAAGCCACCACAGACTGATTGTATATGCACAAAGGCCACAATGGAAAGCTAGACAGATGGACGTCAAGGTTACGTATTTCGACACCGCAATGGCATTGATCGAGATCGGTTCGATCAGAATTTTGACCGATCCCGTATTCGATGATGCCGGTTCGACCTACAATGATGGTGTCATTGCTTTGGAGAAGACAAGCTCTCGTGCAATCGACCCGAGCGAACTTGGTCGAATTGATGCCGTCTTGCTGAGCCACGATCAGCATAGCGACAATCTCGACACGCGAGGTCGCGAATTTCTTGCCGAGGTTCCGCAGATCCTCACCACGCCGGAGGGTGCAGCGCGTCTTGGTGGACGCGCTATCGGCCTTACGCCGTGGCAGGTGACCGAGATAAGCCGGGATGGCACCACGCTGAAGGTAACGGCGGCACCTGCCCAGCATGGTCCCGATGGCACCGAGGAACTGACAGGTCCCGTCACTGGCTTCTTGATTGACTGGGATGGGCGCAAGGCGCGTGGTCCGATCTACATTTCCGGCGACACGGTTCCCTTCGCGGGCACCAAGGAGATCGTCGAGCGTGCAGCGCCGATCGGGCTTGCCCTCATGCACATGGGGCATGTGACGCCGGCGCCCGATGCTGGGATCTTCTTCTCACTATCGGCGCGCGAGGCGGCGGACTACGCTTCGAACCTGAAAGCTGAGGTGATGATTCCGCTCCATTTCGACGGCTGGGCGCATTTCAGCGAGGCGAAGCCCATCGCCGCCAGTATTCTGTCCCAGGGTGAGGCCGCCAAGCGGACGCGCTGGCTCGCGCCGCGCGAGAGCCTTTCGCTCGAGATGTAGGCATCGACCTGGTTGCGATAGCATCTCCGAGAGGGGGCCTACAGACGGCCCCCTCTTTTCGTCCGGGGCTGGTCGCGGACTGCGGCGACCCTTCTGGTTTCTCAGCCGCTGTTCTTCGTCTGGCTCTCTGTGGTGTATGGCTGGCAATGTTCGTGACCGATCAACACTTTGCTTAGCTCGCCACCTGCGCTGTGCTACCCGCAATACCGCGCGCAAAAATCTGAATGACCCCAAAACATACAAGAAACGCAGCGCTCACCAAAGCGAAGCGAATATCGATCACCGCCTGTGAGCTTCCAAATGGAAGCGTCAGGCTGAGCACCAACGCTCCAACGCCTGTAGCGACCTTCGTTATCGCGGTGAAGCCGGCGGTCAGACGTGCGCTCACTTCGCCGTGAGTTAGGTCGAGCCGGTTGGCTAGCGGGGGCAGCAGTGACCAACTCGTCACGTTGATACCACCGGCACCTGCGCCAAGAAGGCCGGCGGCCAACAGAAACAGTGCTCGGTTCGTGCTGACGGCGAGCATCGCCGCCCCCAGAGCGCAAAGACCAAAGGCAGCGCCCATTGCGCGCCAGCGACTGCCGCGAAATATCCCCCAGGCCGGGAGTGCCGCGATCTTACCGCTCGCTACTGCACCAACGACCCACCCAGCCCAGCGGATGTCGGCGAGACGTTCTTGGGCGAAAAACGCGAATGAGGCATAGGTGAATGCGAGAAGAATGACGTTGGCTGCGGTCAGCAGCAACAGCAAAACCACCTCCTTGTCGCGCAGCCATTGCCAACTGGACAAAGCGCGAACCTCCGATCGCGAGACGATTGGCGCGCGCGCCGTCAAGCGGGACGCCGCCGGCGCGCAGCCAAGCCCCCAGAGGAGCGCCACGACAACCGCTAGCCAGATCGTGACTGTCCCTTCCGGCGCGAGCAGCCGTTGACCGAGCATGGCTACCGTCATGGTAGCAAGAAATGTCGCCATGAGGCGCCCACTCGCCAGCCATCCGGCGTCGCCCGCCTGCCGCACGAGGCTCGTCATCCATGCGTTATGGGGCACATCGAACGCGGCATAACTCGAGCGCAACAGGAAAAAGGCAAGGACGCACATCCAAAGGGACACGCTCGGTGGCACGCCTATCGCCAGAATGAGGAGCGGCACGCCCGTCACGAGACCGAGGACCGCGAGCATCCGCACCTTGGATGGCATCAATCGGTCAACCTGCGAACCGATCAGCAGGTCCAGCGTGGCATGCACGATCATCGTCAGCAACACGAGCGTGCCCGCGATAGCTGGCGTGTTCACGAGCTGCTTACTCCAGATGGCAAGGCCATAGGTCTCGAGCATGATCCACGGCACCGTCTTCGCCCACTGCCCGAGCAAAAAGGCAGCGATATCCTCCCGCGTCCGTGACAGGCCCTCCGTCATTCTCGTCGCCTGATCCCTTAATGTTGCGCGTCAATGACCATGACCCGGCAGCGCACGGAACGGAGCGCTTGCGACCGTCTCTTAACTTACATAATGTAATTATAGTGAGGATAAACCAAGCAAAGAAAGGGTTGTTATGCGCGGATTAGCGATGTTGGGTTTGGCGGGGCTTGCGCAGGCCGGACTCCAAGCGCCCGAGCCTGACGAACATGCATGGGATGGACTGCGCCTCGACCAGGTTCAGATGATCGGCACCCACAACAGCTACCATCAGCGGCCTGATGAGGCGTTGCTGGCGCTCCTGCGCAACGGGAAGCTCGGCGATGGACCTGCCTGGCCGGGACCGCGGCTCGCGCGGGCGACCGATTATGGGCATGAACCCCTCGCCGCCCAGCTCGACCGGGGCGTCCGCGCCCTGGAGCTCGACATTCGCGACGATCCGCAAGGCGGACTCTATGTCCACCCTCCCTTTCTCGATACGCTGGCGATCAATGGCGCGCAGCCGGATGCTCGCTGGGATCCGTCGGGCGTGATGCGCGCGCCCGGGTTCAAGACGATCCACAAGCCAGCCTATGATCCGCGCAGCAATTGCCCGCTGTTCGCGGATTGCCTGACAGAGATCGCCGGCTGGTCGAAAGCGCATCCCGATCATCTCCCGATCGTCCTTATGATCGAGGTCAAGAATGCCGAGCACCCCCGGCCCGGCTGCGCGGGACTGTGCGACGACGGGTGGCGGCGCTTGAAACTGGCGCTGACGGAGGCGTTCGGCAGCACGCTGCTTGCGCCCAATGGCGTTGGATCGAAATGGCCGACGCTCGGCAGCATTCGCGGTCGGGTCATTGTGATGCTGCTCGACGAGGAAGAGCATGCCCGCAGCTATCGCGCTGAAACCGACCGCGATGGGGACGACATCATCTTCACGGCCGCTAGGCCAGCGAAGAATGCGCCCCTACGCGCAGGCCCACATGATCGTATCGCCATCCTGCCGAACCCCGCCGATCCCAGGATCGTGGACGCGCGCCGGATGGGGATGCTCGTCTACACTCGGGCGGACGCGGATACGGAAGAAGCACGAGCCAATGACACCCGCCGCCGCGACTTGGCCTTTCGCAGCGGAGCGACCTTCATTGCAACCGACTACCCAAACTCCGATCCGCGATTTTCGTCCTATTCGGTGCGCTTTGGCAGCGGCTTCGTGCGATGTGATCCCCAGAGCGGGCCGGCACTATGCCAGGGCCAGCCGTGACGATCAGCTCGCGCCCAGCAGCAGGCCGGGCGCGGAACTGTCGCTGTCGCGCCAATCGAGTAGGCGCCGGAAGATCGGCAAGGCGGCAGCGCCGACCATGCCGGCGTGGGGGCCGAGCATCGATCCCACGACCAGCGGGCGCGGCAACCCGACCCCTTCGTTACAGAAGGCCGGGATATTCACCTCGGCGAGCAGAGCCTGCAGCAGCGGCATGGGAAGGCGACCCCCGATCAGGATCGCTTCGGGATCGAACAGCCGTGCGGTGACGCCCAATTGCTCGCGCAATTGCGCGCCTGCTCGCTTGATCCAGCTCCGCAAGGGCGCACAGATCTGGACGCTCAACGCCTCGAGATCAGCGAAATCGTCTACGGCGATGCCTTCCCGCTGGAGAGCGGCGAACAGATCCTGACCGGAGGGACGTGGCTGATCGCTCGGAAACTGGATCCCGATCATGCCGGCATTGCCATGAGCGCCGCGCAGCAACCGGCCATCCACCATGATGCCGCCGCCGACGCCATGGCCGATATGGACCAGGAGGAAGGACTCGAAATGCTGCGCGGCGCCGAGGATGCGCTCGCCGAGCGCGGCGCTCGCGGCATCGTTCTCGATATAGACAGGCGCTGGCAGCTTCGCCGCCAGCTCGAGAAGGGCATCCTCGCGGGCCAGTTCAGGGAAGAAGGCGTGGGCGTGAAGCCGGCGTGCGCCGTCGATGAAGTCCGCCGGCACCGCGATCCCGACCCCGAGCAGGCGGCCCGCCCCTTCCGTCAGACCGCGCTCCCGGACCGCGCCGATGAACGCCGCCGTTAGCGCGCCGAGCCTCGCCGGCTCCGCATTCTCGAAGGAATGGGTCTCGGCATGGAGGATCGTTCCGCCCAGGTCGATCAACCCGATCTCGGCGTGACGATGCGAGAAATACACGCCGATCGACTGTGCGCCGGATCGATTGATGTGGATCGGCCGGGTCGGCTGCCCGCGCGCACCCGCCCGGTTGACGGTCTCCTCGACAAGGCGAAGCGCGTCGAGCGTCCGCACCATCCGCGTCACAGAAGCGGCGGTCAGCCCCGTGATGTCGGCCAGATCGGTCCGCGCGATCGGCCCGCGCCGCCAGACCAGATCCACCAGGCGTCGCTCGTTCGCGGACAGGTTGATGTCGCTCAAGAAGAATCTCCCTCCCGGTCCTTCCTATCAACCGCGGGCAGCTTCGATAACCTCCCCATCTTAATTTTACTTATGTAATTAAACTGTCTCCTGGCCAGGGTAGAGGCACGCTCAACCGAGTCACCGGGCGGATGAGCGCTGCGGCGACAAAACCGAGAAGGGGGAATTATGACGGGACATTCGCGCGTCAGGATGCTGGCAGGTACAGCCTTGCTTATGGCAATCATGCCGGCGGCCGCATGGGCGCAAACCAGCGGTTCCGACCAGCCGAACGCCACCCCGTCCGGCAGCGAGGATATCATCGTAACCGGCTTCAAGGATCTCAACCAATCGATCGCCCAGACAAAGCGCGAGGCCGGCCAGATCGTCGACACGCTGACGCAGCGGGAGATCGAGCGATTGCCGGATCGGTCGCTGGCCGAGGTACTCGACCGCATTCCCGGGGTGAGCTCGGATCGCGGTTTCAGCAGTTCCCAGGCGCGCACCGTCACCGTGCGCGGCTTCGACGCCCGCTACAATTCAATGGACGTCGATGGAAACATCATCTGGAATTCCTCGCGCAACAATCGCGGCACCCAGCTTGATGTTTTCCCCGCCTCGGTCATCAACCAAATCAATGTCTACAAGACCGTGCTTCCCGATCAGGACGCGAATTCGATCGGCGCCCATATCGAGCTGCGGACGCTGCGCGCGTTCGATGGCGGCACGGGCAGCTATCTGAAGCTGCGGGCCGCCTATGGCCAATCGGATCAGGACGGCTATCCGGCAAGCGGCATCCCGTCGCTGCGGTTCGATGGCGCGGGCAAGTTCACTTTCGGCGCCGACCACCAGTTCGGCGTCGTGCTTGGCGGCGAATATCAGCAATACAGCTTCTTCGACCGCTATAACGAGGTCACCGCCTATAGCCAGATCAGCGGCCGGGACGTTGCCAACGGCGACATCTTCCACGGCATATTTCCGACCAAGGAGCGGCGCAAGGCCGTGTTCGGCAAGCTGGAGACGCGCTCCGAGGACCAATATTACGGCTTCCTCTCCATCAGCTATTTCGACGACAATCTCGCGCAGTCCTTCAACCGTGGCGGCACGTTCATCACCGGTACGCGTGTCACCGACGCCACGCCGACGAGCGGTGATTTCACGAAAGGCACCGGCGAGACTTATTTCGAGCAGTACCGGCTCAATCGCGAGACCATCCTGCTGGGCAGCGGCCTCGACTATCGCATTGCGGATCGGGTGTCGCTCGCGCTGCGCGCCGCCTATACGCGCTACAATCATGACGAGGCACTGTTCCGGTCCGAGCGGTTCCAGACCGCAAACCTCGCCGGCAGCTACAATCTCGACCGCGAGACGCCGACCATCGTCCTTGACGGTCCCTCGGATGCGGCCGCGTCCGATCCTGCAAACTGGCTCTCGCGCACTGGCCGCGCGGCTTTCCTCCAGACCCTGCCGCACCGCGATAACGTCTACAATGCGAGCGCGGAGCTGAACTGGAACGCGCAGGACAACGCGCGCGGCTTCGGCCTGATCGGCGGCGCCTCCTGGCGGCGGCTCGACCGCACTTTCAACCAGACCACCTACAATTACACCATCCCTGCGGGGACGGTGCTGCGCCTTTCCGACTTCCTCGATCCGGGCGCGGGCCAGCAAATGGCGAGCGGTTCCGATCCCACTTTCATCAACCGTTCGGCCTATATCGATTGGGTCACCCGGAACGGCACCTTCTCGCAGGACGATGCGCTGACCACGGACTATCGGCTCAAGGAGGATGTGCTTGCCGGCCATCTCTCGGCGACCTGGACGATGCCGGGCCTGCGAATCCTCGCGGGCGTGCGCGTCGAGCGGACCAATGTCGATGACCGGACCGCGAGCACGCTCTCCGGCGTCATCACGCCGCAGACGCGGCGCAGCGACTACGCCGAGGTTCTGCCGAACGTGCAGGCCGCATGGGAACCCGTTGCCGGCCTGAAGCTGCGCGCGGCTTTCACCGAGACGATCGGCCGGCCCGACTTTCAGGATTTCGCGAATGGCGTGACGGTCTCGTTCAATTCAGCGGGCGTGCAGGTGGTGAGCGGCGCCAATCCCGATCTCGGCCCCCGCAAATCCAGGAACTACGATGCGAGCATCGAATGGTATTTCCGGGGCGGCTATCTGTCGCTGGGGCTGTTCCGCAAGGATCTGGAGGGCGAGACCTTCCGGCAGGTCCGGAACACCTATGACGCCAATGGCGTGCTCACGCTTATCGAGACGATACCCCTCAACACCGGCAGCGCGCGGGTGAACGGACTTGAGCTGAGCTTCGTGAAGGACAGGTTCGATTTCCTCCCTGGTGTGCTGGGCAGTTTCGGCTTCAACGGCAATTTCACGCTGCTCGACGGCAAGTGGAACGTCGTGTTCACCGATGGCTCCACGCGCACCGTCGATGGCCTGCGCAACCAGCCCAAATGGCTCGCCAACCTGATCCTGACCTATCAGCAGGACCGTTTCGGCGCGAACCTCGCCTATCGGCTCCGTGGGCGCACTTTTACAGGCACGTTCGGTGCGACGCAGCCCGGCGACATCTGGGTCGACCATTATGCCCGCCTCGACGCGCAGGCCACGTTCAAGCTGTTGCCGCAAGCGACGCTTTTCGCCGAGGCGCGCAACCTGACGAACAGCTATTGGGTTGAGCAGACCGGCATCGATTCTGGCTCGACCACGACCTCGACCACGCCGGGACGATCCTATTGGTTCGGAGTCACCTTCAAGATGTGAGCAGCGGCTGAGGCTGCGACATACGCGCGAATGCTTGGCGCTGGTGGCGGACATGTCGCTGTCGGGCGTGCGGGTCGCCCGGGAGCTTACGCGGCTGATCGGGCTGCGCGGCAAGCCGCATACCCGCTACGACAAACTGGCCGCTAACTTCCTCGCCATGGTCCAACTAGCCTCAATGCGGCTCTGGCTCCGTGCTTAGGAGTCTACGGCCTAGTGACCTGAATCTGAAGTTCGGCACATTGATTTCGTCATCCAGGGGCAAGCCCGGGGTGACGGTCATGAAACGAACTTGATTCCACCACACGAGAAGATAAATTGCTTATTTTACAGTGCGGTTAGAGAAGTCTTGGCATTGCCTGAGACTAAAGTTCTACCCTCGTGAGTGGTGAGATCGGCTTTCTGCACCGTCGGTGAGCCCCGGCCATCGCCGTCCGTCCGGTTGCCAAGCCTATTGCAAGTTTTCAGTGAACATATATGTTCGTCCAATGACAAAGCGACGCTATACGCTTGGGCAACGAGCCGCGACCCAAGGAGAAACCCGGCGCAGGATTATCGAGGCCACGGTCTATCTCCATGGAACGCTTGGCCCGCGAGACACCACGATAAGTGGTGTGGCCGAACGCGCTCAGGTGCAGAGACTTACCGTCTATCGTCATTTCCCGGACGAAGATGCTCTGTTCAAAGCGTGCACCGCGCATTGGTTCGCTGCCAATCCGATTCCTGAGCCCTCCACATGGGCAAAGGAATCCGGCTGCGCACGGGTGCTGAGGGCCTTGAGCCAACTCTATGGCTATTATCGTCGGACTGAACAGATGTGGACCTTGACATTCAGGGACGAGTCTGACGTGCCCGCGCTCGCGGATCCGATGCGTCGCGTGCGCAATTTCCTGGATGCCATTCGGGACGATCTGGTCGAACATCTTGTCCCTGACGCATCAACGATTGCGCGTGTCCGCGCGACTCTGGGATGTGCCGTTCAATTTCAGACATGGCAGTCGCTAGCGCGACAGGGACAGGACGATCCGGAAATCGCCGAGTTGGTTTGCGGTTGGTTACGCGGCACATCCGCGTCGCTGCCTCTCCATCCACGCCCGTAGAGATTTTGCTCAGCCCGCCGGGATGATGCCTGCCCCGGCCTCGCCAAACGGAGACAAGAGACCATGTCCGATATCGATGTCACGCGCGCCCTGTTCGACCGTTGGGAGCGCGTCTGGAACCATGGAGAGTTGGACCTCGTTCCGACCTGTGTGGGGCCGCGCTATCTTCGACATGAAGAAGCCGGCGATCGCATCGTCACACCCGAAACCTATGCCGCCGAGATCGTCGCGCTTAAGCACGACCGGCCCGATTTCCTGATCTTTGCTTATGACTATAGCTTCCAAGGGGATCGTGCGTGGTATCGGGTGTCGATGCGCTGGACCGATCGCATCACAAGCGCCTTCCAGACGCGCGCGGCTATGCAGTCCTACCGGATCGAAGACGGCAAGCTAGCCGAAACATGGGTGATGTCTTGGGCTGTCGGTTCGTCATGGCCAGACGCGGCGCCGCTGGAACGCTGGACCAGCCCGGTCTTCCCAAGTGCCATTGTCGCCTGAAAGCGCGCCGACCGCATCCCTTTCCCTCTCATCCATATTAACAATACAATATCGTTCATTGAATTATTGACCAGGATGTCGCGAGACGGTAGCGCCAGAATCGAGTGAACAGGATCGTTCACTCGATTCTGGAGAATCAGAGATGGAAGAAGCCACTATCTGGCCGGGTAAATCGGCGCCGCACCTGCTTCACATCGTAGGCTCACCCCGGGGAACAATCTCGGCGTCTCAGGATATCGCTAATCGTTTCGTAGAAGCCTGGAGCGCCGAGGATCCCGACCGGACGGTAGGGAAGCTCGACATTTGGGAGATGGACCTTCCAAGCTTTGACGGCGCGGCACTCGAGGCGAAATATGCAAGCCTCGCCGGCACTGAAATGACGGGCGAGCCGGCGCGTGTCTGGGCGACGGTCAGGGAACTCGGTCAGCTTTTTCATGCTGCCGATATCATCGTGATCGGCGTTCCGATGTGGAATTTCGGTATTCCCTATCGCTTGAAGCATCTTATCGATGCGGTGACTCAAAAGGACGTGCTTTACAGCTTCGACGGACAGAACATGGTCGGGCTGCTCCCGGGCCGGAAGCTGGTGCTTTCTGCCGCTCGCGGTGCGCAGCTCGGCGGAGACTATCCAGAGAAGGATTTCGATCACCAGATTGCCTATATGAAGATCTGGGCGCGGATGGTCGGGATCACCGACGTCCATGCAATCGTTGCGGAGGGAACACTCTACGGACCCGAGGCAGACGCAGCAGCACGCGGTCCGGCACGCGCGACGGCGATTGAGCTCGCAAAATCGATGTAGTTCCTGCTGGGCGTGGCCGCAGGCAATGGGCGGCGCCTCAGATGGTCCCCAGGTTGCTCCAACGGTTGGGAGATTTGGCCCGCCTGGCAAGCCAGAGGCGACCGAACACTTTCTAGTGAGCCCAAACGCGTCGCAAGTGGCGTGCCCGTTTTGCTCGGGGCGGTGAAGCCCAGGCGCTGGCTCGCACCGCGCGAGAGCCTGGTTCTGGAAATGTAAGCCGATCGAACAGGCTTCAGGGCAACGGCTCCGCTTGTTCATAAGGGGTGTTCCGACGTCGGAACACCCCTTTCCCGTTCGCCTCGCGAGCTGGAATCAGCCCCGAGATACACCCGGGCTCTGGGTCTGCTTCGCATATCCGGCGACACCGAGCAGGCCCGGCAGATGGTCAACCGCGGCGTTGAGCCGCTTGTTCGTCGGCGAAAAGCAGCCAGTGTCGTGCCGCAGCACGGTCTCCCGGCCGTTCGACTCCTTCCAGACGATCCTGAAATGTGGATGATCGGTAACCCGGTCCACGCATTTGGTATCCGCGGTCGTGCCGTTGGCGGGGCGGAACGATGCGAGCGAGCGCAGGACCCTGCGATAGGTCGCCGGCGTCTTGCGCACGCTCCGGTCGCCCAGAACGGCGGTATGCCGCTCGCCATGGAAGAGCACGGTCCCGTCCGCCTGGATCTTGAGATCGTAAACCGGACAGAATCCATAGCAGGGTTCAAAAGAAACCGAGACCGATTCCCGCGAAGTCCATCCTTTGGCGAACACTACGTCTGACACACTCGTCATCGCGACAACAAATGCAGTCAATACAGTCAATCGCAGCGTCGAATTTTTCACGATGGATTATCCATTTCCTTAAATCCCCAATTTTTATTCCGAGATATTCTTCTATTCCTCGTCTTATGACTCGGTTCTTTGCGCTTTCATGAACGCTGGATCCGCTCGTGCAATTTTAATCGGGCGAAAGAAGGAACGCGATCAGGCCTTCACGAGATCGATGTTCGGATGGTCGGCGATGATGTCCAAGACGATCTCGAAATAGGTCTTGCCCTCGCCGGTCTCGAGCGCGTCTAGGCTGCGCTGAATCTGCGTTGCATCGAAGGTCTTGGGGTGTTCGAGTTTCTGGCGATGCCAGCCTCGCGCGGCCTCAAGGCCGAGATCGGTCGCGCTCTTCTCGATTTCCCGCCAGACCAACGTCACCGGTTCATCGCCGCTGATCGCGCCGAAACCGCCGTAGAATAGATCGTTCAACCCATCGAGGCTCTCGCCGAGCTTCCAGTCCTCGTCGGCCATGAAGATGCGATTGATCTCGCCATAGAAGGACCGGATATCATGGATGGCGCCGCCTTCGATCGTGAAGGTCTTTCGCGCGTCGGTCGTCATTGAAATAGAGCCTCTTCGATTGCGCTCGCAACAACAGCGAGATGCCGCCCTCTAGTTCTGTGATCGCTGCGGCGGGGATGCTTGTATCCCCGTCGGGGCGGATTTTCTGCCTGGCCCTTCCTCAAGCGACCGCGCGATTGACGCTGGTTCCGTCGACCGCGATACTCTCCCGGATAGTGGCGATGTTCTCGCCATAAGCTTCGCCGGTTCCGCCTCGGAAAATCGCCGAGCCGGCTACGAGGACGTTGGCGCCCGCGGCGCAGACCAGCGGGGCGGTCTCGGCGGTGATGCCCCCATCGACCTCGATATCGATCGGCCGCTCGCCGATCAGCGCGTGCAGCCGGCCGATCTTGTCGACGGCGGACGGGATGAAGGACTGCCCGCCAAAGCCCGGATTGACGCTCATGACCAGGACTAGGTCGATGCGATCGAGCACATAGCCGATCGCCGATTCCGGGGTCGATGGGTTGAGCGCCACGCCCGCTTTCTTTCCCAGCGAGCGGATGAGCTGGAGCGAGCGGTCGAGGTGCGGAGTTGCCTCGGCATGGATGGTGATGATGTCGGCGCCTGCCTCGGCAAAGGCGGGGATGAAGGCGTCGCACGGCTCGATCATCAGATGGCAGTCGAAGGGCAACTGGCTCCATCGCCGCAGCGCCTTGATGACGGGCGGACCGAAGGTCAGGTTCGGCACAAAATGGCCGTCCATGACGTCGAGGTGCAGCCATTGCGCACCAGCGCGCTCGACCGCCTCGATCTCCTCCCCTAGCCGCGAGAAATCCGCGGAAAGGAGCGAGGGCGCGATGATCGGACGCATCATCGCGCCGCCTCGCCGTCGGGCGAGCTCTGGGTAAAGACGCGGCTCTGCGCGATGTCAGGCGCGCGGATGGTGCCGAGTTCGGCGGCACTCACGGTGCCGTCGGCGCCACCGAAAAGCCGCACCGCCTGACGCAGCCTGGCGCGATCGAGACCGTTGCGGATGGAACGGGCGTTGGCGAAATGCGGTTGGGCACGGCGCAACGCGACGTAGCGCTCCATCAGTGCGCGCGCCTCCTCGTCAAATGCATAATTCTGTTCGGCCAGCAACCGGTCCGCGATGGTGACGAGTTCGATGTCGTCATAATCGGGAAAGTCGACATGGTGGGCGATACGCGAGCGGAATCCGGGATTGCTGGCGAAGAAGGTGTCCATCCGGTCGGCATAGCCGGCAAGGATCACAACCAGGTCGTCTCGGTTATTCTCCATCACCTGAAGCAGGATCTCGATGGCCTCCTGACCATAGTCGCGCTCGTTCTCGGGCCGGTAGAGATAATAGGCCTCGTCGATGAAGAGCACGCCGCCCATCGCCTGCTTGAGCACTTCGCGGGTCTTGGGCGCGGTGTGGCCGATATATTGCCCGACCAGGTCGTCGCGGGTCACCGTGACCAGATGGCCCTTGCGAACATAGCCGAGGCGGTGGAGGATTTCCGCCATGCGCATCGCGACCGTGGTCTTGCCCGTGCCGGGGTTGCCGGTGAAGCTCATGTGCAGCGTCGGCGGCGCGGAGGCGAGGCCGAGCGCCTTGCGCGCGC
This sequence comes from Sphingobium sp. LB126, assembly GCF_002795205.1. Taxonomy (NCBI): domain Bacteria; kingdom Pseudomonadati; phylum Pseudomonadota; class Alphaproteobacteria; order Sphingomonadales; family Sphingobiaceae; genus Sphingobium; species Sphingobium sp. LB126. The sequence continues at coordinate 364,040 of NZ_NETV01000001.1, forward strand.
GCTCAACCACCAGCAGCGCACCGATTTCGCGGATGCGCTGCTTGACCGGCGCCAACCCCACCAGCTCGCGATCAAGCGTCTCGATCACCTCCGCAACGCCCGAGGATGCGAACTCGGCGTGCAGATCGAATGTGGCCGGCGGCGCGGCGCCGCTCTGGACGGGTTCGGCCGGTCTCATCGCTGGAGCTCGAGCGTGACGTTGGCGGTACGTCCGCGGACGTCCTGCCGGATGACGTGCAGCGTCGGCTCGAAGGCCGGGCGATGGACGATGAACGACATCCGGACCGTCTCGAAGCCGCGAGTGGAATCGAACGCGTTGAGCCGGATATAGCATTCCGGATAGGCCGTGCGGCATTCGGCGAGTTCGACCATGACGCCCTTGGCGTCGCGCAGGTCGAACATCGGATTGCCCCACATCTCCCAATAGGTGTTGCGCGGGTGCGGATCCTGGGTGAACTCGATCCCGATCGCCCATTCGTTGCGCAGGCAATATTCGACCTGGGCGGAGATCTGCTCGTCGCTGAGGTCGGGCAGGAAGGAGAAGCATCCTTGTGTGATGCGCATTGCATCGGTCCTTTCGGTTCGGTCTTCGCTCAGGCGACGCTGGCCGTCGGCACGAAGTCGGAGGTGTCGGTCGAGGCATAGTTGAAGGTGACGTCGCCCCAGGTCTCGAGCGCGGCCGCGAGCGGCTGGCACCAGCGGGCGGCGTCACGAAGGATCTCCGGCCCTTCCGATGCGATGTCGCGCCCCTCATTGCGGGCGAGCACCATCGCCTCGAGCGCGACGCGATTGGCGGTGGCGCCGGCCTGGATCCCCATCGGGTGACCGATCGTGCCGCCGCCGAACTGCAGAACGGCGTCGTCACCGAACAGGTCGAGGAGCTGGTGCATCTGCCCTGCATGAATGCCGCCCGAGGCGACCGGCATGATCTTGAGGAGATCGCCCCAGTCCTGGTCGAAGAAGATGCCGCGTTCGAGATCGACCTTGTTCTGCATCTCGCGGCAGACGTTGTAATAGCCTTGGACCGTGCGCGGATCGCCTTCCAGCTTGCCGACGGCGGTGCCGGCATGGAGATGGTCCACGCCCGCAAGGCGCAACCACTTGGCGATCACGCGGAACGAGATGCCGTGGTTCTTCTGCCGCGTATAGGTTCCGTGCCCGGCGCGGTGCATGTGGAGGATCATGTCGTTCTGGCGGCACCATTCCGAGATGGACTGGATCGCGGTCCAGCCGATCACCAGGTCCACCATGACGATGACCGAGCCCAGCTCCTTGGCGAACTCGGCGCGGCGGTACATCTCCTCCATCGTCCCGGCGGTGATGTTCAGATAATGGCCCTTGATCTCGCCGCTCGCGGCGCTCGCGCGGTTGACCGCTTCCATGCAGTAGAGGAACCGGTCGCGCCAATGCATGAAGGCCTGCGAGTTGATATTCTCGTCATCCTTCATGAAATCGAGGCCGCCCTTGAGGCCCTCATAGACGACCCGGCCATAATTCTTGCCTGACAGGCCGAGCTTGGGCTTGGTCGTCGCGCCGAGCAGCGGGCGTCCGAACTTGTCGAGCCGTTCGCGCTCGACGACGATGCCCGTCGGCGGCCCCTTGAAGGTCTTCACATAGGCGACCGGGAACCGCATGTCCTCGAGCCGCGCGGCCTTGAGCGGCTTGAACGAAAAGACGTTGCCGATAAGCGACGCGGTCAGGTTCGTGATCGATCCCGGCTCGAACAGGATGAGGTCATAGGCGACATAGCAGAAATACTGCCCCGGCACGCCGGGCACCGGATCGATCCGGTAGGCCTTGGCGCGATACTGGTCGCACGCGGTGAGCCGGTCGGTCCAGACGACGGTCCAGGTGGCGGTCGAGCTTTCGCCGGCTACCGCCGCGGCCGCCTCGATCGGATCGACGCCTTCCTGCGGCGTGACCCGGAACAGGGCGAGAATATCGGTGTCCTTGGGCTGATAGTCGCCGTCCCAATAGCCCATCTGCGCATATTTGAGCACGCCCGCCTTATAGCGCTCTGAGCCGCGGACCTGCGTGTGGCTTTCTGTGTCCATTGTCTCTTCTCCCGAATTCATGCGGCGTCTGGGCGGGCGGTCGCCGGTGCGAGCGCTCCCGAGGTGTAGCGGCGTGCCATCTCGGCGAGCGCGATGGGCCGGATGCGCGATGCATTGCCCGCCGCGCCGAACGCCTCAAACCGTTCGCGGCACAGGTCGCGCATGGCGTCCATCGCGGGCTTGAGGAATTTGCGCGGGTCGAACTCGGAGGGATGCTCGCGAGCGATCCGGCGGAACTGGCCGGTCATCGCCATGCGGCAATCCGTGTCGATGTTGACCTTGCGGACGCCGTGCGCGATGCCGCGCACGATCTCCGCGACGGGGACGCCGAACGTCTGCGGCATCGCGCCGCCATTGTCGTTGATGACGTTTTGCAGCTCCTGCGGCACCGAGGAGGAGCCGTGCATCACCAGATGCACGTTCGGCAGCCGGCTGTGGATCTCCTCGATGACCCCCATCGCCAGGATGTCGCCATCGGGCTCGCGGGTGAACTTATAGGCTCCGTGCGACGTGCCGCACGCGATCGCCAGCGCATCGACGCCGGTGCGCAGGACGAAGTCCACCGCCTGGTCGGGGTCGGTGATCAGTTGATCGTGGTCAAGCCGCCCTCCCGCGCCGTGACCGTCCTCCGCCTCGCCCATCCCCGTCTCGAGGGAGCCCAGCACACCCAGTTCGCCCTCGACGGACGCGCCCACCGCATGGGCGAGTTCGGCGACGCGCGCGGTGATCGCGACGTTATACTCGTAGGACGCGCGCGTCTTCGCATCCGCCTCCAGCGATCCGTCCATCATCACCGATGTGAAGCCGTGACGGATCGCGCTCAGGCAGGTCGCTTGGCTGTTGCCATGGTCCTGGTGCATGCAGATGGGGATCTGCGGATAGATCTCGGCCAGCGCCTCGACCATGTGCGCGAGCATGATGTCGTTGGCATAGGAGCGCGCGCCGCGCGACGCCTGGAGGATCACCGGCGCGTCGCAGGCCTGCGCGGCGTCCATGATCGCCAGCGCCTGCTCCATATTGTTGATGTTGAAGGCGGGTACGCCATAGCCGCGCTCCGCGGCATGATCGAGCAACTGCCTCAGCGTAATCAGTGCCATGTCCTATTCCTCCAGTGCGATGCGCGCGCCGGCGACCGCGCGCTGCGCGGTGTCGACGACGGCATCTGCGGTGATCCCGAAATGCCGGTAGAGCTGGTCGGCCGGCGCCGAAGCGCCGAAGCCTTGCATGCCGATGAAAGTGCCCCGCTCCCCGATCCAGCGGTCCCAACCGAGCCGAGCCGCGGCCTCGATCGCGACGCGCGGCGCCGTACCGAGCACATCGGCGCGATAGCGCTCGTCCTGCATTTCGAAACGGTCCCAGCAGGGCATCGAGACGACGGCGGCCGCGATCGCGTGCTCGCTTGCCAGGCGCTCCGCGGCCGCGACCGCCAGCTCGACTTCTGATCCGGTCGCGAGGATCGTGACGTCGCGCCAGCCCACCGGCTCGCGCAGGACATAGGCACCGCGCGCCGCGGCGTTCTCGGTCGGCGCATGTGGATCGCGCAGCATCGGCAGGTCCTGCCGCGAGAGGACGAGAACGGTCGGGCGGTCGCGCTGGTCGAGCGCCACTTGCCAGGCCTCGGCGGTCTCGATCACGTCGGCGGGCCGGAACACGCTGAGGCCAGGGGTCGCGCGCAGCATCGCCAGATGCTCGACCGGCTGGTGGGTCGGACCGTCCTCGCCGAGCCCTATGGAATCGTGCGTCATCACATAGATCACGCCGATGCCCATCAGCGCCGAGAGCCGGATCGCGCCGCGCGCATAGTCGGCGAACGAGAGGAACGTGCCGCCATAGGGAATGAAGCCGCCGTGGAGCGCGATGCCGTTCATCGCCGCCGCCATGGCGTGCTCACGAATGCCGAAGTGAAGGTATCGCCCGCCAAAGTCCACGGCGGTGACGGCGCGCAACTGCGAGGTCATCGTCAGGTTGCTGTGCGTGAGGTCCGCCGAACCGCCGACGGTCTGGTTCGTTGTCGCGTTGATCGCCTCCAATGCGAGCTGCGAGGCTCTCCGCGTCGCGATGCGCGTCCCCTCGGCGCGGTGGCGACGGCGGAATTCATCCAGGGCTTGTCGGACGCCGCCGAGAACGGGCGACGCGTGGAAAGCCAGGAAGTCTCCGCCGCACTGCGACGCCTGGACGCGGGTCAGCCAGTCGCGGCGCGCCTGCGCTCCCCGGTGGGCGATCTGGCGCCAGGCGGCCACGATCTCGTCGGGAATCTCGAACGGCGGATGGTTCCAGCCCATCGCTGCGCGGGCGGCCGCGCAGCCGGCCTCCCCGAGAGGCGCGCCGTGCGCCTTTTCGGTCCCTTCGACCGTCGGGGCTCCCTTGCCGATTACGGTGCTGCAGGCGATCAGCACCGGCCCCTGCGCCTTTGCCACGGCCTCGAGCGCGGTGGCGATCTCCGCGTGGTCGTGGCCGTCGATGGAGAAGGTCTGCCATCCGCTCGCCCTGAAGCGCGCGGTCTGATCGGTGCGGCTCGACAGTGACGTGGCGCCGTCGATGGAGATACGGTTATCGTCCCAGAGCACAACCAGGTTGGAGAGCCGCAGGTTCCCGGCGAGGTCGATCGCCTCCTGGCTCACGCCTTCCTGCAGGCAGCCGTCGCCGGCGATGACATAGATCCGATGGTTCGAGAGCGCTTCGCCGAACCGGGCTGCTTCCATGCGCTGCGCGATCGCCATGCCGACCGCGGTAGCAATTCCCTGGCCGAGGGGACCGGTGGTCGTCTCGACTCCGAGCGTATGCCCGTATTCGGGGTGCCCCGGTGTCGTGCTGCCGAGCTGCCGAAAGGCGCGAAGCGCATCGATCGGCATGTCGGTATAGCCGAGCAGGTAATGGATCGCATATTGCAGCATCGATCCGTGACCGGCGGACAGCACGAACCGGTCTCGGTCGGGCCAGTCGGGATGCGCGGGATCGATCTTCAGGAAGCGGTGGAACAGCACCGTGGCGACATCGGCCATCCCCAGCGGCATGCCTGGATGGCCGCTATTGGCCTGTTGCACAGCGTCCATGGCGAGCGCGCGGACGGCGGCGGCCATGCGTCGCTCATCGGCCTGGTCCGCGGTCGGTGCGGCGAGATCAGGGGTGAACATGTCATTCGCTCCTGTTCTTGCGCTCGACCAGCTTGTGGACGAGCGGCGTGAAGATGAGCTGCATCGCAAGGTCGAGCTTGTCGCCGGGCACGACGATCGAATTGGCGCGCGACATGTAGCTGTTGTGGATCATCGACAGCAGGTAAGGGAAATCGATGCCTTGGGGCCGCGCGAAGCGGATGACGAGGATCGATTCCGCCGGCGTCGGGATCCAGCGCGCGATGAAAGGATTGGAGGTGTCGACGATCGGCACCCGCTGGAAGTTGATGTCCGTCTTCGAGAATTGCGGACAGATATAGTGCACATAGTCCGGCATCCGCCGAAGGATCGTGTCGGTCACCGCTTCGGTGGAATAGCCGCGCATCGCGCGGTCGCGATGGATCTTCTGGATCCATTCGAGATTGATGACGGGCACGACGCCGATCTTGAGATCGCACAGGCGCGGCAGGTCGACCTTGTCGGTGACCGCGCAGCCGTGGAGCCCTTCGTAGAAGAGCAGATCGCTTTCGGCGAAATCCTCCCATGGCGTGAAGGTGCCCGCGCGCTGCCCGAGGCGGGCGGCCTCGGCGTCGTCATGGACATAATGGCGTGTCTGCCCCTGCCCTGACCGGCCATATTCGGCGAACACGTCCTTGAGGCGTTCGAGCTCATTGGCGTCGGCGTGGAAATGGGTGAATTCGATCCCGCGCGCCTTTTGCTCGGCAACCTGGCGCTGCATCTCCTCGCGGTCGAAACGATGGAAAGCGTCGCCTTCGATGAAGGCGGCCTTGACCTTTTCGCGCGTGAAGATCTTCTCGAAGGTGTCCTTGACGGTGGTCGTGCCGGCGCCGGAGGAGCCGGTGATGGCTATGATCGGATGCTTTGCCGACATCGTCCCTCCCCCTTCAGGCGCGAAACAGGCTGCGCGAACCGAATAACGGAGCGCGTTCGCCGATGGCGGATGGATCGCTGTGGTAGCGCCCGATGCGGGCGACCTCATCGGCCGACCCGAAGACGAAGGGCGTGCGCGCGTGGAGCGTGTCGGGCACGAGATCGAGCAGACGCCGCGCGCCGTCCGTGGCCTGGCCGCCGGCCTGCTCCACGAGCATCGCGATCGGGCTGGTCTCATAGACCATGCGCAGCCGCCCGCGCCCATATCCCGGGCGCGTGTCGGCGGGGTAGAGATACACGCCGCCGCGCTGGAGAATGCGATAGCACTCGACGACCACGGCCGCGATCCAGCGCATGTTGTAGTCCTTCTCGCGCGGTCCTTCGTTCCCCTGAAGGCAATCGGCGATGTAGAGCCGGGTCGGTTCCTCCCAGTGGCGAAGGTTCGAGGCGTTGATCGCGAATTCGCCCGCTTTGCGCGGGATCTGGACGTCGCGCTGAGAAAGGACGAACGTCTCCTGGCGTGGAGAATAGACGAAGATGTATGTCCCCTCGCCCCATGTCAGGACGAGCGACAGCTGGGGACCATAGATGAAGAACCCGGCGGCGAGCTGCGCTGCACCCGGCTGAAGAAAGCTCGCCAGCGGATCGGCCCCGTCCAGCACGGGCAGGACTGAGAAGATCGTTCCGATCGAGACATTGGTCGTGATGTTGGACGAGCCGTCAAGCGGGTCGATCGCGACGGCGAGCGGACCATCTGGCCGCAGTCGGACGGGCTGATCGAGTTCCTCGCTCGCATAGAGCCCGACCGGAGCGTCACGCAGCGCGGCCATGAAGAGTTCGTCCGCACGAACGTCGAGCTCATACTGAGTGTCGCCGTCGCTGTTCTGCGTTCCGCGCTGCGCAGTGAGCGCCGCACCCATCGCGCCATCCGCGATGATATCGCGCACTGAAACCGCAGCTTGGGCGATCCCATCGATCACCGCTGCGACATCCGCGCGGGAGCCCCCGTCACTGGCAAGCGTCTCAAGTGTCCGTTCCAGCGTCACCGCCTTCTCTCCCTTTTTGTTATCGGGCTGAAGCGAACGTCGCCTGCTCCGATGATTTAGCCAAGTTTATTCTATTGACCTATGAAATAAGGAAACTTAACTCTTAGGCATGCTCAACCTCTCGCTTCGCCAGCTCAACGCCGTGCGAGCCGTGGCCCGGACCGGTCGGGTCAACCAGGCAGCGCAGGAACTTGGGCTTACGCCGCCGGCGGTCACGCTGCAGATCCAGCAGGTCGAATTGGAAGTCGGCGGGTCGATCTTCGATCGAACCAAGGCCGGCCTGGTACCCACCGAGCTTGGCCTCGCGGTCATCTCGGGCGCGGACGACCTGCATGCGCGCATGGCCGCGCTGTCCGACGAGATCGATGCGCTGGTGCATGGGCGGATGGGCCGCGTGCGGATGGGCGTTGTTTCCACCGCCAAATATTTCGCGCCGGCAATGATCGCCGCCTTCCAGGCCGCGCATCCTCATATCGAGATCCGCCTGTTCGTCGGCAATCGGGCGGAGACGATTACGCGGATCCGCCAGCGTGCGCTTGACGTGGTGATCATGGGACGCCCGCCGCGCCGGATAGCTTTGGAGGCGGCGGTCATTGGCGATCATCCGCTCGTCGTGATCGCGCCACCCGACCATCCGCTTGCCCGAGAGCGGATGATCACGAAGGAGCGATTGGCGAACGAGTTGTTCCTGCTGCGCGAGAGCGGATCGGGAACCCGTATGGCCCTTGAACTCTATTTCACCGACGTGCCCGCGAAGATGGACAATCTGGGCACGGAAATGGGATCGAACGAATCGATCAAGCAGGCGGTGATGGCTGGGTTGGGCGTTGCGATGATCTCCGCGCACACAGTTGCGCAGGAAGTGCATCAGGGAAGGCTCGTGGTGCTGGCCGCGGAGGCAACGCCGATCGTGCGCCAGTGGTTTTGCATAACAATGACCGGTCGCGCGCTCACCCCCGCCGCCGCGGCGCTCCGCGATTTCCTGATCAGCGAGGGCTCGGACATGCTGCCGCGGTCCACCTTCTGAGAAGCATAGGACATGGCTTCTATCTCCGCGTTGTCGGGCGCCTGTCGATGCAGCTCTCCTCGCGGAAGGTCAGCACCAGGGCATCGCGGATGGCGCTGTCCGGTCCTTTCACCGGCTTTATAGGGCTAACGACGTGCTGCACGCGCCGATCGTCGAGCACGACCATTTCGAAGGGTGACGCCAACTCGACCTCCGCGAGGAGGCGGCCTTCCAGATCCCGGATGCCTGTCAGCCCGCCAACCAGGTTCTGGCGCGCGATCAGCATCATGATGACGAGCGTCACCCCGTCCTGGTGCAGGCCTTCGGGAGTCGGGGTTGCCCGCTCGAACGGCTTCGCCTCGATGCGGAACTGGTGCATCTCGCCGTGCCAGTTGATCTCCGCGGTCTCCGAGATCCGGCGCGCGAACGCCGCCCCGAGGCCCAGGATGCCGTGTGTTATCGGATGGTCGGCGATCTCGGGCTCAACGGGTGAGAACCAGCGATCCACCCCGCCGTTCAGCTGGTTGTGAATGCGGCTCTGATAGTGCGGCTGGTGCGGCTTGCGCGCTATGGTGTCACCATCGAGACCAAAGGTCGCGAACCGGCGTTTGCGATAGGTACCGCCGTCTCCCATCCATCGATCCGGATCGAGGCGATCCCAGCTGTCGGCGTAGGGGCGATAACCTTCGGATGCCAGGCCGAGCAGGCCCTGCCACTGCGTCGCCTCGAGTCGGGCAAAGCCGGTCGATCGAAGCTGGGCAACGGCTTTCTGCATCGTCTCGTCCAACGGGGCTCGCCACACGGGGCAGTGGTTCATCCTGTCGTCAGTCCCGCAAGATTCATGAGCCAGCGAAATCCCATCGCGACAATGCCAAGCGCGAGGACGCTCGCTGCCCAGATCAGTACGAGCCAGCCGAAGCGGCCGAGCCACAGGCGGCGCGGACGGTCCGTGGCGCGCATCAGTGATAGCCCTCCCCGACCCGGACTTTTCCGCGGAAGACGTAATAGGACCAGGCGGTGTAGGCGAGGATGAACGGGATGATGAAGAGCGCTCCGACCAGCGCGAAACCGAGACTCTCGGGCGGCGAGGCTGCTTCCCAGATAGATATGGCCGGCGGGATGATGTTCGGCCAAAGGCTGATCGCGAGGCCGGTATAGCCGAGGAATAGCAGGAGCAGTGTCAGCACGAAGGGCGCGGCATGGCTGTCTCGCGAGAGCGAGCGCAGGATGAGGCCAGTCGCGATCAGCACCAACAGAGGCACAGGTAGGAAGAAATAGAGGTTGGGCAGGGAGAACCAGCGACCCGCCACCTCTGGATGGGCAAAAGGCGTCCAGAGACTGACGACGCCGATGATGACGAACAACGCGATTGTCACTGGCCGTGCCAGCCGGCGCATGCGCTGCTGAAGCGTGCCTTCGGTCTTCATCACCAACCATGTGCTCCCGAGCAGCGCATAGGCGACGAGCAACCCCACGCCGGTGAACAAACTGAAAGGGGTAAGCCAGTCGAGAAGGCCGCCGGCATAAGCACCCTTCTCGACGCGGAAGCCGTTGATGAAAGCGCCGAGCGCCACGCCCTGAAAGAAGGTGGCGATGTAGGAGCCCCAGGCGAAGGCCTTGTCCCAGAACAGCTTGTGCCCCTCGTCCGCCTTGAAGCGGAACTCGAAGGCGACGCCGCGCCAGATGAGCCCTGCGAGCATCAGCACCAGCGGCAGATAGAGCGCGCTCAGGATCACCGAATAGGCCATTGGGAAGGCTGCCAGCAGCGCCGCGCCGCCCAGCACCAGCCAGGTCTCGTTGCCGTCCCAGACCGGCGCCACGGTGTTCACCATGGTGTCTCGATCCTCGCGGGCTGGAACGAAGGGCGACAGGATCCCGATGCCGAGATCGAAGCCGTCCATGATGACGTACATCATCAGGCCAAAGGCGATGATGATCGCCCAGAGAAGCGGAAGGTCGATTCCCATCGTTAGTCTCCCTGGCCAATCGGGTCGATATCGTCGGGCGCGGCCGACAGCGGTCGGGCGGGCCGCAAGGCCTGGCCCTTCTCGTGTGCGGCTTCGCCGTCAGCGCTAGCGTGGGGGCCCTTGGCCGCAAGCTTCATCATGTAGCTGATGCCGGTGCCGAACACCGCGCAGTACATGACGATGAAGAGGATCAGCGTCGTCGACAGCGCGAGCGCGCTATGGTTCGAAACCGCGTCCCTGGTGCGCATGACGCCATAGACCACCCAGGGCTGACGGCCGATCTCCGTGGTCATCCAACCAGCGAGGATCGCGATGCTGCCCGAAGGCCCCATGAGGAGCGCGAAGCGCAGGAACCATCGGTTCTCGTAGAGACGCCGTCGCCAGCGCAGCCAGAGCGCCCAGACGCCGAGCAGCAGCATGAGCATGCCGAGCCCGACCATCACGCGGAATGTCCAGAAGACGATCGTCGAGTTGGGCCGATCCTCGGGCGCGAATTCCTTCAGGCCCGGGATTTGACCATAGAGCTCATGGGTAAGGATCAGGCTGCCGAGATACGGCACCTCGATCGCATAATGGGTCTCCTCGGCCTTCATGTCGGGCACGCCGAACAGGATCAGCGGCACGCTTTCGCCCTTGGTATTCTCCCAATGGCCTTCGACCGCAGCGATCTTGGCCGGCTGGTGCTTGAGCGTGTTGAGGCCGTGGGCGTCACCGACCGCGATCTGGATCGGCGCTACGATCAGCATCATCCACATCGCCATCGAGAGCATGGTGCGAACCGCCGGCGTGTCGCGGCGTTTCAGCAGATGCCAGGCGCCCGAGGCGCCGACGAACAGCGCGGTCGAGAGATAGGCCGCGATCGTCATGTGCGCGAGGCGATAGGGGAACGACGGGTTGAAGATAACCTTCATCCAGTCGGTCGGTACGACGCGGCCGTTGATGATCTCGAAGCCCTGAGGGGTCTGCATCCAGCTGTTAGAGGCGAGGATCCAGGTCGCGGAGATCAGCGTGCCTATCGCAACCATGATGGTGGCGAAGAAATGAAGGCCGGGCCCAACCTTGTTCCAGCCGAACAGCATGACGCCGAGGAAACCGGCCTCCAGGAAGAAGGCCGTCAGCACCTCATAAGCGAGCAGCGGCCCGGTGATGCTACCGGCGAAGGTGGAGAAATAGCTCCAGTTGGTACCGAACTGGTAAGCCATGACCAGGCCGGAGACGACGCCCATCGCGAAGTTGACCGCGAAGATCCCCGACCAGAAATGATAGAGATCGCGATAGACCGTGTCCTTCTTCCAAAGCCAGAGGCCTTCAAGGACTGCGAGATAGCTGGCGAGGCCGATCGTGATCGCCGGGAAGATGATGTGGAAGGAAACCGTGAACCCGAACTGGATGCGGGCCAGTTCGAGCGCCGTTAATCCGAACATGCTTTCGCCTCCCCTGTTGCAGCGGCAGCGTCAGATTCGTGCAGTGCTGCGAATTCAGCCTGTCGCGCGAAGACAACCGGCGACTTCGCGCCGGTATCCACTGAAAGATGAAAGACATCTGGCCGCGAATAGTGGCCGACGACATCGAGATCATATTTGCCGCGGACGATCACGCGCCGATCGATATCGGCGATCCTGATCATCTCGCCGGAGAAGTCCGGTTCGACCAGGATATTGCCGAGCGGATCGACGATGCAGGAGCCGCCGCGGATGAGCACGGTCTTGGGATCATCGCCCTGGATTGCATCGTAACCGGGCGGAGCGTCCGCGCGCGTGAGATATTGGCAGGCCGAGATCACGAAGCACCGGCCCTCGATCGCGATGGTCCGCATGGTCGGCAGCCAGGTGTCGCGATCGTCGACCGTCGGCGCGCAATAGAGCTCGATCCCCTGCGCATACATCGCCGTGCGCAGGAGCGGCATGTAGTTCTCCCAGCAGATCACGCTTCCGATTCGGCCAATCGGCGTGTTGACAACACCGATGGTCGAGCCGTCGCCAAAGCCCCAGACCAGGCGCTCTAGCGCCGTCGGCATGAGCTTGCGGTGCTTCGAGAGAAGCCGTCCGTTCGGTCCAAAGGTCAGCGAGCTGCAATAGAGGGTGCCGCCGTCGCGCTCGATCACGCCTACGACGAGATGGACATTGTTGGAAAGCGCGATCTCGCCGAGCCGAGCCGCCTCCGCGCCGGGCACGTCGATCGCGCTCTCATAATAGCGCAGGAAGTCATCCCTGCCCTGCGGGCTGCGGCTTCCAAGCCGCGCACCGAAGTCGAGCCCCTTGGGATAGCCGCCGACGAACGCCTCCGGGAACACGACCAGGGAAGCACCGGAGCTGGCCGCCTCGCGGGTGAGATTGGCCAGCTTGGCGATGGTCTTGGGCGTGTCGAAGAGAACGGGTGCGGCCTGGACAACGGCGGCCTTGAACGTGTCGGACATGGGGCTGCTCCTTGGGAGGCTAGACGACGGCCTTGGTACCGAGCGCCGGCTCGGAGATCAGGCCCGCCAATTGGGTCAATCCATCTTCCAGCACACCACGATCAGGCGCGACGCCGATCGAGATGCGGACCGCTTCCACGGGATGGGCGGTGATGGCGAACGTCGATGCGGGCACGATCGAGACGCCGGCGCGGTCGGCATGATCCGCAAAGTCGGTCGCCCGCCAATGTTCCGGGAGATAGAGCCAGAGATGATGACCGTGGACATCGGCCGAAAAGCGGCATCCATCGAGGATCCCGGCAGCGAGCTTCTGGCGCACCATATTCTCCTCGGCGATCGCCGCGGTCACCTCGTCGAGCGAGCCCTCGACGATCCAGCGGCTCGCCAACGCCGACATGAGCGGCGGCGCCATGAGGATCGTCGCACGCAATACAGCGGCGAGCCGGCGCGCCTTTCCCGCGTTCGGCGCGATCACATAGGCGATGCGCAGCGCCGGCGTCACGCATTTGGACAGCGTGGCGATATGCCAGGTGATATCGTCTGCCAGCTCGACCATCGCAGGCAAGCGCACCGGCCGCAGCGGTGCATAGGAATCGTCCTCGAAGATCACGACGCCATATTCGCGGGCCAGCGCAACCAGCGCGCGCCGCCGCTCTTCGGGCAAGGTCGCGGTGGTGGGGTTGTCGATCGTCGGCACGACATAGAGCGCCTTCGGCTTCTTGTCCCGGCACGCCTTGTCGAAAGCGTCGGGGATGATGCCGTACTCGTCCATCGCGAGGGGTTCCAGGACGAGGCCTTTCTGGGCCGCCACCGCCTTGAGGCCGGGATAGGTCATAGCGCCTGCCGCCACGACGTCGCCTTGGGTCAGGAGCAGTTCGCAGATCGCGAAGAGCGCGCACTGCGCGCCGCCCGTCACGATGATCCGTTCGGCCGTCACTGAGTCGATCCTCTGACCGAGCCACGACGCGGCGGCCTTGCGGTCGGGCTCGATGCCGTTGCTCTCCTGATAATGGAGGGTCATCAGGCCGCGCGGGCTGCCGAGTACGCTGGTCACGCCCTGCGGGAAGATCCGGCGGAAATCCATCGCGCTCGGCTGCGGCGGGATGTTCATGCTGAGGTCGAGGACCGGCTGAAGAACGTCGGGCGAGTCCGCGCCCTCCATGCTCTCCGAGATGAAGGTGCCGCGGCCGGCCTGGGCCTGGATGAGCCCGCGCCGTCGGGCCTCGTTGAACGCGCGGGTAACGGTGGTGAGGTCGACCTCGAGCGCTTCCGCGATCGCGCGCTGAGGCGGGACGCGGTCGCCGCGCGCCACTTTTCCCGAGCGGATATCCGCCTCAAGCGCCTCGACAATGCCGAGATACTTCATGGGCGAGGCTTCATTCAGGCGCGGTCGCCACATGGCTTTGATCCTCTACCGATGTGTATGGCTATTGAACATACAATGCTGTATAGCCTGTATGGCAAGCGATGAAAAGACCTGATCCGCGGGGCCAGCCGATGTTTTCTAGCGCCGATGCATTCCTCGCATCGGCCGTTTTTTTCGAGGACGGAAGGAACGCCAACGAAGCCGTCTTCAATCTCATCAAGCGGCGAAATGCCTCGATCCTCGCCCCTTCTGGCGGTGATGTCGTGCAACCCTAAATTGCACCGGTCCGATTTTTCCGCGGAGCCAGACTTGGGAGATCGCGCCGGCGTTGATCGCTGCCTCGACTTGCTCCGATAGGCTTATGTGAACACCAGGGGTTCATGACAGGTCGGATAATTGGCCAGAAAGGAGCGGATGGTGAGTTTCGAAGCGGCGCGGGCCTTGTGGATGCGGGCGGATGAGCGACGGCGCTGGATTGGCGACGATCATGGTGATCCCTACGAAACGGCCCTCATTACCCAACGCGTCTCCGTCGAGATGCAGATCTCGCTCAAGGAGTTGCTTGAGCATCTCCGATCCGCGCTGGATTATTCGGCGCGCGCCGTCTGCGCCGCCTGCGCGCCGCTGACCGGGAAGGAGAAGATCTATTTCCCGATCGCCCAGCCGAGCGCGAGAGCGGAGGATTTCCGCGGCCTCGTCGGCAAGAACATGCCTGGCGTGATCCAAGCCCGTCCCGAGCTCATTGCGATCCTCGCTTCTTTTCAAGCCTTCCATGGTCCGCAAAATCTGTGGCTCAGCGATCTCGCGACCTTGGCGAACGTCGCGAAGCACGAATATCTCGAGGTCAACGAATCCGCCGAGGTTCCGCACGAGATCACCTTGATCGGACCCAATGCCTATATGTCGAAGACCCATTCTGGCGACATCCGCATGGATGGCCGGGGATTGACCGTGCTGCGGAGCGATCCGTCCCGCTCGGACGGCGTTGGCAGGATGGGTTTCCTATGCCTCCAGCCGGTCCGCCGCGAGCTACTCAGCTTCCTAAGGGACGCGATGCCTCAGACACTGCGCATCGTCGAAGAGCTGGAGATTGCGCTGCTGGACGCCTAATCCGCTTTTGGAGCGGCGATCTCCGCAATTGCGAAGATGCCGTGCGGGCGAGCCCGCACGGCATCCTTGATTCAGGCTTCGCCCATGCCTTCGGCGGGCTTCGGCGCGCCGCCGTAGCGGACCTTGTCCTCGATGCGCTGGCCAACGCCGGCATCGATGCTCTTCCAATAGTCGAAGGCGCGGCTCAGCACCGGCTCGCGGACGCCGCCCAGAAGGCTCGCGGAGACCTGATCGACCAGCGCCGTCCGCTGGGCGTCGTCGAATACCTCGCGAACCAGGGTCCCCGCCTGACCGAAATCATCGTCGTCGGCGTGGAGAGTGTAGGCGCTGCGCACCATCTCGCCATCGGCTTCCCAGCCGTCGTCGGCCGGGCCGGTTTCATCGGCCCAGGGTCGGCCGCCGGCATTCGGCACATAGGTCGGCGCCGCGCCGCTATGATCGAACGTCATCTGGCCGTCGAACATATAGGTGTTCACAGGCACCTTCGGCCGGTTGACCGGGAGCTGGTGGAAGTTGGTGCCGATGCGGTTCCGCTGCGCATCGTTATAGGCGAAGGCCCGGGCGAGCAGCATCTTGTCGGGCGAAAGCCCGATGCCGGGTACGGTGTTGCCGGGCGAGAAGGCCGCCTGTTCGATCTGGGCGAAGAAATTCTCCGGGTTGCGGTTGAGCGTCATCGTGCCCACCGGGATCAGCGGATAGTCGGCGTGCGGCCATGTCTTCGTCAGGTCGAACGGATTGAAGCGATAGTTCGCCGCGTCCGCATAGGGCATGATCTGCACCGAGAGGTTCCAGACCGGGAATTCGCTGCGCGCAATCGCCTCGAACAAGTCGCGGCGGTGATAGTCGGCATCCGCGCCCGCCATGGCGGCAGCTTCGGCATTGTCGAAGAAGCGCATGCCCTGGGCGGTATGGAAGTGATACTTCACCCAGAATTTCTCGCCGGCGGCGTTGACCCACATGTAGGTATGCGAGCCATAGCCGTTCATATGGCGCCAGCTGCGCGGCAGGCCGCGCTCGCCCATCAGATAGGTGACCTGGTGCGCGGTCTCCGGATTACCGGTCCAGAAGTCCCACTGCATGTTGTTGTCGCGCAGGCCGGAGTCCGGCAGCCGCCTTTGGCTGCGGATGAAGTGCGGGAACTTGATCCCGTCGCGAATGAAGAAGATCGGCGTGTTGTTGCCGACCAAGTCGTAATTACCTTCGTCCGTGTAGAATTTCAGCGAGAAGCCGCGCACGTCGCGCCAGGTGTCAGGGCTGCCCTGCTCGCCCGCTACGGTCGAGAAGCGCGCGAGCATGTCGGTCTTCGCACCCTTCTGGAACAGCGCGGCCTTGGTGTAGGCGGAGAGATCCTCGGTCGTCTCGAGGACACCGAACGCGCCGGAGCCCTTCGCGTGCGGCTGGCGCTCGGGCACCTTCTCGCGATTGAAGTGAGCGATCTGCTCCAGGAAATGGACATCGTGGAGAACGATCGGACCGTTCGGCCCGATGGTCAGGGAGTTCCGGTCGCTGCGCGCCGGAGCTCCGGTGCTCATCGTTGACGCTGTCGCCTTTACGCTGCTGTCCGCCATATTCAGTCCTCCTGTCGTGCATTACGGGATCAATATTTGAAGTCGATTTCGTTCTAGCGACTGCCATTGATCGACGCACTCGAAGAGAATCCGCCACAGTGATCGATAAAGCCGCTCAAAGGAGCGGATGCGACTCAAGCGCCTGCGATCGCGTTTCCTGGGCTTTGATTATCGTTCAGCGCCGTCGCGGGAGCAATTCCGGTGATCCCGTCGATTGCACTGAGCAGGCAATCATTTTCGCGCGCGGTCCCGATGGTGATCCGCAGACAGTCGGCGAGACGGTGCTGATCGAACCAGCGAACATGGATGTGCTCGTTCGCCAGAGCGCTATAGATCGCGGCCGCTTTCCCGAGCGTCTCAGGTACCCGGAGGAGGATGAAATTAGCTTCCGACGGAAACACGTGGAAGCCGCGCTCCCGCAGAGCCATGGAAACGCGATGGCGCTCGCCACGCACGAAGTCCCAGCTCGCGCGTGTCGTTTCGACGTCGCCCAGGGCGACCGTCGCGACATGCTGGGCGATGGCATCGACATTGTAGCTGTCGCGTACCTTGTTCAGTATCGGCTCGATGAGATTGGCCGACCCCAGCCCATAGCCAAGTCGCAGGCCAGCGAGCGAATGCCCCTTGCTGAGCGTACGCACGAGCAGGAGGTTGGGCAGATACTGGATCAACGAAACCAGGTCATGGCCGTGAACCGGGTCGGCGAAGTCGACATAGGCCTCGTCGACCAGCAGCACGCCCTGAAACTCGGCGGCCAAGCGAGCGATCACGCCCGACAGGATGAGGCGGCCGGTCGGAGCGTGCGGATTGGTCAGCAGCGCGAGCCGCGCACCGGCCTTGTTCCAGCGGTCGGCGATGTCGCCGGGCAGATTCCAATCGTCGTCGAGCGCGACGCGGGCGACCGGGCAATCCTGGATCGTCGCGAGGACGCCATAAAGATTGTAGCCAGGGTCGGTGATCCCGATCGCATGACCGGGCACGCCAAAGGTCGTCACCGCCAATCGGAGCAGTTCATCGCTGCCGTTCGTAGCGATCACCTGTTCCAGCTCGCAACCATGATAGTCCGCGATCGCGCGCCGGAGCTGCCCCGCCTGCGGATCGGGATAGCGCTGGAGCATCACGGGCGTGATGTCCGAGAGCGCCTTCACGACCGTGCTCGACGGCGCGAGCGGGTTCTCATTGGTGTTGAGCTTGATCGCCGGGGCGAGCGGCTGCTCTCCCGGCACATAGCCAGCCATGCGGCGGATATTGGGGCGCTCATACATTGCGGGATCGTCCGTTGTTGCGAGGGCGGACTGGGGTCGGAGCCGCGGACATGCGCGCGACCCAGGGCCAGCGGCGCGCGGCCTCCTCGTCATAGCCCAGATTGAAGACGGTCGGGCTTTTCATCGGCCGGTCGCGGCGCTCGTAGAGCGTCCCGAACAGCCGGTCCCAGGCGAAATTGGTGATGCCGAAATTGCCGTCCTCATCGTGGAAATGATGCGCGAGATGGCGCGCCTTCATCTCCGCGAACATGCGGTTGCGCGGCTTGTAGGGGAGATGCTCGACGCAATGCACGAACTCATAGAAGCAGGTGATGAGCAGCCCGGCCGCGAAGGCCATCATCGCGGCGCCGAAGCCGCCGATGAGCCAGCCGATCGGCATGGTCGCGACCGCGATCGTCGGCAGCGTCGTGTAGAGCGCGCCGAACAGGACCTCGAGATGGTTCGGATCGATATGGTGGTCGTAGTGAATGCGCTTCCAGACACCCGCGGTGAGCGGTGATTTGAACATCCAGCGGCTGTGCAGCACCCAGCGATGCAGCACATACCAGACGAGCGGATAGATCAGCCCGGCCGCGACGACGGCGGCG
The DNA here is from genome assembly GCF_002795205.1 of Sphingobium sp. LB126. Lineage (NCBI taxonomy): Bacteria > Pseudomonadati > Pseudomonadota > Alphaproteobacteria > Sphingomonadales > Sphingobiaceae > Sphingobium > Sphingobium sp. LB126. The sequence goes on from NZ_NETV01000001.1 coordinate 382,429, forward strand.
ATGGTCTGCAGGGCCGATGACGGCCGCATCGCCGCCAGCACCCCTGAAGCGAGCGCTAGCAGTAGATAGGCCCAGACAGCCTGATATTGGAAGAAAGCGACCGTGAGGTCCCGAAACGTCATGCGATCGAGTTGGTGCCTACGTTTCCATATCCGTTGCTGCATATCGTCATGTGTCCCTTCATGCGCCGAACCGCACGATTCCGGCTTTGGGGGGCGGCAGGGAGCCGGGGCGCCGGACTGATGGATGGCGCAGCAATCGTGCGATTCGACACCCGATTATATGCACATTGACTGCATACACTGTCAATGCAATTCGCGTCACACAACCAGGGACGACATTGCCGGAGCCTGCTGGAGGAGATCCCCGATCGTCGACAGGCCATCGGTGAGCCGCTCACGGGTCGCGGGCGCGCCGAGCCCCAGGCGAACCGCCTCGACCAGATGGGAGACCGCGAAGGAGTCGCTCGGCACGACGCCGATACCGGCCTGCCGCAGGCGCGCGGCGAATTCCCCGCGCGTCCAGGGCGCGGCCAGCGGGAGCCAGGAATGGAAAGCGTTGCGCGCGGTCACCAATCCGTGCGCGCCGAGCAGGCGAGATGCTATCGCGCGGCGCGCCTCGGTCTCGGCCCGGATCGCAACGACCACCTGATCAGCCAGGCCCGTCTCGATCCAGCGCGTTGCAATCGCTGCTCCCAGCGGCGAAGCGATCGAAGTGGTGGCGCGGATCGCGCCCGAAAGGCGCACCGAAGCCCGTAGGTCGGGCACGACGACATAGGCGATCCGAAGCGCCGGCGAGAGGCACTTCGAGAGCCCGGCGACATGATAGCCGATATCAGGCGCGAGCGCGGCGAGCGGCGGAATCGCGCTTCCCGACAGCTTGCCATAGGCATCGTCCTCGATGATCTGGACGCCGAATTCCCGCGCGATTGCGACAATCGCCTTCCGCCGCTCCAGCGGCATCGTCGCGGTCGTGGGATTGTGGAGCGTCGGCGTGCAGTAGAGGACGCGCGGCTTGCGCGTGCGGCATACCGCGCGGAAATCGTCGGGATCCAGCCCGTCGCCGTCCATTGCCACCGGAACCAGCTCGATCGACAGATGGGCCGCCAGCGACCGCAGGCCGGGATAGGTCAGCGCCTCGACCGCGATCGGACCGTCCTTGACATCGAGCGCCGTCACCAGCGCCAGTAGCGCACTCTGTGCACCCGGGCAGACCAGCAAGCGCTCCGCAGACAGGTCCGGCAGTCGCTCCGCCAGCCAGGCGACACCGGCCTGACGGTCCATGCCCGCGCCGCCGACATCCTGATAGCGCAGGATGAGATCCATGCCGCCATCCGCTTCGAGGTCCCCGATACCGGCCCAGAGCTGCGCGCCGAGCGCGGCATCGTCGAACTTCGGCGGCAGGTTCATTCCCATGTCGACCAGACCCGATCCGGCGTTCAGCGGCGGCCGACCGACTCGGCCAGCACGGACATAAGTCCCCTGCCCTACACGGCCCTCCACCAGGCCGCGCTTGCGCGCTTCGGCATAGGCGCGACTCACCGTGGTGAAATCGATGTCGAGGGCGTCGGCAAGCGCGCGCTGCGGTGGCAGCCGATCGCCGGCCGAGAGCGCACCCTTCTGAATATCGGCCGCCAGCGCGTCCGCAATGGCGAGATAGAGCGGGCTAGCGCCTTCGGGGATTGCAGGGCGCCATTCGTGCGCGGGCCGTTCGTCATCCATTGTGCAAGCTTTCGTGTCCATATATATGGATATTGTATGTTGATGAGATTCGGCGCAAGACCGAAGTGTGTTCCCCACCCCTGCAAGGGATAGCAGAAGCAAGGCAGAGACCATGGATTATGTTGCGCGGTTTGAGTCGCTGATCACCGAGATGAAGCTCGATGGTCGGTATCGCACGTTCATCGAGCTGGAGCGGTTGTCGGGCGAATTCCCCACCGCGCTGTGGCGCCAAACTGATGGCGCGGCGCGCCGCGTCACGGTCTGGTGCAGCAACGACTATCTCGGGATGGGCCAGAATCGCGAGGTACTCGCCGCGATGCATGGCGCGATCGACCAGTTCGGCGCCGGCACCGGCGGCACCCGCAACATCTCCGGCACCAATCGCAGCCACGTCGCGCTTGAGACGGAGCTGGCCGACCTGCACGACAAGGAGGCGGCGCTGATCTTCACCTCGGGCTGGATCTCCAACCTGGCAGCGCTCGGCACGCTGGGCCGTGTGCTCCCGAACTGCGCGATCTTCTCCGATGCGCTCAATCACAATTCGATGATCGAGGGCATCCGCCGCTCGGGCGCCGAACGCTTCATTTTCCGCCACAACGACGCCGCTCATCTTGACGAACTGATGAGCGCGATCGATCCGGACCGTCCGAAGATCGTCGCCTTCGAGAGCGTCTATTCGATGGATGGCGATGTCGCGCCGATCGCGGACATCTGCGATGTCGCGGACAAGCATGGCGCGATCACCTATCTGGACGAAGTGCATGCCGTCGGCCTCTATGGCCCACGCGGCGGCGGCATCGCCGAGCGCGAAGGGATCGCGCATCGGCTGACCGTGATCGAGGGCACGCTCGCCAAGGCGTTCGGCGTGATGGGCGGCTATGTCGCCGGTTCCTCGCTCCTCATCGATGTGATCCGCAGCTGCGCGGACAGCTTCATCTTCACCACCTCCATCTGCCCCCATCTGGCGGCCGGCGCGGCGGCCGCGATCCGGCACCTCAAGGACAGCGGCGAGGAACGCGCGCGCCAGCAGGCGGCGGTGGACCGGCTGATCACCATGCTGCGCGAAGCCGATATGCCGGTGCCCGATACGCAGAGCCATATCGTGCCGCTGATCATCGGCGACGCGCATCTCTGCAAGGCGACCAGCGATCTGCTTCTCGCCGAACACGATATCTACGTCCAGCCGATCAACTATCCGACCGTCGCGCGCGGCCAGGAACGGCTGCGGCTGACGCCAACGCCCTTCCACACCGATGCGCACATGAAGGCGCTCATCGATGGCCTGGTGGCGGCACGTGCCCGTCTGGGTTGGAACAACCGGCTGCTCGCCGCCTGAACGAAGGATAAGCGATGGCAACGCATTTTGTAACGGCCAGCAGGCTGCGCGATGGCGCGTCGGTATGGCTTGGGGACGCCGCGAACTGGGTCGACACGGTCGAGTTCGCGCAGCGCTTCGAAGAAGAGGCACTGGAAGCGGCGCTGGAGACGGCACGCGCGGACCAGGCGGACCACCGGGTGGTGGACGTCCATCCGGCCCCGGCGCCCCTCACCTATCGCGAGCAGATCCGGGCCCACGGCCCGAGCGTGCGCACCGATCTGGGTACACAGGCCGGCCGGCCTGCGCGCGCGGAAACGCTCCCCCCGCTACCCTCGGATCTGGTGAAGTCGCCCTATGCGGGCATCTATCGCTACGATGAATATGATCGCCAGTTCCTGCGCGACCGGGCGGGGCAGTTCCGCACCCAGGTCGAACGGCGCCTCTCCGGCGAGTTGACCGAGGACGAGTTCAAGCCGCTCCGGCTGATGAACGGGCTCTATCTCCAGCTCCATGGCTATATGTTGCGCGCCGCCCTGCCCTATGGCGTGGTCAGCGCCGCGCAGATGCGCCAGCTTGCCTATGTCGCCCGGCATTTCGATCGCGGCTACGGGCATTTCACCACGCGGCAGAACATCCAGTTCAATTGGATTCGGCTGGAGGACACGCCCGACATCCTGGCCATCCTGGCCGAGGCGGACCTGCATGCGATCCAGACCAGCGGCAATTGCGTGCGCAACGTGACCACCGATCATTTCGCCGGCGCGGCCGCCGAGGAAGTAATCGATCCGCGCCTGTTCGCGGAGATCCTGCGGCAATGGTCGACCGACCATCCCGAGTTCACCTACCTGCCGCGCAAGTTCAAGATCGCGATCACCGGCGGCCCGATCGACCGTGCGGCGATCCATGTGCACGACATCGGGATCATGGCCCATCGCAATGAGGCGGGCGAACCGGGCTTCAGCTTCTATGCCGGCGGCGGCCTGGGGCGTACCCCCGTGGTCGGCGTCAAGGTGCGCGACTGGCTGCCGGTCCGGGACCTGCTGCGCTATGTCGAGGCCATCCTGCGCACCTACAATGCGCTCGGGCGGCGCGATAACATCTACAAGGCGCGGATCAAGATCCTCATCAAGGAGATGAAGTCCGAGGCCTTCATCCAGATGATAGAGGACGAGTTCGCCGCGATGCCGGCGGACTACAACGTCCTTGAGCCGGAGATCATCGCGGCCTTGCAGGCGCGGTTCGTCGAGCCCCCCTTCGAGAAGCTGCCAGCGATCTCGGCGGTGCTTGATGAAGCCTGTGGTCGCGACGCCGCCTTCGCGGCCTGGCTGCAGTCGAACAGCTATGCGCACCGGGTTCCGGGCTATGCCTGCGCGACCGTGTCGCTCAAGCCGACGGGCGGCATCCCCGGCGACATCAGCGCCGATGAGATGGAGCGGGTCGCCGATCTGGCCGACGCCTATTCGTTCGGCGAACTGCGCGTCTCGCACGAGCAGAACCTCGTCCTCCCCCATGTGCGGCTGAGCGACCTTCCCGCGCTCTGGTCGGGACTGGTCGAGGCAGGGCTCGCCAGCGCCAATATTGGTCTGGTGACGGACATCATCTCCTGCCCGGGGCTCGACTATTGCAGCCTGGCCACCTCCCGCTCGATCCCTGTCGCCCAGCGCCTCGCCGAGCGCTTCTCCGCGCCGGAACGCCAGCGCGAGATTGGACCGCTCGACCTCAATATTGTTGATTACCGTTGAGAAGTGACCCGGGATTTCCACCGAGAAGTGACCCGCCTGATATTATGTTTCGGATGTCATTGATGGGTCAAGGTGCAGGTTTCTCCTTTCTGGGTTTGGCCTGGTGGGCCGAGCTGTTTTTGAACCGGAAGCTGTCGTTGCCGGTTTCCAGGATATGGCAGTGATGGGTGAGCCGATCGAGGAGCGCGGTGGTCATCTTGGCGTCACCGAACACGGTGGCCCATTCGCTGAAGCTCAGGTTGGTGGTGATGATGACGCTGGTGCGTTCGTATAATTTGCTCAGCAGGTGGAAGAGCAGTGCGCCGCCTGATGCGCTGAACGGCAGATAGCCTAGCTCGTCGAGGACGACGAGGTCGGAGTGGACGAGCCGGTTGGCGATCTGCCCGGCGCGCCCCTGGGCCTTTTCCTGTTCCAGGGCATTGACCAGCTCGACCGTGGAGAAGAAGCGGACGCGCTTTCGATGATGCTCGATAGCCTGAACACCCAGCGCCGTGGCGACATGGGTTTTGCCGGTGCCCGGTCCGCCGACCAGCACGATATTGTCGGCAACGTCGATGAAGTCGCAGCGGTGCAACTGGCGCACCAGCGCCTCATTCACCTCGCTGCTGGCAAAGTCGAAGCCGGCGAGGTCGCGATAGGCGGGGAACCGCGCGACCTTGAGCTGATAGGCCACAGACCGCACCTCGCGTTCGGCTGTTTCGGCTTTCAGCAACTGGGAGAGGATCGGCACCGCCGCCTCGAAGGCGGGCGATCCCTGCTGCATGAGGTCGGTCACAGCCTGGGCCATGCCGGGCATTTTCAGGCCGCGCAGCATCACGACGAGGGCGCCGGTGGCGGGATCATGACGCATGACGGTTCTCCCGGCGCAGGGCATCGTAGCGTTCGACATTGGCCATCGGCTCACTGACCAGCCTCAACGCCTGTGGCGCCGTCACCGGCGGCGTCGAGAGCGGCTTTCCATCAAGCAGCCGGTGCAGCAGGTTGAGGATGTGCGTCTTGGTCGGAACGCCTGCATCCAGCGCCATGGCGACGGCGGTCAGCACCGCCTGCTCGTCATGATGGAGGACCAGCGCCAGGATCTCGACCATCTCCCTGTCGCCGCCGGGGTTGCGCAGCAGATGCCGTTGCAACCGCTGGAAGGCATCGGGCAGTTCGAGGAACGGCGCGCCGTTGCGCAGGGCGCCGGGCTTGCGTTGAACGACGGCGAGATAATGACGCCAGTCATAGACGGTGTGGCCGGGACCATCATGGGATCGGTCGATGATGCGCTGATGCTCGCATATGACCTGTCCCTCTGCGACGACCAGGAAGCGATCGGGATAAACCCGAAGGCTGACGGGCCGATTGGCGAAGGACGCCGGAACGCTGTAACGGTTGCGTTCCAGGTGGATCAGGCAGGTTGGCGAGACCCGTTTGCCATATTCGACAAAGCCATCGAACGGTCTGCCCACCGGCATCAGGCTTTCCACTTCATCGCCCCAGGCATCGGCGACCGAACCCGGTTCGATCCCGTGCGGGATATCCTGCCACAGCGCCTTGCAGCGCTCCTCCAGCCACAGGTTCAGGGCATCCAGGCTTTCCGCCTGCGGCGTGGGTTGCCATAGCCGATGACGGGCATCCTGGACATTCTTCTCGACCTGGCCCTTTTCCCAGCCCGCTGCCGGATTACAGAACTCGGCCTCGAACAGATAGTGACTGACCATGGTGAGGAAGCGGTTGTTGACGTTGCGCTCCTTGCCGCGCCCGACCTTGTCGATGGCGGTGCGCATATTGTCGTAAATCCCACGGCGCGGAACGCCGCCCAGCACGCGGAATGCGTGATTATGGGCATCGAACAGCATCTCGTGGGTCTGGAGCAAATAGGCCCGCACGAGGAAGGCCCGGCTGTAGCTGAGCTTGAAGTGCGCCACCTGCAGCTTGGTGCGCACGCCGCCGATGATCGCCCAGTCCTCGCTCCAATCGAACTGGAATGCTTCCCCCGGTGCGAAGGACAGCGGCACGAATGTCCCGCGCCCGCTCATCTGTTGCTCACGACGATAATCATCGCGCCAGTCCCGGGCAAAGGCCGCCACCCGATTGTAGGAGCCGTCATAGCCCAGGCTGACCAGATCAGCATGCAGCTGCTTCATCGTCCGCTTCTGCTTGCGGGTCCGACCCATCTCCCGTCTCAGCCAGGCTGACAGCCGCTCCGCGAACGGGTCCAGTTTGCTCGGCCGATCGGGCACCTTGAACCGCGGCTCGATCGTGTCCGAACGTAGATATTTACGGATCGTATTACGTGACAGCCCGGTACGCCGCGCAATCTCGCGGATCGAAAGATGATCGCGGAAATGCCAGCGCCGGATAACGCTCAATAACGCCATGTCCAACACTCCATGACCCCTCGCTCGTCAATGCCAGGGGTGAGTTCAACATGGGTCACTTCTCAGTGGAAATATCGGCCCTTCCCGGGTCACTTCTCAACGGTAATCAACATCTGGCTCAAGGGTTACGAAGGGACCTCGCTGTCCGATCTCACTGCGGCGATCGGAATCGAACGGCCGAGCCTCTATCGGGTGTTCGCGAGCAAGGAGGAATTGTTCGGCCAGACTCTCGAACGCTACCGACGACAGCATCTCGAATTCGTGGAACAGGCACTCGAAATTCCTTCGATCGAGATTGCGATTGAGACGTTTATCTGTCGGTTCATCGAGGTTATCGCCGACCCCGACACGCCACTGGGCTGCCTGACCTTGAATGGTGCGATTGCATGCGCACCGGAACATGAGACGATCCGGCAGAAGCTCGTGAATTACCGCGCCTATTATGAAGGCGTATTGCGTCGACGCTTCGAAGCCGCGCTTGCGAAGGATGAACTCGTCGACAACGCCGCACCAGAGGTACTCGCCCATTTCGTCATCTCGGTTTGTGGTGGTCTGGCACTTCAGGCCAAGTCCGGCGATCTTCGAGAAACCTTGTGCGCAACCACGAAGATGGCCCTTAGCTGCGTCTCGCAGCAGCTTCGATAGGATCTGCATGGAACCCAACTTGAAGGGTATGACGCCCTAGATCAGCTGTGATCTGGCGTACCCTCCTTCAGCCCGGCACCATGAGGTCTTTCAAGTTGGGCAAGTGCGTTGGACTGCGCCCTCGGTCCGGGAACGGGATGTTCGACCGATTCGAGCACCCATTCGTAGATTTTGCTTCACGCCTATGAGGGCATGACCTGTAGAGACGGCTTGGGACAGGCCTCCCCTGCGCGCCCACCCTTTGACCGCCCTTCTTGGCTATGTCCGCGTGCCCTGACGCCACAGCCCGAGGATCACGATCTGCCACGCGACTGCTATGGCGCCTGCGATGAACACCACGTCGCCAAAGGTACGGATCCAGCGCAGCGTCTCAATGTTGATTACCGTTGAGAAGTGACCCGGGATTTCCACCGAGAAGTGACCCGCCTGATATTATGTTTCGGATGTCATTGATGGGTCAAGGTGCAGGTTTCTCCTTTCTGGGTTTGGCCTGGTGGGCCGAGCTGTTTTTGAACCGGAAGCTGTCGTTGCCGGTTTCCAGGATATGGCAGTGATGGGTGAGCCGATCGAGGAGCGCGGTGGTCATCTTGGCGTCACCGAACACGGTGGCCCATTCGCTGAAGCTCAGGTTGGTGGTGATGATGACGCTGGTGCGTTCGTATAATTTGCTCAGCAGGTGGAAGAGCAGTGCGCCGCCTGATGCGCTGAACGGCAGATAGCCTAGCTCGTCGAGGACGACGAGGTCGGAGTGGACGAGCCGGTTGGCGATCTGCCCGGCGCGCCCCTGGGCCTTTTCCTGTTCCAGGGCATTGACCAGCTCGACCGTGGAGAAGAAGCGGACGCGCTTTCGATGATGCTCGATAGCCTGAACACCCAGCGCCGTGGCGACATGGGTTTTGCCGGTGCCCGGTCCGCCGACCAGCACGATATTGTCGGCAACGTCGATGAAGTCGCAGCGGTGCAACTGGCGCACCAGCGCCTCATTCACCTCGCTGCTGGCAAAGTCGAAGCCGGCGAGGTCGCGATAGGCGGGGAACCGCGCGACCTTGAGCTGATAGGCCACAGACCGCACCTCGCGTTCGGCTGTTTCGGCTTTCAGCAACTGGGAGAGGATCGGCACCGCCGCCTCGAAGGCGGGCGATCCCTGCTGCATGAGGTCGGTCACAGCCTGGGCCATGCCGGGCATTTTCAGGCCGCGCAGCATCACGACGAGGGCGCCGGTGGCGGGATCATGACGCATGACGGTTCTCCCGGCGCAGGGCATCGTAGCGTTCGACATTGGCCATCGGCTCACTGACCAGCCTCAACGCCTGTGGCGCCGTCACCGGCGGCGTCGAGAGCGGCTTTCCATCAAGCAGCCGGTGCAGCAGGTTGAGGATGTGCGTCTTGGTCGGAACGCCTGCATCCAGCGCCATGGCGACGGCGGTCAGCACCGCCTGCTCGTCATGATGGAGGACCAGCGCCAGGATCTCGACCATCTCCCTGTCGCCGCCGGGGTTGCGCAGCAGATGCCGTTGCAACCGCTGGAAGGCATCGGGCAGTTCGAGGAACGGCGCGCCGTTGCGCAGGGCGCCGGGCTTGCGTTGAACGACGGCGAGATAATGACGCCAGTCATAGACGGTGTGGCCGGGACCATCATGGGATCGGTCGATGATGCGCTGATGCTCGCATATGACCTGTCCCTCTGCGACGACCAGGAAGCGATCGGGATAAACCCGAAGGCTGACGGGCCGATTGGCGAAGGACGCCGGAACGCTGTAACGGTTGCGTTCCAGGTGGATCAGGCAGGTTGGCGAGACCCGTTTGCCATATTCGACAAAGCCATCGAACGGTCTGCCCACCGGCATCAGGCTTTCCACTTCATCGCCCCAGGCATCGGCGACCGAACCCGGTTCGATCCCGTGCGGGATATCCTGCCACAGCGCCTTGCAGCGCTCCTCCAGCCACAGGTTCAGGGCATCCAGGCTTTCCGCCTGCGGCGTGGGTTGCCATAGCCGATGACGGGCATCCTGGACATTCTTCTCGACCTGGCCCTTTTCCCAGCCCGCTGCCGGATTACAGAACTCGGCCTCGAACAGATAGTGACTGACCATGGTGAGGAAGCGGTTGTTGACGTTGCGCTCCTTGCCGCGCCCGACCTTGTCGATGGCGGTGCGCATATTGTCGTAAATCCCACGGCGCGGAACGCCGCCCAGCACGCGGAATGCGTGATTATGGGCATCGAACAGCATCTCGTGGGTCTGGAGCAAATAGGCCCGCACGAGGAAGGCCCGGCTGTAGCTGAGCTTGAAGTGCGCCACCTGCAGCTTGGTGCGCACGCCGCCGATGATCGCCCAGTCCTCGCTCCAATCGAACTGGAATGCTTCCCCCGGTGCGAAGGACAGCGGCACGAATGTCCCGCGCCCGCTCATCTGTTGCTCACGACGATAATCATCGCGCCAGTCCCGGGCAAAGGCCGCCACCCGATTGTAGGAGCCGTCATAGCCCAGGCTGACCAGATCAGCATGCAGCTGCTTCATCGTCCGCTTCTGCTTGCGGGTCCGACCCATCTCCCGTCTCAGCCAGGCTGACAGCCGCTCCGCGAACGGGTCCAGTTTGCTCGGCCGATCGGGCACCTTGAACCGCGGCTCGATCGTGTCCGAACGTAGATATTTACGGATCGTATTACGTGACAGCCCGGTACGCCGCGCAATCTCGCGGATCGAAAGATGATCGCGGAAATGCCAGCGCCGGATAACGCTCAATAACGCCATGTCCAACACTCCATGACCCCTCGCTCGTCAATGCCAGGGGTGAGTTCAACATGGGTCACTTCTCAGTGGAAATATCGGCCCTTCCCGGGTCACTTCTCAACGGTAATCAACAGTCTCAAGAAAGCCTTGCTGGAGGAACGCGTCGCTGCGCGCATACCACATGCCGGTGGTGACACTGGCTTCGAACTGGAACAGGCCAACCGGAAGCAGGCTGGTGAAGATCATCAGCACTAGCCCCGCGTTCAACCCCCAGAAGCCGGTCTGCATCAGCCGCTCGTTGAAGGCGATGTCGGACCTGATGTAGCGCAGCACCAGAAGGGTGAACCCGAGCGCCAGGAAGCCATAGACTCCGAACAGCGCCGCGTGGGCGTGGACCGCGGTCGTGTTCAGCCCCTGAAGGTAGAACAGTGCGACCGGCGTGTTGATCATGAAGCCGAAGACGCCGGCACCCAGCATGTTCCAGAAGGCGACCGCGATGAAGCACATCAGCGGCCAGCGCATCGCGCGCATCCAGGGGGCGTGATTGCGCAGGCTCCAGCGCTCCCATGCTTCGTAGCCGAGCACGATCAGCGGCACCACCTCAAGCGCGCTGAACGCCGCGCCGACCGCCAGGATGGGCGTGGTCGTGCCCGAAAAATAAAGGTGGTGGAAAGTGCCAGGCACGCCGCCCACCATGAACAAGGAGGCCGAAGCGAGGCTGGCGGCGGTCGCGATCCGCCGTGACACCAGGCCCATGGAGGCGAAGATGAAGGCGATCGCAGCGGTGGCGAACACTTCGAAAATGCCCTCCACCCACAGGTGGACGACCCACCAGCGCCAATATTCCATGATCGTGATGTGGGTGCGCTCGCCGTAGAACAGTCCCGAGCCGTAGAAGAGACCGATCGCGACGGTGGAGACGGTGAGCAGCGCCAGCAGGCTTTTGTCGCCTCCATCCTTCGCGCGCAGCGCCGGCAGCATGCCGCGCAGCATCAACGTAAGCCAGAACAGCAGCCCGCCGAACAGTGCGATCTGCCATACGCGGCCCAGGTCGAGGAACTCATATCCCTGATGCCCGAACCAGAAACTGAGATTGGCAGGCAAGGCATGCGAGAGCGCTAGAAAATTGCCGATGAAGGATCCGGCGACGACAAGGATCAGCGCCCAGAACAGGATGTCGACGCCGAGCTTCTGATACTTGGGGTCACCGCCGTTGATCACCGGCGCAAGGAACAGACCGGCGGCGAGGAACGCCGTCGCGATCCATAGTATCGCGCTCTGCACATGCCAGGTGCGGGTCAGCGCATAGGGAAACCATTGCGAGACATCGATGCCGTAGAAGCTTTGTCCTTCGATCGTGTAGTGCGCGGTGAAGCCGCCGATGAAAACCTGGAAGATGAACAGCGCGGCGACGACGAACAGATATTTGCCGAGCGATCGCTGCGACGGGGTGAGCGCGGCCAGCGTCAGCGGGTCCCTGTCCGCCGCGACGAGCGGCGTATCGTCGTGACGGCGCAGGAACGCCCAGCCCCAGATCAGCGTGCCGACGCCCGCGATCAGGATGACGACGCAGGCAAGCGACCAGAGGATGTTCTCCGGCGTCGGCTGGTTGCCGATCAGCGGTTCGGGTGGCCAGTTGTTGGTGTAGGTGGCGACCGTCCCGGGCCGTTCCGTCGCGGCGGCCCAGGCCGTCCAGAAGAAGAAATCGGCGAGCTTGGCGCGGCTTTCCGGGCTTGGGAGCGTCCCCTCTTTCATCGCATAATTATCGCGCATCTCCTGAAGCGCGGGATCATTGCCGTAGAGCCGGCTATAATGGTCGGCAGTCAGCGCGATCGCGCGGGCGCGGCGATCCGACACCGTGAGGACGCCTGTCGCGGCATCATGGCCGTTGTGGCGATATTCCTGCCGCAGGCGATAGGTCAGCGCGGCCTTCTGCTCGACACCCAGCGTATCGAACGCCTTGCCGTAGGTCTCCCACGCGGCGAGATCCAGCCATGCGACCAGTTCGCGATGGAGCCAGTCGGCACTCCAGTCAGGAGCCTGGTAGGCGCCGTGGCCCCAGATCGAGCCGAGTTCCATCCCACCTGTACTTTGCCAGGCCGCTTGACCCGCCAGGATGTCGTCATGGGTCATTAGCACCGAGCCGGAGGGCGTGACGACCCTGGCGGGGATAGGTGGAGCCTTGCGATAGACTTCAACGCCCGATACGCCCAATATCGTGAAGGTCACGGCCAGGACCGCGATCAAAGTCCACCAAAGCTTGCGATACTCGCCCACTGTTTCCCCCCCTGTCGTTACCACCGCGTCGTACCAGTCGCTCAGGCCGGTTCAGGCCCTCCGCCATGGGATTCATCGAACATGATCGTCAGAAGCAAGGAACTGTCGACGATCGCTTCTACCGCGTGCGGGGCACCCGGATCGAGGAAGAGCCAGTCGCCGGTTCGAAGCTCCGGCGGCGTGCTACCCTCAAAGCGTACATGACCCGCAATACAGTAAAGCGTCATCGAACCGGCAACGTGGTGCGGTGCGATTGATTGGCCGGCGCGAATGACCAGGTGAACGGCCTCGAAGGATGGTGTGCGTGCCAACGCCACAGTCCGTGTGGTCTTATCGCCGAGCGGTGCCAGGCGAAACACCTCTCCTGGTCGGGAATGCGGCAGCGCCACAATCAGTCCGCCTGCGCTGCGCGCATCGCGCGGCTTACGCCGCCTATCAGCCTTGAGAGTTCCGCAAAAAATCGCTGGGTTGCGGTCTTGAGCGGAGCGCTGTTTCGTTCGCACGACACAGGATGTCGCAAATCAAGCGGGCCCGATCCGATCACTTCACCGCATTCTGGACAGAGCATTGCGATACCTCAGCCGTTATTTTCCGCTAGACGGTTTTCGTTCCAGCCGCTGCCCGAATCTAGCATAGTCGAGGGATTCGAGGTTGCGCTGGCGCAAACTGCTCCACTTTTGCGAACCCGCTCTTACAAGGAAGCCATGATTGCTCGGAATCCCGTTAGCGCAGATCCGATCTCGGGCATCGCGCTGTTCACGGCGTTGCCGCCGGATGTACGAGCGCAAGCGGTTGCGATCGCGCGCAAGCGGGATATCCCCCGTGACGTACGGGTCTTTGACCAGGGACAGCCGGCCGGCCGTGCACACGCCCTATTGTCTGGGAGTGTCCGGATTACCCAGTCGGGGAGCGACGGCGGCGAGATACTGGTCCGGTTCATTGGTCCGGGCGAAATTTTCGGTTGTGTTCCTTTGTTGACCGATGGCCTCTATCCCGCCGACGCAACGACGATGGTTGATTCGATCGAGATCAGCTGGAGTCCCGTCGATCTCCTGGAGCTGATGCGGCAGCATTCCACGATTGCGATCAATATGACCGCCATTCTCGGCACGCGGTTGAGCGAAGCGCAGGAAAGGTTGCGCGAGCTTGCCACGCAGAACGTCGACCGACGGATCGCGCGGGCCTTGCTAAGGCTAGCCGACCAAGCCGGAAGACGAATGAATGACGGCATCCGGATCGAGTTTCCCCTGCGGCGCAAGGATATCGCCGATATTGCCGGCACTACGCTCCATACCGCCAGCCGGGTCGTTGCAGGGTGGGAACGGCGTGGCTTGATTGCGAGCCATAATCAACAATTGGTCCTGCTATCTCTCGATAAGATTCGTGAGATCGCCGACGGTGCTGCCGGGCATTAGGTCAACCGATGCCAAGCGAAGCCGAGCCCAGCGGCGCCTTCCGCCTCGATGAACCAGACCGCAGCAGCCTTGCGTTCATTGCGCCATCTATCACAACCAACAGCCGCGACGGATTCCGAATCGTCACCTATCCACGCATTGAAGAAAGCAGAGCGTTCAAGCGAACTCAGGAAGACTGACGTTTTCCACGAGGGAGGATGCGTTCTCTGTCCTCTGATCAACGTGTGCCGCCGGCAGTGTAAAGGGCGGAAACATTACCCTCATTATTCACAGATATGAAATTCAGTATTCCGAAATACTGCTATTACAGCACTACCATAGATGGTGGCACATACCCTATAATGAATAATATGCATTTTTTGAGAGAAGTACGATGACAAAGCGTGTTCTATTGTTACTTGCTGACGGATTTGAGCCCCTGGAAGCAGCCGGATTTACCGATGTTCTCGGCTGGGCGAATCTTGATGGAGAAGAGGGAATAGAGCTCGTTTCTGCAGGCTTGCGGTCGCCGCTCAAGGCGACATTCGGATTCTCAGTTTTGCCCCAGGCACTGGTGGCAGACCTTGATCTGGACGGATTTGATGCCGTTGCCGTTCCAGGGGGATTTGAAGGTGCGGGCTTCTATAACGACGCTTTGTCGCAGCCATTTACCGACATTATTCGCAGATTTGTGGAGAGGCAGCAAACCGTGGCGGCCGTTTGCGTCGCATCCCTATCATTGGGTGCAGCTGGAGTGTTGAATGGCCGACGCGCTACGGTTTATCACCAGATCGGCGGCAAGCGGCGAGCTCAGCTCGAAGGTTATGGAGCGCAGTTTGTCGACGAAGCCGTTGTCGTCGACGGCACGTTGATTACCTCGACTGGTCCAGGCACCGCGATCGAGGTTGCCTTTGAACTGCTGACAACCCTAACATCGCAAGCGAACTCAGATCATATCCGCAAACTGATGCGGATCCCAGAACCCGCGGAATCGTGGCGTCGCACGCCTCAGGTGCCCTGAGCTTGAAATAGCGGTCTGGCGGATGGCCGTCCGACTATTGACAGCGCGTATCCGGGTTCGATCGGGCCTTTCGCACGCTAGCCGAAACCCGAAGGTGCCTTCGGCCTCGATGAAAAGGTTCATGGAGGCGGGTGTTGTGTCGGCCCCTTCCAGTCGAGCCGATCCACTCATCGACCTCTGCTGGGGTTCGCCGACATCGTCGACCCGCCGCAAGGACGCGAAACGCATCATCGATATAGTGCTCGCCTGCCTCTGTGAGCCGGACGCTGCGAGTGGTCATCTCATTCTGTCTGGCGATCCCTGGCAGACCGCGCACGTACCCACCCACTCGAAACCGATCGGCATCTGCCTCGATCGAATCCGCGGCGGCCCAACCGCCGCGGACATCCGTATCGCGCTTCAGTTTTTCACGTCACGCAACAGTCCAACCAATAGCGCGACGAGCTTGTCGAGATTTTCCTGGTTCGTGCGCCAGCTTGAGAAACTCAGCCTGAACGCCGGGCGTCCTTCCCATCGGGTCATACCGAACCAAGCAACACCGGAAGCCTGAGCGGCCCGGCAAATGCGCTGGGTGCGCTCGTCGTCGTCCGCGCGCACCAGCACCTGGTTCAGCACCACATCATTCAGAATCTCATAGCCTTCGGCTCGGAGACGTTCAGCGACATGCTGCGCCTGCGAAATGTTGCGGTCCACGAGTTGACGAAGGCCATCTCGGCCTAGCGTCCGCAATGCCGCCCAGATCGGGATGCCGCGAGCGCGACGCGAGAACTCGAGTGTCAGGTTCTGCTGCGCGGAGGCGGAGGTCGGCGCGTATACCGCCTCGGAGGACATCGCGGTCGCCATGTCGTTCGCTTCCCGGCAAATAGCGAAGGCACCGTCATAGGGCGTGTTCAACCATTTGTGGCCGTCCGCCGTCCAACTGTCCGCCCACTCCACGCCATCGCACAGCGCCCGAGAGGACGAAGCGCGCGCCCAAAGGCCGAACGCCCCATCGACATGCACCCACGCCCCACGCGCCTGCGCCATGGGGATGAGCTTGGCGAAATCATCGAAGCTACCGGTGTTCACCTCGCCCGCCTGAAGGCATAGGATTGTCAGATCGTCCGCATCGGGTACTTGCTCGACGATCGCACGGCCCGATCCGTCGACCGGCAGTCGCACGAGATTGTCGAGACCGAAGCCCAGAATGCGAAGCGCCTTGATGACGGCCACATGCGCCGTCTCCGGCAGCATGACCCTCACCACCGGCGCGCCTTGTGCGCCGTGGCGGTCCCAATTCCAGCCAGCACGCGCGAGCAGCGCCCGGCGGGCTGCTGCGAGACAGGCGATGGTGCAGGCAGTGGCACTCGTGCCGAAGCCCACCCCGGCGGACCGGGGAAGGTCTAGGGCTTCCAAAATCCAGCGAGCCGCCTGTGTCTCGATCACGTCGGAGACCGGCGAGCTGTCGAACGTCGATGCGCGCTGGTCCCAAGCGAGCACTAGCCGCTCGGCGGCAGCGGCGGCCGGGAGAACGCCACCGATTACATAGCCGAAATAGTTGGGGCCCGTGCTCGCGGATGTCGCGGGAGAGCCGATATCGTCGAGAAGCCGCAGTGTGTCCGTAGCCGTCGTCCCGTGTTCGGGGAAATCCTCCTGAAACGCTGAGAGTGCTCCGAGGGCCTCGGGTGCCGGCCAGGCGCGGCGGTTGCCGATCGTAGCTGTGTAGGAACGCGCGCGTTCGTCAGCAGCTTGCAACAGGTTGATTTCGTCGCCATCAGCCGTACCTGCGACGCCATTCAATTGTTCCAACACATACTCCATGGGTGAGTGATTCCGGGTCGCCTGAGGCAACCCTTTCTGCGCGTCCCCTTCCATCGATTTAGAGAGAGGAGCGCCTGCGTCAATGTCCCATCGACCGTCTCAAAGCCGTCCAGAACATCGAAGTGATTCTTGCCCGGGATCTCCAGCGGAATACCTTATGCTTCCCCTCGCGGCCCATGCATCGAGGAAATCGTTGGATCGATTGCCGAAGGCCGTAGTCTCCGCGTCGCCCCAGGCGTCGATCAGCGGTGTGACGCATGCCCTCACGACGCGGATCGGGCTGATGTTGAGGATCTCGAAGCGCTGGCTGAAGCCAGCTATGGGCGAACTGCGCCATGTCGAACAACCCGAGATCGAATGGCGGATCTTCGAGATGTCGACAACGCTGCCCTCTGCCTCGCGTATCGTTGCCCTGCCAGCCTCGTGATGATGACTTCTATCGAGTCGCATTAAGTCACGGTTTCCGGTTCAAGCTCGTAGCGAACCAGTATCTCGAGTTTTGCGCGCAGCCCGTCGGTCAGATGATCGACCAAACCGCGGACGCGCGCGGAGATGCGATCTCCTTCGCGGTGGAGGATATGGACTGGCAAGGGTGGAGCTTCCCAGTCGGTGAGGATCGCCTTGAGCGAACCCGCGCGCAGTTGGTGGGCGATTTGATCTGAGCAGGCCTGGGTCAGTCCGAAACCAGCCTCAGCCGCAGTAATGCCGCTCTCGTGGGAGTTCACGAAGAACCTTGGACGGACCCTCTTGGTGAACGCCTCTCCCCCCCTTCCGAACTGCCAATTCAACCCAGCTCCGAGTGCCGTGATGCCGATGGTCTCGTGCGCGTCCAGATCTTCCGGCCGCTGCGGGATACCGTGAACCTCGAGATAGGAAGGCGCGCCGCAGACGATCCGCCGAACCGCGCCGACGCGGACCGCGCGAAGGCTGGAATCGGCGAGCGCTCCGACCCGGACCGCGATGTCCTGGTTCTCGTCCGAAAGCTGAACCACCCGATCGACATAGAGCGTCGCGATCTCCATGCCGGGATGGAGGCGGAGGAATTCGACAAGCAGATCCGACACGAAAAGACGCCCGAAGAGAATGGACGCGGTGACATTGACGCGACCGCGCAATTCCCCATGGATTCCGCGGGCGGCGTCGCCGGCGTCATCCACCGCCGAGAGAATGCGGCGCGCATCGTCGACATAGCGCTGTCCGGCCTCGGTAAGCCGGACGCTGCGGGTGGTCCGTGCGACGAGCTTCACATTGAGTTGGGTCTCGAGTTCGGTGACGATGCGGGTGATGGCCGGAGCCGAGAGGCCGAGTTGACGTCCGGCGGTCGCGAACCCGCCTTGCTCGGCGATGGCGACGATGACCTGCATGGCGCGCAATGTGTCCATTATTCACGATTCCGGAAAAATCATTTCAGCAAAGTCTATATTCCCTATTCTTCTGGAATTCACCAAAATCCAACACGAACCCGAGGTCATCGGTGTGGATCGTGCGGCTGAAGCTGCCCTGAGTGGGAAAATCGGAGCAATCTCCTCGCGCCGACACTCGCTGGTCCGATTGCCCGAAGGTTTGCGCGATCGGTCGATCTCGCATGCTCCGTTCGTAAGGAAAGGCCACCAATGACAGATTCCCGTACCGTCCGCGCTGCGGCCGTTCAGATCGCTCCGGCGCTGGATACACTGGCGAACACCGTCGATCGCGTACTCGCCGCGGTCTCGGAAGCGGCCTCGAAGGGCGCTGAGCTCGTCGTCTTCCCCGAGACGTTCCTCCCTTGGTATCCCTATTTCTCAATCGTGCACGGTCCGGCGCTGATCGGCGACGAGCACCTCCGCCTCTACAAGAATGGCGTCGTTGCGCCCGGCCCGGTCACGGAGGCACTGTCTGCTGCCGCGCGCCAGCACCACGTCGTTATCTCGATCGGCATCAACGAGCGCGATCACGGCACGCTTTACAATAGCCTGCTGATTTTCGACGCCGATGGCACGCTTCGCCTCAAGCATCGCAAGCTCTCGCCTGCCTATCACGAGCGCATGATCTGGGGCGTGGGCGACGGCTCGACGTTGAAGGTGATCGACACCGCGGTCGGCCGCGTGGGCGGTCTTATCTGCTGGGAGCATTACAATCCACTCGCTCGCTACGCGCTGATGGCGCAGCATGAAGACATCCACGTCTCGATGTTCCCTGGCGCGCTGTTCGGCCCTACCTTCGCGGACCAGACCGAAGTGCAGATCCGGAACCATGCGCTGGAGAGCGGCTGCTTCGTCGTCAACGCGACAGGGTGGCTCACCGAGGCGCAGATTGCGGAGATCTCAGGCGAGCACGGTGCGGCGGACATGATCCGCGGCGGCAGCATCACCGCGATCATCGATCCCGAAGGCCGACATGTCGTGCCGCCGCTGACCTCGGGCGAGGGTATCCTGATCGCCGACCTCAACATGGACCTGAACCTCGGCCGCAAGCGTCTGATGGACTCGGTCGGCCACTTCTCGCGCCCCGAGCTGCTGCGGCTGCTGATGACCAACCCGGCGACGTCCCCCGCCGTGACCGCCCAGGACCTGACGCCGGACCAGATATCCAAGGCGCTCAACGTGGCGGGCACCGACGCCGTCTCCCCCGCGCAGGCGGAAGCCTGACCTAGCGGGTTCGCGCGCACCATGCCATCCCCCTGGCATGGTGCGCGCGACTTGTCGTTGTCGCACCGCATAGGTCTATGCGACTATCGCACGCGGCCGGACAGTCTGGACCATGATCGAAAGCTTCTCACATCAGGGACACACGCTGTCCTGCACGATCGAAGGGAGGGGCCCGCTCCTTCTCTTTCTTCATGGCCTTGGCGGCAATGCCGAGAACTGGGTGCTCCAGCGAAAGGCGTTTGCGTCTTCGTACCGTGTCGTCGCGCTGGATCTGCCCGGCCATGGCCGGTCGGGCGGGCGCGACGTCCCATTCACGCGCTATTGGGAGGCGATCGAGGCGTTGTGCGCGCATCTCGGCGCCGACAGGATTGCGATATGCGGTCTGTCCAAGGGAGCCCGCGCTGGACTGATGTTCGCTGCACGGTTTCCGAGCTGCGTTGAGCGTATCGCGGTTGTCAATGCCTTCGTTCATCTGACTCCAGCAGACCGGCGGGCGCGGCTCGCGCTCTACGATCTGCTCCTCCAGCCGGATGGTGGTCGCGCTTGGGCCGAACAACTGCTCGCCGCCATGGGCGTGACCGGGCACCGGGCGATCGTCCGGGGGTTCCTGAAATCGCTCGACAGTATCGATCCGCGGCATATCCGCGCACGGTTCCAGGAACTGATTGATTTCGACCAGCGTCCGGAGCTCGCGGACGTCCGCTGCCCGGCGTTGCTCGTGCGTGGCGAGCGGGATGGTTTCGTGCCGCCCTATTGCGTGGAAGAGCTGCACGGGTTCCTCAAGGATTCCTCGATCGTCCGACTGCCCGATTGCGGGCACCTGCCCTATCTCGAGGATCCGACGGCCTTCAACGCGCTGCTCGCGGGCTTTCTTTCCGGAGCGGACATCGAAGCCAGCGCCTAGCTAGCCCCACCCGGAGCAAGAGGAGATTTTCCGATGGAGATTGAGCGTCTGAAGTCCGGCCGTCGCATGAGCCAAGCGGTCATCCATAAAGGCATCGTTTATCTCGCCGGTCAGGTTGGCGCTCCGGGCGAGGATGTGGCGACCCAGACACGTGCCGTCCTCGAGAAGATCGACGAGCTTCTTGGCGAAGCGGGCGCGGATCGATCGCGCCTTCTCCAGGCGACGATCTGGCTCGCCGACATTGCTGATTATGGCGCGATGAACCAGGCTTGGGAAGCTTGGCTCGATGGCGCTCCAGCACCTGCGCGCGCGACAGCACAGGCACAGCTTGCCCGTGCGGACTGGAAGGTCGAGATCATCGTCACCGCGGCGGTCCAGTAGGCCGGCGGCCAGCGCCGGGCGATCCTATGGATCGGCATCGGCGCCGGGCGTTGCCGCCGGCTCGCTGCTCCGGCGCACGGTCGACGCACCGGCGGGCGGATGGCCGAATGCGAGGCGGCGCGACGTCACGCCATCCGGCCGTGCAACGAGTTCGATCACCGCGTTATTTGGCGTGTCGACGAACAAGCGGTGAAACACCGGCACGAATTTGCGGTGGGTGAACATCATCTGCGGGAGCTTCATGTCGGCCAACGTCCCCGCGAGCAGATCGGGCAATCGGATGAACTCGGCATATTCGTTGATGCCGTCCATGCCGGGCGTACCAAAGGCGATCTCCGGTCGCCTTTGGTCGATTACTCCGCCTTTATGGCGACGCATCGCCTGGAAGAATATCCAGGCGAGATCGAAGGCGATACCGCCGTGCCGATCGAACATCGCGTCGCGATCGCTTATCCAACGCACTCCCAGGGGCGATTTCGCATCATTGACGATCCCGAGCACGACTGAGGCGAAGGCGGCGACGAGGAATATCTGGCGGAGCAGGTTGAGCGACGGCTGGCGGCGCGCGAGTTCGACCTCGAGCCGCCTGAGGCGGCCATCGAGCGCTTCATAGAAGGCCGCGTTGGGCGGCTCGGCTTCCCCCCACTCTCGTACCAGACCGCGCAGGGCGCCAGTCAGCCCATGCATCATGCTCTGGGTGACCAGGTTGCGCAGATAGACGCTGTCGCGCTCGACCACGAAATTGACGCTGAAGGCGACCGGGCAGCTCAGATAATCGAGCAGCCCTTCGGAGGGTGTGCGAGTCGATTTGATGTCGGACGGGGCAGCGGCCGCGACGTAGGATGCGATATTCGCATATGTGTCATGATTGAGCAGGACGACGAAGGAGAACGCATCGTTCTGCTTCGCGCCGTCGCCCACGCTGTAATCGGACAGGATGTTCCAAACCGCTGCCGCTGGAATGGCTTCGAACCAACGCTGAAAATCGGCATGAATTGTCGCGCCGGATCGTTCGACTAGTTGGATGAGGTCGAACATGGCTCTCCCCTATGCCGATGTTTTTGGGCGACGCAATTCGCCGACCTTGAACATTGGTCGTTCGCTGGTCAAACCTTCTTGTCCGATGCCATAGGGAAAGATAGCGCCTTGGGGGGGGGGGGGGGGAAGAATGCCGAAGAAGCTGGCGATCGTCGGAGGTGGTCCCAAAGCGGCCGCGATCGTTGCGCGCGCTGCGGTGCTGCGCGATCTGCTCGGCGATAACAAAGTCCCCGAAATCGATGTCTACGAGAAGAACGGCGTAGGCTCCGCCTGGAGTGGCGATGATGGTTTCTCCAGTGGCCATCTCACCCTTTGCTCGCCGGCCGAGAAGGATGTCGGCTTTCCCTATGCCGACGTGTTGCCTCGCCACGACGGCAAGGCTATCGCGCCGATACTCTACGGGCGCTTCTCCTGGTCGAGCTTCCTGGTGGCGGATGGGCAATATGCAGAGTGGGTTGATCGCGGGCGCGATTACCCTGCTCATCGGCTCTGGGCGGAGTATCTCGCCTGGGTCTTCCTTCAGGCCGGTCAAGGCGTGGTCGAGGCGCAGGTCCTCGACGTGGCGCCCCAAGCAAAAGGTGGCTGGCACATCCGGTATCGGGATGGACCCGCCACTCGCACAAGCTATGCCGATGCCGTCGTGCTGACGGGTACCGGTCAGGCGCGCCCACTCCGCTCGGCCGTGGGCATTCCGGATGGGCGGATCTTCGACGCTGAGACCTTCTGGGACGCGCGGGAAGACGTCTTGGAGTTCGGCGAGATCGCGGTCGTCGGCGCCGGTGGCGCGGCGGGGGCGATCATCGCGTGGTTGAGCCATGCGTTGAGCGAGCGCAGCGATGCCACGATCCGCAGCATCAGCCCGATGGGCACGCTATTTGCCCGTGGCGACGGCTATGCCGAGCGGCGATGGTTCTCCGATCCTACAGACTGGCGGGAGCTCAGCCTCGCGGATCGAAAGAAGCTTGCGGAGCGAACCGAAAACGGCGTGATATCCCAGCGAAACAAGTCGATCATCGACAACGCGCGGAACATCGCGTTCGTCCACGGCCATGCCACGAATATATCCTGGGACGGGTCGGAGCTGAAAGTCGATCTTGAGTATGATCGACGCCCTACCCACCCCGTGAAAGCGGACTGCGTGATCAATGCCATTGGCTTTGACTCGTGGTCGCTGCTGAATCTTGTCGACGAGCCCGCTCGAGCCGGGCTGCTCGCTCCCGCGCAGGCGGCGTTACGGGAGACAGCCGCGGAAAATATGCTTCCCAATCTTTCCTTTGGACCGGGTGCCAATCTCGGCGAAGGCCTGCATGTGCCGGTGCTCGCGAGCCTAGCACATGGGCCGGGGATGGGCACGCTCGGCTGCCTGGGCCTCGTCGCCAAGTCCGTGCTCGACGGTTATCTGGAATAAACACGCAAGACGGCTTGTGATAGCCACACCATCACATATATACGTATATACGCCACAATGGCGAGCGATGCTAACATGCGAGGAGATTGGCCATGGCCGAGGATCTGGTGATGCGGTCGGTATATGTCCGGGCCGGCGAGGATGCACAGCTTCGGCAGCTCGCGCATGAGCTCAACGTCACGAAGAGCGACTTGATCCGCTCGGCGATCAGCCGGAAGCTTGCGGAATGGATCGCCGATAATAGCGGCGAGAAGCTGCGCGCCGATATCGCCTCGGGGCTACGCGAGGTCAGCCTGCAACGCGAGGTCAGACGAGTGAAGCCAGTGCCGATCGGGCGCAAGAAGGTGGCTGCGGCCAAGCCCGCGACATCGAAGAAGGCGGCTGTGAAGGCCACGAAGAAAAAGGAATTGGCGCCGGCTGAGTAAGTCCGCGGCGCCGGAGGCGAATGATGGCGGTGCGGAAGAACGAAGCTGGCATCTGCGAAGCGGTGATCCGCCTCCTCGAAGAGGACACCGGCGGCATTCGGGACGATGTCCGGTTTCCCGAGGTCGATGGGATCGGGCCACCGGTGGAATGCCGCTTCGGGCTCGACGGTCGCCGCTTCGCGATGGAGCATACCCTGGTCGAGCCCTTCACCGACCAGATCCGCACCGGATCCGAGTTCCACGCCTTCGCCGCACCGATCGAGGCGGCTCTTAACGGCAGCATGCCCTCGCCCGGCACCTATACGTTGCAGTTCCCGGTCCATCCGACCGCCGGCCGTCATCGGCGGACCCACGCGGCGCTGCGCGAACGGATCATCGCCTGGGCACGCGAGATGGGAACGGAGCTCCACGGGGCGGCCCCCCACCGCGAGGATCGCACTCGTCATCCGCATGGCTATGAGGGCGAGCGATCGACCGAAATCGACGGCCTCGAGCTGACGCTGCGCCGGCGAGTCCATTGGTCGGAGACCGGCCGCCATGACAGCGCCTTGTTTCTCGTTCGCTCGGTCGGAACAGACCTTGAAGATTTGCGGCTGGAGCGCATCACGACCGCGCTCGATCGCAAGCTGCCGAAGCTATCGGCATGCCGCGCCGAGGGTGACAGGACGATTCTGGTCCTCGAATTTGCCGATATCGCGCTCACCAACCATGTCTTGATCGCTCAGGCGCTCGAAAAGGCGCTCCAGGGACGCGATTTCCCGGACTTCGTCGTCATCGTCGATGCTGTGTTCGAAGACCGTTGGAACGTCTTCTTCCCGGTCATGAATCGTGTATTCTCGATCGATATGGAGTGGATCGAGGTCGAGCCCCCTATCGCGAGGCCGCCGCAGCCTGAGATCGTGCTGCCGGTCCACGCTGATCCACTCCAGCGGCGGTTTTCACATCATGCGCCGCTTGAAATTGCAATGCGGGTGGTGAGGTGGCGCCCGCGACGTTAGGGGACCGGATGCCTCGGTTCCTTCCTCCGCTTCACGCTTGGTCTTCCGCCTTTATCGCCGCCCTCATTGGCTTTGGCGGGACCGTCGCGTTGGTGGTGCAAGCGATGCGGACGCTGGGCGCGTCCGTCGAGCAGACCGGCTCGGCCGTCACCGCGCTCTGCCTTGGCATCGCGATCGGGAGCGCTGCGCTTTCCATTCGATTGCGCATGCCCATCGTACTCGCATGGTCGACGCCAGGCGCGGCATTGCTCGCGGCTTCGACGCCCGGCCAGGCCTGGCCCGTTGCGATCGGGGCGTTCCTGGCCAGTGGCGCGATGATGGTCTGCCTCGGTGCCGTGCCGGCGCTCGGCCGGCTCGCCGAGCGGATTCCGGCGTCGGTGGCATCCGCCATGCTGGGCGGCGTCCTCCTCCCCTTCTGCCTGGGGCTATTCAAGATCGGCGGCACCGACCCGCTGCTGGTGACGGTCATCGTGGTCGTCTTTCTGGCCGCCCGCCAGCGGGTGCCGCTTTATGCGTTGCTGCTGGTGTTGGCGGCGGGCGCTCTCCTATCGGCCCTGAGAGGCGATATTGGGCCGCTGCCCGCTGGAGCCACGGTTGGGACCTTGTCGCTGACGGTGCCCCACTTCGATGTCCGGGCGATCATCAGCATCGCGCTTCCCCTCTTTCTCGTGACGCTTGTCTCGCAGAACCTGCCAGGTCTGGTCGTGCTCCGAACGGCGGACTACCGTCCGAAGCCAGGGGTGCTGCTGGCCGGGACGGGCCTCGCCTCCCTCGCGGCGGCACCTTTCGGCGCTCATGCCGTCAATCTCGCGGCGATCACGGCGGCGATCTGCACCAGCGAGGAAGCGCATCCCGATCAGGCACGGCGGTGGACGGTCGGTGTCCTATATGCCGGCTGCTATCTCGTCCTGGCGCTGTTAGCGCCGCTGCTCGTCCGCTTCTTCCTCGCTCTCCCGCATGACGTGATCGCGGCCCTGACCGGAATTGCCCTGATTCCGGCGCTGGTTGGCGTGCTTGAGACTGCCGTTGCCGCGAAGGACGAGCGCGACGCGGCGATCGTCACCTTCCTCGCGACAGGATCCGGCATCGCGCTTTTTGGGCTCGGAGCGGCGTTCTGGGGACTGCTTTCCGGTTTTGCGGCCCTTGGCGCGCGGGCACTGTTGCGGCGCAGGGCAGTGGCTTGACCCTGCCCGGCGCCGTAATCCCGGGAGCCGCTTAGTCCCTCGCGTCCCGAAGCAGGCCGGCAAGAAGCTCAACGAGCCGGTCGAGATTCTCCTGGCCGGTGCGCCAGCTCGAAAGGCGCCAGCGGGTGAGGCCGAACCAGACGACGCCGGACGCGTGGGCGGCGCTGCAAATCTGCTGGGTACGCTCGTCGTCGCCGGCTCGCACTAGCACTTGGTTCAGCACCACGGCGTTCAATATCTCGTAGCCTTCGGCCTCGAGGCGCGCCGCGACATGCTGGGCTTGGGCAATGTTGCGGTCGACCAGTTCGCGAAGGCCATCGCGACCGAGTGCGCGCAGCGCCGCCCAGATAGAAATCCCACGCGCGCGGCGCGAGAATTCAAGGGTGATATCCTGCTGGGCGGACGCGGATGCCGGCGCATAGACGACCTCGGACGATATCGCGGACGCCATGTCGGACGGTTCGTCGCCCGCGAGGCGGGCGTGGTCGGTCCTCCTCAGCGCGTTCCTTCGTCACCGCGCATGCAAGGACGAGAAGAAGCTACAGGCGACCCGCCTCGAAGAGCAGGAACATGACGAAGGAGGAATGGCGCGCGCGTTCCACGATCTCTTCGTCCAGCGGCGCGCGAAGACCCAGCATCACGTCATCGAAACCAGCTTTCAGCAATTGGATGAAGGTTTGGGCCGCAAGCCGCTGATCCCGGATGAACCAGGAATGCCGGTCCTTCCACCGATCAAGATAACCAGAGAGGCGCGCCTCGGCGAAGCCGATTGTCTGCTCGTGATAGCGCCGCCCAATCTCGGGAAAGCGGTGCGCGTCGCGTACGACGACACGGAAGAGCGCGAGTTGCGCCGGCGATAACGCGTGGCGCAAATAGAGTTCGCCCGAGACCGGGAGCGCGGTCTCCGGCGGCTCGCTATACCAGGCCGGTTCAGCGGGCGCATCCTGCGGATCGCCGCACGCGGCTTCCATGACCGCGGTGAACAGTTCGGCCTTGCTTTCGAAATGGCGATAGAGCGTCTTGATCGACACCCCGGCGGCGTCCGCGATGTGATTGACCGACGCCTCGGCGTAGCCGGATTCCAGGAACGCCTTGAGCGCGGCATCGACGATCTGCGTCCGCTTGCGCTCCATCAGCCGTGCTTTCGGATTGTCGTCCGACCAGGTCTTGACCATCCACGTCCCAACTTCTTGACAACCCATACGACAGCGTTCACTGTCGTATTAACGACAGCAGGTGCTGTCGTTAATAACTAGGGCTGGCGTGAGGTTCCCGCAAGGGCGTCTTCGTCGGCTGAACGGAGAACAGTGTGTCGATGCTCGAACCACTTACCCGCCCGCTTTCGCTTCCTTGTGGGGCGACCATCGAGAACCGCATAGCCAAGACGGCGATGAGCGAAGGCATGGCCGATCTCGATCATCATTCGACACCGCGTTTGGAGGCCCTCTATCAACGCTGGGCGCAATCCGGCGCGGGCCTGTTGTTCAGTGGGAATATCCAGGTCGATCGCGACCATCTTGAGCGCCCGCTCAATATCGTGATCGAGGACGACGGCGGAAGCGAGCAGCTCGCACGGCTGGCGGCAGCGGGGAAATCCGGCGGCGCGCATTTCTGGGCGCAGCTCAGCCATCCGGGCAGGCAGGTCGATGCCGCCATCAATCCCGCTCCGCTCGCGCCCTCTGCTGTCGAGGTCGACGTGATCCGCGGCGCCGGCTTCAACTTCGCCCCTCCGCGCGCGATGGACGAGGCCGAAATCGGCCGGACGATCGAGCAATTCGCCTATGCCGCCGCGCAGGTTCGCGATGCAGGCTTCACCGGCGTCACGTTGCATGCCGCGCATGGATATCTGATCTCCCAGTTCCTCAGTCCGCTCAGCAACCGTCGCGAAGATCGTTGGGGCGGCTCGCTGGAGAACCGTTCGCGCTTTCTTATCGAGGCGATCCGGGCGGTGCGCGAGGCGGTCGGATCGGATTTCCCGATCGGCATCAAGCTCAATTCGTCCGACTTTCAGAAGGGCGGTTTCACGAGCGCCGAATGCGTCGCCCTGGTCAAGGTGCTGAACGGCACAAGCTTGGACCTGCTCGAAGTGTCGGGAGGTTCGCTGGAGCAGCCCAAGGTGATGGGGATCACCCTCAAGGAGGAGGGCGAGGACGGCCCCCGTCAGAGCACGATCGCGCGCGAGGCATATTTCGTGAACTTCACGAAGGAGATTCGGGATGTCGCCACGATGCCGGTGATGGTCGATGGCGGCTTCCGCTCTGCCGCCGCGATGATCGAGTCCCTCGAAAAGGAGGAACTTGATCTCATCGGTATCGGCCGGCCGATGATCGCCGACCCACAGGGTCCGAAGCGCTTGCTATCGGGAGAGATCGACCGTCTACCGAGCTACGAGACGCGATTTCAGATCTTTCATTTCCTGCCCTGGAACAACATGCAGCTCGAGCGGATGGGCGACGGTCTCGCCCCCGACCTCTCTCTTGACGGCGAGGCGGCATTCAATGCCTTCGTGGAGCTAGAGGCTAATAATCTCGCGGCGCTCCTCATGCACCGCGGGATGGCCGGCAGTGCCGGTTCGCGGAAATAGCTTGATCCGAGGCGAACACGTTATTGGACCTCGGCAGCCCTGAGCGGCGAAAAGCCTATTCGAGCAGGTTGGCAAGGTTGCGAAGCGTCGAGTCCATGCCCTTGAGGTGATCCGCCTCGGCGATTCCAACGGGCACGTTCTCGGCAAGGAAGGTCACCTTAGTGCCGCCCGTCACCGGTCGCATGGTGGTGGTCAGCGTCATCGTGCCCGAAAATGCCGGATCCTTCGTCTCGAACGAAATCGACTCGACGATTCGTTCCTCAGGATAGATCTCGATGAAGCGCGAGAGGACGACATCGCGCTCGGCGGCCGACTTTCCGGTGCCGATGCTCGCATCCTCATAGGTCAGCGTCATGCGATATCCGCCGCCTGGCCGAGGATCGAATCCATGGATTTCGGCGGTCATGCCCGATGGTGGTCGCCAGTTCACGATCACTTCGGGATCGAGAAAAGCCCGGAAAATCGCGCGTTGGGTCGCGAGGATAATTCGAGAGGTGGTGTGCGTCGAGAAGTTCATGGTCGCTGTGCTCCTAACCTGCACGGCGTCGCACGCCAACGACGTTCCGATGCCCGCATTCCTCTTGACGGAATTTGACCCTATATCTACTTTCGGAAAAAATCATTCCCTATACGATACAAGGGCAAGCGCGAGGCGAGGATCGCATTATGAAGATTGTTGTAATTGGTGGTGGTGCTGCTGGTCTAGGTGCTGCGGGTGCGGCACTGGGTACCGATCCTTCTGCCGAGATGGTTGTCTACACGCAGTTCGAAGACGTCGCCTACAGCCCCTGCGGCATTCCCTTCGTCCATGGCAAGGAGATCGAGTCGTTCGATCGTCTGTTCCTCGCGACGAAGCAGCAATATCAGGAGCAGGGCATCGATGTGCATTACGAGACCACGGTCGAGAGCATCGATACCAAGCGCCGCACCATCAAGGTGCAGGGCGAAGGCGAGGTTCGCTACGACAAGCTGGTCCTAGCCACCGGCTGGAACTATCGCGATCCCGAGCTGCCCGGCGGGGAGCTCAAGGGCATCTACCGGGTCAAGAACATCCAGCGCGCCAGGGAGTGGGATTCCTTCCTTGATACGGTGAAGTCCGCCGTGGTGGTCGAGTGCGGCCTGATCGCGGTCGAGATGGTGACTGCCCTGGTTCACCGCGGCATCAAGGTAACGGTGGTCGATCCCGGCCCCTGGCCGATGGCCGAAGTGGTGGATCCCGATATCGTC
Organism: Sphingobium sp. LB126; assembly: GCF_002795205.1. Classification (NCBI taxonomy): domain Bacteria; kingdom Pseudomonadati; phylum Pseudomonadota; class Alphaproteobacteria; order Sphingomonadales; family Sphingobiaceae; genus Sphingobium; species Sphingobium sp. LB126. Next base: position 412,218 of record NZ_NETV01000001.1, read on the forward strand.
GATCCGGTCCGCGCCGGCTGGGCGGAAGCGGGCGTGACCACGCTCTGGGGCGAGCAGGTGACCGCGTTCGGTGGTGACGGCACCCTTTCCTACGTCGAGACCACCGCCGGTCGCGTCGAGGCGCAACTGGCGATCATCGGCACCCGCAAGGTTCCCAATAGCGATCTGGCGCGCGCCGCCGGGATCGAGCTGGGCGGCACCGGCGGCATCATCGTCGATGCCCGCATGCAGACTTCGGCTCCGGACGTTTACGCGGCGGGCGACTGCACTGAGATTCCGCATGGGGTTTCCGGCGTGCCGCTGCAGGGCCTCTCGGGAAGCCACGCTTACGCGCAGGGCAAGACCGCTGGCATCAACGCCGGCGGCGGCGTTCGCGAATATCAGCCGGTCTATGTGCCTTGGGCGATGCTCGCCGGCGAATGGATGATCGGTGGCGTGTCGTTCGGCGAAACGACGGCCAGCGCGGTCGGCATGAACTTCGTCAGTGGTGTCGCCAAGGGGATCACCCGCGCGCGTTACTATCCGGGCGTCAAGCCGATCACGGTGAAGCTTCTGGCGGACCCGGGCACGCGCTGCCTGATCGGCGCGCAGATCGTCGGCGGCGAAGGCGTGAAGGAGCGCGCCGACTTCCTGGCGGTCGCTGTTCGCGCCGGCATCACGATCGACGATCTCGCGACGATGGAGAATGTCTACTCGCCCGCGATCGGCGCGCTCAACGAGCCGATCCAGATGGCCGCGTTGGCCGTCCAGCAGAATATGGGGAAGTGAGCATGTCGTTCTCGCAATGGCTGCGCACCAACTCGCAGCAATATCTCCTTGCCGACGCGCAGCAGCGCATCGGCCGGAAGAACGGCATTACGGTCTACGGCAAGCCGCGCTCCATCAAGGATCGGTTCTGGCGCTACATTTTCGTGCCGACCTACAAGGTGCTGCCCGACGGGCTGCGTCAGTATCTGATCCACGCCATGCCGGGTAGCCATCGCCGGACCTGGCCAAAGCCGAGCCCCCGTCCCCGTCCGCCCCACCCGTTCGTGCGGATCAACGGGGTCGACCGCCCGCCCACGAAATGAACCGCTGAACCACCACCCTCGGGCGACGCCCGAACGATTTTCGTAAGGAGAGAACTATGCCGAAGACAGTGACAATCCCTGCTGCGAAGGAAGGCGATATCCTCTTCAATGTGGAAGAGAAGGTCTTCCCGGATCTCAAGGCCAATGAAGGCGACAAGGCCTTGATCCTCATGCACACCGTCCCGTTCGAGGGTTCGGTGGGCTTCGTGAACATGCTGACTGCGACGCGACTGCAGCGCAAGGGCTTCGAGCTGTCGTTCGTGCTCTATGGTCCGGGCGTCCTGATGGCTGCGGCGACGCGCGGCTATCCGGCGGTGGGCCAGGAAGCCTTCGCCGGCAATCTCCAGTATAATCGTCAGCTCAAGACTCTGATGGACGAGGGCGCCAAGATCTATGCCTGCCGCTTCGCCATGGGCGCGCTGTACGGCATGCGCGAGGACGATCTGATCCCCGGTGTCATCCCGATCAACCCGCTCGACGTGCTCGATATCAATATCCAGGCATGGCGCGACCGCGCCCTGATCTTCTCGACCTGGACCGTCTGAGCCCGGTCTCCAATCCATGGAAAGCAGCAAGCCGGGTCAGGCTTGCTGCTTTTTCTTTGTCGATCGTACGTTATCCTCCGCCGAAGATCTCGAGATTTCGCATCGGTTTCCTCACAGTGCACAAGACGCCCGAACGATGAAACGAGCCGAACAGCCCCCTGCGCCTCGCTTGCCCCGCGAGGTACGCGTTATCAATGTTGGGCTGCCGCTCTTCGCGGACGCGCTGCGGGATCAGGGCGCTTCGGTCGTGGGTGTCGACTGGCGCGTTCCCGCCGGTGGCGACAGCCGATTGGTGGCTGCGCTCGAGCGGCTGCTCGGTCCCAAGGCGGCCAGGATCGACGCGGCGAACGCGCAGGCGCTCGCCCATCTGCGCGCCAGCCCGATCGTGCGGTCGGTCGAGCGCGCGGGCTCGGTGATCGAGGGTCTTGGCGAGCGGACCCTGTTGCACTGTGGCCCGCCGATCAGTTGGGACGACATGATCGATCCACTGCGCCGGTCGGCGACCGCAGCGATCGTGGCCGAAGGCTGGGCCGACGATATTGCTGCGGCTATGGCGCTCGTACGGGCCGGCGAGATCGAGTTCCAGCCCGCGAACGATCACCGGGCCGTCGTACCGATGGCCACCGTGATCGGCCCCTCCGCGCCGGTCTATGTCGTGGAGAACGCGCACGGCGGCACCACGGCCTTTTCCAGCATCAATCAGGGCGCCGGCGACGCTCCATGGTTCGGGGTCAACAGCGACGCGGCGATTGAGCGGCTGAAGCTGGTGCGCGATGTGGTCGGGCCGGTCCTGGCGGAGGCGTTGAAGCGCCACGGCGGTATCGAGATCCTGGATCTCGCCGCGCAGGGAATCGCCATGGCCGATGACGTGCATATGCGCATCCAGGCCACGACCAACCTGTTGCTGCGCGACCTGCTGCCCGCATTGGTCCGATCGAGCCATCCGCTGGTGGCGGTGGCGGCCGATTTCCTCTCGGGCAATCCCCTGACAACGCTCAACATGGCTATGGCGGCGGCGAAGTCGCTGGTCGATGCGGCCGCCGGGGTCGATGGCGCCAGTCTCGTGACGACCATGGCGCGCAACGGCGCCTCCTTCGGGGTCCGGCTGGGCAATCGTCCCTGGATCGTGACGGAGGCCCCGCCGGTCAGGAGCGCATTGTTCCGGCCAGGATTCGGTCCTGAAAACGCGGCGCCTGACATCGGCGACAGTGCGGTTCTGGAACTCATCGGGCTCGGGGCATCGATTGCCGGCAACACGCCAGCAGCCGCGACCTTCCTCGGCGGCCAGGCGGAGGCGCTCGCACTCACCCAGGCCATGGAGACGATCAGCGCGGGCGAGAGCGATCGGTTCAGGATGCCCTATCTATCGAACAAGGGCTCGCCCCTGGGCCTTGATGTCCGCAGGATGGCCGAATTGTCGATCACCCCGGGGATCAGCACAGGCATCGTTCATGCGACAGATGGCCTGGGCCAGATCGGTGCCGGGATTGCTCGCGCGCCGCTTGCCTGCTTCGTGCAAGCCGCGCTCGAGCTCGACGAGAGGATCGCCTGAGTGGCGTCTCCGGTGCGCGCGATCCATCAAGGAGAAGCGATCACCGAACTATGCGCTGAAGCCGGCCAGAGCGGCCCGTTGCCGGGCAAGATTCTGGGATGCTTCACCGGCGGTTTCTACGTCCGAGTGGAAGACAGCATCTTCGCCGTCGCCGGGCCGAGGGTCTCGCCGGGGCCGATCCACCTGATTCTGGATCACGATCCCCCGGCTGTCGCGGGCGGTACCAAGGTCCAGCTGGAACCGGCTCGCCTGACGTTTCCGGGAGGAAACATCGATCTCACTTCGGCGGAGGCCTATGCGCCGCGCAGGCCATCGGTCACGGAGCTCGCGAACCTGGCCCCGTGGATGGCGTTCTGGGCGTCGCCCGAGCAGCATCCCGATGATCTTGCCTCGATCTGGGGCAGCGTGTGCGCCGCGGTTGCGGAAGGAGATCTCGAGACTGCCGCCGCGGTGCTTGAAGGCCGAGGCACTGGGCTCACGCCATCGGGCGACGACGCGCTGTCGGGGCTCCTGCTATTTTGCAACTGGTCGGGGACACCGCTCACGCGGCTGGTCGCGATCGCCTCACGGGCTCGGACCACGGATTTGAGCTGGAATTTCCTACGCTGGGCCGCGCGTGGACAGAGTATCGAACCAGTCCATATTCTGTTTTCCGGCAGCGGCGACTCCCTCTGCCCGTCCTCGCAAGCGCGCCGCGCCGCGTTTGAACAGACGGCCGATATTGTGCGCGGGATTGGCCACCGGTCCGGGACGGCCCTGCTCGCTGGCCTGGGTCTTGCTGCCGCGGTTTGGAAAGGCCGGAACGGCGCCCCGCTCTGAACGTGGATCGCCGCCCCGGCCGGTACGCCGGGCCGTCAGGCGGGAAGGCTGACCGGGTTGGACGCGTTCATATCGCGCCAGACGCGCTCATATTCCGCGATATGCTGGCGCGCGGTTCGATCCCAACCATAGTCTGCGACCAGCGCGGTCCCCGCTGCGGCCAATCGCCTGCGCGTGTCCGGCTCGTCCATGAGCCGTGCCATCCCCAGCGCGAGCGATGCGCTGTCGCCGGCGCCGGTCAGGATGGCGTTCTTGTCATCGTCGAGGAACTCGCGGAAGACATCGATATCCGACGCCACGACCGGCAATCCGGCGCTGGCTGCTTCCATGACGACGAGCCCCCACCCCTCATTGATCGAGGGGAACACAAAGCCGTCGGCGACCGCGAGCCATTCGACAAGCTCGGATTGAGCGACCGTCCGCAAGAGCACGACATCGCGTTCCAGTTCCAACCCGAGCCCGGGCAAGGAGGCGAGCACCTCCTCGCTATAGGCGGAATAATCCTGGAAGCTATGGCCGCCGATGATGGCCAGGACTGGCGCGATGGCGCGGTCCGCCTTGAGCTGCGAGAGGGCTTCGACTAGGAATCGGCTCCCCTTTCGAGGCTCGATCCCGCCGATCGTCAGATAGAGGAAGCGATCCTCGGCGCCGACCCTGCGACGCAGTTCCTTGCGACGGGAATCTTCGAGGCTGCAGCGGAAATTCTCCGGCCAGACTCCATTCGTGACGATCCCGGCCTCCACGCCATATTCGGCGCGCAGACGGTCCTGCCAGACCTTGCTCACCACCAGGACGTCATCCGGCTCGAGGATCGCCTGGCGCTGGCATTCGATCAGCGCTTCGGTCGTGAAGTCGTCGACATGATGCACGGTTCGCACGAGCCGGAAGGGAGCGCCGGCGTCACGAATCCGGGCGGCCGCGCGCGCCGAGATGCAGTCCTGGCTGTGCACGATGTCGAAGCGGTCGCGCAACGGCTCCAGCCCCTTGATCAGGGTGTCGATCCAACTGAACACGCGGGCCTCGAGCGTATCCTTGACCTCAGGCGGCTGGATATATTCGACCGGCACGCTGACCTCGCGGAAGAGCGATCCCCGCTCCCCCATCGCTACCACCGTGACGTCGATCCCCTGCGCCTGCAGCGCTTCGGCCAACTCCAGCGTGTGGACGACCCCGCCGCGCGGCTTGGTTGAATAAGTGGTGAGGGCCACGCGCGGGCCACGCGAGGGGGGAGAGGCAAGAGACGACATTACGTGTTGGTCCGTTCGCATATCAGGGTCGAGAAGGTCGGATTTCGGTCGCGTTCGCGATCGCAGGTTGGCGAATCGCGATCGCGACCGCGGCATAGGCCGCGCGCGCCGTGGTCGGAGCGAGGATGCAGCCCGCACGCTCGAACTGCTCGCGCTGCCGCCGGAGATCTTGCGGGTCCGCCGGGGCGCCAACCACGCAGACCAGCACGACAGCACCGGCGTCGACGACCTTGGCCGCGGCCGGTGCCAGCACGCTGGCCGGATCAGGATGGGATCCCTCGCCGATCACGAGGTCGAGCAGAACGACGGCGACCGTGGGATCCGAGGCCTGCGCGAGCAACTGCTCGCACCGCGCGGCGGCATCGATCATCGGATGGGGTTTGCCCCGTGTGTGGTCCTCGTCACCAAGGTCGAGAAGGAGGTGCGCGGCCTCCCCGGCCGGTTCGGACGGATGCGGCGCGGTGCGTTCGATCGGCGCGACATACCGTGCCGCGATCGCCGCGGCCTCTTCGCAGAGCGTGCCTCCGCTGAACAAGCCGACCAGGCGGGTTCGCTCCGGCGGCAATTGTGCGGCTGCCGCCGCGACCTGCGCCTCAAGCTTTTGATCCGCCTCCAGCGGCGAATATCCCAGCAATCGTGCCGCCGCGAATGTTCCCTGTTCCAGGGTCGAATAGACCTCCTCTCGACCAAGCACACGGTCGTCGCTCGTACCGAGCAGAACGGCAACGATCGGCTTGGTCGCACGATCAAGCAGATCGGCCGCAACGATGGCGTCAGCCTGCTTCGAGACGAGGATGATAATCCTGACCCCTTCATCCGCCTCGAAGGCTTCCAACGCCATCCGCGCGGATAGTCCGCCGATGTCGGCTGTGAGGTCATGGGCGCCGACGCCGATCGCATGCGCTGTGCCTATCCCGAGGTGATCGAGCAAGCACATGACCGCCTGTGCGCCTGTTCCCGACGCCGCGATGAGGCCGACCGGACCGGACCGGACGCGATTGGCAAATCCGAAGCCGGTCCCGCTGATCCATGATGTGCCGGCACCAGGCCCCATGACGAACCGGCCGAGCGTCCGCGCACGCTGCTTGAGTGCAAGCTCATCGGCCAGTTCGACGGCATCGCTGAACAGCATGACATGAAGCCCTTCGGACAACGCCTTCTGGGCTTCGAGCGTGGCATAGGGTCCGGGTACCGAAATCATGGCGATATTGGCGGCGCGATCTTCGCGCAGTGCCGCCCGCAGATCGACGGGCAGCGCTTCCTGGGCGCCACTCGACTGCGCTCCGGTGGTGAACAAGCTGGCTTCGGCTCGCGCCAATGCATGCTGCGCCGAAGCGGCATCTTCGGCACGAACGGCCAGGACAAGGTCATTGGCCTGGGCGTCGACCTCGGTGTTCGCGAACCCCTCGGCGTGGAGTTGCTGAAGGTTGGCAGGGGTTGCCATGAAGGCGCCTGCCCACTCGACCCCGCCCGCCTCCAGCATCGCGCGCGTCGCGGCCATCTGGCGGACGCTGTCCTTGTAGGCGCCGCGATGCACGGTGAGGAGAAGCGTCATGGCTGGCGTCGTCATGACCGCCTGACCGAGATTTTGCGGGTATTCACGGAAAACAAGCGCCTCGCCTTTCGTCCAACCGGGAATCTCGTCGCGTCGGCGCTTCTCTTCCTGCGCTGCGCGCTCCGAAGACCCGGAGCGTATCTTATAGTGATTTCATTTTTCCTATGCGATATTAGAATGCCGTGTCAAACGCGGTTGCGGTCACGCGTGATGGCCGAACCACCAGGAAATCCAGTTCATGCAAGGTACTTCGCCGACAATGTCCAGTCCGGTTCAAGACGAATGGATGGAATGCGAACGCGAATTGCATGCGACCGCGATGCCCGATGTGGAACGCTATGAAAATGATCTGAGAACGCTGCGCGCGCAGGTCGACGGTTTGAAGGATCTGGAGACGCTCGAACAGTTGGTCGAGGCCTGGAGAGGTCCGGCGGCGGCCGATTCCGATCGACGATCGAGGTTGGCGCGCGGCGCGGCGTTCGCGCTTCGCGCCCGCGAAATCGACGCCCTGGCGCGTGGCAGGTTGATCGAAGAACGCATCGTCCATGCGCGCGCCGCAGGCGAGCAATGGGTCGTGCTCCAACAGACCGGCGACGGCGAGGCCGCTGTCGCGACGCCGTTCAACATCGCTACCATGCACCTCGACAGTGGTCTCGCGACGCTGGCGATGGCGCAATATGGAGCTATGACGAATAGCCTCGTCTATTCCCTGACGGTGATTCGTCTCCACAGCGAGTCTGGCGTGCTGATCGATGCGACGCCCGGGCTCGAGGATTGGATGGAGACAAAGGACCGTGGCGAGCTAGACGCCGCGGTCGCGTTGTGGCGCCAGCGGATCGAGACTGGAAATATTGCGATCCCTGGAGTTGGCGCGGACGGCTGCCGTTAGGCGTCTTCGTCATAGGCTGTTGGCGTTTCAGGTACCGCCTCTTGCTTCACCGCGTTGCATGACGCACGTCTGCAACGTTCACCGATCGTTGGATTGCCTTGGAGAATATATTGGCGACGCGCGCAAAGAAGGAAGGCGGCACAAAGCCGCGAGCCAAAGCTCCTGAAAAGGTGCCGGCGCCCGCGACCAGCGAGGATGTCGACGTCATCGTCAGCAAGGTTGGCGAGAAGATCGCGGCGCTGCGCCGGCAGAAGCGACTCTCGCTCCAGGGCCTCGCCGATGTCAGCGATGTGGCGCCCGCGACGATCCACAAGATCGAGCGCAGCGGGATGGTACCCACGATCACGACGTTGCTGAAGCTCGCGACCGCGCTTGGCGTCACCGTCGGCTATTTCGTCGAAGAGGACGAGAATGCGTCGGCCCCCTTCCAGTTCACGCCGGCCGATCATCGTCAGCCTGTCTACACGCCCCACAAGGGATTGAGCCTTGGCAACATTTCCGGATCCTATCGCCAGTTCGTGACCGCCGCCGCGGTCGCTACCATGGCGCCGGGCGCGTCAAGCGGTGACCGGATCCTGCATCACACCGGCGAGGAACTGATCTTCGTGCTGTCCGGCGAGGTCGTGTTCCGGATGGACGAGGAAGATTATGTCCTGAAAGCCGGTGACTCGCTCCATTTTCAGGGCGGCGTTCCGCATCATTGGGAGAACCGGAGCAAGGAGCCGGCCCAGCTCATCTGGTATGTCTTCCGCAACCGCGAGAATGCCTGAGCTTCAAGGCAATGCCGCCGATCGTTCGCCGAGGTGCGAACGGCCGGCGGCTTGATGCCTTCTACCCGTTGACGAGGGCTTCGACGCGCTGGAGCAACTGCTCTTCGATTTCATCGAAATGCGCGAGCTGCGCGCTCGCTTCTCGTCCCAGTTCGAAGGCGCTCCGCGCAAATCGTGCAGCCATGTCGGCAACGACCGCAGGAGCCGCGCCGCCTTGGGCGGAGCGGCTTGCGACAATCTGGCGGGGGTCTAGCGCCGCGGCGAGTTTGGCGGCGTCAAGCGAGATATCCAGCCCAGCCACTTGCCGGGCGGCCTCTCGGAGCCCCTCGACATCGATATCGACGCCGCGCTTCCCGCTCGCGCTTGCGGCGCGAACTGCCTGGCCAACGATCTTGTAGGCGCTGCGGTAATCGATGCCGCACTCGACCATCACATATTCAGCAAGATCGGTCGCCTGGCTGAAACCCGCCTCGAGGGCTTTCCACAGCCGGTCCTCGTTGACCGTCAGGGTTTCGACGACGCCGCGACTGAGGTTGCTAATCTTGACCGCATAATCGAGTGCGCGGGGCAGCTCACCATAGGCGAAGATCAGATTGTCGCTGCGCGCCGACGGGGTTTTTACGACCGCAAGGAATCCCGAAAGGCGACCGATCAGCATGCCGCTACCCCCGCGGATGATGGTGAGCGCATAGGGGTTGCGCTTTTGCGGCATCAGCACCGACGAACGGGTATAGGGACCGGCCAGGTCCACATAATTGAATTCCTGGCTCGACCAGATCTCAAGATCTTCGGCGAGCTTGGACTGGTTCGACAGCAGGCTGACCCCGGTCGACAGGATGTCGATGAAGGTGTCGACCTGCCACATGGCGTCGCGGGTGTGCTCGATGACAGCCTCGAAGCCCAGCAACGACGCGAGATAACCCCGATCGGCGAGCAGATGGCTGCCATTGACGCAGCCGGCGCCGCCCGGGCTGCGATTGACCGCGTGAAGGGCCGACAGCAACCGCTCGCCGTCGCGAAGCGCCGGCGGGACGAAGCCGAGCAGATAATGTCCGAAGGTCGACGGCTGGGCCTGCTGGAGATAGGTTTGGTCCGCCATGAAGCTTTCCCGATGGCGGTCCGCCACCAGGCAGGCAGCTTCGGCAAAGGCGGCGCCCGACTTCAGCAATTCGGCCGTCAACCGGCGCAGAACGAGGCGAAAGGCGACGCGCGCCGCCTCTCTGCGCGGCCGGCCCGCATGAAGCCAGCCCGCGCAGTCGCCGATCCGTTCGGCAAAGAAGCGCTCGCGGGAATTATAGGCCTCGCCGAAATGCGGATCGTAGGGGAAATTCGCCGGATCCGTGCGATGCGCCTCAAGCAGAACCGACAGGAGCTTGCGTGCGACATCGTCGGAGATGATCGCGCGGTGATGCAAGTCCAGGACATGGGCGAAATCGGCGATGTTCAGACCATGATGCAGGACGCCGGCATCGGCGATTTCCCATCCGAAACCGGCCTCGATCAGCTCGGGCGCCGGCCCAGCGGAAGAAGGGCCTTCAACGCGGGGAGCAACCCGTTCTTCTCCGGCGGCGAGCATGGTCATTTGGTCTCCTGATGATGAGGCGAAGCGTGGTCTGAGGTCGCCAACCGATCGGCGACCGCGAGCGCACCGCCGGTATGCCAATAGAGGATCGGCCGGTCGGTCTGCGGCAGCATATCGCGAAGCCAGCGCAGCGCCTTGCCGTTATAGGTCATGTCGATGAGCAGGCCCGACTGGCGCATCATCTGATCGACGAACGCGGCATCCTCCGCATCATATCGATTGAAGCCCACGCCGCGTCCGTCCACAAGCTGCCAGGCGCAGCGCACATTCCCGAGACGCGAACGCCCCTCTCCGCACGCGCGCGCCTTCGCGTCGATTTCGTCGCGCAACGCTTCGGGCGGACGAGAGACGCTGACGCCGATCAAGTCGAGGTCGAGCGGTCCTTCTTTGCCGTCTCCTTCGAAATCGAACAGGAAACCGGCGAGCAAGCCAGCAATGCTCCCTCCCGATCCCACCGGGATGACAAGCGTAAGGGCCTGGATGCCTGCCTGTCGCAGCTGACGGCGGACTTCACCTGCCGCCTGGGCATATCCGAGCGCGCCGATGACCGTCGCCCCGCCGCGCGGCACGGGATAGGGACGTCGGCCCTGCGCGCGCAGGACATCCGCTATCGCATCTGCCGCGTCCTCCATGGTCGAGCGATCGAGGGATCCTGTATAGCGAACCGTCGCACCTGCCCCCTCGCCGGCAGCAAGCGCCGCCGGCTTCGGGCTTGGTTCGGTGCCGTAGCTGACCTGAACGGTATCCAGGCCGTGCGCCGCGCATGCGGCCGCCATCAGCGCCGCGAAATTCGATGTCGGGCCACCGCAGAGCACGATGATGTCGCAGCCCTGTGCCTTGGCATCGCCGAGCAGATATTCGATCGTGCGGACCTTGTTCCCACCCCAGGAATAACCGGTGAGATCGTCCCGCTTGACCCAGAGCGCGTTGCGCCCCAGCGCCCTCCCGAGATCGGGGCGATGCTGGATCGGGGTCGGCAGGGCCGCGAGCGACAGACGTGGCGGCTCGATCATCGCCAATGTTCCGGTTCGCTCTCGCGGCGCTGCCGGGAGGCAGCGACCACCCGATCGACCATTTCCGGTCCCGCGCCCAGATCTACATCGGCGATTGCCGCGAGTTCCGTGGGCGTAGCCACGCCGTCCAGCGCGTCCGCAAGCGAGAGCCGTTCAGCACGAGCGCGCCGATAGGCTTGTTGCAGCGTATGCTGCGCGGCGTGCTTGCCCAGGCGGATCGCCATAAGGCTGAGCAGATGCTCCGATGGCGACACGAGCGCGAGATTGCGCGCCATGGCCTGCGCATCGACCTCAAGCCCATCGAGCAACGCGCGCGTAAGCGAGCAGGCCGCCAGAACCGAATGGGCGAGCGTGGGAAAGACCGACCATTCGAGCTTCCAGACGCGACCGTCGCGCTCATGCTCATGCACCATGGCATCCGCGAGAAGCGCGCTCTGTGCCCTGGCGAGTTGGGCAAGCGTGACGATCTGCTCACTGTTCTCCGGATTGCGCTTATGCGGCATGGTGATACTGCCGACCGTGCCGGCGGCCGGGCGCTCACCGAGTTCGCCTATTTCGCGGCGTTGGAGGCCGTAGACCTCGTTTGCGATCCGCGCGAGCGTGTTGGCCGCCATCGCTGACACGTTCGCGAACTCGACGAAGCGGTCCCTGGCCGACAGCCACGAAATGGAAGGCTCGGCGAGCGCTACATGCCGGCAAAAGGCCGCGCGCAACGCCAGCCCCTCGGGTTGGAAGAAGCCGATCGTCCCGACCGCACCCGCGAACTGACCTGTCAGCCATCGGTCGCGGCCGTCCCGCAGCCGTGACAGGTCCCGACCGATCTGGTCGGCCCAGCTTGCGATCTTGAAGCCGAGTGGAATGGGCGAGCCGAGCTGGCCGTGGGTGCGGCCAGCCATCGGGGTGTTCTGGTGTGTCACGGCGAGGTCGAGAAGCCTGTCCTCGATGGCCCGAAGGTCTCGCCAGAGCAACAGCCCAGTCTCGGCGAGCTCAAGCACTTGCGACGTGTCGGTGATGTCCTGAACGGTGGCGCCGTAATAGACGAACGGCGCCGCGGACGCTGGCAGCAGCTCCTGCAGGACCTGGATCATCCCCAGGGTCGAGTGGCCTGTCGCGCGCGTGGCCTCGGCGATGCGGTCGATCGGGAGGCCACAATCCTGCAGCGCGGATATATCACGCGCGGCAGCGGCCGGAATCAGGCCCAGTTCGGCTTGTGCCTGGGCCAAGGCGATGATGACGCCGAGCCAGCGGCGTACCCTGGCCGGTTCGTCAAAGATGGCGTGGCTTTCCGACGTCGACCAGAGATGGCCGAAAATCTGGGAGTCGATCAGGTGCGCGTCCACGGCACGTCCACCTTGGAGAGGATCTGGACGAGCGCCTTGCGCACCTCATCCAGGGACGAACCCCAAGGGACATAGGTCGCGAGGTCTCTGGCCTCGACGCCCTCCTGAATGAGGCAGCAACGGGTGATGGTTCGCACCGGATCGAGATGCTTGCCGAGGAACTTGGTCGGGCAGATATCGACCACCGGCGCGTTCTCGCCGTAGAACCAGCGATGGATCTGCTGGGAACGGTCGCAGCCGAGCAGTATCCAGTCCACCTTGCGCGGACGCTCGTCGAGATAGACGACCTTCGTCTCTGCGAAGTCGAGCCCCGAACCCCGGCAGGGCACCAGTACATCGGCGGGCAACGGGTTGACGTGCGCCGCGAGTTCCTCGCGGCTGTCGACCAGCACCGGCACCGGCACGATCGGCGGCAGGTCCTCGGCAACCGCCAGAACCCGTTCGACCTGGTCCAGCAGCTTCGAGGGAAAGGGGGGCACGATGTCGAAAACATTGAGCAGCAGGGGCGCGGCATTGAGGATGAAGCTCACATGGCCGTACTCGCCCTCCACGATCACGCACGGCACGTCCGGGTTCTTGACCGCCACAAGCGCCAGCTGGGAGGGAATGGCCGTGTCGATCTCGGGTTCGTAGAAATATTTGCAGCTGGCCGCGGGGGCGACGACCCTGACCGCTTCGATCACCGAGAACAGTGCCTTGCTCTCGGGTCGGTCCACTTCGATCAACGCGCACTCCTCGCCGAGCCTGGCGACGATGAAGCGTGTTCGCATATAGGCCTCGAGCCCGAGGAAATGCTGTTCGAGCCATGCAGGATCGAGACTCTCGACATCGCTGCTGATCGCCACCTGCCGGTAGCGTGTCGGCATGATGTTCTGGGCTGAGGGATCAAGCGTGAACAAGGCGAGCCCCTACCCCGTCAGCGTCGGTCAGCAATTGGAGCGTGTCGGCGCGCAGCCCAAGCCGGAGGGTCTCAAGACTGATCACATCGCCTAGAAGGATGTTCCCAAGATTGACCTCGGGGCCGAACTCCCGGATCAGAAAGGCCTGCTGCGCGCGCTGCGGCGCCTCGAAGATCAGCTTGTTGGCGAACCTGCTGCGCGTGATCGCGTGGAGGATGTCGTTCCGGATCTTGCCATATTCATCATAGAGCCCGACCGTCCCGCTCTCGCGGCCCTCGATCACGATCCATCGCGCCCCGGCCTGGGCATCCGTCTCGAGCTGGCTGACCCATTCGGCGGAGCTCAGCCGCTTGGTCGGATCCTTGCTCCCGATCTCGGAGAGAACCTCGAAGCCCAGGGCATTCGCGCGCTCTATGAGCGCGAGCTTGTCGTGGAAGGGAATATCGGTCGCCCCATCGGACACCTCGACACAGTCGAAGCCCCGCTCAGCCGCGAACTCGAAAAAGCCGTCAACACGCCCGCGCAGCCACGCGATTTCGAGCAACGTGCCCCCGGTACAGGTCTTGATGCCAGCGGCCTTCAGCAGCGCGATCTTCGCTGGCACCGCCGGATCGACATAGGAGGTGCCAAAGCCGAATTTCCAGATGTCGATATAGCGCGCGGCTGACGTCAGGATTGCCCGGATATCGGCCGTGGTGCTGCCTTTATCGAGGATATGGGTGATACCGGTCGTGCGCGGTTGCGTCGATCTTGCCGGGAGGTCGAGGAAGGTGGGAAGCTGGTCGGCGGACATGAGCGCCGCTCTCCTTACACGATATTTGATACTATAGTGAATGAGATAATTCTCATACGACATATCGTCAATGGCGGGACTCGGTGCCGCCCACCAAAACTCCGTCTCGCGGCAGCGCGCCGATTAGCTGCCGCTCCCATCAAGCCATTGCTGTTTCCGCGGATTCCCAAGTCCGACGCGCGCCAAGGCGCACGCATTCGTCAGACGAACATCACTATAGGAAAAATACGATGACTGTCATCGGAGCGATTGTACGCGCCGGAATCCCACACGCTTGCCGCCGGAGCGATACCCGTGGCCACGACTTGCGCCGCTTTGACTGGGCTCAAGCCGTGATCAGTTGCGGCGCGATTATCAGGTCGAGATCGGATTTCAGCGTATTGGTGATATAGCAGACGCGCTCGGCCTGCCGGATAAGACCATCGAGCGCGGCAGGGTCGCACGCGACCCGCGCATCGATCCGCACGGCACGGAAACGAGGTCCATCATAGACGCCGGTGGCCGTCACTTTGATCGCGTCCACCGTGATCGACCGATTGCGGGCACTAAAGGCCAGTGCCAGCGTGAAGCAGGAAGCAATCGAGGACAGGAATAATTCTGTCGGCTGAGGCCCCAGGTCCGTGCCGCCGACGCTTTCAGGCTCGTCGACCAACAGGGTGAAACGTCCGGCCTGGACTTCGCACGACAGGCCGCCTCGCCATTCGCTGACAACCGACCGCTCATGGTTCGCGGACATATTCTCTCCTGTTTCTGATTTTCAGTGGGACACAGAGCACTCGGCTCATGCCTGCTCATCGGCTCCGCGCGTCATAAGAAGGACGTCACCGTGGCCGGCATCGCCTCCAGCGCATGCGCAGCGCATTCGAGGGCTCGTTCCACTGTGGCCCGAGGTGCCGGCCCGCCCAGACAGATGCGCACCGCTTCCGGCGGGGTGCCGGAGACGGTGAAGGCATCGCTCGGGACTATCCCTACCCCCGTCGAGCGCATGTGGCCGACAAAGGCCGAGCGAGTCCAGCCGGCGGGAAGCGACAGCCAGATGTTGAAGCTGTCCGGATCGCCTTCGAGGCGCTGGTCGGCAAGGATCCTATGCGCGAGCTTCTGCCGCTCCTCGGTCTCAACGCGGACGGCGCGCAAGATGGCGTCGGCGGTTCCGTCCTCGATCCATTGCGTCGCGAGTGCCAGGGTGATGGGCGAGGCAATGACAGCAGCGGAGCGCACGGCCGAGGCGAACCCCCAGGCCGATCGCTTTTCGGGAACCACGACATAGGCGGTACGCAGGCCCGCCCCAATGCATTTCGCGAGCGAGGCGACATACCAGGTGAGGTCGGGTGCGAGCGAGGCGATGGTTGGCGGCGTCCCCTGCGCGATGAAGCCATAGGCATCATCTTCGATGATTGCGACGTCGAAACGCCGCGCTATCTCGACGATCTGCCGCCGGCGCTCGAACGAGATCGTAAGGTTGGTCGGGTTCTGCAGCGTCGGATTCAGATAAAGCGCCTTTGGCGCGAGGCGCTCGCAGGCCTCGGCGAATGCCTCGGGATCGATGCCTTCATGGTCCATGGGAAGACCATGGAGATCGACCCCCACCAGCGCGGCAACCGCCCTGATGCCCGGATAGGTCAGGTTCTCGCTGAGCAGGACGTCACCAGGTTTGGTCAGCGCGCTCAATATCCCCAGCAAGGCGGCATGCGCGCCAGGGGTGACGTAAATCCGCTCGATCGCTGGCGCGAGATCGCGGCGCGCCAGCCAATGAAGCGCCGCCTCCTTGTCGCGCGCGCCGCCGCCGAACGACTGGTATCGTAGCATCGGTAGAATATCGCGACCGACCGCGTCCCAGCCTGCGCGCATCCGCTCGATCAGCTCAGGCGTGTGAGGCTCCGGCGGCAGGTTCATCGAAAGATCGGTATCGTCGGCATGCGTGCGCGTTGGCGCGACCACATCGGCGCGCGTGGCGGTGCGCTGAGTCGGCAGGACGAAAGTCCCTTGCCCTTGCCTTGCCTCGACCAGGCCACGCTTCTGCGCCTCGCCATAGCCCCGGGCTACCGTGGTGAAGTCGATTCCAAGGCGCTCCGCGAGCAAGCGCTGTGCCGGCAAGCGATCGCCGGCGACCAGTCGCCCCGCCTGCATGTCGAATGCG
Organism: Sphingobium sp. LB126; assembly: GCF_002795205.1. Classification (NCBI taxonomy): domain Bacteria; kingdom Pseudomonadati; phylum Pseudomonadota; class Alphaproteobacteria; order Sphingomonadales; family Sphingobiaceae; genus Sphingobium; species Sphingobium sp. LB126. The sequence goes on from NZ_NETV01000001.1 coordinate 428,429, forward strand.
ATGCGATCAGCGAGAGCGAGATAGCGCGGCTTGGCTGAGGTGGAAAGATCGGGCGTCCAGTCGTGCATGTGCTCAGTATTTCGAAACCTAAGATGGATTGACCGTACAATGTTGCACGCGTGGAGGCCAGCCCGATGACTGCCCTCAATGCCAGATTATTGCCTGCTCCGTGAAGGGATTGTGCAGCGCGGAATGATAAGAAACGCAGGGAGTTGTGTTGACGCCTTTCCGCAAGGGGTTTACGCCCATTGATTGGAGAATGAACGGACGTAAAGACGGCGTTATGAGTCGACGACACAGCCTCTATGATGCGTTGATTGACTGCATCATATCCAATCAATTTCCAGTCGCCGGATCGCGGGCTGGTCGCGCCGGCCCCTGCCAAAAGAGCGAAATTGTCCCCGAAACATGAGAGGAAAGTCATGTCTGAAAAACGTGTGATCCGCGCCGCAGCGGTACAGATTGCCCCCGATCTCGAGACGCCGTTGGGCACGCTCGACCGAGTCCTCGCAGCGATCTCGGATGCCGCTGACAAGGGCGTCCAGTTCATCGTCTTCCCCGAGACCTTCGTCCCCTATTATCCCTATTTCTCGTTCGTCCGCCCTCCGATGACCAGCGGCGGCGATCATATGCGCTTCTACGAGAATGCGGTCGTGGTGCCCGGTCCGGTTACCGAGGCCGTCAGCCAGGCGGCTCGGCGTCACAAGATGGTGATTGTGCTCGGCGTCAACGAGCTGGACTATGGCACGATCTACAATGCTCAGCTGATCTTCAACACCGACGGCGAACTCCTGCTGAAGCGCCGCAAGCTCACCGCGACCTTCCATGAGCGGATGATCTGGGGCGGTGGCGACGGTGCCGGTCTCAAGGTCGTCGACACCACGGTCGGCCGCGTCGGCGCGCTCGCCTGCTGGGAGCACTACAACCCGCTGGCCCGCTATGCGCTGATGGCGCAGCACGAAGAAATCCACGCCGGGCAGTTCCCGGGCTCGCTGGTGGGCGACATCTTCGGCGATCAGACCGAAGTCACCATCCGGCATCATGCGCTCGAGAGCGGCTGCTTCGTCGTCAATTCGACGGGCTGGCTGACCGAGGAGCAGATTGCGTCGATCACGACGGACGAAGGGCTGCAGCGCGGCCTGCGCGGCGGCTGCATGACCGCGATCGTCTCGCCGGAGGGCAAGCATCTCGTCGAGCCGATGCGGTCGGGCGAAGGCCTGCTGATCGCCGATCTGGACATGAGCCTCATCACCAAGCGCAAGCGGATGATGGACTCGGTCGGCCACTATGCCCGTCCGGAGCTTCTCTCGCTCCTCATCAACGACCAGCCGGCCGTCCCGATGCGCCGGGCAGATTCCATCCGCACTGTCCCCCATACGACCCACACGGAGGCAAGCGAAGACCGGGAGGCGATCGAGAATGTCGACTGAGGCCTTGATCAACGAGCTGCAATCTTTCGGGATTCGGCTCGTCGATCCCAAGAGCTCGGGGGTTAGCCGGCGCGGTGGCGCCGGCCCTTCCGACCATATGCCGGTGACGATCGACGGCACCACCGTCATGGTGCCGGTCCACAATGCGCCAGCGTTCGAGAGCCCTTATCAGGCAGCGAGCCCCGATGCGGCGGGCTTGAGCCGATTGAGCCGGGACGGCGTGGAACTCGCTGCGATTTCCTTCCCCACGAAGCCGAAATTCTACGAGCTTTCGACAGCGGATGGGATTCCCTATTCGCATATCGCGACCCTGCACGGCCGCGACGTCCTGGCCACGACGATCCTGCAGACCTGCATCCGCTATCAGAGCCGGACCAAAGCCTGTCAGTTCTGCGCGATCGGCCAATCGCTCGCGGCGGGCCGCACCATCGAACGCAAGACGCCCGCGCAGTTGGCGGAGGTCGCCAAGGCTGCCGTCGAACTGGACGGCGTGCGCCACATGGTCATGACCACGGGCACGCCGCCCGGGTCCGATCGCGGCGCCGCGATCCTCGCGGAAAGCGCAGCGGGCGTGAAAACGGCGGTCGACATTCCGATCCAGGCACAGTGCGAGCCGCCGGATGACGACCTCTGGTTCACACGTCTGAAGGACGCTGGAGTCGACTCGCTGGGCATGCATCTCGAGGTGGTGACGCCGGAAGTTCGCAAGCGCATCATGCCCGGCAAGGCTCAGGTGTCGCTCGAACGCTATTTCGACGCCTTCGAGGCGGCGATCGAGGTGTTCGGAAAAGGGCAGGTTTCGACCTTCATCCTGGCGGGTCTCGGCGATAGCCGTGAGGAATTGCTCTCTGTCTGCGAGCGGCTCGTCGCGATTGGCGTCTACCCCTTCGTGGTGCCCTTCGTTCCGATCGCGGGAACCCCGCTCGAGAGCCATCCGTCGCCGAAGCCGACTTTCATGCACAGCGTTCTCCAGCCGCTCGGAGCGATGCTGCGCGAAGCCGGAATGCAGTCGAGCGACATCAAGGCCGGCTGTGGCCGATGCGGCGCATGCTCGGCCCTCTCGACCTATGAGCGGCGCGCATCATGAATGCCGTGGCCGAACAGGCTGCGCTGGCACCGTCCCTGCGCATAAAATGGGCGACCGCGGAGTGGGAGCGTTCCGCGGCGTTCGCGCTGCGGCGTGAGATCTTTTGCGAGGAGCAAGGTGTCTTCGAGGCGGATGACCGCGACGACATCGACAGGTTCGCCATCGCGCTGGTCGCGGTCATGCAGGACGGGGACGGAGCATGCCGGGTCGTCGGCACGGTGCGGATTCATGAGGATCCGGGCGCGCCCAAGACCTGGTGGGGATCGCGTCTGGCCGTCGATCAGGCCTATCGCGGTCGCGCTGGCGGCCGGATTGGATCAGACCTGATCCGCTTGGCCGTCTCCTCGGCGCATGCCCATGGATGCACGCGCTTCCTGGCCAATGTGCAGAGCCAGAACGCCCTTCTCTTTCAACGGCTGCATTGGCGCTCGCTGGAGGAGTTCGACCTGTTCGGCAGACCACACCACCGGATGGAAGCCGATCTGGAATATTACCCCCCCTTCGACACGCCTCAGGTGGGTTTCCTGTCGCGTGGGCGTGGATGAGCGGCGTGGGTATCGATCTGGCCTCGCTCGCCCGATCGCTGCGTGAGAGCCGCAGCTTCGCCGCAAAGGCCGATATCGCCGACGTGGTGAAGGCCTTGGGCATCGACCAAAGCGCGATCGTGGTCGGTGACGATTGCGCCGCCATCCCTGACGGGGACGGCTATTTGCTGTTCGCCATCGAAGGCTTCATCAACGAGTTCGTCGCCAGCGATCCCTGGTTCGCGGGCTGGTGCGGCGTGATGGTCAACGTTTCGGACATCGCCGCGATGGGCGGTCGGCCTTTGGCGACGGTGAACGCCCTTTGGTCGGACGGACACGACGGCGCCGTGCCGATGCTCGAAGGCCTGCGAGATGCGTCACGCGCCTTCGAGGTGCCCATGGTTGGCGGGCACAGCAATCTACGGACGCAAAACAGCCAGCTTGCACTCGCGATCCTGGGACGCGCCAAGAAACTGCTGACCAGTTTCGATGCGGCGCCAGGCGATCATCTTGTAGCTGTCATCGACCTGCGCGGCCGGTATCGCGATCCTTATCCGAACTGGGATGCGGCCACCTCCGCTCCACCCATGCGTCTGCGCGGCGACCTTGAGCTGTTGCCTGAGATCGCCGAAGCGGGGCTTGCAAGAGCGGGTAAGGACATCAGCCAGGGTGGCATCATCGGCACCGCGACGATGCTCGCGGAATGCTCAGGCGTCGGCGCGATCATCGACATCGATGCGATACCAATTCCGCCGGATATCGCTATCGAGCGCTGGCTCCAGACATTCCCGAGCTTCGGCTATCTGCTCGCGGTTGGTACGGCCGAACTGGACGACGTCCTGGCACGGTTTCATGCGAGGGACATCGCGGCGGCGGCGATCGGCACGATCACCGGGGATCAGCGCGTCCGGATTGAAAGCGAGGGACGACGGGAAACCGTCTGGGATTTGTCGGATCGACCACTGATCGGATGCGCGCCAGCGATGGCTGCAATCCACGGTGAGGTTCACGCATGAGCGGCGTGGCTCTGACCGCCGCCAAGGCGCATCATGATACCTTGCGTGAGCCGTGCCCGGCGTGCGGGCAGAAGTGGTTGCTGAGCGCCTTTGGTCGGCTGCAGGATCGCTGCGAGCATTGCGGCTATGATCCGGTGGCGACGCCCGCCACGTCGCCCGCGCCTGTCGCGGATGCGTCAGCGCGTGTCTCGCCATGGTTGCGCAACCGAAGCGAGACGATCCTCATGGGTATGCCCCAGCTGAGCTTGCATGGTCTTTCGGAGACCTGGCTGCTGAAACAGCTCGGGCATCAACATTGGATGATGCTCGCGAGCCTTGCCGGCCAGAAGGTACCGAACTTCATCGATGAACGCGGGAGCCCGGTCTATGCGGCCTTCTCCTCGATTTCGATTCAGGACGGGGACTTCGCTTCTGTCCGCGAGAATGATGAGCTGGTGGTGCGGTCGCGGCTGCGGCGGGTGACGCAGACGCAGATGCTGAGCCGCCACCGCCTGGTGGTGGGCGGGCGCTACATCGGACAGGTGGAGATGGTATCCGTCTTCGTGCGCCGCGGTCAGGATGGTGGCAATCGCAGCGTTTCACGCTTCGTCGTGCCTGGTCTGCCGAAACCGGAGCCGTTCCGAAGCCGCGAAGATCTCCCGGGCCGGGCGGCCGCTGTGCGGGCCGGGCGCGCGAGCGAACATATGGGTTTCGCGCTGCACCAGGCGGTGACGGGACCGGTTGTCACCATCGACCCCTGTCCTGCCCAGGACTTCAATGGCGCGGGCTTCCTCTATTTCAGCAGCTTCGTCTCGTTCGTGGATCGTGCTGAGTGGCAGTTCGACCGCGATCTCGCTCGAACGGCAACGACGTTACGACGGGACATCTTCTTCGCGGGCAATCTAGATCCGGGCGAAACGCTGTCGGTTGGCTTGGTCGACCGGAAGGATTGGCAAACGCCCAATGAGCCCCCGTCTGGAACCCGGATGCTATCGCATCACTGTCGGCTCGTGCGAACCGGCGACAATGAGCCGATCGCAGAGGTTTTCACGGTCCGGCACATCCACTAATTCTTGGAGGAGCCCAACCGAGGGGGTCTTCCACGATGAGTTTTCAGGACGATCCATTTGAGGCATCCGGACCGGGCAAGGTCGAGATAGCGATTGTCTCGGCCTTGGTCCTTTGGGGGTTCGTTTCGGCGATCTGGTCCTTGTTCGGATTGATATTCTGACAGTGATGAAAGTGCGCGGCCGGTACTGGACGCGCACCACCGTCATGGCTGGCCAGAATTGCGGACGTGGTCGGCCATGGCGTCGTTGCCCTGATCTCGAGCAACCGAGGATGCCGTCCTTCCGGAGGTATCGGCAAGATCTCGGCGAGCGCCGGCCGCGATCAGCATGTCGACCTGCGCTTTGCGATCGAACATTGACGCCATCATGAGCGCTGTCTGGCCCTGCCTGTTGCGCGCGTTGACGTCGCAGCCGGCCTGCAGCAGGCGCGCTGCGATCTGGTCTTCGCCCTTGAACGCGACTCCCATTTGCGCGGTATTGCCTTGGCTTACATCGGGTTTGCACGCGTTCGCCTTGTGATCGAGCAGCGCGTTGACCGTATCGAGATGTCCGTCATAGGCAGCCAGGATCAGCGGCGTGAAACCGCGTTCATCGTAGGCATCGATGTCCGCGCCGGCCGCGAGCAGCGGTGCGACCATATCGGTACGCCCCATCGCGGCAGCGTCGAACAGCATCTGCTGCACATGGGTCTTGGTCATCGGAGCGGCATCCTGACCCGCAGCGAGCGTAGCAGCGGGAGACGCCAGGAGGCAGAGCGCGGCCAATACGGCCATGCGGTGGGACATGCTATTCTTCCTTGATAAAAGTCCCCGGCGCCAGGGGCGTGGCGCCGGGGATGAGGGGTCAGCTCGCGGGGAACTGCTCGGGGTGAGCGGCGATAGCCTGCTGCACCTGCGCCATCGTGACGTTCACGGCTTTGGCCATGCGCGCGCCATAGTCCTTATCCGCCGCGTAGAAGTGGGCGACCATCAACGACCGGATATCCACGCTCTTCACCTGACCGAGGTCGGAGGCGAGGTTCTTGATCAGATGGTCCCGATCGACCGGGCTGAGCGAACGATAGAGCGCGCCCGCCTGCCGGAAATCGTCGGGCTTGCTGATCTTTCGCTGCTGTGTCGTCCCGCCGACGGGATATTCGCTATATTTCGCGTCGGCCTGCTCCTTCGGGCCATCCGCGTTGGTCGGCTCGAAGTTGATGCTGCCCTTGTGACCGGCCCTCTGCATCGCGCCGTCCCAATTATTGTTGTTCACCGGCACGAGCGGCCGGTTAATGGGTAGCTGCTGGTAGTTGACGCCCAGACGATAACGCTGGGTATCGGCATAGGCGAACAAGCGCCCCTGCAGCATCTTGTCGGGCGAAGCCTCGATGCCCGGAACCATCGCGCTCGGCGCGAACGCCGATTCCTCGGTCGCCTCGAAATAGTTGTCGGGCACCTTGTTCAACGTCATCGTGCCGACCTTCACCTCGGGAACGCTATCCCAGATCTTGGTGTCGTCAAAGGCATCATAGTCGAGAGCGGCGGCCTGTTCGGGGGGCAGGAACTGGACCATCAGATCCCACTTGGGGAAGTTTCCGGCGCGGATCTGGTCGTAGAGATCCTGGGTCGCATAGTTCGTGTCCGCGGCATGCTGCTCTTCCAGCGTCATGCCATGGACGCCCTGCACGGATTTCCAGTGGAACTTAGAGTCTGATTCAAAATTATCCTTTGCGAATTCATAGCCTTGCGATGCGGCGGGCAAAGAGCTGGATCGAGGCGATGAACAGCCATGCGGTTGCTGACGCGATGGTTTGCTCGAAGTCCTTGGCCAGTCGGCGGTTTCGATTCAGCCATGCCAGCGTCCGCTCTACGACCCAACGGCGTGGAAGGACCACGAAACCCTTGGCGGTATCGGACCGTTTGACGATCTCGAGGGTCCATTTGCCGATCCGGCGCAGCGCCTGTCGGAGTTTGTCGCCAGCATAGCCGCCATCGGCAAACACATAGCGCAGCCACGGGAAGCGCTTGATGATCTCGGCCAGCACCAGCGGTGCACCGTCTCGGTCCTGGATGTCAGCGGTGTGGATCACGGCGTGGACCAGATTGCCCTCGGTGTCAGTCAAAATGTGGCGCTTGCGACCCTTGATCTTTTTGCCCGCATCATAGCCGCGAGGACCGCCGGATTCGGTGGTCTTGACGCTCTGGCTGTCGATGACCCCGGCACTGGGCGAGGCATCGCGCCCGGTCGCCTCGCGCCCGATCAGCAATAGGGCATGATTGAGCGATAACCAGAGCCGGTTGTCCCGCCACAGGTAGAACCAGCGCCGCACTGTCGAGACCGGCGGAAAGCACGGTGGCAGCATCCGCCACGGCAGACCGCCGCGCAACAGATACAGGATCGCCTCGACAATCCGCCTGAGCGGCCACTTGCGCGGACGGCCCACATGCGACGGCGGCGGAAAAAACGGCTCAAGCAGCGCCCATTCGGCGTCGGTCAAATCACTTGGCAAAGCCAAGTCCGCGCGGGCATACTGCGCCCGAGTGGTGTCGGTCCACATCGTTGATCTCCGGTAGTCTTCGCAAAACCACCTGAATCAACGACTTGGGCTGGCGTCAAGCTAACCCGCTGATACCACTCAACTTAGTTTCGGATCAGGCTCTTAGCGAAAACGGTCTTGCCGTCCTTGTTAACCAGTCGGAAGGCATGGACACCGAACCCGTCCATCGTGCGGTAGCTCTTCGGCATGCCGATAGTGTCGGTATAGAGCATGGTGAGCTCATGGGTCGATTCCGGCACGCGGCTGAAGAAATCGAACGCGTTGTTGGCGTCCTGGATGTTCGTCACCGGGTCCGGCTTGTTGGCATGGACGAAATCCGGGAACTTGATGGCGTCGCGGATGAAGAAGATCGGCTCGTTGATGCCGACGAGATCCCAGTTGCCTTGGTCCGTGTAGAATTTGGTCGCGAAGCCGCGCGGGTCGCGTGCCGCCTCCGGCGAGCCACGATAGTTCATCACGGTCGAGAAGCGGACGAAAACCGGTGTCTCCTTGCCGGCGGTGCCGAACAGAGAAGCCTTGGTGTAAGGGGACAGGTCGGTGCTGGCGACGAATATGCCGGCGGCGCCGGTGCCGCGAGCGTGGACGACGCGCTCGGGGATGCGCTCACGATCGAAATGCGCCAGCTTTTCGATGAGATTGAAGTCTTCGAGGAGAACCGGACCGTCGGGCCCGGCCGTCTTGGAGTTCTGGTTGTCACCGACGGGCGCGCCGGTGTCCCGCGTCATCACGGTCTGTGCGTGGACGGCGGACGTCGAGATAAGGAATGCGGCAACCGCTCCCAGGCTCTTGGAATATTTCATGGAGTTCCTCTTTTCGGGATCGAGGCCCGAGGAGCTAACGGAGGGTCCGGACGGATCGAAACGCATTGGAGCAATCACTGAAACCGGGATTTTCGATAAGGCCGCGCAACGAAGACGCTGGCGTTCGGGCGTACCGGGGCCGGAGGTGCTTTCTCAGAGCGAAAGCTCCGTAGCGCGTCGGCGATTGGAAATTTCGTTCACTGAGACCGGAAGAAGCCGTTGGCTGTCGATGCGGAAGGCTGTCACCGCTTCACATTTTTCAGGTAGCAGGCCCTTCGACCGGCCCATTGAAGAGATGTCGAATGCTGACGGAGGCATCCGCCAGCATGGTATCGACAAGTGATGTGATGATGCCGCTGGCTTCATCTCCTGCCGCGACGGTGGCCGTACCGCGCCGCCACTCCCGTCCATCGGCGCTGAAGATTTCGACGTCCAGTCGCGCGCTCCCCTCATGGATCGTTGCGTATCCTGCGACCGGCGAGTGGCATCCGCCGCCCAGGCGCCGGAGAAACAGTCTCTCGAGCGAGACACAGCGGTGCGTCTCCTTGTGATCGATGCGAGCAAGCAGTGGCCAGAGATCCGTGCGAGCGGTGCAGCTCTCGACGCCGATCGCCCCCTGCTGGAGCGCCGGGAGCATGGCATCGAGCGGGATGATGGCACCGAGATCCTCATAGCCGAGCCGGATCAGGCCGGCGGCCGCCAACAGCGTCGCATCGATCTCATTGGCTTCGACTTTCGCGAGGCGTGTCGCGACGTTCCCGCGAACGGGCATGATCGTCAGGTCGGGACGCGCACGGAGCAGTTGCGCCGCGCGTCGTGGAGATGACGTCCCTACGCGCGCGCCGAGCGGCAGCCCCACGAGGCTCGAAGCGCCGATCAGACATTCTCGAATATCTTCGCGGGGCAACATTGCCGCTATGCCGATTTCCGGCGGGCGGATTGCCTCGACATCCTTCATGGAATGGACGGCGAGATCGATCTCTCCAGAGAGGAGCGCGTGATCGAGCTCCATTGTCCACAAGGCCTTTCCGCCGATCTCCGCGAGAGCACGGTTCCGGACGATGTCGCCCGTCGTTCGGATCTCCACGATTTCAACCATCGTCCCGGGCCAGCCGTGCGCAGCGCACAATGCCGCAGCGACGGCACGAGCCTGATAGAGGGCGAGCGGCGATCCCCTGGTGCCAAGGCGCAGCGGAGAGGAGTGTTCGATCATAAGGCGCTTTCGAATTGCGCGACCGAAGGGTCGCCAGCCCCCTCTCCTAGCCTGCATGCCGTTTCGGTGCCGCAGCGTTCATCCGATCACTGTGATCGGCACCACTCGTTGGCTCCATCCGCGTCTGGCGCGCTACCGCTCGCCGCAAGACGGAGGAATCAATGGATTATCAGCGTATTTTCGCACAGGCGATCGAACGGCTGCACAGCGAAGGCCGGTATCGGGTCTTCATCGACATATTGCGCAACAAGGGCATGTATCCCGAAGCTCGATGCTTCGCCGGGCACAACGGCCCGAAGCCGATCACGGTCTGGTGCTCCAACGACTATCTCTCCATGGGCCAGCATTCAAAGGTGATCGCGGCGATGGAGGAGGCGCTGCACGATGTCGGCGCCGGCTCCGGTGGCACGCGTAACATCGGCGGCAACACCCACTACCATGTCGATCTCGAGGCCGAACTGGCGGACCTGCACGGCAAGGAGGGCGCGTTGCTCTTCACGTCCGGGTATGTGTCCAACGAGGCGACGCTAGCAACGCTCGGCAAGGTGCTGCCAGGCTGCATCATCTATTCGGACGCGCTGAACCACGCCTCGATGATCGCCGGCATCCGCAACTCGGGCTGCGAGAAGCGCCTGTGGCGCCACAACGACCTGGCGCATCTGGAGGAATTGCTGGCGGCCGACGACTCCGCCGTGCCCAAACTGATCGCGTTCGAGAGCATCTATTCTATGGACGGCGACATCGCGCCGATCGCTGCGATCTGCGACCTTGCCGACAGGTATAATGCCCTCACCTATCTCGATGAGGTCCACGCGGTCGGCATGTACGGTCAGCGCGGTGGCGGCATTTCGGATCGGGACGCCGTCGCTCACCGGATCGACATCATCGAAGGCACCCTGGCCAAAGCCTTCGGCGTGATGGGCGGCTATATCGCGGCCGACAGGCGGATCATCGACGTGATCCGGTCCTATGCTCCCGGTTTCATCTTCACGACCTCCCTCGCGCCTGTGCTGGCTGCGGGCGTTCTCGCCAGCGTTCGACATCTGAAGGAAAGCGAAGTGGAACGCGACGCGCAGCAAACGGCCGCGGCATCCCTGAAGAGGATGATGGCGGATGTGGGGCTACCGGTGATGCCAACCGTCACACACATCGTACCTTTGATGGTCGGCGATCCGGTCAAGACCAAGAAGATCAGCGACATCCTGCTCGCTGAATATGGCGCCTATGTGCAGCCGATCAACTATCCGACCGTGCCGCGCGGAAGCGAGCGGCTGCGCTTCACCCCGGGTCCCTCGCATACCGAGGAGATGATGCGTGAGCTCGTCGACGCGCTCGTCGAGATCTGGGATCGCCTCGATGTCGACCTCAAGATCGCTGCCTGAGACGCTTCATCGTGAACATGCGACCCGCGGAGATGTCCTTGCCCGGCCTAGACGACGCGCAACAGCGCGCGCGCGATTGGTTCGTGTCGCTGCGTGACCGGATCTGTCTGGCCTTCGAGGCTATCGAGCGCGAAGCCGACTCGGACGCAAGATTCTGTTTTTCTTCTTGGGAACGGGAGGATGCTACCGGGGCCGCAGGCGGTGGCGGCGTGCGTGGTCTGATGAAGGGCAAGGTGTTCGAAAAGGTGGGCGTGAACGTGTCGACCGTATCCGGCACCTTCTCGCCCGAGTTCGCCAGGACCATTCATGGCGCAACCGAGGAACCCGCCTTCTTCGCGACTGGAATCAGCCTGGTCGCGCATATGGCGAACCCCCATGTGCCAGCCGTTCATATGAACACCCGTTACCTGGTCACCACCAGGCGCTGGTTCGGCGGCTGCGCGGATCTGAACCCGCCGATCCCCTGTTCCGAGGACAGCGTCGACTTCCATACCACAATGAAGGCAGCGTGCGAGGCACATGCCTCGATCGCTGATTATCCGCGCTTTGCGCGATGGGCGCAGGACTATTTCTTCATTCCGCACCGCCAGGTGGAGCGCGGCGCCGGGGGGATTTTCTACGATCACCTCGAGGCTGCTGACGAAGCATTCGAGTCCGCTTTCGCGTTCACGCGAGCGGTCGGAGAGGCTTTCTTGGCAGTTTATCCCCGGATCGTGCGACATCGGATGGGGAACACCTTCACCTCGGACGAAGAGCACCAGATGCTCGCATGGCGGGGACGCTATGCGGAATTCAATCTCGTCTATGATCGCGGAACATTGTTCGGCCTCAAGACCGGCGGGAATCCCGATGCGATCCTGATGAGCCTTCCGCCACGGGCGATCTGGGAATAACCCGGTCGGAAGCTCCGACCGGGCCTTGTCTCGTCAGGCCCGGATCTCGGCGAGGAGCTGCTCGACATGCTCGATCGGGACTTGCGGCACGATCCCATGCCCGAGGTTGAAGATGTGCGGGCGGTCGCGGAACGTGAAGAGGATCCGTGCGGCCTCACGCTTCAGGGCGCCTCCTCCGGCCAGCAGCGCGAGCGGATCAAGATTGCCCTGGACCGGAAACTCGGGCGGAAGCAGGCGATCCGCCCATTCCGGGGGGATCGTCTCGTCAAGCCCGATCGCATCGACGCCGGTCTCGAGGACGTACGCCGGAAGGCGCGTGCCTGCACCCTTCGGAAATCCGATGATCGGAATGTCGGGATGAAGGGCCGAGAGGCTCCCGATGATCTGCGCGGTGGGGGCGATGACCCAGCGCTCGAACTCGACCGGGGAAAGGCTTCCGGCCCAGCTGTCGAAGAGCTGCACCGCCTCCGCGCCTGCTGCGATTTGCCCGCTGAGATAGGTCACGGTAACATCGACGATGCGGTCGATGAGACCCTGGAGCCGGTCCGGATCCCGAAAGGCCATGGTGCGCGCCGCTGCCTGGTCCCGGCTGCCGCGACCGGCGATCATATAGGTGGCCACGGTCCAGGGCGCTCCGGCGAAACCAATCAGCGCCGTCGCTTTCGGAAGCGCGGCGGCGACCAGCGCAACCGTGCGATAGACGGGCTCGAGCCTGTCCAATCTCGGATCGAGCGCGTCGAGATCCGTCGCATCCAGCGTTGGTGCCAGGATTGGCCCCTCCCCTTCCGCGAAATGGAGGTCTTGCCCCATGGCATGGGGCACCACGAGGATATCCGAGAACAGGATTGCCGCATCCATCGCGAAGCGGGCGATCGGCTGCAAGGTCGCTTCGGCCGCCGCCTCCGGATCATAGCACAGATCGAGGAAGCTTCCCTTGCGTGCACGCAGGTCGCGATATTCCGGCAGATACCGCCCCGCCTGACGCATGAACCAGACCGGCGGACGGTCAACGCGCTCGCCCGAAAGGACACGAAGCAGGGGTTTTGTGCTTGGGCAGGATCTCGAAAAAGTCATGCAGACACCGATTTGAACCTTGGATAATGTCCATTGTCACAGGAGGACGCTTCGCCCTCATCGATTATTCCGAACGCAGTGATCGCCGCTGACGGCGGGACACCGCTTCCTCATGCCGGCAGGCATCACGATACCTGTAATCGCCAAGGAAGCAGTCCAAGACGCACCGTTTCATCGCCTAACTCTATTAGTCTTAGAAAAATGATGCATTTCACCGATCACGAACGTCGTGGCAAAGAACGGATGTCACCGCCGGTCCGCAGGCCTTCCGCGCCCCCCTCGGAACGCGCTGCTCCGCTCCCGGCGGTGACAACCCTCGCGCCGCCGCATTGCCCAGCGCGGTCGTGCTCCCCTGTCGCGCGGCCGGTGGTGCGTCCGTGCAGGAGAATTTCGATGGCTTTCACCGCGAACGTGCCCACTCAAAAAGTCGGAGTGCTGCTCATTAATCTCGGGACGCCAGCCGCCCCCGAACCGCGCGCGGTCAAGCGGTACCTCGCCCAATTCCTGTCCGATCGACGGGTCGTCGAGCTACCGTCTGTTCTCTGGCAGCCAATCCTCCGCGGTCTGGTGCTGCGAAGCCGTCCTGCGAAGAGTGCCGAGGCTTATGCGTCTATCTGGAGCGCGGAGGGATCTCCCCTCGCCGCTTATACGGCCAGACAGGCGCGTGCGTTGTCCGGCCAGCTACTCGATAGCATCATCGAATATGGCATGCGCTATGGCGAGCCGTCGATTGAGCGAGGCTTGGACGCATTGATTGGGCAAGGTTGCGACAGGATTCTCCTGGCTCCGCTCTATCCGCAATATTCGGCCGCTACGACGGCAACGGCGCTCGATTGCGCTTACAAGGCATTGTCTCGCCGGCGCGCGGAGCCTGCCATCCGGACCCTGCCACCTTATTTTGCGGATCCGGCCTATATCGATGCGCTGGCCGTGTCGGCCGGGAAATCACTTGCCGAGTTGGCCTTCGAGCCGCAGCGCATCATCGCGAGCTTTCATGGGATGCCCGAACGGACGCAACGGCTCGGCGACCCTTATCGCGGCCAATGCATCGCGACGGTCAATCGTCTCTCGGCGGCGCTGGGCCGCGAGGTTCAGGTAGGCTTCCAGTCGCGTTTCGGCTCGGCTCGGTGGTTCGAGCCCGCGACCGACACCTTGATCGAGGCTCTGCCGGGACAAGGTATATCCCGCATCGCGGTGATCATGCCGGGGTTCTCGGTCGACTGCGTCGAGACATTAGAGGAAATCGGAATCCGTGGACGCGCATCCTTCCTAGCCGCGGGCGGAAGCGACTTCGCCCTTTTACCTTGCCTCAACCACAGCGAGCCGGGCATGATGATGCTTGAGCGTCTCATCCGCCGAGAACTGGCGGGTTGGCTTCCAGCGGATCGAGCGAGCGCTGCGCAGCCAGGTCGGGCGGTCATGCAGGTCGCGGCCTAGAATTTCTCAGGACCGGGCAGGCAGATCAGCCTCGACATTCGAGGGCATGAGATGCCAAGCGGCATGCCCAATCCGAAATTCCGGGTGGAGCATGCCGCTCGAGCGGGACGTCATGACGCTATCAGTTTCCGCAACTGAGAGAGATTGGCGTCCAATGAGTCGGTAGCAACAAGCGGTTCGACGAAGCGGCCGTTCCGATCCATTAGATATACGGCGGCAGTGTGGTCGATCGTATAGTCGCCGTTCTTGTAGCGCGACGATTACGGTGTCCGGTCGGCGTCAATTTTGATGGCCGATAGGTGGCCGCGCCGGTTGGTGAATTCTGGCTACCATTTGCTGTTGCGAGGAGCAACCGTCGAGCGACAATTACGACGCTGGGTAATTGTCGCTGGCGCTGGCCGGAAGCGAGGGTTTGAAGCGCATGGGATGGTTGGCATGTAATTGCCGCTGGCGACAATTACCCGTTGCCTCAGCAAGGGTGCTCCCGAGCGCGAAGCCAGCGACAATTATGATGGCCGGTCCGGGGCGCCATTGGGCGGGTCGTAATCGCCGGCGTTGATGCGGGCGACGGCGGAACGCTTGCGGTAGCTTTCGCCGTTCATCTCGATGATGGTCGAGTGGTGCACGAGGCGGTCGATCGCGGCGACAGTCATGGCGGGATCAGGGAAGACGTTGTCCCATGCCGAAAATGGCTGGTTGGCGGTAATGGCGAGCGAGTGGCGTTCGTAGCGGTGGGCGATGAGCTCGAACAAGGCGCTGGTTTCGACCTGGTCCTTGCGGACGTAGGACAGATCGTCGAGCACGATGAGATCGAACTTGTCGAGCTTGTCGAGCATGGCGGGCAGGCTGAGGTCGCGGCGCGCGGACTGGAGCTTCTGGACCATGTCGGTGGTGGAGCAGAACAGGACGCGCCGCCCCGTGTCGATGAGGGCATGGCCAATGGCGGCAACTGCGTGCGTCTTGCCGGTCCCGCTCTGGCCGAACAGCAGCAGGTTGCCGCCGTTCTCGATCCAGTCGTCACCGGCGGCGAGGGACAAGAGGTGCGGTTTGCGGATGCCGGGGGCGGCGTCGAAATCGAAGGTGGCGAAGGTCTTGCCTGCGGGCAAGCCGGACTGGTCGCGATGGCGCTGGATGCGCCGGGAGGAGCGATCAGCCATCTCGATCTCGAGAAGCGAGGCCAGCAGGTTGGCGGCCGGCCAGCCATCGCGATCGGCGGTGTCGGTGAGGCGCTTCCAGTTGCGGTTGATGCTCGGCAGGCGCAAGGCCTTCAGCAGGGTAGGCAGTACGGCGGCGGCCTGATCCTTGGTGCGGGTCATCAGTGCACCTCCCCGCTGGCGATCAGGCTGTTGTAGCTGTGCAGATCGGGTGGCGGGATAGCGACATCGCGCTGCGATCTTGCGGTTGGCAGGAACTCGTCCCTGAGCGCATCGACATCGGGCAAGCGCCCGCTGTCGAGAGCCTCATCGATCCGCCGGGCCAGCACGTCGACACAGTCGCCCCTGGCGGCGATATCGAGCAGCGCGACGGCATCGCGGCAGGCCTGCCGTCCATCGAGTTGGGCATCGAAGGCTTGCCAGGCCCGCCGGTAGGCGTGATCGGGGAAGAGGGCTTCGCGGTAGACGAGGTTGCGCAGTGCACCGGGCTTGCGGCGCAGGTTACCGATCATGTGCCGGAAATCGATGCTATGCCCCCGGTGGGGATGACTGATCCGCACACGCGGCGTGGACATTACCCTGTCCGGACCGAGGAAGAGCTCGATGCGATCGTCAAAGAGATGCGCGTTGAGGCGCCGTCCGACGAGGCGGGAAGGCACCGAATAGGTAACCCGATCGATGGCGACGGTGCCGTTGCGGGTGACATCGACGGTGACCATGGCGAAATCGGTGGTTCGCCTTGCGGGCAGCGCCTTGAGTACCCTGCGTTCTGCATCGATGCGCGCAGCATGTCGCCGGTTCTGTCTGGCGACCTGCGCCTCAACGAACTCGCGCCAGGCCTCGATGCTGACGAAATCGCGGCTGCCCCGCCGGCGTAAGGCCTGATCGAGCCGTCGCTTGAGATGGGCATGGGGACCTTCGATCGATCCGTTCTCGTGCGCCTCGCCGCGGTTGTTGCGGGTAGCAAGCATGCCGTAATGACGACACAGCTCGTCATAGCTTCGGGTGAAATCCCGCTGCGCATCGGCGTCGAGGTTTTTGTAGGCGGCTGACAGGGAATCGCTGCGGTGTTCGGCCGGCGCACCGCCCAGCTTCCACAACGCATCCTGCAGGTGCTCCGAAAGGGCGGCAAAGCTCTCCCCGCCCAGCACGACAGCCGCATGCTCCCAGCCACTCGCCGCCAAGCGGAAGTGGTAGAGGCGATAGGCCAGGGTCTCGCCGGCAACGGTGACCTTGAGACTGTCGCATACCGTGAAATCCGACAGGCCCTGCCGACCGGGCTCATGATGCTGCGGGAAGAAGATCTCCTTCTCGCCGCCGTGCAGTGCCCGCCAGCGGGCGATCCGGCGTTCCAGTGTTCGTCGTATCGCATCGGGAACAGCATCCTCGCCGAACTCGTCCTGGAGCGTCTCGAAGACCGTGACGGCAATGATACCGTCGATCTGGAGCAACTCCTCTATACGTGGCCAGAATGGCTCGAGCGGATCGGCGCGGGTGCGCCAGTGGCGCTCCTTCTTCTTCTGGGACGGAAGCTGCGGATCGTTCTCGATCCGGCGTGCGCTGCGTTCGCTGATACCGGCCTTGGCAGCCGCGACGGCCTGGGTGTGTTGGCGACGATGGGTCATGAAGAGAAATACCTGCTGATCGGAAATGTGGTGGCCCGGCATCGCAAACCCATCGCTCGTTGTTCGATGAGTGTTCCGATACCACCGCCCGCCACAGCCCCGATCTGCCCCCCGAAAGAAGGGGAAAAAGATCGCCACCGGTTGTCTGGTCCGCTCTCCGGTCGGGGCTGCGCCCCTCCCTACGATCAGACCAGACAACCGATCCTACCGGCCATCATAGTCGCCGCTCAACCGGCCATCGTAGTTGTCGCCGCGCAGTTCTCCAGCGGCACCCGGGCGACATAGACTTTGAAGGCGGCCTCGATCTGCTTGAGCTGTTCCTCGGTGCCGGTAAGTCCCACCACTGGCGTGTCGAACAATGAGAGGAAGCTCGCGATATCCGCAGGTTTATCGTGTTCCGGATCAACGGACACGAAGACGATCGAGAGCTTGTCCGCTTCAGCGCCAAGCCGCTTGTGCAGCATGGTCATCCGATTCATCGTCGTCGGGCATACGTCGGGACACCGCGTAAACCCGAAGAAGATCGCATAGGGTTTGCCCCGCAGCGTTGCGTCTGTGACCGTCTTGCCATGGGTGTCCGTCAGCTGGAACAAGCCACCTGGTTCCGACGCAGAGGGAGCGGTCGCCGCGGCTGTCGTGTTTGCACCACGGTCGCTCCGACATGCGGTCCACACCAACGCCCCCGCAACAAGAAGGACGATCACGGCGACCAGGACCAGGCCGCGCCGCAAGCCTCTTTGCTGCGCGGTCATCGACGATCCTCCACCGGTCCCGTTGCCCCGGCCGGTGCGACCTTGAGCGAAACCGTGACTATTCCAGCCCGTTCGAAGCGGAGCGTCAGCGGGATGGATTCGCCGACCTTTAGTGGCGCGCGAAGACCAATCAGCATGATATGCTCGCCGCCAGGTGCAAGTCGACCTTCCGCACCAGGCGCGATAGAAACGCCGTGCGGAAGCGGGCGCATTCGCATGATGCCGTCGACGATCTTCATGGTGTGGA
The DNA here is from genome assembly GCF_002795205.1 of Sphingobium sp. LB126. NCBI lineage: Bacteria > Pseudomonadati > Pseudomonadota > Alphaproteobacteria > Sphingomonadales > Sphingobiaceae > Sphingobium > Sphingobium sp. LB126. The sequence continues at coordinate 446,648 of NZ_NETV01000001.1, forward strand.
ACTCGACCTTCGCCGCGCGGGGCGAGCTTCCAGATATGAGACGATCCGGCTGGCGGCCGATGTTGCGTAGAATCAGATAGCCAGCGCCAGTATCCGCGCGAGGACTCGTGGCGCGCGACCAAGGCTGGCGCACGACCAATGTGCCTTTGCACGCATCTTGGGCGAACGATGGTGCCGCGCTCGCGGCAAGAGAAAGCAGTGCGGACGCGAGGCGTCCGCGAGAGATAATAGACATGAAAATTCCTGACTTGTCATGGATGTGCCGGCGCGGAGCGCGCGACGGTCCGTCCAGGTTGTGCACGATCTCATCGCCGGCTTGCTTTAACCACCGGCGTCAGGTGCCTCGCGCGCTACGGCGTTGGATCAGGCAAGCGCCGGCGGGCCTCGCAAAGGCGGACTCAGGTACTTCGCCTTCGCGACAGTTCGTGGGAGCGCGAGATGTTGGACAATCGACGTCGTGAAGAGGATCGCGCCAGCGAGCAACGATGGATCGGTTGCCATGAGCGCGGATGTAGACAAGCCGGAGAAGGCGCAAGGCATTTCCTTGGCCGCTCTGTGATCCGCTCCACCATGATCCGCGAGACGTCCTGGAAGCGAAATCTGCGTGGTGATCGGACCTGTGCCGGAGCAAAGCTGGACCGTGATGGTATCGCTCGACATCACGGGCATAAAGCCCGCCGGGACGACCAGTCGCAATGCCAACACCACCAGGATCAATGCGAGGCTGATGGTGGGGTGGACATAGGCAAAGTGTCGGAGCCGAGTCATAGTTTGCCGGCTAGCCTTTTCGCCTCGATTTGTCAGCCTGGTCTGTCATCGGGCTTGGTTTATCGGGGTGGTCGCGGTCGAAAGAGGGGCAGACGACTGCCTGCCCCTCCAAGGTGCTTAGAGGCCCGGGTAGATCGGGAATCGCTCGCACAATGCCCGGACCTGCCCCCGGACGTTTCGCTCCACCTGAGCATCGCCCTGCTCACCCTGTTCGCGCAGCCCATCGAGCACGTCGGAGACCAGATTACCAATCTCGCGGAACTCCTCCGTGCCGAAGCCGCGCGTGGTGCCCGCCGGCGAACCGACACGGATACCGCTGGTCTTGACTGGCGGCAGCGGATCGTTGGGAATGCCGTTCTTGTTGCAGGTGATGCCAGCGCGCTCCAGCGCCTCGTCGGCGTCCTTGCCGGTCACGCCCAGCGGACGAAGATCCACAAGCGCGAGATGTGTGTCCGTGCCGCCGGCCACCAGATCCGCGCCGCGTGCCTTGAGCGTTTCGGCGAGGACCTTGGCGTTATCGACCACCGCACTGGCATAGGCCTTGAATTCGGGTTGCAGCGCCTCTCCGAACGCGACCGCCTTTGCGGCGACGACATGCATCAACGGGCCGCCCTGAAGTCCGGGGAACACGGCCGAATTGATCTTCTTGGCGATGGCCTCGTCATCGGTGAAGATCGCACCGCCGCGCGGTCCGCGGAGCGTCTTGTGGGTGGTGGTGGTGACGACGTGAGCATGGCCAAAGGGCGTCGGGTGGACCCCGCCCGCCACCAGGCCCGCGAAATGCGCCATGTCCACCATGAACAGAGCGCCTACCTCATCGGCGATCGCGCGGAACCGCGCGAAATCGAAGAACCGTGGGTAGGCCGAGCCGCCGGTGATGATCAGCTTCGGCCTGTGCTCCTTCGCCAGCCGCTCAAGCTGTTCGAAATCTACCAGGTGGTCGTCGGAGCGCACGCTGTAGGAGACCGCGTTAAACCACTTGCCGCTCATCGCGGCGCGGGCGCCGTGCGTCAGATGGCCGCCGGCATCTAGGCTGAGCCCCATGATCGTGTCGCCGGGCTGGGTCAGCGCCAACATCACCGCACCGTTCGCCTGCGCGCCCGAATGCGGCTGGACATTGGCGAACCGGCAGCCGAACAGTTGCTTGGCACGATCGATCGCGAGCTGTTCCACCTCGTCCGAGGGATGGCATCCCTGATAATAGCGCCTGCCGGGATAGCCTTCGGCATATTTGTTGGTGAAGACACTGCCCTGGGCTTCCAACACCGCCCTGGAAACGATGTTTTCGGACGCGATCAGCTCGATCTGGTGCTGCTCGCGGTCCAACTCATGGGCGACGCCGGCGAACACAGCTGGATCGGCTTCGGCGAGCGATTGACTGAAATAGTGCTCGAGATGGGCATGGGCGGCGATTATGGGATTAGTGCTCATCTATTCCTCCGTGTGGCGCGGGAGCGGATGATGCCGAGATCGGCACAGATGCCGCTCGCCGCTTGCAGTCGCGGGGTCGACGCCGGAATCTGTCCTGTTGGACATCCTCCGGGTCCCCGTCTTCGCCCTGCCGCCACGCTGGGATGGGTCACCTCGCCGCCGCTCAATCGCGGGTTGAAAGCACCTCGTCAAGTTAGATATAAAGACATGTTTATGTTGTTATAACTTGGACGCGATCCTCTCTCGCGATTGGTGCGATTCGGCAAGGTCAGCAACAGGGCCGACAGCCCTCGTCATCAACGCGCTGGCGGCACCTCGGATCGTCGTCCATATCTGCGGATGCCCCCCCCGCTCCAAAGGCGGATGCTCTATGATGGCGCTGATCCTCACGATCGTTCTGGTCGTGATCACACTGACGGAATCACTATGGTTGATGTACCATCTGAACGCCCACACGACGCCCATGTCGTCCGACATGAGCCGCAGGGTGCCGCGAACGCTGACGCTGGGCGTCGGCGGCTAGACCAACAAGAGGGGCCATCCCGCGTGGCGCGCATGGGCATGGTCCTGTTGCTGGTGGCCGCGTTCGCAGCGCTCATGTCGCTCGGTATCTGGCAGGTCCATCGCCTCGCCTGGAAGCGGGCACTGATCGCCGCCGTCGACAGCCGCATCCATGCCGCGCCCGTCGCGCCACCCACGCCAGCGAAATGGAGCCGGGTGAACGACACAAACGATGCCTATCGCCGGGTGCGCATCGCCGGCCGCTTCGATCATCGCCATGAAACGTTCGTCCGCGCCGTGACCGATCTCGGCGGCGGCTATTGGGTGATGACGCCGCTCCGCACCGACAGCGGCTATACCGTGCTGGTCAACCGCGGTTTCGTGACGCCCGAACTGCGCGATCCCGCGACCCGCAAGGCAGGCTTACTCGAAGGCGAGACGACCATCACCGGCCTGCTCCGCATCACCGAGCCCAAAGGCGGCTTCCTGCGCAACGACGATCCCGCCAGCGGCCGCTGGTATTCGCGCGACGTGGCGGCGATCGCACAGACGCAAGGGCTAGGCGCAGTCGCTCCCTATTTCATCGATGCGGATGACACGCCCAATCCCGGCGGCTTCCCTGTAGGGGGGCTGACCGTGGTCAGCTTTCCCAACAATCACCTATCCTATGCCGCCACCTGGTTCACCATGGCCGCCCTCGTTGCTGGCGCCGGGATCGTGATGGCATGGCGCGGACGACGAAGCCGTTGACGCTGGCTGGGACGATTCTCGCTGCTGCGGCCGACGAGCGCGTTTGATATTAGTGTCCAGATGCCACAGTTCGCCAGCGACCCAAACGCGAGAAGTGGTAGCGCCATCCGGCCTCGTTTCATCCGACATGGATTCGGCAAAATCTGAAGTTCGCTCTTGCCTCTATGCGTAGAACGCGCAACCTAGCCCTGCTTCCGAGCAAAGGTCGGGAGTGGGGCGTGGAAACCTCACCATATGTACTCGGTCACAGCCTGCTGCGGCCGGGTGGCATGCGCGCATGTCCAGCCGGCAACGGTAAAGGCGCATGCGCCTGACGTATGGCAGGTTTCCAACATCCGGCTTTGGCCGTTGCCCCGAGAGGACATAGGGGTAACGAATGAGCCGAAGACGAATAAGGCAGACTTGTCACCGATCAGCGCGCCGGGAACGCGATGCGCACACGGACACCAGGCCGCGAATACGGGGTGAATTGCCCCGCCGATGAGCATCAAACGCGCCGGTGCCGCCAAGACGCAACTGGAAAACCCCGCCGCCGACGACGACGCCGGGTTTCCTGGATTGGCCGAGGCTTACCGGCGGGAATTTCCGCGGCTGGTGCGATTCTTCCGGATGGCTATCCGCAACCGGGATGACGCGCACGATATGGCGCACGAGACGTTTGCCCGCTTCCTCGGCGCCGACCGCCCTGCGAACATTCTGTCTCCTGGAGGATACCTCACCAAGATTGCCTTCAACCTCTTGCGCGACCGGGACAAGCGCGGATCAACGAAACTCGCGAGGATATGCCTACCGATCGAACCAGGTCTGGTAGCGCGTGCCGATGACGACCAGCATCGGGAACTTGAAGCGCGTCAGCAAGCCGAGGTCTGGCGGAAGATTCTTGAGGAGCTGCCGCCGCTCACGCTGGACGTGTTCCTGCTCAACCGCATCGAAGGTTTGACATACGATGCGATTGCGAACCGCTTGGGCATTTCCAAGCCTCGTGTACAGAAGCATATTGTGAAAGCCTTGCGACATATCGACGCCAATATGGACCGCGCCGATGTCTGAGCTATCGGATGAAGAGCGCTACGAAGCGACGGAATGGTTGGCCAAGATGATGGACCAACCCGAAGTCTACCGCGCCGATCTGGAAGCGTGGCTGTCCGGCAATGAGACCAGGCGAACGCATTACAAGCGGCTGGTGACCGGGCTGCACGGTTCGACCGCCGGCGCCGAACTCACCGGCATGCGCCCGAGAAGCACGGAGCGGGCCGGTCCCTGGGCGGCCTTCTGGCCCGGCATAACGTGGCGCCCTGCACTCACCGTCTCCGCAATCGCAATCATTGTCGCGGCGACCGGCTACCAGTTCGCTCGCGACCGCAGCCCCATTGCGAGCGCCGATCAGCCGTCGACCACGATCCAAACGCGAATCGGAGAGGTGCGTCCCACGCGGCTTGCCGACGGAACGGTCGTGACCCTCGACACCGCGACGGAGATTGTCGTCAACCTCGCGAGCGACACCCGGAAGGTGGAGCTAAGGCGTGGGCGGGCGCGGTTCGCCATTGCGGATCGCGGAACGCCCTTCAAGGTCGTGGAGGGCACGAGCAGCGTTGTCGCCGCAGCAGGCACCTTTGATGTGAGCTATGGCAATTCGTTTACCGCTCAGGTGATCGAAGGAGCTGCCGAGGTGCGGCTGCAACCCGCAGCCTATTTTCCAGATCGCGATGCACCTATTCGCCTGACTTCCGGACAGAAGCTGGTCTTTACCAGTGGACAAAGCCACCCTCCGTCAGCCATCGACGCCCGACCCTCGGATCAGCAATGGATTGGCGGCGTGAAGAAGCTCAACGACGTTCCGATCAGGGAAGTGATCGCGGAGGCGAACACCTATAGCGAAACAAAGATCGTACTCGCTGACCCGAGACTCGGCGATAAGGTGATCTTCGGCGATCTCCACATACGGGATATTGACGCGGTCGCTCAGGCGATCGCCGACTATCTCAATCTGGAGATCGATCGATCGCGGCCCGGCAAACTATATATTTTGGCTCCGAACTAGCCGCTGACCGGCTCGAAAATCCGCCTGCATCGTCCTTATCATGGAGACCATTGAAAACGGCTCTTTGAGCGGGAGGCACAGCGGAATGAGAGTCAGCAGCCTGGCGGCCGTCATCGGCCCGGTGATTTCAGTGGTGATGGTTGTTCCGGGGATTGCTTCGGATGGGCAGCATCGCCGCCACTATGATCTCCCGGCGCAAGAACTCAAATACGCGACGCGCGCTGTTGCACGCCGCGCCGGTTATCAACTCGTCGCCGACGCCGACGCAATCCGTGGGAAGCGTTCCAAACCGTTAAGGGGGAATTTCACGGTCCAGGAGGCGATCGCCGTCCTTCTTGAGGACCAAGGATTGTCGTTCGAAATCAGGGACCGGACAATCTTCATTCGTGCAGTGATGGGAACGCCGGTCCTTACGGCCCTGTAATTCGACGTTTAGGTGCTTTCCGGTGGCTCCGACCGCCCCGAATGCCCAGCGCCCGGTGCCTCGTCTCGCGCGCGCTGCCGGTGGAGAAACGGCCGGACGTTGAACGATGCGATCAGCTCGATGCACAGCGACTCGAGTTCGTGCATGTCATCGTGCAGGAGTCCTCGCGGAAAGTGCAAATGGTGCTCGAGGAACAGCATCGGGATCAAGAGGTGTGCTGACGAGAGCCCCAATCCATGGGCGAGGCGAAAGTGATCATCGATCCGTGATTTCGGGTTGCCGGCTTCGATTTCGCGCAGCCATCGCACACCTATCCCAACCTCGGAGGCGAGTTGCTCCTGCGTCTTGCGCTGGAAGCGTCGTCGCTCCTCGATGCGACGGCCTGAAATGCGCTTCACCTCAGCGAGGATAGACGCGCGCTCGCCATCATCGACAACGCTCTGAGACGACATCATCAGGTTCTCCCTGAGTGTTTCTCAAAGCTCCCGTGCACGCTCCGACCCCGAAAAATTTGCGTATTCCACGCATAGGGTCAAACGAAACAGTTCCCATTCTGAAAGGATTTACGAGCGTTAGAGGCATGTGTTCAGATGTGGGGCGACGTGCCTTCGACATCCAGTTGCATGCGCTTGAATGCGCGGAGCACCTCCGCGTCTTCTGCCTGAGCCATGATCGTCAGGGACGCCAGATAGATTTCGCCAGGTCTCGGCCGCTTCCAGTAGCAGTCGCTCTCGTCGATCCGTTTGATGATCCGTGACACCAGGGTCATGAAGCAGATCGGCGTTCCCGCATAATGCCATGTCGGCCCACCCAGATTGTGCGTTCTTGGCCTGTCGAGCTCGTCGGCAATCGATTCAGTGTCGACCGCGTCAACAATCCGAACCGCCACATAGAGGGTTGTCCCGTAAGGCACGAACGACCGAGTCAGGGCAGCCAGCCGATTATGGCAGGCGAGGAACGCGTCGAACCCCTTCCCGGACAATCCAATCCTTTGCGTCCTTGATTTCATCCCTAAACCTCGGTGATTCGCAGATCCTCTCATTGGAAATGACGACGCTCGGACAAATTCGAGCCGGCTAACCGCCGAAAATCGGCAAATAAATGCCTATTGCGGCATTGTCGTGCCTAAACCGGCATCTTGGTGCCCTGCCTATTGTGCGCCTCCCTGACCTTCCTGCAACTGGCGCCCAACGCGGTTTGGCAGGGCACCTCCGACAGCGAATTCAAAGTTTCCCGCCCTACCCGACCGCTTCACGCGAAATGCAGAGGATCGTAGCATGAGACAGCCGCTTTGTGGCTTGCTGCTCTGCGCCGTCGTCACTTGTGCGACAGCGCCCGCCGCAGCCGACACCGCCACCCCCACGCTACAGGCAGCGCGCGGCGCGCCCTGTGCGGTCGCTCACACCCCGCAGACCGTCCAGGACTCCAACTGCTGCAAAGTGCCGAGCTTCGCGCTCGCCGATGCCACCACCTCCCAATCGTCCCCGCCCGCCGGTGTGCCGGCGAAGCACGACGACATGGAAGGGGCGCGCAAATGAGCCCGCGCATCAAGCTCCTCGCGCTGCTCGGCAGCGTCGCCGCCACATTCTCGCTCGCCCCCGCCCTCGCGCAGAACGCGAAGGAGAATGACAAGGTGATCGCGGCAGCGGCTGCGGATGCCGAAGCGGAACTCCACCAGACGTTCACGAACCTGCAGTTCGATGAGTTCGGGCCGTCGCCGATCGTCGGTCCGATCTACCAGGCGGTCGCGGGCGGACGGATCATCTATTATGCCCCCAAGAGCGAGCATCTGCTGTTCGCCGCCGTCTATGACAAGAACGGCATCAACCTCACCGCGCTCGCCCAGGAGCAGGCCGCCCAGCGCAAGCTGAAGGTCGTCGATCCGGCCAAGGCGCTTGCGATCGGCCCGGCCGGCGCGCCGACGGTGATCGAGTTCACCGACCCGGACTGCCCCTATTGCCAGGCATTGGAGCGCTTTTGGGCGGCGAAGGCCGCGGAGGGCAAGCCGGTGCGGCGGCTCGTCTATTTCGTCAGCGGCATCCATCCGACCGCGGCGGCAAAGGCAGAGCATATCCTGTGCTCCCCCGACCGCGAGGCAGCTTTCAAGGCGACCTATGCGGGCCAGGTGCCGGCACGGCTGCGCGAATGTGCCGAAGGCCATGCCAAGGTCGAGGCTGACGCGACCCTGGTGTCCAAGGTCGGGATCACCGGCACGCCGACCCTCATCGTCGACGGCAAGCTGGTCTCCGGTTTCCAGCAGGCCGAGCTCGAGGCGTTCCTCGATCGGCAGGGCCAGCAAAAAGCGGCGACCAGTGCGCCGCGCTGACCACAATTCCCTTCTGGCGGGCGTCCGGGATGGAGCGGCTATCGCCGCTCCCCGGGCGGACCGGAATGCCGGCGGCGGCGGGCCTCAGGGGCCGTCCACCTTCGCCCCGGCCGACCTCGATCTCGATCGGTGCCGGCAGGCATTGTCCCGGACGGCTCCTGTTTCACGGAGCAGTACAATGATGCGGAAAATCGGAAGCAAGGCCCTCGCGTTTGCCAATGTCGGCCTCCCTTTTGGCGTTCTCGCCCTCATGAGCGGCACGGCGCACGCCTTCGCGCCGCCCGCGACGGGCGATCTCGGCTACGACATCTACGATATCGTGGTGAACAAGGGCGTGAAGGGCCCGCTGGGTTTCGTCGGTGGCGTCGCGGCGTTCCTGTTCGGCGTGTCGCGCCTCTTCAGCAACATCATGATCGGCATCCCGACCATCGTCGCGGCCGTCTGCCTGATCAAGGCAGACTCCATCCTGATGACGTTCGGGATGGTGATCTGAACGATCGGGATCGGCGGCGCCGGTGCTGACCGGCGTTCGCCGCGCCCGCCACGAGCTGGGGGCCGATGGTCGGCCTCTGGAACATGACGGCGCTTTTCAGGCGGTCATGAAGCAGGAGGAGAAGGGCGATGGACGAACGTCTGCCGCAATATCTGCACAGACCAGTTCAGATCCTGTGGTTCGGGTCTGATGAATTCATGCTGGCGACATCGACCGTCTTCGTGGCGGCGATCGTCGGCGGGATCATCGGCTGGGCACTGATCGTCGCCCTTCTCCTTTTCATTCCGTGGAAACGGACCAAGCCCCGCGGGTACCTCGCGCACATCGCGTGGCGCTGGGGCCTGGTCAGCTTCAACCACTATCCGGGTCCCACACAGACCCGGTTCTGCGAGTAGTCGCGATGGACATTTTCAGACGAAAGCCCGCATCGACCGATCCGTTGCTCGGCAAGCCGGCGAGTTTCGGGATCCACCGCTACCTGCAGGGGAGCAGCAATCTCTTCGAGGAAAACCGTCTCCTCAAGGCGGCGATCGCCGGCCTGTTTGGCGTGACCGCGGTGCTCGGCACGGTGATCTACACCACGAACCAGAATGCGCGCACGGTGATCGTGCCGTTCGGCGCCAGCGGCGATCTCTATGTGACCGGCAACAAGCCATCGGAAGCCTATCTGCGCACGATGACGCGCAATATCGTCGGGCTGGCCGGGACCTATTCGGCCTACTCGGCGGACCGCCAGTTCCAGGAGTTGCTGGGGCTCGTCCACCCGTCCGTCTACAATGCGATGCGGGATTCGCTAAACGAGATCCTCGACGATCTCTCGCAGAACCCGACGCTGTCCATCGCCACCTACATCCGCAACGACAAGCCCGTCACCTGGGACGGTCACGAGATCATCGTGCCCGTCGAGAAAGTCAGGGTGATCGGCGGCGTCATCCGCAAGTTTCGCGGCAACCTGCGCATTGGCTACGCGATCGAAAATGGTCGCTTCTGGCTGACGCGCCTCTCCGAGGAGCAGTTCGATGCCGAAACCCGCCAGTAGGGCGACGCTGGCGCTTGCGCTCGTGCTGGCCACCGCCAGTCCGGCCGCGGCGCAGTCGATCCGGGCATTGCCCGATCAAACGAGCCGCATCCGCGTCTCGAACCACGACATCAACCATTTCGTGTGCGAGGGCGGCGACATCGAGGATGTCAAATTCTCGGCCGAGAAGGGCATCACCGTCGAGAAGGGCGGTTCGGACGCCTGGGTGAAATTCCTCGTCAAGGAGTCCGACGACGCCGGCCAGGTGACGCGGACCTATGTGACGGCGCCGTCCGAGTTCTTCGTGAGCTGCAACGGCGCGAACTATCCGCTGTATGCCGAGCCCGCGGACGTGCCGGCGCAGACCGTGATCCTGGTCGCCGGGTCCGCGCAGCGGGCGCGGGCCAATACCGACCTGCTCGGACCGCTGGTTGAGGAAGAGCGCGCGGTTTCCATCACGCTCGCGATCCTGGACGATCGCGTGCCGGCATCCTTCGCGGAGGTCGCGCCCGCCGCCGGAACGATTCAGCTCGCTGCGCTGCCCGCCGCGACGCTGGTGGAACATCGCCGCCTGGACATCGAAGGCTCCGGCCTGACCGGATCGGAATATCTCGTCCGTGCAACCGCGGCCGTCACTTTGGATGAGCGGTCATTCCTCGATCCGGCGCTGGGCGCCGGGATTTTCGCGGTCACCTTCGATCGCGCCCAGCTCGCCGCCGGAGAGACGGCGCGCCTGGTCGTCGTTCGCCGGGGAGCGGTCCAATGAGCGATGACGATACGCAGAACGGCGCGACGCGCTATCAGGCCCATCTCTCCGAGGAGGCCGCGCAGGACCGCGATGAGCTCGGTATGGCCGGAGCAACGCCCGCGCTGCTCGACCTCAAATCGCAATGGGGCAAACTGTCGGCCAAACAGAAACTGCGAGCCAAGCAGGCGGGTGTTGCCGTTGCGGTCGGCGTGCTCGGTCTCGGGCTCTACAGCGCCACCGGCAACCACGAACTGCCTAAGCCTGCCACGGACACCGCCAGTCTCAACATGGGTGCGGGCCTGCGCGGTGACAGTCTCGAGGAAAAGGTCCGCGGCGACCTAAAAAAAGTCCTCGACGGCCAGCAACTGCTCGGTGACCGCGTCTCGGCGATCGAGGAAGGCAAGATCGTGCCCGGCAGCAAGACGGGGCCGGGCACCGGGACCGGCGCGGACGGCGAGCTGCCACCCGCCCTGCCCGGCGCGCCCCCGCATCTACCGACGCCGCCTGATACCGGCGACGTCGGCACCGACGCCGACAAGCTCCCTGCGCCACCCGCAGCACCGCCGGGACCCGCCGCTCCTCCCGCGCCACCCGTCGAGAAGAATGTCGGCTCTATCGGCACGGCGACCAGCCAGGTCGCGCCGCGCGATGCCGCAGCCGATGGGTCGGGGGCCTCGAAAAAAAAGAATCGGACGATCTATTTGCCGCCTGGTTTCATGAAGGCGCGCCTCCTGACGGGAGTCGACGCGCTGGCGAGCCGGGACGCCACGAGCAACCCGGAGCCGATCATCGCGCGGGTCCAGGCGCCCGCCGTTCTCCCCAATGAGGTGAAGGCGAACCTGGCCGGCTGCTTCGTGATCGGCAATGCCACCGGCAGCCTCGCCAAAGAGCGAGTGGAGGTCCAGCTCGTCACACTCTCCTGCGTGGATTTCGACGATCGCTCGGTGGTCGACCAGCCCGTGAAGGGCTTCTTCGTCGATACCGATGGCAAGAAAGGTCTCAGCGGCAAGGTTGTGACTCGCGCCGGAGCGACCCTGGCGCGCGCCTTCCTGGCCGGCACGATCAGCGGCATTTCGCGCTCGGTCGAGGACACGTTCGGCGAGACGTCAACCTCGGCGCTCGGGACGGTCCGCACGCTCGATGCTGGTGATGCGGCCAAGTCCGGCATCGCCAGCGGCCTTGGGCGGTCCTCGGACAAGCTGACCGACTTCTATCTCGACCTGGCGCGCCAGGCCGGCCCGATCGTCGAGGTCGGTGCGGCCAAGGATGTGGTCGTCGTCATTCAGGAGGGCGTGTCCCTTGAGATCAAGCCCAGCGCCGGGGCGAAATTCTGATGCCAGCGCTCAACGGAGATCGCCTCATGTCGAACATCGGTTCCACCGCGCGCGCATGGCGTGCGCCCACATCCTGCCTGTCGCTCCTGCTCCTGTCGGGATGCGCCACCCTCGGCTCCGCCTTGTCGCCCTACAGCGAGAAATTTTCGTGCAAGAATAGCGATCACGGGCAGTGCATCCATCCCGAACAGGCCTATGCCGACGCGGTCGCGGGACGGGTATCGAAATCAGACCCGGCGGTGACGAACGACAAGAAGCTGCTCGCCGCCCAGGATAAGGCCGCCCGCAAGGACAAGCGGGAGAAGGCCAAGCTCGCCGGTGCGAAAGGTCAACCGGCGCCGGCGCCGGTTCCCAATGCCTATGCAGGCGTCGCGGCCAGCGTGGCGGACGCCGGCACGCCGATGCTGCGGCCATCGCGCACGGTGCGAACCTTGATCCTGCCCTATGCGGATCGTCAGCGTCCGGACCGGCTTTACATGTCGCGCTTTGTCTATTCGATGCTCGGGCAGCCGGCATGGGTGGTCGGGAGCTATCTGGTCGAGCCGGCCGGCCGCGCGCCGAACCCGCCTGTGTTGCGCTCGGTACGCGATGCCGGCGCCGAGTCCGGCGAGAGCGCGGCGCCGATCGGCGCGGAGCCGCGGCCGTGAGCCCGCGAGGCGCCCGCGCCGGTCGCGGCCTCTCGCGCCGCCGCCTGCAGGCGGCGGTCGAGCGCAACGCCTATTCGGACTTCCTGCCGATGGTCGCCTGGGTCGAGGAGGAGGAAGCCTTTCTCTGTATCGACGATGGCTGGGGCTATGGCTGGGAGCTGGTGCCGGCCGCTTATATGTTCAGCCATGTCCAGCAGGCCTTGCTGGGACTGCTGAACATCCACTTCCCCGAAGGCACGACGGTCCAGTTGATCACCTTTGCGGATCCGCTGATTGATCCGGCGCTCGATGCCTATCTCGATCTGAAGTCCCGGCCCGATCCCCTGGTGCAGGCTTCCGCGCGGCGCACCGCCGACTATCTTCGCGCCGGCACGGAGGGCCTCGATGCGCTCCACGGCATTCCGATCCGCGACTTCCGCCTGTTCCTCGCCATCAAGACCCGTGTGCGCATCGGCGCCGATCTGCGGCGTCAGGTCGAAGAACAGCTTTCCAAGATGGGTATTCGGCGCTTGCCGCCCGAGGAGCTGGTCAGTTTCTATCGCCGCGTGTTCAACGGCGTCTTCGAGCCGGCGCCGGGTGTGTTCGCGCAGGCCGGCGACGAAGGCGCTCCCGCGCCGGCGATCCGCAAGCAGATCATCGACGCCGGGCCGGATCTCTTCTTCGACGGACCCGAGCTGTTTATCGGCAACGGCGTCGCCCGTTGCCTGACGCCCAAGGCGCCCGCGCGGCGGATCACCGCAGAGCGCACCAATCGCCTCTTGGGCGGGATGCGCGGCTCCGCCGAGGACAGCGACCAGATTGCGGGGCCGTTCCTATATTGCCTGACCGTGCTGTTCGACGTCTCGCAGTTCGAGGTTCACAAACGCGCGCAGATCCTCTCGGCCCAGAAGGCGGCCGGCAGCTTCGCGATCGAGGTCGGCAAGCAACTGGAGGAGATCGGCTGGATCCTCGACGAAGCCGCGAACAGCCGGTTCGTCTCGGTGATTCCGACCGTGTGGGTGTTTGGCCGGGACCGGGCCCAGGCGCGCGAGATGGCGGCACGCGCAAAGCGCCTGTGGGAGTCCGAGCCCCTGCCGTTCATGGTGCAGGAGGAGAGCTATCTCCTGCCCGTGTTGCTCGCGGCGAGCCTGCCGTTCGGACTGTATCCCGAAAAGCGGACCATGCGGCTGCTGGAGCGGGATTTCCGGATGCCCGCCAAGGCGGCTGCGCTACTTGCGCCGGTCCAGACGGATTTCCGCGGCGGCGGCCGGCCGGCGCTGCTCTATGTCGGGCGCAAGGGCCAGCTCATCACGCTCGACCTGTTCGACCCGCGCATCAACAACTATAATTTCGTCGTCTCGGCGGAATCCGGCGCGGGCAAGAGCTTCCTGCTCAATAATCTCTGCCAGCAATATTATGCGCAGGGTGCACTGATCCGCATCATCGACATCGGCGGCAGCTATCGCAAGCTCTGCACGCTCTGTTCGGGCCGCTATATGGACATTGGCGAGGAACGCCTCGTCATCAACCCGTTCGACATGGGCCTCGCCGTCGATGGCGAGGATCGCCAGTCCGCGATCGCGATGGCTGTGTCGATCGTCGCAGAGATGAGCAACGCTGCGACCCGCAAGGCGGTGACCACCAGCGAGTGGAACCTCCTCAAATCGGCGGCGCAGTGGACCGTCGACAGCGGCCGCGGCGAAGCGGGCATCGACGCGGTGCGGGATTGGCTGGGCCGTTATCCAGACAATGCCGGCAGCGAGCTCGACCGAGTGGACCATCTGATCCCGGTCGCACGCGAGCTTGCCTTCAACCTGCGCGATTTCGGGTCCGACGGCGCCTATGGCCATTTCTTCAACGGGCCTTCGACGTTCGACATCTCGCGCGACGAGTTCGTGGTGCTGGAGCTTGAGCGGCTGAAATCCATCCCCGACCTGTTCAACGTCATTACGATGGCCGTGGTCAATGCGGTCACCCAGGATCTGTACCTCTCCGCCCGCGACCGTCCGCGCTTCATCCTCAGCGACGAAACCGCGCAGTTCATGCCGACCAACAACGGCCAGATGGTCTCGCGCATCGCCGAGGCGCTGGAGCAAGGCTATCGCCGCGCCCGCAAGTATCGCGGCAGCTTCGGGATCGTGCTGCAGAGCATGAACGACCTGATGCTGTTCGGCGGCACCGGCCAGGTGATCCTGGAAAATGCTGCGACCCGCTTCCTCCTCCAAGGTTCGACCTACGACAAGGCGGTCGACAACAAGATCCTCGATTATAGCGGCTTCGTCCTGGAGCTGCTGAAGTCCGTCCGCAACGCCAAGCCGAACTATTCGGAGGTGTTCATCGACAGCCCGCTTGGTCTTGGCATCGCGCGGCTGGTCGTCGATCCCTTCTCTTACTGGATCAACACCTCGGCGCCGAACGAGGTGGCCGCCTTCGAGGCGAAGCTCCGCCTCGGCCGCTCGCCGCTGGTCGCCGTGTGCGAGCTGGCCGGCGTCGATCCTGCCGAGATTCTCGGGTCGGCCGTGCAGGGTCCGGCAGATGGAGGCCGGCCATGACCCGGCAGCATTTCCCTCATCCCGACCAGTTGATGCTCGACTGGGAGAATGACCCCGCCGTGCAGGCACGGATCGAGCAATTGGCCGCGGAGCGGGCGGAGCGGCAATCGTTTCAGTGGCGCCTCCGTCTGATGATGATCGAGTCCGTGATGATGGGCAGTCTCGTCATCGCCGCCGGCATGGCGCTTCGGCAACCCACGGCCATGGTCCTCCAGTCCGGCCTGTTCGTGGCGGCCGCCTGCCTCGCCAGCGGCATGATCCTCATCGGTCTCTCCGCGCTCTGCGCTGTCGGTCTCGCCAGGCTGCGCAAGCGGTGGGCGCGATGAACGGGATTTTCTCCGCGAGCCCGGGGACCGGGCCAATACGGCTGCTGGTCGGCACCCATGGGCTGATGATCTCGCAATCGATGCTGGCGCTGATGGCGCCGGATGTCGCCGTGAGCTTCCGCCTGATGGTCCTGCTCACCCTCGCGCTGGCGCTCGGCGGTCTCGGCGCCGCGATGATCGGCCTGCCGGCGGAGGATCACGAACCCTATTGGAGGCGCCGCCATGGCCGGTGATCGCATTTCCCGGCCTGATCGGCGAGGCGTGTTCCTCGCTGTCGGCATCGGCACGGCGCTTCTGGCCGTCGCGGCTAACGCTGCCACGACAACGATCGGGCGGACGTGGCCGATCGCCGAACCTGACGCACTGAGCGAGATCGAGGGCCGCGCCACGCGCGTACCGGACATGCGCCAGGCTTATGGGCCGCGATCGGGCTGGTCCGCGATGAAAGCGGCCGCACTCGGCGATGCGCGCGAGGACCGGCAGCGGACGGTCGTGCCGTTCTTCACGCTCGATCAGGAGATCAAGCTGCCCGACGGCAGGGTCGTCTATCCCAAGGGCTTCACCTTCAATCCGCTGGCGTTCGTGAAGTTGCCGCAGCGGCTCGTCGTCGCTCGCCCTGCAGACCTGCCCTGGGCGCTTCGGACGGCGCGCGCATCGGATTTCATCCTTATGGCCGCCGGCAAGCCGGGCGATGCCGATGCGATCACGTTGAGCGAGCGGCATGGCCGGTCGATCTTCATCCTCGAAGAGCGGGTCAAGCAGCGGCTCGGCCTCACGGTGGCGCCGGTCGTGGTGGTGCAGTCCGGGCAGAAGCTGGTGCTGACAGAAGTCGGTCCCACGAGCCGGCTGCCGGTCAAGGGAGCGGCGAAATGATCGGCCGTCGCGCGATATTCCTGATCGGTCTGCTGATCGGCTTCGCCGCCGTGACCTTCTGGCCGGCCCAGGCGCACGCCTCTTCGTGCGAGAGTTCGGTGTTCAACCCAATCACCAAAGTCCGGTGGAGTTGCATCTTCCCGATCACGATCGGCGGCGTCCGGGTCGGCCCGCATGATCCGCTCGGCAGCGCGCTCGATTCCCAGACCGCGTCCAAGCCGCTGTGTGCGTGCCGCAAGGGCGTCACCTTCTGGTTTGGCGTGAAGGTCTCCTTCTGGAGCCCGAACCGGATGGTGGATGTCGTGACCGAACCGGGGTGCATGATGGCGTTGGGCGCGGATATCCTCCCCACCCACGGCAAGCTGCAGGGCAGCCAATCAAGCATCTCGGACGGCACGAACACCCGCAAGATGTTCGCCCAGATGCACTATTATATCAGCCCGGTCTGGAAGATGCTCGACCTGTTCACGGATCTGCCGTGTCTCGAGGATGACGGATTCGATGTCGCGCTGATCACCGAGGTGTTGCCGACCTGGCAGTCCGCGACGCTCGGCGCGATCATCCAGCCCGAGGCGATCCTGTTCGGGAACCCTGCAGCGGGCCTCGCCTGCATGGGCGACAGCGCCGCGGCGGCGGCCGGCAAGGTGGTCGATCCGCTCTTCTGGTGCATGGGATCCTGGGGCGCGACCTATCCGATCGCCGGCGATATCCATTTCGACGACAGTGTCGAGGCCTGGGCCGGGCTTGCCGCGCGCGGCGTGTTCATGATGGGGCGCCTCGGCGCGCTGACGATCAGCTCCTCGGACGGCTGCTCGTTCATCCCGCAGCCGATCTGGACCAAGAGCCGCTACAAATTACAGATGATGGAGCCGGTCAAAGGCGGCCAGTGCGTCAATGTCGGCCGGCCGGGCGCCTTGTGGAGCAGCGCGAAACACGCGCCGGGCAAAGACAATGCGCAATTCATGCTTTTTGAAAAGACGATCTGCTGCGCCGGGGTCGCGGTGCCATGACCAGATCGTCCCCCAGATGCTCCGTCCCCGCATCCTTCACGGATCGATGGCCTGCCCGCCGGGTCACAGAACCGAAGGCTGCGCGCGGAGCAGGAGCGACGTCTCTTCCCCCCGGGGGCGTCGCTCCACCGGTCAGCGCGGCCGCCATAGCCCGTGTCGTGGCGCGGCAATGCCCCCCGCCGCCCACGATCGTGGCCGCGCTGACCGTTTTCGGAGGACAAGCCGTCTTTCGCGCCATCGTGCGCGGTACTCCCGATCGGGTGCTGCTGCTGCGCTTCCGGCGCGGCTCGCGCGCGATCCTTGCCCGACAGGTCTGCCCGTGAACCGCCTGCCGTTCCTCGCGCTCCTTGCGCTCACCCTCCCCGCGCCTGCGCTCGCACAGAGCGCAGAGGACAGGGCGCGTGCCGCTGCGTCGGCCTCCCGCTCCAAGACCTCAGACAGCGACACGCTGCTCCAGAATTATGTCACGCCGGGCCTCAGCGGGAAGCCGATCTCGACGGTCGATTCCAGCAAACAGTTCACGCCGAACCTGGCATGCCAGAAGACGGCGACCTTGCTCGAGGTGTTCGCACAGCCGGGTTCAACTGGCGATCTGGGTTCGGTCCGGATCAGCCGCGACACCGATCTCAACGGAACGTTCGACGCGTCGGCGACCCTGCCGTTCCAGGTTTCGGGGATTTGCGCCAATGGCGTCATCTCCTGCGACGCCGGCACCTGGAACAATTGCCACAGCTATCGCTGGGCGGTCGACCCGAACCAGGCGCCGCGGCTCGAGAACGTCGCGATGACCGAACTCGCCGGCTGCTACTGCATCAACAATAGTTGCGGCAGCAATCTCGCGATGGCGAACCTGCCGACCATTCTCAAGGATCTGGGCGGCGGCGTGGTCGGGGCGTTGACCAGCAGCGATCCGCGCTATGGCGTCGCCGAGGCGAAGGTCGACGGGCCGGTGATCTCCTATGTCGGCGCGCAGAGCACGGCCTGCACCGCCAACCCGACCATCGGACAGACCGCCTATCGCAGCTCGCCCACCGCCATGGTGGGCGATGCCACCGCCGCCTCGTCCACGAACTCAGTATTCCAGATGCTGGTTTCGTCGCCAGCCGGCACGGCGAAGGGCATCGAGAACCGAAGCTGCACGGTGGAGCGGAGGGTGACGGTGCTGTCCCCCACGGTCGACGACATTATCAGCCGTGTCTCAGGAGGTTATTCGACGATGCGTAACGGCGGATCGCTGGATTTTCTGCTGGGCTCGCCTGCCGACAACAATCTGAGCGGCGGGAGCTGTCGGCTCTTCGATTTCCGGATGACGCTCCATGTCGGGGATGCCGGCCGGATCATCAGCGCGAGCCTGCCGACTTATTTCGCGGACGACTGGGCACAGATCCGCATCGACGGCCAGCTCGTCTCGTCCGGCCCCTCATCCTGGACTTCGACCGGCTTTCCGCCGGGCAAGTGCGATCTGAAGAAGACCTCCTATATGTATCCCAATCTCGATCTGAAGCCCTTCCTGACGGAAGGCGACCATGAGATCTGGCTGCGTGTCGCCGTCGGCGACGGCGGCGAGGGCTATGCCCAGGTCCATGTCGAAGTGGACGATAGCTGCCACTCGGAAGAGCAGGTCATCGACCAGTGCGTGACGCTTGCCGGCGATCCCCAATGCAGGCTTCAGAACGAGACGGTCGATGGGGTGCAGACGGTCCTCAACGGCGTCCGGACGGGTCTGGCGCCGGTCGGCCAGACGCGCGTGGTCGGCAACGCGACCTGCCCGATCACGCTGACCCGCGACTTCTTCCTGAAACAGCGCAGCTATCGCTGCACGTTCGACAACGGCGCGATCGAGCCGGACACGAGCCGCGGCGCCTATATCATCGACCATTCCACCGAAACGCTGCTGGCCGACCGCGTGCGCAATACCGATGGCAGCTATTCGACCACGACGCGCAATTTCAACCTGCCCGATCGCGGCTCGGTCAATGCCTGCGAGATGGTGTGCAAAACGCGGCGCCCGCAAGTGAACACCGCCGCCGCGCTCGACGGCGTGACGGGCGCAAAGCAGAACGACCCGATCGGCTGGGACATGATCTACCATGCCTGCCAGGACAATAATGTCTGTCCGGCAGGGGACGGCGAGCAACTGGTCGAGGGCTGCGGCTGCATCGACGATTTCCAGGAAGCGGTCGTCATGATGCAGACTGTGCGGCTCGGCGGCACCGATCTCGTCTGCACGGGAACCGCCCGGTGAAGCGCGCGCGGCTCCTCCTCGCGACCACGGCGCTGCTTGCCGCCGGCATCGCGCTCGCCCCCGCGCCGGCTGCTGCCCAGCAACTCTGCGCGGTCGACCTGAATGGCAATGGCGACGCCGCCGACCCAGGTGAGACGGCGAGCTGCCACCTGACCGCTGTCGGGGGCTGGATGTGCCCGATCGGCGAGACGGCCTGCGTCGCCGGACCCACGGGGGCCATGCAATGTCCGCTGGGCGACCAATATGCCTGCGCGGTCCCGGCCGCCGGTGGCGCGCCGACCTGTTCGGCCAATAGCTGCATCGATACGAACGCCAATCCGATCGTCGAGGAGCCGCCGACCGACGATCCGGGCGCCTTGCCGGACGGCCCTGTGGATGCCGAGGGCAATTGCCTTGGCACGATCGAGATCTTCTCGGGACGCGCCGCGCGCTGCCGTCCGGCAGGGCTGCTCACGACCTTCTCGAATTGCTGCAAGGACAAGGGCAAGATTGTGAAGGACGGGATGGGCGGCTCGCTCACCTCGATCTCGACCAAGATCGCGGTTGCCCAGGGTGTCTTCAAAGGCATGTCGGCGGCGTTCACCGCCTTCCGGGCCGGTGCGTCCGCCGGCCAGGCTGCGAACGCTGGCCTGGGCGCGATCGTCGGCATCGACCCGACCTCGATCGCGATCAGCATCGCGATCAACTTCATGATCGAGGTGCTGCTGCAGGGCTGCGACCAGCAGGACATGGAAGTGGGCATGCTGAGCGGCTCGGGGATGTGCCACTTCGTCGGCAGCTATTGCACGACCAGCGTTCTCGGCATCTGCCTCCAGAAGGCACACGGCAATTGCTGCTTCAACACCAAGCTCGGCCGGATCATCCAGGAGCAGGGCCGGCCGCAGATCAAAAGCTTCGACGCGGTCGGCTGGGGCACGGCGAAGAAACCCTATTGCCGAGGCTTCACCAGCGAGGAGTTCCAGGCCCTCGATTTCAGCAAGATGGACCTGTCCGAATATTATGCGGACATCGAGGCCAAGGCCCAATCCCAAATCCAGGTCGACATGCAAGGAAAGATCGATGCGTATAAGCAGACGGTCAATCAATAGGCGCGCCCTCGTGGCTGTCGCGATCGTCGCCTTGCCCATGGCAGGGCTGGCGCAGGATCGGCCGGCGCCGGGGGCCAAGGCCAAGGTGCAGGCCGAAGGCGATGCCGCGATGGAGCGCATGAAGCGCGCCGTCAGCGCGGCGAAACAGGCGCCGGTCCCCGACCCGACCCTGCCGGCGCCGCCGGACGATGCCGCGAAGCGCCGCGCCTTTCAGGGGTTGCGTGGCCAGAAAGCGGACCCGGCGCTCGCCAAGCGCGCCGAGGCCGATGTGGCGAAGGCACGCGCGGCGATCGCGGCCGAGCGGGAGACGGCAAGCCGCCGGATCGCCCAGGCGCTCGGTCTCGATGCGCCGGATGCCCGCGCGCTCGCCGGCGCTGCACCGCCGCCTGCGCCGTCGAGCTGGGTGCCCGTGCTCATGGTCTCGTCCTCGATGCCGATCGCGGTGCTGCGCACGTATGCCGCGCAGCTCGAACTGGCGGGTGGCGTTCTGGCCTTCAGGGGTATGCCCGGCGGCCTGACGAAGGTCGGGCCGATGGCGAAGCTGGCCGCGCAGGTCTTGCGGATCGATCCAGGTTGCGATGGTCCGGCCTGCGCGATGCGTAACGTCCAGGTCATCGTCGACCCGATCCTGTTCCGCCAGCACGGCGTCGCCCGGGTGCCGGCGCTGGCGATGATCCCGGGCGATCCCACCCAACCCTATTGTGAGCGGGACGATGCCAGTCCGCATAGCACGCATGTCGTCTATGGCGATTCGGCGCTCTCCGGTCTGCTCGAGGAATATGCCCGTCTGGGCGGAACGAAGGAGGTGCGCGATGCTCAAGCTCGCCTGGCTCGCCGGTAGCCGCGTCTATCAGGCTTTTGGTGACATCACATTGCGCGCGGCCGTCGCGCTTGGCTCCAGCGGCCTCGGCCAGCCTGCGCGGCCGATGCAGCTTTTGAAGGCCTATGGGATCGTGCTGCCGATCGGGTTTTTCGCCTGGTGGGCCATGCCGCAGGTCAACCTCGTGATGACGCCGTCGATCGATGCCTGGGCCGTGCGCCGCGCGCCGGGGGTGATCCATCGCGGCGACCTCGTCTCGTTCACGCTGGTCCATCCGCTTGCGGGTCCCAAGCCGGTCAACGTCACCAAATACGCGCTGTGCCTGCCCGGCGACCGGATCGACATGATCGAGCAGCCATCGAAGTCCAAGGGCACGTTCGACGGCGTCTATTTCTGCAACGGGAAGCTGCTCGGCCAGAGCAAGCCCCGCGCGCGCAACGGCAAGCCGCTGACCCACTGGCAGCCAGGCACCGTGATCATGCCTGCCGACGCGATCTTCGTCGGGTCGGGTTACAAGGACGGTTTCGACAGCCGCTACTATGGGCCGGTCGAGATCGACCGCCTGACGCGCATGGAGAAGATCCTGTGAGCCGGCGTCTTATCGGGACGGCATTCGCTGCCGGCGCGCTCCTCGCGGCACTTCCGGCATTCGCGCAGGTGGGCCAGCCGGGCGAGACCCGAGGTTATTGGTGGTACGCGCCGGCGCCCAAGGCGCCCGCGCCGGATCAGCCCGCCGAGGAGGAAGTCCCCAAGCCAGTGATTCCAGCCATGGTCGAGCTGGTCAAATGGTCGCCGCCGCGCATCGCCAAGCTGATTGTCCAGCAGCGTGACTATGCCGCCACCGTTCTCACGGTCGATGCGGTCGCGGATTTCTGGCGGCTCGAAGACTTCGCGCGCCGCAAGGCCCGGGCATTCGCTGGCGTGACCCAGCTCGCGATGCTCGCGCATCCGGAATTGAACGCGAAGGCGGCGAACCCGATGATTGGCGAGGCGCGTGATGCCATGAGCGTCGAGAAGGACGGTGTGCGCCGGCAGTATCTGCGCGCGCACGCCTCCGAATTCGCGCTGGTGATGTTCGCGCGGACCTCGTGCGGCTATTGCCGTGTGCAGTGGCCGATCATCCAGCGTTTTCAGGATGAGATGGGCTGGCAGGTCACGATGATGGACCTCGATCGGCGGCCGGACCTCGGGCAGCGTTATGGGGTCGAGGTGACGCCGACCACGATGATCATCCGGCGCAACAGCGCCCAGCGCATGGTGATCGCGGCCGGGGTCGAGACCTATCCCAATATCGCGCAGATGGCCTATCAGGCGGTGAAGCTGCTCAGCGGCGACATCCGCCCCGAGCAATGGTTGACCGGCGCGGGCGAAGAGAACGGCTTCTTCGACGCGCTTGCCAATGGTCCGGTCTCACCGAGCGACCCGCGCGTGATCGGCGGCGACCTCGTCACGCCCACCGAGCCGAGGCAATGACCGACCGGGCGCCCTTGTCGCTGATCCGGCGTCTTGCCGGGGACCGAAAGAGCGGTGCGACCGTGGCGCTCAGCCTCGGCCTCGCGCTGGCCGCCGTAGCACTCCTCTGCACCGGGCAGCTTTCAGCGCAGACGGTGACGCGCGCCGCAGCCGCGCGCGCTGCGATCCACCCCGTCGCTTCGGGGGCAGATACGCGCGCATGGCTCGCTCGGGTGCCGGTGACGCATGATTTCCCTCCGGATTTCGACGAGACGTTGCGCGGTCAGGCCACGCTCTTTTCGCTGGAGATGAGCACCGAGCCTGGCTGCGCGCCCTGCGCGGATCTTTGGAACAAGCTGCTCGCGTTCCGCATGCGCTATGGCTGGCAGGTCCGCACAATCAGCGGCAATGACGCCATGATGCGCTCGGGCAGGCTCGGCCTGCCCTGGGTCGGCAACCCGGTGGTCTGGGTCCGCCCGAATGCGGATCCGAACCGCATGGTGCCCGTCGCGATCGGCACGGACCACACGGTCAACATCGCGCGCAATGCGTATCTCGCGGCAAAGATGCTGACCGGCGTCCGGGTCGCGGTGGCCGTTCGCGGCATGTCCAAATTTACCGGGATCATGGGCGCGGGGGCGCCCGGTCCCCAGGCAAACCGGAGGCGCTGAGCATGGCGGATCAGCGCCTTCCCCATCCCGCACGAGGAATCCCGCCATGGTCTCTGTTGCCCGTCGCCTGAGTGGCGCCGCGCTGTTCGCGCTCGCCGCCGCTTCCTTCTCCGCCCCCGCGCATGCGCAGTCGTGGGCAGAGAGCTGGTTCGACAATGTCACCTATACGAGCCCGGGCAGCTTCGAGGATCAGACCCGCGGCTATGTGACGGCTGGCGGCATGTCGGGCCGGGTCGACGTCCATGACGACTATCTGATGTCGTTGACGCTCCCGAAGGTGAAGGCCGGCTGTGGCGGCATTGATATGTTCCTCGGCGGCATGAGCTTTCTGGACCCGGACTATCTCGTTCAGAAGCTGGAGACGATCCTGCAGGCCGCGCCGGCAGTCGCGTTCCAATATCTGTTGGAAACGCTTGACGAAAAAATGGGCAACATCATCTCGAAGATGGAAGCGGCCACCAACTTTCTGAACTCGATCCAGGTCAATGACTGCCGGATGGCGAACCGTCTCGTCCAGATCGCCAAGGGCGACGACAATATGAGCGGGATCGTCGAGGAAATGACCGGCTACAAGTCGGTGCGGGAGGGCTTCGCCAAGAGCTGGCAGAACAGCCGCGAGAAGATCCAGGCGAACAAGGGCAACCCGACGGAAGATCTGAAGGACGCGCTGGTCAACTGCCCGGCGGAGGTGACGGACATCTTCAAGACCGGCTCGCTTCTGCAGCACGCGGCCCAGCGCGTGGGCGCCAGCGATTGGGCCGGCGTGATGCGCGCCCGGGTGGGCGACGTGTACATGCGCTGGGACGCCAACGACAAGGTACCGCTCTTCTCGGCGATTCCTGCCTGCCCGCATCAGGATACCGAGAGCGCGGACGATTTTCTGACCGGCCGGGTACCAACGCGCGAGCTCAACGTGCCACCGACGGCCGGCGATTGCACGGTCAACGGTGCCGGGCGCGGCGCGCTGGTGCTGGCGCGAGAGCGGATGGACTCGATCGCGACCAAGATCCGCACGCGCTCAGCGCTGACGGCCGACGAAAAGCAGTTCGTCGCCAATGTCCGGACCTTGCCGGTGTATCGGCTCCTCGAATGGGGCGTGCGTCAGGGTGTCACGGACAGCGTGATCGCCGATACGGACGAACTCGTCGCGCTCACCCTCGCCTATCAGATGCTGAACGACCTCACCCGGTCGATCGATTTCGCGCTCACCAATGCGGAGCGAGGCGCGACGACGGCGGGGGCGTCGAACGATCAGAACGAAAATGTCTGCCAGACACGCATCCTGTCAAAGGGGATCGAGCAACTCCGCGACCTGCGGGACGAGGTGCTGCGTCAGCGCGCGCAGATGCGCCAGTCCTACATGGCGGCGCTGAGCCAGGTGAACCTGTCCGCCACCTATGCCGGCGTCGTCCGCCAGCGTGACCGTGACGCCCGCGACACCGCCGGCGCCGACGCCAACCGTAACCGCTGAGGCTCCCATGCGCAGACTCCTCCGCCTCGCGCTCGCCGCGCTCACCCTGCTTGCCCCCACCCCCGCGCTTGCGGTCGACACCAGCTATTACACCTGGGGCGGCTTTTCCGAGACCGTGGACGCCTTCCGCCTCGTCGCGCTGATCTTCGGCGATCCGCGCTATGAATCGCTGGTGGTGATCATTGCGGTGGTCGGTATCGGCTTCGGCGCGATCCTTGCGAGCGTGCGAGGATCGGGCATTGGCCTCGTCGCCTTCGGGTTCCAGATGCTGGTGGGCATCGGTTTGTTCGCCGGCATGATCGCCACCACGGGCACGGTGAACATCTACGACCCGGTGAAGAACGGCTATCAGGCGGTGGGCGGCGTGCCGAACCTCATCGTCGTCGTATCCGGCGTCACCAACCTGATGGAGCGGTCGCTGGTCGAGACGATCGACGACAATACGACCGATCCCAATGCCAAAATGGCATTCGGTGCCGGCGGCCATGCGTTCGACCTGTTCCTCAATGCGGTGAGCCCGCGCAGCCCGATGGTCGACTCGTTCCTCGATGCGACCGTCAGGGACTATGTCCGCCAATGTTATCCGGTTGCGCGCGTGTCGCCGGCCTATGGGATCGACGACGACAAGCTGTTCCGCACGGCGACGGATCTACCCGAAGCGTTCTCCGCCATGGCCGGGCCGGCGACCTTCTCGACCGTCTATACCCAGACCGACAAGGCAGGGACCACGCAGAGCTGCGACGCGGCATGGGGCTATATCTCGGACCGTCTGAACGACCCGGCGGTGTTCGACGCCTATAGCGATCAGGTCTGCGCGCGGGCCGGGTTCGACGCGACCGATGCGCAGCAGCGCAACCAGTGCCGCCTGCAGATCGACAGCCTGGGCGGGATGATGGTCGGCCAGCCCATGAGCCGGCAGAAATTCCTGACCAATGTCTTCCTGGGAGACACGGTCGGCGACGTCTTGTTCGAGGATTCCCCTGCGGCGGCGGCCAGGGTCATGGCGAACCGGGCGGTCCTATCGAACGGTCTATCGACGCTTTCGACCGCCAATGAGTGGATGCCGACGATCCGGGCGGCCGTGTTCGCGATCATGCTGATGATGATGCCGATCGCGCTGCTATTCATCCTGACGCCGATCAATCTGCGGGTCGCGAGCTTTGCGCTCGGCCTGTTTGTGTTCGTGGCGCTGTGGGGCGTGATCGATGCCGGTATCTACCAACTTACGCTGGGCCGCGCGATGGGCGTGCTGGCCGAGCTGCGCGCGACCAATGCCGCGGCCAACACCTGGATTCTCGCGCCTTCGGCGGCGATGAAGGCGCTGGCGATCTTCGGCTCGTTCAGAACGGCCGCGGCCGGGCTCGCGGGCGCATTTGTGTTCACCGTCTTCCGGTTCAGCGGCAACGTCTTCTCCGCCATCACCGGAGAGTCCATGACCCTCACAAGCCAGGGTTCGGCCGCCAGCACGGGCACGCTCACCAGCGAGGGCTATGCCTCGGCGCTGGAGAGCCAGGCATCGGCTATGGGGACGATGGGCCGCCGCTCGGCCTCGGCCGGCTTCGGTGACTTCGGCGCGCGCAGCACGTTCGGCGTCGATCGCGCCTTCGGTGCTTCCGGCTCGATCACCGGCCAATATGGCGGCGGAGCTACCGGGACGGCAGCGTTCAGCCTCGGGCGAACCGACGCGGCGCGCGAGCTGGGCGGCCTCGCCCCCGCGCTGACCGGCCGCGACCTGAGCGACCCCGCCACGGCCAGCGCCGTGCGCGCCAATGCCGCGACCTCCGCGATCCATAATTTCGCGCAAGGGGATGCCCTGCGATCGCTGGGCACCACCTATTTCGGATCGGGGCAGGCCGGCGAGCGCGCGTTCGCGTCGTTCGCGCAGAACATGGTGCAGTGGAAGGCGTTCGGCGACCAGCGCGCCTATGACATGATGCGGACGGGCGCCGAGCGGCAATTCGAGCGCAATGGCTACAGTCCTAAGGACGCCGCGCTGAAGGCGTCGACGGTAATCGGCGAGGCCGCCTCCGATCCGCTGTTCGCGAAGCTCTCGGCCAACGCGTTCGATGAAGAGACGATGCTGCGCAACGATCTGACGGCAGCACAGGTCCAGGTCGGCGCCATGGAGGGACGCCGGGACTATGCCGGCGACGGTGTTGCGGCGAACGAGCGCGCCAACGTCTCGACGGAACAGGCGCACCGCACCGGCACGAACCACGGCCAGCGCGAGGCTGCCGCGATGCTTGGGCTTTCGGTCGATGAGGCAAGCCGGCGGATCGGGTTCATCAACACGCTGACGGGCGAGGAACGCTCGACGGCGATCTCGCGGCTCGCTCACTCGACGGGCCGGAACGAGGCGCAGGTCATGCGCGCGCTGGAGACCTATGGCGCTTCGGTGCAGCTCGGGACGGCCGATGGCGCGACCCGCGAGGCCGGGCGCGAGGGCACCAGCGTTTATGGCCGCACGGCCGAGACGGCAGGCTATGATTTTGCGGAGCGCGCCGGCAAGCTGGACGCACAAAAGGAGGTTGGCCGCGACGGCACGCGGAGTTCGGCGCGGGTCGGCGAAGAGCGGCGCCAGGCCGACAATGCTGGCTTTGCCGAGGGTGCGTCGGCGGCGGGGGTCTCGGTGCGCGAGGCGGCGCGGCTGGATGCGTTCATCAAGGCAGCGGCAGGAACTGCCGGCAATCAGGTCGATATGGCGGAAGGTGGCGCTGCGGGGATCATGGATCGCGCCAGGAACGAGCGGCTTGGCCGCGTCGTCGACAACGAACGGCTGACCCGCTTCCAGTCGCTGCTGCGCGCCCACGGCATCGATATGTCGAAGCGCCAGATCGCGATGGACGCAAACGGGGATTTCGGCATGAATCTGAGCCCTGACCTCGCCGCTGCAATGTGGCGTGGCGGGCTGATCAACGAAAGCCAGCTCGGTGCCATTGCTAACGGCGGCCATGCGCGGCTCAGCTTCGCGGACAACAATTTGCTGGTTTCGAGCAGCACCAACTTCAGCAAGGCGGCGCGCAACGACACCAGTACCCGCTTCGAGGCGGGCAAGCAGGCCGGGCCGGACACGATCGAGCATTTCATGGGCGGCGGCGCGGCCGGCCAGGCCGCAATGCAGAACTTCCTGCGCGGTGGATTTGAGATGGACCGCAAAGGCGAATGGCGCCTCAAGCCGCAAGTGGCCGACACTCTACAGCGTGACGTTCAGGCAGTTATGGCGCAAACCGGCTGGACTCGGTCACTGACGCGCGGAGCCGATCACGTTACGAGCATGGGGACATCGCTAAATGCCGGCCTCACCGCCTCGGCGTCCAGAGGCGGTGGCGGTCGGAGTGCTGGAGCCAGTGGCGGGACTGGGGGTGGAGCTTCGGCAGGAGCGTCGATCGACAGCAACGATAGAGGCCTGACGACGATTGGAGCAAGCGCCTCGATGGACATCATGAATTATGATGTCCGCGAAGCAATTGCAGCTTCGGAGCGAGCGGCCGCTCGTTCCCGAGACCCTGCAGCGACGTTCACCCAAGAGCTGAGCAAGCGAGTTCTTGGAAACGAGGGGCTTCGAAACCGCTATCTTGAGCAATCTAGCTCGGGCAGAGGCACGTTCGAAGTCACTGCCCCCCTGACGTCGATAGAGCAAAATTCAGTGCTTTCGCGGGGCCGACTGTCGCTCGACCTAGATAAAAGCAGCAACGACGGAGATCCGACTTACAAAGAGAGAAAAGACGAGTGATCTATCTGTTCGTTCTGCCGTGGTGCTGCCGATAGAGCGTTCCCGCGCTGGGATCGTAGGGGTCCGTGAAAGGATCAGCCAGTCCAGTTACAGAGCGCGAGCGCGGCGTCTGGTGTTCTTCGGCATCGATCAGCACCCATTCACCACTGGCGAACATCGAACGCGCATAGCCGACGCCCAGTAGCGCCGCAGCCGTGAACGGGTTTAGAATAACGACTACGAGACCGGCGCTGGACTGATAGAATTCCGCGAGGAACTTTACGTGTGGGACACCCGCCATCGCCCCCCAATAAAAGGCAATCGCGCTCCACCAAAGACGCGCATACCAGGGGCGCCAGAAATAATCACGCGCGCGCGGACGCACGCGCACCGGCTTGGCGGTGTCCTTCTCGTGATTGTTTGAGGCGAATTCCTGGTTCATTTCATCGGCCATCCGGAGCCAAGCCAAAATAGCGGAAATCATTGCCGGATGAAATCGTAAGTTCGGGCGAGCAGGGAATTTTTCGTGTCGCATGATGACCTCCCGCCACGCCCCTCCCCCTTCCCTCCGGTTGTCGCCGCCTGACTCTTTTCCTCGCAAATTTTAACGGCATATGCTACAGCATATGCCAAGGAGTCGAAATGAACATCGAACGTCACGTAAAGCTGTTCAAAAACGGCCGCAGCCAAGCGGTGCGCATCCCTCGCGAGTTCGAGCTTCCGGGCGAGGATGCCATCATGCGCAAAGAGGGCTCGCGCATCATCATAGAGCCTGCGCCTTTACCGTCGCTGCTGGCCCGGCTGAAGATGCTGCAGCCGATTGACGACGAATTCGGGGCGATCGACGATCTTCCCGCCGAACCCGTCGTTTTCTGATTCATGTTCCTCCTCGATACAAATATCCTGTCGGATCTCGTCCGGCACCCACAAGGCGTGATCGCAGCGCAGATCGCCCAGGTCGGTGAGAGCGAGATCGCGACCAGCATCATCGTTGCCGGTGAACTCCGCTACGGGGCCGAGAAGAGGGGATCATCCAGGCTGACCGCCCAGCTCGAGACTATATTGGGGCTCCTTCCCGTCCTTCCTCTGGATGGTGATGCCGACGTGCATTATGGGCGATTGCGGGCTGATCTCGAGCGACGGGGAACGCCAATCGGCGCCAATGACATGCTGATTGCGGCGCATGCACTGAGCCTTGGAGCGACGCTTGTGACTGACAATGTCGGAGAGTTCGAGCGCGTCGACGGCCTCGCCTTCACCAACTGGTTGCGGGACGGCTAGCCTGGCATGGTCCTGATCGAGATTGCCTGGCGGCAACCCCGGCTTAAAACAGTCCCTTACGCTTCAGATCCGTAGCGAAGGTCGAGAGCGACATAACGAGGGTGAGCGGCCTGTCCGCCAGTGGTTCAGCGCCGAAGCCCTTATACCACTCGGCCGCGCGATCGCCCTTGGCGTCGATGATAAGCAACATGCCTCCGGCCTCATTGGCAATACGAAGACACCGCAGCGCAGCGGCCGCGAGGAGTTGGCCGCCTAAGCCCCGACCGGCGACGCTGAGATCCGTAGCAAGGCGGGCCAGTTTGAAACCCGCGACCTCGTGTTGGGGAAGCCCCTTGGTCAATGTCGCAGGAGCATCCGCAAAGGCGACGGCGGAGGGCGTGACGGTGTAGAAACCTAAGATGCGATCGGTTGTAGCGTCATCGATCGCGCAAAAGGTCTTGGAAGCGTTTTGCTCATGGCTCTGACGCGCGAAGCGTCGAAGGAAATCGTTCATGGCCGAGTCGCCACAATCGAAGGATCGCCGGTCATGCGCTCTCGCGATCGGCTCCTCCCGCCATTTCGGGAACGTCACAGGCTATCCGGAAGAGCCGCTATCGCCCTTTGCAGGCGCGTATTTGCCCGTGGCGGATTCTCCAGCATCTGCATGATGAGCGCATGATCACGACGCGAAACCTCGACCACCTCTGACTCCTGGATGATCGCTTCGGCTTCGCGAACCGCAGTCTGCGTGACAAAGCTGGTCAGGTCGATGTTCTTGAGCGCCGCCGCACGCATCAGCTTAGCCTTCGCCTCCGGGGAGACGCGAAGGTTCATCCGTTTACTGTCATCAATCGCAGCGCGTGGCATCGTATGTTCCATCCGTGGATTGTACGCTTTCAATATGTACGTGACCGACGCGGCAAATTCAACCGCCTGGCGACTGCCCCATCGGAAAATTCGATTTGGTGAACTGATGATCATTCGGTCAGCCTTTAGCCGAGCGGGAGCGCGAGATTTTTTGTAGGGCGCGAAAGTCGCAAGCGCGGTTATCGGCCGAACCGAGACGGGGCACCTCGATCGGCCACTTCCAGGAAGCGTGGCATAGGGACGGCAACGGAAATTCAAACTGACCCACAAGCTCTCGATTGTCGCGCTTGCGCATCACCTCTCACATGCCCTACCGACGACGTGCTTGCCGAGAGGCAGGCGGAGGCGTGGAAACCTCCTGAGAACAAAGCCAGGCCGCAGCTTATGCAGCCGGGCAGCCGATGCGTATGTCCAGGGCTCCGGCCTAAAGGCACCGGCGCCTGATTGTTCTCAGGTTTCCAATGCCCGGCGCGGCGCCGGGGCAGCGCTTTTTAGCAGAAACGCGCCTACGCCGCACCCATTCTGTGGCACCGGCGACTGGAGGACTGAATGATCAATGACGATGATCGCGAGCCGACAGCCGAGGAACTGGTCGAGTTGCGCGATTCCGCAACGTTGATGTTGCAGGAATCGATGGTGCTGCTCGAGAGCATCGGCGAGGCCGAAGCCACTCCCCTCATGCGGCTTGCGTATGAGAAGCTCGGTGGGGACGCGGCGATCCTGGCCGGCACGCGGCGGCGCGCATTGCGGGGCCACCGCGACTATGACGGGTTCCCTGCTCACGCCTGAGCGGTGGGGGCGAAGCGAGCGCGTCCAGATCTCCGGCAAGCAGGCGGAGATCTGGACGCGCCGGCTGATCAATCGGTGGTGCGGACCCCGAGTTTCTTGCGACGGGGAGCCTTGCGAGCCTTGGTCCCCAGCCCAATCTTCTTGGCGAGTTCGCGACGCTGTTCGGCGTAATTCGGCGATACCATGGGGTAGTCGGGCGCCAGATTCCATTTCGCGCGATAGTCGTCGGGCGTCATCTGATAATGCGTCATCAGGTGACGCTTGAGCATCTTCAGTTTCTTCCCGTCTTCCAGGCAGACGATGTAATCGGGCTTCACCGATGCGCGCACCGATACCGCCGGCTCCTGCTTGACCGGTTCAGGCGCGACCGGTGATTGCACGCCCGACAAGGCGCCATAGATCGACTGGAGCATGTTCGGCAGGTCGCTGACAGCGACGCTGTTGTTCGACACATATGCGGCCGCGATGTCCGCGGTCAGCGTGACCAGGGTGTTCGTCACATCCTCATTCAAAGCCAGTCCCTTTCCATTCCTTCGGTTCAGTCCTCAGCGCCCGTCGCAAACCACATGCGACGCGCCACCTTTCCATCCAGTTGCCTGATCGGCAGGTCGAAACGGCCTCGCCTGAAGGTTCTCATTTGTTCTCATCGCACCGATGCAAGCCGACTCGATACTCCCTGACCACCTGTTCCTCCAGGCGATAGCGATCGCGATCGAGGAGGCTCCGGTGAAATATCGCGTGAACCTGTCGTCCTCGAACGATCGCCAGCGGATGCGGGCGGCCGATGCGTCGGCCGGATGGATCAGATCTCGGATACGCGCTGTCGCAACAAGCGATGCTCCTGGGAAGTAGGCGCCGCGCGACAGAAGAAATTACGAAGTTTTTCCTAACTCAATTCAGGTTTCGGCGAAACGCCGAGGTCATTCCCATCTCCAGCGGCCGACCCGTTTCCAGGAGCAGCGTGTCGACTGCAAATTGAAGTCGACATGCTGCCAGGCCGTCATGTCGGGTTCGGTCGAGCACTTCCAACGCCTCAACCATCAACGCCACCGCATGGTCAAGCGAACTACTGTTCTGATTTCGCAAATCTGCTTGCACCCGCACCTCCCATCAACAAGCCACATGGCTCAATCGGTTCATGGAGGCATGGAAATCTGCCCAGCGGGCCGCACGGTTTTGTTCACGCATGCACGCCCAAGAGCCCACCTATCATGCGCGGCGGTTTGTTCTGGGGAGGTTTCCACGCCTCCGTTCGCATGCCGCGAACCTTTGGAGCCTAGCAGGTAAGACTGGGATCGCAATTGAACCACGCGGCGATTTTTGCGCCAAATCCGCAGGCTTATTCGGATTCCCCCGGAACGGATAAAGCGAGCGCAATCGACATACTGACCTGACTGGGCCTCTGAAGGGCTAATTTCTCCTAGCCTGCACAAACACATCCGAACCGAAACGGCGCACGAGGTGGACTGCGACCGAGGCCGAATAGCGGCGCTGCCGCCAGGAGGTCGGACTGTGGTAGATGCCAACGGCCGCCCAATAGTCGCCGGTCGCCTCCAAAGCGGACAAGAAAATCCAGCGCGCCGCCTCGGCGCCGAAGCATGGATCATAGCGAAGCCAGTATCGGACGCTGCGCTCCGGCTGATCGATCAGCCCGGCGATGCGCGGCACCCACCAACTGTTGATTTGCAGCGGCCCGAGATCATGCGAGCCGTTGGTGTTCGGCACCTGGGCGCCGATCCAGCCCGCCTCCTGATCGCGTAGCCCCCATAGCGTCTTTTCGAGCCACGCTCGGCCGAGCGAGGCTTGCTTGATGCAACGCGCGATGGACTGTTCCTGCCCGGCGCGTTGCGGCGCCACCTTCGCAGAGGCCGATGCTGTCCAGATCGGCCCGATAAACGCGACCATGGCGAACGTGCCGCGTAAGAGGTGGATTGGCCATTTCATGCATTCGTCTCCTTTGATTGAGTGGGCGTGCGGTTGGCGATCTCGTCGCGATCGGCGCCCAGACACGCGACGGGATCGCCTCTCAGCAGGGCGATCAGTTCCGCACCCGAGACGATCGAGACCAGAGAGTCAGCGGCGACGTGCTGCCGACTTTGGGGGCCGGTACGCCCGGTATGAATGAAGAGGCCGCGGCAGTGTCGTGCGCGGCAGAGCGCGATGAAATCCACGACGTGTTCCGGGCGGATCGCCGCTGCGTATCGCTTCGCCTGGATGAGAACCGTTTTGCCGTCGATGACGACGCGGCCGTCGACGCCGCCATCGCCGGTATAGCGGCGGTTGCGGGTGATTCTAAGTCCACGCCGCTCGAAGCATTCGAGGAGCAGCTCTTCGAACGCGAGCGGATCCATGGCGCGCAAACGTGCATAGACGAGTTGGACGGGCTGTGCGCGATCCCGTCCCTGGAGCTGGGTTGCCATCGTGCGCGCCTGCCGGCGGCGCCAGCGATGGCGCGCAGGGGTTCTGATCGAGCGGGCGATCGCAGCCAGCGCTGCGAGCGCGAGAAAAATCAGCAACAGGATTGTCGGATGCAGGTTCATCGTTCGGGTCCTTGGGGTGCGCGGGACACGTGCTCGGGCGTGGGGGCCGCGCGGGATTGGCCGGGTTGCTGCTGGTCGCCATCACTGCGCGCCCGGTCGAGGATGCCCGAGAGGAAGCGGTCGAGGATTTCGGCAATGCTGCGCGCGTTCTCGGCAAGATGCTCGGCAGGACCGCGAGGCGCACGATCGCGCTCGCGTCGATCGAGTTGCCGGCCCAGCGCCTTGTCCCGGGCGGCCGTGCGTTCCCGCTCCTGCTCTTCGCGCAACTCGTCGAGCCGGTCGCCGGCGCGCGCGGCAAAACTGCTGACGCGGTCGGCGCCTATCCGACCAAGCCCTTCGAGCGAGGACGTCTTCTCGCCCGAGCGTTGCTCCAGCTTTTCGATCAGTCCGTTGCGGTCGTTGGTCCAGAGCCGCACCCCGAATTCGGCACGTGTGATCGTGGTGTAATAGTTCTGGCCGTTCACGAGGGGCGATTCGACCGGAGCAAGGGCGAAGACCATGGGATAGGTCTTGGACTGCGCGGAATAGACGGTCTCGGCATAGCCATGATCCCAGGTCTTGTGCTCGTCGAGATCGACCCTCTGGACACGACCGCCACGGTCCCAACGGACGGTTGCGATGCTGCCTTCCAGCTTTTCGACGGTACCGCGCTCGGCATTGCGCAGCTTCAGCGGTTCGTTGACTAATCGCCACTGGATGCGATCGCCCTCGGCCAGATCCCGCTCCTCTCGATTGAAGACGTTGATGTGGCGCGCGGCGGTGGTTCGCGGGTCCCAGCGGACGATGCGTCCATTCTCGTCCACGAGGCGGACCACCGGACGGCCACTCGTATCGCGGCCGAGCCCTTCGACGCGATATTCGTTGTCGCGCGCGATGCCGGCGCCGGCCACGTCCTGGGTGAAGCGGACGACTTGCCCCGCGGAATAGAACCGGGCCATGTGCCGTTCCTGTTCGGTGAAACCGGCCGGCGTGAGCACCTCGAGGCGAGCTTCCTCGGCTGCAAGCGCGCCTTCGGTTTTCATCACCTCGCGGATCTTGGAATTGACGATGAGACGCGTGGCATTATCGAGCACGAGAATGCTGGTTTCGGCGCGCGCATTGGAGCCGAGCTGGGTCCAGGCCTTGACCAGGCTCTCGGCTAGTTCCGGCCCATCCTTTCCGGTGGTGACGCTATTGAGGGCGGCGACCGATTTTCTGTAATTGCCTTCACGCGCGAAGGTCACCGCGGCCGTCATGAAGTCGTTCTGCTGACGAACGGTCTCAACCAGTTGCGCGGTCGGCATGCCGAGGCGCTGCATCAGCCAGAAGGGTTTTCCTTGTTCGATGGCCCCGGTCTGCTTTTCGTCGCCCAGCAAGAGCAGGCGGGCTCCAGTCTTCCGGCTGATTTCGAGAAGACGACGCGCCTGCCTGTTGCCGAGTTGTCCAGCCTCGTCGACGACGAGAACGTGCCGGTCGGTGATCCCAAACCCGCCCTTTGCCGTGAGCCGGGCGACGGTCATGGATTCTATGCCCGCCTTCTCGCCGAGACCGGCAGCCGCCGACGATGTAGGCGCCAGCGCGATCAACGTCGTCCCCGGCTCCGCTGCTGCGTTCAGGAATCTCACGAGGGTCGATTTTCCCGAACCGCCGACACCGTGGATACCGGTCACACGGTCGCGCGATGTGGCACTATCGACCAGGGCACGCTCCTGTTCGGATTTGAGGCCGGCTGTTTCGAGGACAGCGAGGAGGCGGTCGCTTGACGCGATCGGCCGTGCGTCGTTGATCGCGAGCGCCAGGTGTTGGGTGAACGATAGTTCGAGTCGGGCTGATTTCCTGGTGGTGCGACCGCGCGTGAAGGCCTGCTCGCCGGTTTCCTCGCGCGCGGTCAGGAGCTTCAGTCGTTCCTCGTGCTGCTCGATCCGGGGGCGGATATGGTCGAGACGGATCTCGCCGACATGGGCGGCGAGCCCTTCCCTGAAGATCTCGCCGCGATTGTTGACGGCCTCCGACGTTTCGGCCTGACGCAGTCCAAACAACGCCGCACGCGCCGCTTCCTGCGCGGTCGGTCCAGGCAAAGGCCCTTCCCGCTCCCGCGTTTCGCCAAGAAGACGGTCGAGCGGTTCGAGTTGAGCGCCAGCGCGCTCCCGCCATTGTGCAACAAGTTCGTCCCGGCCTGTCTTCACCTTCGGCGGACGGGTCGCATAGAAGGACGCGCGCTGCGCCTTTTGCCCGAC
This sequence comes from Sphingobium sp. LB126, assembly GCF_002795205.1. Lineage (NCBI taxonomy): Bacteria > Pseudomonadati > Pseudomonadota > Alphaproteobacteria > Sphingomonadales > Sphingobiaceae > Sphingobium > Sphingobium sp. LB126. Next base: position 483,000 of record NZ_NETV01000001.1, read on the forward strand.
CAGGCCGTTCTCGCGCGCATGCTGCTCGATCTCGCGGGCCCGCTGCGAGTAGATCTCGATGAGCGAGGGATGGACGCCCCGGATTTCGAACAGGCCGGTGCGGGGATTGACGTCGAGTTCGTGTCCGACCTCACGCAACTCGAACGCGAGCGCATTGCGATAGACCTGGCCCGCGACCCGTTGCTCCTCATACATCGCGCGAGATTCGAGGCTCGCCATCTGCTCGCCATCGGTCCGGTTCGTCATGTTGAGCACGACGACATGGGTGTGGAGATGGGGATCGAGTTCGCGAGAACCATGCTCGGTGAACCGCGCGACCAGGATGCGGCCGGTGGTCTCGTGGATGATCTCCTTCTCCTCGCGCCGGCGCAGGAGAGCGTGTTCCTCCAGATAGTCGATCGCCGCGCCGACAGCGCGTTCGTGGGCGGCAAGGACGCGCTCGTCGCCGGCGACCAACGCCATGATCGATACGGACTTTGGTGCGTTGACCGCGAAATCCCACCCTGGATGGTGCTGGATGGTGCCATCTCCGCGGTGCCGACCGAGCTGCTGTTCGCGCACCTGGCCGGCGAGCAGTTCCTGGAAAGTCTTGGGATCGACGGGTCCCTCAAGCCCAAGGTCGATGGCGAGCTTGCCGCCCCATTCGGACGGCTCGTCCTGGCCTTTGCTATAATAGTCGCCCACCGTGTAGTAGCGCGCGATATTGCCGGGTGTGCCGCTCAGACGTTTCGGTTGGATCATGCCGGTCTGGCCTGCTCACGCGGCCCGTCGGCACGGCCATGCTGCACGAGATCGGAGCGGATCTCGCCTTGCCGGACCGCCAGCAGCGCCCATGCCGCACGCGGCGGCACGGGCAGATCGGCTGCATCATCATCGAGAAGGATGGCCTCGATCTCTTCCGTGGCGACGATCCCGGTCGGGGTGGCGAAGAGATCGGGCTGACGCGGCGGCGCAGTTGCATCGCTCACGGACGGCTCGGGCGCGGGGGCCGACCCGCTGGCGCCAACACCGGCTTGCGTACCCTCCTTTTCTATCGCCTCCCGGACCCGAGACTCCGCCCGTGCAATGCGGATCAGCTTGGCCGCTTTTTGGAGGCGGATCGGCGGGTCGGTGCGCTCAACAAAGGCCGCTGCGACATTCGGCATGTCGTTGTACCGGCTATTGAAGCGGACGACCGGGAGATTACGGCCGAAGCGAAGGAAGCCGGAGAGGTTCGGCAGATTGGTGACCTCGGTATGCATGACCAGCGGGCGTGTCACTTGCATGCGCGACAAGTTCACACCGTCGCGCATGTCGTTCACACCATAGGACATGCCCTCATTGGCCTCGACCTGCTCCACTTGGCCGAGATTTTCGGAGACATGCTTCGCGGTCGCGGTGTCGTTCGCCCGCAGCGCCACCCAGGTCGAGCAATAGCCGGTGATCGCGGCAGCATCTTGAATGCCGTAAGTGGCTTCGAGCTGGGGGTAGGACTGAAAACCAAGAATCCCGCAGCCGCCATATTTGCGGGCGCGTGCGAGAAAGTCCGAGAGCGACGGCAGCTTCTGCAGGGTCGGCAACTCGTCGATCACGCAATAGAGGCGGCGATCGCGATCGGGCGGCAGGCTCATGATCGCGCTGATGGCGATGTCCAGCCAGACGGTGATCAGGGGCCGCAATGACGGCAACTGGTCGGCCTTCACCGTGATGAAAAGCCAGCCATCGTCCTCGCCATGCTCGACCCATTCCCGGATCGAGAACCCGTCCTCGGTGTCGTCGAGATACGCGAAGCTGCGCATCACTGACGCGAGTTCGGCCTGGATACCGGCGCTGGTCCGCTCGCCCTCGGTGGAGATGAACGCTGCGGCGTCCGTGCCGGCGGCGAAGGCGGCGAGATCCTTCAATTTCGAGCGGAGCAGCCGGTCGAGCAGCACCGATACATAGGTATGCTGCATCTTCGCCAGCTTTCGCATCACGGCGACCAGGGTGCCGCGTGCCGCTTTCGCCCAAAATGGATCGCCGTGCTTATCGGGGATCGTCGATTCCGCGATCTGGTCGTATTGATATTCTCGGGGGACATCGACCCAGGGCGACCAGGTGCTGGTGCGCGCATCGAGAGGGTTGAGCAGTTGGTCGGTGCCGGGCCGAAAGAATTTTTCGACGAACGTCCCGGCTGTATCATAAACGATGGCACGCCTGCCCAGCTTCCGGATGCCGGCCAGCATGCCGATGATTTCATTGGTCTTGCCCGTGCCCGGCGCGCCGCAGATCAGGATGTGCTCGGGTTCGAAAGCCTCGGGGACTGGCACGGCGCCGATTGAAAGTGGGCCCTTGCGCTGACGCCACAGCGCCCGCCGCACCTGCCGGAGCGTGCCAAAGCGTGCGCCGCGTAGATATTCGTTCGACCCGAGGCCTTTTCCTGTGCGGGCGAAATAGAACCAGGCCCAGGCGAGCGCGCCGAACGTGAAGAGGCCGGAGATGAGCGCGCCGTGGAGGAGATAGATTTCGAACGAGTGGATCGTGTGCTTGGCGAGCGAGGATGCGACCAGCCAGTCGGCCGAGGTCCAATATTGCCTGCCGTCCGGTGCCCGGAACAGGACCGGATCGTTCGTGCCGCCCGCCGCATCGACCTTGATCATGGCCTCGGCGAGCTTGACCATGACGAAGCGCTCATAGGCGCTCGACTTTTCCAGCGCGTACCAGACGATGCCGGTGATCCAGATGACGAGGCCCGCCAGCATCGTCTGGTAGAAGACCTGGGTGGTCATGCGGACGTTGTGGACGATCGCCTGGCCACCGCGGGTCCAGGACCCGAGCATGTCGTTGCGGAAGATGCTCACCGAGCATCCTCCCCTTGCCCGAGCAACCCGCGCTCGGCGAGAATCGCCCGCGCCTCGGTCATTCCCTGCTCCAGCGCCTTGGGCGATTGCTGGCCAACGGATGTCGCGACGATCGACAGAATCTGGATCGCGGTCGCGAGAATTTCGTCTTGCGAGGAAAAGACGTATCGCTGCCGCTCGTCGACGGTCTGCTCTAGGGTGCGTCGGATATAAGCGGAAAGGGAAAGATTCGCGCCGAGCGCCCGGCGATGCAGACGCGCGTGCAGCGCCGCGTCGAGCCGGAAATTGATCTTGACCATAAGAGCGGCTCCGGTGCGAAGCGCTCTCAGGTGTCATGAAGCGGTTCGTTTTTACCGCGAGAGCGATTTCGCATCAAGAGGATCGTGCAGAGCGCCCATCGATGCCTTGAAATCAGGCGAGCCCACCACCCATTCCGATTCACTTACTCGACACGCACGCCCGGTAGCGGTACCCTATCGCGGAGTAAAGAAGAGTTCAGACATGTTGATCGCGCAAATATCTGATTTTCACGTCGTTACGGCTGGAAAGCTTGCTTATAACCGGATCGATACCGGCAATATGCTTCGCCATGCCGTGAACATGATCAACAGGCTGCGACCCAGGCCGGCCCTGGTAATCGGAAGCGGCGACCTCGTACAATCTGGCACAACCGCCGAATATGGCGAGCTTCTGAGCATTCTCGCGGACCTTCGGGCTCCGTTTGCGCCGGTTATGGGGAACCACGACAATCGCGAGAACTTCATGATGGCCTTCGGGTCCGCGCTGCAGTTCGGCTCAGGCCCGTTCGTCCAATATGTCCGCATGGTCGGCCAGGAGCAGGTTGTCATACTCGACTCGGTCACGGAAGGCTCGGGTGAGCCGTCCTTCTGTGCTGAGCGCGTCCGCTGGCTCGATCGCATTCTCTCGGCCTCGACCCGGCGGTCGATCCTGGTCACGCATCATCCAGTTTTCCCTACGGGAATCAGTTGGATGGAGCCGAGTGATCCGAACTGGAGTCAACTTCTCGGCAGTGTCATTGCGGATCATCGCCCGCAGATCATTCACCTACTGAGCGGGCACATTCATCGCGCGATCCACAGCCGCGCTTTCGACCTGCCGGCATCGAGCTGCCCTTCCACTGCGCATCAGGTCGCGCTCGATTTCGAGTCGGAGGACGCGCTCTTTTCCCGCGAGGCACCGGGCTTCCAGTTGCACCGGGTGGAAGACGGCATGGTGACGACCTACACGGCCAGTCTCGACCGGGTTCTTGACAGCTTCGATCCTCGCGAGGGTTGACCATAGTCGTCACACGCCTTTCGGCGAGAGGCGTGCGGGATTGTCACCGATGTCAAATTCCGATTTACTTACCCAAGTCACAACGGTACACACGCTCAATTCGTGCCTGGAGAGGACAAGGTAAACGTGCAGGCGTTATTCGTGCGCGCGAGTGAATCGCACGCCTTGTAAAGTCCTTTACCTTCATTCCCGGCAATGCTTCTCATCGGAGTAGTATCCGTGCTCAGTCCTGAAGAAGCCGCAGGCTTTATCGTCACTGCCAAGGCAGTATTGTTCGATTGGGACGGCTGCCTCGCCGCTGGTGGCAGCCTGCTTGTTGGCGCAGGGGATATCCTGCGTGCGCTTGGCAGCAAGTCCTACATCCTTTCGAACAACTCGACCGATCAGCCGCGCGATCTCACGCGTCTGTTGAAACAGTTCGACGTCATGTTTCCTCTCGATAATGTCCTGCTGGCCGGCCACCAGACATTGGCGTGCGAAGCCGCGCGCTCGAACGGGCGGCCGATCTGCCTCGTCGCCGCACCGCAGATGGTTGCACACGCCATGAACCTAGGCCTCAATCTGGTGATGGGGAACGAGGAAATCGACGAAGCCGTCGAAACCGTGATCATCATGCGTGACACGAGCTTCAATTTCCGCACGCTGACGACGGTGGTCAATTCGGTTCGCGACTGCAAACGCATCGTGGTGTCCAATCCCGACATGACGCATCCCGGTCTTGGCGGCACCGTGCAGCCGGAGACTGGTGCACTGTTCGAGGCCATTCGGGCATGTCTGGGCGACCGGACGCCAGTGATCGAGATCATCGGCAAGCCCAGCCAGGCGATGTTCGTCGCGGCCCTGGATCGCGCCGGCGTTCGCCCGGCCCAGGCGGTGATGGTTGGCGACAATCCGGCCACCGATGGCGCCGGCGCCGAGGCAAGCGGGATTCCTTTCGTCCAGGTCCATCCCGAAGGGCCGCTCACCATGGCGCTGCTGGCTCAGGCCGTGTGCGAGCGCCTTGCATCCGAAACTCCACGGAGCATCAACCAATGACGACTGGCTTGTCTGGCCTCGAAGACACGATCAACAAGGCATTGGGGCCGGCCGCCGATCTGGCGAACGCCTATGTCTTCCTCCCCGTGTCCATTGGGCCGGGCCAGCTCCCGGTGCTGGTGATCTGGCTGGTCGCAGTCTCGCTGGCGATGACCATCGGGTTCCGCTTCATCAATCTTCGGGGGCTTTGGCAGGCCGTGCGGATCGCAAGGGGCGACTATACCGATCCGGCGAGCCACGGCGAGGTCAGCCAGTTTGGGGCACTCAGCGCGGCGCTCGCCGGGACACTCGGCCTTGGAAGCGTGGCGGGTGTGGCCGTCGCGATCAGCATCGGGGGTGCCGGCGCCATGGTCTGGATGACCATCACCGGCTTTCTCGGGATGACCGTCAAACTCGCCGAATGCACTCTGGCGGTGAAGTACCGCACGATCGGCAGCGATGGCATCGTGAACGGCGGTCCGATGCATTATATCCCGGTCGCCTTCGGCAGATTGCACCTTCGCCCCGTCGGGATGGCGCTCGCCATCTTTTTCTGCATCGCCACCGTGTTGGCCTCGACATCCGTGTTTCAGGTCAATCAAGCCTTCGTGCAGGTCAAAGCGGTCACCGGGCTGCAGAGTCCCTTGCTGTTCGGCATCATATTCGCCCTGGTGGTCGGACTCGTAATCGTCGGCGGCATGCGCAGCATCGCGCGGGTCTGCACGCGGCTCGTTCCGTTTCTCGTGCTCGCCTATTTCGTCGCCGTCATGGTCATCCTCGTGGCCAATGCTTCCGCGATCCCGGGCCTGATCGCGCGGGCATTTGTCGATGCATTCGATTTCCGTGCGGTCCTCGGCGGTGGCTTCGGCGCCCTCGTCGTCGGCGTGCAGCGGGCTGCCTATGCGGGAGAGTCGGGCCTTGGCTCGGCGCCGATCGCCCATGCCGCCGCCAAGACCGATGAACCGGTGTCCGAGGGGTTGGTCTCCCTGCTGGAACCGTTCGTGACGGTCGTCATCGTCTGCAATCTGACGGCGCTCGCCATCCTCGCGCCCGGGATCGACATGCCCAAGGGGATTGCGGGCATCGAGATCGCGTCGGCCGCCTTCTCCACCGTCTCGCCCTGGTTCGCACCGGTTCTTGCCGTCCTTGTCGCCCTGCTTGCCTACAAGACAGTCATCGGCTGGGCCTATTATGGCGAACGAACCTTCTGCTGGCTCGTCGGCGAAGGCGAGAAGCGCCGCATCATCTTTCGCATTGCCTATCTGGCAGCGCTCGCCGTGGCGCCGACCCTCACGGTCGGTGAAGCAATTCGCTTTCTAGATGCCATGATGTTCGCCATGTCCGTACCGAACACCATTGCAGTTCTACTCCTGGCGCCTGAGCTACATCGCGACGTTCGAAGCTATTATAGTCGGATTGTCAGGCGGCCGCCCCCGACGAATGGCAGATCCGAGGGCGAGTTGATCGCCCCTGCTCCGACCTGAACGAATTTTCCAAATTGGGACAGAGAATCCAGCGCCAAGATAGAAATGTCTCTGGCGCTATTTTTGTTGTCTTTTATAACTACCGTATACGCAGATACGATGGTTTATAGACCAATAAGCGCTGCGCTGCACAATATCACCAAAATTGACGGTATTTCTTAGAATATATTCCATAATATATTCTAAAATATATCCTGTAATATATACTTGCAGTCATATCAATTTGAGTATTTCATGGTCACTCAGGACCGACATCGTCGGTCATTCATTCGACGGTGGTCGTTGAAATGGAACAGGACGGGGTTTCTGGTGACTTAGACGCATGCACCGCGAGGGGCTGCATCTATTGGGTTACCGGACTCTCCGGGTCCGGCAAAACGACACTCGCTCAGGCTCTTGTCGAACGGCTCGGGGCGCTCGGCCGCTCAGTCGTCCAGATCGACGGCGATCGGATGCGCGCCATCCTCGGCGGACGCTTCGGCTACACCCATGGCGACCGGCATCTGCTCGCGCAGACCTACGGACGTCTCTGCAAGGAACTCGGCGACCAGGGCCACGATGTGGTGTGCGCCACCGTTTCCATGTTCCATGACGTGCGGGCCTGGAACCGCGACAATATCGGTCATTATGTCGAGATTTATCTGCGGATGCCGATCGACCAGCTCGTCGAACGCCATCCGCGGGGTCTCTACGCCCGCGGGCTGACCGGACACATCCGGCATGTTCCAGGCATCGACATTGCGCTCGAGGAGCCGGAGGCGCCCGACGTGATCCTTGATGCGGCCCTGCCGCCCGCGGCGGTCGTCGCCAATCTCTTCCGCTATCTCGACACGATCAAGAAGGCCGCATGATGATCCAGGGCGACTTTACCCATTTAGCCGAAGCCTATGCCAATCGTCCGGCCTATGCGGAGCCGGTCATCGACCAGCTCGCCGCCGCGATACGGGCACATGCATCATCGCCGACCGCTGCCGATGTCGGTGCCGGCACGGGCAAGCTTACCCAGATGCTCCAGGCGCGTGGGCTTGAAGGGTTCGCGATCGAGCCGAACGAGGCGATGCGGCGCGAGGGCGAGAAGCTGGGCCTGCCGAGCTTCACCTGGCGAACTGGATCGGCCGAGGAAACCGGCCTCGAAGACGGCGGCGTGGATCTCGTGACCATGGCATCCGCTTTCCACTGGACCGACGCCGGCCGGGCGCTCGCGGAGTTCTACCGGATCCTGCGCCCTGGCGGCGTGCTGGCGCTGCTCTGGAACCCGCGCGATCTGGCGCGCGACCGGCTGCAGGCCGACATCGAGGGCGATATCGCGATGATTGCGCCCGATATCCGGCGGCGATCGTCCGGCGGTGCTGCCTATACCGACGGGCTGGAAGACAAGCTCCTCGGCGATGGGCTCTTCCGCGATGTCGTCTTCCTCGAAGCGCCGCACATCGAGGAGATGTCGGCCGAACGTCATCTCGGCGCCTGGCGCTCCGTCAACGATATCCGCGCCCAGGCCGGCGAGGAGAAATTCGGCGAGATCATTGCCGCCATCGAGCGGCGCCTTGAAGGATGCGACCAGGTGGCCGTTCGCTATCGCACTCGCGCCTGGTTCGTGCGGAGGGCGTGAGATTCCGATGGGTCAGGCGCTATTCGAGGACAAGGCCGCCACGCTGGCGAGCCTCGAGGGCCAGTTGGTCAACGGACGCGTGTTGCCCCAGGCGACGATCGACCATGCCGGTTGGAAATCTGCGCGCGCACGGGTCTTGAAGCGGCTGCTGGCGGCGCCATGGGCACAGGAGTCGACCGGTCATCTTCCCGCGCTGATCGTCCGCTCGAGCGCGAGTGGGGAGGATGGCGCCGGCCAATCGTTGGCCGGGCACTTTCTGTCGGTCCAGAACGTACGCGGTGAAGGCGCGCTCGCCGAGGCCATCGACCAGGTCTTCGCGTCCTATGCGCCGCAACTGACCGATGATCAAAAGGTGCTGGTGCAGCCGATGCTTGCAAAGGTTGTGGCGAGCGGCGTCGCGACCAGCCGGGAGGTCGGATCCGGGCGGCCCTATATCGTCGTCAACACCAGCATCGGCGCCGACACCACCGAAGTGACGGCCGGCCGCACGAACGAGACGCAGGTCTGCTATCATTTCCGGGGGTCGCTGATGCCGCCCGAGGGCCGGTGCGGCGCGGTGGTGCGGCTCATCAGAGAGGTCGAGCAACTATCGGGCGTCGACCGGCTCGATATAGAGTTCGCATTTGTCGAGGGCGAGCATTCGCCGGTGCTGCTCCAGGCGCGGCCGCTGGTGAACGCGCCGACCGTGCCCCTCCCCCGCGACCGCCACTGCCGCGCGCTCGCCCAGGCGGAACGCAAGATCGCGTCGACCTTGGGCGCCCACCCACTGGCGCGCGGCCGGCGGTCCGCCCTTGGCGTGATGCCTGACTGGAATCCGGCCGAGATCATTGGTGTGCGCCCACGACCGCTGGCACTTTCACTCTATCGCGGCCTGGTGACTGACGATGTCTGGGCGCGACAGCGCACATCCTATGGCTATCGGGATCTGCTGGGTGTGCCGCTGCTGATCGACATTCTCGGCCTGCCCTATATCGACGTCAGAACCAGCTTCGACAGCTTCGTGCCGGCGGAGTTGAGCGACGCCGCCGCCGATCACGTCGTGGATCACTATATGGATCGGCTGCTGGCCGCGCCGGCACTGCACGACAAGATCGAGTTCGAGATCGTACTGTCCTGCTATGCGTTCGATATCGACCGGAGGCTCGCCGCGCTGGCCGATGTCGGCTTCAACCTTGCGGAGCTCCGCGATCTGCGCGGTGCGCTTCATACGCTGACGCAGCGCATCGTCGATCCGATCGACAGCCCGCGCCTCGCTGATCGCGCCGGCCTCGACAAGCTGCAGACGCGGCGGGCACAAATCCTGGCGTCGGACACGCCACCGCTCGCGCAGGCCTATTTCCTGCTGGAGGATTGCAAGCGCTTCGGCACGCGGCCGTTCGCCGGGCTGGCGCGTGTAGGCTTCATCGCCATCCAGATGCTCAATTCGATGGTCGCGGTCGGCGCGATCGATGAAGATGATCGCCAGGCGTTTCTCATGAGCGTCTCCACCGTGGCCAGCGAGATGCAGCGCGATCTCGCCCAACTCAGCAAGGAGGCGTTTCTCGCAAGCTACGGGCATCTCCGACCAGGCGCCTATGACATTCTTTCCCCCCGCTATGATGAGGCGCCCGAGCTGTATTTCAACGGCTTCTGGTCCGCCGACCATTTGTTGAAGCTGCCGGCCGGCGCAGAGCCGTTCGCGCTTGACCGGGCGTCGACCGGGGACGGGGCGACGCAGCGCCGCGCTCTCTGGTCGCGCCTGGAAACCGCGGCCGCGCCGCTGCTTGCCCGGCATGAAATCGACGTTACGCCGGCTGCTTTCGTCGAGTTCCTCGCCGAGGGCATCCGGGAGCGCGAGCAAGCGAAATTCCTGTTCACGCGCAGCCTCTCCGATGCGCTGGCGCTCATCAAGCGCTGGGGCAATTCGGTGGGCCTGAGCCCGGACGATCTTTCCTATGCCGATGTCCGGGCCCTGCGCGAGGCCTATGCGACGGCCCGCGAGCCGCTGGAATTGTTCGCCGACACGATCCGCCAGGGGCGTGACAGCTTCGCGGTCACCTCGGCGACCTGCCTCCCGCCGCTCATTACCGGCGCGGGCGATGTCTGGGGCTTCGATCTGCCGATCGCGACGCCGAACTTCATCACGAGCCGGGCCGCGCGCGGCCGGGTGGTCCGGGAGATCGAGGGCGCGGACCTCGATGGCGCGATCGTGATGATCCCCAACGCCGATCCCGGGTTCGACTGGATCTTCAGCCGCCCGATCGCGGGATTGATCACTGCCTATGGGGGCGCGAACTCGCACATGGCGATCCGATCGGCGGAGCTTGGCCTGCCGGCGGTGATCGGCGCCGGCGAGCACCTCTTCCGGGAATGGGCGCAGGCCGGCGCGCTGCAGATCGATTGCGCGAACCGGCGCGTCGACATCATGCCGGTGGGACGCGCATGACGCTGCCGCTCGTCGCCGTCACCCAGCGCGTGGAGCTGGCGCCTCGGGACACCGGCGGCCCCGAGCGGCGGGACGCGCTCGACCAAGCCTGGTCGCGTTTCCTTGCCGCCGCCGGCTTCCGCGCCCTGCCGATCCCCAATCACGTCGCGACCGCGCTCGCGCTGTTCACTGGCCTGCCGGTGCGTGGGCTGCTGCTGACCGGCGGCAACAACCTGATGGCCTATGACGGCGACGCGCCCGAGCGAGACGCGACGGAATCGGCGCTGCTGGGCGCCGCGCGCGTGCGCCGGCTGCCGGTGATCGGTGTCTGCCGCGGCATGCACGTTCTGCAGCACACCTGCGGCGTCAGGCTGGTGCCGGTTGAGGGGCATATTTCGGCAGCACAGAGCGTTCGATCGATCTTCGGCGAGCGCGTCGTGAACAGCTATCATCGCTTCGGCGCCCGGGAGAGCGCGCCCGAGCTGGTTGCCTGGGCGACGGCCGAGGACGGCGTGGTCAAGGCGGTCCGCCATGCGACCGAGCCTCTGGTCGGCATCATGTGGCACCCCGAGCGGCTGACGCCGTTCGCCGAAGAAGATCTCGGTCTGTTCCGCAGCACCTTCGCGACCCGCGCGGAGCTGGCGGCATGAACGCCCCCTTTGCCTCCGCCCGCCCCGACGCCCCGCAATCCTCCGCGCCGATGTTGCCGCCGCTCGCCGAGCGGCGCGAGGTGCGCAAGGCCGTGATCCTCGCTGCGGGTCGCGGCCGGCGGATGGGCAAGCTCACCGCCGATCGGCCGAAGGGCGCGCTCGAGGTGGGTGGGCATGCGCTTATCGACTGGCAGATCGAGGCACTGCGCGCGGCCGGCGTCAAGGAGATCGCGGTGGTGACGGGCCATGCGTCCGAGGCGCTCGCTGGCCGCGACGTCACCTACATCCACAATCCGGATTGGGCGAAGGGCACCCAGGTCGAGACGCTTCTGAAGGCGAGCGACTGGATCGGCGATGAGCCGGCGATCGTCAGCTATAGCGACATCATCTATCATCCTTGCGCGGCGCTCGCGCTGCGGGAACGGCCGGGCGACATTGTCGTCGCCTACGACGCCGATCATCGCTGGCTTTGGAAGCGGCGGTTCGGGAATTGGCTGAAGGACAGCGAGACATTCCGACTTGGCCCCGGCCAGGTATTGACCGAGATTGGCGGGAAGCCGACAGACGTCGAAGAGCTTGATGGTCAGTTCATGGGCCTGATGCTGCTCACGCCGGCCGGACTCGATTTGCTCGGTCAGTGTTCTCGCGATGTATCTCACGCGACCCCGGCCAAGTTCGATTTCACGGCATTGCTGGCAGCGTTGCTCAGTGCCGGCGCTAGGATCGACACGGCGGCAAATGCCCTCCCCTGGATGGAAGTCGACAGCGCGAAGGATCTCCGGATCGCCGAGGCGATGACCGTTAGGGATGAGATCAAGGGAACGGGTCCGCATCTGATTTTCCCCGCGGACCTTCCGACCGACTTTGTCATGGATTCGTCTGACGATCCGGCCGCGCTGGCGGAGGCGGCCGGCGACATCGATGGTGCGCCGGTGGCACCGGATAATGGGCCATGGAGCGAGGAACGCCTGCGGCCGTTTCTCGCCATTCGCGACTATGCGGTCGAGAATGCCTTTGCGGTCCAAAACTGGGGCCGCTCCGGCTCGACCTTCGTGCAAAGCCTGTTCGATGGTCATCCGCAGGTGCTCTCGACCCCAAATTTCTATTCGCGTCACTATTTCGCGGCATGGGCTGCCACAATCGGGCGGCAACCAGACACTCATAAAATCGACGCATTTCTGAAGGCTTTCAGACAGTGGTGGGACTCTGGAGTTGTCGACGCGACTGCCGGCCTCCACCGCCTCGGACCTCAGAGCCTGATCCGAAACTAAGTTGAGTGGTATCAGCGGGTTAGCTTGACGCCAGCCCAAGTCGTTGATTCAGGTGGTTTTGCGAAGACTACCGGAGATCAACGATGTGGACCGACACCACTCGGGCGCAGTATGCCCGCGCGGACTTGGCTTTGCCAAGTGATTTGACCGACGCCGAATGGGCGCTGCTTGAGCCGTTTTTTCCGCCGCCGTCGCATGTGGGCCGTCCGCGCAAGTGGCCGCTCAGGCGGATTGTCGAGGCGATCCTGTATCTGTTGCGCGGCGGTCTGCCGTGGCGGATGCTGCCACCGTGCTTTCCGCCGGTCTCGACAGTGCGGCGCTGGTTCTACCTGTGGCGGGACAACCGGCTCTGGTTATCGCTCAATCATGCCCTATTGCTGATCGGGCGCGAGGCGACCGGGCGCGATGCCTCGCCCAGTGCCGGGGTCATCGACAGCCAGAGCGTCAAGACCACCGAATCCGGCGGTCCTCGCGGCTATGATGCGGGCAAAAAGATCAAGGGTCGCAAGCGCCACATTTTGACTGACACCGAGGGCAATCTGGTCCACGCCGTGATCCACACCGCTGACATCCAGGACCGAGACGGTGCACCGCTGGTGCTGGCCGAGATCATCAAGCGCTTCCCGTGGCTGCGCTATGTGTTTGCCGATGGCGGCTATGCTGGCGACAAACTCCGACAGGCGCTGCGCCGGATCGGCAAATGGACCCTCGAGATCGTCAAACGGTCCGATACCGCCAAGGGTTTCGTGGTCCTTCCACGCCGTTGGGTCGTAGAGCGGACGCTGGCATGGCTGAATCGAAACCGCCGACTGGCCAAGGACTTCGAGCAAACCATCGCGTCAGCAACCGCATGGCTGTTCATCGCCTCGATCCAGCTCTTTGCCCGCCGCATCGCAAGGCTATGAATTCGCAAAGGATAATTTTGAATCAGACTCTCAGAGGAACGAGATTGCCGGCGTCGACTATTATCGACTTGAAGGATTTCTCCGGGCAGCGTTGCCAGAGGGGTTATCCATTACACGTCGGAAACTCTTTGAGGCTGGTCATCTTGCTTATGCGCTGGCGAGCGGTCAGCGGCTTTTAGCCTCAAGCATCCAAGCCATGTTCCCAGTGCATGGTGAACCTCGCGCCGTTGCGGCGGAGCTTCTAGAGGATTTTCCAGAGACGCGCTTCATTTTGACCGTTCGCGAACCGACAACAAATTTTGCTTCGACGCTCCAGCATCTTCGGTCCAACGGGTTAGATCTGCAGGTCGATGCGCTTGAGTCAGTAATCACAACTTTCTTTGCCCGGAAAGGAAATCGTGGAGGTCTCGATTTCACTCTTTACGGCGATCGTCCATATTTTGCTTGGCTCGTCGGATTAGATCGTCTGCGTGTATTGAAGCTCGAAAGCTTACACCAATCTGGCCGAGAACTGATGCGATCGATCGCGGGTTGGATGTCGATACGGTATCAAGATTGCCTCACCGAAAGCACCTGGCAGGGCAAAAGATGGTGGAACAGGCCAGAAAGCGGAAGTGATAGTCGACTGGGTGATTTCGATCCGGATCGATACATTTCCACGAATCTCAGCACCGATGACTGCAAGAAAGTCAAATTGCTTGCCGCCAGATCCATCATTCTCTCAAACTCCTATGAAAATATCGCAACCTATCCCAGCCCTTTAGACAATATGATTTCGCTTTGCGGCCTCCTGTGGCCGTGGAAATCTGAACGGATAGAGCGAACTTCAAACCTTCGCTGCCTTCTCGGAGTTCACTCCATCGGGGCCGTGCTTCCCGACCGGCTAATCAGGAGAATTCGTTTCCAGATACGCCGAGAAAGGTATCGCTCCAAGTTACTTGGACTCAATAAAGGAAGCGCCACTATTCGCGCCAAGCTACCAGATGAGGCAAAGAGTGCGACAGTCGTAGCGACCTTAATATTGTCGCCGCAAGGAGATGATTGGCGCACACGAGCACTTACTTCTATAAATCGAACCCACATCAACGGCGCGGACAGGATATCTGCATTTTTCCTTGACGAGACACTTAGAGCACCGAATCTGAACGATCTGTGGTTCTGGACTTTCGTGCTGACGGTGGGACGTTGCCTAGAGCCTGATCCGAAACTAAGTTGAGTGGTATCAGCGGGTTAGCTTGACGCCAGCCCAAGTCGTTGATTCAGGTGGTTTTGCGAAGACTACCGGAGATCAACGATGTGGACCGACACCACTCGGGCGCAGTATGCCCGCGCGGACTTGGCTTTGCCAAGTGATTTGACCGACGCCGAATGGGCGCTGCTTGAGCCGTTTTTTCCGCCGCCGTCGCATGTGGGCCGTCCGCGCAAGTGGCCGCTCAGGCGGATTGTCGAGGCGATCCTGTATCTGTTGCGCGGCGGTCTGCCGTGGCGGATGCTGCCACCGTGCTTTCCGCCGGTCTCGACAGTGCGGCGCTGGTTCTACCTGTGGCGGGACAACCGGCTCTGGTTATCGCTCAATCATGCCCTATTGCTGATCGGGCGCGAGGCGACCGGGCGCGATGCCTCGCCCAGTGCCGGGGTCATCGACAGCCAGAGCGTCAAGACCACCGAATCCGGCGGTCCTCGCGGCTATGATGCGGGCAAAAAGATCAAGGGTCGCAAGCGCCACATTTTGACTGACACCGAGGGCAATCTGGTCCACGCCGTGATCCACACCGCTGACATCCAGGACCGAGACGGTGCACCGCTGGTGCTGGCCGAGATCATCAAGCGCTTCCCGTGGCTGCGCTATGTGTTTGCCGATGGCGGCTATGCTGGCGACAAACTCCGACAGGCGCTGCGCCGGATCGGCAAATGGACCCTCGAGATCGTCAAACGGTCCGATACCGCCAAGGGTTTCGTGGTCCTTCCACGCCGTTGGGTCGTAGAGCGGACGCTGGCATGGCTGAATCGAAACCGCCGACTGGCCAAGGACTTCGAGCAAACCATCGCGTCAGCAACCGCATGGCTGTTCATCGCCTCGATCCAGCTCTTTGCCCGCCGCATCGCAAGGCTATGAATTCGCAAAGGATAATTTTGAATCAGACTCTAGATCGGCTGAGAACCACTCTGCATATCAGGGCGGCAATCTTTGCGGCAGCACGGCGTGGTGCGGCGGCAGCAGCTTCGAAAGACTATCTTTCCAAGATAATCGTTATGGAGGCTACGAAACCGCAGTAGCCGCATCTTACATCTTCTTTACTATTATGCGTATATTTACGCATAAGACTACTATTGCCCTGCGTTGTTTAGAATATATTTCACAATATAATTTGCATTTCTTAAAATTACTTATATCTTCTTCTTCACCGCATTCGTGCGATTCCGAAACAAACTTGGAGACATCCAATGGACAAAGCAAATGTGGTGGTCGAGGAACTCGACGACGCCGAACTGATCGATCTGGGCACGGCTTCCGAGCTCACCCAGGGCGAGCCCTTCGGTCACGCCGAGTCGCAGAACGCGAGCCAGGCGTGAAACGGTGGCGGCACGGCCAATAGGTTGTGCCGCCGCTTCACGAAGCACGTAACGCGCGCGAACCATAGGCGGCTGATATGAAAAGCTCGATACCAATGACTCTTAGCGGAGTCGATGAAGCTGACATGGGCAGGACGATCGAGAGCCATGCGCTTCTGACCGTCGGAAATGCATTGGAGCTTACTTTCGGCATAGGTGGGCCGCATGCTGAGATGACGACCGGCATGCCGGCAATTTGTTTCTCGGCCAGACCGATGCGCATTTCTTTATGGGGCAAGCCCTTATGCAGCTCTCGGCCGAAGCGTATCTTGCGATCGTAGGCGACTGCTCAGTCCTACTCGATCTCCGCGAAGATAAGTATCGTCTACTAGGCGCTCGCCTGACACAGGTTGTCATTGATGCTCTTGGTGGAAGCCCTGATGAACATCATGGAGTTTCAGTTCGGTCCGAGTTGGTTGCCCGAGGAGTTATCCCGGAGGCCTACCAGCCGACTGCGACAGATCAGGCTCGGGTCAAATTTGAAAGCACCGCGGAAGCCACCTTATGGCCAACCAGGCGTTACGGCCTCGGGCTCGGTTCGGCACCGCGCCTCTCGCTGTCCGCGCTGAGGGCCCTATTGGAAACGCGAAGCCTATTGCGGAAGAGGTCGTTTCTGGAGACCGTAGAGCATCTCCGGCGAAAGCGCGGAGGCTTGCGAGAGCGAGAGAAGCCGATTGAGAGGCAAGATCTGCTGGATAGCTTCTTCGCGGCACGCCCTTGGTTTCCTACCGAACCGATCTGCCGTTTGGATGCACCAGCCATGTGCCTGCATTTCTGGCGGCACGGAATCGATGCTCGTCTCGTCTTCGGAGTGAGGGTTCGCCCGTTTGGGGCCCATTGTTGGGCTCAACTGGGAACCCTTGCACTCAGCGAACCGCATCGAAAGCTACAGCAATATACCCCCATTTTGGTCGTCTAGGAGGCGCGGGCCATGATGCACCGATTTCTCGCGGCCGTTCTCTGTTCAGAGCCGAATGAGGGGCAGGCCATCCTCCTCGACCAGTTACGGCAAATAGCGCGGTCATGGACTCAGATCTTGGATACACCGATCGCACAAGCATGGGTGATACAAGAATGTCCGAGCGCTCTTGGCTTCGAAGTCGCGCGGGCGGAGCCAATATCCAATTGTACAATCGGATGGCGAATTTCTTCGCATCTCGACGCTCGAGGGCTGGGCGCCGCCCCCTTAGAGGAAAACTGGGGCGCTTATGTTTCGATTGAGGTCGATGCGCCCAAGAAAGGCGTGACTGTATATCGAGACCCTACGGGCCGGGTAGAATGCTGGTATATCGAAATCGCTGGCGTCTCAGTTCTATTCTCTCATCTAGCCGATGTCCTTCCCCTTCTGCGGCGTAAATTGTCGTTGAACTGGGATTATCTTGAATTCCATCTTTTCAATCGCTGGTTGCACAACGAGGCAACCGGATACAACGAGATTACGGAGCTTCTTCCTGGTCAGTTAATGCACATTGCTAGCGCATCGATCACGAGGAGGATGAAGTGGCGGGCGGCCCAGTATATAGATAACCCGTTTGAATCGAGCGAACTTGCTGGAATTGCAATTCGCGCTGCAGCTCAACGATCAATATCAGAGTGGGCTTCCAGATACGGGTCGATCGCTCTTGACCTTTCGGGCGGGCTAGATTCTGCCATTGTTCTCGGTCTGTTGAGGGATACCTCGCAAACAAATCGCGTAATTGGCGTAAATTATTTCATCCCGCATATCGAAGGTGATGAACGTGACTACGCACACGATGCGGCATCGCTGCATAAAATTGACCTATTCGAGCGAAGCCCGCTAAGTGCAACTGACTACTCACTTTCAGAAGCCGGAAGCCGGATTCTTCGCCCAAGCATCAGAACAATGCCCCTCGGCTATGACCAGATTTGCTCAAAGTTCCAGTCTGATATGGGTGTAGATGCGTTTTTCACGGGAACAGGGGGTGATCACTTGTTTTATGATTTCCTGCGACCCGACGCGATAATAGATTATTATAACCTGAACGGACTTCGGGGAATAATTACTGGTGCGCATCAACTCGCACAAGTGACGCATTCGACATTCTGGTCTGTTATTTCGTCATTGGTGCGAGACGAATTATCAAGAAGTGAAACAGCTTTGGATTCCCTGCGTAGGAAGTGCTCAATTTATTTACAACCCAATCCATATGCGAACATTTGCATTCACAACAAACTCGATATTGAGAAATCACTTCATCCTGAAGTTTTAGAGATCGCTTCTACAACGACGCCTGCAAAACTGACACAAGTTATACACATCATTGAGCTGCAAAAGCACTATTGGCGTTACGGGAGAGCTGACACCGCCGAAGAGGTTCATCCTCTTTTCTCACAACCACTGATCGAGGCAAGTTTACGCACCCATAGCCATTGGTTCTGCCAGGACGGGTTTCAGCGTGGACTAGCGAGATCGATCTTCCGCGATCTCCTACCAGACAGTATCGCGAATCGCCGCTTTAAGGGAAGCAACACAAGTCATTGGCTCCAAATGCTTTCGCGCCAACTCGACGGGTTCCGCTCGATGCTGCTAGACGGAGAGTTAGCTGGCCGAGGCGTATTGGATGAAAAAGAGACACTTGGCGTGGCCAACCCACTAGGATTGATCCAAAGTGCGAACTTTGGGGCATTCATAAACACGCTTTCGGTCGAGCAATGGATCCAACAAGCTGCGTGAGAAACTGATGCATGCTGCCTCTCCATGCAGACCGTCTAATGCTGTTATCTAAGCGGATCATTTTCGATCCAGGCGTGCGCGCATCTCTCGCCATCTCTGATACTGTTCGGAGAATTCCGGCGCCGGATCTTCCTTATTCATCAGCCAGAACTGTAGCCATTGGAGGTTATTTTCATAGACACCAAGTATCGCCCGAGGGTGATATTTTAGGTGCTGTTCGCCGGGGAAAATTCTTACCTCTAGTGGTCCGCCGATCGTCTTTATTGCCGAAATACCTTCAAAGCCGATCAGAGCTTCGTACTCTCCGACGTTGATCAATAGCGGGGTAACGAGCTTCTCGGGTTTGTTTGACCATGCGAGGTCGTAAATCTTGCTACCAGGTTGTGGGATCACCGTTGGAGAGTTGAAAGTCTTCATGAGGCGTTCGCGGTCGCCGTCCTCCGACGCGAGCGCAAAGAAAGTGAGGTCAGCCGCTGCGGAGCTGGCAATCGCTGCGGCAAATCGGTCGTCCCGCTGAAGAACGAAGTGAACATTTTCCGCCCCGCCACTGAGACCAGTCAATGCCATCTTCGCCGGATCCACCAGTCCGGCAGCGATCAGTTCGTCGATGCCCCTCCGAATTCCGCTCCAAACCAGTTCTCGCCCCTTCTGCGCAAACATCGCATTCCACTCGGCCGGTGTATGGGACTGTTCAAAGTTCGTGAATCGTGTCCAGTCGATCGACAAGACAACGAAACCGGCTGCGGCAAGCGGATACATCGGATATTCGTTGCCTACCTGGCCACGAAGGAAGCCGCGTGATGCGTATTGCGTAACCACGAGCGGATAATGCGCGGCGACATTTGTGATGGCCGGTTCAGCGACAACTAAGATGGCCGGTAAGATCGGTTGTCTGGCCTGATCGCAGGGAGGGGCGGAGCCCCGACCGGAGAGCAGGCCAGACAACCGATGGCGATCTTTTCTCCCCTGGGCGGGAGTGCGGATCGGGCTGCGGCGAGCGGTGGTATCGGAACACTCATCGAACATTGAAGCGATGGGTTGCGATGCCGGGCCACCACCTTTCCGATCAGCAGGTATTTCTTTTCATGGTTGAACGTCGCCATCACACCCAGTCCGTTGCGGCCGCCAAGGCCGGTATCAGCGAGCGCAGCGCACGCCGGATCGAGAACGATCCGCGCTTGCCCTCCCAGAAGAAGCAGGGGCGTCATTGGCGCACCCGCGCCGATCCTCTTGAGCCTTTTTGGCCGCGGATCGAGGAGTTGCTCAAGATCGACGGCATTCTCGCCGTCACCATCTTCGAGACGCTACAGGACGAGTTTGGCGAGGAGGCTGTTCCCGACAAGATCAGGCGCACGCTCGAGCGTCGGGTTGCCCGCTGGCGGGCGCTGCATGGCGAGGAGAAGGAGATATTCTTCCCGCAGCGCCACGAGATCGGGCGGCAGGGCCTGTCGGATTTCACGGTCTGCGACGACCTGAAGGTCACCATCGCCGGCGAGCCTTTCGCCCACCGGCTCTATCATTTCCGCCTGGCCTGCAGTGGCTGGGAGCATGCCGCTGTCGTCCTGGGGGGCGAGAGCTTCGCTGCCCTGTCCGAGCATCTGCAGGATGCGCTGTGGAAGCTGGGCGGCGTCCCGGCCGAGCACCGCAGCGATTCCCTATCAGCTGCCTACAAGAACCTCGATGCCGATGCGCAGCAGGATTTCACCCGCAGCTACAACGACCTGTGCCGGCATTACGGCATGATCGCGACCCGCAACAACCGCGGCGAGGCCCACGAGAACGGCTCGATCGAAGGCCCTCATGGCCATCTCAAGCGACGCCTCGACCAAGCCCTGCGCCGCCGCGGCAGCCGGGACTTCGACAGCCTCGGTGCCTGGCGCGGCTTTGTAGAAGCCGAAGTCGCCAAGCAGAACCGCCGCAAGGCCAGGCTCGTCGACGAGGAACGCCGCCTGCTGGCGCGCCTGCCATCACACCGCACCACAGACTTTGCCATGATCGCGGTGGATGTCAGCCGTAACGGTACCGTTCCTATCGAGAGGGTCATCTATTCGGTCCCCTCCCGCCTGGTCGGTCGTCGGCTGCACGCCCATCTCTTCGATGACCGCATCGATCTATTCCTCGGCCCCGACAAGGTGATGACCACACCACGGGTCCGTATCCCGCATCCCCAAAGAGGCCACCACATCGATTTTCGCCACATGATCGCCAACCTGCGGCGCAAGCCCGGGGCATTGCGCAACCTGGTATACCGCGACGCCCTGTTCCCCGCCCATGCCTACAGGCGGGCATGGCAAGCCTTCGACGATCAGCTCGATGCCCGCCAAGCCTGCCGCGACACTGTCGCCCTGCTCGATATCGCGGCAAGAGGAGATTGTGTCGATGCGCTGGCTCTGCGCATCGATGCGGCACTCGATGCTGGTCGACTCCCCGATGTCGCCGCGCTCAGGCAGGAGTTTCTTCCGACCGTCCGAGCCAGGCACGAGGTGACGATCCCGCCACCGGATCCGCGCGGATACAACAGCTTGCTTACCAGCATGGAGGTGCGCTGATGACCCGGACCAAGGATCAAGCCGCAGCCGTGCTGCCCACCATGCTCAAGGCCCTGCGCTTGCCCAGCATCAATCGCAACTGGAAGCGACTTACCGATACCGCCGATCATGATGGTTGGCCCGCCGTTCATCTGCTGGCCTCGCTTCTCGAGATCGAGATGGCCGAACGCACTACGCGGCGTATCCAGCGACATCGTGACCAGTCCGGCCTGCCAGCAGGCAAGACCTTCGCCACCTTCGATTTCGACGCTGCACCTGGGGTGCGCAAACCCCATCTGCTCTCGCTCGCAACCGGCGATAGCTGGATCGAAAGTGGCGGCAATCTGCTGTTCTTCGGACAGTCGGGCACCGGCAAGACGCACGCCATCTCGGCGATCAGCCATGCGCTTATCGATACCGGGCGCCGGGTCTTGTTCTGCTCCACCACCGATATGGTCCAGAAGCTTCAGGCCGCGCGCCGCGATCTCAGTCTGCCATCCATGCTCGACAAACTCGACAAATATGATCTCATTGTGCTCGACGATCTGTCCTATGTCCGCAAGGACCAGGTCGAGACCAGCGCCCTGTTCGAGCTCATCGCCCATCGCTACGAGCGCCACTCCATCGCGATAACCGCCAACCAGCCATTTTCCGCTTGGGACAACGTTTTTCCAGATCCCGCCATGACTGTCGCGGCCATCGACCGCCTCGTTCACCACTCGACCATCATCGAGATGAACGGCGAGAGCTACCGAAAACGCTCGGCCGTCAGCCGCATAGAGCCAGCCAATAATCACCCTCCCGTGCCAGTACCGGACCGGCCATCGTAATTGTCGCTGACCTCGCATCCGGGATGCATCTCCAATGAGGCAACCCGCGATCAGGTAATTGTCGCCACCGTCAATTACTCCCGCACCGCCACAGCGGGCTTTACCACCGGCGCCAGCGACAATTATCCAACATCCCTAATTGCCCAAGGCCCGTTGCCACTGCGGAGCTTGCGTGATACCCAAATCCTACCACTCGGTGCGGCCGCTTACCGGCCATCATAATTGACGCCGACCGGCCTCCGTAAATGTCGCCCTACAGGATAACGTTTCCCGGATATATAATCATTCGGATATATAACTTGGGCAAACCCGATGTTACCTTCATCATCCTTGAGCACAATCTCACGGACGCGCGGGTATTTTTTTGTCGCAAAGGCGGGATTTGGATCCGCAAGAACGTGAGTTTTTCCGCTTTTGAGGTTGATCGAAATAACACGGCGCGGTGTTTTCGCCGCCTCTTCGATGCAGATAGCCGCTTCGCCGTGGACGTGGCAGTCGTCGAGGACGCCGGGCTGACGAAAGATCGTCCTGACCTTTCCGGTGCTAACATTCCACACATAGAACCCGGACATATCTCTGGGCGCGCCGTCGGCACGCTCTAGGCTACTCTCTAACTTATAGAACCAAATGGACTTCTCATCCGGTAGCCAGCCATAGTCGTGAATGTACATGCCGATACATCGCGGATCACCACACTCCTTTTTCGTTGGCGCTTCGATGCGCATCTGGCGCATCGGCATATCTTTATCCTCCATCCGTGGATCGATCGCCGCCGCTCGCACCGTAGTGCCGGTCGCGTTGGCGCGACGCTGCGCCGTAGCGGTTGAATCGAGGAGGTGCGAATATTGGGCGTCCTCGCGCTCACTTGCAGCGCGCACTTGTCCTCCCACATCGTATGCGCGCGTCTGGCTTTCGCAACCCGGCGCCTCCGGCTGGCGATCGCAATTCGGTGGTGTAGGCTTCACGCGCGAGGCGTAGAGTTGCACTCTGCGATCAAGCAACCAACCATGATCCGCTTCGTTCGCCACCGAGGCCTCGAACTTTGCCACATTGAGTCCTGTGTGAAACAGCAACGTGCTATTTGTAGCCCAGGCGAACGATGTAACCTGCGCAGGCCCGGTTGGAACCTGCGCTACTCGGCCGGAGTCCAGTTCCACTAGCCATAGCTCTATGCGACCTTCTGCAAGGCGCCTAATCGCGATTCTCTTCCCGTCAGGGGACCAGCGAGCATAGGCTGGGAAGACATAGGAATACGGCAATCCATGGATGTCCGTCGAAATCGGCTGTCCACCATCTAACGCGATGGCCTCCGGCGGAGCCGATCCGTCGGTTCGAACTACAAACCATTTTTGGACATAGTTATTTGTCTCCGGGATTGCTTGGTAAACTGGAAACGCGATCTTTAGTCCATCTGGCGACAAACTAATGCCGCCGAGATCTCGCAGTCGCACGAGGTCATTGATGGAGATCGCGCCGCCAAGCGCCGGACCTTGGATTGCCGCTCCGAAGGTGTTTCCGGCCCAATCCGCCGTCAGACCTTGGGCAGAGGCGGATTGGGGTATTGTCGCTGCGAGGATGAATGACAGTGGAAGTAGTCGCGTGATCACCATTTCTTGACGAACTCGATGCTTAGGAATCGGCCAACAATTGATGCGTTCGTCGGATCCCAGTTTGCGGGGACCAATGAACTGGTCGCCGCGATGAATGGCGGCCGGGCATTGAAAACGTTGGTTGCGACCAAATTCAATCGCGTGTCGCGCTCGCGATTGTTACCGAGATGAATTGTAACTCCGAGATCGACCGTATTCCATGAATCGACTGGGATGTTCGCTGTTGGAGATCGATTGTCTTCATACGAACCGACGTAGTTCCAGGCGATTTGTGTGGAAAAACGAGATATCTCCCAGTTCGCCAAGGTTCGTGCCCGCCAGTGTGGCGGCGAGAATGTCGTTCCCACCCGCGAGGTCGGACTGGCGCCGGCTGTGACATAGTCTACGAATTTATCGATGTAGTTGATGTTACTCGAGAAAGAGATTGCTGAAGCGCCGATGTTGGCCGCGTAGGCTACCCTTCCCTCAAGGCCGGAAATCTCCGTCTTCGATAGGTTCACCAAGCGACTATCGACTATCGCGGTGACGCCGGCTGGGTTGCCGCCGCCGAAGAAGCTGGCACCTTGTATCAATGCCTGGACCTGCGCCGCGCTCGGAGTCCGGTCAATCATGATCGGCAGCGTGTTGCGGATGTCGTCGAACGAGATGGTATTCGGATCGGGGTCGGCAATGCGATTTTTGTAAACAAATCGGTAGTAACCGACGGATAAATCCAATCCCTTGATCTGGCTCGGGTGGTATCTGAGCTGAAAATTCATGTTGTCGGATTTTTCGGGATGAAGATTTCTGCCCGAACCCTGAACCCATAGAATGCGCGTGGTTCCGCCCGAATTATCGGCAATTGCGTCCGTCAGGTACGCAACATAGTTCGAGCTCAGCTCGTTCAAGTTCGGCGCCCGATAGGAACGAGAATAGGATCCCCGCAGTTCGATCGAGTCGCTCACCTCCCACGCCCCGGCGAACTTCGGAACGAAGGCGGAACCGATGCCGCCGCCGTAGCGATCCCAGTGGCCCGATGTTGTAAGGGAGAGCCGATGAACGAATGGTACCGATTGCTCCGGCGATACCAAGGGGATTGCCAGCTCACCGAATACAGACACCACGTCGCGATGCGCGGAAGCTTCCGGGTCGAACGTCGATCGGGTGCTTTCATAGCGATAGGAACCGCCGATCGAAGCCTTCACGGCGCCGGCCGGGAGGCTGAACAGTTCGCCGTCAGCCAGCGCCTGCACTGACTTGAGCATCGAAATTCGATCCCAGCTCGAGGAAAATCTCCGTCCGCTGCTGGTGAGGACGCCCGAGGACACCTGCTCAGGATTGTTCCGGCTCAGCGTGCCGGTCAAGGTCGCGTGCCATGAGTTCCCGATCTTCGCAGAGAGGCCGGCGTCCGCCAGAAACTGATCGGTCTTGTTCACGCCGTGGGCAGCATAAATCGAATTCGATAGATCAGAGTCCAGTTGGGCGTGCGTGTAGAAGCCATCGGCGAACAGTTGGACGTTGGACGTGACGTCGAAGGTGCCGGCCGCCATGAATGACGCACGCTTCTGAAGGGGGATGAGAGTGTAAGGCATGACGATGTTCTTCGCCTGTGCCCGATCGTCAGCGGAGAGGCTGCCCTGTCGCAAATATTCAGCGCTGACGACACCGCTAAAGCGCCCTGCGCTCCCGCCGGCCAAAATGCTGCCATTATAAGTCGCCATTCCACCCTGCGCGCCCCCATATAATGCACGCGTTTCAACGCCATCGTAGGAGCGCTTCGTGATAATGTTGACCACTCCAGCAACCGCGTCCGCGCCATACGTGGACGAGGCGCCGTCAGCGAGCACCTCGATGCGGTCGATTGCCGCAGTAGGAATGAGCGACATGTCCACCGACAAGCCAGAGCCCGCTGATGTCAGGCGTCCTCCATTGAGGAGAGTGAGGGTCGCGCCGGAACCGAGGGCCCGAAGATTGGGGCTGGAGGCGATCGCCTGATTGAGGTTGGCCTGATCCTCGGCCACGCCGACCGAGTAGTTTTCGACGTTGTAGCCTCCGCTAAAATTCTGAGGAATACTCCTCACCGCCTGGCCCGCGTCGAGAAATCCACTTCGTTCGAAATCACCGCGCGATATGATCGACAGCGACGTGGAAGTGTTCGTGTTGCCACGGATGTTTGACCCAGTGACAAGAATATCGGAGTCCGAAGAAGGCCCTTCCTTGCTGCTCTCGCTCGTCGGGTCGGCGGATGTCTGCTTGTTCGCGTTTGCGAGATCTCGACTATCTTGCGCCATCGCCTGGCCAGCCCAGAGCAAGGCGCTCATAGCGACTGAGCCCATCACAGTGGACCGAGATTTCCACCAAACCAAACGACTATGCATTCAATTCCCCCTTGAGCGGACCCGGAATCGCCACCCGATTCCGATTTGCTTACCGCCTCTATGGGGGAAATATGACAATTTTGCACCATTTTGGGCGTATTATGCGCAAATTTTGGTAAGTTTCCCGGAACGCCCCTTTCCGGATACGTCAGCAAAGACCCCGAAAAACAGCCATTTTTTTGCGCGTTATCGAGGAATCACAGGCATTTGTGCGCCGCAGCGTGCGCGCCTTCGCAGGCACATACAATTCCGATTCACTTACTAGACCCGCCTCAAGGAGAGCGCCTCGAACGTGGTATTCAGGGTCGCGAGGGACGAATCATAGTGCCTTAAAGCGAGCGCGGCGATCAAAGCATCAACGATTGCGAGCTGGGCGATTCGGCTGGTCATCGCCTCCGTGCGGAACTTCGTCTCCCGCGCCCTGGTTTGAAGCACGACGTCGGCGTGCTGCTGGATCGGCGATTGCTTATAGCCGGTGATCACCACGACCTTCGCGCCGGCCTTCTTGGCGAGCTTGGTGGCATCGAGGGTCTCGAGCGTGCTTCCGGAGTGGCTTATCGTCAGGACGGCCGTCTTCTTGTTGGCGATCGACGCCGTCGTCACCTGGAGGTGACTGTCGGTCGAGATCCGCGCGTCCAGCCCGATCCGGATCAGTCGGTAATAGGCATCCTCCGCGATTGGTGCAGCCGACCCGATGCCGTAGATGTCGATCTTTTCTGCCTTGCTGAGGATCTCGACGGCCTGCCCAAGCAATTCCGGTTTCAGGGTTAGTTCGGTGTCGAGCAGCGCCTGGACATTGGCGCCGAAGGTCTTTCTGATGATGGTGCCGTAGTCGTCGCCGCGGCTGAGATCCTCGTGAATGGCGTTGGTCGGCGAGCCCAGGCTGTGGGCCAGCGCTATCTTAAGCGACTGGAAGCCAGTCAGGTTCACACGCTTGAGCACCTTGATGACCATGCTGTCACTGACGGAAGCCGCCTCGGCCATCTCGATCAGCGTCATCCCGAGCACGTCCAGCGGACGGTTCAGGATCATGTCGATGATGCGCACTGTGCCTTCGCCGGCGCCCTCGCGGATACCGCGCAGCGCATCGCGAATATCGTCGGTCGGGGGCAATGTCCCCTCGGTCGCGAGCGCTCCGGAGCCCTGTGTTTCGCCGTCCATTCCGATTTCCTTACCACACTGGCTATTCCGATTTGCTTACTCCACGCAGAAACGTTTCCAAAGTGAGAACTTTGTGATTTGAAGCACCGCTCACAATCGAAGATAAGATTCAAATGCGCGCAATCACATGCGGTTGCCGCCAATGGGGGCTCGGTTCGCGATCCCAAGATGATGTTCAAGCATCTCCATCGGCCCAATAAGGGCGCAGTCAAAGAAATTCGGGCGCCGCTGCGTTTCGTTTTCAAGAAGATTGTGGCTGTCTCTGACCGGGCCGTCATGCTCTGGATTGTGCTGACCGTCGTTCTTGTCGTTGCGGGCGGACTTGTCGCGAGCCTGGCGCCTCTTGCCCTGAAGGGGTTGATCGACCGCCTTTCAGTGCCCGCGATTGTGCCGGCATCGGCCCTTACCATCGTCATGCCGGTGGCCCTGTATGTGGGAGCCCTCGCCCTGCAGCGCCTCTTCGAGCAGGCGCAGACCTATCTCTATGCGCGCGCGGAGCAGCGGATGGTCCGGACGTTCTCGGCCGACGCCTATGCACACATTCTGGCCCTCCCCTTGTCGGTGCATCTCGAACGGCGCTCGGGGGCTTTCGCCCAGGCATTGTCGCAGGGAGTGCTCGGCCTCCGCCTGGTTGCCATGCACTTCGTGCTGACGATCGCGCCGGTGATCGTTCAACTGGTTGTGGCCGGCGTGGTTCTCGCGACCGTCCTCGACGGCACCCTGGGCATGCTGCTGTTCGGCGGCCTGGTTACCTATTGCGTGGTGTTCGCGATCGGCGTGGCCCGGTTGACCGCGCCTATCGACCGCGTCTCGTCCGCACAGGTCGATGCGGGCGGCCTCGTTTCGGACGGCCTGATGAACGTCGAGGCCATCAAGGCCTATACCGCCGAGCGGCGGTTCGCGAGCCGCTATGATGCGATGCTCGGCGCAACCGAGCAGGGATGGAGCCAATTCGCGTGGCGGCGCCTCGAGAACGGCATCGCCGTCGCGATCGTCTTCGGCATCTCGTTCGGCGCGATTCTGTGGTTCGCGGGCAGCGACATGGCATCGGGGCGTATGACCATCGGGGCCTTCGTCCTGATCAACGCCTATGTGCTGCAACTGGTGCGCCCCGTCGAGATGCTCGGCTTCGCGATCCGCGACATCGGCCAGGGCCTTTCATACCTCAAGGAGATCGCATCCATTCTGGCGGCGGCGCCCGAGCAGAGCCCAAGCGCCGGCAGCGATACGTCGCCAGAACGTCGCCCGGCCGAGCTGCGATTTGAGGATGTCGCCTTCGGGTATGGCGACCGAAAGACGATCGATGGCGTCACGTTCACTGCTACGCCCGGCGCCACGATCGGGATCGTCGGCCCCTCGGGTGCGGGCAAATCCTCGCTCATGCGACTGGCGCTGCGCTTCTATGATCCCTGGTCGGGCACGATCCTGCTCAATGGTGTGCCGCTCGGCTCGATTCCGCTCGAGACCTTGCGGCAACAGATCGCTCTGGTGAGCCAGGACACGATCCTCTTTCATGACACGATCGCGGCGAACATCCGCTTCGCTGTCGACCAGGCGGAGGATGAAGAGGTCGCCGCCGCCGCGGGCCGCGCGCACCTGTCGGCGCTGCTTGCCGACCTGCCGGAGGGTCTCGACACGCTGGTCGGCGAACGCGGCCTCAAATTGTCCGGCGGCGAGAAGCAGAGGGTTTCGATCGCGCGCGCGGTGCTAAAGCAAGCACAGTTCGTTATCCTGGACGAAGCAACGGCCGCGCTGGACCCAGCGACCGAGCGGGCGGTCTGGACGGCGATGCGGGGCCTGTCGCAGGGTACGACGACGCTGGTGGTGACGCACCGGCTGAGCGCCGTCGTTGGTGCCGACCAGATCCTCGTGCTCGATCGCGGCAGGATCGTCGAGCGCGGAACGCATCGCGAGCTGCTCGACCTCGGTGGTCTCTACGCCAAGCTCTGGCGATCGCAGGCGACGGACGAAGATCTCAACGGAGCATGATGAGCCGCGGCGTCGGTGCAGAAGCCGGCCGTGCTTCCCACGTCAGGGAAAGCTCGCATCGGAGGCGAGGAAGTTCGCCTCCTTCACCAGCAATGGCAAGCGATCGATCCGGCGACCGAGGATCGCCTTGACCGAAGCGACCGCCTGCTCGACCTCACGGGCCGCCATCGCGACACCGAATTCGCGAAGGTCGTCGATCGTGTGTCTGCCGGACTCGCCTATCTGAAGGTCGAGCATCCGCACCATGTGGCTTCGATCGACCATGACGCGGCATTGATCGCGCAGCACGTCGTTCCCGGCGGCGCGAGCGATCTCCAGATACATGTCCCGGATTCGGCCGGCGAGCTGCGCGGCCTCCTCTATGGTAGCCGCCGGGGCGTTCTCAAGTTCGGCGAGGTCGGTCAGTAACTGCCCCGACACGCGATCGCCAGCATTGAGAACCGCATGGGTGAGCATCAGGTCGCACAATTCCAGGATCTGTCGCTGCTCATCGACCCGGAACTCCTTGGTCGAGAAGCCGGAGCTGTTGTCGCGCGCAAGCAGGCCTTCGGTCGCCAGGCGCAGCATTGCATCGCGCAACGGAGTCTCGCCGATCTTGAGATGCTCGGCCAAGTCATACAGAACGAGATGCCTGCCGGGCCGAATACGCCCGTTGAGCACGAGCCCCTTCAGCGTCTCGTAAGCCGCGTCACTTTTCCGGGTAGGTACATCCTCACGGGGTGCCGTTGTCACGTCGCCCACCTATTGTTCGTCGCCAAGCTATTGTAGGCGCTCGCATTTCAGAATTAGGCAGACATACCAACCCAGCGCCGTCTGCGAATAGACAATCGTTTCCATTTTGAGAAGCTGACCCCTATCAGCTTGAAATTGTTATGGCACCGTAACTGCCAATTTATAGTGTCCGGTTTGTTTCGTTTGCCGGAACTCCCGAACTAACCCGGCCCGTTTGCCTCGACTCGCGCGCGGCGCGGCCGGACTGGCATCACGCCACGGCCATCAGGCGCAGCAGACATTCGAATTCCTCACTGCGCCGGCACGCTGGTCAGCGTGCGACTTTATGTTGTCAAAGCGCGCTCCAGGTCCGCGATCAGATCCGTCGGCTCCTCAAGCCCGACATTGAGCCGGACGAGGCGGCCACTATAATCCGCATCGGACCGTTTGAACTCTGGATAGACCATCGCCAGCGCGGTGGTTCCGCCCCAGCTCCACCCCTTCTGAAAAAGCCTGAGCGCATCGACGAACGAGGTGACCTGCTCCGTCGGTATGTCGTCCGAAAAGAGGATGGAGAAGACGCTTGCCGAGCCGGTGAAGTCGCGTTTCCACAATTCGTGCCCCGGGCAGCTTGGAAGCGCGGGGTGGAATACCGCGGCGATCTCCGGCCGGGTTGATAGCCAGGTCGCGATCTCCAGCGTCGAACGCTCAAGCCGTTCGAGCCGCATCCCCAGCGTTTGCAACCCCCGCAGGGCAAGGCTGGCCTCATCGGGGGAAACGCTCAGCCCCAGTTGCGACCGGACGGTGCCGATGCGCTCGTAGAGCGCGCTGTTCGCCACGGAGATCGACCCAAGCAGGAGATCGCTATGACCGCCGACATATTTGGTGAGCGCCTGAATGCTGATGTCGACACCGTGCGCGAAGGCGTCGAACAGCACGCCGGCCGCGTAGGTATTGTCGAGCGCCATCAGCACGTCGCGGGCTTTCGCCGCCGCGACGATCGCGGGAATGTCCTGCACCTCCATCGTCGCCGACCCCGGACTCTCGGTCCAGATAAGCCGGGTGTTCGGTCGGATCAGGTTGGCGATCCCGGCCCCTATGCCCGGATCGTAGAGATCGACCTCGACGCCGAAACCCTTGAGAAGGTCCGCGGCCAATGCGCGATTGGGACCATAGGCGCTGATCGGCACCAACCCATGATCACCCGCCTTGCACAGGGCAAGATAGACAAGCGAGATCGCGGCCTGGCCGGAGGGAACGATGAAGCTGTGATAGGCCCCTTCCATCTCGGCAATGCGCGCACCCAGCTCGAGCACGGTCGGGCTGCCATACAGGCCATAGCTATAGGCGCCGTCCTTCTGCCGCCAATCATCGGCGATGTCGGCGACTCGCTCGAACGCCACGGTGGAACCGCGATAGACCGGTGTAGCCAGCGCATGAAAGTCGTTCGACTGCGCGGCTTGCGCGTGAAGAATCCTGGTCCGCCAGTGCAAGATCGCATCTCCTGAGAGGGGCCATGCCGACCGCGATCGGGGACGCGGGGCGTGGCGAGGCTTGGTGTCGGCGGGACTTTGATCCGGTGAGCGCCGAAGAATCAAGAGCCATGCGAAGTGCTTCGATCAATTGCCGATGGCGCCGATATTGACCGTTCTCGACTTTGTCCCGCTCGATTTCGCCGTTGGAATCATCTATCATGCTGCTGCTCATCTTCGGTGAGCGCGGGGGATTTCAGAACGATGACCTTTGCCGTTCGCCGCTCGAACCATGCCGACGCGCGCGCTGAGCGTCGGCCGCTCCGCACCCTCACAGGTGGCGCCTTGTCGGTGTGCCTGCTGGTGCTCACATCGCCCGCGCCGGCACAGCAGCAGCCCGATGCCGAGATCTCCAAACTGCGGACCCAGTTGGTCGGCAGCCGGCCGAGAACCTGGATCAAGGAGCGGGTCGTCCTGTCGATGGGGAGCAAGAGCGACTGCACGGCCGGCGAGACCTACCGCTTCCAGGCCGACAGCAATGTCCAGATCACGCAGTGCATCGACCACATGCTCAGAACCGGCAAGTTCTCCTGGACGCTCAAGCGCACCAGCCCGCTCGATGTCGAGATCATCTTCGGCGACGGCGCATATCTGTTGACCTTCAGCGGAACGGAACGCGCGCCGCAGATGCGCTGGCAGCTATTGGGACCATCCAAAGGCGTTCCGACCAAAGACATCATCCTTGGCCTGTCCAAGGATTGAGCGATGGATGAGGACAACAAGCGCAGATGGGACGTCCGCCTCGGCGTGATCGCGCCGGTCCTGACGATCCTGGGCATCCTCGTGGGCGTCTGGGAGTTCAATCATGGCGAGAATAGCCGGCGCGTTGAAACCGAGAATGCGGAGAAGCTGCGCGACTCGATCGCGTTCCGCCGGACGCTTTGGCAGCAGAAGCTCACCACCTATCAGAATGTGACGGAACTCGCCGGCCGGCTCGCAGCGACCAAGGGCGAGGAGCGCGCCAAGGCCTATGTCGAATTCCGAACCGCCTATTGGGGTGCGATGGTCCTGGTGGAAGATCCCGAGGTCGAGAAGGCGATGATCGCGTTCGATCGGGAGTATCGCGACCAGGCGAGTGGCTGGTCGAAAGACGACACCCGCCTGATGCAGCGGGCCGACATACTGGCCAAGGCCTGCCGCACATCGCTCGCCACCGGCAAGCTCGAGGGTGTCGTCGTGCCGACCGGGTCGTGATCCGGCGAATACCCCTCCCCGCTCTCGTGCTGTTGGCGCTGCTCCTGTTCGGCTGCGCTCGGCCCGCTGCCGCCCAGCCCGCGTCGCCGGTCTATTTTTTGTCGGTCGGTTCGTCCCGTTTCCTGCAGCCGGCCGATCCCGCCGATCATGGGTTTCCCGAACTGCTTGGAGCCCGCAATGGCGCGAACAGCCTTGCCGATCTGCTTGCCCAGGGCGGCGCGAAATTCGGGATCACGCTAACCTCGCCGGAGGGGAGCATCGTCGGCAAGAAGGACATCGACGCCGCGGTCGAAGCGATCCTCGCGCGGATCGCAAAGGATCGGCGCGCCGGCGAGACCCCGCTGCTTATCGTCTATATCGCCGCGCACGGCATATCGGACGGGTTCTCGTGGAACCAGTTTTCGGTGCCGGGAGACCTGACTTATCGCGGCGAGCCGGAGAAGCTCTCCCCGGTCGAACTGGCCGAACAGGCGATCCACGCCGCCACGCTGGTCGATCGCCTCAACAAGGCGAAGCTGCATTATCTGCTGGTGGTCGATACCTGTTATGAGGGGACGCCATCGCGTTTGGACAGTCCGGTGCTGACCCCGATGGCACAGCAGAATATCGGCGATATCGCCACGGCGCTGCGGTTCCTGAACGAGTTCCACCAGAACGATCCGGTGCTGTTCTCGATCGAACCGGGCAAGACGGTGAAGGTTGCGCCAGACCCCGCCGATCCGACACACAATTCCATGGGGCCGCTCGCGCGGCGTCTTGTGCTCCTCATCAATAGCGCGAAGGCAAATGGTCGCGGCGTCACCCTGGCGTCGATGGTCGCGGCGCTGACCGACCCGCATGGCGATCCGCTGACGACGCCGTCGATCACGCATGCGCAGCGCGCGGCGTGGTGGGACATGCCGGTCATTCGGGCCGGCGCCCAACCCGGCGAGATCGAGGATCGCGAAGGCACGGCGACGGTGCCGCAGCTATGTTGCCTGGCCAAGTCGGCGCGCGCAGCCGCGGCGCCCAAGCCCCTACCCGCGCGCGGCTCGGTGATCCTGCGCAGCGCGGCCGGAGAGAGCATCCTGGGAGGCCAACCGCTGACCCTGACGAAGGATTTTGCGGTCACTTTCTCCGACCCACAGACGCTCGACATCGCCGTCGCCGATCCTGACGGCGATTGGTCATTCGAATTCGCCGCGCCGATACCGCTCGCGATCGGGCGCTATGCGGGCGCGACCCGCTCTCCCTTTCAGCAGGATGGCCGCAACGGCATGTCCGCTTCTGGGCACAGTTCGGGGTGTAACGAGCTGCACGGAGAGTTCGAGATCACCGCGCTTCCGGGCGCGGGTGGCGGGCGCCTTGCCCTGCGGTTCACGCAATATTGCGACGACGACAAGGCGCCGCTCACGGGAACGATCGATCTCGCGTTCGGCAATTAGCGTTGCCAGATGTGCGCCGGCAGGCAATGGCAAAGTCCCCGATCGCCGGACGCTTTACGCCTGCTTCGGGGCCTCGGCGTCGGCCGCATCGAGCTTCGCGGTCAGCTCGGCTTCCAGCACTTGCAGCAAGTGAACGACCTGATCGAAATCGCCCGGGAGGGCGAACTGGTCGGGCCGCTGGTATCGGAACCAGTGCTTGAAGTAGGGTTTTTGCAGAACCTCAACGATCTCGCGCAGATGGGGTGACTGCGAGGCGAACCCTCGTTTTTCCGCCTCGTTGAGCGCCTTCACAAGGTCGTGCCGTATCTGGTCCTGGAGATATTTAGCGTCCGCGCTTCCATCCCAGGCGACGATCGCCGACTTCAACATGAGCTCGAGACCGAGGCCGAGCAGATACTGAATGGACAGGGAATTCGGTCCGTTGAACGCCTGCGATACGGGATCGTCGATCCCTTCGTCCGCCGCATACTCGACCGCGGCGCGGTACAGGAGGCAGGCCGCGCCGGCATGCGATCTGCCGGTATGATATAGCAATCTGGCGAGTTCGGCGCTCATGGTCAGGTCAGCCTATCAGAAAGATCGCTCCCGGAAAGCCGCGCCATCAAATGGAGGCGGGCTTGGTTTTTTAGTGAATCCAATCGAGATCGCCTCTCCGCCCGCCGGCCCGCAACGGCTCGGAAAGGTCTGTGCTTCATATCGCTCGCCAGCCATGCGGGCCAGCAACGATCCTTGTTGTGGCGGCCGTCCACGAAGGGAAGCTCGAAGACTATGCGCGCCGCTGAAATCATCGGAAAAACATATCAGGTCGTCTATCGCATCGCCGACCAGGACACCACGAGTGGTACACCCGAAGAGCGCTATAACGATATCACAGGGCGCCTGAAGAAGATGGAGGCCGCGACGCG
The DNA here is from genome assembly GCF_002795205.1 of Sphingobium sp. LB126. NCBI lineage: Bacteria > Pseudomonadati > Pseudomonadota > Alphaproteobacteria > Sphingomonadales > Sphingobiaceae > Sphingobium > Sphingobium sp. LB126. The sequence continues at coordinate 518,001 of NZ_NETV01000001.1, forward strand.
GGAAGATGAATTTGAGGACGCTGGCCATGTCGCGACATCGACCTGGCTCGTGAAGAGCAACAAGGCGCGCGCTGCCGATCTCCTGGCCGAACTCAGGGGCCGATTGACCGCAAACAAAGACTTGTTGCTGGTAGCCGAAGTGGTCAAGGGCAACCGCGCGCAGATCTAGGCTGCGGGATCGCGCGCGGCCCGCGAGGCCCTCGCGCGCCGCGATCAATTCTCTTCGGCGGCCGCCGCCGCGGCACCCTTGGTGTCGGCGTTGAGCAGGACGGCGTTGAAAACCACGCCGGTCTTTTCCGTGATCGTCGCGAGCGGCACCTGATAGCGGGCATATTCGCCGGGTGCGAACTCGACCCCGAAGCGGGCGATGACGTCCTTCTGGGAGAGCAGGAAGCCATAGGTGCGCAGAGAGCGCGCACCGCCCGCATCCTGCGATGCGACGGCCACGACCTTCCAGAAGGTCTCGGGATATTGGATGGGGCCTGTGCCGAAATCTTCCTTCGTATCATCCGCAGCCAGCACCGGCCCGGCGAGAATGCAGGCGCGCGTGTCGCCCGTCTGCAGATCCTTCTGGATATGGCTTTCGAAGCCACCCCAGATGCCGAGGACGCCCTTGTAGATACCGCCGGCATTCTCGCGATTGAACGCTGCGTGCTGCGGCGTGCAGTTGGTCCAGTGGAAGGTGTCGGAGTTGGCGAACTCGACCTCGTTGGGCGTCGCCCCCCAGGCATTGTCCTCGCGGCGCACGATATGGCCGCGATCGAACTGTCCCGCGGGACCATAGACGTCGGCATCGGCGAGCTGGAACTTCGCCGGGATGCGGGGATCTCCGATCCAGCGATCTCTCCCGAAGAAGTCCCGCCCGCTCACCATCCGCTTGGCCGGATCATAGTCGACATTGACGGCCGACCACATCTGGATGCGCCGGTCGGCGTTCGTCGCCAGGCTGTAGTGATGATATTTGAGGACGAGAATTTCCCCGTTCTCCTTGTACATCTCGCCGTCGCGCGCGGCGCTCACCGAGGGCAGCGGAACCAGGATGCCATTCCCCAGGAACCCCGGATCATAACCCTCGCGATCGTCGTAATTGGGATCGAACCGGAGCGCCTTTTCTTCGGCGACGGGGGGGGTCGGCGCGGCGGTAGTGGGTGCGTTCGGGATAGGCTGCCCGCCCCCGACATAGATCGTCACGGGGCCGGTGAAATTCATGGTCACGCTCATATCTCCCCCATTGAGAAGCTGCGGTTCCGGAGGCGTGATCGTCGGGTCGACCTTGGGCGCCGCCTCCATGGCGCCCGTGGTCGTGAGATTGGCGACGTCGTCGGCCGGATCGATGGTGCCGGCGAGCAGCTCGTCAAGCAGGCGGCGGCCGGTGGGATTGGCCGGGGTGATTGCGCTCAGCGCCTTCACCAGAAAGCTGATCCGGATGCCCTCGTTGGCGATCCAGTCGATGTCTTCGTCCGGATCGCCGGGAGACCAGACCGAGCCATTCTTCTTCAGGATATCGTTGCCGTTGATGCGAGGGATCGAGGCGTGATGGAGCGCGCAGACCTCCCAGGCGTCGCTGAAACAGGGCGAGCCGGACGACCCTTCGGCCGTGTCGGTCGTGTAGCGCAAGAAGCCGTCGTCGCGCAGCTCGAGCAGCTTGTTGTTGGTGGTGGCGTAGCGCTTCGCGTCGCCGTCGGGATATTCGATGATCATGATCGGCATGCCGGGCAGGATCTTCGAGGAGGATCCGTTGATGGCAAGGAAGTTCAGGGACGAGAGCAACTCGCCCGTGGGCGCCGTCGGCTTGACCGCGATGACGGCGAAATCGAGTCCCTCGTCGGAATGAAACAGCGCATCGGGATCGACCTCGAAGGTGATTCCGCGCGCCACGCCGGCATCGCCAGCCTCATGCAGGAAGTTCGCGCCGGCACCCCGCGCGGAGGCGATATCGGGGAAGACGTGCCAGTTGGTCAGTAGCACGGAGGGCGAAATCATGAAGCCGGTCGCGAAGCCCTGCGGCTCGACTTTGGGATCGGCGGACACGAGGATCCGCGCGACAGGGCGACCTGCGGCGCGCGCCGCTTCCGTTGGCGGGGCGGCGATCCAGTCGAGCGTTGGCCCGATCTTGCGCTCGATGAAGACGGGCAAGCGCCCCTGGACCTGGAGTTCTCCGGCACGGATCAGGCTGGCGCGACGGGCGTCGTAGCGCGCTTGCTGGGAGGGCGATACCGCCGTGGTCGCGGTGGTCGGTGGTTGCTTTTTCCAGCGCTTGGCGGCGGTGAGCATCACCGCGTGGCGGCGTTGATCGAACAGGTTGGTGTTCGCCATGGCACTCCCCCCTCCAAGGTGGTTCGATAGTAATCCCGAATTGTGACCGGTGATGGACTCGGCCGTTTATTGACGACGCCGGGACGTAAAATTGCATCCATCCTGGCGGATACGAATGTCTGAACTGACCTGTTGCGCCCGCAACTGCGCGGGCTGCCAGCCACTATTCGAAACCGCCTGGCGAAGCCCCGGCGCCGGACTTGGGGCGGCGCAATGATGCGCGCGGCGCGAAGGGGCCGATCGGAGGCGAACTGGGCGTGTCTGACGTGGCCCACAAAATAAAGGGCGAGATATTATAGTGTTAGCGCCGGGATGCGCGCTCCGGTGGGCCGTGTACGACAGGGTACGCGACACCGCGGCACACACCGCCCACAGTCATATCTTATTGATTATCCACGCGGATTCATCCGCAGCACCCGTGCGTAGGGTCCATTACAAACGGCTGGGGCCGTGAGTCACCCTGCTTGCAGCGCCTTGGCGCTGCGCAGCCCGTGCCCGGAGGCGCGGGCGCATCCACGGCGTGGGGGTGGCGTCCTGCTGGTGGCGATGGCCGCGCGCGCCGGGTGGAGGATTGGCAGTCCGATGCGGTGCGGAACTGACGCTTGTGGTCGGCGCGAAAAGGAGGGAAAGTTGGACTCGGCGGGCAGGCCATCGGGGAAGGACGATGGACATGCCGAAGATTTCGGATCGGGATAAGCTCGCCGAGTTGGTCGAGCGTCAGAGGAAGGTTGCCGCAGAGGTGGAGGAAACCCGGAAACGGGTGCGCGGGCGGTATGCGCAGCTCGTCCCGGAGCTGCCGGTCGAGCAGTTGGCCGAGCGCGATTTCCGGGAAGTGTTGGTGCAGGCGCTGCGGGTCGGCGGTGAGGCTGCGCTGGCGGCATTAAAGGCGCTGCCCGCCCCGCGATGATGTGCCGGAGCAACCTCGCCCCGCGCCAGGCGCTCGCCGTTGCTCCCCATATCAGCGCCAGCCACAGCGGAAAGGGGAGCGACGTTGGCGGGCCGCAGGCCCGGCATAAGGAGCGACGTGGGGGAAACCGTTCGGGTTTCCCCCACCCATGCGCAAAGCGCATGGCTTCGGGCCGGTCGCGGGGATGCCGCGCCGGTCCTGCTGGGCTGGTCGGGTCTGCTGCGGTTACGGCATCAGGAAGTCATACCCGCTTTCGTGTCCGCAATGGTCGCAGTCGATAGTGTGGTATCGGTTCAGCGAGCCTTCGGCCCGCTCGAAATGATGATGCCGCGCGGGCTTCCCGCAATCGGGACATGGGGCCGTGACGCGCTCGTTCTCAAGCTCATAGCCGCCCGGTTCGATGCAACCGCCATAGACGCGCATGGTTGGTCCTTTCGACGTGAGAAAGGCCCGCCCCCGAAAGGGCGGGCTGTGCTGTCAGCGGCTCGATGACCGGCCAAACCGGCGCGGGCGTTCGATCGGCGGCATGACCTTCTGCTGATCGCGCCAGAAACAATGGGTCGGCACCTGTCGCCCCGTCTCGGGGTTGAACAGGTCGTACAAGTCGCCCTGAATGCCGGAGCCTTGGCAAAGGATCGCCTCAACGATGGTCAATTCGTTGATTTGCTCATTGCGCCGAAACGCCTTGTCATTGCCTTTGCCGCTGGTCGAGAAGTCGTAGCCGATGCAGTCCCTCCCCTTGGCGAAGGCCCATGACGCGGCGGCGGCATCGACTCCCTTCTTCTGTCCGGTGGTGAGAAGGACCATGTTGGGAATGCGCTGGAGAATGAGGTCCAGCCGGTTCCAGATGAGTTCGTAATCGTGCCAGTCGGTCGGGCCGGAGACCACGACGATGGGGCCTTTCGGGTTGTGCCGGTCGCGGCGGTTTTCCGCGCGCGCCCGCACGAAGTCCCGCGCGGAGATATAGCTTGCGGTGGCGTAGGACGCGCGCGAGCCTCGCGAGGGTGTCCAGACATGCCCCGAACAAGCGCGATACATGGCGGCGGCATAGTCGCGCATCGCTTCCATGCACGCCCGGCGTTCGGCCAGCGACTGGCATTGTAGCTGCAAGTCCTCAAGCTCCTTGTTGAAGATTTCGCTCGGCTCCATGCGCCGTGTCATGTCGAGGAGTTCGGCGGCGAGCCGGTCCTCTTCGCGCTTGATCTTGTCCTTGACGAAATGGAAGCTGTTGACGAAGCCCCATGCGACCTCGGCGGCGTGGTTCTCCATGCGCGTATCGCCGAACAGGTCGAACAGGGTTGAGACGATGGCGCCGCATTCGGCCTGCGCCGCGAACGGGTCGGGCATGTCATGTTCGCCCGGTTCCTCGCCGAAAGCCATGACGGTGAGGGGGAGCGGATCGCCGAAAGACGCGGCGAACGGCTCTGTCAGTTCCAACCGCTGTTGAAGCTGGGCAAGGTCGCCGCGCGTGATGAGGGAGCCTTCGCGTTCCTCCATATGCTCGACTTCCGCGCCGATGCTGTATTGCTCGCCCGGCTGGTCCTCGGCGTCCGCGTCCTGCTCGTCCATTTCGGCGACGATGCGCGGATCATACACCATCGGTTCGGCGGCGGGATAGGAAGCGAAGAGTTCCGGCAGGTCGGAAAAGTTGCTAACGGTCTTGTAGGCTGGTTTCGTGCTCATGGGTGCTACTCCGTGACGGGGATCGGTTCAGGGTCCGGGGAAGCGTTCCCGCGCTCCCCCGGCCCCGCCTTGCTGATCGGATCAGAAAGGCACCTCGTCATCGAACGGGGCACCCGCGTTGCCGCCGACATATTCCCCGTTCGGGCCTGCCGTGCTGCCGCCGGAGAAACCGCCGAACCCGCCGCCGCGCTGTCCGCTGCCCTGTCGCTGTCCGCCGCGCTGACCGCCACCGAACGACTGCGGACGACCGGAGCCGCCGAAATCGTCCTGACGCCACACCATGTCCGCGCCGGTGTTGAGGTCGCCGAACACGGCCACCTGCATTTCGCCCTGCGCGCCCCGGTCATCCACGAAACCGCCGTGGAACGGGGTCTTGTCCTTCTGGGTCTTGCGCGGCCAGAGGGTGCCCAGATGGGCAAGATGGCCCGCCGCGTTCTGGCCCCACACCTCGAAAGAGGGGCTGTTCTCGCTGCGCTGCTCGGCGGGGACCAGTTGCACGTAATCGACGTTCAAGTGAAAAGTCCTGATCCATCCCTGAATGATGTCTCCGACCTTACGGAAAGAACCGACCTTCACCGAATTGGGCTGACGCATCATGTTCATCTCAACTACTCCTTATCAGTGCTTCAAAGGACTATTCCTCATCCGCACCTCTTCTTTACCCACTCCCCTTCAAGCGATCTATTGCATTGATTACTTGACAGATTTTCATCGTGCCTGGTGAACCTGAGCCGTCAAAATTGACCGCGATAGCGGTCCCTCGAAAAACGCATTGCCGAAGGCAATTCTGACCTGATCGCCCGAAGAGAGGGGGTCGGCCTGTCGATCATCGCACCCGGAGCCACCCTCGCCGTGGCTCAAGCGCCGGAGGCGGGTCGGGGGGGCAAGGGACGTCGCGCTGCGCCCTAGTGGAGGTTGAAGAAAATGGGCCTGACGACACCTTTGGATCAGGCAATCCCGTCGTCAGGCCCATTTTCTTCTACCGGAACTTGGGCGGAGGCAGCCCTTGCCCCCCCGACCCGCCTCCGGCACGCCGAGACACTGCGAGGTGGCGCAGGGTGCGATGATCGACTTGCTCTGAGGGTGATGCCGGGTGCGGCGCCCTCGCCGCGCCCGGCCTCGACAAGGGACGCGCGATCCGAAAAGGATCGCTGCCGCGACTGCGAAAGGGATCGTTACCCCGTCAGGGGCCAAGACCCGCAGGGGCTTGGTCGGAGCGAAGCGGAGATAGAGCCCGGTGCCCGCCTCGGCGGGCATTCGCCCTGCCCTTACTCCCGCGCCCTCCCCGGTCGCCCTCCTGTCCCGACGACGCGTCATCCCACGACCGCCGCCGCCGACTGCTCAACCTCCCGCGAACCGGTGCCCTGCTAGGCAAACCCCGGTTGCATATGGGAGGGACGGACGATCGCGATGCTGGCGTCCCCATTCGGGCCGGCCGTATCCATGAGGCGGTTCATTGCGCGGGAAAGACCAGCCTCGGTCTCGAACATCTCGATAGAATAGGCCTGCCGCGCGAACACCATCGGCTCCCTGACGCGGGCGACTTCCTCGGCGGGGAAATGGCACAGCAGCACATGAGGCCATCCCGCTTCGGGGGGAGGATAGACGGCGATGGTGATGCTGGCGGCAACCAGACGCGACGGTCGAAGATCGAACAGGTTGGGGGCGATCAGCGCAGTCCGCTCGGCGGCAAGGAAGGTCTCGAACTCGGCGGCCTCTTCCTGCGTTTCGAGGATCGCGGGATAATAGCGTCCCAGCGGAAGGTCCCGCCGGGCGTAATGCGGCGGAATATCGATGACGCTGATCGCCGGCAATGTCGGCAACGGCGGGGGATAAAGCAGCCGGGTGCGGGCCATGTCCTCGATCAGGCGAACCATGGAGCGATATTCGTGAAGTCGAGGGGGAACGCCAGTGGCTGGGGACGAGAGAAGTTCTCATTTTGGCAGGAAGTGTCCTTGCCGGGCGGAGGTTTGAGTGGGCCGACGGTTGGCACAAAAAAAGGAATGGCGGCCCAGGGGCGCGCCATTCCGTAGGAGTGCCCATAGCGGGCGACGATGATCGTGGAGGCGGCTGACGATCGTCAGCGGGGATCGCGGGCGCGCAGCCGGATGAAGCGTGTGAGCGCATCGGACGGCCGCCCGCCGACTGCTCCGGGGCCGCCAGGCGCGACCAGGTGGCAGGGCTGTAATAATGTCCGGGAACCGCGTGGAAGGTGGTTTCGTCATCGCCAAGCGGCGGTCGCGGGCAGAAAGACACGGTGGCCTCGGGGTCGAATTCGAGGATCGTGGCGTTGGCGATCTCGTCCTCGCTCAGCGCGATCTCCAGTGTTTCGAGAGTGTCGTGAGCGGGCGCGTGAAGGGACCGGGCGACGTCCCCGGTGGTGGTCGTGATGGGCATGAGTATCTCCGATTTCGGGGGGATCAGGCAGTCGGGGCGTCGGCCAGCGCCAGCGACACGGTGCGCTCGGCAATGGTGGCGGTTAGGACCTTGCCCTGGGGCACGAGCCAGGCGACCTTGTCGCAAAGCTGTTCGCGCAATGCTTCGACGGTGGCCTCGTCTTCGCCGAGCAGGAGCCTGTTGGCACGCTCGCGTGCTGCGCGGCCGAAATCGTCGCGCTGGGTCTCCCAGCTATCGCAGTCGACGTCGTCGTCCGGCGAGAAGAGGCTTTCTTCGAGGAGGTGGGCGAGGTGGCGGGGTGTGACGTCGGCACCGTCGGCAACGAAGATCAGTGCCTCTTCGACCCAGTAGGTGTCGTTGTTGCAGACCAGGACGTTAAGCGGGAATGTCCGCTCCTCGATGGTCGCCGCGCCTGTTCCGGTGGTGGCGATTTCGAGATTCAGTCTGATTGCCGGGACGCGGCCCGATGGCAGCTCGGGTGGCAACGGATCGGGACGATATTCGTGGGTCGCGCCGTCGATCTCGACTTCGAAATTGAGGTAGAGGACGCGTGGCAGCCGGTCATACCAGCTATAGCCGATGAACCTGTCCTCGTCGCGGACGGGGGTTGCGCCGAGCAGGTCGATGTCGGTGAGGACGAGTGCAGCGCATTGCTCGGCATCGGCGTCCTCGAAGGGGACGATGATCATGGGCTCTGCGCTCACTGGCTTGCCCAGCTCGCGGCCCGACGGCATCGCCGTTGAAGGTTTCCAACGATGCAGCCAGCAGGCGGCCTCGGGCATATCGATGCCGAGCGTGCGGGCCTCGCGCCAATTTTCGTAGGGCAGCCGGTGCTCGGGCTGGTCCGCGATGCAGCGATAGATGGCGATGAGGCAAGCGGTGCGCAGCGCTTCGAGCGCATCATTGGTGACCATTTCCTTGCGGGCCGGCAGCACGAGCTGGAGATCCGGTGCGTTCACGATATCGACCTTGGCGCTCCATCCGGGGCCATGGGCCTCACTGACCTCGGCGAGCGCGACGGGGAGCGTCACCCCGTGGAAATTGATGCGGCGTTCCGTCGAAGCCGGCGTTGCGCGACACCGGTAGACAGCGATCCGACAGCCGCCCCAGAATTCGACGTAGGCAGCGCCGGTCAGGAAATCCTCCCGGGGGAGGATTTTCCCGTTGAGGCTGACGGGGAGCGGATAGAAGCGCGCGGCGGCTGCGGCGGCGCCATCCAGCGCAGTGGTCCAGGCCTCGGGCAGATCGATCATGATCTCGGTCCCCACCGTGATCGGGAAGGGCTCGACCCGGATTTCAGCGCTGGCTTCCCATGCGTCGGATGGAATAGCGATGCGCCAGCCGGTGGCGGCCCCGGACGGGCAGGACCGAATTTCCACATGACGGCCGGCAAGGCTGAACACGCCCATACCCGCCGGATCCTCGCGGTGCCGGGTGGTTTCGTCCCAGCCGGAGCGGCCAAGCGATACGAGGACGGCGGGATCGGCGATGCCGTGTCCGTCGTCGCGGACGCAGAGTGTGGGGCGGCCGTCCAGATCGAGGGTTTCGATCTCGATGTTGTTGGCACCCGCGCGGCGGGCGTTCTGGAGCAGCTCGTGCAGCACGTCGGCGACGGTGCCGTTGAACAGGCGGGTAACTTTGGTTATCGCCTCCGGGGCGATGCTCGTGCGGATTGTGGCTGGAAGGCCCATAGGGATGCTCCGATTGCGGGCGGCACCATCACCGCCCACAACCGCCCCTCATCCTCCCCTCCCGCTGTCGGACCGGGAGGCCGACCGCATCGCGCGGAACTGGCGCAGATAGTCGGCTTGCTCGGGATAGCGGACTTCCCATTCGGCGCGCGGGATCAGGAAGCCTATATCGATCAATCGCGTGCGCAGGGCTTCCGTCGCGATGGCTTTCACGGAATCCGGGATGTCGAGGGGGAAGCCCTGGAATTGGCAGAGCCATGACTGGTCGTGCGGTTCCTGGTGCTCCCTGAAATGATCGGCGTCGAAGAACAGGTCGGATCGGACCGACGAGCCATTCCTGATTTCGACCACGAACTGCCCGCCCGGGGGCGTCTCGCTGTGGATGCGGTGGTCGCTGACCATGCGCTCGTGCCAGTGTTTCGCTGATGCGAGCGCGATGCCGTAGCCCGCTCCATAGACTGCGTGGAGTATCCAGCTAACCGGGTGCCCGGCTGCTCCGAAGTGAAAGATGATGTTGCGCATGGGGAGTCCGATCGTGTTTGCGCGCGCTTCCTGCGGCGTGTGGGGTGGGTCGTCCTGGTGCCGGCCGGGACTAGGAAGCCCGGCGCATTTTCTCGTCAGGGGATTCGATGAAGACGCGGCGCATCCCGTTGCGCCGGCGTTTGCGGATGCGGCCGTCGACGAAAGCGGTGGCCCAAAGCTGGGCTTCGTCGGCACGGGCGCCGGCAGCGCATTCGTCTGCCTGTTTGAACATCGCGTAGGCGAGCGCATATTGCTCGCGTTCCGGCAGCGTCAGAAGCGCGGCGCCGATCGGCAAGGCGCTTTCGTAGAATTCGAGGATATAGCGGCCGCCGCCATGGTGCATGAGGATCGCCAGGCGTCCCCCGGACCCGATGGCGGTGGGCCGTGCGATCCTTATCTCGTGCGAGGCATAGGTGACGGATACGCGGTAGGCATCAGTTTCGTCGCGATGGAACACGCGATCGTCGCGGTCGGGCAGTGGATGAGCAAGGACGTCATAGCCCTCGAAGCTCTCGACCTTGCGGATCATATTGTGCCCGATAACGGTCATGGCGGTCGTTCTCCTGCTGGCCGCGCCGCGGCGTGTGCGGGCGGCTGGTTGGGTGTCGGCGGCAACGGCGTCGGGCGTTGCGCCGACAGGGACGGCATCAGCGCCGCCCACGATACGACCACTCCCTTCCCTCCCCGCGGCGGTGGATGCGCCCGGCGCGCGCGGGGGCGCGGCGCCTGCTTGGGATTGCTCCGGACCTATTCGGTGTCGGCTTTCGGCCAGGGATCTTCCCCATCGGCGACGTCGATCTCGAAGGGGCCGGACCAGTCTCTGATCCAAGTCGGGGAAGCCCCCTCGTAGCGCATCTGATCACGATCCTCATCGTGATCCCGCCAGTCCTGCTCGGTCGGGAAGCGTTCGAGCAGCAGCGAAAGCGGGATCGTCCAGCGATTGGGATGATCGATATCGAGTGCGACCGCATAATCGTTGACCCATGACTGAGGCAGGAATTCGAGAGTCACGGTTCGCGCCGGAGAGGTCATGCGCGCGTCCGCCTCGCCGATGGTTGCGATATCAGCGTGCCGCACGGCCTCGATCACCTGTTCGATATCGGCGACGGCGGCCTCCAGTCTGCGGATGGCCTCGTCGCGGCTGTTGCAGTCTTCCGATGTGGACAGCTCGATCATGAGGAACGTGAACAGCGTATCGTGCATGTCGCGCGCCTGCTGGATAGTTTCGACATGCGAGAAATCGCCGCCCGAAAAGACGGCTGCGCATGCACGCTGGAACGGGTTCAGCATGATATATTCCTTGTCGATGAAGTGGGCGGCCCAAGCCGCTCGGGCGGGGCCGATGTGGGTCGTGCTATGCTTGCCGCTCAAACGGCTGTCGCATCCGCTCGACCGTCATTGAAGCCGGGCCGATAATCGGAGAATGCGCCGATCGAGCCGTCATCGCCCGCCCCGAAGGGTGCGCCGTGGAAGCCGTCGCTATAGCCGGCGAAATAGGCTTTGCGGCCGGTGGCCGACAAGTCGGGGTGGGGGCGAGGATTCCAGCGGCTGGCGCGCTGGCGCGCGTCGCATTTTTCGCAGAGATCCTCTTCGTCGGACAGACGCTCGCCCCAGACGGTTGCGCCGCAGCGCTTGCATGAGCGGGATTCCATGATGTTGGCTCCTGATGGTCGGAAGCTGGCTGCCGATCGGGCATTGCTGCCGGTGATAGGATTTCGTGCGGGCGCTCAGAGGAGCGCCATGACGATGGCACCGTCGCTGGGTGGCCTGTCGACCACGCGGACCGGCTGGAGGGGATTGCCGGTGCGGACGATGAACTGGTTCCGGCCGGTGGACCGGCGGAGCTGCCAGGCGAGCGCATAGGCATGCTCGAAGGACGCGAGGCGCGCCCGCAGCGGGGAGAGCTTATGCATGATGGATATCCTGAAGGACGCCGACGGCGCGGAGGGGCGGCCGGCCGAAGCCGCTGGAGTCGCCGCCCATGCGCGGTGTGCGCTTTGGTCGATGGTTTCTGAACGACCGGCAGATCAGTTCGGCATCAGCCAATCGCGTGCCGGTCGCCACGCGAGGATATCGCTGCCGCTGTCCGAAACCGCGTCGCCCGAAATGTCGCGCCACGGCGAGCGCGGCCGATAGTCGGGCATGTAGCGCGCGGTGAGCAGCTCGAAGGTCGCGCAAACATAGCCGCTGGAGCGGATGGCAAGCACCGGTTCGTCGTTCTCGGGAAGCGCGCTGAGGACGGACGTGAAGCCGGCAGGGAGATCGTTGACCGAGCCGTCGATCAGGGTGCGCGCGAGGCGGGTTTCGAGTTCGCCGGCGTCGCTGCCCCAAGGATGGGCGTCGATATCGAAGGCATTGGGGTCTTCGCTCGATGGTAAGCGGGAAAATTCGCCGGACCAGCATTTGGTGTCGGGACGCAGCCCGGAGATGTTCGCGGAAAGGCGCGGATCGCCGGTTTCGCGCCGCAGCCAATCGGTCATGGCGGGGGTCATGCTCCCGGTGAGCCGATGCGCGGCGATCGGTGTCTGGTCGAGTTCGGCGAATTCGACAAGCCACCACTGGCGGCGATGGTGAAGAACGATGCCATAGCAATGCCTGAGCGCGCCGGGATTGATTGCCTCAGCGGCGCGAAGAGCGTCGAAATATCGCCTCGCATGATTGGGAACCGTCATGGCTTGATCCTCCGAATGGGTTTCGACGGGTCGAACGGCTGCCGCGCAGCGCCCGCCGACTCCGCCCCACCACCTCCCCTTCCCGTGGCTGTCAGGAGAATTTCGGTTGGTCGTTCGAGGCGGAGACTGGTCGACCGAGGACGTCGAGCACGGCCCGGGCCGAACGCTCCCATCCGGCATCGTCCAGAATGTCAGCGGCCTCCATGCGCGCGGCATCGAGTTCGTCTTGCGTGGCTGCCCGGGCAAGGCGGCGCAGGCTGAGGAGCGCGGTCACGATGTCGGTCATCTGTGGGTATCCTGGATTTGGGTGGGGAAGACGCGCCGGCGGTGCAGGCCGCTCATGCGTGGAAACGGCGGCTCTTTGGGGCTCAGCCGAAGCGGCGTCCGCGTTCCGTGAAGGTGAAATCGTTGGCGCGGATCGCCTCGTCCACCTGATGGCCGGCCATCAGAAAATCAAATTCCGTTTCGAGTGTGCGGTAGATCCAGCGTGCGAGGTCGCGCAGCGCGTCGATGACCAACTCTTCGTCCGCAAGGCTCAGGTCCTGGCCGGTCTGGCTGTCACGGCGCACGTCGATCCGCATGCTATATTCATGGTAGTAGCAACCGGCATGCTCGATCGATGCGCCGAGCTGGTAGAAGTTGCGGCGCTGGGCATCCTGAAGGCGATCGGCGATGGCATGAAGCTCGGACGTGTTCGGCGCGTGGGCGCGGATTGTCTGGGCGGCCCCGCGGGCATAGCGATATTGGCCCACGAAGGAGGCGCCATCGCCTTGGCTGCAGAAGCCGGAGAAGTAGATCTTCGACTGTTCGCGGGATCCGCCGCCCATGAGTCGGACGGACTGCGTGGCGAGCGATACGCCGAGGATGTTGCAGATATCTTCAAAGTGCTCGAACAGGGATTCATACCAGTCACTGTCGAGCGGCATCGTGCGATACCAGTCACGGGCATGTTCGCGGGCGGATTCGTCGAGTTCGTCGAGACGATAGACAAGGGTTTCGATCACCTGTGGCATGGTGGTCTCCAGTCCGGTTGGTGGAACGGACGCGCGGCGGCGCGCCCCTTGCAATCGCCACCCCCTCCTCTCCGGCGTGGCGGCGACGTTGCGGGCCGCGGTCGGGCTGGCTGCTAGAAGCGGAGGCCGGCGGCGAAGCTGCGCAATTGGGCGGTCATGCACGCGCGAAGATGGGCACGATTGGTGATGACGATCTCGGGCTCGAGGGGATCGCCACCAGCCGATCGATAGCCCTGTGCGGGTGCGCCGCTCGCGTCCTCGATCACGATCCGGTGGCCGCTCGGCTGGGCGGGGCCGGCATAACGGGCAGTGAAACCGCCAAGGCGTCCGGACAGGCCGGCAGCCATTTTTCCCCAGCGGATATGACCGGCCGCGAACTGATCGCCCGGCGCGCGGCCACGGGCGAGCCAGATGCGGAACTGGGCGCGTTGCTGCAGGGCGGAATTGCGCGTGCGTTCCATATTGCGGACGATCGGCAAGCGATGCGCAGCGGCGTCGATGGTGGCGAGATCGGGTCCATCGGCCGCGATCAATATGTCATCGAGGGCGGCCTGCTGCAGAATCAGGCCGACATCGAGGTGATCGGCGTAGCCGGTCAGGAGGTCATAGAAGCGCAGGCTGGCGTCAGGCGCCGCAATCAGCACCATTGCGCCGTCGTGGCCGGGTATGGCGCGAAGAAGGTCGAGAAGACCAATGGCGCCTGTGTCCAGCTCGGCCCTGCCGAGAACGAGAAGGCGTCGACGCCATGATGTCGGGGCCGGCTGGTCGGACGGGTTCGGCCACTGGCTCGGGCGCGGGCAAGATGCGTCCGGCACGCTGATCTTCGCGGACGGGAGCGTCGCGGACGGCACAGCGGCGAACGCGCGGCGCGCGGTGTCGAAAATGTCTTCCGGTTGGCCACCGCCATCGCGAAATCCGTGACGATAGGCGTTTCGGCAATGTTCGAAGTCCTTTGAACGCTCATTGCCGATAAACCGGAAATCCCAGCCCGCCCGCGCGGCGTGATGGCCATCGCCATAGGCTACGGCGGGGTTCCATTCATAGCCATGGGTGTCACGGGCGTGCAGGATGACGGTATAGCGGCCATCGTCTTTGCCATCGGCGACCTGATGCTGGGCGAAGGCAAAATTCTTGCGCTGGCGTTCCGCTTCGGTTTCGCGGGTGATTTCGTCATGGAGGGGGCGCAGCATTTGGATGCGCTGCCGGGTGCGGGCAATCCGCGCATCCAAAGGTGCGTCGTTTGGCAGGTCGGGAAAGCATTGCCAGGCGTGGGCCAGCGCCTCGGCATGATGTGCCTTGCGGCCACGCGCGATCCAGGTTCCCGCGTCGGCGGGGTCGAAGGCATCGGACATATCGGGGTTCCATCATGGGAAGGCTGGAAGCGGGATGCCGGTTGGGCGTGCGTCGTGCTCGTGGGCGCTATCGCTGTTCGCGGCGTGGCAGCCGGGCCGCGATCTCCTCGTCTGTCAGGCTGTCGAGAAACGTGACGACGGTGCCGACGCCGGGCTGGTAACAGAGGATCGTTCGGTCGCTGCGGTGCTGCTGCGGCCAGCTCTTGGTGACGATGCCGGCCACACCGCGATAGTCGGGATGGGTGACCGACCAGATGGCGTCGAGCTTCTGTTCCCGGCAGAGACCGGTGGCGTCACCGGTTTCCCAAAAATTGATCGCGGCTCGCATCGCGTCGGGCGCGGCACGGTCGCTCAGATCGCAATAGCCGTGGAACCAGCGCCTTCGGGCGTGGATGGTAATTTCAAAGAAAACCGAGCCGACATTCCCGGCTTTCAGTTCGCTCAGCGCGAAGATGTCGGGGCGGGCGAGTAGCGGCGGCAGGACGTCGAACATCGTGGAATAGGAATGCTGTAGAATCTCGAACCAGCGCCCGGCATAAGCGGCGCCGGAAGCGAGATCCTGGGGCGCTCCGTCGACGCGCAGGTTCAGCAGTTCATACATGAACGAATGCGAGGCCACGCCCGCGAAGATCTTGAGGTAGGTCGGATCGATGCGCATGATGGATCTCCATCGAGGACGCGCACCGGGCAAGCCGGTGCCGCGGGGTTGTTGGATTGAGGGTCCGCCAGCGAGCGCGAGGGTCGGCGCTCCGGTGATGGCGCAAGCGGGACGGCACGGGCCGGTCCTCGCGTGGAGATGACGGTGCGAACGCCTTGGCGGGCCGAGATCAGGAAGGGGTTTCCGGAAGCTGGACCCACTCGGGCTGATCGTCGGCGATCGGAAGGGCGTAAGACAGGGCGTCCTCTTCGGTGAACACCGTTGCTGCGGCCAGCGAGCCAAATCCGTCGTGGCTATTCCAGAACAGAAGCGGCTCATGACCGGTTTCGTCTTCGTCGGAACCAACACGGGCAGCGATGACATATTTCGGATTGGTCATGTTCGTCCTCCAGAGCGTTGATTTCAGATGGGCCGGGGCGCTGTGCCGACGATCTTCGGTGATGCGGGAGATCAAGCTGCCAGGCTGAAGAGCGGAAGTGCGGTGACGTCGCCCTGCAAAGCAGCGCGGTCGAGAAGGGGATAGGGCAGGCTCGGCACCTTGCGGCAGGCGAGCTTGGCCGCTTTCACCAGCGGAAAAACGTAGGTATGGTTGCCGGGATGGCGGCGGCGGCGCAGGAAGCCATCGCGGACCAGGCCCTGGAGCCAGTCAGCGCGGTCTTCGCCGAACGCCGGGGGTGCCGCGCCGGCCTGCACGATCTGATCGATCGCATAACGCTCACCGGTCTCGCCATTGCGGATTTTCGAGATCGCGCGCGACGAAACCGGCCGGCCGCTGGGCAGGAGCAGGTCGGTTCGCGGAGAAGAACGGCCGACATAGCGGCTGCCCATGGTCGCATAGAGCTGCCCGACATGGCCGGGAAGAAAGACCTGGCCGTCCGCATCGATGCGCCGGACAGGATCGGCATAGGAGATGACGGCGAGAATTCCCGGACGCTCGCGCCGCAGGAGACGGAAGGCCCGCGACACGAGAAAGCTCTCGCCATTGCCGCCGACGTCGTCGAGCAGCACCAGTCGGCCGAGATCGCAGGCGGACAAAGGATCGGCGAGGCCGGCATTTTTCGGCACCGATGCGTTGTTGATGGGGACCGAGAAAGCGCAGACGCCGGCAAGCTCCGACCTGCCGCCCGGGCCGTTGCGGAAGAGTCCGATGGCAAGGCGGCAGACTGGCATCGATGCGGCATAATGGTGCGCTTCGACGAAAGGTGTCGCCTGACGCCGCGTGTCGATCACGTCGACGGACAAGCGGTTGGGATCGATCTCGCTGGCGGCGGGCACGAACGAGGCGCGCCGGTCGCGCCAGCGCTGGGAGCGGGTTGTGAGCATGACGAACTCCAATGGTCCGTGGCCACCCTCCCCCTTCCCTCCCCGCATTTTGAGGGAGTCGAGCCCGCCACCGCGAAGTGGATGATCCAAGGTGGTCGGACGCGCTCGGACGCTGGGGCGTCGCCCGGAATGTGGCGGGGCGGCTACCCCGATGTGTTCGGCACCGGCGGTCAGTTGCCCCGCCCCTTCAGCAGCGCATGGATCAAGCGCTCTTCCTTCATGCCGATCCGGTGGCGCCGGCGGTCGCGTTCGATCTGCTGCTGCACGGCCTCGGCATTATACCGGGTGGTCCGTGTCTCTTGGGACGGCGGAAGCTCCGCCCATCCACCGGCGGCGCTGATCCAGACGGTGCCTATCGCGGCAGGACGCACCTCGAAGCTGTCCGTGCTATCGGTGGCAGGATTGCGCACGGTGACGCCGCCGCAATCTCCTTTCCGTTTCGGCGCGCGCCCGCCGACCACGATCAGATCGCCGCATCCGCCGGGCATATGGATAGTGTCGCCGGACTTGACCTTGGCGACGACGATGGAACCGATGGTGTAATGGAGGGTCCAGCAATTGTCGGTAATGGAGGTCATGGGGTCGGTCCTTTCTGGAATTTCTTTGGATGCACGCGCGTTTTCGCGGCGCGGAGACGGTCAGGGCTGCGCGGCCGGGTATCCGGGTTCGGCATTCGCGCAGCCCCGGGGGGTCAGGCGGCTTGCGAGAGGAGAGAACCGTCGGGTTCGGGCGCGGACACGAGCGCTTCGTCATCGTTTCCGGGTTCGAACTCGCCCTTGGTGGTGGCGAGATCTGCTTCCAGTTGCGTCAGTTCCTGGAGTTTCTCTTCGAGCAACGCTTCGTCTGTGAAGTCCTGACCGAGGCGCGCCTCGAAGGCAGGGAGTCGCCGCTCGTCGGCTTCGAGACTGGCCCGCGCGTTGGCGAGATCGTTGTCGAGATTGCGGATGGAGGAGTCGATCCGCCCGATCAGGGTGCCCCACCGCGTCCGGTCGCTGATTTCGAAGGCACAGCGTTCGCCGCGGTGGCGGGCGGAGATGATGGTGGTCAGTGCGCATGCTCTCTCCGGCCCGTCGAGATGGCCGGCGAGTTCGATGTCGATGCCGTTCAAGGTGCCGAGTTTCCAGCGGGCGGGCGTTCCGGCGTGGCGCATCTGGGTTGCCTGAGCGAGCATGCGCTCGCCCGCAGCCCGGCGATCGGTGATGATCGTGTTCTCATCGGGGGCGAGGATGATCCCGTCGCCGTCCGGGAGGGTGCGACGGCCGACATCGGCTTCGAGGTGTGCGATATGCTGATGTGTTTCCTTGATCGCGTCCTTCGTTCGCGCGATGGTCCGCCGGACGTTGAACTGGTCGTCGACATGGGCATCGCGCAGGCGGAGCAGGCGCGCGATCTCGGCATCGAGGCCGGCTTTCCGCATCAGCCGGTCGTCACCGGACGCGAGGGCTTTTGCGAGCGCGAACTGATTGACGTTGGAGCTGACGTCCTCGATGCGGCGGATGGAACGGTCGCCTGACATCGCCATGTTGATGAAGCGTGCCTTGCGTTCGAGCATTTGCCAGTTGGTCGCATCCATCGAGCCGCTGGTGGCGTAGCCGTAGAGCTCGATCTCGTCGTTCTGGTTGCCCTGGCGCTCGATCCTGCCTTCGCGCTGCTCGATGTCGGAGGGCAGCCAGGGAACATCGAGATGGTGCATGGCGACCAGGCGCTGTTGCGCGTTGGCGCCGGTGCCCATCATGGCGGTCGAGCCAAAGGTGATGGGCTTGCGCCCATGGTTTATGTCGTTGAAAAGGCGCTGCTTGGCGCTGTGCTTCTTATAGTGCTGGACGAACGCAATCTGGTCGGCGGGAACGCCCATTTCGACCAGCCGGTCGCGAGCCCAGACATAGGCGGAAAAGCCCCTGGTCTCGAGCGCGGCTTCGGTGCCGAGATCGGAGAAGATCATCTGCGCACCGCCGGGCAGCGGATAGGGCTGACCGGTTTCCGGGTTCGTATAGCGATTGTCGCGGGTTTCGGCCCAGATGCGATAGACGTTCTCGATGAGGAGATTGAGCTTGTTCCCCTCCTCGTTGCCGACCTGTGCGTTGACGAAGCGCAGATCGATCGCGGCGTGCCGGCCGTCGGTGATCACCGACAGCAGGATGTCGTCGCCCTTTTGCGGGCGTCCGCCGCGCGTCTCGATGGCCTTGATGCGGCGGGCCAGCACCTTCTGATAGGCCTTGAAGGGGGCGCCCGACTTTGCGACGATGATCTGCCGCTTGCCGCCGCGGACGGTGGGCAGGCGGACATATTGGCGTAAATCATCCTTCAGCACCACGTCCGCGAAGCTGCGATACATCGCCATCAAGTCGGCGACATTGACGAACTCGGAGAAGCGGGTGACGGGCTTGTAGTTGCCGCTTGGCTGCAACTCCAGCTCGGTGCGGGTGTCGCCGAAGGTCGCGGCCCAGGCATCGAACTCGTGCAGGCCCTTGGCGGTCAGCTCGTCCGGCTGCATGAAGCGCTGCACGGTATACATTTCGCCGAGCGTGTTGGTGATGGGCGTGCCCGAGGACAGGACCAGCTCGCGGCCGGGATTGATGTCGGCGAGATATCGGACCTTCACATAGAGGTCCCAGGCGCGCTGCGAGCCCTCCGGATCGACGCCCTTGAGATCGCTCAGGTTGGTCGCGAAGGTCAGCTTGCGGAATTGCTGCGCCTCGTCGACGAGGATCTGGTCGATGCCGATCTCGCCGATATGCACAAGGTCGTCCTTGCGGGCGGCCAGGTTTTCGAGTTTTTGCTTGAGGCCTTCCTTGAGCCGTTCGACCCGCTTGCGCGAGACCCGGTCTTGCTGGTCGATGCTTGTCAGCAGCCCCTCGTAGCTGTCGAGCTGATCTTCGATGATCGCTTTTTCGAACGATGCCGGTGTCGGCACGAACTTGAACGCGTCATGGGTGATGATGATCGCATCCCAATTGCCGGTGGTTGCGCGCGCGAGGAAGCGTCGGCGCTTTTCCTTCGCGAAATTGGTGTCGTCGGCGACGAGGATGCGCGCTGTTGGATAGAGCATCAGGAACTCGCGCGCGATCTGTGCCAGGCAGTGGTTGGGCACGACGATCATCGGCTTGTTCACAAGGCCGAGGCGGCGCTGCTCCATGACGGCCGCGCACAGGCTGAAGGTCTTGCCCGCGCCGACCGAGTGCGCGACATAGGTCGAGCCGGCGGCGACGATGCGCCAGATCACGCGCTTCTGGTGATCGCGCATCTTGATGGTTGTCGATGCGCCTGGCAGCGTCAGGTGCTGGCCATTGAAGGCGCGGGGCACCAGGTTGTTGAAGGCGTCGTTGTAGATGCGGACCAGCCGGTCGGCGCGATCGCTTTCCTGCCAGACCCATTTCTCGAAGGTCGACTTGATGGCGGCGAGCTTCTCCTTGGCCGCTTCGGTGTCTGTGGTGTTGAGTTCGCGCCGCTCGAATCCGCCGGGCTCCCGGATGACATCGTAGATCTTGGGGATGCTTGAATTAAGCGCATCTTCGAGCAGGTCGGCGGCGCTGCGCCGCGCCGTGCCCCAGGTCGAGGTGGAGCTGACGTGCCCCTGGAATGGCGTCTTGTCGACGGTCCAGCTCGCCAGCGTTACATTGTGGTAGATGCGGGTCTGGACCTCCATCGTCTGGGCGATGAAAGCTTCGATGATGTCCGTCGGAACCCACGGTGCCCCGAGCCGCGCGGTGATCTCGCTTGGTTTCAGATCGACCGGCTGGACAGCCTCAAGCGCGGTGGCGGTCGCCCCGAAGCGCGGATCGGCCTGCATTTTCTCGCGCGCGAGGGCAAGCTTGGTCCGCACAGGCCCCGAAAGCGCTTCGTCGGCGGGCACCCAATGGTCGAAATGGGGCGTGGTGCGGATGGGGTCGAGATAGATGTCGGCCGACAGATCGGCGAGCGCCTGTGCCTCGGTGATGCCGAGCAGGCCGGCGATCAGGGACAGGTCGACACGGCCGCGGTCGTGGAGCGAGAGCGCCAGCGCATCCTGGGCCGAGTGGATCTCGTGTTTGACGGGCGGCTTGACGACGCGTTCCGTGAAGATCGGCCCGGGCGTGCCGATGTCGTTCTTCTCATCGTAATGCTCGATGGAGGCCACCAGCCAGACGTCGGGATCGTCGAGAAACGGCTGGATGTTGGGGCGGCGCTGATATTCCTTCTCGGCACCGGATTCGGGATCGGTGCGGACCGTCGTGATGGTCCGGTTGATGGGGCCGTGCTTCTTGACGAACTGCCGGTAGCGGCTGAGCAGCTTCTCCTGGGCGTCGGCATAGGGCCGATCATTGAGCTGGGCGCGCAGGATGGTGCGGATCGTATCCCGGATCGGGATCAGGCTCTTGATGATTTCGGCATGCTTGGGGAACAGGCCGATGCCGCCTCGCCCGGACTTCACGCCGACGACGGAAGGCACGCCATCGACGATCTGATGGAGCACGCCACCCGAAACGAGGTAGCTTCCCTCCTTGAACGCGGCTTCGTCGGCGGCCGTGCCTATGTCGAGGTCGAGGGCGACGTCGAACTGATCGCGGAGCGTGGTTGTGCGTTCGATGGGATGGAAGACGCCTTCATGCTGCAACGCGATGCTGCGCAGCATGGCTGGGAGCGCGGTCGCGAGATCGACGCCGGGTGCCGGGGCGCAGCCATATTCCATGCCGAACTGGCCGCTGCGCCATTCATGGGCGCCGAGGACGTGGTCGGGGTGATCGAGGAAATAGCGGTTGATCCGCAGCGGCCCGGATCCTTCATCGCTGTCGGGGACGTCGGCAAGATCGATCCAGTCCGGCGGGGGAGAGCACAGGGCGTGGTCGTGCTTCTGGAAGAGCAGGATGTCGACGACGACGTCGGTGCCGGCCTCCTCCTTCATCGCCTTGCTCGGCAAGCGAACGGCGCCGAGGAAATTTGCGATGCCGTTGATATGGCGACGGGCTTTGGGGTCGCTCTTGTCGAGCGAGTATCGCGACGTCACGAACATGGCGATGCCGCCGGGCCGGAGATGCTCGAGCGATTTCGCGATGAAGAAGTCGTGGAGGGAAAGCCCCAGGCGGCCGAGCGGCGTCCGGTTGTGGATCGAGAGGTTCGAGAATGGCGGATTGCCGATCGCGAGATCGAAATCGCGCGGCAGCGAGACCTGATCGAAATCGGCGCAGCGAATGACCTGATCGGGATAGAGAGCGCGGGCGACCCGGGCGGTCACGGGGTCGTTCTCGATGCCGACGAACACCGTGTCATCGGTCAGATCGTCCGGGCACAGGCCCATGAAGAGGCCGCTACCGCAACCGGGCTCCAGGATCTGGCCGCCGCTGAAACCGAGGGTGCGGGCGGCTTCCCACATGGCGCGGATGATATATTCGGGCGTGTAGTGGGCATATTGGGTTGCCCGCTTGAGCGACTGGAGTTCGGCATCGGTCGTTTCGGCGACCAGGCTCTCGCCCAGCTCCTGCCAGCCCGGCCGGTAGCCATCGGCGCCGTGGGCGAAGATGTTGTTGGCAAGCTCGGAAGCGCCGAAGCCGATGAATCTGGCGATGCGCTCCTGCTCGGCGAGCGACGGCCGCCGGTGCTCCCGGTCGAGGAGATTGAGCAGCCTGATGGCCTCGATATTGTCGGCGGCTCGGCCTTTCCACGAACGCTCAAGAGTGCGTCCGGCGGCGAAGCGGAAGTCGATTGGCCGGACGGGCGGCGGGGCGGCAGCACTGGTGGCCATGGTCGACGCGAGGCGCGTTACGTCCCTGGGCTCGTGGGCGGCACCGTTGATGGCGAGCGCGACGATATGGTCGAAGTCGAGGGACAACTGGAGAGCCAGCGCGGAGGCACTGTTTCGCATGGGATGCTTCCTTTTTCGATGGGATACGCAGGCGGCGCGTGGCCCCGCGAGCGTGCGGGAGCCCGATGCGCTATCGGCGCGTCAGATGGGTTGGTGGTGGGTGCGAGCGCGAGGCTGGGATCGGTTTGCCCCGGAACGCCGGCGGCGAAACGCCAGCGTTTCATCGGGCAACGACCCGGTCATACCCCGCGCGACAACAGACCCTCCCCCTTCCCTCCGGTCAGATCTTCACCGATCGAAAGGGCGGCCCGCCGATGGCCGGGCTTCTGTGGGGCGCAAATTGTCGGGCCGGCGGTGTCAGTTGGCTCGGGGCAAGGGGATCGGGACGGCCTGGCCGGTGGCGAGGTTGAGGAAGGCGCCCGCGTGGCCGATCGAACCGCGCCCGAACAGGTCGAACAGAAGAGCCAGTGCGTGGCTCGCGACGACGCGGTTGACGAACAGGGATTGGCGTGCGAGCGCCTCGGCGACCGAGCAGGACGGGGCATCGTCGTCGGGCACGCTGTCGTCGGCAAGCTCGGGGAAATATTCGAGCACCGTTGGAAGGCGCCGCCGGTTCGCGCCGGATGGACGGCTCGGGGAACCAATCAGATATTGCCCGTCGCTCGCCCGATTGCCGAGATCCATCCAATAGACCGGTTTGGACCGGGCAGTTGCGATTGAGCCACCAAGCGCGCGCCGGGCGGAGGCCGTGTCGACGCACGAAATGAGCATATCAGCGCCGCTGACGCCGATCGCATCCGGCGCGCGGCCATGAACCGCATGCCAGTCGAGGCCATGGGCCAGGTTGATCCGCTCGGTGAGCGTGATCGCCTTGGAATTGCCGATATCGCACCGATAGAAGGGTTGCCGACCGAGATTGGCCTCGGTGACGATATCGTCGTCGGCCACGGTGACATGGAGCGACCTGGATGAGATCGCGCGTAGTGCCGTGTCGAGCGATGCGAGCCCCATCAGCATCTGCGCGCCGTTGCCGCCACAGCCGACCAGCAGGATCTTGGCGGTGCGATTGTTGAAGGCGGCGGGAAGGAAATGGCGATCCGGAACATCAGGCTTCATGGCGCTCTCCTGAAAATGGGCTGCGCGGCAGGGGCAGGAACATGCCGGCGGCACAGAGGCGCGACGCCGTGCTCGGTCCGAGGGGTCGGCCGAGGCTCCCGATGACCAGCGCGATCTTGGTCGCGTGAAGGTCGTCTTCATCGTCGGTCGCGCTGAAATAGGCCGGGCCATGCCCGTGGCTGTGGATGTCGCAGACGACGTGCCAGCCGGCGGAGAGGATCGGGGGACGATAGACCAGTCGCGACGGCGTGGCCTCGTCGATTGCCGGGAAGTCCACCGCAAACGTCCCTGTTGCTTCGTTCCACAGAATGAATGCGGCATGTTCGTTGGGCAAGGCCGCGTGGAAGCAATCGACGATCCGGTCGAGATGTTCGCGCGGGATCAGCCCGCACCGCAGCTCCGCCTTGGGCGTGCCGGCGGCGCCATAGGGAAGATAGGAGGCAATGGCTGGCGTCACGGGAATATCGAGCGCGAGCCAAGGCCTGCGCAAGATCAGCATGACGCCGTCCGCCCCGACGGCGAGACCTCGCCCGGCACGGGAGGCGCGCAGCGCGTCGAGAGCGGGCGATCGTCCATATGGCGGGACCGGGTAACAGGGCACGTCGTCGAGAAGCGCGGCGGCCGTCGGATCTTCTGCGAGCATGGTCATGGCTGGGTGCTTTCGGCGATGATCTGGGCGACGGTCTTCGACGCCGGGGCGCCGCGCTTCGCGCCGCGGAAGGGTTGGTGCTGAAGTTCGTCAGCGAACGGCCTGAGCCGTTGGACCGGAAAGTCGGTTGCCCGGCGCGCGGCCAGATCGTCCCAGAGCCTGACAAGGCTTCCCTTGCCGGTGAGCGTCCGTTCCTGGCCGGGATTGAGGTGTGTCGACCAGGAATCGAACACCGCCTGTTCGTAGTCCGGGATCGACGCGACGATCAGCGCCGTCGGCTGTGGGATATTGCCCCAGCACAGATGTCCGTTCGAGAAGACATTGAGGATCGGCGAGCGCAATACCGGCGTGTCGGCGGTCGGGCGCTCGCTCGCCGGGAGGGCATAGACGCCGAGATTGGTTCGGGTGGCAACGAAGAGATGCGGCGGATAGGGAACCGGCGCGACCGCCCGGCCGGAGAGCGCCCGGAGGTTCGCCGGCGGGTTCGACAGCGCGAAAAAGGCGGGCCTGACCTGAGCGGGAGTCCACCAGGCGAGCATGTCCCGATGGGCAACCAGCACGTTCGCCGGCAATATCTCGGGTTGGACGGACCGCTCCAGCGCCTCGGTCCAATCACGAAGGCGCGCGCGGGAAAGTGGCGTGCCGGCGCCGATCGTCGGCTGACCTGCATCATCGAGTTCGACGGGGTGGATGCTGGCGAACGCGCCGGACTTCGGTCGCGATGTGCCAAATGAGTTGGATCCGCACGGTGTCTGCGTGCGATAGAGCAGGATCGCGTCGGACAGCACCAGCGCGCCGGCGGTGCCTTCGAAATGGGTCAAATGTTCGGGCATTGGTGCCTCACAAAATGCTTGGGTCGAGGTTGATGAGGTCTTGCGCGGAGATCAGGAATTGCACGCCGAGCTTCAGGGACGTGAACCAGTCGTCGATGCAGTCTGCGTCGGACAGCGCATAAAGGCCTGCCGCGTCCGTGAAGCCCATTTCCATGCCGTGACGGCCGACGTCGTCGAGTTCGCGAGCGAAGTGCTCGGCCGGTACGAGCGTTAGCGGCGGGAGGTGCGCGCATTCGTCCAGGCCCTCCACATAGTCCGAGAGCGTCTCCGACTCGAACTGCCAGGCGTCATGCTCCGGGTCGACGGCGTTGACGGCGCTGTGTCCGCTGCGGAGCCTTTCGATCCTGGTGCGCAGGCCATCCGGCAGGTCGCAGAGCGGCGCTGCGTTTTCGCAGAGCATCCAATCGGGACGGCGCGCGTTCATCTCGCACGGAAGGGACATCTCGTCGAGATCGTCGGGATCGGCGCCGTGATAGTTGATCAGGCACTGCCGGGCGGCTTCGTCGTCGGTTTCGCCCTCCCAATAATACATGGCGATCTCCTCGAATAGGTCGTCGTAGCCAAAGACCGGGAGAACGCGGCCGAGGGTCTCCTCGAGCGCCTGATAGGCGGCGGCGCGCCAGGGAATGGGAGCATCGCTATCCTCGATCCAGCCGAGGTCGAGTTGTCCGGCGCTGGAGCAGAACACGCCGATGGCCGGTGGATTGGCCCCCTCGCCATGAAGGACGCTGACCCTCAGCTCGGCAAGGTCGATCGGGTCGAGGATTTCGCGGACCGCACCGATGAAGACCTGCTCGATCTGCCGGCGCGCGCCGACCCGGGTGAACGCGCCCGTGGGGCCGCCACGTGAAAGAACCCAGCGGCCGACCAGCCGGTGATGCGGGGCGAGCGGTTCGTCGAAAATCGCCGGAACGGCCGGCGACAACTTGACCGATCGCCCCGCCAGGTCAGCCGAGCGGAGGGAGGCGCAGGCCGGGTGGCGGACGGAGGGGTTCGGCCTCCTGCCCCGTCCGGTCGCCCGGCTCTGTGGCGAACCGCAAGTGGAAGGCCTGGACCCGGATGTCGCAGGTCGGTCGCGTGATATCGGTCGCGTCGCCATCATGCTCGATCCATTCGATGAGGGTTTTGCGGGGGGCGGCGGGAATGGCGTCTGGGGCGGCTGCCATCATCTGCCCTTGGTGCCGACCGCGCGCCGATATTCGGTGACGTGCGCGGTGCCCTGAAGCCCGGCATCCACCATCTCGGCATTGAGGATCTGCGGATAGAGGGTTGTGTGGTAGGCGCGCAGGCCTTGCGGATCGTCGGCAAGGTGCGACGGCACCGGAAGGTCGATGCCGTCGTAGCGATAGGCGCGAGTGAGAACTTCAATCTGCATGGTGAGCCTCCCGGCTGGTGATCGTGGACGTGTCGGCCTGCGTCGTCAGAAGAGGGTGGCGGGCTCGCCGGGTTTGGCGTCGGTCGGCAGGCTCGGGAGCGCCGGGGCCTTGACGGCGACCGAGGGCGCAGGGACCTTGGGTTTGACGGCTGCGGCCTTTGCCTTCGCCGCTTCGGACGCGGCGGTGCGCGCTGCCTCAGTCGCCTGGTGCTGATCGGCGAGCTGGTCGGCGAGGGCCTTGCGGGAGGCGACAAGCTGCCCGAGCGCACCGTCGGCCCCGCGCCCGAGTTCCGCGTCGATCTCCGCGGCGCTTGCGGTGATCGAAATCGGACGGCTTTCGCTCTTGTCGAGGCTGCGGGCCGCGCCCTCGGCCTTGCGCGGAATGATCGTCAGCGTGACGGTGCCGTCAGGCGCGGCGATGAGGTCGAAGCTGAGCGAATAGCGCGTCAGCAAGGGAAGCAGAGTAGCGATCAGCATGGCATTCGGTCCTTTGTGGGATTGAGGAAAATCGTCAGGCGGCGATGGCGGTGGCCGGCGCATCCGCATCCGGCAGGGTGCGTGCCGGCGGCGGGCCGTAATTGCCGTCCAGGGTCATGCAGCTCGGCAGTCGCCCGGCCCAGACGAAGCCGGTCGCGTTGAGCATGCCGAGGATGAGGTCGGTCTTCTTGGCGGCGAGAAGCCGGGCGAATGCTTTCTCGCCCATGTGCACGATCAAGCCGCATTCCATGGCGATGAACTTCAGTTCCTCCTTGGTGTAACGGTCGAGGAACGGCTGATCGACGTGCCATATATCGCGCAGGTCGACATCGAAGGTGCGGGCAAGGTCGGCGACATGCTCGAAGGCGGCAACATCCTTGGCGTAGGCGGCGCCGATGACCGAGAGGATGATTTCCGCCTGGCGAGGCGCAAGGGCGCGGATTTCCGCGATCTGGGAGCTATAGTTCATGTCCGGGAACGAGGCGCCGACCAGCAAGCTGGAGCGCGAGGTAAGCGTGTCGGCCTTGATCTGCGACAGGGTCCCGGACATCGCCGCGACAAGGATCGTCGTGTGGGCGCGCTCGGCATTGCCGGCCAGAGCCCGCGCGAGTGCCGTGCGCCACATCGCTTCACGAAGCTCGGCGGTGCGGCGGGCGAGCGATCTGGCGGAGACCGTCGATTTCTGCGCGCCGGTATCGCTGCTCGCCACAGTGGCCGGCTTCGACGTTGCGACGCCCGTGGTGGTCTGAGCCGGGACCGAGGCGGGATCGCCAGGCTGTTCTGCGGATTCGGCCGAGACGATCACGCCGACGACATCATCCACGTCGAGATCGTCATCCTCGTCGCCATCGTCCATGTCGTCGGATGCTGCGGCGATGTCGACCTGGGCGGCATCGGCAGCCCGCTGCAATTCCTCGCGGCGGGCCTGCTCGACCGCTTCGGTCTTGAGCTGGAAGCACGTGGGGTTGGTGCAGTTGCCATCATCGACATGGGTCTCGAAGAGGACGCGCTGCGTGCTCGAGTTGAACGGGCACGCGAGGCATTCGGCCTTGTCGAAACAGGCGCTGGCGAGGCTCTGCGTGACGCGGGCGAGAAGCTCGCGTGTCTTGTTCACGTCGAGGTTCGCCGTCAGGATCGTATCGAGTGCCTTTTCCTGCTTGTCGGCCGGAATGGCGGCGAGCAGCTCGGCGTGCCCCACCTTGATCCGGCGTTCGTCGAGTGCGAGCTTCACCGGGTCCGAAAGTTCCGCGAGCGCCATGCGGCGATCGAATTTTGCCCGGGACCATCCCAGCCGCCGGGCGGCTTCGGCACGGTCGCCCTGGCACGCGGCGAGGTAGCGGACGGCGGCGTCGGCTTGCTCCGTTTCGGAAGGGTCGTCCCGGTCTTCGTTCTCGGCGATCGCGGCGTCGAGCGCTTCCTGATCGGTCATCTCGCGGATGAGCACCGGGATCTCGCCGTCGCGGCCGAACGCTTCCAGCGCGGCCCGCCAGCGCCGTTCGCCGACGACGATGGAATAGCTGTCAATGAGGTCGCCCGCCGGTCGAAGCAGGATCGGCTGGATCAGGCCGCGAAGTTGCAACGAGACGACCAGCTCGGCATGTTTCTGCTTGTCGAAATAGCGGCGGGGATTGTCTCCCTTGACGATCTTGGAGAGGGGGAGGATTGTCGGAAACTCATTTTGCTGCGTGTCCACGGTAGGTCTCCTTGTGGGCTGTGGCCGGCGGTCAGGAAGCGGAGGCGGCGGGCGCGCCGGCATGGGGCTGGTTCGGGCGCGCTGCGATCGCGTCGCGATCACCTGCGCCCCTCCCGCCCCACTCCCTCCCCTTCCCCGTGGGCGGGCGTCACCAATCGAAGGTTGCGAGTGTGTCGACGGCTGGCGCGTCGCGGTCGAAGAGGAGGCCCTGGCATCCCCGGACCGACGCGAACGTGAGGGCGGATCGCAGGTCCGCAGGGATGTCGATCTGTGCCAGTCGGTCGGTGGGCGGCGTTATCGCGAGGAAACCCCAGCCGGTGTCGCCGATCGTCAGCAGGCGCGCCTCGGGCGGCAGCTTGGCCGCGATCTCGAGCGCGGCGGCCGTCGTCTGCCGCAAGTGGAAGGTAGAGAGGACAAGAAGGCGGCTGGTCTCGATCACCGGTTCGTCGGACATTTCGTGACCATCGATGGAGATGCACTCCGTCGCGAAATATTCCTCGGGATGGTGATTGAAGTAAGTCAGGACCGTGGCTTCGTCGGACAATGTCCGCGGATCGGTCTCGACGTTGATGGCCTGCCACCACTCGCGGCAATGAACGGCCATCTGTGCCATGAGCGCGGCGCGGGAGAGGCCCGCGTAGAAATTGAAGCCCGCCTGGTGGTCGATATGGCCCACATGGATATCGAGGGACCAGGGCACCTCCTGGGTCTCGAGGTGCTCCTGGACGGAAGCGAGGTCGGCCTGAACCTCGGCGATAAGCGCCGCGCTGAAATTTGCGGGCGATTGAATGACGTCGTGCGCCCGTGCGAGGAGCTGCACGAGATCATGCTTGGTGAAACTGCGCATGGGAAATGGCTTTCGGAAATAGGCTGCCGGATCGGCAGTCGCCGGTGAAGGGAACGATGGGAGAGATGCGGCGCGTCGGCGGCCGCGTTCGCTCAGGCTCTGGCACCTTGCGAAAGACGCCACTCCGCCGCGGCTTGCTCGACCGTCAAACGGTTGAACAGCGGGGAGCAGAGGAGCCTGAACGTGAGGTCCTGCGGAAGGCTGTCCTCGCCCAGGATTTGCGCGACCAGGCGCAGGAATTGGTCATGGCCGGTCTCGTCGATCGAGACCCATTGGGCGAGGCCTTTGTCTTCGGCGCCGCAATTCTCGCAAAGTTCAATCTCGGCGATGGCGGCCAGATACCAGTTCTGGTTGACGGCATCCCAGCGGACCGTGCCTTCGCGCGTGATGTCATGATGGCCGCAGACGGGGCATTTGGGCATGAGGGCGGACCCGGGCGGCGGCGTGTCCGGGTCGTCGGGGTCGACCGGATCGATGGTGATCGACCAGTTCAAGTCGGGAATGCGATCGTTCGCGTAGGTGCTCTCGGCCGCGAGCCCGCTGGCCATGGCGCGGATATCGTCGCGATCGGTGATGGCGAGGATGTGGGTCTCGACGGCGAATATTTCGGTGCCGCTCAGATATTCGATGCGCACCGCATAGTTGCGCGCGCCCGGAACGAGATTGGTCGACATGACAGATGCTCCTGGCAATTGGGCGCGCCGGCGCGATAGGGCCGGCGCGGCAGGTTGTCGGATGGTGGCTGTCGGCGGGTGACGTCCGCCATCCGCCGCGCCACACCCCCACTCCCTCCCCTTCGGTGCGGGCGCGCCGGGAGGGCCGCCCGGGTGGATACCGGTTGTCGGCTCAATCCATGGGCGGACGGTTGTCGTAGATGGGCGTCATATCCGGGACCCAGGTGGCCTTGGGCCAGATGCGGCCGTTGTAGCTGACGCGGCCGATGGGAATATCGGCCAGCAGGATCGCGCCGTCGGGGAAGCCGTTCGCGCCGAGACCGGATCGATCGCGTCGCCGGCAATAGCGACGGGAGGCGTCGGCCCAGTCCACGGCGACTTCGTCGGCAAATCCGGGCTGGCGCAGCACCATGCGAAGGCGCGTGGCGCGTCGACTGGAGCGCGGGCGAAGCACCCTTGCAAGATGGCCAGCGATAACGCCGGCGGCTGCCCAATAGGCGGCCATGGGCGGCTTGTGCTTGTCCCAACATTGTTTCGCGCGGGCGCGTGCGTCGCGCTGCAGGTCAAGGAGAAGCGCGGCGAGCAGCGCGCGCACATCGGGATCAAGGGTCTGGAGTGCTTTGAAGGCTGGGAGTGCCAGGATCGGATTGCGTACTTCCACGCGGTCCGAGCGAGAGCGAACGGGAGCAACGGTATCGCGCATGGGCGCGCTCCTTCTGTTCCAAGGGTGATGGGAACGGGCAGCGTGGCCGCGTCCTGTGCGCCACACGCCCACCGCCTGCCGCCCCCCTCCCCCTGCCAATCCGGTTCAGCGGGGGCCGGTCGATTTGGTGGCGGGCGCAGCCATCGGTCGAGGCGTGTTCGTCACGCGGGGCGCTTGCGCGCGCGTGGCGCCCGGCGTAGATTGGGTGCGCAGAATTGGCGAAATCGCGCGCCGGTTTTCGCCATCCTCAAGGAAGAGATGGCCCCCTCGGGATGAATCTGCCTGTTCTGTATCAACCGATCGGCGTCGCCGACGATGACAGCACTAGGCGCTTTCTGCTGCAGGCGATCGAGGTGTGGAGCAAGTCGAGGAAGCCCGGTCTCACCAATATCGACGAATTTTGGAACATCTGCCAAGCGGACGGCGCGCCATCATCGCGATCATCGTTGACCTGATGCATCGCCTGCTCTGCTGGTGCGGGCACAGATTTTCGACCGGGACTGCTACCTCGGCGGTATGCGTCACTAGGCGGCGTGATAGATGTCCGCCGCCCATTGCTCGATCCAACCGTTCGTCATCTCGTCATGGTCGAGATTGCCGCTTTCGATGAGGGCACGGATTTCTTCGCGGGCTGTAGCGACGGCGGTTTCCCATGGATCCAGGATCGGTGGAGCCTCGATCGGTTGGATGATGCGGGGGATGCGTCGGGCGGGCTCGTCAAGGCGCTCGAATTGACGTTCGCACCAGCGCTGAAGGTGGTCGGCGACCAGCTTGTCTGACTTCGAGATGCGTCTGCGATAGGCGTCGCGCCGAGCGGCCACGCCATATGCCTGGGAATCGATGGAGGCCACGCGATCGCCGAACGCCTTCAGCCATGGCAATGCGGCACCCTTGGCGCCGAAGATATGAAGGCGGACACCGCGCGGGAGGATGCTATCGAGATGGTCGACCACAGCGACCAGACCGTTGGGTCCGCCGACCTCGCGCCGGCACATGCTGCCGACGCCGACGACGGCGCCTGGCCGCATCGACCACCAGAGACCATCGGCGCAGCGCTCATAGTCAGCGGGCGTGCGTCCCTGCAGGACCGGCATGAAGCGGTCCTGGAGACCGAGATCGGCGGCGCGGTCACGGCAGTCGCGGTTGGCGCGTATCGTGCGGGAGATGCGGTCGAGCACTTCCTCACGGTCCTCGGCGATTTCATGTTCGGTGCAATAATCCAGGCTCGCAATGCGCCGGAACGGGAATGCAGATGCGAGCTGGAAATATTGGTCGATGCTCCAGGCGAAGCCACCATAGCGTTTCATGGCGACGAACCCGGCGCTGTCGAGATCGAGGGAGGCCAGGCCATTGGCGTGGGCGAGCTTGGCGATGCGCCAGCCGAGCCATTCGGGCCAACCCCTGACCGTCGACCACCATGAAAGTGCGTTTGCGGAAACGAGCGCGGGTTGCCCGAGATCCCGCACACGTTCGAGGATCGGACCCTCATTGAGGTGAGGCAGTCCGACGATGATTTCGATTGCCATGGGAGATCTCTCCGCGGACCGGCGCGATGCCTCAGCCCCGAGCAACCACCGCCCCCCTCCCCTCCCAAAGGTCAGGCCTGTGCAGGACGTTGTTCCAGTCGTTCAGGCAGCCCCAGGGCCATTCGAGACCAAGATCGAAGGTGCTGTCGGCATAGGCAGCCCGGGAACGCGGCACGGCGATCCGCCCCGCGCGATCATTGTCGGGCAGGAGGATCAGGTGCCGAACCACGGACGGGATGATGATCTGGTGCAGCCGTTCGCTTCCAAGTGCGGCCCAGACCGGAATGCCGAGCAGGAAGGTGGCCGACATCGCGGTTTCGACGCCCTCGGCGAGGCCGAGCACCGGGCCGGCGGGCGCGAGCTGCACGGCGCCGCCGAGCGGGCGGGCGAGCCCCCATTTGGACTTTTCGAGGTCCATCGCCAGGCTCGCTC
The DNA here is from genome assembly GCF_002795205.1 of Sphingobium sp. LB126. Taxonomy (NCBI): domain Bacteria; kingdom Pseudomonadati; phylum Pseudomonadota; class Alphaproteobacteria; order Sphingomonadales; family Sphingobiaceae; genus Sphingobium; species Sphingobium sp. LB126. Next base: position 550,639 of record NZ_NETV01000001.1, read on the forward strand.
CATCGGGTTCGATGAACAGCCGCTGGATGCCGGTGAACCGGCGAGGCTCGGCGACGGCCGCGACGATCGCAGGGCGATAGCGCGCGGAACGGCCTCGCCCGAACGGGGTGCGGGGATGGTAGCGCAGGGCCGCGGGTAGCGCTGTCAGTCCGCGGCTGAGCAGATAGCGCGCGGCGGGTCCGCCCGTAATCGGCTGGGCCTGATCCCAGATTTCGCGGGCCCGTTCGCGCATCCGGTCAGAGTCAGGCCGCGGATTGGAGGAGACCGAGGCAGTCGGATCGGTCGGCACTGCGAGACGCATGTTCCGCAACTGGCGCAGGACGTCGGCCGTGTCGCAGCCACCGAAGCATTTGAAGAGGAGGCTACGGTCGCCGACGCGAACCGAGAGGCTGGGCGTCCTGTCGGCGTGGGCGGGGCAGCAACACATGCCGTGGTCGTCGTTCCAATGGCCGCCGAGTCTATGGACCAGGTCTTTGCCGGCGGATTCGAGCAAGAGGTTGCGCTGTCCGGTGGACATGGGGGAACTCCAGTGATGTGTGATGGGCGCGCCGCTAAACGGCGCCACCCACCGCCCCCTTCCCTCCCGTCGCATGCGATGCGCTCGTCGGTGCTTGAACGGTCGGAGCGTCGTGGTTTCCGATCAGGGGTATCGCGCCACTCCCGCCTGCCCCGGCGCCACCACGCCCCGGCAGCAGATCGTCACCCGCGAGGGCCAAGATCCGGCGCAGCCGGAGCTTGGTCGCTGCGCAGCAGCGATAGAGCCGTGGTGCCCGCGCCAGCGGGCAGCCGTCAACCTCTCAATCGGATAGGCGATGAGCGCGGACCATCTGCCGGCGGATTAGGACCGCCACTGGGCGCCCAGCGCCTGTCCCATCTCCAGCAGCATCATGCGCTGGTTGACGGTTTCTTCCACAGCCGGGCGGACGTGGTCAAGCATGGCATCGGGCCTGATCCTCGGGACCCGGGTTCGCGGTCGCTTGCCCTCCGCCCGCGCGATCTGTTCGACCCTGACCTCAAGCTGGGACCGGGCATCGTTCCAGGTCGGCCGGTCGAGGGAATCAAGGTCAAGACCCGCGATATCCGTTAATTTGCTCCCCACCGTGAGACAGCCAACGCGCGCGTAGACTTGAGGATCATCGCTCAGTCGGACCCGACCCTGGCCTCTCAGAAGAAGGCGCGCAAATCGCGAGTCCGAGTCGCGCTTGGGTGGACCAAAAGCAAGCGCGGAGAGACCTCTGAAGGGGCAGGTAAATGCCGAAATCGGTAACTCAGTGCCTCTTTCGGCATCTCAGTGCCCTACCCCTTGAACGGTCGACAGAACCTGCGCATCACATCCACAGATCGGAGCAAGTCGCGGATGTGCCACAGGGCCTTTTAGGCGCTGAACTGCCGCAAACGGCTTCGATCGAACTTGCAGCATATTTTACTGAAGATCGCTCTTTGACAATGTGAAACGAAATATCGGAGTGTGCGAAGCGCTCGCAAGGGCGCTGCATTGCTGAACATCAACCCAACTGAAGCGCCGAACGATTCTCTCTGGCTCGGCAACCGCTCGGATGTGCCACACGCTCGAAAGAGTGCTGAACTGCCGAACGCCCTGCCCAACCGGATGTGCCATCGAACGACGCGGGCCGCGCACCGTGAAATGACGCGTTAAGCTCAGGCTGCATCTTGGATCGCGGCCCGATAGCGGTCGACCAATTTTCGAGATTCAACGGACGGGACCAAGAAAAAGTTCGATAATTGACCAATCTGGGTCACCACCTTCCTCTCCCGGGACGTGCCATTATGTCTCGTAAATGGCTGTTTTCTGCGGGTTTTCTGTGGTATGCTCGTCTCAGACGGAGCAGACAGATACCACCGCATACCAACAATCCGATGGTAGATATGATGGTAGGACCTCGCTCCCCTGACGGGAGATACCATCATGGGTCTGACTGCTGTTGCCATCAAGGCGGCCAAGGGCCGCGACAAGCCCTACAAGCTCACCGATGGCGACGGATTGTTCCTTTATGTGACCCCCAAGGGCGGGCGCTACTGGCGGATGAACTATCGCCATCTCGGGAAGCAGAAGACCCTGGCCTTCGGCGTCTATCCTGACACAGGCCTCGCCGATGCGCGCGAGCAACGCGATGCCGCCCGCAAGCTGCTGGCGCGGGGCGAAGACCCAGCCGAGCGAATCAAGCTGGACCGGATCGCCGCGACGGTGGCGGCATCCAACAGCTTCAAGGCGGTGGCCGATGAATGGCTGGTCAAGGTCGAACGCGAGGATCGTTCCGCCGCCACCATGAAGAAGCTGCGCTGGTTGCTGGATTTCATCAATGCATCGGTCGGCAAGCGCCCCATTGCCTCGATTTCCGCGCAGGAACTGCTGGTGATGCTCCGCAAGATGGAGGGCAAGGGCAAATATGAGACGGCCAAGCGCCTGCGCAGCACCTGTTCACAGATATTCCGCTACGCCATCGCCACGGCCCGCGCCGAACGCGACGTCGCGGCCGACCTGCGCGGCGCGCTGATCGCACCCAAGCCTGTCCATCGCGCCGCCATCACCAGCGCCAGTGAAGCTGGCGGACTGCTGCGCGCTCTGGATGCGTTCGAAGGCCATCCCAACACCAAGGTGGCCCTGCGCTTGCTCCCGCATGTGTTCGTCCGCCCCGGCGAGTTGCGTCACGCCGAATGGGCTGACTTCGATTTCGACAAGGCGCTGTGGACCATTCCGCTGCACAAGACCAAGATGCGCAGGGCACATACGATCCCCCTTTCTCGTCAGGCGCTCGCGATTCTCGCAACCATCGAGCATGACGCGGACTATAGCAGCTTCCTCTTCCCATCCCTACGGTCGGTGGACCGCCCCATGTCGGAGAATACGATCAATGCCGCCTTGCGGCGTATGGGCTTCGCGCAGAACGAGATGACCGGCCACGGCTTCCGGGCGATGGCCGCCACGCTGCTCAACGAGATGGGCCTGTGGCACCCCGATGCGATCGAGCGTCAGCTTGCCCATTGCGACAACAACGCTGTGCGCCGCGCTTATACGCGCGGGGAATATTGGGATGAGCGGGTCCGCATGATGCAGCATTGGTCCGATCACATCGACTTCCTGCGCGACGGCGCGAAGGTTCTCAAGGGTCCGTTCAAAAAAGCAGAATAAGCGGCATGTTTCGCCGCCATAGCTGTCGTTCAGCGCCTAAGATTGACCTGCTGAAAGCTGCCGCTGGTTCAGGCCACGGGGAAGACAGGACGTTGGATCGTTTCAGGACCGTCGGCTTTTAGGGTCGAAATTCAGCCGCTCGGCTATCGACCCGATTGGGGCAATTTGTGATACGAAGATGCCACTCTAGGAGCGGACAAATATTCGCAAAAGCAACGGGTTTGCACGCATGGCACAGAATATCTACGATCATCCCGAATTCTTCGCGGGCTACAGCCAGTTGCCCCGGCAAACCATCGGATTGGACGGAGCTCCCGAGTGGTCAGCGGTAGAGGCCATGTTGCCCGATCTGAACGGCAAGCATATCGCTGACCTTGGATGCGGCTTCGGTTGGGCCTCACGCTGGATGCGGGAACACAGTGCTGCCTCGGTACTCGGCTTCGATCTGTCGCAGAACATGATCGCCCGGGCGAAACGCGATACGGCAGATCAAGCCATTGAATACCACATTGCGGACATCGAGACGCTGGACTTGCCCCAGTCGGCGTTCGAACTGGTCTACAGCGCTCTGACATTTCACTACATCGCAGATTTTGGACGCTTGGTCCGTATGATCTCCAAAGCTCTGACCGCCGCCGGAGACTTGGTTTTCACGATAGAGCATCCGATCTTCATGGCAGCCGCGCACCCGCATTGGATTATCGACGAGGACGGTCGCAAGACCTGGCCCGTCAACGGCTACTCGGTCGAAGGCGAACGGCGCACCGATTGGTTTGCGAAGAATGTCGTGAAGTACCATCGCACATTCGCTACGACAATAAACACACTGATCGGCGCAGGATTTGAATTGCAACGGGTCGAAGAATTCGCGCCGATGCCGGCGCAGATCGTACGGATACCCGAACTGAGGGAAGAGCTTGAGCGCCCGATGATGATGCTGGTCTCGGCGCGCAAGGCCAAGCCGCCAGAATGAACGCCGACTTTTCGGACATTCACCGACCCCGATTTGCTCCCTGAACCCGCCTTTCATTCATCGATAAACGTGTCGAGATTGGTGGCCGGGTGTGGGACTTTCCTGCCATTCAACAGTACAACCGTGAACGACGGGTTTCGGGTGTGTCGGCCGTTCGCGGGGCGAGGCGCGGCAAATGGCCGGCATCAGCGATGGCGTGCTACGGCTTTCGATTGGGCTTGGGCATTTGGACGATCTGATTGCTGGTCTGGAGAAGGGGTTTGGTGCATGAGCGAGACCCCGGATTCGATCCCGCTCTGCCGCTTTGAGGAGTTGGTTCGCCGAGAAAACTGGCAAAGGGCGGCACGCGCCTCAGGTTCGGTCGCATCGCCGAAGAAGCTCTCCGCTGCCGATGACCTCAAATGTGGTGGGGTCGATATACCGGACAGGCTCTCCGGTAGGTAAGCGGGGTCTGACGCTTTCAATTACCCACAAGTGGTCGCGAACGTGATTCCGTTGGCCGCATGAGCATTGCTCGCCTGGAATCAGGCATGATTCATTCCCTGGCACCTAAAGCGGTTGGCGGGGTGCAACGTGGAGACGTCCGTTTTCGATGCGGCAGGATGGGCTGACGGGGAAGTCGATCCCGCCGCCTTTCGTGATAAGCGACTGGCCGAACGGCTTCGAACGATGCTTAAGCAGATGGCAGGAGCGATTGGCGCACCGATACCGATGGCGTGCCAGGACTGGGCCAATACCAAGGCGGCCTACCGTTTTTTGTCTAATGGCTCGGTGAACGAGGGAGACATACTTGCCGGGCATTTCCAGGCGACACGGGCACGCGCGGCGGCGCTTGAGGGGTTCATCCTGGTTTTACAGGACACCACCGAATTCTCCTATCAAAGGCGCAATCCTGAAACGATTGGCGCCATCGGTCTTGCGCCGAGCCGGCGTGATGAGAATGGTCGGCTTCGGCTTCATACGGTCTGCGGCCTGCTCATGCACTCCAGCCTTGCGATCACAACCGAGGGATTGCCACTGGGTCTGACAGCGGCGAAATTCTGGACCCGTACCAGGTTCAAGGGCGCCAACGCGTTGAAGCGGCGGATCAATCCCACGCGCGTGCCGATCGAGGAGAAGGAGAGCTACCGCTGGCTCGAGAATATGCGCCAATCGACCACCCTGCTGGGCGATCCGGAGCGACTGGTTCACATTGGCGATCGGGAAAACGACATTTACGAGTTCTTCTGCGAAACACAGGCGCTCGGCACGCATTTCCTGGTCCGCACCTGTGTCGATCGTCTGGCTGGCGACGGTGGCCATACGATCGCCGACGAAATGAGCGAAACCACCGTGCAAGGCATGCATCGGATCACCATTGGCAAAGACGATCATGCCGACATCGAACTACGCTATAGGCGAATCCAAGTTTTGCCGCCGATCGGAAAGCAAAAGCGCTATCCTTCCCTCAGCCTGACCATCTTGCATGCCCGTGAATGTGGAACGCCTGAAGGGCGCCCCCCAATCGACTGGCGGCTCATCACCGATCTGCCGGTAACAACGCCTGACGAAGCCATCGAAAAGCTTGACTGGTATGCCCAGCGTTGGAAGATCGAACTCTTCCACAAGATACTCAAATCTGGCTGCCGAGCCGAAGATGCACGGCTGCGGACCGCCGAACGCCTCGCCAATCTGATCGCCATATTCTGCATTCTGTCATGGCGCCTGTTTTGGATGACCATGATCAATCGCGCCGCTCCTGACGCCTCGCCTCGGCTGGTCCTGACCGATGTCGAAATTACCCTGATCGACCGCCTCGCAGCTTCCCGAAAGAATGAACCGCCAGGCAGAACCCTTTCCGACTATCTAACCCAAATCGCCCGGCTCGGAGGCTATCTTGCGCGAGCCCATGACCCGCCGCCTGGCAACATCGTCATCTGGAGAGGATGGTCTCGCCTGATGGACATCAAAATCGGTGCCAACGTCAGCCGCAACACTTGTGGGTAATTGAAAGGGTCTGACGGCCGCCTTGCGCGGCGCCCAATCGCCGGGATGATTGCCGCTCTTTGAGGGGAGTGGCGGGTGTCGGACGAGATCGAGGTTTCAGCTAGCGGTGCAGCGACTACTCATACGAGCGGTCGTATGAGTAGTCGGATAGAGATCGTTAGCCGGGTGTCGGGCCGGCGACGGTGGACGGTGGAGCAGAAGCTGGCCGTCCTGCGCGATGCATTCGGCCCGGAGGGCTCCGTGCGTGCGGCCTGTGAACGCCATGACGTCGGCAGCGGCTCGATCTACACCTGGCGGCGCCAGGCGATGTCCGGTGAGCTTGCCGGAGTTCGCAAGCTGGCGGAGCCGGCATTTGCAGAGGTGCAGATCAGCGAGCAGCCAGCCTTGCCCGCGCCGACGGTCGCGGCACGCAGCGACGGAGTGATCGGCATCGAGCTGCCGTCGGGCATCAGGGTGAACGTGGACGCCACGGTCGATGCCGATGCCCTGTCGCGGGTGATCGGTATCCTGACGCGATGATCCCGCTGCCGCCCTCAACGCGGATATTCCTCGCCTGCGGCGCGACAGACATGCGCAAGGGTTTTGACGGCCTTGCTGTGATGACGCAGCAGATTCTGGAGCAAAGCCCGCATTCCGGCGCGTTGTTCGCCTTTCGCGGCAAGCGCGGCGATCTGGTTAAGCTGCTTTGGTATGACGGCCAGGGCATGTGCCTGTTTTCCAAACGGATGGACCGGGGCCGGTTCGTGTGGCCATCGACCAAGACCGGGTCGGTGGTGATGACGGCGGCCCAGCTTTCCATGCTATTGGAAGGCATTGACTGGCGGCGGCCGGAACGCACTTTTACCCCGTCACTCGCGGGCTAGAACGCCCATTTTCCGGCACTTTTTCTGGCATCCCGGCGGCTGTTCCGCTATAGGATCGCGGTGTTGGACGCAGGCCTTTCCACCGCTGACAAAGACGCTCGGATCGCCGAGCTCGAAGCTGCTTTGGCGGCCGCCCACGCCGATATTTCTGCCCGCGACATCCTGATCGACACACTGCGCGTGCAGATCGCGCGCCTCAAGCGGATGCAGTTCGGCAAGTCGTCCGAGAAGCTCGATACCCAGATCGCACAGCTTGAACTGGCGCTCGAGGAACTGGAAGGCGAGGCCATTGTCGCCGCCGCGCGTCGAGGCGGTCCAGTAGCCATCGATCGGCCATCGCCTGTTCGGGCGCTGCCCGCCCATTTGCCACGCGAAGATCGGCGGATCGAACCTGAGAAGGGCAACTGCGCCTGTCCCGACTGCGGCGGCGCGTTGCGGCCTCTGGGGCAGGATAGCGACGAGATGCTTGATGCGGTGCCGGTACAGTGGCGCGTGGTTCGGACCATCCGGCCCAAGTATAGCTGCCGGTCCTGCGAGAAGATCGTGCAGGCGCCCGCGCCGGTAAAAGCCATTGCCCGGGGCAAGGCGACCTTCGGCACGCTGGCCCACGTCGTCGTCTCCAAGTTCGATCATCATCTGCCGCTTTACCGCCAGGCCGAGATCATGGCGGCGCAGGGCATCGAGATCGACCGCTCGACGCTGGCGGGCTGGGTTGGACAAGCATCCGTGCTGCTCGACCCGATCGTCAGTCGCATCCGCGAGGTCGGCCTGACCGCTTCGAAGATCCATACTGACGATACGCCGGTTCCCATGCTTGATCCGGGCCGCGGCAAGACGGCAACCGGCAGGCTCTGGACTTACGCCGTCGACGATCGCGGCTCCGGCGCCACCAACCCCTCGCTCGTCTGGTATGAGTTCACCACCGATCGCACCGGCGCGCATCCCCAGCGGCAGCTGGCCAACTTCACCGGCTATCTTCAGGCCGACGGCTATGCCGGTTATGACAAGCTCTACGACACGAACCGCGTCACCGAGGTTGCTTGCTGGGCGCATTTCCGGCGGAAGATATTCGACATCCACGCCACCAAGCCGACGTCGCTTACCGCTGATCTGCTGGAACGCATTGGCCAGCTCTATGAGATCGAGGCAGAGGTTCGAGGCCAGCAACCCGATATCCGACGACGAAGCCGGCAGGACCGCACCCGACCATTGATCGACGAGCTGCGGCAGGCACTCGACGATGCCCTGCGCCGTCTCTCGCCCAAGTCCGAGATGGCCAAGGCGATCGCCTATGGCCGCAAGCGCTGGGTCGCGCTGACGCGCTTCCTTGACGATGGCCGTCTGGAGATCGACAACAACATTGCGGAGCGCGCCATGCGCTGCGTGGCCCTGGGCCGTAAAAACTGGCTGTTCGCCGGATCAAAGGCGGGCGGCGACCGCGCGGCGGCCGTCTATTCCGTCATCGAGAGCGCCAAACTCAATGGCCTCGAACCGCAGGCCTATATCGCCGACGTCATCGCCAAGATCGCTGGCAATTGGCCTGCTGCCCGCTGGGATGAACTCATGCCGTGGAACTGGCGTCCAGATCAGCAACCGATCACCGAAGCCGCTTGAACCGCGGTCCTCAGGCCACGCTTACTCCGGTAGAGAGAGCTAGGCACTGTGCACCTGGGTAACGGCGTCGGCCGGGTTTCGTTTCAGCTTGACCGAAGTATTGAAACTCCAAAACGGTGATCGGCGAGCCATCTTCTCCCTCACAACGATAGCGCGCGCATTCCTCCTCCATCGGCAGAGCCTCTATACCGCTTCGGGTGCAAAGAGACTGAGCATATCGACCCGCCTCGCCAACAGGTCGTCGAGCGTGTAGCTGTCGAGCACGGCCATGAATGCGGCAAGCGCCTCGCGAAGAACGCCCGTCGCTCCGCACGCCGGCGCGATGATGCAGCTTCCGCAATCGACCAGATCGAACCCATCCTCCGTGTGCCGCACGACCGATCCGATGATAATCTCACCCGGCGGTCGCGCGAGCCGAATTCCGCCAAGACGTCCCCGAGCGCTCGCTACAAAGCCTGCTTTTCCGAGGTCGTGAACCACCTTCATCAAATGGTTTTGCGAGATCGCATAGGCACCCGCCATCTCGGAAATCGAGCATAGCCGATCAGGCCGCGCTCCAAGGTAAAGCAGCACCCTAAGGGCATAGTCGGTGTAGCGCGTCAGCTTCATGTCGCTTCCCGGTCACAGCGCCCAATCGACGCTGCACTAATATATATGCATTCTTGTTGCATGTTTCCAACCCGGTGATACATGTAGCATAGATACATGATTTCGGAGTCGGTCAATGGATGACGATAGGCAGGTTGACGAAGAAGGGCTGAGCCGTCTCGTGACGCTGTTCTATGCGCGGGTACGAGAGGATGCCGAGCTGGGGCCGATCTTCAACGACGCGATCAGCGATTGGCCGGAACATCTCGAAAAGCTGGCGGCATTCTGGTCATCGGTAATGCTCACCAGTGGTCGATACAAGGGTCAACCGGTGCCGGCTCATTTAAAGCACAAATCGCGTATTACGCCGGCGCTCTTCGACCGATGGCTAACGCTTTGGGCTGAAACGACCAACGAAATGATGTCGCCCGAAGCCGCCGCCGCTTTGCAAGCGAAAGCGAAGCGGATCGCCGAAAGCCTGCAGCTCGCCGTGTTTTTTCGGCTCGATCGGCAACGCGCGGAAGGCTCGGCAATCAATTCCGATACGCTGGATTGCCCAAGGCGGAGAGTGCAAAGCCATGCCTGACATCCTTCCCTATCGTTCCACACCGGTGTTTGATCAGGATACGCTACCGGCTGCCTTGCGGGCGCGACACGATACCAAGGCCGGTGTCTGGGGCCTGATCCGCGTTTTGGAAGGCGAGCTTAAGCTCACCTATCTCGATCCGCCTTCGGAGATCGTGCTGACACCGAACCAGCCAGGATTGGTTCTGCCGCAGCAGCCGCATTTCGTGACGCCGATGGGGTCAATGAAGATGCAGGTCGATTTCTACGATCAGCCGCCCGCGCGCTGACATTGCCGGAAATTTCGACGCATTTCAGAAGGAGAAGTTCATGTCGCAACCTCTTAGCGATCAGACGATCGCGCTCGTCAAGGCGACCGTTCCCGCGCTGGAAGCGCATGGTCTGGACATCGTACACGAAATGTATTCCCGGATGTTCCAGAACCCGGAAATCCGCGACCTTTTCAATCAGTCGCATCATGGCGACTCCGGATCGCAGCCGCGTGCGCTCACGGGCGCCATTCTCGCCTATGCCAGCAATATTGAAAATCTCGGTGCGCTTGCGCCTGCTGTTGAGCGGATCGCGCAAAAGCATGTGGGCCTTCAGATTTTGCCCGAGCACTATCCGCACGTTGCCGAGGCGCTCCTTGGCGCGATCAAGGCGGTGCTGGGAGATGCAGCAACGGAGGAAATCCTTGCGGCATGGGGCGAGGCCTACTGGTTCCTCGCCAATATCCTGATCGCACGCGAGCAGCGGGTCTACACAGAGCAGAAGGACGCGGCGGGCGGATGGAATGGCTGGCGTGACTTCCGCGTCGAAGACGTCTTGCGCGAGAGCAGCGTCATCAATTCCTACATTCTCCGCCCGGTCGATGGCGGACCCGTCATGCAGCACAAGCCGGGGCAGTATCTGACTTTCTGGCTGGAGATTCCCGGTCATCCGCCGGTCAAGCGCAACTATTCGATTTCGGCCGCCCCCAATGGGGAAACGTACCGCATTTCGGTCAAGCGTGAACCACATGGCCTGGCCTCAGGATGGTTCCATGACGAGGCTAGGCCCGGAACGGTGCTAAAGGTGGCCGCGCCAGCGGGGGAGTTTTTCCTTGCCGATCATGTCGAACGTCCGGTCATCCTCCTGTCCGGTGGGGTAGGTCTGACCCCGATGGTGGCGATGCTCGAAGCGCTCGCGCAGAGCGGCGCCGAAGTACCCGTTCATTATATTCACGGGACCCATGATCGCGACACGCATGCGATGCGCAACCATGTTCGCGCTGTCGCCGGCCAGGGCAAGGCGGTGTCGGTTACTGATTTCCATCAAACTCCGCTTGAAGGCGAAGCGCAGGGCCAGGACTATGATGTCGCCGGCATCATCACCGATGAGTGGCTCGTCGCCAACACGCCGGTCGGTGAAGCCGACTACTACATTTGCGGACCGCGCCCGTTCCTGCGTCACGCGGTTTCGACCTTGTCGCTCGCCGGCGTGCCGTCCGACCGAATTCACTACGAATTTTTCGGCCCGGCGGACGAACTGCTGGCAGCCTGATGGAGTAGGGGATGGGCGATATCACCATAGCCCGGGCAATTCATGTCCTGGCGGTTATGTTCTGGATCGGAGGCGTTGCCTTTGTCACGCTCGTGGTGATGCCGTTCATTCGCCGTGCGCATCCGCCAGCTGATAGGCTGGCGGCCTTCCACAAGCTCGAAGGCAGTTTCGCGGCGCAAGCGCGTGTGTGGGTGCTGCTTGCCGGCGTCAGCGGCTTCTGGATGGTGGAGCGCGGGCAGATGTGGGATCGGTTCGCCGATCTGCGTTTCTGGTGGATGCACGCGATGGTTGGCCTCTGGGCGATTTTCGCGGCGATGCTGTTCGTGATCGAGCCGCTGTTTCTTCATCGGCGCATGGAGGAGTCGTTGAAGCCTGCCGCAGACTTCGATCGCATGGAGGTCGTTCATCGCGGGCTTCTGGGTCTTGCAGTGGTCACGCTTCTCGGCGCCGTGGCAGGCAGTCATGGATTGCTGTGAAGGAATTGACTGGTGACCGGCATCGTGCCGATTGGCTGCTCGGAGCAGCCGTGGCGGGAACCCGGAGCGGACTAGCGCGCGATGTCGAGATACATTCCGATGGTGGCGGTAAGGTGATTGCCTTCCGCAATGTGGTGCGCGGCATCGAGCGAGCGCTTCGTTTGTTCGCCGGGCTGCGTCGGAAGTACACGTCAGCACCGACGCTACTGCGCACCGCAACGATCAACGGTCTGCCCGGCTATATCAGTATCGATCGTGGCGACGTGCTCCAGACCACCGCGCTCGAGGTGCGCGATGGGCGCATCGCGGCGATCTATATAGTTCGTAATCCCGACAAGCTCCGTCATCTGGTGGCAGCTTTCGGCACAGACGGTCATCCACAACACGGCCGCTGAAGGTCGTGAATTAGTCGGAAGCAGCGGCAGTTCGGTAGCTCGGCACTGTGGCCAGAGCCGCCGACAAAGTGGACGTTGAGCAGACGATCGTGGTTTCCTGAAGGCGGACGTTTGTTCAGACGTCCAGGAAGGACAGTGATCGAGTTCGGCGACGACGATGAGGCGCATGGATTTGTGTCCTGTTGCATGAGGCCGCAACCAGCACGGCCTCATGCCCCCCGATCACGCCAGCAGGATGGCGGGGCGCATTCGGCCCGCGTTTTGCCGCTGTCAGAGCTTGGGCGTGACGCCTTGCCCTTGGCGCTTGCGCACCGCTTCTGTCCGCAGTTGCTCAACCCATCGCGCGGACTGGCGATCTTTGGCGATCATGCCGCCTTGATCGACCAGCCAGACATAGAACTCTGGGATTGGAAACGCGGGATCGTTCGCAGGCCCGCCCCAAGTATAGCGGAGCACCGTGCCGCATCGCGCCACATCGACGGACGTTCCCATTGTGCGGCGCAGGTTGGGATGCTGGCTCCGTCCCATGCCTTCAAGCACCTCGACGGCACGGGGGGGCAGCAGCGTTTCGTTGCCGCCGTCCACGGCAATTCTGGCATTGGTGCTGACCGCGCACACAGGCTTGCCCTGTTCACTCCACTGTACGACGGTGGTTCCCGTGTTCGGCAGGTAATGGGTTTGGGCGGGACCATATTTTGTGGTCAGGGCAGTGACGAACTGCTGTCGCGTCGGCGGCGTCTTATTTCCCCGCGAATAGCGGTGAATGGCATAGACCCGCGGCTCCGCTGGCGGGCTGGCGAACCAAATCCTGAGCCGTGAATCGCCCGCGCGAAATTCCAGTTCATCGAGGAAGGCAGGCGTTTGAAACCCCGTGACGCCATCCGAGTAAGGATAATGCGCCATGCGCTTGTTCACGAGTTGCGCGTTCGGGTCGAACGCCTTGATGGCCCGCGTGACCTCGGCCTCGGTCATGCCGAGCCTGATGCCCGTGATATCCAGCTTGTCGGCCGAAACCCCTTGCGTCTGCGCCGATGCCGCCATGCCGGATACCGCGCCCCAAACCAACGCACCGCCCAGCAAAATACTTCGCATTCTTCTCATGTGATTGCCTGTCTTTTTCGTGGATGGAGGGGATTCACGCGCCTTGCAGCAGCTTCGCCGCCTGCGCGTAGTTGTGCGCCTGCCAGAGCGTGAAGCCGCCGAAGCCGATGAAAAAGACGCCCACGAGGATGAACAGCAGCGGGAAGCCTACCGCCGTCATAAGGCCGCCCATGATGTAGCCCGGCATGGCAGGCGTGGCGTAGATGGCGCGGGTGCGGTCATTCCGTAGCGCCAGTGCCTGAAACGTGCCGTTCTTCACACGTCCGGCCAGCGTGACCGTCTCGCCATCCTGCACGTCCGGCATATTGGGAAGCTTGATCTGCACTGAGCGGTCATCGACGCGGAAGGCCAGCGCATGGCCTGTGCGGACAGACCCGCCACTCTTGCCGATAACCCCCTCGGTCACGGGGGCATGGCGAATGCCGGAGACAACTCCTGTCATCGTGGTGAGAGACATGCGTTTACTTTCGTTGGGAAGAAGCGGGACAGGCGGCAAATGACGGCGCGAGGCGCTATCCCGTCACATCGCTGATATCGTTGCCGCGCCAGTCGGGCGGCATGCTCGATTGGGCGCAGTAGCGGGCGCTACGTTCCCAGCCGTATTCACTCTTGGCGGTGAAGGCCGTATCCCCCGTGAGAGAATAGACGGAAGTGCTGGTTTCCGGCGGCGCGTTGTCCTGCAAATCCCCGCAGGCTTCCGTCACGCGGTAGGTATTCGGCCCCGTTTGCTCGATTTTCTTGAACTCGCAGAAATCCCGTGCACCGCCGATGCCGTTCCGGCGCAGCAGCGTCGTGGTGGCGTTCGAGGCTTGGCCGCACGGCGTATCGCTCTCGACGTAATAGCCGCGCTTGAGCGGCAAGGCCGCGATGGTGGCCGCTTGCGTCTTGACCGGAACGGCTTCCGTTGCAGCGGGCGCGGCGGCTTGGTTTGCGGCGGCGATATCAGCTTCGGCGGTGGCCATCCCAGCCGTGTTGCCGGACTCCGTTGCCTCGGCCCCGTCTGTGGCGGCGGCATTCTCTGCCGTCGCAGCGTTCTGGTCGCAGGCGGCAAGCCCCGCCGCGAGCAGCAGGGGTACGATAAGGTGACGGGCTTTGCTCATGACATCTCCGCGTGAAAATCCTTCCCTCTATGGTTAAGGTGGCGCGGGCGGGCATTCGTCCCCTAAACAGGGGAGAAAACAGGCACGGCAGGACGGCAGAGCGCCATCCCGCCGTATTGTTCATGCGAGATTGTTGGTGCGGAGATAAAGTTAATCCGCACTGCCAGATGAATGAGGGGGGGGTAACACGGCCATGCCGTCGCAAGAACTCTATGAATCGTCCCGCGTCTCGGGACTGATTGCGCATCTTTACGATGCAGCCATAGACGACGCCTTGTGGTCAGGCACTGCGAAACGCATCGCGGAAGCGCTCGGCTCCACCAGCACCGTTCTTAAATTGCACGGCGACAATGCCCGCGTGAACCTTCTCGAATGCACGGACAACCTGATGGTGTCCGCACGCGAACAGGCATGGGCGGACGACTGGCACCGCAAGGATTTATGGGTGGACCGCAGCGTCGCCTACGGCATGTCACGCATTATCACCGACGAGGATTTGGTGACGCGCGAGGAGCAAGCGCGGAGCGGCTTTTATCAGGAATGGCTACGTCACCTTGACATCCATCACATGATTGGCGCGGTGTTCCCCGCAGCCGACGGGGCTATCGGAGTGCTCGGCATCCACAGGCCGCAAGGTGCCGGAGGCTATACCGGCCACGAGCGGCGGCAGGCGACGCTGGTACTGCCGCATTTGCAGCGGGCGCTGCGTCTCGGGCAACAGTTCGCGGCGGTATCCCAGGCCCATGCGGCCAGTTTACAGGCGCTCGACCGTCTGGATACGGGCGTGCTGATGGTGGACGGCGCAGGCCGCGTCATCCACGCAAGCGACATGGCGGAGCGGCTGCTGCGCGAGAACGCGGAACTGGCGGTTATTCGCGGGCGTCTGTCTCCCTATCCGCCAGCCCTTCACGACAAGCTGCTGGCGCTGATGCGCGATGCGATGGACACGGCGCGTGGCAAGATTACCAAACCCGGCGCGGCGCTCGCCATTCCACGTCAGGATCGCATGCCGCTGACGCTTGAAGTCGCACCCCTGCGCCCCTCAGCTTCCGCCTTTGGTGAACAGCGGACTTGCGTGCTGGTGTTCATCCGCGACCCCGAAGCGCTTATCGCAGTGGCGCGGTTGCGTGAGCTATTTGGCTTCACGCGGACAGAGGGAGTCGTTGCTGCCGCCCTCGGACGGGGAGCCTCGCTGGAAGATATCGCGGCAGGCATGGGGATCGGGCTTGCGACCGTGCGGAGCCACCTCAAGCGCATTCTCGCCAAGACGGGAACGCATAGGCAGGCGGAAGCGGCGGCGTTGTTGGCGCGTAGCGTTTCGACCGTTTCCAGTCACTGACAATATGGGTGCGTCCGGCATTCCGGGTTGGGTGCCCGGTCACTGCAGTGGCCTAAAGGATGTTTGACCCTCACGGCTGACGGCTGCTTGGAGCACACTGCCTTCGCTCTGCGCGATGACGTGCGAATGGCGAGGGTCGTGAATAGCTGCCACTATCGTGCAACTGCTAGCCTTGTAAATCATTGAGGCCTTGGTCCTGCGCATCGAGTGCGTTCCGTATTCGGCGCCGATTTTTTCAAGGAGGATTTGGGCTTCATCTTCGTTCCTTCGTCACTACGACGAAGCCCAAATCCTCCTTAAATCACAACCTCAATCTGTGCCATTGGCGCTGACGGCGGACAGGACGGGCAGTACGCCGCGCGATGCGGTGGCACCATCTTCTGCGCGGCGGCCGCAATGATCTGCTCAGTATCGAGGAACAGCGCGGCCTCTTGGGAGAACTGCAGTTCCTGCGACGTCTGGCAGAGCTCGTCGGCCCCTGGGCGGCGGTGGAAGCATGGAAAGGACCGTCGGGGAGCTCAAGGGATTTCGAGCTGGACGGGTGTCTCGTCGAGGTCAAAGCTCGCCGTGGAGCAGCAAAGCCGTTCGTACAGATTTCCTCCAAGGACCAGCTATCGGACGTCGACGGTTGTCGACTCTTTTTGGTGGTTTCTGCGGTCGATGCGGCGATCAGGCCGGACGGCAAGACGCTAACTGACCACGTCCGCGATCTCGAGACGTTCTATGCGACTGCCGAACCCGAGGCATATCGGCTTTGGGAACAGGCCCTCGCCGATGCAGGGTTCGACTTCGAGGACGATTATTCCGAGCGTTGCTGGACGTTGGGAAAAACGAGCGAGTTCGAGGTCTCGGGCAACTTTCCGCGGGTGGCGGCACCGTTGAAGCCGGGTGTTTCCGGGGTACGCTACAGCATCGCCCTGGACGCATGCGCACCTTTCCGGATTGAGCCTGAAACGCTCGATGCACAGATCAAAGAGGGGCTGGGAGGATGGATGAGCTGAATGAATTTCATCGCGAGTTCCTGGCAGAGGTCCAGGGCGAAGCCGACGCGCAGGGCCTGATCACCACCGAGGCGTTCCTCGAGAAGATGGGCGATATCCTCGACGAGGCGGGCGAACTCTCCTCGTTCGCCCAATGCTACCACGAGGGGACGTTCAAGCGGAAAGCCGTCCAGGTCGATGGCTATGGCTGGGATGCTGACGAGGAGGAGGGCACGCTCAACCTCGTGATCTCAGATTTTCATCGCGATGCGGAAGCGGGGGCAATCGACAAGACTGAGGCGAACCGCCTTTTGTCTCGGCTGGTGCAGTTCGTCATGGCCGCTCTGGATCGGGACTATCGCGAAGGTCTCGAAGAAAGCAGCCAGGCCTATGCACTCGCAGATCTGATCCGGCGCAACTGGAAGAAGGTCGCAAAAATCAAACTTATTCTGGTCACCAACCGGCTGAACAAGTCGAGGACGGACGCCCAGCCCGTGGGAAAGATCGGCGAGATTCCGGTCACCTCAAATGTCTGGGACCTGGCGCGGATCCAGCGTTTCATCGAGGCCGGCCAGACGCGTGAGGACCTCGTCATCGACTTCGCCGAAGATTTCGGCGAGGCAATCCCGGTCCTGCGGGCATCCTATGACGGCGCGCCTCTGGAGAGCTACATTGCGGTGATCCCAGGTAAGCAACTGGCTGACATCTACGACAGATGGGCGATGCCTTCCTTGCGGCACAGCTCGGCGATACTGTCTTCGCCGCGCAGCCCCTCCAGCACGATCCTGATTTTGTCCTCTGCAGAGAAGTGCCGGCGCGTCGCACGCCGTATGTCCTTCACCACCCGCTCAGCTGGGGCCTTCGGCGCCGATTTTTTCAAGGAGGATTTGGGCTTCATCTTCGTTCCTTCGTCACTACGACGAAGCCCAAATCCTCCTTAAATCACAACCTCAATCTGTGCCATTGGCGCTGACGGCGGACACTCTTGACCCTCAGCCAGTTAATGGTACTCATAAGTATCAGAAAATTAGGAGGGGACGTGCTGTGAAGTCGGCACCAAAAGCTTGATCATGTGCCCGGCGCAGCAGTGTGAGACCTTGATATCTTCGAAATGCCCCTCGCAGATATCATTGATCTGCAAGACGCCTAGACGGCCTTTCGCAAGCATGAAGATATTTTATGGACACCAAAAATGAAGGGCATTGGGCGCTTACCAGACTTTGGCGTCAAGCCGGAGCACAACTTCGCATGGCTACGGGCATTGTCTTCCGGCGTCGTGGGCTCGAACATGTCTGGCCTGCCGCAACCTAAGCATAGCCCCCGCGCTTGCCTGCCTCGACGAAAGGAGAATGTATGACGAGCACCAATGAAAATGCACTCACTTTTAAAGGCACGTGGGTGTCACGATACAAGGTGATTCATACCATCCCGGCGACTGGCGATGAGATCTGGCACGTTACGACCGACTATTTTGGCGATCTATCCGGCGTCGGGAACGCTGCAGGCACAGTCAGGGCGGGCTCTCCCGGCTTCATGTTGCGCTCCTTCGTAAATGAGACGGTGTCCATGAACGGAGGATCCCGCGTCGGCACATTTCTCAACTATGGCCCCATAGATGTGAAAGCCAACAACGGCCCCCATGGCATGGTCGCTGATCTCTATGCCGAATTTGGTACGGGTGATTTTGTCGGACTCGGCGGCAAGTTCACTCTCAGTATCGACGCCCTCGATCCACCAAAGGGCGCTTGGTGCCTGGAACTGTTTGAGCCCCTCTGCGACGCGTGATGATGCAGCGGACAGCTGACCATATCTTGGAAAGGAACACGAAATAAAAGCTGTGGTGATGCGGCAGGCGACACACCCATTTGCATCGAAGACGTGACGGTCGCCGACGTCGGGCCGCGCGGGGCACGAATTGCCACGCTCGCTGTTGGGGTATGTCATTCCGATCTGCATTTCGCGAGGGGAGAGCTGGCGCTTCCGCTGCCGACTATCCGCCCCGTGGAAATGTCCATGTGCCTTTATCCAGGCATGATTTAAGCTGTAGCCCGGATCAGTGCTCCCGCCTCCTGCCCCCAAATGTGGGAGGCGGGGCACGGCGTCAGGACGGGCGCCACGCAAAGCACGCATAGTCATTAACGGCGACTTCGCGCCCTAATTCCCGCCGTCCGACCTCACTTGAGACACCCCTAGAAGCGGCCGTTCTGCGTGGTTCAGCGGAGGGCCCTGGTAGGTTGATCTAGCCGACCATTGCGCCTGCCAGATGCTGCAACTTGTCCGGATTGCGAACGATGTAGATCGCCGTGATCTTGCCGTCTCGTATGTCCAGCGCCGTGGTCTGCACGAGGCCGCAGTCAACGCTGATGTAGCCAGGCAGACCATCGATCTCGGCAGTGCTTAGCAGTTGCGCGGTAGGCGCGTTCTTGCGCCGAAGTCCGGCGAACAAGCGCAGCGCGCGATCGAGGCCGCGGATCACATTGCGGAAGGCCAACACCCTGCCGCCGCCGTCCGAATGGATCTCGACCTCTTGGGCAAGTAGTGAGGCAAGCGATGCGGTATCGCCATCACGTGCTGCAACGAAGAAAGCCTGAGTGATTCGGCTTGCCTCGGCTGCTTCCACGCTGAAGCGCGGTCGCGCGGCCTGGACATGCTTTCGTGCGCGAGAAGCCAGTTGACGTACCGCGGCTGGCTCGCGACGAAGCGTCGCGGCGACGTCGCTCAGAGCGACATCGAATACGTCGTGCAGCAGGAAAGCTGCGCGTTCCAGGGGCGAGAGGCGCTCCATGGCGAGCATCAGCGTGACCGTAATATCGTCAGCGATCGTTTCGTCGGGATCGGTCGAGCCCACCAGCGGGTCCGGCAACCACGGTCCGATGTAGGTTTCGCGGCGCGAGCGTGCGGATTTCAGAAGATCGAGGCATAGCCGAGTGATGACCCGCGTCAGATAGGCAGCAGGTGAGTCGATACCACCCTCGACCTGCTCCCATTTCAACCAGCCATCCTGGACGACATCCTCAGCTTCGCTGAACGAACCGAGCATCCGATACGCCAGGCGGATAAGACGCTTACGCTCGCGCTGAAAGTCAGCCAAGCGAGAGCTCGGTTCGATCGTCGTTACCGGCGCCTGCTCCCTGTCGAACCTCGTCATTTTGCGTCGCTCCAATGGTTTCACCGATCTGACGAGCCAGCCCAATGCAGTGTGACATGGTCGCGGCAGAACCGAAAAAAAATACTTTGGACATGTCACATCGCCGGAGCCCGCCTCGTCAGTGCAGCGAGCGTCAATTCGACGCTGCTGTGAAAGGAACGATGGAATGAACGAGATCAAAAGACTGGTGTGGCACGAAGTTGCTCCGAAGGGCGCTCAGGCATTGTTCGGCGTGCACCAATACATCGCGACGGGCACAAATCTGCCCAAAGAGATGATCCATCTCGTGTTCCTGCGCGTGTCGCAGATCAACGGCTGCGCGCATTGTATCGACCTGCATACGCGCGACCTGCTCAAGACGATGCCGCTCGACAAGGTGCTGCTGCTGTCGGTGTGGGCAGAAGTGCCCCACCTCTTCGATCGGAGATATCGCGCAGCCCTTGCCTGGGCCGAAGAAGTTACGCGCGTCAGCGAGACCCACGCCTCGGAGGACGCCTACGCCGCAGCAGCGGCAGCGTTCGAGCCACGCGACCTGGTCGACCTGACGATCGCGATCGCGGCGATGAACGCCTTCAACCGGCTTGGCGCGCCATTCCGTTTGCCGGTCAAAGCCAAGCCCTGACACCTCCCGACGTATTGGATCTACAGACCATGACCAAACGACTGAACCATATGCGCCAACTGCCGGCACTGACGCAGAAGCTGGGGCTGGGTGTATCTGTCGACCGTGCTCGACGACTTCTCCCGCTATGTCATCGCCTGGAAGCTTTGCACCACCATGCGCGCCGGGGACGTCACCGACACGCTGGAACTGGCGCTTGAAGCCTCGGGCTGTTCGTCAGCCAGGGTCGTGCAAAAGCCCAGGCTGCTCAGCGATAATGGTCCGAGCTACATCGCCGAGGAGCTGGCCCAATGGATCGGTGCCAACGGTATGAGCCATGTCCGCGGCGCCCCGATGCATCCCCAGACCCAAGGCAAGATCGAGCGCTGGCACCAGACCCTCAAGAACCGGATCCTGCTGGAAAATTACTTCCTGCCCGGCGATCTGGAGACCCGGATCGAGGCCTTCATCGACCACTATAATCACCGCCGATATCACGAAAGCCTCGGCAATGTGACGCCCGCCGACACCTACTTCGGCAGGGCTGACGCCATCATCCAACAGCGCGAAAGGATCAAACGGAAGACCATCGAACACCGACGCTTGCAGCACCGCAAGCTCGCCGCTTAATATCAACCCCAGGACGAGGCCCGCGCTCCGCTAATCTACGCCGCGATCTGCGCCAAATGTTCTGACGACAGACACGGTCCCAAGCCTGCCGCAGCATGTTCACGACATGGTTGGAAGCATCTCGCCGCGCAACCACAGGATCGCCTTGCTTAGGCCGCCCTCCCAAAAAAGCTTCGATCTCGGTCTCGGCACGCAGCGTGATCTGCATTTCAGCCGGCAGGTAAGAGCGCATTTCTTCAAGGCCGGCGAAGGTGACAAGCAGCGCGTCATGTCTGACGCTTGGCACTGGTAGCATTTCGGGTATCTTTTTAAGCGTGTCAGCGCTCACTCGCAGGTTGTAGAAGCGCACACGAGGCGGCAGCGCTTTGAGGCCAAGCGAGTTTGTCATAAGTTCGGCATTCCGCTCGATTACCCGATCCCGCCCCTCGAACCAGTCCGAGACCCATTGACCCACGGCTTGCGATTCGGCGCGTCTCGGGAATTCGTCTCGCGCGAGCAGTTTGAGCAGCCTAGCTAGCCCGTCGGCCCAGGAAGGGTGGAAAGCGATCGCATTCTGCCGCGCGACCTGCATGGGGAGGTCGCTTCGGTTGAGTGGCGCGAGCGTGATGGGGACGATGAACTTATCATGCTCGATCCCCAGCCTCTCAGCGGTTGCAGCGGCGCGCTCTATTTCGTCAAGAACGCCGTTTTTCGAGCGTGTCACCTTGGAAACGATGGCGACCGTCTTTCCAATCACTGTGTCGAAAGCTTGTTCGATCCCGCTCCAGAATCGCTCGCCCCAATCAGTTGTGTGGCTTCTGACCAGACGCGATATCCGGCATTGGCGAGTTGCATGCCAAGCCAGACGGCAAATTCGGTATCCTCTGGCATAGCATGACTGAGAAAAATGACGTCTCTTGGCGTTTGTCCGATTGCATCGTTCAAAATCGGGCCCTCGAAAGCATTGACCGTCTGTCTTTGGCCTTTAACATCTCAAGTCTCCAGACCTTTTTAGGCGCAGGTGATTTGGAGGCTCCGCCGCCTCGTGCCGCTTGTGCAACTTCTCCATGAATGTGTAGAGAGTCGATGCGCAATTTCTCCTTGAAACCTGAAGATATTCCGTCATTCAAGCCTATGGAGCAAAGTTGTTATTGACGCACCCAAGCATTAGCGATTCGCTGCTCCAGTTTGTGATCGTTTTTTCATATCTGGAGACCCGCAAAAACCGGTAGCGTTTGGACGGCTATAATGATTCACTGAGGGCGCGCGATCACGGAGGCCAGCTATGGATCCCAAGTCCCTGTTCAGTTTGAGCGATCACCTTGAGGCATTGAGCAAGGAGGGCGATCCGCTTGAGGTTTTGCAGGAGACGGTGGATTTCGAGTATTTCCGGGCGTGGCTGGTCGAAGGACTTGGTTATGGCGATGGAGCCAAAGGCGGACGCCCACCCTTCGATCCGGTGATGATGTTCAAGGCCCTGATCCTGCAGGCGCAGCATAATCTATCAGACGCCCGGATGGAGTTCATGATCCGCGATCGGCTGAGTTGGCTACGGTTTCTGGGACTGTCGCTTGGGGATCGCACGCCGGATGAGAACACGATCCGGCATTTTCGCAATCGCCTGACCGAGACGGGAACGCTCAAGCGGGTGATGAAGGCCTTTGACTGGCAACTCCAGAAGAAGGGCTACATTCCAATGTCCGGGCAGATCGTGGACGCCTCGCTGGTGCCTGCACCAAGACAGCGGAACACCGAGGGCGAACGTGAAGCGATCAAGTCGGGCAAGAGCGCCAGAGATATCTGGCCGGACGAGCCGAACAAGGCAGCACAGAAAGATACCGACGCCCGCTGGACCCTCAAGGTCGGCGGGAAAGTTCGGTATCGGGCGGATGGGACGCCGCTCCCCATGATCGCCCTGCCGGTCTTCGGCTATAAATCTCACATCAGCATCGACCGACGCTTCGGCTTCATCCGAGGCATGGCGGTGACTTCGGCGTCAGCGGCGGACGGGCGTCTTCTCCGACAGGTCGTCAGCACGGACAATACCAGTTCCGAGGTATGGGCTGACAGTGCCTATCGATCCAGGCGCAACGAGAAGTGGTTGTCGGATCAGATGCTCACGTCCCGCATTCATCGCCGCAAACCCATGGGCAAGCCGATGTCGAAGGCAACCGCACGGGCCAATGCCGCCAAATCCTCGATCCGTGCACATGTCGAGCATGTCTTCGCGCATCAGAAGAACCGGTTCAACCTGTTCATCCGCACCATCGGCCTGGCCCGCGCTGAGGCAAAACTGACCCTTTGCAACCTGGCCTACAACTTCAACCGCCTGATCTTCCACGAACGCCGGGAATGCAGGGGCTGACTCTGTCTGCAAGCCAGCCAAACCGGCGAAAACAACGCCAGGCATCGTGGAAATCGCTCCGAACGATGCCGTTCTTGCGCCCCGAAGCCTCGACGTCATCAAACCAGCCCGCTTCGCCAGAAATTACCCGGTTTTTGCGGGTCTCCAGCTAACCTTGGTGTTCCTGTTATCGACCAGGGAAACACCATTGCCATTGAGATCAAGCACAATGGGCGAGGCAATGCCTACTTGGACACCTCCCTTAAATTCGGTCTTTTCGATCCCGGTCAGCGTGTCCTTACCATCGTTCCCATCAGCAAGCGGACTTGTATCAATGATCGAGACGCTGCCTCCCGAAGTGACCAAGGAATAAGATGCTTGTTCACCAGCAAACCTGGCAATGTCCGTGCCACTCCCTCCTGAAATGATATCATTGCCGCCGTCACCGGAGAGGATATCGTTTCCATTGCCGCCGTAAAGTTGGTCATCGCCGTTTCCACCAGCGATATTATCAGAACCTTCATAGCCATAGAAAATATCAGCACCTTCAGTGGGTTGCTGAGACCGAGCCATCATATCAGCGAAGGTCCAAACAGTGCCATCGGCGAAGGTCACCTTTTCGATCCGCGAGCCTGTCACGGTATTGTCGAGGGTGATTCGATCAGTCGATCCGGCAAAGGTCAGGATCAGATCATTTCCATTATCGGCTTGCGTCACTGTCACGTTCGCCGGATCAATGCTGATACCTAGCTGGACAATATCCTCTCCCGCCTGACCGGCGTCATTGATGATGTCCTGCCCGTCACCAATGTTGAACACATAAATATCACCGTGGTCATTCCCACTTAGCGTATCACTACCCGGACCTCCGATCAGGATGTCACTGCCGGAACGGCCATAAAGGACATCATTCCCTGCACCACCGGTCAGCGTATCGGCATCAGAGCTGCCCGAAAACACATCGTCGCCCCCGTTGTTCAGCATGGATCGCGTCACCAGATCCGCATGCGTCCACACCGTGCCGTTATTGAACGTTACCTTTTCGATCCGGCCCCACCAGTCCTGCATCGTATTGTCGAGGGTGACGCGATCGTCGGTCCCTGCGATAAGTAGGATCAGATCGTTCCCATTGTCAGCCTGTACGACCGTGACGTCGGAAGGGAGGATCCCAGGACCGAATTGCACGATGTCCTCACTACCTTGGCCGCCATCTGAAACGAAATCCTGACCGTCGCCCAGATTGAACACATAAGTGTCGCCACCATCGCCGCCGCTCAAGATATCATTGCCGATGCCACCTTGGAGAATGTCGTTGCCGGCGCGGCCATTTAGGACATCCTTTCCTGCACCACCGGTTAGCGTATCGGCATCAGAGCTGCCCGAAAACACATCGTCGCTCCCATTGTTCAGCATGGATCGCGTCACCAGATCCGCATGCGTCCACACCGTGCCGTTATTGAACGTAACCTTTTCGATCCGGCCCCACCAGTCCTGCATCGTATTGTCGAGGGTGACGCGATCGTCGGTCCCTGCGATGAGTAGGATCAGATCGTTCCCATTGTCAGCCTGTACGACCGTGACGTCGGAAGGGAGGATCCCAGGACCGAATTGCACGATGTCCTCACTACCTTGGCCACCATCTGAAACGAAATCCTGACCATCGCCCAGATTGAACACATAAGTGTCGCCACCATCGCCGCCGCTCAAGATATCATTGCCGATGCCACCTTGGAGAATGTCGTTGCCGGCGCGGCCATTTAGGACGTCCTTTCCTGCACCACCGGTTAGCGTATCGGCATCAGAGCTGCCCGAAAACACATCGTCGCTCCCATTGTTCAGCATGGATCGCGTCACCAGATCCGCATGTGTCCACACCGTGCCGTCATTGAACGTTACCTTTTCGATCCGGCCCCACCAGTCCTGCATCGTATTGTCGAGGGTGATGCGATCGTCGCTACCGGCAAAGGTCAAGACCAAGTCATTGCCATTGTCCGCCTGTGTGACTGTCACATCACCGGGTGCTATGCCTGCGCCAAGCTGAACGATATCGTCCCCCGCCTGGCCGGAGTCAGTGATGATATCTTGTCCATCTCCAGGGTTGAACACATAGATATCACCATGGTCGTTGCCACTTAGCCAGTCGTTACCGGCACCGCCGATCAGAATGTCGCTGCCCGCCAACCCGCTGAGCCTGTCATTTCCCGGCCCACCGGTCAGGGTATCTGCGGAGCTTGTTCCAGTGACAACCAAATCTGACGGCGAAGTGGAAACACGTGCAACAAGATCATTATGCGTCCAGACGGTGCCGTCTGCGAAGGTCACCCGCTCGATCCGCCGCTGATTGTTCGTCATGGTGTCGTTAATGATGATGCGGTCGGTCGAGCCGGCGAAGGTAAGCACGAGATCATTGCCGTTATCGGCCTGGAAGACCGTAACATCGGAAGTCAGGATACCCGTGCCCAACTGGATGGTGTCGTTGCCCCATCCATCATCAGTGATCGTGTCCTGGCCATCCCCGGGATTGAACACGAAGATGTCATCACCGCTATTCCCGTACAATATGTCATTGCCGGTCCCGCCTGTCAGAACATCGTTACCATCACGACCAACCAGAATGTCGTTGCCCGCGCCTCCGGTCAGAGCTTCACCGAATTCGCTACCATAGAAGGCGTTGTTAGCGACATTGTCGAGCATAGAACGGGCGACAAGATCATTATGGGTCCAGATCGTGCCGTCGGCAAAGGTGACGCGCTCGATCCGCCGCTGGCCGTTAATCATCGTATCATTGATAACGATGCGGTCATTCGAACCAGCGAACGTTAGAACGAGATCATTGCCGTTATCGGCCTGAGAAACCGTCACGTCGGAGGTCAGGATACCCACGCCCAACTGGATGGTGTCGTTGCCCCATCCATCATCCGTGATCGTGTCCTGACCATCGCCGGCATTGAACACGAAGGTGTCATCACCGCTATTCCCGTACAATATGTCATTGCCGGTACCGCCTGTCAGAACATCGTTGCCATCACGACCAACCAGAATGTCGTTACCCGCGCCTCCGGTCAAAGCTTCACCGAATTCGCTGCCATAGAAGACGTTGTCGCCAGAATTATCCTGCATAGAGCGGGAGACAAGATCATTATGGGTCCAGATCGTGCCGTCGACAAAGGTGACGCGCTCGATCCGCCGCTGGCCGTTAATCATCGTATCATTGATAACGATGCGGTCAGTCGAACCGGCAAATTTCAGTACGAGGTCGCTGCCGTTGTCCGCCTGGGAGACCGTCACATCGGAGGTCAGGATACCCACGCCCAACTGGATGGTGTCGTTGCCCCATCCATCATCCGTGATCGTGTCCTGACCATCGCCGGCATTGAACACGAAGGTGTCATCACCGCTATTCCCGTACAATATATCATTGCCGGTCCCGCCTGTCAGAACATCGTTACCATCACGACCAACCAGAATGTCGTTGCCCGCGCCTCCGGTCAGAGCTTCACCGAATTCGCTACCATAGAAGGCGTTGTCAGCGACATTGTCGAGCATAGAACGGGCGACAAGATCATTATGGGTCCAGATCGTGCCGTCGGCAAAGGTGACGCGCTCGATCCGCCGCTGGCCGTTAATCATCGTATCATTGATAACGATGCGGTCATTCGAACCAGCGAACGTTAGAACGAGATCATTGCCGTTATCGGCCTGAGAAACCGTCACGTCGGAGGTCAGGATACCCACGCCCAACTGGATGGTGTCGTTGCCCCATCCATCATCCGTGATCGTGTCCTGACCATCACCGGCATTGAACACGAAGGTGTCATCACCGCTATTCCCGTACAATATGTCATTGCCGGTACCGCCAATGAGAATGTCATTGCCGTCGCCTGCGATCAGAACATCGTGGTCTGCACCGCCTTCCAGCCGATCATTGCCGCTCCCACCAGAGAGAGTGTCATCGCCGCTCCCGCCCAAAATTAGGTCGTCACCCTCCAACCCAGAGATAATATCATTGCCGCCAAGGCCAAAAATATCTTCGCCGGCGGCTGTGCCGACGATGTAATCCTTATATTCTGAACTGAATGAACGCAGATAAATCGTTGCAATATCACCGGCATCAAGAGGGCCTACGCCAACAAAGCTGAACCGCTCGACCGCCGAGCCACCCATGTTGACCTGATTAGTCAATATGATTCCTTGCGAAGCATCACCAAAGTGAAGCTGCAGATCATTGGTACCTGTGATCCGAATAACATGCAGATCTTCGAGTTTCAGCTCACTGGAAAAGAATACAGCATCTTCGGCGCCGGATTCTTCTGTGATGCGGTCGAGGCCTGAACCTGCCGAATAGACATACATGTCACTGTCGGAACCGCCGAACAGGAGATCGTTTCCAGCGCCACCGATCAGTGTATCAACCCCGTCATTTCCGCGGAGTTCGTCGTTTCCTTCATATCCATACAAACGCTGATCGCGGGTCTGTCGCGACTGCTGTGTATAGACCGTTCCGCCATTTGCTCCCGTTGAAGCGACAAACTCTGTTATCGTGGACACAACGACGTTGAGCACATCGTTCCCGGATGTGCCATGCACATCGGCTGCCGGCTTCATCAGCCACTGCCATCCGGTGACGTTCTTCACATAGTCTCCGCTGATTCCCATGGCAGCGGCTACGTTGAACAGCAGGGATCCTTCTTTTTCGTACCACGCCTGCCACGGATGCACCGGCTCCGGCTCCGGCTCTGGCTCGCCTTCGCCCGAGCCGAAGGTGCTAACTATATAACCGTTCGTTTTCGGAGGTGCCGGCGGCGGTCCGCTAGACGCGCCTACGAACATGCTTCCAAAAGATGGCTGATCCTTGATGAACTCCCTGGCGAAGGCATCAAAGTCACCCGTCACCAAGCCTGTTTCGGGATCCAACGAAAGATCAGAGAATTTCTCAAGATATTCGTAAGGAAGTTCAAGGTTCGCAATATTGGACAGAACTGAATCCGTTAAATCGGCAACGGTATCCAAATAACCAGCATCGAACGGATCAAGGCCAGCCAATTGGCTACCCAGATCAACCATGAGCATATTTCTGGAGCGGTCGGCCGCCTGAATAAGGAATCCAACCCCAAACCGCCCAATGATGCTGTCAAAAACATCGTTGATCCGGGCCTGCTGACTTGCGCTTAGATCGAACAGAGACTCCCCTGTAAGGGCTTCGATGAGCTTTTCCTTGAGAGATGCGCTCGTTTCACCTGCCGCATGCAAATCTATACCGGCCCAGCGGTACAGGATATCCATGAAGCCACCATCAAGAAAATCCTTGAAGGTGTCGAAATCATGGTTCTGCGCGACCAGATTGAGGACCATGCCCTTCAAGGTCGGATCATGGAACATCGAAGTTCTCAAATCGGCAATCGGACCATAGCCCCCGAGATTAGGTAGCGTTCCGATTTCACTCAAGTCCGCCCCCTGCGGCAATGTTGGGCGCGTCACCGTTTCATCTTTTGCGAATTGCACACTGCCCATCGCACGTTGAGCGCCGGAGGTAAGGGTATAACTCCCTACTCGCGCGATAACATTGCCGCCAGCGTTAGCACCTGATGACGTGTATGCCAGATTGAAACTGGTAATTCCGGCTTGCGCCGTTGTCAGCAGTTCGCTCGACGAAGAAACTCCGTCACCATTGACATCGCGCCAAACGAGCAGCTTGGAGAACTCAGCATCCTGTTGATTGATTTTCCCATCGCCGTTTGAATCCAACGAAGCCAATTCATCAAAGCCGTCAATATGCGTGTTACCGATCAACTCATCGATACCATCGACCTGCCCGTTCTGATTAGCATCAAGAACCAATAGGCCATCATTCGGGTCGATCCAGCCTACGCGTTCCATTGCACCGTCGCCGTCAACATCAAATCTGGTATTGCTTGCGTTAAGGGCGGTCAATGTAATGCCATTGCCGTCTAGATCGAGAACTAGCGGATCCGAGCGGAAGTGACGAAGAAGATCGCCAAGGGCGTCCAGCGCATCGACAGCGTCAAACCCGAAGTCTGCGGCCTTTCCAAAAAGCCATTCTCCAATCAATCCACCGCCGAAAGCGCCCACTATCGAACCAACAATTCCCGCTACGATTATTCCGACTGGTCCGAATGGACTTCCAACTTCTATTCCGGCAATAGCACCGAGAAATGCGCCACCGAAGGCACGCCCAAGCAGGCCGCCAATCAGTTCATCTGCACGCTTAAGGTCGCCGCGTGATAATGCATCAATAACTTCTTGATAGGTTTGAGCAGAGTCCAGCCCTATCAGTGCTGCTCCAACCCCTTCTCCCGCGAGGTGGAAAATTTTACTTTGTACACCTTCTGGAAGATCGCTCCACTTAAGCGATCCCATCTCGGGAATTGTAACAGCCCCCTTCTCATCGAACGCAATAGACCTCCAGAAGTCTGATAGACCTTTAGCAGGACCAAGGGGGCGACCGAATATTGAATTTTCGTGATATTTAGGACGCATTGATTCGACATAGTCCGCGCCCCGCATATAATTTTCATAGGTAGGATTTGCAGAAAACCTATCCGCATACAATCCAAGCCTATTTCTATAATTACTTTCATCAAATCCGGCTTCATTGAACCATGGCTTACCCGGAAATCGATCCTCTCCGCTAAGAAATATCTGTCGTCCATTTGAAGCTGGAGACCCGCAAAAACCGGTAGCGTTTGGACGGCTATAATGATTCACTGAGGGCGCGCGATCACGGAGGCCAGCTATGGATCCCAAGTCCCTGTTCAGTTTGAGCGATCACCTTGAGGCATTGAGCAAGGAGGGCGATCCGCTTGAGGTTTTGCAGGAGACGGTGGATTTCGAGTATTTCCGGGCGTGGCTGGTCGAAGGACTTGGTTATGGCGATGGAGCCAAAGGCGGACGCCCACCCTTCGATCCGGTGATGATGTTCAAGGCCCTGATCCTGCAGGCGCAGCATAATCTATCAGACGCCCGGATGGAGTTCATGATCCGCGATCGGCTGAGTTGGCTACGGTTTCTGGGACTGTCGCTTGGGGATCGCACGCCGGATGAGAACACGATCCGGCATTTTCGCAATCGCCTGACCGAGACGGGAACGCTCAAGCGGGTGATGAAGGCCTTTGACTGGCAACTCCAGAAGAAGGGCTACATTCCAATGTCCGGGCAGATCGTGGACGCCTCGCTGGTGCCTGCACCAAGACAGCGGAACACCGAGGGCGAACGTGAAGCGATCAAGTCGGGCAAGAGCGCCAGAGATATCTGGCCGGACGAGCCGAACAAGGCAGCACAGAAAGATACCGACGCCCGCTGGACCCTCAAGGTCGGCGGGAAAGTTCGGTATCGGGCGGATGGGACGCCGCTCCCCATGATCGCCCTGCCGGTCTTCGGCTATAAATCTCACATCAGCATCGACCGACGCTTCGGCTTCATCCGAGGCATGGCGGTGACTTCGGCGTCAGCGGCGGACGGGCGTCTTCTCCGACAGGTCGTCAGCACGGACAATACCAGTTCCGAGGTATGGGCTGACAGTGCCTATCGATCCAGGCGCAACGAGAAGTGGTTGTCGGATCAGATGCTCACGTCCCGCATTCATCGCCGCAAACCCATGGGCAAGCCGATGTCGAAGGCAACCGCACGGGCCAATGCCGCCAAATCCTCGATCCGTGCACATGTCGAGCATGTCTTCGCGCATCAGAAGAACCGGTTCAACCTGTTCATCCGCACCATCGGCCTGGCCCGCGCTGAGGCAAAACTGACCCTTTGCAACCTGGCCTACAACTTCAACCGCCTGATCTTCCACGAACGCCGGGAATGCAGGGGCTGACTCTGTCTGCAAGCCAGCCAAACCGGCGAAAACAACGCCAGGCATCGTGGAAATCGCTCCGAACGATGCCGTTCTTGCGCCCCGAAGCCTCGACGTCATCAAACCAGCCCGCTTCGCCAGAAATTACCCGGTTTTTGCGGGTCTCCAGCTTGATATTCTGGATTCTGCGCCGTTTCAAACGCCAGAGATCTTTCGCCTTTGTCGGACCCAGTATATTGGGCAGCCACTTCCGGTGACAATATATCGACGTCTATCCTGTTCGAATGTTGATCTAACCAGTCTTTAATCAACGGTCCGTCGTCATACCCTCCAGCCGTCAGCTCTTCGATTATTTTTGAATTCGTCACCAATCGATCGTCGCCAACCAGAAGGTCATCAAGAAACCTATATGCGTCAGGCGGGATCGGATCCCCCGGCTCCCAATTTCCAAGCCCAGCATTTATTGCATATATAAGATCATTGGTGTCGAGAAAGATGACGTCAACCATGTCGGATACCTCCAACATTCTTAGGCATGCCAAGCTTAACTGTTCTTATGGCGGTTCTCATATCCATCCATGCCGATATAAGCGCCATATGCCCTTCCACCTCCGCATTATTTTGTAAAAATTGGAAAACGGTAGCCTGTACATCTTGCAACTCATTAACTTCTACGGCTCTCCCTTTAGCCTCAATCGACATCCATTCTTTGAATTCTAGTTGGAATAGTTTTTCAAATTTATTGAGTAGTTCTATTATATCTGATTCGCTGTGAATCTTAGGGTGCGTTAGCTTAATCATAAATAACTCCGCATATATTTCTTTACAAATTTCGTGTTATTAGAGTTTTTTATCTCTCTCGCCCAGATTCTTCTACAGATTCCTGGATAGGCGACACCAAATAACTTAGGATGCTGCGCTTTCCAGTCCTGATGTCGGCTATGGCTACCAAGCCAGCACTTAATCGTACGTTATTCGATATCGTCTTATCGACAGGTTCGAGATGGATACGAATTGGGTAAACGAGACCAAGCTTCTCATCCTCGATAGCATCCGATCCGATGCTATCAACATACGCGGGAATGGTACCGTATCGAGTGAACGGGAACGCCTCGAGTTTAATAGCTACTGGCTGCCCCTCTTTCACGAAGCCGACATCTTTGTTGAGGATCTTGACCTCAGCTACAAGAGAACCGCCTTTGGGCACCACCACCATGATTGGCTTGGCCTGTTCTACGACGCCGCCAATGGTGTGAATGGAAAGCTGAGTGATCGTCCCATCGACAGGAGCGGTAAGGCGCTGCAAGCTGCTGCGCTGTCGGCTCTTGGTTAGTTCCTCCTGGCGTAACCGCGCATCGGCCTCCGCCTTAGCAAGGTCCGTCAATATGCGTGCACGCGCTTCGGCCTTGCTCTGGGCCATAGTGCTGGAGGCACTAGAGGATTGGGCTTCAGCCCTGCGCGCCGTCGCCAGCGCCGCCTCACGATCTCGGGCCGTTGCGAAACGCTGCCGCCGCATCTCGATAACCTTGAGCTTGGCGGCATAGCCCTTTGTCAGCAATCCTTCATAGGCATCGAGTTGCTGATCCAGGAGCGGGAGGGTTTCTGTTAGCTTGGCAGCCTGTACCAGCGCTTCCGAACGCGCTGCATTTGCTGCCTGCAAATCCGCCGATCGACCCGTTGCGGACGCTTCGATTGAAGCCAGCTCCGCCGCCGCCAAGGCCCTCTGGGTCGCAATAAGTTGCAGAGCCGTTCCCTTGGGCGGCACAAAGTCGAGTCCATTCCCGTCCAATGCTGAGAGCCTGATCCGAAACTAAGTTGAGTGGTATCAGCGGGTTAGCTTGACGCCAGCCCAAGTCGTTGATTCAGGTGGTTTTGCGAAGACTACCGGAGATCAACGATGTGGACCGACACCACTCGGGCGCAGTATGCCCGCGCGGACTTGGCTTTGCCAAGTGATTTGACCGACGCCGAATGGGCGCTGCTTGAGCCGTTTTTTCCGCCGCCGTCGCATGTGGGCCGTCCGCGCAAGTGGCCGCTCAGGCGGATTGTCGAGGCGATCCTGTATCTGTTGCGCGGCGGTCTGCCGTGGCGGATGCTGCCACCGTGCTTTCCGCCGGTCTCGACAGTGCGGCGCTGGTTCTACCTGTGGCGGGACAACCGGCTCTGGTTATCGCTCAATCATGCCCTATTGCTGATCGGGCGCGAGGCGACCGGGCGCGATGCCTCGCCCAGTGCCGGGGTCATCGACAGCCAGAGCGTCAAGACCACCGAATCCGGCGGTCCTCGCGGCTATGATGCGGGCAAAAAGATCAAGGGTCGCAAGCGCCACATTTTGACTGACACCGAGGGCAATCTGGTCCACGCCGTGATCCACACCGCTGACATCCAGGACCGAGACGGTGCACCGCTGGTGCTGGCCGAGATCATCAAGCGCTTCCCGTGGCTGCGCTATGTGTTTGCCGATGGCGGCTATGCTGGCGACAAACTCCGACAGGCGCTGCGCCGGATCGGCAAATGGACCCTCGAGATCGTCAAACGGTCCGATACCGCCAAGGGTTTCGTGGTCCTTCCACGCCGTTGGGTCGTAGAGCGGACGCTGGCATGGCTGAATCGAAACCGCCGACTGGCCAAGGACTTCGAGCAAACCATCGCGTCAGCAACCGCATGGCTGTTCATCGCCTCGATCCAGCTCTTTGCCCGCCGCATCGCAAGGCTATGAATTCGCAAAGGATAATTTTGAATCAGACTCTGAGAGTACCGCCTTGGCGCGCGCGACATCAAACAGTGCCGTTTGCAGCGCGGCCTCCGCCTGGACAGTTTCGGCGGTCGAAACCGTCGGATCGAGTTCGACCAGCACCTGCCCTTTGCGCACGAACTGACCGTTGCGAACATAAATAGCGCGCACGATCCCTGCCTCCGCTGGCTGAACCAGCTTGACGTTGTCCGCGGGGATCAGACGGCCTGGCGCAGAGGCCACTACATCGACCTTGCCAAAGGTCAGCCATACGATTGTCGAGACAAGGATGATGAGCAAAACCCAGGTCGTCGCTCTTGCGGTGGGCGACACGGGCTGTTCGATGATTTCCAGCGCTGCCGGAAGAAAGGTGACTTCATCGACCCTTATCAGTTTGTTCGCCCGCCGTTTTTCATCGGCGAGCGCAGCGCGGACTACATCCCAATGTTGCGCGATGCTATTCATGCCGCGCCCTCACTCACACCCATCTGTCGCCGGTGCAGGCCAGCATAGCGACCGCCTTGTCGCAGCAGTTCGTCATGGGTGCCGACTTCGACGATCCGTCCTTTTTCCAACGTCATGATGCGGTCGCATTGGCGGATTGCCGAGAGGCGATGGGCGATGATGAGGACCGTGCGGCCCCGCGCCATAGCACGGAGATTGCGCTGGATGATCTCCTCGCTCTCCGCGTCCAAAGCCGAGGTGGCTTCGTCAAGGATGAGAATGCGAGGCTGCGTGACCAAGGCGCGAGCAATGGCAATACGCTGGCGCTGTCCACCGGACAGGTTGACGCCCCTCTCCTCGATGATCGTGTCATAGCCTTGCGGCAGACCAACGATGAACTCATGGGCGCCCGCAAGTTGGGCGGCGGCCATGACCTGTTCCAGCGGCATGGCGGGATGGGCCAGCGCGATATTCTCGCGGATCGAACGGTTGAACAGCAGGTTTTCCTGCAACACCACACCGATCTGACGACGCAGCCAGCTTGGGTCGATCTGGGCGATATCGACGCCGTCGATGAGGACCCGTCCTGCCGCCGGGGTATAGAGGCGTTGCAGTAGCTTGGTGAGGGTGGACTTGCCCGATCCCGAGGAG
The DNA here is from genome assembly GCF_002795205.1 of Sphingobium sp. LB126. Taxonomy (NCBI): domain Bacteria; kingdom Pseudomonadati; phylum Pseudomonadota; class Alphaproteobacteria; order Sphingomonadales; family Sphingobiaceae; genus Sphingobium; species Sphingobium sp. LB126. Next base: position 585,655 of record NZ_NETV01000001.1, read on the forward strand.
CCAGCAATGCCCAGCGTCCCGCCCGCGGGCAGATGGATGTCGATATCCTCCAGCGTCCAGGGGCCATCCACGCCATAACGGAACTTCACGCCCTCGAAGCGGATGGTGCCCTTGATCTCCGGCAGGGCGACGCGGGAGCCTGCGCCCGGCTCGATGGGCTGGTTGAGGACATCGCCCAGCCTATCGATGGAAAGGCGAACCTGCTGGAAGTCCTGCCAGAGTTGGGCCATGCGGATGACCGGTCCCGAAACGCGCTGGGCGAACATGTTGAAAGCGACAAGCGCTCCCACCGTCATGGCCCCGGCAATCACCTCGCGGGCGCCGAAGAATAGGATGGCAGCGAGACTGAGCTTAGAGATTAGCTGGACTGCTTGGCTGCCAGTATTGCCGAGATTGATGACCCGCTGATTGGCGGCACTATAGCCTGCCAGTTGCCGTTCCCATCTTTCCTGCCATTGCGGCTCAACCGCCGACGCCTTGATGGTCTGCATCCCCGACACGCTTTCCACCAGCAGGGCGTTGTTGGCCGAGCCGCGTTCGAATTTCTCATCGAGGCGATGACGCAGCGGTCCGGTGACGAGCAGCGACACCCCGACATAGGCCGGAATCGTGGCGGCAACGATCCAGAAGAGGGTGGGAGAATAAATCCACATTGCCACCAGGAAGACGATGGTGAAGAGGGGATCGATCAGGACCGACAGCGACGCGTTGGTCAGGAATTCGCGGATGGATTCAAGCTGGCGTACCCGCGTCACCGTGTCGCCGACACGGCGCCCTTCGAAATAGGAGAGTGGCAGACCCAGCATGTGCCGGAAGAGCTTGGAACCCAATTCGACGTCGAGCTTCTGACTGGTCTCCGAATAGAGCCGGGTCCGCAGCCAGCCAAAGGCCACCTCCCAGAGCGAGACCGCCACAAAGCCGACCGACAGCACCTGGAGGGTCGCCAGGGTGTTGTGGACCAACACCTTGTCGATCACATTCTGGAAGAACAAAGGCGCGGCCAATCCAAGAAGATTGAGCGCCAGCGTGATGAGCAGCACCTCGCCAATCAGCTTGCGATAACGAACGACCTGCGGGATGAACCATCGGATATCGAAGCGACCGGCTGCGCCACCTACGCTTTCACGCGTGGTCAGCAGAATAATCTCGCCGGACCAGATCGCCTCCAGTTCGTTCCTTGAAAGCTTCTCGACATTGGCGTCAGGGCGTTGGATCAGCGCTTCCGACTCAGAAGCACGGCCGATCAGGAACCAGCCCTCATGTCCATTGGCCATCACCGGCAGCGGCTGTCGCGCCAATCTGTCGAAATTTGCGTGAACAAGGCGCGCGCGAACTCCGTCCTGACGTTTGGCTAGCCTTAACACTTCATCGGATGTCAGCGCCTCATGATGCCCCAGTTCATGACGCAGCTGTTGAGGATCGACAGCAATTTTATGCACGGCCAACAGCGTAGCGAGCGCACGCACGCCGCTCTCGACGCCCGAAGAGACGTCTCCCAATCCCCTGTCCATCTTCACCCCTGTTCGGCGCAGACCCCGGCGCCATCGCAATGGGTTTCACAACCGCACGGACTAATCAATTCAATTTGCGACGATTTGAGGAATTTTATCAGGATATTTCAGTTCATTATGGATGATTTAGCCCTAGCTTCTCATTAACCAGACAGGCCCATCGGGCCTGTCACCAACAAAGGGTTAGCCGTCGCATCGAGTTTAAAACAAGCAGGACTGGATCGGCCGTGATAGCCGTCACGGTGGGGTCGGATTTCGAGGATTTCCGGTCTCTTCGCTGAGTGCTGCCATGGCATCGGCAACATTTGCGATTTGCATCACTTGCAGCTCAATCCGTATCACAAAATCCCAAAAGCCTGCTGGGCCATGTGATGGTATACGCGATCAAATTCGTCATATTATACAGAAATATCAATAACTTAATCCACTAAAACAATTCCCGTAGGGGTCACCAATAGCATCAATGGATGGGATGGATGGTGAACCAGGAAATTGGTCCATCTCCTTTATCCATGGATTCTTCCCGAAAATCAGCCGTTTACGCTCAAATGCACTGAAATCCTGAAGCCATTCCCCTGTCCGATAGTCGACCCCGATGAAATGCGAACGGTCGCGTTCCCGTCGGCGTTCGGCCTCAAGAACGGTTCAGCCCATTCGACCAAGCCAATCAGATGATCAAAGCCCGCGCAGCATTTCGAGACGGCGTTCGCCGATGATGCGCGCAGTCTCCCCTCGTTAATGTAGTCTCCTCGTTAACGATGCACAGCAGCCCGCCGAACGCTCCCTCGGCTATGTGCAGCGGACTGTAGGAGAAGCTGTGGCAGGCCCCCTCGGGGAAACCGCTCCGCTCAAGCAGCAGCAACGCCTTGTTCCAGGTCGCCTCGCCGGCACGCGCACGCGACCTGATCAGCCACCTCGTCATAGCCTTCGGACCAGACCCTCGCAGAACGGATGGCCGAGCATGGCCGGATGCTCGATGCCGAGCGTCGGGATATCGGCATCCTCCTAGAAGAAGCTGAACTCTTCACCCCAGCCATGCCGGAGATCGGCGTCACCGCGCGGGAACGGGAGCAATCCGCATGCCCCTCCCCCCGGACGGGCATGCGCGGTAAAGCGTCAGTTCGCCTTGCTCAGATCCACCTTCTCGACCCATTCGGGATAGAAGGTCGGCTCCCGGTTCGACCAGCCCACGGCGGTCGCCGCTGCCTCACTGATCGACTGGAGCAACGCGCGGCGCTTTTCGGGATGCAGATGCGGCAGGCTCGCGGCCGCGCAGAAGGCACCCGGCAGCCACGGCCGCGCCCCCGCCCCCAGCAACCGCTCGTAGAGAAAGCGATAGGCCGAAAAGCTGCTCAGCCGATCCTGGCCCAGGTCGAAGGCGGAGATCGTCACCAGCGGCGCCATGAACGGCTCCATCTGATCGAGGCCGCTGTCATCGGGCACGCGGGCCTTGATCTCCTCAAGGCGGCCGTAAATCCGCGCCTGCGCACGGATGCTGGCTTCCTCCACCATGTCGCGCGACCACAGCTTCATCGCATCGCGCCGATGGAGGCCGATATCCAGCGATCTTCGGATATAGCGCTGCGTGGCGGCCGGGAAGCTGGCGAATTCACGCAATTCCGCCAGTGTGATGGCCCCGTCCGCAGGTCTTGCACTCGTGCCCATGCTCATGCCCTCCGACTTCAAGTCGACCGACAAACCATGCGCCCAATATGGTTTCTACAAGATTAAGCGCCGGTTGCCCCGACAGACACAGGGAATCATTTTTCCTTGTGCGGTGCAACATGTAATTTTTGTGAATGCGCCCAATGGATAAGCGCCACGGCAGGAATGTCCGCCGGCACCCTCGCGCATGGCACATTTTCGGCCCTTTGCCGCGCCCTCACTCCTGCGCGGCCAGCGGTTCGGCCCGCAGCATCCCGGCCAGTTCCGGCCAGTGCACCGCCGCCCCTTCCTGCGCCGCAGCCTGCAAGGCACGGTAGCGCGCCAGCAATGCCTGCCCGAATGGGGTCAGACGCGCCCCTTCGGTCGAGGTGGCGACCACCGGCGTCGTCCAACAGCGATTCATGACGTCCACCAGCAACCAGCAGCGGCGATAGCTCATCTTCAGCTTGCGCCCGGCAGCGGAAATCGACCCTTCGCCGGCAATGGCGTCCAGCAGGTCGGCCTTGCCCGGCCCCATGGCGATTTCCTCGCCGCAATAAATCTGGATCTTGATCTTCAACATCGGCCCAACCATAGCGAAGCCTATGCCATGGCGGCGCGAAGAGGCCAATGCGCCTTTCCCGCGAAACGGCTACGCCTTCAGGCCCGCCGCTCCAGCACGGCCCCGATCATGCTCCGCCACACCGTCACGTCGCCCGCCTGCGCCATCTGCGCATCGGGTTCGCGCAATGTGTGCAGGATCGCATAGGCGTCATCGACATGGTTCTGCCAACTGGCATCGACTGCGCCCGCCGCGTGCGGATCGCTGCCCTCGCCGTTCAGGCTGAGCTGGCGCCCGGCCAGGACACGGGCAATGCGTTCGATCGCGGGAGTAGCGGAAGTCGGCATATGAAGTGGCTCCTCTCACCTGCGAAGGGGCCACATCGGGGCGGCCCCTTGCGAAAAACGATCATATCACGATTTCCCGCTCCGTCTATCGCCGGTCCTTCTCCTTGCCCCCGGGAAAGCCGGAAGACGGCACCGGATCACCATGGTCGCCCGGCGCGGTGGCGGACGGCGGGTCGGACGCGTCCATCGAATCCTTCAGGCCCTCGTCCAGCTTTTCCTCAGGGGTGATGGCATGGTCCTGCTCGTCGGTGGGCCGCTTGTCGCCCGCTTCCTCGCGGCTGTTGGGACGGATATCGGTCTTGTCGGTCATGGCTCTCTCCTTTTCCGATCAACGGGCCAGCGCGGCGGCCGGTTCCGCCCCCCGACCACACCCTCATCGACCAACGCCCTCATCGACCAACGCATGGAACCCTTCGACCAGCTTCACCGCCAAGGGGCGACAGCGCGGACCGCTTGGCCTAGACTTTCGCCCATGAGCATAAAGAATGAAGACGGCGAGCCGGGCGTGCCGCCGACGGTCGCACTCTATTCGATACTGGGTTTCTGGTTCTTCTATGCGGTGCTGGTGACGCTGCGCGCCTCGGTCATGGGGTTCGAGGCGCAGGGGGCCATGGCCGCGCGCCGCGCGGTGGTGACGGTGATCGGCATCGTCGTCACCTGGGTCCTCTATCTCTGCCTGCGCCGGTTCGACCGCAAGCCGCTGGCGACCCGCATCGTCGCCGCCTTCACCCTGGCCGCCCCCTTCGCGCTGGCGACGGCGGCAGCCAATTTCTACGTCTTCAACATCTATGATCCGGCCTCGCTCTTCCCCGACGCGGATTACCAGAAATATGCGAGCGAACAGGGTTTCGCCCTGACCCAGATCGTGGAGGACGCGATCAGCCGCTATTTCTTCCTCGCCGCCTGGGCCGGCCTTTACCTCGCCTTGTCCTATGCCAGCGAGGCGCATCGGGTGGAACGCCGCGCCGACCGGCTGGAACGCGCCGCGCAACAGGCCGAACTGCGATCGCTGCGCTACCAGGTGAACCCGCATTTCCTGTTCAACACGCTCAATTCGCTCTCGTCACTGGTGATGAAGAACCGGCGCGACGAAGCGGAACAGATGATCCTCTCCCTCTCCAATTTCTACCGCACGAGCCTCACCGGCGACCCGCTGGAGGATGTTTCGCTGGAGGAGGAAGTGCATCTCCAGAAACTCTATCTGGATATCGAAGCGGTGCGCTTCCCGGATCGCCTGTCGACCAGCATCCGGATACCCGACAGGCTGCTCAATGCCTGCGTACCCGGCCTCATCCTGCAACCGCTGGTCGAAAATGCGATCAAATATGGCGTGTCGCGCACGTCCAGCCCCGTCACCATCACCATCGCCGCGCGGGAGGAGGAGGGCATACTCCACCTCAGCGTCACCGATAATGGCGACAAGCCGCCTAGCGATGCCGATGCGGGCAGCGGCATCGGCCTTGCCAATGTGCGCGACCGCCTGACCGCGCGTTTCGGCGATAAGGGGCGCATCGACTATGGTCCCCGCACCGGCGGCGGTTTCGCGGTCGACCTCACCCTGCCCGTCATCCGCAGGAATATCTGAATGGCCATCCGCACCCTGATCGTCGACGACGAGCCGCTCGCGGTGGAGCGGCTCCAGATGCTCTGCGCCCGCGAACCGCGCATCGCCCTGGTCGGCACGGCCAGCGACGGCGAGGCGGCCCTGCGGCTGATCGAGGGGCTGGAGCCCGATCTGGTGATGCTGGACATCGCGATGCCGCTGCTCGACGGCATCGGCGTGGCGCGGGCGACATCGCGCATGGGCATCTGCCCGGCGGTGATCTTCGTGACCGCGTTCGAGGGGTTCGCGGTCGAGGCCTTCGACCTTGCCGCCGTCGATTATCTGCTCAAGCCCGTCGCGCATGAACGCCTTGCCCGCGCGGTCGACCGGGTGGAACAGGCGCTCGGCAACCGCGCCGCGCCCTCCCCTGCGACCAGCATGGAGGCGGAGAGCGAATGGGCAGAGGAATTCTGGGTCCCGCACCGGTCCGAACTGGTGCGCATCGGCGCGGTCCAGATCGACCGGATCGAGGCGGAACGCGACTATATGCGCCTGCATGTCGGGCAGAACAGCTATTTGCTGCACCAGACGATCAGCTCGCTGGAAAACCGGCTCGACCCGCAGCAGTTCGTCCGCCTGCACCGATCGCATATCGTGCGCCGCGACCATATCGCGCGCCTTCGCCACGACGGCAGCGGCGTCTGGTCCGCCTGCCTGGTCGACGACACGGAAATCCGCATCGGCCGCACCTATCTCGCCAACGCCCGCGCCATGACCGGGCGCTGATCGATCGGAGCGGGTTTGGGTGGCTAGTAGACTGGCGGCTTTGCGCCGCGATCAGATCAAACCGGCCATCGCTAACGTCTGCGAAATTCAACAGTCGTCCGTCTGCCCGACAGATTAATTGTCGTTGGCGTCGGGCTACCATCAAGACGGAGCTTCAAAGCGCTTTTCTTCCTGTCGATACCGACCCGATTTACATCTGACACACCGACGTAAACGGCGGGCAGAACATATCGCCCAACTTTGTCGTGTTCGACCACATAGCTAACTATCTGCTTCTGCAAGGACATTTGCCCGCCTTGCAATTTTAGGGAGCCACAGCAAGCGCTCACATAAATGCCGTCGGCTGACCCGATTGGCTCGCGAGGCGGGAAGGCTGCCCAATATCCGAGCAAAGCCACAAAGAACGTAGGAATGAGAACGATGCGGACGAGGGTGGCCTTATTCACCACTGCATTATCAGCCAAATTCCATGACATAGCAACGTCCGGTATCTGGACTGCGTGCCGACGCTTTGAACGGCCGGAAATGGTCGTCAGCGGCCTGGCGCATCCAAACAAAAAGGCCCGGGTCTCCCCAGGCCTTTGCTCCATCACCAAAGCGGAAAATCTCAGTTCCCGGCGCCCAGCGGCTTGTCCTTGGCCATATCCGCATAGCGTTCGCCATTATTGGCCTTGGCGATCGCCAGTTCCACCGAACTGCGCACATGCGCGGCAGCGACCGACTGGCACTCCTTGATCTCGCTGTCCCTCGTGCCGTGCTTGCAGACCTTCCACGCGGCCCGCCAGATCCGCCACTTCAGCGCATTCTGCCCCTTGGCGCTGGACAGGTCCAGGTCATGATAACGGACGTCGGCGGTCTTACCGTTGGATTGGAATTCGACGGCCGAAGCCGTCCCGGCAACGCCCAGCAATGCGGCGGCAGCGATTATCTTCGCGGCGATCATGACACTCATCTCCTCAACTCTCGTCCGCGCGCGGCGAACCTCAAGCGAAGAGAAGAGAGGGCCTCAACAGATCATCGTCTCTGTCTTCGCCCATCCGGTTTACGCCCGCTGCCCGTGCACCGCCTTCCGCTTTCGACCGGCGCCCCTTCCCGTCGGCCAACGACGCCCCTGTCGACCAAATGCAGTCCAGCTTGGACGAACGACAATTTTACGCCAAAAAAACAAGCTTTCCGTAGCGGAAAATTACAAATGTTCAACAAGCGCGCGACACAAAAAACACCCCCGGCGCAAGGGATAGGCCGGGGGTGCATCCAGGAAGCTGTCGGGCTCTCCGGGACTTCAAACTGTTATCGACAGGGCAACCTCACACCGGCCGGAACCGTATCGGGTCGTCGCTGTGTCGGCACGCATCATAGCGCGGGCGAAGCAGGACCGTTTTCCCCATTCGATGATCCGCCGACCCGCCCCGCCCGGCGGCATCCACGGACGACAAACCGCAGCAGCCCGTCGACGAACGACATCACATCGCAGCCCCGCCGCCCGCCGCCAGTTGCGCCCGCAAATCGACCAGCGTCCGCGCGTCGACCGCAGGCCGCGACGGCGCCTCCTGCCCCTCGCGCAGCTTGCGCTTGTCCTTCTCCGGCGGCTCCACCACTCGCACCCTGACCGGCGCATGGCCCGTCGCCCTGATCCCCAGTTGCTCCGCCGCGCCGCGCGACAGGTCGATGATCCGCCCCTGCCCGGCAAAAGGCCCGCGATCGTTCACCCGCACCAGGATGGTCCGCCCCGTATCCAGCGACGTCACCTCGACATAGCTCGGCAGCGGCAGCGTCGTATGCGCCGCCGTCACCGCCCTGGGCACGAAGCGCTCCCCATTGGCCGTCTGGTTCCCGCTCTCATGCCCATACCAACTGGCATAACCCAGATAGTCGTAGGTGGGATCGGCCGCCGGCACATAAGTCACCCCGCGCACCGTATAGGGTTTCCCGACCCGCACCGGCACATCGCTCACCGGCCGGAACTTGACGCCCCCGCCACACCCCGCCAGCGCGACCGCCACGGCCAGCGCCCCGCATCGCATCCGAACCGAAATCCCGCTCATCCCCCAGCCCTAACCCAGCCTCTCCGCGGAGAAAAGCCGCCACCTTTTCCTTTCACCGCACAGACCCTATCTTGCCCCCGACCGGGCCTTGCCCTCGAAGAACAAATCTGGAACAACACGCCCCCATGAGTCTCACGCAAATTTCCGTCCGCGGCGCCCGCGAACACAACCTCAAGGGCGTCGACGTCGACCTCCCCCGCGACAGCCTGATCGTCATCACCGGCCTGTCCGGCTCGGGCAAGTCCAGCCTCGCCTTCGACACCATCTATGCCGAGGGTCAGCGCCGCTATGTGGAGTCCCTCTCCGCCTACGCCCGCCAGTTCCTGGAGATGATGCAGAAGCCCGACGTCGAACATATAGAGGGCCTCTCCCCCGCCATCTCGATCGAACAGAAAACGACGTCCAGAAACCCCCGCTCCACCGTCGCCACGGTCACGGAGATCTACGACTATATGCGCCTCCTCTGGGCGCGCGTCGGCATCCCCTACAGCCCCGCCACCGGCCTCCCCATCAGCGCCCAGACCGTCAGCCAGATGGTCGACCGCGTGATGCAGCTTCCGGAGGGCACCCGTTTCTACCTCCTCGCCCCCGTCGTGCGCGGCCGCAAGGGCGAATACCGCAAGGAACTGGCCGAATGGCAGAAGGCCGGCTTCACCCGCGTCCGCATCGACGGCGAACTCTACGCGATCGAGGACGCCCCCGCCCTCGACAAGAAATACAAACATGACATCGAAGTGGTCGTCGACCGCCTCGCCGTCACGCAGGACATGTCCACCCGCCTCGCCGACAGCTTCGAGCAAGCCCTCAAACTCGCCGACGGCCTCGCCTATGTCGACCTCGCCGACGGCACCGTCGCCGACCTCACCTCTCCCCTCCCGCAGGCGGGAGGGGCCGGGGGTGGGCAAAGCGCAACCGCCGGCAAAATGAAAAACGCCGAAGTCCCCGCCAACCGCATCGTCTTCTCTGAAAGATTCGCCTGCCCCGTCAGCGGCTTCACAATCCCCGAAATCGAACCCCGCCTCTTTTCCTTCAACGCCCCGCAGGGCGCCTGCCCCGCCTGCGACGGCCTGGGCGAACGGCAGGAGTTCGACCCCGAACTCGTCGTCCCCAACGAAGCCCTCACGCTCAAGAAGGGCGCCATCGTCCCCTGGGCCAAATCCAACCCGCCCAGCCCCTATTACATGCAGGTCCTGGGCAGCCTCGCGAAGGAATTCGGCTTTTCCCTCGAAACCCCTTGGGCCGACCTCCCCGCGGAGGTGAAGATCATCATCCTCCACGGCACCGCGGGCAAACCCGTCACCCTGCGCTTCGTCGACGGCAAGAAGTCCTACGAGGTCAAGAAACCCTTCGAAGGCGTGATCGGCAACCTCAACCGCCGCCTGCTCCAGACCGACAGCGCCTGGATGCGCGAGGAACTGAGCAAATACCAGACCGCCATGCCCTGTGAGACATGCGACGGCGCCCGCCTCAAACCCGAAGCCCGCGCGGTCAAGATCGCCGGAGAGGACATCTCCATGTCCACCCGCCGCTCGGTGGCGGACGCGCTCGGCTTCTTCTCCACCCTCCCCACCCACCTCACCGATCAGCAGAATCAGATCGCCAAGGCCATCCTCAAGGAAATCGTGGAACGCCTCGGTTTCCTCAACAATGTCGGCCTCGACTATCTGAACCTGGACCGCACCAGCGGCACCCTGTCCGGCGGCGAGTCCCAGCGCATCCGCCTCGCATCGCAAATCGGCAGCGGCCTCTCCGGCGTCCTCTACGTCCTCGACGAACCGTCGATCGGCCTGCACCAGCGCGACAATGACCGCCTGCTCGTGACCCTCAAACGCCTGCGCGACCTCGGCAACACCGTCATCGTCGTGGAGCATGACGAGGACGCGATCCGCACCGCCGACTATATCGTCGACATGGGGCCGGGCGCAGGCGTCCACGGCGGCACCATCGTCGCACAGGGCAACCTCAACCAACTCCTCGCCCACAAGGACAGCCTGACCGCCGATTATCTGAACGGCACCCGCCGCATCGAAGTCCCCACCAAACGCCGCAAGGGCTCGGGCAAGAAACTCACCGTCCACAACGCCCGCGCCAACAACCTGCAAAATGTGACAGCCAGCATCCCGCTCGGCACCTTCACCTGCATCACCGGCGTCTCAGGTTCGGGCAAGTCCAGCTTCACCATCGACACCCTCTACGCGGCGTCAGCCCGCGCCCTCAACGGCGCCCGCATCGTCGCCGGCCCGCACGACAAGGTGACTGGCCTCGAACATTGCGACAAGGTGATCGACATCGACCAGTCGCCCATCGGCCGCACCCCCCGCTCGAACCCCGCGACCTATACCGGCGCCTTCACCAACATCCGCGACTGGTTCGCGCAGCTTCCCGAAGCCCAGGCCCGCGGCTACAAACCCGGCCGCTTTTCGTTCAACGTCAAGGGCGGCCGCTGCGAAGCCTGCCAGGGCGACGGCGTTCTCAAGATCGAGATGCACTTCCTCCCCGACGTCTACGTCACCTGCGACGTCTGCCACGGCGCCCGCTACAATCGCGAGACGCTGGAGGTGAAGTTCAAGGGCCACAGCATAGCCGACGTGCTCGACATGACGGTCGAGGACGCGGTGGAATTCTTCAAGGCCGTCCCCCCCATCCGCGACAAGATGGCGATGCTGGCCGAAGTGGGCCTGGGCTATGTCAAGGTCGGCCAACAGGCCACCACCCTCTCCGGCGGCGAAGCCCAACGCGTCAAACTCGCCAAGGAACTGAGCCGCCGAGCCACCGGCAACACCCTCTACATATTGGACGAACCCACCACCGGCCTGCATTTCGAGGACGTCCGCAAACTGCTCGAAGTCCTCCACGCGCTGGTCGAACAGGGCAACAGCGTGGTCGTGATCGAACATAATCTGGATGTCATCAAGACCGCCGACTGGATCATCGACATGGGGCCAGAGGGTGGCGTCAAGGGCGGCGAAGTGGTGGCCGAAGGCACCCCGGAGAAGGTCGCGAAGAACGCCCGGAGCTTTACCGGGCGCTATCTCGCGCCGTTGCTGGGGATGGAGGCTGTGGCGGCGGAGTAGGCTTTTCAGAGGGGGTAATTAATGCCGCGGACTTTTGATGAATTAGCTTTCTCACCGAGCGTTAACGAAATTCTCGAGAAACAAAGTGAAAGAAATGTTACCATCTTCACTGGTCGGAATAATTCGGGAAAGTCGGCATATCTCAAGAAAATGTCTCTTGATAAGACGAAGCTGTATATAGGTGTAAATAGATTTTATTCATTTCATCATCTCCCTCTTTATAATCACAATGAGAGAGAGCTGGACGAGTGGTATAATAACTTATATCATAACAGCAGAAGTCATTATCAGAACTTTGAAGGGTCATATTTTAATTGTAACACAGCTGGAGACCCGCAAAAACCGGGTAATTTCTGGCGAAGCGGGCTGGTTTGATGACGTCGAGGCTTCGGGGCGCAAGAACGGCATCGTTCGGAGCGATTTCCACGATGCCTGGCGTTGTTTTCGCCGGTTTGGCTGGCTTGCAGACAGAGTCAGCCCCTGCATTCCCGGCGTTCGTGGAAGATCAGGCGGTTGAAGTTGTAGGCCAGGTTGCAAAGGGTCAGTTTTGCCTCAGCGCGGGCCAGGCCGATGGTGCGGATGAACAGGTTGAACCGGTTCTTCTGATGCGCGAAGACATGCTCGACATGTGCACGGATCGAGGATTTGGCGGCATTGGCCCGTGCGGTTGCCTTCGACATCGGCTTGCCCATGGGTTTGCGGCGATGAATGCGGGACGTGAGCATCTGATCCGACAACCACTTCTCGTTGCGCCTGGATCGATAGGCACTGTCAGCCCATACCTCGGAACTGGTATTGTCCGTGCTGACGACCTGTCGGAGAAGACGCCCGTCCGCCGCTGACGCCGAAGTCACCGCCATGCCTCGGATGAAGCCGAAGCGTCGGTCGATGCTGATGTGAGATTTATAGCCGAAGACCGGCAGGGCGATCATGGGGAGCGGCGTCCCATCCGCCCGATACCGAACTTTCCCGCCGACCTTGAGGGTCCAGCGGGCGTCGGTATCTTTCTGTGCTGCCTTGTTCGGCTCGTCCGGCCAGATATCTCTGGCGCTCTTGCCCGACTTGATCGCTTCACGTTCGCCCTCGGTGTTCCGCTGTCTTGGTGCAGGCACCAGCGAGGCGTCCACGATCTGCCCGGACATTGGAATGTAGCCCTTCTTCTGGAGTTGCCAGTCAAAGGCCTTCATCACCCGCTTGAGCGTTCCCGTCTCGGTCAGGCGATTGCGAAAATGCCGGATCGTGTTCTCATCCGGCGTGCGATCCCCAAGCGACAGTCCCAGAAACCGTAGCCAACTCAGCCGATCGCGGATCATGAACTCCATCCGGGCGTCTGATAGATTATGCTGCGCCTGCAGGATCAGGGCCTTGAACATCATCACCGGATCGAAGGGTGGGCGTCCGCCTTTGGCTCCATCGCCATAACCAAGTCCTTCGACCAGCCACGCCCGGAAATACTCGAAATCCACCGTCTCCTGCAAAACCTCAAGCGGATCGCCCTCCTTGCTCAATGCCTCAAGGTGATCGCTCAAACTGAACAGGGACTTGGGATCCATAGCTGGCCTCCGTGATCGCGCGCCCTCAGTGAATCATTATAGCCGTCCAAACGCTACCGGTTTTTGCGGGTCTCCAGCTTTAACTCGACTGAGCGATGCTCGGCGAGAGGTGCTGTTCTCCACTTTCAGAGATTTGTTCGATCTGGATATTAGCGTGGAATCGGAATTTCCAGATAACGCCTTCAGCAATCGCTACATTAGCGTTGATGGCGAGAGCCTTAGCGTCACTTCAAGTGGAACAAGATTATTCTTAGGCATTCTCGCTGCATTAATGGATGAGCGATTTTCAGTTGTCGCCATTGATGAGCCCGAATTGGGCCTCTCGCCTGCTCTCCAAGCAAAGCTAGCCAAAATTATCGTGGACAGAGAACGAGGAGAGGACTTATTTCCTCACAAACCGCATTTCGTTCTAAGCACACACTCACACAACTTTTTAGACAAACAAGTTCCAAGCAATAATTTTGTTGTGAGTAGAAATGGGAATTTAATTTCTGCTAAAACTTGCAAGACATTTTCTGAACTTCACGATATACAGTTTAGAATGCTTGGAAATGATTTGGGTAGTTTATTTCTACCGGATGCCATAATATTGGTAGAAGGTGAAACAGATAGAATTTACCTCAACAAAGTAATATCGCTTATGTTGCCCGGACGGCGTATCGTAATCGAAGGCTGCGGCGGCGATATCGCTGCCCGCTTAAATTACTGGTCGTCTCTTTTAGGAGATATGCAAACGAGTCCGTATCGAAATAGGACTTTCATCGTTCTAGATTCGGTCAAACAATCTGGCATTGAGAGAGTTTGTAACAGGGTGGGTATACCGACTTCATCGATGGTCGAATGGTCCGACAATGGCATAGAATATCTCTATCCCTCTCGCATAATATCCGGTATTTTCAAGACCAACATAGCGACCACTTCCGATCTTCATATTTCCGGAGATCGAGTTGAATTCAATGGGATTACTTATACAAAAATGCAACTTTGCAACTTAGTAGTCAACGCCATTCAGACAGATACCGAGTTTCCTGACGAGTTGATAAATAAACTTGTTACCCCTCTTAAAGACGCTATTGAAGACCGAGACAGCGGATAGGTTTGCTGCCATGCTGAACCAGTTTTGCTCTCCTAGGAAGATGCTAACATCTATGGTATTTTCACCAGCATGACCAAGCTCACCCCCATCGAGTCCGAGTTCGCGACGACCGAAGAAGCCGAGGCCTATGACGCATGGTTCCGTGCGCAGATAGAGGCATCCTTGGCCGACCCTCGGCCGGGCATCCCGCACGATCAGGTCATGGCGGAACTGCGCGCCATCATTGAGGCCAAGAAGGCCAACCAGGCATAATGCCCCACATCATCTGGCGTCCGAGGGCGCGCGAGGATGCTGGCCGGATCGTCGACTATATTTCCGACCGCAATCCCGCAGCCGCCGCCCGACTTGCCGAATTGCTCGAATATGCCGCCGAGCGATTGGCCGATCATCCTTATATGCACCGCGCCGGACGCCTGCCCGATACGCGTGAAGCGATCATCACCCCCAACTACATCCTCGTTTACCGCATAGGCGCCGAAGCCATCGAGATACTGGCCGTCAAACACACCCGCCAGCAATATCCCTGACGCTATCTGTTCCCATTTTGTTCTGTCCTACAACCCCTCCCCTAACATATCCTCCCGGCAAACCCTCCCATAAAAAGGAGCTTTGCCCATGTCCTACCACTTCCCTCCCCTCCCCGCGCCCGCTCCGCCAATCCGCATCGACGGCTGGAGCCCGGAACGCCAGCGCGCTTTCCTTGAAACCCTCGCCGCCACCGGCATCATCCGCGCCGCCTGCGAAGCCGCGCAGATCAGCACCCGCTCGGCCTACTCCTTACGCATCCGCCGCGACGGCGCGGCCTTTCGCTTGGGCTGGGACGCGGCCATCCTCATCGCTCGAGCCCGCCTCGTCGACGATCTGCTCGCCCGCGCGCTAACCGGCCATGAGGAAGTGATCCGCAAGGACATGGAAGCAGGCGAAATCACCCGCCACCGCCACGACAACCGCCTCGCCATGTCGATGCTCTCCCGCCTCGACCGCATGGCCGACAGCCCGCCCGAAGGCTCCGACGCCGCCCTCGCCCGCATCGTCGCGCAGGATTTCGCCGCCTATCTCGACATGCTCTGCCCGCAGGACCAGGCGGAAGCGGAGGCAGATCTGTCCGCTCCCTATGCCGGTCCCATGGCCGGCGACAGCGACGACGCCGGACCGCTCGACCCCGCCATGGAACGGGCTGCCCCCGCCCTCTCGCCGGGCGCCTCCGCCGCGCTGTTCGTCGCCGCGCGCATGGCGCTGAAGGAGGGCGGCAAGGCCCCGTCCCACCGCTTCCAGGAACAGTGTGAACTTCCGCCCGCGCCGGTCGACCGCACGACCCTTCCGCCCGATGAGGCCGCCGCCCTGCTGCGCGGCGCTTGGTGGGACGCGAACCTGGAAAGCTATCGCACCGACTTTCCCCCGCCCCCCGGCTTCGACGGCTACGAGAGCGACGACCTTTATGACATCGACTGTTATGAGCGCGACCTGACAGCGGAAGAATCGCAAGCGCTCCGCGCGCTGGCGGCCGAACAATGCCGCCCCTATGTGGACGCCGCCGCCCGCGCCCGCGACGCCTTTTTCGGCTTCTCCGCGCTGGCGGGTGCGGGATAGGGACTGCCGCACGACGGAGGGTCAGGCCATCCTGCGCGAAGGTGGAAACCGGTTTCCTCCAAAGCGATGCGACACCTGCGTCCGCTGAAAATGCGGCGCGCTCCGGCATGGCCCATGCCGCCGCTTTCGCCATCCCGTCCCCCGCTGCCACCATATCGCACCGCGACCACGCCTCGCCGCAGCCCCGGAACCACAGGCCCCGCCGCCCGTTTATCCGGCAAATATCGAAACCAAGGAGCATCCCATGATCCGCACCCTGATCTTCGGCGCGATCGCTGGCTATGTCGGCAAGAAACTCTATGACGAAGGCAAGCTGACCGAGTTCAAGGACGACCTTGTCGCCCGCTACAATGATGCGAAGGCCAACCTGGCCGCCCGCGAAACGGAAACGGCGCCGGTGATCACCCCGACCCCACCCCGGCCCACGACCAGCGCAGGATCGCCATCCCTGTCCTGATCCTTTTTCGCTGACCCTCTTCGGGCAGGAGAAACTGGCCCGCTCCAGACGCCCCTCTTCCTGCCCGGACCCAGCCTTCCCCAGACAGCGCCAAACCAGCGGACACACCCTCTCTCCGCTGGCCCCCACTGCCCGCCCGGACGCCTTTTCCCCCCTTTGGGCACGCCGCGGCGGGCAGACTAATTCTGCCCGCGAAACTTCCCTCGGCCAAAAGCATTATCCCTCTCATCAGGGGATATAATGAGGAGAGAACAA
Organism: Sphingobium sp. LB126; assembly: GCF_002795205.1. Taxonomy (NCBI): domain Bacteria; kingdom Pseudomonadati; phylum Pseudomonadota; class Alphaproteobacteria; order Sphingomonadales; family Sphingobiaceae; genus Sphingobium; species Sphingobium sp. LB126. Next base: position 602,118 of record NZ_NETV01000001.1, read on the forward strand.
CCATGCGCACCCCCCTTCTGGCCGCGATGTTGCTGGCCCTGCCGCTGACAGCCTGCGTCACCGACGGCGATGGCGGCCGTTACGGCTATGATCGCCCCAGCTACGGCCACCGCCCCGGCGGCCGCCCGATCGGCGACAACGACTATATCTATCGCGACAATGACGGCCGCTATTATTGCAAGCGCGACGACGGCACCACCGGCACCATCGTCGGCGCCATAGCGGGTGGTGTACTGGGCAATATCATCGCTCCCGGCGGGTCGAAGACCCTCGGCACGATCCTGGGCGGCGCAGGCGGCGCGCTGGCAGGCCGCGCCATCGACAAGAATGACGTCCGCTGCGAATAACGGACAAGAAAAAGGGCGCGGACCTGAAAGCCCGCGCCCTTCTTTCGAATTTCAGGGGGAACTGGCTTACAGCTTCTCGACCAGCTCCGGCACGACCTTGAACAGGTCGCCGACAAGGCCGATGTCCGCGACCTGGAAGATCGGTGCATCCTCATCCTTGTTGATGGCGACGATGGTCTTGGAATCCTTCATCCCCGCCAGATGCTGGATCGCGCCGGAGATGCCGACCGCGATATAGACTTCCGGCGCCACGATCTTGCCGGTCTGCCCGACCTGATAATCGTTCGGCACATAGCCAGCATCGACCGCCGCACGGCTCGCACCGACCGCCGCGCCCAGCTTGTCCGCCAGCGGGAAGATGGTCGCCTCAAACGTCTCGCTGTCCTTCAGCGCGCGGCCGCCCGACACGATGATCTTGGCCGAGGTCAGTTCCGGACGCTCCTGCTTGGCGATCTCGGCGCCGACGAAGCTGCTCAGCCCCTTGTCGCCGGTCGAGGCCACGGCTTCCACCCCGCCCGAACCACCCTCACGGGCCGCCTTCTCGAACGCCGTACCGCGAACGGTCAGGACCTTCTTGGCATCCTTCGACTTGACGGTCGCGATCGCGTTGCCGGCATAGATCGGACGGGTGAAACTGTCCTCGCTCTCCACCGACAGGATGTCGCTGATCTGCATCACGTCGAGCAGAGCCGCAACACGCGGCGCGATATTCTTGCCGTTGCTGGTGGCAGGCGCGACAAAGGCGTCATGGTGGCCCATCAGTTCGACGACCAGTGGCGCGACATTCTCGGCCAGCGCATGACCGAAGGCGGCGTCGTCCGCGACATGGACCTTGCCCACGCCCGCGATCTTCGCAGCCTCCTCGGCCACCCCGCCGACGCCCGAACCGGCGACCAGCAGATGGACTTCACCCAGCTTCGATGCAGCGGTGACGGCGGAGAGGGTCGCGTCCTTGACCGCGCCGCCCTCATGTTCAACCCAAACGAGCGTCTTCGTCATGCTGCAACTCCCAGAGCCTTGAGCTTAGCGACCAGTTCATCGACATCGGCAACCTTCACGCCGGCCGAACGCTTGGCGGGTTCCGTGACCTTGAGCGTCTCCAGACGCGGCGCAATGTCCACGCCGTAATCGGCGGGTGCCTTGGTCGCGAGCGGCTTGCTCTTCGCCTTCATGATGTTGGGCAGCGAGGCATAGCGCGGTTCATTGAGGCGCAGGTCGGTGGTGATGATCGCCGGGGTGGTGAGCTTCACCGTCTCCAGGCCGCCATCGACTTCGCGGGTGACGCTGACCTTGTCGCCCTCGACCTCCACCTTGCTGGCGAAGGTGCCCTGCGGCAGGTTCAGCAGCGCCGCCAGCATCTGGCCGGTCTGGTTGCTGTCATCGTCGATCGCCTGCTTGCCCAGGATGATCAGGCCAGCGCCTTCCTCTTCCTGGACCTTCGCCAGCAGCTTGGCCACGCCCAGCGGTTCAACCTCATCATCCGTCTGGATCAGGATCGCCCGATCCGCACCCATGGCCAGCGCCGTGCGCAGCGTTTCCTGCGCCTTCGCCACGCCGATCGACACCGCGACGATCTCGGTCGCGACGCCCTTTTCCTTCAGGCGGATCGCTTCCTCCACCGCGATCTCGTCGAACGGGTTCATCGACATCTTCACGTTCGCCAGGTCGACGCCCGTGCCGTCCGCCTTCACCCGCGGCTTCACATTATAATCTATCACCCGCTTCACGGGCACAAGGATCTTCATCTCCAACATCCTCCGTTAAATCACGCCAAGTCCGCCGATGCGAAAGCAAAGGCAAACACAGGCGCGGGCAGCCCGTCTCCGGACCACCCGCACCCTTTGGTGTCTTGGTTCAGGCGAAAAGCTGCGTCAGGCTGCCTTCCTCACTTCCGCCACGATCTTCTTCGCCGCGTCGCCCAGATCGTCCGCCGGGACGATGGCCAGGCCCGAAGCCGCTAGAATGTCCTTGCCCTGCTGGACGTTCGTGCCTTCCAGGCGGACGACCAGCGGAACCGACAGGTTCACTTCCTTGGCGGCGGCGACGATGCCCTCGGCAATGATGTCGCACTTCATGATGCCGCCGAAGATGTTGACGAGAATGCCCTTCACCGCCGGGTCCTTCAGGATGATCTTGAAGGCCGCGGTCACCTTTTCCTTGTTCGCGCCGCCACCGACGTCCAGGAAGTTGGCAGGGAATTCGCCGTTCAGCTTGATGATGTCCATGGTCGCCATGGCCAGGCCCGCGCCGTTCACCATGCAGCCGATGTTGCCATCGAGCTTGATGTAGGCGAGGTCATATTCCGAAGCTTCGACTTCCGCCGGATCTTCCTCGGTCAGGTCGCGCAGTTCGGCGATGTCCTTGTGACGGAACATGGCGTTGCCGTCGAAACCGACCTTCGCATCGAGCACCAGCAGGTTACCCTGTTCGGTCAGCGCCAGCGGATTGACTTCGATCTGCTCGGCGTCGGTGTCGAGGAAGGCGGCGTAGAGCGAGGCAGCGACCTTGGCAGCCTGCTTTGCCTGGTCCCCGGACAGGCCCAGAGCGGCGGCAACGGCGCGGCCGTGGTGCGGCTGGAAGCCCGAAGCCGGATCGACCGAGAAGCTGTGGATCTTTTCAGGGGTCGAGTGGGCGACCTCTTCAATATCCATGCCGCCTTCGGTCGATACGACGAAGGCAACTCGGCTGCTGGCGCGGTCGACCAGCAGGGCGAGGTAGAATTCCTTCGCAATGTCGGCGCCATCGGTGATGTAGAGGCGATTGACCTGCTTGCCCGCTTCGCCGGTCTGGATGGTGACCAGCGTGTTGCCGAGCATGTCGGTGGCATGCGCCTTCACTTCGTCCAGATTGAAGGCCAGGCGAACGCCACCCTTCGCATCGGGACCGAGTTCCTTGAACTTGCCCTTGCCGCGACCCCCAGCATGGATCTGCGACTTAACCACATAAAGCGGCCCGGGCAGCTTCTTGGCGGCTTCGACGGCTTCCTCGACGGAGAAGGCGGCATAACCGGCAGCGATCGGCGCGCCGTATTTCGCCAGCAATTCCTTCGCCTGATATTCGTGGATGTTCATGGGGCTCGCCCGTCCTTTCCGCTGAAACTTGATGGTCAGCGGCTAAGCACAGGCGAAAGGTCAACGCCAGTGAATTTCGCAAAACCACTTTGCAAAATTGCAAAACTTTTGCAAAGCGTCGCCTCGATTTATTGCGAAATCAGCGGTCGATGGCGCAGATCAGCGCCGCCTTGCTGGTTACCGCGAATATCTCCGGGTCCTCCAGCGCGCGGACCTTATAGAGCAAGCGGTCGACCGTCATGTCGCCCATGTGAGACTTGCGAAGCGAGGCCAGCGACTGGAGCCGTCGCAATTGTGCGATACTGAGCCGGTCAGCCATTCTTTCGGCCATGCAGCCCGCCATGGGCGGCGACAATCCTGCATCGATCAGCCCGGCGCGCACCCGCGATTCGGGTGACACCGTCGCACAGGAGGCGAGAAAAAGTGATGCGCCAAGCCCGACGGCCAGCGAACGGAAGGGGATGGTTGTCATGACACCTTCATGGCAAGCACGGGCTGAACGGAGGCTAAATATGGCTGCTCACATCCATTTATTTTTGCCTTCCGCGAAACATAAACCGTTTCGGCCGAGTTCAGCACGTTCCAGGAGAAATATCGATATGGACAGGATTTTTACGGCTTTCGCGCACAGGATCGCCTGCTGGTCGGGGCAACCTCTCGCTTTTATCCTGGCGGTGCTGGTAATCCTCTGCTGGATCCTGACCGGTCCGATCTTTCATTATTCCGACACCTGGCAACTGATCATCAATACCGGCACGACCATCGTGACCTTTCTGATGGTGTTCCTCATCCAGAATGCGCAAAATCGCGATGGTTCCGCAATCCAGGCAAAGATGGACGAACTGATCCGCGCCATCTCGACCGCGCGTAATGAGTTCATCGGCATCGAACATCTGACGGAAACGGAACTGGAGAAAATCAAATCGGTTCTCGAGAAAGAGTGCGGCGACGATCACGTCCATCGCCTGTCGATCGAGAATCTCATCGCCCGGCGCTAAAGCGTGCCGCGTCCCATCTGACGCAGATCACACTCAACCCGGACAATGCGCGAGATCGACCAATCGTTCATTCTCACGGCGATAGGCGTCGATACGGCTCGTGTAACCGCGCGCCAGATCCTCATAGGCCGCCCTGCCCTTGGCGGAGTGGCTCATCTGCGCGCGGATCAACGCCACTTGTTGTCGATGCAACAAATAGTTGACATCCATTTCCCCAAACATATTCACCCTCCTACCTGATCGCTGAAAGGGACTGGCTAGGGTCTTCGCATCTCGTGCGATTCGCTCTTATGGCGGCCAGCAAAATAGCATTGCCGCTTTCCGCGCGCGATTCCGTCCGACGCATGGACAGAGCGGTCCAACGGATAATCGCGCTACTCAACAACGCGATTCCGCCCTCCGTAAAACTATATATCCAGCCACGGCGGATAGCAACGATCCCGCGATTATGCCGATCTTCGCCTGTTCCACCAAGGCGGCGGAGCCCGGGAATGCCAGCATGCCGATGAACAGGCTCATGGTGAAGCCGATGCCGCAAAGCAGCGCCATGCCGTATATCTGCGCCCAACTCGCCCCTGCGGGTCGCCGCGACAGGCCAAGCCGGTCGGCTACCCAGATACCGCCGAAAATACCGATCTGCTTGCCGAAAAACAGGCCGGCGGCGACGCCGATCGGCAGGGGGGTCAGCAATACGCCCAGCGCGGCGCCGTCGAGCATCACGCCGGCATTGATGAAACCGAACAGCGGCACGATCAGATAAGCGCTCCAGGGATGCAAGGCATGTTCCAGGCGATGCAGGGAACTGTCGGCGGCATCCGGCTTGCCGGGCGTGGACTTGATCGGCACGGACATTGCCGTCAGCACCCCCGCGACGGTCGCATGCACCCCGGAAAGCAGGGTAAAGTACCACAAGGCCCCAAAAGCCAGCATATAGGGTATCAGCCTTTGCACGGCTAGGCGATTGAGACCGAACATCACGAGCAGCACCGCCGCCGCACAGCCCAACGCCGTCCAGTCGATGTCCTGCGTATAGGCCAGCGCGATGATTGCCACCGCCCCCATATCGTCGACTATCGCGATGGCGGTCAGCATGAGCTTCAACGAAGCTGGCACCCTGCGCCCCAGCAGCGCCAACACCCCGATGGCAAAGGCGATGTCCGTTGCAGCCGGGATCGCCCAGCCGCTCGCAAGATGGGGCCGTCCCGCGACCACGAGAAGATAGACGCAGGCCGGAGCAAGCATGCCCGCCGCCGCCGCGATGAACGGCAGGCGCCGCCGTTCCCAGCTCGACAGGCCGCCGTCGACCAGTTCCCGCTTGATCTCCAGCCCGACCAGAAGGAAGAAAATCGCCATCAGGCCGTCATTGACCCAGAGGTGGACGGTCATAGGCCCCAGTTTCGGCGTGAATTCAGGGCCGATTTGCGCATGCACCAGCGCGTGATGCACATGCCCCGCCTCTCCCGGCAGGTTGGCGAGCAGCATCGCGAAAGCAGCGACCGCCATCAGCAGAACGCCGCCACCGGCCTCACTCTTCAGAAAATCACGCAGCGCCGACGGCGGACGATTCAACATGGGCGCTTTCTCCAAGACATTCTCCATCTGTAGGCAATGGCTTTCCCAGATCAAATGTCAAAATGGATACGAAAGTGGAACGAATAACCGTTTGAGAATCAATCTGTTACTGCAATAGCTCACGCTAGGGACAGAGGGGGTTAGATCCGTGGCGGAAATATTCTTCGCTTCTCTGGCGAAGGCGCATCATGAGATTCTGCTGTTCGCGGTGGTAGGGCTGGCGATCGGCGGCATCGATGATTTCATTATAGACGTGCTGTTCCTGTGCCGCCACTTGTGGCGCCGCCTGACCGTCTATTCCCGCCATCAACGGATGACGACCGTCACCCTGCCCGCTTCCGTACGGCCCGGACGCATCGCCATCTTCATTCCAGCCTGGCGGGAGGCGGACGTGATCGGACCGATGCTCCGCAATGCGCTCGCCCATTGGGGGCATCAGGACTATCGCATCTTCGTCGGCCTCTATCCCAATGATCAGGCGACGCTGGATGCCGTCGCGCCCCTGGCGGCCGGGGAAGAGCGGCTGATATTGTGCATCAACGAGCGGAATGGACCGACCACCAAGGCGGATTGCCTCAATGTGGTCTGGCGGACCATGTTGCGGGAGGAAGCGCGCACGGGCGTCGACTTCAAGGCCATCGTCATGCACGATGCGGAAGATGTCGTGCACCGCGACGAAATCCATCTGTTCGATGTCATGACGGATCGCTTTCAACTGGTCCAATTACCGGTCCTGCCCCTGCCCGGCCAGGGTGGCTGGTGGAACAAAGCCATTGCAAATCATTACTGTGATGAGTTCGCGGAGAGCCATGGCAAATATCTGACGGTGCGAGAAGCGATGGGCGCCTCCATGCCCTCGGCCGGGGTGGCTTGCGCCTTTGAACGCAAGATGCTGGAGCGTCTGGTGAACCCCGCCCATGGCGGGCCGTTCGACCCTGGATCGCTGACCGAGGATTATGAGGTCGGGCTGCGTATCGCCACCATGGGTGGACGAGGCGTGTTCGTACGAATGCGTGACAGTGACGGACAACTGGTTGCTACCAAGGAATATTTTCCTGACAGCCTGAAGGGCGCAGTCAAGCAGAAGGCGCGGTGGATGGTCGGCATCTCGCTTGCGGGATGGGATCGCTTGGGCTGGCAGGGCGGGCCCATGGAATGGTGGATGCGGATGCGAGATCGCCGCGCGGCGCTGTCTGCCTTCGTCCTGTTCACCGCCTATCTCACTCTATTGCTATCGGCGGTGCTACAGATCGGCGGCCTGTTCGGCCTCGACTCCCATCTTAGACCTTCACGCGCGGTCGAAACGCTGTTGTGGATCAATTTCGCTTTCATGACCTGGCGCATGGCGACGCGCGCCATTTTTGCCGGCATGAGCTATGGCTGGGCGTTCGGCCTGGGGGCGATACCGCGCACCATCATTGCCAATATCATCGCGATGATGGCTGCCCGGCGCGCCATGTTTCTTTACCTCCAGTCCTTGACCGGCAAACCGCTGGCATGGGACAAGACCCAGCATCGCTTTCCCGATCTGGAAGTCCCGGCATGAACGAGGCGGCGAGCGGACGGCCGGTTCGCTTCTTCGCCTTCGTCATGGCCGGTTGGGTCCTCATCCGTCTGGCAAGTCCCCAAGGCGACATATGGGTGTACCCCGAAGACGGACAGCTCCGCCGCCCGGAGCGTCCGAAAATCTGGTCGACATCAGCGCGGAACGACGCCCCCTTGCACTGGAAGACCATGGTCCGACACAGGCAGACCCCACCCGCTTCCGGCCGGCGCGAGCCTTCATATTTCGCCTCACCGGCCGGGGAGAGCAGGACTGCGGCGGTCATTCCCATTTCCATCCGGGTGGCCGACGTCGCCGCCACCTCAATGCCGAGTGAGGATCACACAGCTCCAACCGATCCGCCGGTCCATCCAGCTCCCGCCATACCCCTGGCGTTGCCGCAGACGGTGGGCAACGGCCGCTGGCATGGCAGCCTGTGGTTGCTCTGGCGCGAAGGCGGCGCCACTCGGGCCGATGCCGTTTCGGCGGGCAGGCTCGGCGGGTCACAGGCAGGGGGCCGCATCGATTTCGATCTGACTCCGCACGCCTCCTCCCGGGCGACGGCCTATGCGAGAGCGAGCGCAGCCTTGAACCGTCCCGCTTCCCCCGAAGCGGCGCTGGGACTGGCATGGCAGCCGGCACGCCGCATTCCGGTCAGCGTTGCGACGGAGCGACGGATCGCGCTTGGTCAGGGTGGACGCAATGCCAATGCGGTCATGGTTGTAGGCGGAATCGGACCGATGCCGATCGCGCCTTCATTGGAGGTTGCAGCCTATGCGCAGGGCGGCATGGTCGGCTTCCGATCGAACGATCTGTTCGTCGACGGCAAGATATCCTTGCTGTCGACGATCGGGCGTTCGCCTTTACGGCTTGGCGCCAGCCTTTCGGGTGGAGCGCAGCCGCAAGTGGAGCGACTGGATGTCGGACCGGAAATCCAGGTCCGCCTGCCCCTGAAGCCCGTCGCAGCCCGGTTGGGCATCGAATGGCGCGAACGCATCGCTGGCCGCGCTGCACCTGCCTCCGGCCTTGCCGTGACGCTTGGGGCGGATTTTTAAGCGGGACCGCCTTTATCTCTCCGCATATTACGCTTAACCCAAGACCTCCATGGACCTTTATCTGCCCATCGCCAATCTGTCGGTGAACGCGCTGGTCATCATTGCCCTTGGCGGCGTGGTGGGCCTGTTGTCAGGTATGTTCGGGGTCGGCGGGGGATTCCTGACCACGCCATTGCTGATTTTCTACGGCATTCCGCCGACCGTTGCTGCGGCTTCGGCGGCGTCACAGGTGACCGGCGCCAGCGTATCGGGCGTCGTCACGCACATGTCGCGCGGCACGGTGGATTTCCGTATGGGCGGCGTGTTGATCGTGGGCGGCGTGGTGGGGGCGGGCCTGGGCGTACTCATCTTCCGGCTGCTGCAAGCCATCGGCCAGATCGATACGGTGATCGGTATCCTCTACGTGTTGATGCTCGGCGGCATCGGATCGCTCATGGCGAAGGAATCGATCCAGGCGCTGATCGCGCTCAAGAGCGGCAGACGCATCCAGGCGCGCAAGCGGCGACACCATCCCCTGGTCGCTGCCATGCCGATGCGCTGGCGTTTCTATCGCTCGGGGCTTTATATCTCGCCGCTGGCGCCGCTGCTGCTGGGCATGGCGACGGGCATCCTCACCATGTTGCTGGGCGTGGGCGGCGGGTTCATCCTGGTTCCGGCCATGCTCTACCTGCTGGGCATGACGACCCAGTCGGTGGTCGGGACGTCGCTGTTCCAGATTTTGTTCGTCACCATGGCGACGACGATGATGCACGCCATGACCACCCATGCGGTCGATCTGGTGCTGGCCCTGCTGCTGCTGATCGGCAGCGTCACCGGCGCGCAGGTGGGGACGCGCATCTCCATGACGATCCGGCCGGAATATCTGCGCATCCTGCTGGCCGCGATCGTGCTGCTGGTCGCTGCGCGCATGGCGCTGGGCCTGGGATTCCGGCCAGATGAAATCTATACGGTCGAAGTGCGGTGAAAAGGCGTGCCCTTCTCGCTTTGCCCCCCGCCATGCTGCTGCTGACGGCGGCGGACGAGCCGATGCTGGTGCCCGACGTGTCGCAACGCGAGGTGGAGATCCAATATAGCTTCACCGGTGCCGACCTGCTGCTGTTCGGCGCAATCGTCTATCCCGACGGGCGGCGGCCGAAGACGCCCGCCGACATCATGGTGGTGCTGAAAGGCCCCGACCAGTCGATCACCATGCGCGAAAAGCAGAAGGTGGCGGGCATCTGGGTCAATGCCGACAGCGCGCGCTTCCGCTCGGCGCCGAGCTTCTATGCCATCGCGTCGTCGCGGCCCATCGGCAAGGTGGTCGATGAACGGACGGCGGCGATCTACGAGATGGGCGTGGACAAACTCCAGCTTTCTCCCTCCTCCCTCAACGACAGCGCGGAACTGGATCGCTTCCAGAAGGGGCTGATCGACCTGCGCCAGCGCGCGGGCCTCTATGTCGAGCAGCAGGGAACGGTGGAGATCACCGACGGCGTGCTCTACCGGGCGCGGCTGCCGCTGTCCGCGCGGGTGATCGTGGGCGATTATACGGCCGAGACATTCCTGGTGCAGGATGGTCGCGTGGTGGCGGCAGCGGTGCGCGACATAACCATCCGCAAGTCCGGGTTCGAACGCTTCATGGCGGTCGCGGCCGAGCAATGGCCGTTTTTCTATGGGCTGGTCGCGATGATGCTGGCGGTCGGCATGGGCTGGGCAGCGGGCGCGATCGCCAAGCGGATTTAGGAACGGGGATCTCAGGCGGGAGGGCACGGCACTGAGGATGTCCCTGCTTCGCCGGGATCAGGGACAACCTCCGGACTGTGACCGATGACGCGTTGGGGGCATGTTGGATCTTTGCGCTGCCTTCTGCGTGGCGATCGTGCCGGAAACGTCGGCCCGGCTCGGCACGCGGGGCGCCGGGGATAGCGACAGCCGCGCGTGCGCAATGGATTGGGCATATCGGTGGTGACGCTGACGCTGGAACAAGCGCGCGGGCAGTCCCGGTACGGGAACGGATCGTCCTCCATCACGCCCCCCTCATGAATTGGCGCTTTTCCGATGCGCGTCCGGCCGCTACGGCATGTCCCGGTTCCATTCACGGCGCGCCCCCGGCCCGCCAATTGCCTGAGCGAGTAAACCGCCTATGTCCATCACTCTCACCCGCTTCCTGATCGAGCAACAGCGGCAGGCCAATGCCCTGCCGTCCGAGTTGCGCCTGCTGATCGAAACCGTCGCGCGCGCATGCAAGACGATCTGCCACAGCGTGTCCAAGGGCGCGCTGGGCGAGGTGCTGGGAAGCCTGGGCAGCGAGAATGTGCAGGGCGAGGTCCAGAAAAAGCTGGACGTGATCGCCAATGAGTTGCTGCTCGACGCCAATGAATGGGGCGGGCATCTGGCGGCCATGGCTTCGGAGGAGATGGAGACGATCCATCGCATTCCCAATCGCTATCCCAAGGGCGAATATCTGCTGCTGTTCGATCCGATCGACGGGTCCAGCAATATCGACGTCGACCTGAGCGTCGGCACCATCTTCTCCGTGCTGAAGGCGCCGGAGGAATGTTCGGGCCGCGAGGTGACGGAGCAGGACTTCCTCCAGCCCGGTACGCAGCAGGTCGCGGCGGGCTACGCGATCTACGGGCCGCAGACGCTGCTGGTGCTGACCATCGGCACGGGAGTCTATGAGTTCACGCTGGACCGGGAAATCGGCTCCTGGCGGATGACTGACGGACCAATGGAAATGCCGCAGGGCAATGCCGAATTCGCGATCAACATGGCGCGACGGCGGCAATGGTCGCCGGGGATCGCCCGCTATATCGAGGAGCGCATCCAGGGGACGGAGGGGCCGCTGGGCAAGGATTACAACATGCGCTGGACCGCTTCGATGGTGGCAGACGTGCATCGCGTCCTGAAGCGAGGCGGCATTTTCCTCTATCCCGCCGATCACCGCTATGCGGACAAGGCGCGACTGCGGCTGATGTATGAGGCGAACCCCATGTCCTTCCTGGTCGAACAGGCCGGCGGCGCGGCAAGCAACGGTTATGCGCCGATCATGGAGGTGAAGCCGACCGGGCTGCATCAGCGGGTCGGCGTGGTGCTGGGCGACAAGGCCGAGGTGGAGGCCGTGATTGCCTATGGCCAGGCGGGATAGGGGTCCATAGCCCTTACCGCTACCCCGGGCTTGACCCGGGGTCCCCTGACTGGACAGGCCGCGGACGAAAGACGAACAGCGGGGCTCCCAATCCAGTCCGGAGCGACGATTGGGGGAAGGCGTTCCCCGGTCAGGAAACCGTCAACACACCATCATAGGCGCGATCTTCCAGCGCCCGGCCCGCACCCATCGCCACGCAGATCAGCGGCTTTTCCGCGACCGTCACCGGCAGGCCGGTCGTGTCGGACAGGGCTTCGTCCAGCCGCTGGAGCAGTGCGCCGCCGCCGGTCAGGGTGATCCCTTCCTCGATGATGTCGGCCGACAGTTCCGGCGCGGTCTGTTCCAGCGCGGTCATCACCGCCATCTTGATCTGGCCCACCGGCTCCGACAGGGCGTCGACGATCTCCGCCTCGCTGATCGTCATTTCCGCCGGGCGGCCGTTGACCAGGTCCCGGCCCTTCACGATCATGCGGCGGCCTTCGCCGTCGGGCGGGGTGGCGGCGCCCAGTTCGCATTTCACACGTTCCGACGTGGCTTCGCCGATCATGAGATTGTGCGTGCGACGGATGTGGGAGGCGATGGCGTCATCCAGCCGGTCGCCGCCGACGCGCGCGGAACTGCTGTAGGCGATGCCGCGCAGGGACAGTACGGCGACTTCCGTCGTACCGCCGCCGATGTCGACCACCATGGCGCCGCGCGGTTCGGTGACCGGCAGGCCGGCGCCGATCGCGGCGGCCATGGGTTCCTCGATCAACTGGACCTTGTAGGCCCCGGCATTGGAGGCGGCGTCGCGCAAGGCGCGGCGCTCCACCATGGTGGAGCCGGTGGGGACGCAGATCACCACTTCATGACGGCGGCCGAAACGGCTGTGGCCGTCGAGCGCCTTGTCCATGAAATGCTTGATCATCTGTTCGGCCACATCGATGTCCGCGATCACGCCGTCGCGCAGGGGACGGATCGCCTGGATACCGCTGGGTGTCTTGCCCATCATCAGCTTGGCTTCGTTGCCGACGACCTTCACCTTGCGGATGCCGTCGCGGGTCTCGATCGCGATGACCGAGGGTTCGTTGAGCACGATGCCGCGATCGCGCACATGGATGACCGTGTTGACGGTGCCAAGGTCGATGGCCATGTCGCAGGCGGTCGAGGAAAAGAAGCGCGGCAGTTTCATGCGGAGGGCGGGCAATCTGTGTTGGGAAAGCGGGACGGCTCCCCCTGCATAGTCGCCTTGTTCAGAAGAAGGGCGCTGCGACAGCCCGTCCGGTAAGTGAGGCCAGTTGAAGCCTCAATAGGATCGGCGGGTATAGCTGATCGACAGCGACGGCGTCTGATAGACGATGAAGTTCAGCGGCCGGGAATAGGTCATGGTGATTTCGGTATAGGGCACGCCATATTGGGTGCCGTGGGTGATGGTCGGATTGTTGGTATAGGCCGGGTCCAGGCCGAATTCACGCGAATTGACCTTGGCGATGATGTCCGTATCGGTTGGCGTGGGATAGATGGACGCGTAGCGCGCGCCTTCATCCACCGCATGTTGCAGGCCTGTGCGTGCGCAGGCGATGATGCCGAGTTGCAGCGCCCCCATCAGCAGCATGATGAAAGGCGGCAGGGCAAGGGCGAACTCGACGGCACCCGCTCCGCGCTGGTCGCGTACCAGCCGGATCATTGCAGGCGCACCGATGCGGAGCCGGTGAGCGCGATGCCCTGGGCCGACCAGTTGCTGCTGGGCGCGAGTTTGGCGAACATCGGCGTATAGGTCCCCGAAATATTGATCGCGACATAGCGCTTCATCTGCTGGGTCGCGGTGCAGTAATCGGGCGTGGTTTGCGCCGTACTGTCGCAAACCAGCGTGGGCGTGATAGTGACGTTATTCGTTGAAACACCGGCGGCTGAAGCGGCGTCCGCCTTCAAATTGCTATAATTGTTGGCGGATGTGGTGCTGTATCCGCCCGCGGTCGCCATCTGGGCCGCACGTTCGGCCCCGCGCTGGAGCCCGATCTTCGCCTTGAAGGCCATGGCCACATCCGCTGCCATGAAGGTCAGCAGCACCAGGACCGGCATGATGATCGCCAGTTCGACCGTGCTGTTGCCGGATCGGTCCGAAAGGAGGCGCTTCATCATCCCACCAGCCTCACCAGCGTCGCGACGATTTTATCGACGCCCTTATTGTCGCATTGATTGACGATATTGCTGTTGCCTATGAAGGTGACGCGCTTGCTGACCATCTTCACGCAGGTGGTGGTCATGCCCGACGTGCCGCTGAATTCCATCGCCTGGCCCGGAAAATAGAAGGCGCCTTGCAGGGCAGAACTCGCATTGCCGTTGATCTTGTTGGTTCCCGAATCCAGCGCGCGCCGGTCCTGGTAGAAGAGGACGCCGTGATAGGGGTTGGTCATGTCCGTCGGCGCCGTCAGATTCAGCGTTGCGCCACCATTGATGCTGACGGTGGAGATGGAACCGGGGTTGTTGGTCGCGTTGCTGCTGGTCAGGATGATGGTGACGCCGGTGCCGTTGACCACCGCCTGCGACCCGATGTCGAAGGTCGTGCTGTCGATGAAATAGGTGCCGGGCGCCATGTTGAGCGTGCCCTTGACGTCGAAATTCTTGAAGCAGCCTGGCGTGATGGACTTGCTGTTGTTGGGCTGAACATTGGCGTTGCCATTGCAGCCTGACAAATCCGACGCGGTGGGCGTGGGCAGCGACGCATAGGGGTCCTGCACCGGGATGCTGTAGGGCATCAGCGTGGTCGGTGAAACATAGTTGGAACTGGACGACAGCCCACCCACCGCCGCGACCGGAGTGGCCGTCACCGTGCTGCTGCCTCCTGCCGTGACGGCGTTCGACGCGCGCGAATTGGTGGCCATGCCGCAGCCCAGATTGACCGTGGCGTTACCCTGGAGCGTGATGCCGACCGCGGTCGTCTTTTCGAGCGTGACGACGCAATAGTCGCCGCTGCCCACCACGGCCGCGGTTGCTTCGCCATAGATGACCGGCGTCCTTACGCCCAATATCTTCGAAAAGGGCAGCTCGGCTGAGGTTTGCAGCACCACCCGCACCGCCTTGTTGTTGCCGGCATAGGCGCCGGCGGTGGGCGCATTTTCGATGGTGGGGGTCTGCGTCAGGGTGACCAGCGACAGGCGGCTGATGTCGGAGGTCGCACTGTCCGATGCGCTGAAGCCCTGCGCCACCGCATAGGCACCGGCCAAGGCAGCGCTGTCCGCCTGGCGCTGAATCTGCCGCTTCCACAGGGTCCATTGCACCGTGTCGGTGGCAAGCCCCGCCGAACCGACCAATATGGGCATGGAGGCAGCCGCCATCATCAGGACATTGCCCGTCCTGTCCCGCAGCAATCGCCCCATCGATCTGCCGAACATCACATCACCCTTTCCTGTGCGTCATGAACCAAGCCAGACGACAAGAGGGACTGTAATTAATGTGGGTTAATGAAATCCTATTTTCTAACAAAAATTGAGTATATTTTATAGTATATATCCAACGATATATAAGAATAATTCTACTTTTATCTTATAATTTTCAGTACATTATTACCTATTATTTTCCATAATTTGTTACATTTCGAATAATATTGCAAATCATTCGAGAAATGAATTTTACAAACCCTCATTCACATGTCGAAACAATGGAGGAACTTCGGTAGATATTCTCAAAATCCGGACCACCTATCCCCGACATGTTCCTTTGATGATAGCACAGAGCACAAGATAAGGCTTCCGCTATAGTCCGCGTGCGTCGCGGCCTGGCTCTCACCACGACCGCTTTCCCGTTCGGCATTTTTTCTGTAACTTGCTCCGGCGGTTATTGCCGGGGCGACTCGAAATGCCGGACTGAAAAAGGCTTCGAGCGCCCGCCTATATGGGAGAGGGCTTGTGCCGGTTGCGGTAGCCATCGCCATGCTTGTGGTCGGTTCGGTCGCCTTTCACCTGTTCAGTCCCTGGTGGCGCACGCCCATCGCCTCCAACTGGGGTTCGATCGATTCCGCGCTCGACGTGACGTTGTGGATTTGCGCAGCGGCCTTCGTGGGGCTGAACCTGTTCCTCGCCTGGGCGGTCGTCAAATATCGCCATCGCCCGGAATATAGGGGGCTGAGGCACAAGGCGCATTATGAGCCGGAAAACGCCTCCCTGGAGAAAAGGCTGACCTTCTGGACCGCGATCGGCATAGCGGGAATGCTGGCGCCGGGATTGGCGGCGTGGGGCAAATATGTGTCCGTGCCCCACGAAGCGACCGTGATCGAGGCGGTCGGCCAGCAATGGCAATGGTCGTTCCGCTATCCGGGGCCGGACGGTGTGCTGGGCGCAGCGGGGGTCAAGTTCGTCACGCCGGACAATGGGCTGGGGCTCGATCCGCTCGATCCCTACGGCCGTGATGACATAGTGGTCGAAAGCGGCGACTTGCATCTGCCGATCGGCAAGCCGGTCAAGATCGTGCTGCGGTCCAAGGATGTGCTGCATGATTTCTACGTGCCTGAATTCCGCGCCAAGATGGATCTGGTGCCGGGGATCGTGACCTATTTCTGGTTGACCCCGACCAAGACCGGAACCTTCGACATTCTTTGCGCCGAGCTGTGCGGCACGGGGCATCATGCCATGCGCGGCAAGGTAGTGGTCGAAGAGCCCAAGGCCTTCGCCCGGTGGCAGGCGCAGCAGACCAGCTTCGGCCAGATTCTGGCCGAGGCACCGCCGGCCGCCATGTCGATCCTGATCATCAAGGCCAATGCCTGTTCTACGCCCGCCTCCTGGAGCATTCGCTGATGGCTACCACCCTGGCCGACGACCTGCGCCCGCTGCATCATCCGCACAGTTGGGTCACCAGATATGTCTGGAGCCAGGATCACAAGGTCATCGCCATTCAATATAGCTGCACCGCCATCGGGATCGGACTGGTGGCACTGGTGCTGTCGGCGCTGATGCGGTTGCAACTGGGCTTTCCCGGCGCCTTTCCGGCGATCCAACCCGACAATTACCTGCAATTCGTGTCGATGCACGGCATGATCATGGTGGTCTATCTGCTGACGGCGCTCCTGCTGGGCGGGTTCGGCAATTATCTGATCCCGCTGATGATCGGGGCGCGGGACATGGTGTTCCCCTTCGTCAACATGCTGAGCTACTGGTTCTATCTGCTCTCGGTGATCGTGTTGGTGGCGGGCTTCTTCGTGCCGGGCGGGCCGACGGGCGCGGGCTGGACGCTCTATCCGCCGCAAGCGATCAGCGAGGGCACGCCGGGGCATCAATGGGGCATCGTCACCATGTTGGTGAGCCTCGCCATCTTCGTCGCGGCCTTCACCATGGGCGGCCTCAACTATGTGACCACGGTGTTGCAGGCGCGGACCAAGGGCATGACGCTGATGCGGATGCCGCTATCGGTGTGGGGGATCTTCACGGCATCGGTGATGGGCCTGCTGGCCTTTCCGGCGTTGTTCGTCGCGGCGATCATGATGCTGTTCGATCATCTGGCGGGCACCAGCTTCTTCATGCCGACCATGCAGTCCATGGGCGCGATCACCCCGACACAAGGGGGCAGCCCCCTGCTCTTCCAGCATCTCTTCTGGTTCTTCGGCCATCCCGAAGTCTATATCGTCGCCCTGCCCGCCTTCGGCATCGTGTCCGACCTGATCAGCGTCCATGCGCGGCGCAATATCTTCGGATACCGGATGATGGTGTGGGCCATCGTCATCATCGGCGCGCTCAGCTTCCTCGTCTGGGCGCACCATATGTATGTGTCGGGCATGAACCCCTATTTCGGGTTCTTCTTCGCCACGTCGACGCTGATCATCGCCATTCCGACCGCGATCAAGGTCTATAACTGGCTGCTGACATTATGGCGCGGCGACATTCACCTGCGCGTGCCGATGCTGTTCGCCATCGCTTTCATCTTCACCTTCATCCATGGCGGACTGTCGGGACTGTTCCTGGGCAATGTCAGCGTCGATGTGCCCTTGTCAGATACTTTCTTCGTTGTCGCCCATTTCCATATGGTCATGGGCGTGTCGCCGGTATTGGTGATCTTCGGCGCCATCTATCACTGGTATCCCAAGATTTTCGGGCGGATGTGGAACGACACGCTGGGCAAGCTCCATTTCTGGATCACTTTCCTTGGCGTCTATGCGATTTTCCTGCCGATGCATTATCTGGGCATATTGGGCGTGCCGCGCCGCTATTATGCGCTGGGCGAAACCGCCTTCATCCCGCAGTCGGTGCATCTGGCCAATGCCTGGATCAGCGTGGCGGCGCTGATCGTCTTCTGCGCGCAGGGCCTGTTCTTCTTCAACATGATCTGGAGCCTGTTCCGGGGACCAAGGGCCGATCCCAATCCCTGGGGCGCGGCGAGCCTCGAATGGCAGACGCCCGACACCCCGCCCGCCCATGGCAATTGGGGACCGCATCTGCCGGTCGTTTATCGCTGGGCCTATGATTACAGCGTGCCGGGGGCGGCGCGCGATTTCATTCCCCAGACCGAACCCCGAACGGAATTGGGCGCATGACGATCCTCGCGCGCCTGACGGAGAAAAGCTGGGAGCCTGGTCCACCGCCGGTCGAACGGGAAAGGCCGTCTGCGGGAACTGTCGGGACGCTGGCCTATTTCGGCGTCGCCATGGTGATGTTCTCGCTGCTGGTCGCGGCCTATCTGATGCGCATGGGACTGCATGGCGCCATGGGGCATGGCAGCGACTGGAAATCGATGCCCGACCCGCCGCTGCTGTGGATCAATACGCTGCTGCTGGCGGCAAGCAGCGTCGCGTGGGAGATGGCACGGCGGGAACGAATGGCCCGCGCGGCGACCGCGGGAGCCGCGCTGGGCGTCCTGTTCCTCATGGGACAATTGCTGCTATGGCGGCATTATCAGGCGACCGGCTACACCCTGTCCGCCAATCCGGCTAATGCCTTCTTCTACCTGCTGACTGCCCTGCACGGGCTGCACATAGTTGGCGGCCTGTTCGCGGCCGGCCGGGCGCTGGCGGCGGCGAACATGCGCAATATCGCTCTGTGCGCGCTCTACTGGCATTTCCTGTTGATCATCTGGCTGGTTCTGGCCGCTTTACTGCTGTCGACTTGAGGACTCATCGCCATGGCTCAAGCCCCGTCGGATCGAGAGATTATAGGTCCCACCTTGCGGGAGATCGCGGCCGACTGGTCCGCCGATCAGGAAGTGTTCCGCCACACCCACTGGGGCAAGGCGATGATGTGGATCTTCCTGCTCAGCGACACCTTCATCTTCTCCTGCTTCCTGACCGGCTATATGACGATGCGCTCCTCCGCGGTGCTACCCTGGCCCGACACTGCGAAGGTATTCGCGCTCGATATCGGCGGGCATGAGATTCCGCTCGTCCTGATCGCGATCATGACCTTTGCCCTGATCAGTTCCAGCGGCACCATGGCGATGGCAGTGAATTTCGGCTACCAGCGCGACCGGCGGAAAACGACGATGCTGATGCTGCTCACCGCCCTGTTCGGCCTCACCTTCCTCGGCATGCAGGCATTCGAATGGACCAAGCTGATCTTCGAGGAAGGCGTGCGGCCCTGGTATAATCCCATGGGGGCACCGCAATTCGGCGCCAGCTTCTTCATGATCACCGGCTTTCACGGGCTGCACGTGACCTGCGGCGTCCTATTGCTGCTGATCATCGCGTCCAAGGTGGCGCGGGGCCATTACGACCGCACGGGAGATTATAGCGCGGTCGAGATTGCCGGACTGTACTGGCATTTCGTCGACCTCGTCTGGGTGTTCATCTTCGCCTTTTTCTATCTCTGGTGAGGCGCGCCATGCAGCATGATCCTTCAATCACCCATGAAGCGCAACAGCATCCGATCAGCCTCTACCTCAAGGTC
Organism: Sphingobium sp. LB126; assembly: GCF_002795205.1. Lineage (NCBI taxonomy): Bacteria > Pseudomonadati > Pseudomonadota > Alphaproteobacteria > Sphingomonadales > Sphingobiaceae > Sphingobium > Sphingobium sp. LB126. Next base: position 621,678 of record NZ_NETV01000001.1, read on the forward strand.
TGGGGCCTGCTGTTCCTGCTGAGCGCCATGTCCTATCTGGTCGATTACATGCATGTGCAGGGGATCATGCGCTGGACGCTGATCATCGTCTTCATGCTGCTGAAGGCCGGGCTGATCGTATCGATCTTCATGCATATGGCGTGGGAACGGCTGTCCCTGATCTATGCCATCCTGGTGCCGCCGTTGGTGTTGCTGGTGCTGGTGCGGATCATGACGATCGAGGCGAACTACGCCTTCTGGACGCGGGCGATCTTCATGGGCGGAGGGGGGTGAACCATGGGACGGATGCGCGGGACGGCGGTGGCGCTGTGCGTGGTAGGCGCAGTGGTGACGGCGCTGGGCCTCGGCTGGTTCAGCGACAAGCTCTATACGCGGGTCAGGCCAGGACAACTGGCCTACAGGCCGATGGATGAGATGCCGCCGCGGGTCGACATGGCGGCAATCCAGCGGGACTGGCCCGCCAGCTTTGCCGAGCCAGGCGAAGGCAGCCGGGTGATCGCCTATCACAGGGCCATGCGGGGCAAGGCGCCGGAGCCTTCAGTGGTCGGCGGAGGCACGACAGCGGCGCCTCCACCCGACCTCGGTACCCTGCTCGCCCGCGCGGATGCGGGTGCGGGAAAGCAGAAGGTGCAGCTTTGCATGAGCTGTCATGACTTCACTCCGGGCGGCCCCAATCGCATCGGACCCAATCTGTGGGGTGTGGTCGGGCGACCCGTGGCGAGCCATGCGGGTTTTGCCTATTCGCCCGCCATGCAGGCGCATCGGGGTAGCTGGAGCTATGACAATCTGTTCGATTTCCTGGGTTCGCCGGGGCGCGTGGTGCCGGGCACGAAAATGACCTTCGCCGGATTGCGCCGCCCAGAGGACCGGGCGGCGGTCATCAAATATCTTGCCACCCTGGGGACCGGCGCCCCGCCCTTGCCCCAACCGAAGACGGCTGCGGCGGCGAAGGACATGGAAGCGGGCGGTCAGCTATAGGGGCTGCGCCAATCCTCCTCGGCCAGATAGCGGCTGAGGAAGGTCGATCCCTGCCGTGCCGCCGTTCTGGCGATGTGGCGACGGATGTCGTTGTCGCTGGACGATCCCAGCACCGCGCGAAACGCCTCCATCGCCTTGGCCGTGGGTTCGCGTTTCAGGTCGACATAGGGTTGGAAGATATCGCCGAGCGCCTGTTCCCAGGCCTTCTCGATCTGAAGTAGCCGCTTTTCCATGGCTCGCCTCGCTATGCAACATGCTGCGTCAGGAATATGGAGCGGCGCGGCCGGCAGGACAAGGGAACGACCGAGAGGACGACACACGGGGAGCCAGTCGAGGTGACGGCGGACGGGCCTCTCACGCCTTGGCCGACAGGGCGCTCAACTCCTCCAGATCGAGATCGCGTTCCAGTTCCTGAAGCGTATGCTCGTCGATCTCGCCGGTGCGGTGAAGGCGCAGCAGTTCTGCGCGCCCGGCGGCGATGGCCTTCAGCACCAGATCGAAATGCGCGTGGAGCGTGTCGGAAAACGCCTCCTCCCGCGCCGCATAATTGGCGGAAAGTTCGGCGTGGCGCTGATAGCGTTCGAGAAGGCGCGGGTGGAGCAACATACCCTGCCCGTCATAGGCGTGGACCTCCACGACGCGGACCTGCGCCTGTGCCATGGCGGCTTCGGCCTCGCTCATGGTCATGCGCGGGCGGTCGCTTTCCGGTTCGACCAGCTTCACCATGCGGATCACCGCGCCCAATGTCGTGCCTTGCAGGAGGACGGTGCCGATGATGACGGCGAAGGCGGTGGTCAGGATGAAGTCGCGGCCGGGGAAATCCGCCGGAACGCTGAGCGCGACCGCCAGCGTCACCACGCCGCGCATCCCGGCCCAGCCGAGCACGGTCGCCGAGCGGGGGCCGAGCGGTTTGTATCCGCATATCCCCATCGCCCTCAACAGGATGATGACGGCATCCGATCCGAATACCCAGAGGAAGCGTGCGACGGTGATCGCGGCCAGGATCGCAAGGATGGGCAGCGTCATTTCGTCCAGCACGACGCCGATACCCCCGACGCGCTCGATCACGCCGCGCAGCGACGATCCGATGAGGAGGAAGACGAACGCCTCCATCAAGAAGATCATCACTGCCCAGAAGGCCGTGCCGTTCATCCGTACCATCGCGGAAAAGACGACATGCTGATACCAGCCGCAGATGAGGCCGGTCGTGACGGTCGCGATGACGCCGGAGGCATGGATGGATTCGGCCAGCATATAGGATGCCCAGGGCGCCAGCAGCGACGCGGCGATCATCAGATATTTGTCGTCCAGGCGCTTGACCGTCAGCACCCAGAGCACGCCGATCGCAACGCCGACCAGGGCGCCGCCCGCCGCCAGCATGACGAAACTCTGCAAGGCATCGACCATGCTGAACGCGCCGGTCACCCCTGCCGCTATGGCGAAGCGGAAGAGGACGAGGCCGCTGGCATCGTTGAACAGGCTTTCCCCTTCGAGCAGGATCGAGAGGCGACGCGGCAGGTGGACATGTTGTAATATCGCGCGGGCGGATACGGCATCGGGCGGCGAAACGATGGCTCCCAGCGCCGCGCAGGCCGCCCAGGGCAGGCCCGGCACCAGCCAGTGGGCCACAGCCGCGACGATGGCGGTGGTGAAGACCACAGCGCCCACGGCCAGGGCAGCGATGCCGATCATGTGCCTCCGGAGATGTCGCAGCGCAATGAACCACGCGCCGTCCATCAGCAGCGGCGGCAGGAAGATCACCAGCACCAGTTGCGGATCGAGCGAAATTACCGGCAAGCCCGGCAGGAAAGCGAAGAGCGCGCCCCCGGCGAGCAGGGCGACCGCGGGCGGCAGGCCAAGCCGGTTGGCGCCATAATGAAGCACGATGATCGCCAGCAGCATGACGATCACCAATTCGAACAATTGCATCGGATGCACGGCGCCCTCCCTGGCCTGATCACTCGATCCTAACGACTGCGGCGATCTCAACCAAGATGGCCCTTGGTTTCCCTCCGACGGGCGCATCGGATTGAATACGTATGTTGGATTCTGTGCAGGCCGCATGTCCTGCGGCTATCGAACGCTCAACCAGCAAGGCTGGCAAGAAACGCGATCCATGCGTCTTGGGGAGGGTCCAGAAAAGTGCATCAATTCCATCATTCCGTCCTGCGGGCCGCCCTTCTGGCCGGCGCTTCGCTGTCGGTCGCGGCTACCGCTTCCGCACAGGCCGTAAGGGAAAATGCTCCCTCCGTCCCGGCGACCGCCGACGCGCAGTCCGGTGACGCGATCATTGTCACCGGCATTCGCGCTTCGCTGGCATCCGCTGCGAAGATGAAGCGCGATTCGGTGCTGATCGTCGATTCGATCTCCGCCGAGGATGTCGGCAAGCTGCCGGACGTGTCGATCGCGGACTCGCTGGCCCGCCTGCCCGGCGTGACGGCGCAGCGGCTGGAGGGCCGCGACCAGCGTCTGTCGATCCGCGGCCTTGGCCCCGATTTTTCCACCACGCTGCTCAACGGGCGCGAACAGGTGACGGTGGGCGACAATCGCGGCGTCGAATATGACCAATATCCATCGGAATTCTTCCAGAACGTCAATGTCTACAAGAGCGCCGACGCGGCGCTGATCGCGGCCGGTATTTCCGGCACGGTGGACCTGCGCATGCTGCGGCCACTGGACAAGAAGGATCGGGTCGTTGCCCTTTCGCTGCGCGGGCAGATGAACGGCATGGACAAGCTCAATCCTGACGGCAAGCGTTACGGCTATCGGGCGTCGGCTACCTATATCGACCAGTTCGCGGACGACACGCTGGGCCTGTCGCTGGGCTTTTCCGCCTCGCAGACGCCTTCGCAGGATGAGCGGTTCAACGCCTGGGGCTATCCCACCGACGCCAGCGGCAACCTCATCATCGGCGGCGCCAAACCCTATGTGCAATCGAATCTGCTGAAGCGCTATGGCGCGGTCGGCACGCTGGAATGGCAACCCAATGACAATTTCCATTCGACCTTCGACGTGCTGGCCTCGCATTTCGAGGAAGAACAAAGGCTGCGCGGCATCGAATTCCCGCTCGTCTGGGGCAGCAATGTCGGCGTGAGCAACGAAACGGTCGAGAACGGCTTCGTCACCGGCGCGACCTTCAGCAATGTCTATGGTGTGCAGCGCAACGACTATAACAAGCGCAAGGCGGACACGATCTCGCTCGGCTGGAACAACGACATCCGCCTCAACGACACGCTGAAGCTGAATGTCGATGCAAGCTGGTCGCGAGCCAAGCGCACCGATTTCCTGCTGGAGACCTATTCGGGCACAGGCTATTTGCGGTCGGGCGTTTCCGATACTGTCCAGGTTCAGCGACAGTCCAACGGGCTCTTCCGCATCGTACCGGCGCTCGATTATACCGACACCGGCATCATCAGCCTGACCGATCCCAATGGTTGGGGCTATAACGGCACGACCGCCGTGGTGCAGGCGGGCTTCCTCAACCAACCCAAGTTCATCGACGACATGAAGTCGTTCCGCACAAACCTGATCGGCGATATTGCGGGCAGCATCTTCTCCAAATGGGAAGTCGGCGGCAACTATAGCCGCCGCAAGAAAACCAGCGCCTATACATCCTATTTCCTCTGCTCTCCCGGCGGCACCGACTGCACCATCTCCGGCGGGACGCCAGGATCGGTACCCGTGCCGAGCGAAGCGCTGCTGGGGTCGAACGTCTCGCTCGACTATCTGGGCGTGCCGGCGATGCTGACGCTGAACCCGCTCTACCTCTACGACAATGTGCTGGACGCGGTTTACGACAATCGCCCGGGATCGCTGGTGCGCGACAATGTGGTGAAGGAGGATGTCTTCACCGGCTATGCCAAGCTGACCATGGACGGCAACCTCGGCGGCAAACCGCTGAAGGGTGCGATCGGCGTGCAGATCATCCATTCGCGGCAGGCCTCGACCGGCACGATTTCCAACTTCGCCAATGGCGTGGTGACCGTGCTGCCGGTGTCCGGCAAGGACAGCTACACCAATGTCCTGCCGAGCGCTCAGATTTCCGTCGAACTGGAGCCGAGCTTCTTCGTCAAGCTGGGCGCGGCGCAGACCATGGTGCGTCCGCGCCTGGACCAGGAACGGATCAACCAGGAATTCAAATATAATTTGAGCTATGTCGGGATAGGATCGTCCGATCCGCAATTCAGCCCGTTCAGTTCAGAGGGCGGAAATATCTTCCTGCGCCCCTATCAGTCGACCAATATCGACCTGTCGCTGGAGAAATATTTCCGTGGCGGCGGCTATGTGTCGGTTTCCGGTTATTTCAAGAACCTGACCAACTTCGTCGATCCCAACAATAATATCGCCTATGATTTTTCGTCGGTCCTACCGACCTTGCCAGCCGATCAGCGCGACGCCATTCTCGCCGACGGCAGCTATATCGGTCTGGTGAAGTCGCCCGCCAATACCGGCAAGGGCACGATCATGGGGGTCGAGGCGACCGCCTCCCTCCCCTTCAAGCTGTTCAGCCCGGCACTCGACGGCTTCGGCATCTTCGCCAGCGGCTCCTATACGCATAGCGAGGTCGAATATGGCAGCAACCCGACGGAAAGCGTCACCCTGCCCGGCCTGTCGAAATGGGTCGCCAGCGGCACCGCCTATTTCGAAAAGGCCGGTTTCCAAGCGCGGGTAAGCTATCGTTACCGCTCCTCCTTCCTGGGCGAAGTGGCGGGGCTGTCGGCGGCACCGACCTTCCGCACGGCCAAGGCGGAGGGCATTCTCGATGCGCAGATCGGCTATGAGTTCCAGTCCGGGCCGCTTCAGGGTCTGTCGATCCTGCTCCAGGGCAAGAACCTGACCGACCAGCCCTTCGTCACCTACCAGAATGACGACCCGCGGCAGGTGATCGATTATCAGCGCTACGGCCGGGATTATTATCTGGGTTTGACTTACAAGTTTTAACGTCCCCGATCTGCCTGACTGCACGCAGGCAGTTCTCCCCCTGGACCGCCGCCCCTTTCAGGGGTGGCGGTCCTCCCTTTTCTGCTGGGGAAATATTACGTGCTCCTGCGAAGGCAGGAGCCCCGTTCTGACCTTGGGACTGGGCTCCTGCCTTCGCAGGAGCACGTTAACTACGCAAACTATGCCGTCATTCTTGTGACCAGCCTCGGCGCCAGCAACGAAGGCGTCACCGTCTGGCGGTCGATCTGGCCGATGAGCGCGTCCACCAGCACTTCGCCCGCGCGCAGATAGTCCTGCGCGATGGTGGTCAGCGGCGGGCGGGTCAGACTGGCGGCGGGGATGTCGTCGAAGCCGACCAGCGCGACGTCGTTCGGCACGCTCATGCCCGCTTCGTCCAGCGCCCGCATCGCGCCGATGGCGATCAGGTCCGACCCGGCGAAGATCGCGTCGAAGGGCAGGCCGCGCGCGATCAGGCGGCTGGCGGCTTCGTGGCCCGATTGCTCGGTCGAAAGCGCGTCGACATGCAGGCCGAGGTCGACCGGCAATCCTGCTTCCTTCATCACCTCCGCGAGGCCGGCATAGCGATCGCGGAATTCGGGATAGCGACTGGACGCATCGCCGAGGAACGCTATGTTCCGGCAGCCACGCTCGATCAGATGGCGGCCTGCATCGCGCCCGCCCTGCCGGTTGTCACAGCCGATGGTCATGCCCAGCGCATTGGGATCGACCGACCCCCATCGCACGAAATGAGTCCCCTGCCCGATCAACTGCTCCAACCGGGCGCGGTAGCTTTCATAATCGCCATAGCCGAGCAGGATGATGCCGTCGGCCTTGCGGCTATCCTCATAATCGACATGCCAGTCGGTCGAAAGCTGCTGGAAGGAGGTCAGCAGATCATAGCCCCGCTTGGCGCAGGTCTGCAGGATCGGCCCCAGCATCGAGAGGAAGAAGGGGTTGATATAGCTCTCGTCAGGCAGAAGATCCTCGAAGAACAGCAGCGCTAAAGTATTGCTCTTCCCCCGGCGCAGCGAGGAGGCATTCTTGTCCACGGTGTAGTTGAGCTGACGGGCGATCGCCTCGATCCGTTTGCGCGTGGCTTCACTGACGGTGCGGTCGCCGCGCAGGGCGCGGGATACCGTCGGTTGGGAAACACCTGCGAGCGTGGCGATGTCGAAGGACGTCGGTTTTTCGTTGACAGCCATCGCCCGATCTTACGCCCGCTCCCTCCCCTTGGGAAGATAGGGCTCTGAATACGTATGTCGGCTGCTTGGCCCCATGGGTGCGATCCGATTAAGACCCCTATGAAAGCCGCTGCAATCAAGCCAGAAGCGGCAGGGGAGGCCATGTCCATGCGCGCAAGGAAAGCATTGCTGTACGTCGCGCTGTGCGCGCTCGCCGCGCCCCTCCCCCTGTCTGCCACCCAGCCGTCCGATTTCCGGGCACGGCTGCCCGAGGATGAGGTGATCTACTTCGTCCTGCCCGACCGCTTCGACAATGGCGATGCGGCCAATGACAAGGGCGGATTGAAGGGCGACCGGCTTGTCACCGGCTATGATCCGACTTCCAAGGGCTTCTATCATGGCGGCGACCTGAAAGGGCTGATCCGCCGCCTCGATTATATTCAGGGACTGGGCGCGACCGCCATCTGGGTGGGGCCGATCTTCCGCAACAAGCCGGTGCAAGGGCCAAAGGGTCAGGAAAGCGCGGGCTATCACGGTTACTGGATCACCGACTTCACCCATGTCGACCCGCATTTCGGCACCGATGCCGATTTCGCCGCGCTGGTCGAGGCCGCGCACCACCGGGGGATGAAGGTCTATATGGACATCATCGCCAACCACACGGCGGACGTGATCCAATATCGGGAATGCCCGAACACAAACGCCGACAAGCCCTGCCCCTATCGTTCGCGCGCCGATTATCCCTATCAGCGGCAGGGCGGCGTTGGGGGCAAGGCGATCAACGCGGGATTCGCGGGCGATCAGGACCATGGCGAAGCGAATTTCGTGAAGCTGACCGATCCCTCCTATGCCTATCCCCCCTTCATTCCCAAGGGCGAGGAACGGGCAAAAAACCCGGCTTGGCTCAACGATCCGATTTACTATCATAATCGCGGGGAAACGACCTATTCGGGCGAAAGCGCGACCATGGGGGACTTTGCGGGGCTGGACGACCTGATGACCGAGAATCCGCGGGTGATCGCGGGCATGATCGAGATTTTCGGCGGCTGGATCGATCGTTTCGGCATAGATGGCTTCCGCGTCGACACAGCCCGTCATGTCGACCCGCATTTCTGGCAGCAGTTCGTGCCCGCCATGCAGGCCCGCGCCAGGGCGAAGGGAATCCCCAATTTCCATATTTTCGGGGAAGTCTATGTCGAGACGGTCGATGCGGGGCCGCTCGCCTGGCACACCAGGGAAGGCGGCTTTCCAGCGGTATTGGACTTCGCCTTCCGACAGGCGGCGCTGGAAACGGTCGCGGGCAGCGGCGCGAGCGCGATCTGGGAACGGATGCTGGCGGGCGACACGCTCTATCGCGATGGCGAGGCAACGGCACGGCAATTGCCGACCTTCATCAGCAATCATGATGCCGGGCGCTTCGCCAGCTTCGTCCGCAAGGCATTCCCGCAGGCGAGCGAGGATGAATTGCTGCGCCGGGTGATGCTGGCCAACGCCATGCTGCTGACGATGCGCGGCGTGCCGACCATCTATTATGGCGATGAACAGGGCTTTGCCGGCGACGGCGGCGATCAGGATGCGCGGGAGGATATGTTCGGCAGCCGGGTCGAGAGCTATAATGACAATCATCTGCTGGGGACCGGCGCCACCACGGCGACGCCGCGCTTCGATACCAGCCATCCGCTTTATCGGGAGATCGCCGCGCTGGCCGGTCTGCGCACCGCCCATCCGGCGTTGCGGCGCGGCCGGGAGGTCATCCGGGCGCGGGGCGACCAGCCGGGCCTGTTCGCCCTCTCCCGTTTCGATCTCGACAGCGGGGCGGAAACATTGATCGCCTTCAACACGTCCACCGCGCCGGTCAAGGCGCAGGTCGAGGTCGACACCCGTTCCGACCGTTTCACCACATTGGCCGGAGCCGAATGCGCCGCAAACGCGTCCGCGCCCGGCAGCATCGCCGTCTCCCTCCCCCCTCTCAGCTACAGCGTCTGCGCTGTCCGGAGTGCCGTACCCCAATGACCGACACGACCCTGCCCTGGTGGCGCGGCGCTGCCATCTACCAGATCTATCCCCGCAGCTTTGCCGACTCCAACGGCGACGGCATCGGCGACCTGAAGGGCATCACCGCCCACCTGCCCTATGTGGCGTCGCTGGGGGTGGATGCGATCTGGCTGTCGCCCTTCTTCAAAAGCCCGATGCGCGATTTCGGCTATGACGTGTCGGATTATTGCGACGTCGATCCGATCTTCGGCACGCTGGAGGATTTCGACGCGCTAGCGGCGCGGGCGCATGAGCTGGGCCTGCGCATCATCGTCGATCAGGTCTGGGCGCATACGTCGGAGGAGCATCACTGGTTCATCGAGAGCCGCTCCAGCCGCGACAATCCCAAGGCGGACTGGTATGTCTGGGCCGATCCCAAGCCGGACGGTTCCCCGCCCAACAACTGGCAGTCGGTGTTCGGTGGCCCGGCCTGGACCTGGGATGCGCGGCGCGGCCAATATTATATGCACCAGTTTTTGCGCGAGCAGCCGCAACTGCACCTGCATCATCCGCAAGTGCAGGACAGCGTGTTCGACATCATCCGCTTCTGGCTGGACCGGGGCGTGGACGGTTTCCGCATCGATGCGATCAACCATTCGATGCACGATCCGAAGTTGCGCGACAATCCGCCCGCGCCGGAGGATGGCAAGGTAAGGACACGGCCGTTCGACTTCCAGATCAAGAAGTACAGCCAGAGCCATCCGGATATTCCGCTGTTCCTGGAAAAGGTGCGGCAGGTGTTCGACGAATATCCGGATCGTTTCACCGTTGCGGAAGTCGGCGGGGCGGACAGCGACGCGGAGATGAAGGCCTTTACCCGGGGCGATGACCGGCTGAATACCGCCTATGGCTTCGATTTCCTCTATGCGCCGGAGCTGACCGCCGAATTCCTGCGGACGGCGCTCGTCAAATGGCCCTCCGAAACGGGAGCGGGCTGGCCGAGCTGGGCGTTCGAAAATCATGATGCGCCGCGTGCCGTGTCGCGCTGGGCCAAGGGGGTGGACCCGGACGCCTATTGCCGGATGAAGATGCTGCTGCTGGCCTGCCTGCGCGGCAATATCTTCCTCTATTATGGCGAGGAACTGGGGTTGCCGCAGGTCGACATCGCCTTTGAGGATCTGCAAGACCCCGAAGCCATCGCCAACTGGCCGCTGACCCTGTCCCGCGACGGGGCGCGCACGCCGATGCCCTGGCGGGCGGATGCACCCTATCTGGGCTTTTCGGACATCAAGCCGTGGCTACCGGTCGGGGAGGCGCATCGGGCGCTCGCCGTCGACGTGCAGGAAGCGCAGCCGGATTCTCTGCTGCACTGGACCCGGAAGGTCTTGGCACTGCGCAAGGAAACGACCGCCTTGCGCATCGGAGCCATAGATTTCCTCGACGCGCCGAAGGAACTGCTTGCTTTCGAGCGCAGCTTCGAAGGCGAGCGTCTTCTCTGCGTCTTCAACCTCAGCGATCAGCCTGCGACATGGACCGCGCACGGTGACTGGCACCCCCTGCTGTCCACCGGCGAGATCGAGGGCCGTCACTTTCCTGCCGCCTCCGCCCTTGTCGCGCACGCCTGAAGGACCATCCCATGAAGAAACTTGCCGCCCTCGCGCTGCCCCTTTTCGCGCTTTCGCTCCTTCCCACTGCCGCTCGCGCCGATGTGGTGGCGAAGGCCGCCTCGCCCGATGGCCGCATCACGCTGACCATCAGCCTCGATAATGAAGGCCGCCCCAGCTATGCCGTGCAGCGCGACGGCAAGGCGCTGATCGCCGACAGCCGCCTTGGTTTCATGTTCACCGACGCGCCGAAGATCGAGCGCAACCTGACGCTGGCCGACGCCAAGCTCGACAAGAGCGACACGACATGGACTCAGCCGTGGGGCGAATGGTCCGGCATCCGCGACAATCACAATGAAATCCGTCTCGCCTTCCGCGAGAAAAGCGACCTTCAGCGCGAGATGGATGTGACCTTCCGCCTGTTCGACGATGGCGTGGCGTTCCGCTACACGCTGCCGGATCAGGCCAACCTGCACCACGCCAATATCGCGGAGGAACTGACCCAGTTCGCCTTTGCCGAGGACGGCACCGCCTGGTGGAAGCCCGCCTTCGAATGGAACCGGGAGGAATATCTTTACAACAGGACGCCGCTCGATGCGGTCGGCACCGCGCAGACGGTGATGACGGTGAAGCTTGCCAGCGGCACCCATGTCGCGCTGCATGAGGCGGCGCTGGTCGACTATGCGGGGATGAACCTGGCGCGGGCGCAGGGCAACACGTTCCGCGCTGCGCTGACGCCCGGTTCCGGGGCGCCCAAGGTTTCACGCGACGCCGGTTTCTCGACCCCCTGGCGCACCATCGCCATCGCGGACGATGCGGCGGGACTTTACATGAACCACATGATCCTGAACCTGAACGAGCCCAACAAGCTGGGCGACGTGTCGGGCTGGATCAAGCCGGCCAAGTTCGTCGGCGTGTGGTGGAACATGATCAAGGGCGACTGGAGCTGGGCGCGCGGGCCGAAACATGGCGCGACCACCGCCAATGTCCGCCGCTACATCGATTTCGCCGCCACCAACGGCATCCCCGCCGTGCTGGTCGAGGGCTGGAATGTCGGCTGGGACGGCAACTGGTTCGGCAACGGCAAGGATATGAACTTCTCCCAGCCGACCGAGGATTTCGATGCCGATGCGCTGGCCGCCTATGCCAAGTCCAGGGGCGTGACGCTGATCGGCCATCATGAGACGGGCGGGTCGGCCAGCCATTATGATGGGCAGCTCGACAGCGCGTTCAAATGGGCCGCCGACCATGGCGAGCAAGTGGTGAAGACCGGCTATGTCACCGATGCCGGGCAGATCGAGCGGGTCGATCCCGACGGTTCCCAGCATCGCGAATGGCATGAGGGGCAGTGGATGGTGAACCATTATCTCCGCGTCGTTCAGACGGCGGCCAAGTACAAGGTCAGCATCGACAGCCATGAGCCGGTGAAGGATACGGGCCTGCGCCGCACCTATCCGAACTGGGTGGCGCGCGAGGGCGGGCGCGGCATGGAGTACAACGCCTGGATCGGCGGCAAGAATCCGCCCGAGCATGAAGCGAACCTCGTCTTCACCCAGATGCTGGGCGGGCCGATGGACTTCACGCCGGGCGTTCTCAGCCTTTCCGGGTCGGAGGGGAGCGCGATCCAGTCGACCATCGCCAAGCAACTGGCGCTGTATGTCGTGCTCTATTCGCCCTTCGTGATGGCGGCGGACACGCCCGAAAATTACGCCAAATATCCCGGTCCCTTCCAGTTCATCAAGGATGTGCCGACCGACTGGTCCGACACCCGCGTGCTCAATGGCGAGGTGGGCGATTATGTGACCATCGCGCGCAAGGCCAAGGGCAGCGACGACTGGTATCTGGGCGCTATTGGGGATGAGGAAGCGCGGTCGAGCCAGGTGAAGCTCGATTTCCTTGATGCGGGGCGGCGCTATACCGCCGAGATTTATCGCGACGGGCCGGGGGCGGACTATCGCACCGAGGCGCGCCATGCCATCCTGATCGAGAAGAAGGCGGTGAAGAAGGGCGATGTGCTGAACATCGATCTGGCGCCGGGTGGGGGGGAAGCGATCCGCTTTGTGGCGGGTGGGGGTAAGGGCAAACGGTAATTCTGGGCGCGCTGTGTTCCTGCGTAGGCAGGAACCCAGTTCAGACGACGGAACTGGGCTCCTGCCTTCGCAGGAGCACGGATTACTGTTCGCAAAGATAATGGCTAAAAGGCTGAGGATGTATGGATCAAACTAATAACAGCCCACCTCCCCTTAGCCGCCCCCGTCAGGGCTTTTGGGGACTGTGGAACATCAGCTTCGGCTTTTTCGGCATCCAGATCGGTTTTGCCCTGCAAAACGCCAATATGAGCCGCATCTTCCAGTCGCTGGGCGAAAGCCTCGACGATCTGGCGCTGCTGTGGATCGCGGCGCCGTTGACGGGGCTGCTGGTCCAGCCGATCATCGGCCATTATAGCGACCGGACATGGTGCCGCTTCGGGCGGCGGCGGCCTTATTTCTTCGCGGGGGCGCTGTTCGCGGCGCTGGCGCTGTTCGGCATGCCCAATGCGCCGAGTTTGCTTGCCGCCGCGATGATGCTGTGGGTGCTGGACGCCTCGCTCAACGTCTCCATGGAGCCGTTCCGCGCCTTTGTCGGCGACATGCTGGCGAAGGAGCAGCATATGGCGGGCTATGCGCTCCAGACCGCCTTCATCGGTGCGGGAGCGGTGATCGGCTCGTCGACGCCTTGGCTGCTGGACCGGCTGGGCGTCGCCAATGTCGCGACCGGCTCCGGCATCCCCGATACGGTGCGGATCAGCTTTTATATCGGCGGCGGCGCGCTGTTCCTGGCGGTGTTGTGGACCGTCCTCACCACCCGCGAATATTCGCCCGAGCAGATGGCCCGTTTCGAACCTTCGGAAGAGCCATCGACCGTCGAACCCGATACCGCGCCAACCATTCCGGCTGGTGGGCCGCTCTGGATCGTCGCCGGGCTGGTTGTCGTCGCCCTCGTCCATCTCTGGGCGCTGGAGAAGGAGCTCTATCTGCTGGGCGCATTGCTCGCGGCTTATGGCATCGCCAGGATCGTCGCGCGCCGGTTGTACCGGCAGGGCCGCGGCGACAATCTGCTGGGCCATGTGATCGGCAATTTCGCGACCATGCCCGTGATGATGAAGCGCCTCGCGCTCGTCCAGTTTTTCACCTGGTCGGCGCTGTTCATCATGTGGATCTACACCACGCCGGTCGTCGCCCAATATGTCTTCGGGTCCGCCGATCCGAAAAGCGCGGCTTATAATGAAGGGGGCAATTGGGTCGGCATCCTCTTCGCCACCTATAATGGCGTCGCCGCCCTTGCCGCGCCCTTCCTGCTTCAGCCGCTCGCCCGGCGCATCGGGCAAGCCAATACCCATGCGTTCGCGCTGATGCTGGGCGCGCTGGGCTTCCTCTCATTCCTGTTCCTCCGCGACGCGCAGGCGCTGCTGTTGCCGGAGGTGGCGATCGGCATCGCCTGGGCCTCCACCCTCGCCATGCCCTATGCGATGCTTGCCTCCAGCGTGCCGCAGGCGAAACTCGGCATCTATATGGGCCTGTTCAACGCCTTCGTGGTGATCCCACAGCTTCTTGTCGCGACCGTCATGGGCACGATCATGCGGCATATCTTCCCGACCGAGCCGATCTGGACCATGGCCTTCGCCGCCGGGGTCATGCTGCTTGCCTCGCTCGCCACGCTGCGCTGCCGGGAAAACTGACGATCCGGCCGGGCTACTGCACCCGGAACGGCATCATCACATGGAACAGCGCCTCGCGGGAGGAGACGCTCATCTTGCTGTAGAGCTGCCGGATATGGCTGCGCACGGTGTCCACGCTGATGTCGAGATTGGCTGCGCATTTTTCCGCAGTCAGGCCCTTCAGCAATTGGCGCAGCACCCTGTCCTCCGCCTGGGTCACGCCGAAATAGGCGCGATAGCCGGCATATTGGATGTGATCCGCCTCATCGCGCCAACGCAGTTCCAAACCATAGAGCGTCTCGCCGGCACGATCGCCGGGCAGCAACCGGATGACGATGACCGCGCTCATGTCGCCGCCCAATCCGTACGACTGGATCAGCATCTCCTCCCCCCGCAACTTGCCCGCTTCCACCGCCAGAGCGCCGGAACCGGCATTCTGGCCGAAGGTCAATATACCCTCCCGCTCCTCCAGGCCCTGCCGTGCCTGCAACACCTTGCGAGCAGCACGATTGGCCCAGAGTATGGCAAAATCCCGGTCGAGAATCAGGCGCGCGGTCGAGCCGCCGTCCAACCAGCTCAACGCCGCACTTTCCAATATCGCCCCGTCGCTCAGCACTTCCCCCACCTTCCGGACACCATCAACAATCGATCCCTCGACTGTACCGTTTTCGGACATTCTGACCCCCCGGCCTGCCCTTCGTCGGGATATTTAATGGTTAATAATCAGTTAATAGCCCCACCTCACCAATTTTGGTGATGCGAATCGATATATGCCAGACGTAATAAGCCGCTCGCAACGGAATTAACAAAAGGTTAAATCATCAACCTCCTCACAGGCAGGAATTGCAATTCTTGATTCAGGTCAAATCGACCGAAGAATAAGGATTTCCTGTCCTCAACGGAGCCATATCCTGCGGGTCGCATCGCATTTTGATTGGCTGGAAATACGGAGGGCTAATGTCAGCGGCAAGAAAAGGGGGCGTCGTCATCATGGCGGCGATGATGGTCTTCGCCTTGGTAAGACCCGATGCCGCTTCGGCATCCGATCTTGTCTATACCCCGAACAATCCGTCCTTTGGCGGCAATCCGTTCAATTCGGCGCATCTTCTGGGCGTGGCGAACGCGATCAATAAATATAAGGATCCGACGGCAACGACGAGCTCCGATCCTGCCTCTCAATTCTTGCGGACATTGCAAAGCCGCCTGCTTTCTACGCTGGCATCGCAGATCACCGACGTGATCTTCGGCGAGAATGCGCAGGAAAGCGGCCTCATCAAGTTCGGGGACCAGGAAATCAGCTTCGTGCGTGGCGTCGATTCGGTGACGCTGACGATCAGCGACCTGGCATCGGGTTCGGTCAGCGAAATCGTCGTACCCTTACTGCAGGGGGCCGGTTGATGCGCCTTTCCTCGCTGCGGTCCTGCCTGCCTATGCTGGCGGCGGCGGCCGTTCTTTCGGGCTGCGCGACGGCCAATCCGGTGAGCTGGCAGCAGCCGGTCATGGCCAAGCCATCCCAGATCCAGAACCGCCTGGCCCTGCTGCCCGCCAGCGGCAAGAAGGTCGCCGTGGCAGTCTATGGCTTCACCGACCAGACCGGCCAGTTCAAGCCCACCGACAATGTGCAGACCCTGTCCCGCGCGGTGACCCAGGGCGCGACGTCGATCCTGGTCAAGGCGTTGCAGGATGCCGGCAACCGCCAGTTCTTCCAGGTGATCGAGCGCGAGCGGCTGGACAATGTGCTGCGTGAACGCGCGGTCATCCGCGAAATGCGTGCCTCCTATCTGGGAGAAAAGCAGGTCAATCCCCAGGCATTGCCGCCGCTGCTCTTTGCCGGGCTGCTGCTGGAGGGCGGGATCATCGGCTATGACAGCAACATCAAGACCGGCGGCGCGGGCGCACGCTTCCTGGGGATCGGTGGCAGCTC
Organism: Sphingobium sp. LB126; assembly: GCF_002795205.1. Classification (NCBI taxonomy): domain Bacteria; kingdom Pseudomonadati; phylum Pseudomonadota; class Alphaproteobacteria; order Sphingomonadales; family Sphingobiaceae; genus Sphingobium; species Sphingobium sp. LB126. The sequence continues at coordinate 637,977 of NZ_NETV01000001.1, forward strand.
GCAATATCGCGAGGATACCGTCACCCTCTATCTGCGCGCGGTGAGCGTCAAGACGGGCGAGGTGCTGACATCGGTCAATGTGCGCAAGTCGATCGCTTCGGTGGCGCTGGGGGCCAATGCCTTCCGCTATGTCGGGTTCAAAGACCTGCTGGAACTGGAAGCGGGCGTGACCTTCAACGAGCCCGATCAGCTTGCGGTGCAGCAGGCCGTCGAAAAGGCCGTCTATGCGCTGATCGCCGAGGGCGCGTTGCAGGACTTGTGGTGCTTCGGCACGACCGAGGATTACAGCGCGAACCTGTTGCGCGACTATGTGGCGGAACGGGACTCGATCAAGGCACAGGACGTGATCCTGCCGCAGCGCGCCGACGGATCGAAAGTGACCGGCGCCTGTCAGGTCGCTTCACGCCACGCCGCGACGGCACCGCCCCGGATTCAGACGCAGATCGTCAGCGGGCCGGCAGTCGGCGATCCCGCGCTTCAGACGAAAATCGTCCAGGCCCGGCCCGCCGGGAAATGAGACACAGGAGAGGATGAACCGAAATAGCATGAATGGGCTGGTCCGCCAGCGGCGGTGATTGGCGTCAAGACGCTGACGGACCAGGTCGGACATGGTTTGCGGAAAACCATGTCCGGATCGTGAGTTTCAGGAACCCACGCCACAATGTGGCACAGATGCGTGCGCCAAGGCAATCCGCCCTGGTTCCGTGAGAACGGCCGCGCGTCCGGGCAACCCCTGCATGATCCATCTCTTCCGCCGGCTGCTCTTGAGGCCGGGCAGAGCAGCCGGACCCTACCGGCCATAACAGGGGGCATGATGCCCTTTTCGGGAGAATGTGGGATGAAGAAGATCCTTTTGACCGCGGTGTCGGCGTTCGCGCTGACCACCACCGCCTATGCCAACAGCTCGACCAGCTCGGTGACGCAGAGCAGCACCAACAACCAGGCCTATGTCGATCAGGTCGCCGCCCAGACCGGCGGTTCTTCCACGATCAACCAGACGGGTGCAAGCAACTATGCCAAGCTGACCCAGGCCGACGACGCCACCGGCGCGAACCCGGTCCAGACATCGAACATCCAGCAGACCGGCGCGAGCAACTCGGCCATCGTGTCGCAGACGCTGGAAACGTCGTTCAACTATCCGCCGTCGACCAAGAATGCCTCGACCGTCATCCAGTCGGGCAACACCAACGCCACCACCGTCACGCAGAAGGATGACGGCCAGAACAGCTATGTGGAGCAGGCCAGCAACGGCAACGTCGCCACCGTCACGCAGGGCGTCGCCAATTCGGGCGATTCGACCTATGAAAACAGCTCGTCCGTCTATCAGGGCGGCAACGGCAGCCATGAAGCGACCGTGTCGCAGACCGGCTATCGCAACGGCAGCTCCGTCTATCAGATCGGCAGCAACCAGCTCGCCGACGTGAACCAGAGCGGCGACAACAACACCGCCGGCGTCGTCCAGGACGGCGCGGACAACCAGTCCTTCATCGACCAGAGCGGCGGCGGCAACCAGGCCTACACCACCCAGGGCGGCGTCAAGGGCAGCATCTCGACCATTACCCAGATCGGCTTCAGCAACAGCGCTTCGGTCGTGCAGACCGACGATGGCGACGGCAACAACCCGCCGCTCAACCGCTCGACCATCACCCAGTCGGGCAATCGCAACAGTGCCGCGGTCAACCAGAATGCCCAGACGCTGATCATTCCGAACGTGTCGACGATCGCCCAGTCGGGCAACAACAGCGCGGCAAGCGTCACCCAGAAGGACGACTGGCAGTTTTCGGACATCCAGCAGTCGGCCAGCAACAGCTCCGCCACGGTCGTGCAGGGCGTGGCCCAGTCGGGCGGTTCGGACACCAGCTACGGCAACACCTCCACCATCACCCAGTCAGGTTCGACGCAGCTCGCCTATGTCGAGCAGATCAACCGCAGCAGCTATTCGGACATCGACCAGTCAGGTTCGCTGAACAGCGCCACCGTTCTCCAGAGCGGCTTCAGCGGCAATTCGGACATCGACCAGACCGGCAGCGACAATGACGCGCTGGTGAACCAGTACGGCACCAACAACGATGCCGTTACTTACCAGTCCGGCAACCTGAACGCGTCCACCATCCTCCAGGGCGGTGCGAACAACTACGCCAATGTCAGCCAGACGACCAACGGCAACGTCTCGTTCGTCGATCAGACCGGCACCGGCAACATCGCCTACGTCGCGCAATAAGTTCATCCCAGTCCGGGCCTCTTCGCTGAGGCCCGGACCTCCTTCGCAGGGGGCAAGACCCATGAAAATATTCCTTCTCGGCGCGGCGTCGGCCCTGGCTCTTGCCACCGCCGCTCATGCCGATACCTCCACCAGCATCGTCACCCAGTCGGGTTCGGCCCAGAATGCCAACGTCACTCAGACCGCCGCGATCAGCTCCGACTCCCAGATCGTCCAGAGCAACGCCAACAACAAGGCGACCGTGGTCCAGGCGGGCGCGGACAATCTGTCGGGCATCAACCAGTCGGCCAACGGCGCCATCGCCCACGTCGATCAGGACAGCCGCGTCGACACGCCGACCAGCAACAACCCGACCAACGCGGCCTTCGTGACGCAGACCGGCGCCTCGCGCGCCGACGTGACCCAGGACGGCGAAGGCAACAGCGCCTATGCCATCCAGTCGGGCACCGCGTCGCAGGCGACCATCGTTCAGCTCAACGCCAACCGCCCCTTCCCCGGCACGGCCAACCGCGTCCAGACCGGATCGATCACGCAGGATGCAGACTCCGCGACGGCATCGATCAACCAGAATGGCGAGGGCGGCTATAGCTTCATCGTCCAGAACGCCGCCGCCGACGGTTCGACCGCCAGCTCGACCCAGTGGGGCGAGGATAACGGCTCGAACATCAACCAGTTCGGCCCCGGCAACAACGCGACCGTCTATCAGCAGTCCGGCCCCGGATCGTCGGGCAACGGCAGCTATTCGTCGGTCGACCAATATGGCAGCGGAAACGACGCCGACGTCTTCCAGCTCGGCGCGGGCAACCAGTCCTATGTCGTGCAGGACGGCACCAATGGCGATGTGAAGGTCAAGCAGACCGGCAACGCCAACTTCTCCACCGTGTCGCAGACCGCGTTCGGCGGCAGCAGCGTCGATGTGAAGCAGAATGGCGATCGCAACGCCTCCACCGTCTATCAGGCATCGACCGCATCGACCGTCGATGTCGATCAGGATGGCAATGACAATATCTCCGGCGTCACGGAAATCGCCGCCAATTCGGCGGTGGCGGTCGATCAGGACGGCAACCGCAACTATGCCAATGTCGGCCAGTTGACCGTGCTGGGCAGCGTCAACGTCAAGCAGGATGGCAACCGCAACAGCGCGACCGTGGGTCAGGCCGGTGCGGGCGTGCTGGTGATTGTCGACCAGAAGGGCAACGACAATCTGGCGAACACCCAGGAAGTCGCGGCGCTGGCGGCGGTGACGGTCGATCAGGACGGCGACCGCAACCAGTCGCAGGTCGGCCAGCTCGGCTATACGGCGGCCGTCGCGATCAAGCAGCAGGGCGACGACAACCATTCCAGCGTCGCGCAGTCCAGCGCGCTCGATCTGGATGCCCAGTTCAGCATCGTCGGCGTGACGCAGATCGGTGACGGCAACGCTTCCGCCGTCGTTCAGGGCGGTCTCGACCAGCAGGCCTATGTCACGCAGCTTGGCGACGGCAACGGCTCGTCGGTGCAGCAGGTCGGGGAGAACAATCTCGCCCTGGTCGGCCAGACCGGCGACGGTAACGGGTCGATCATCGAGCAGGGCGGCCTTGGCAACTATGCCAGGCTGACCGTGATCGGCGATCTCAACCAGTCGGCCATCTATCAGAACGGCACCAGCCTGGTCGCCAATGTGACGCAGACCGGTGACGGCAACAACTCCTTCGTGTCGCAGAGCGGGCTGGCCAATATTGCCAATGTGACGCAGAGCACCGACTATAACATCTCGTCGGTGGTCCAGTCCGGGATCGGCAATATCGCCACGGTGAACCAGTAAGTTTACCCCAGGGGTGGCGGCGGGCGATGCGAATGGCCCGCCGCCGCTTCCCCTTTTTTCCACCCGAGGTGCGCCGATGAAGCCGATGCTTGCCCTATTGCCTGTCCTTGCCGTTGCGGTCCCCTTCGCATCCATGGCGCAAACCAGCGCGGAGATAGTCAGCCTGGGCCGGGGCAACGGCATATTGGTGGACCAGAGCGCGGCCAATGCCGCCGCGGTCGACGTCCAGCAGATCGGCGACGGCAATGCCCTTGCCGTCACGCAGGTGGGGAGCGGCCAGTCGGCCCGCCTGACCATCCATGGTTCCGCCAACGACATACGCCTCAACCAGGGCGGATCGGGCGCAAACGGCGTGGAACTGTCGCTGACCGGAGATGGTCATCTGGGCCGCCTGGACCAGTTTGCCGACGCGGGTGGGAGCAACATGATGCTGCTCGATCAATCGGGCGCCGCCAATTTCGCGACCCTGTCTCAGACCGCCTATGTGGGCATGAACGAGATGAGCCTGCGCCAACATGGCCAGGACAATAGCGCGACCATGACGCAGAACGGCGATGACAATCGTCTGGCTCTGACGCAAAATGGCGATGGCAATGCGGCGGCGCTCAGCCAGACCGGCAATGGCCTGGGGCTGGCGCTGACCCAGACGGGTGGCGCGGCGATCACCATCACCCAGACCGCTCATTGAGAACGGCCATTGAGAAACCGCCATTGAGAAACGGATCGAGGACCAAGCAAATGCCCGGCATCGCCCTGCCCCTGTTTCTCCTGCTCCAGCAAGGCAGCGCCGCGGCGCAGGCGGGCAGTCCCGGCTTGGAGGTCGAACAGCTCGCCCATCCGCAGCCGCACGCAAGCGACCTGGCCGTGCCCAATGTCGCTGCGCCCCGGAACGGCAATCCCGCGCAACTACCGCAACTGCCCCCGACCCTGGAGGCACCGAGGGAAAGCGGCAAGGGCGAAGCCGCGCTGGTCAAGGGCGATGACAAGCGCGACCTGGCCGGCGAAGTCGCCAGGGCGGCGGAAATGCTCCGCCAGCGCGGACAGCAACCGACGCCCGAGACGCTGGCGCGCGAAATCGGGCCTGACGCACTAGCCGCCTATCTCAACCAGAACCCGTCCGCATTGGACATCTACAGCACGCCCAAGACACCGGACAACAGCCCTGCTCCGGACGGGAGCGGAGCGACCGGCCAGGTCATCATCCTGCCCGGCCCGACCGGAGGATGAGCCCATGCCTTCGATGCTTTTGCGTATCGCCACCCTATTGCTGCCGGGAATGATGATGATCTCTTCTGCCCATGCCGCCGATCCGGACCGTCCGGTGTGGCTCGACGTCCGGACCGAGGGGAATCAGGCCGTGATCAGCGTCCTGGCGGCCTGGCCTGAGAAGGTCCGGGTGGAGGTCGACCTCCAGATCGCAGGCGCCTCAACCATCCACACCGCCAATCGGGCCGAACTGAGGGCTGGCGCGGCGCCGGTGACGCTCAGCAGGGCCGCTATCGATGCGCGCAAGGGCTGGTCGGCGCGGCTCAGCGTCCAACCGCAAGGCATGGAGCCCTATCAGATAAGCCGCAGCAGCAACGAGAAGATTCCCGCTGCCCGCTGATGCTTCAATTGTCGCAATATTCCCATCGGCCCGCATTGCAGGCGGCGACGGCGCGGCGCCAGGCGGCCATCTCGCGCGCATAGTCGGCACGGGCGTCGGCATAGGCTTCGCGGTCCCTGCGCGACACGCGGTAGGTCGGGCGGTTCCGGGCGTCGCGTTCGCGGACATAGGCGAGCTGCTGCTGGTTCATCCGCTTGATGATCGCGCTGTCGCGCGCGCGCGCCGCGGCACTGCGCATGGTCGGATCATGCGGATCGTCGGCCAATGCCGCCACGGGCAGAAACGCCGCGCCCATTGCCAGCGCGCACGCGAACGAACCAAATTTCATGAGCATTTGCCCCTTTATTCCCTTCGCCCGTTCTTTGCCTGCCGCCCCGCTCAAGGCAATCGATTTGCGACGAATGGGGGAACGATCCGATCACTGCCGGTCTGACAGGCGCCGGGCCCCGATATCCGGCGTTTCGTCCGACGAGTCGGTTACCATGTGCCGTGCGCCTTGACGAAATCGACGAACGCACGAAGCGGGGACGGCAAATGCCGCCGGCCGGGATAATAGAGAAAGGGCCCGGTGAAGCTCTGCCACCAGGGTTCCAGCACGGGCTGAAGCTCGCCGCTTTCCAGATGGGGTCGCAGCCAGTCCTCGAAGATTTGCACGATGCCAAGGCCGCCGATCGCCGCCTCCACCATGAGGTCGGCGGCAGCGCCCAGACGGACGAGCAACGGCCCGGTGGGATCAAGCCGGAGTATCTCGCCATCCCGCTCGAATTCCCAGGTCGGGATGGCGCCGCTCGCAAACTGGCCGCGCAGGCAGTCATGGTCCAGCAGGTCGCGCGGATGATCGGGGCGTCCGCGTGCGGCCAGATAGGCGGGCGCGGCAGCCGTCGCGAACCGCTGGAACCGCGGGCCGATCGGAATGGCGATCATGTCCTGTTCCAGCCGCTCGTCATACCGGATGCCCGCGTCGCATCCGGCCGCCAGCACATCCACGAAACTATCCTCGACGACCACCTCCAGCCTGATGTCGGGATAGGCCTTGAGAAAGGGCGCGATGATGGGCGGAAGGATCAATCTCGCCACGTTGGACGGCACGTTGAGCCGCAGCGTTCCGGCCGGCCGGTCGCGGAAATTGTTGACCACATCCAGCGCCGCATCGACCTCTGCCAGCGCGGGCGCCAGACGTTCGAACAGACGGCTTCCCGCCTCGGTCGGCGCCACGCTGCGCGTCGTGCGGTTGAGCAAGCGAACCCCCATGCGCGCCTCCAGCCGCCGGATCGCTTCGCTCAGGCTTGACGGGGATCCATCGGTCAACCGGGCGGCCTCGCGAAAGCCTCCAGCCCGCGCGACCGCCAGAAAGGCGTAGAGATCCTGGAGATCATTGTTCGGCATATGGGACAGCCTGTACGATTCTTGGCGGATTATCGCACAGCCTAGCACAGTCCATATCGGCGCCATCCGATTTTTCCACGGCGAAGGAGAGACGACATGACCGATATTCGCAAGATGGACAGTTTCCGCCTCGGCGACAGAAATGTACGGCGCATGGGCTATGGCGCGATGCAACTCGCCGGGCCGGGCGTGTTCGGCCCGCCGCGCGACCGTGACGCAGCGCTTCGTGTCCTTCGCGACGCCGTGGCGGCAGGCGTCAACCATATCGACACCAGCGATTTCTACGGCCCGCATGTGACCAACCGGATCATCCGGGCAGCGCTGCACCCCTATGCCGACGATCTGGTGATCGTGACCAAGGTCGGTGCAGCACGCGGCGACGACGCATCCTGGTTGCCCGCGCAAAGTCCGGCCGAACTGATCCAGGCCGTGCACGACAATCTGCGCAACCTGGGCCTCGACATGCTCGAGGTGGTCAATCTGCGGGTGATGGGCAACGTCCACGCCCCGACCGAGGGCTCGATCGAGGCCCAGTTCACCACCCTGACGAAGCTGCGCGAGCAAGGGCTGATCCGGCATCTGGGGTTGAGCAACGCGACCGCCGCGCAAGTCGCCGAGGCACAGGCCATCGCGCCCGTGGTCTGCGTGCAGAACCATTATAATCTCGTCCATCGCGACGACGATGCGCTGATCGACAGTCTTGCGGCGCAGGGTATCGCCTATGTCCCCTTCTTCCCACTGGGGGGCTTCAGCCCGATCCAGTCGGAGGGTTTGTCCGCCCTCGCCGCCCGGCTCGACGCGACGCCGATGCAGGTCGCGCTATCCTGGCTGCTGGCGCGTTCCCAGAACCTGCTGCTGATCCCCGGCACGTCGAGCCCGGCGCATCTGGCCGAAAATCTGGCGGCGGCGGAACTGGAGCTATCCGATGCCGAAAAGGAAGAGCTCCACGCGCTCGCAACCGCCGGGTGACCGCGCGGTGCGGGCGCATGCGAAGGAAGCGGACCCAAGGCCCGCCTCCCGCTGGTCCGGTCAGCCGCGGAAGAAGGCGAGCAGATCGGGGTTGATGATGTCGGGGTGGGTCGCGGCCATGCCGTGCGACAGCCCCGCATAGGCCTTGAGCGTGCCGTTCTTCAGCAGCTTGACCGCCTTTACGCCATGGTTGGCAAAGGGCACGATCTGGTCGTCGGTGCCGTGCATCACCAGCACCGGTACGTCGATGGCCTTCAGGTCCTGGGTGAAGTCCGTCGCCGAGAAAGCCGCGATCGAGTCATATTGCGCCTTTGCACCGCCCATCAGGCCCTGGCGCGACCAATTGTCGATCAGCCCCTGGCTGACCTTCGCCCCTTCGCGGTTGAAGCCGTAAAAGGGACCCGATGCGATCTCGCGATAGAATTCGGCGCGGTTGGCGACCAGCGAGGCACGGAAACCGTCGAACAGGTCGATCGGCAGGCCTTCCGGATTGCTTTCCGTCCGCACCATGATCGGCGGCACGGCGCCGATCAGCACCGCCTTCGCGACGCGACCCGGCTCCGCCCTGGCGACATAGCGGGCGACTTCGCCGCCGCCGGTCGAATGGCCGACATGAATGGCATTTTTGAGGTCGAGCGCCGCCGCCAGTTCCGCGACGTCGGCGGCATAATTGTCCATATCGTTGCCACTGTCGGTCTGGCTGGAACGGCCATGGCCGCGCCGGTCATGGGCGATGACGCGATAGCCCTCGCCCAAGAAGAACAGCATCTGATTGTCCCAATCGTCGGCCGAAAGCGGCCAGCCATGGTGGAAGACGATGGGCTGCGCCTGCTTGCTGCCCCAGTCCTTGTAGAAAATCTCCGTGCCGTCCCTGGTGGTGATCGTCGTCATGATCTGTCTCCTTGCTTTCCGGCGTCATCGCCGCTGCTGTGGACTATGTAGGGGAGCACTGGCAGGATCGCGCTTGGCAGAAACGACACAATGCGAGGTAAAACTGACAATGCGCCCGATCATCGCGGAAATAGGCCTTGTCCTTTACCCCGATTGCCAGCTTTCGGCCATATATGGGCTGACCGACCTTTTTCGCATCGCGGGCGACATGGCGCAGTCGGTGGATGGCGATAGATCTCCCGCCATCCGGGTCAGCCATTGGCATCAGGAAAATGGCGAAATCGTCTGCGTTCAGGACAGCCACCCCGATCCCGATCATGCGCTGACCCACATCATCACCCCGCCCAGCCTGATCTTGCCGGATCATATGCGACCCATGCCCGAATTCGCCGGCTGGATGACGGACCTCCACGGCAAGGGCGCGACCTTGTGCTCGGTCTGTGCGGGCGCCTTCCTGCTGGCCGAGACGGGGTTGCTCCAGGGGCGGGAGGCGACGACCCACTGGGCATTCGCGCAGACGCTGGCGTCCCGTTTCCCGGCGGTGCAGATCGACGCCGACCGCATGCTGATCGACGATGGCGACATCATCACGGCGGGCGGCATACTGGCCTGGACCGACCTGGGCCTGACATTGGTGGAGCGGCTGCTCGGGCCAAGCGTAATGCTCAACACCGCCCGGTTCCTGCTCATCGATCCTCCGGGCCGCACGCAGCAGCCTTACGGCCGGTTCATCCCCAGGCTGACCCATGGCGACGCCGCCATATTGGCCGTGCAGCACTGGCTCCAGGCGACCGACGCGAAGGTGCATGGCGTGCCCGACATGGCGCGCCGGGCGGGACTGGAAGAGCGCACCTTCCTGCGCCGTTTCAGGAAGGCCACCAGCCTCAGACCTACCGAATATGCCCAGCAGGTCCGTATCGCCAAGGCGCGCGAGGCGCTGGAACTGACAAGGCGTCCGGTCGAACAGATTGCCTGGCAGGTGGGCTATGACGATCCGTCCGCCTTCCGCAAACTGTTCCAGCGTGTGACGGGGCTGGCACCCCATGCCTATCGGCAGCGCTTCGGCGTAGCCGCCCGGCAAGATGCGGGATCGACGGAGGCGGCTTGAACCCGTCGCGCCCCTCAGTCGGAAAACCGACCGGCGCCCCTGCCAATCCGGCCGTCGCTTCCCATATGCACGACGGAAAGCATGGAGGATTCATGGGATATCATGACGACGAGCGTGACGCCGCTGCCGCGGCCTGGCATCGAAAAGCGGAATATGAAAATTATCGCTGTTCGGTCTGCGGCGAGGTCATCTCCTATGATGATCGGGAACAATATTTCGGCACCAAGGCGTGCGCCTATCATGCGCATCAGGCGCGCAAGGACGATTGACGCCTGACCGTCACTCCTCGATCGACCGCAGCAATTCGGGGAGCAATTGCCGGGCGTCGGCCACCGCGCCGACTTCGGCATAGCGGAAGATCGGTGCATCGGCGTCGCTGTTGATCGCAATGATGCGGGTGGCCGCGCCGATCCCGGCCAGATGCTGCGGCGTGCCCGAAATGCCGGCCGCCAGATAGAGCTGCGGCGTCACGAAATGGCCGGACTGGCCGATCTGGCGGGATACCGGCGCAAGGCCGAGGTCGACGGCGGGCAAGCTGGCGCCCAGTGCGCCGCCGAGTTTCCGCGCGATGCCATCGAGCATGGCGAAACCGTCGGCATCCAGCCCGCGCCCGCCGCTAACGACCAGATGGGCGCCCTCCAGCGCGGCGTTCCGCGCGGACAGTTCGACCCGGTCGATCGCCGGTGCCGCGAGCGGCGCATGCCTGATCACATGATCGCCGGCAGGCGGTTCGTTCATGGTGGCGATGGCGATGCCCTGCGCCAGCCGCAGTTCAAGCCGGATGCGACCGCCATAGGCGGGGCGTGTCGCTATCAGCGTATCGCCATCGAAACCGATGTCCGACACGCGGCCCAGCAGGACCCCATCCAGACGGGCCGCCAGCACACCTGCCAGTACATCGCCATCCGGCGTGGCGGGGAAGATGAGCAGGGTGCGGTCCGGATACTGGTTCGGTGCGACCTCCCCGGCTTCGTTCGTGTCAAGGTCCACCCGAATGCGCCGCCAACCGCTCATAGCCGTCCATCCCGCAGCACTGCGGCAAGTGCGCGCGCCTGTTCCCCCACATCGCCGTCGATCATCTGGCAATCGGTGAACGACCGCGCGCCCGCCAGTCCGGCGCTGCCCGCGAGTTGAAGGCCGGTGGCGGCGACCGGTACCGGGTTCCGATGCACGATCGGAGCCTGGCGGGCCATCATGACATTCTTCATCAACGGCTTGCGCAACCGCGTGCGGCGGTCGTTGGTCACGCTGGCGACGATCGGGCGGTCCACCGCCACCCATTCCTCATGACTGCCCGCTTCGCGCATCAGCCGCAGGGCAGGATTGGATTCCACCACCTGCGCGCGGCCGAAGAAAGGCAGGCCGAGGATCGCAGCCAGCATCGGTGGGATCAACCCATCGTCGCAATCGCCAAATTCCCGGCCGATGAGAATGAGATCGGCGCCGGATGCCGCCAGCGCGAGGGTCCGCGCGACTGCCGCCTGATCCCAGGGCGTCGCGAGGGCCAGGGTCGATACGTCCGCCACATGCAGCGCGCAGACCGTGCGGGCAAGCCTTTCGGCTTCCGGGCCGCCCGCCACGACGGCGCTCAATGCTATGTCGGCCCGCGCATCGCGAATCTTGAGCGCAAGTTCCAGCACCGCCTCGTCAAAGGGGCTGAGCAGCAGCCGGTCGCCCGATCGCGCGGGCAGGCCGCCGGGCACGGGCACGACCGGCCATTTGGGATCGAGCACGCCCGCGATCAGCACCACGATCCTCATGACGCCACCGCCTGCCCCGCGATCCGCCCGAACACCACCGCCTTGCCCAGCGCGGAACCGGTCATATAGGCCGCGCCGTGGAAGCCGCCGGTGACTTCGCCGGCGGCGTAAAGCCCCTTTATCCAACTCCCGTCGGCGCGCAGGACATGCGCGTCGGAATCGATCCGCAGGCCGCAATAGGTGCCGAACACCACGGCGGTCGAGGGATAGGCATAGAATGGCGCCCGATCGATCCGGCGCAAGGCGCCATGATGGTGGACGAGATGCGACCGCCCGAAATCGGGATCGTGCCCGGCGTCGACATGGGCATTGTAACGGTCCACCGTCGCCACCAGCACATCGGGTTCAATCTCGATCTGCGCGGCGAGGTCCGCCAACGTATCGCCGACATAGAAGAGCCCCTCCTCCAGCCGCCGCCCGAAATCCAGGATGCGGACGCGGTCGTCGCCGGTATCGAAAATCCCCTGGTCCATGATCTGATAGGCGCAATGCCAGGGCTGCGCCATCACCGCGTCGCCCAGCAGCTTGTAGGAAATGCTTTCATCGACGAAACGCTGACCGTCCTGATTGACGGCGATCGCGCCCTTGTAGACCGCTTGCAGGCTGTGGTCGTTGCTCTCGTCGGTGGGATGCTTGCCGAAGGTGCCCTTGACATAATCCATGTCGCGCAGCTCCGCACCCAGGGCCTGCGCCATTTGCAGGCCGTCGCCCTGCGACCCCGCACCAGCGACGAACACCGCCGGGGCATAATGGGGGGCATAGCGATCGAGCAGCGCCGGATTCTTGGCAAAACCCCCGCTGGCGATGATGACGCCGCGCGCCGACTCCAGCGTTTCGCCGTTGTCGAGGACGACGCCGGTCACGCGACCGCCCGTATCCTGACGCAACGTCCGCGCCATGGTCTCGGGGCGATAGTCGATACGGCCGGCAGCCTCCGCCGCGGCTCGAAGAGCACGCACCATATCGGCAGGATCGACGCTGTGCACGCGCGGCACCGACTGACCCGCCGCCGTTTCGATCACCGGGCTGAACGTCACACCGGCAGCCTTCAGCCACGCATAGGTGCCGAGTTGCGCATCGCAATAGGTGCGGACCAGATCCGCGTCGTTCACCCGCTGACCCACCTCGCGCAGGTCGGCGAACAGCAGGTCGGGGCCGTCGGCGACGCCCTGAGCGACTTGCAGATCGGTGCCGGCAAAGGCCAGGCAACCGCCGCTCATGGCGGAAGACCCGCCGGATTCAGCCAGTTTCTCCAACAGCATGACCTTCAGGCCACGCTGCGCGGCGGACAAGGCCGCGGCCCAGCCCGCCGCCCCGCCACCAATGACGATCACATCCATCGTACCAGGGGTCATGCCGGGTTCAATCCGTAGAAATCGAGAATCTCGGCGCGCCGCACCGGATCGGGGATCGCCCCGAAATAGCCGGTGCCTTCTGCCTGCATACCGCTCCGGCGGGCATCCACCGCCGCTTCCGCCGCCCGCACCCAGGCACCGAGGGAATCGATCACCGGCACGCCGTCGACTTCGCTGACGCCGTTCATCGCCAGCAGCACGTTGAGCGGCGCCTCCCCCGGCACGATCGCTTCCGCGCCTCTGCCGATCAGATCGCGGGCCGCATCCCGAAAGCGATCGATCAGCCGGCCGGGACTGGCGAAACCGGCGAGCACATCCGTGAACCGGAAACCCACGTCGCAGGCGCCTACCAGACGGCAACCAAGGCCGTGGCGGCGGACATTGTCGCGGTACAGTTCGGCCAGTTCGGGAATGAACACCAGCGCCCCGAATTTGCGTCCGTCGTCTACCGCCGCCCGCGCCGCGCATTCGCCATAGCCCACCACCGGCATGTCGACCAAAGCGCGGATTTCCCGCAATCCCGGTTCCGGCAGTGTACTCAAGGCGAAGGCGTCATAGCCTTGCCGTTCCGCTATCAACGCACCCTGAAGGAACTGGATCGCGTGCAGGAACTGGAAGCCGACATGCTTGATGTCGTCACCCGGATAGTTGGTCCGGTATGTGCCCTCGCGCATGCCGTGCATATCGATCACCGTGTCGGGCCGCGCCACCCGCCTGAAATGCGCCTTCAACGCATCGTCATAGGCGGCAAGGTCGCTGAGGACCGTGAAGCTCTGGTGCCAGATATGGATGCCCATGGCTCAGCCCGCCTTGGGCTTTTCATAGAGCATCGGCGGCAATTCCCCGCTCAGCAGATAGCCGCCCAGCGCCGCCGCATTATTGTCGGCATCCTGGGTCACGTGATTGGCGGCCACCAGCGTGTCACGCAGATAGCGCTGGATCGGATTGGATTTGTACACGCCCCGCGCGCCGGTACATTTGTAGAGCGTCAGCACCGCCTCCTCGCACTCACGTCCGATGCGGGCCATGTCGAGCATATAATGGATGCGATCGTCGGTGGATACCAGTTCGCGCCGTTCGACGATCTGCGTGCAATGCGCCATCATCTGTTCCATGCGGGCCTGCGATGCGCGGACCTTGGCCACCGCATTGGCGAGCCGGTCCTTCACATAGGGGCTGAGCCGTGTCGCTGCGCCGGTGCCATTGTCGACCCGCACCTGCATCTGGTCGATGAAGACGTCGATCGCCCCCTGCGCGAAACCGATGATCACCGACGATACGGACGAATAGAAGATCATGGCGAAGGGGAAGAGATAGTTGGTCGGCCGGTCGTCCATCTTGTAATCGATCATCGAATGGGCGCGATGGTCGGGGATGAAGGCATCCTTGATCAGCAGGCTCTTGGAGCCGGTGCCCGACAGGCCGAACGTGTACCAGTCGTCGATGATCTCATAATCCTCGCGCTTGACCAGCAGGGCATGGCGATCGACCGGCACGCCTTTCTCATTGCGTTCCAGCGCGCCGATGAAGGCCCAGGCGCCATGGTCGCTGCCGCTGGAGGTGGGCCAACGGCCCTTGAGGCGCCAGCCGCCCTCAACCTTGGTCAGTTCACCCATAGGCGGATAGGAGGAGGCGATGATGGTCTGGTCATCCTCGCCCCACACATCCTGCGCGGCGCGATCCTCCATCAGGCCGAATTCCCAGTTGTGGACACCTAGGATCATCATCGCCCAGGCGCTGGCGCAGCAGCCCCGGCCCAGTTCCCCCAGCACCCGCATGAAGACGATGGGGTTCATTTCCCACCCGCCATAGGCCTTGGGCTGAAGGATGCGGAAGAAACCGGCGTCGCGAAACATGGCGATCACATCGTCGGGCACCCGGCGCGCTTCCTCGATCGCGTCGGCGCGGGCGCGCAGGCCCGGCACCATCGCGAGGGCGCGGGCGACCAGTTCATCGGGCGTCGGAATTTCGCTGGCCTTCTGGCCCAGAACGGCAACGGACATGGCCGGCTCTCCTTGTTTCTGATTGTTCATGGGATGGGACGTTCGGGCAGGAAGGCCCCATCGAAATAGATGAGCGGATCGCCGCCCGGCTCGCGCAGCAGCACGCCCAGCACGTCGCAGATGAAGATGTCGTGCGTGCTGGCCTCGATGCTTTCGCTCACCAGGCAGTCGAAGCTCGCGAGCGCGCTGCCGAGCAAGGGCGCTCCGCTGGTGGCGGTCAGCCAGTTGCCCTCGCCGAATTTCTCCTCCGGCGGGACACCACCGGCGAAGCGCTTGGCGAGCGGCAGGGCATCCCCGCCCAATATGTTGACGCCCAGGATGCGCGACTGGCTGATGATATTATGCGCCCAGGTCGAGCGGTTGATGCAGACCAGCAGCCGCGCCGGTTCGGCCGTGACGGACGCCACCGCCGTCGCCGTCAGCCCGGCCCACCCCTCCCGCCCCTGACCCGGTGCGACCGACGTGATGATCGTGCAGGCCCCGGCCAGACGCCGCATGCCCTGCCGGAACAGGTCCGGCTTGGGCGCCATGGGCGGCGACGGCGGGACGGGATGGGCGAGCGCGGCGGCCATGGCTTTCAGACCTCTCCGGTGGTCAGATATTTGACCACCACGGCATCGAATTCCTCGGGGCTTTCATATTGCGGCCAGTGCCCGCAATCCTTCCGCATGACGTAGAGCTTGCCTTTCTTGAGGCGCGGCAGGGCGGCCTCGGCGGCGGGGACGTCATGGATCGGATTGTGCGTGGTCCAGAGCAGCAGCGCTTCCTGCTCGATCTTTTCCAGTTCCATCGCGTCGGGCATCGCCTGGCCGCCGCCGGCCTTGGCCTGGTTCAGCCGGGCGAAGACGAGCGGCGCGGACTTCTGGAAATCGGGCCGCGAATAGATAGCGAGGCGGGATTCGATCAGCTCGTCGGTCAGAAGGTCCCAATTGCCTTCATAGATGAGCCACTGCATCCGTTCCCTGATGCTCTCGAAGCTGGGCGGCTTGCCGTAATTCTTCTCGGTCAGCGTGGCGAGGTTCACCAGATCCTGCCGCCCCTTGTCGGTCATGATCGGAATGCCGCCCGCCGTGTTGAGGATCAGGCGCAGGCAGCGTTCGGGATATTTGACCGCGAACAGGCCGGTTACGAGACCTCCCAGCGATTCCCCGGAAATATGCGCCTTCTCGATGCCGAGCGCGTCCATCAGCTCCTTGAGCTGGTCGGCATAGATGCTGGCGGGATATTCGATGTCGGTCTTCTTTTCCGATAGCCCATGACCGACGAAATCGAAGGCGATGACGTGGAAATGCTCGCCCAGCGGCACCACATTCTTGGAATAGGCCTCGATATGGCCGCCAATGCCGTGCATCAGGAACAGCGCTTCGGGCTTGCCCTTACCGGCTTCGGCAATGCGCACGCGGCCGAAGCTGGGCGTGTCGATATAGCGGATTTCGGCGCCGAGAAAATCGATCCAGATAGACATAATTGCTCCCTGATTGGGTTGGGGCCGTTGTCAGTCGGCCATGTTCATGTTGCGGGCGTGACCCCAGTCCGACATGCGGTCGTAGATTTGCGGTTCCCAGCTCACCTCGTCGATCACCAGACCGCCATGACCCAGTTCCATCCCGAAGCCCGAAGGGGTCCGCATGTAGAAGCTGAACATCTGGTCATTGGGGTGATGGCCCAGTTCCAGGACGATCGGGATGCCGGCCTTCTTGGCGCGGTCGCAGGCCAGGCCGACGTCGTTCATGTCCCGATATTCCAGCATCAGATGATTGAGCCGCTTGGACGACGGGAAGGAACCGGTCGCGAGCGAGTGGTGACGGCCGGTCGCGCTATGGAAGAAGGTCGCGTCCGCATAGACGCCGGGGGCGATCAACTGCCGGATGCGGTCGCTGTAGCGCAGACCCAATATGTCGCGATACCAGGCGACGCCCTCGTCATAATCGCGCGAGACCGGCAGGATATGGCCGATGCCGAGATCGCCGGTCATGAAGCCGGGACCGCGCAGGATGGGCGAAAGATTGCCGCCATCCGGGATCAGGCCGGTCCGTCCGCTGAAAAATTCATGGATGACCCCATTGGGATCGGTAAGGCTGTAGAGCCGCGTGACAGAGCGCGCCGACGCCCGTTGCGCATCTTCCTCCCGCACATCCGCTCCCTTGGAGCGAAGGGCGGCGACATAGGCTTCCAGTTCCTCGGCCGAACCGACATCCCAACCCGCATGGGTCAGGTCATCCTCCGTCGCCTGCGTCGCCAGCATCCGCCAGGGATGATCGTCCATGCGCAGCCCCAGGCTGCCGTCGGGGGTCGTCGTCGTGCCAAGACCTACGATGTCGGTGGCAAAGCCCCGCCAGGCCGCCAGGTCGCTGACGCCAAAAACCACATAGGCGAGATTCTGCAGTTCTGCCATCGATCCACTCCTGCCTCTCGCTTGCCGCGAGCTGATGGGACTGGATTAGCGCCGCCCGCCTATTGTCAGAAACGATATATTTAGATAGTCACTATCACCACAAACGATTAATGAGCGAGAGCGATGCAACTGAGGGATTTCGACGTCAACCTGCTGGTCACGATGGAAGCGATCTGGACCAACCGCAACGTGTCCAATGCGGCAAAGACGCTGAACCTGGCCCAGTCCACGGTCAGCGCCGCGCTCAACCGGCTGCGGCTGGCGCTGGACGATGAACTGTTCACCTGGACGGGCAGCGAGATGGTGCCGACGCCGCTGGCGGAACAGATCATGCCCGACGTATCACAATTGCTGAACGGCGTGCGCGCCGTCATCACCAAGTCGCGTGGTCAGATCGACACTGTCGAACGGCGCCTGGTGATTGCGACGGCAGACTATGTCGCGGCATTGGTCGGCGGCCAGTTGCTGATGCGGGCGGCCAGCGAGGCACCACAACTATCCTTCGACTTTGTGGAGATCAGACCACAATTTCTTAATCGCTCGACACGGCCGGACATCGATCTCTTCATCTTTCCGTCCAATGCCCTGCGCGTATCGGGGATGGAGCGGCAATTGCTCTATCGTGACAGCTATGTCTGCATCGGCGCAGAAGACAATGACGCGCTCTATCCCGGCATGTCGGCCGACGCATTCCTGGGGCTGCGCCATGTCGGCTATTCGGCGCTGCCCCGCGTATCCTTCAACCACGAAACGATGCTGTGGGACGAATTGGGCAAGGCCCAAAATCTGCGACTGACCATGGGCAACTATCTGATCTTTGCTCGGATCGTCGCGAGCAGCGACGCGGTGGCGATCCTGCCCAAGCGGCTGGCCGTGACGCTCCAGGGAGAATGGAAGCTCAAATGGATCGAGCCTCCCCTACCCACTCCCGAAATCGATATCTCGGCCACATGGCGACCGGACCAGTCGAAGGATATCGCGCTTACCTGGCTGCGTCAGGCGCTAGTCGATATCATGGGGGATTAGGGCCCGGCAGGTCATCCTATGGCGGCCTGCTCCCCCGCGATCCGCCCGAAGACCGCGCCGCTGGTCAGGCCCGCACCGCCGGGATAGCGATCATAGTAAAGCCCGCCGACCAACTCGCCCGCCGCATAGAGGCCCGCGATCGCCTCCCCCTCCTCGCTCTGCACGCGCGCCTGCTCGTCGATCGCGAGGCCACCATAGGTCAAAGTGATGCCGCAAGTGACCTCATAGGCGACGAAGGGCGGTTCCCGCAGCGCCCGCGCCCAATTGCTCTTGTTGATGACGAGCCCCCGGGTTCCACGGCCATCCTTCACCGCCGGGTTGAAGGGCATGCCATCGTCCACCGCCGCGTTGAAATCCGCGATCGTCCGCAGCATCGCATCGCGGTCGATGCCCTCCAGCTTGGCGGCCAGTCCTTCGAGCGTGTCCGATTCGAACCGCGCGGCACGGGGCACGCGATATTCGTCGGGCAGGATAGGGATCGATTGAGCGTCGAACAGTTGCCAGCCCGTTCCACCCGGCTGACGCAGGATTGCCGCACCCATTTTCGAATAGATATAGTTGCGGAAATCCGATCCCTCATCGAAAAATCGCTCGCCATTGCGGTTCACGACTATACCCAGCGTAAAATAATTCTTCTGCTGGTTGAGCATGGCGATATTGCCGAAGTCCTCGGCCCCGGCATCGAAGAATACGCTGTGGCAGCCCGACCAGTTGCCATGCGACCGTGCGCCGATGGCGAAGGCGGCCTGGATGACATTGCCGGTGTTATAGCGCGAACCCCGGACCTTCGCCAGATCCCATCCCTGCCCCAAAGTGCGCACCCGCCATTCGCTGTTGGCGTGATAGCCGCCCGACGCCAGCACGACCGCGTCGGCGTGCAGAGGCTCGCCATTGACGACGACACCCTCGATCCTGTGGCGATTGCCGATCAGTTGCTCGACCTTATGGTCGTAACGGATCGTGACACCCAGCGCCTCGGCCCGGCGGAACAGGGCATCGACAAGGCCCACGCCGCCGCCCGCCGTCTCCACGGTCAGCCCGCCCCAGAAGATGTTGCGTCCATCGACCTTGAAGGATTGCCGGCCATAGGCCGGCAGGAAACGCACGCCCTGGTCACGCATCCATGACAGGGTGGGCAGGCTCTGCTGCACCAATATGTCGATCAGCAGCGGATCGGCGCGATAGCCGCTGAGCTCGCACAGATCGAGATAGAATTTCTCCGCATCATAGCGCCCGAAGTCGCTGCCGTCGCGCTCCTCCTCCGTCAGGTCGGGAACGAGCCGGGCAATATCCTCCACCCCGTCATAGACGGTGCGGAAGCATCCGCCGGTAAAGGCGGAATTACCGCCCCGCGCCGTTTCGGGCGCTCGCTCCAATATCGTGACCCGCGCGCCCGCCTCCGCCGCGGCAATAGCCGCGCACAACGCCGCATTGCCCGCACCCACTATCACCACATGTCGCATTCGCCCCTCCTATCACCATAGACGATAATCGCTATCGATAATTATCGCTTCATTCGATGATGGAGATGTTCTAGTCCTGTGGTCAAGAGAAAAGCCGAAGTCGTCGCCAAACAAAGACGCAGGCAAGTGGGAGGGAAGAAGATGACGTTCACGCGTCTTGCAACAGCCGTGTCCGGCGCCGCACTTACGACAGCGCTTCTGTCGGCCGCGCCCCTCCTGGCACAGGAGGCGCCACAACCCGACAATAATGTCGACATCATCGTCACCGCGACCAAGCGCGCGGAATCGATCAACGACGTCCCCATGTCGATCAGCGCGGCATCGGGAGACGAACTGGTCAAGGCCGGTATCCAGAGCGCCAACGACCTCGGCAAGATCGTGCCGGGCTTCACCTTCACCCAGTCGGCCTACAGCACGCCGGTCTATTCGCTGCGCGGCGTGGGCTTCTACAATTACGACATCGGCTCGACACCGACGGTGACAGTCTATCAGGACGAAGCGCCCCTTCCCTTTTCGGCGATGACGCGCAGCGCCAGTTTCGACCTGGAACGGGTGGAAGTGCTGAAGGGCCCCCAGGGCCTGCTGTTCGGGTCCAATTCGACCGGCGGTGCGGTGAATTATATCGCTGCCCGGCCGACCGACCATCTCAGTGCCGGTGCCGACGCCAGCTACGGCCGTTTCAACAGCTGGGATCTGGGCGGCTTCGTCTCCGGTCCCATCAGCGATACAGTCGCGGTACGGATCGCCGCCCGGCATGAGGGATCGGGCGAATGGCAGCACAGCGCGACCCGGCCAGATGACGGCAACGGCAAGCGCGACTTCACCCAGCTTCGCGGCCTCATCGATTATAATGGGGGACGGCTGAAGGCGAAGATCGGCTTCAACGCCTTTTGGGACAAGTCCGACGTGCAGGCGGCGCAGCTTATCCAGGTCAATCCGCTGATGCCGCCTTTCGTCGATCCTCGCCTTGCGAACCAGCCGATCGTCAATTCCGATGCTCGCGTCGGCGATTGGACGGCGGGCCTTAACCCCCGCCGCGACGACCGCCAGTGGCAGGTGACGGGACGGTTCGACTATGAGCTCAGCGACAGCGTCACGCTGACCTCGCTCACCTCCTATTCCGATTACAGGCAGCATGATGTGGTCGATCCGGACGGCACCGCGCTGGTGATGGTCGATACGATCGACAGCGGCCGGATCAAGGCCTTCTTCCAGGAAGTGCGGCTTTCGGGCGAGTTCGGTTCCGGCAGCCGCTGGATCATCGGCGCCAACCATGAAAACAACAAGGTGGACGAGACCCAGCGGCTGACATCGACCGAAGCGTCGGGCTTCGCGCCGTTCGCCGTCTTCTTCGGCCTGCCGGTGCCCGACCAGATCCCGATCACATCGGAGCAGCGGTTCAAGACCTATGGCGTCTTCGGCAATGTCGATCTGGCGCTCAGCGACAGCATCACGTTGCATGGCGGTCTGCGTTACACCGATACGTCGGACAAGTTCACCGGCTGTACCGGCAACAGCGCCAATGGCAGCCTGGCGATCGGCCTCGGCATCATCACCCAGGGCGATCCCCTGGCTCTCGGGCCCAATCCGCAATGCACCCAGCTCAACGCCACGCTGCAACCGACCATCACGCGCACCAAGCTGGCGCAGGACAATCTGTCATGGCGCGCCGGCATCGACTTCAAGCCAGACCAGGACACGCTGCTCTATGCCAGCGTCAGTCGTGGCTACAAGGTCGGCGCTTTCCCGCTGATCCCGGCATCGTCGGACTCCCAATATACGCCGGTAACGCAGGAAAAACTGACCGCCTATGAAGCCGGTTTCAAGCTGACGCTGCTGGACCGGAAACTGCAACTCAACGGCGCGGTCTTCCATTACGACTATCGCGACAAGCAGACATTGGGCAGCGTCATCCTGACGCCGAATATTTTCGGCCCGCTGAACCTGCTGGTCAACATCCCGAAGTCGAAGGTGACGGGGGCAGAACTTCAGGCTGTACTGCGCCCCGTACGCGGCCTGACGATCAACGCGGGCGTGACTTATGTGCGCAGCCGCATCGGCGATTTCGTCAATTTCGACCCCTATGGCGTGGTCGAGAATTTCAAGGGAGAGGCCTTCCCCAACACGCCGCGCTGGCAGTGGTCGGTGGCCGCCGATTATGAATTCCCACTATCATCCACGCTGAACGGCTTTGTCGGCGGCAACATCAACGGGCGAAGCAAGACCAACGGGGCACTCGGCCAGAATCCGACGCTGGATATAGACGGGTACAGTCTGATCGACCTACGCGCCGGGGTCGCCAATGCCAACGATCGTTGGCGGATCAGCATCTGGGGCCGCAATGTCGGTGACAAATATTACTGGACCAATGCCTACAAGATTGCCGACGTTTCGGCTCGATTTGCCGGAATGCCCGCCACCTACGGGGCAACGCTGTCCTTCCGTTACTGACGATTTATCGAATATTGGAGAATGATGAATGACTGCCGCGCTGCTATTGCTCGACCTTCAAAATGAGATGGTCGACCCCCAGGGCAAGGTCGGCGCCCATGGCCTCGCCCGGATCGTCGAGGAACGCGGCGTGCTCGCCAATGCCCGCCGCTGCCTAGACGCGGCGCGCGGCGCTGGCATGGCGGTCGTCCATGTCCGGCTCGGCTTCCGCCCCGATTATGCCGATTGCCTGAGCGTCGCCGCGCGGATCGGCGGTCTCAAGGCCAATCGCGCCGCCATCGTCGGGGAATTCGGCACCGAATTCCATCCCGACGTCGCGCCCGCCGATGGCGAACTCGTCATCACCAAACAGTGCGTCAATCCCTTCTTCAACACCGGCCTCATGACCTGGCTGATGCAGAAGGGGATCAAGCAACTCTATATGGGCGGGGTCGCCACCCATCTGGTCGTGGAAAGCACCGCCCGTTTCGCGGACGATGCCGGGTTCGCGCCCGTTGTGATCGAGGATATCTGCGCCGCACCCAACCCGGCCCTGCACGATCATTTCATCACCATGATCGCCCCGGCAGTCGGCACGGTCAGCACCACAGAGGCGTTCGTCCAGGCCGCGCAGGGAGGCTGATCACATGACTCTGCGGGAAATCGCGTCACGTCGGACGGCCGTTCTGGCTCCCGGCGCCGCCAACGCCCTGTTCGCGCGGATCATCGAGGATCTGGGCTTCGAATGCGTCTATGTGACGGGCGCCGGCATCGCCAACATGGCATTGGGCGCGCCGGACATCGGTCTCACCACCCTGGACGACATTGCCGGCACCGTGTCGCGGATGGCCGACGCCGTCAGCCTGCCGTTGATCGTCGACGCCGACACCGGCTTCGGCAATGCCGTCAACACGTTCCGCACGATGAAAGTACTGGAACGAGCCGGCGCCTCCGCCATCCAGTTGGAGGATCAGGACTTCCCCAAGCGCTGCGGCCATTTCAACGGCAAGGGCGTGATCCCGCTCGGCGAGATGCTACCGAAAATCCGGGCAGCCG
This sequence comes from Sphingobium sp. LB126, assembly GCF_002795205.1. Taxonomy (NCBI): domain Bacteria; kingdom Pseudomonadati; phylum Pseudomonadota; class Alphaproteobacteria; order Sphingomonadales; family Sphingobiaceae; genus Sphingobium; species Sphingobium sp. LB126. The sequence continues at coordinate 661,450 of NZ_NETV01000001.1, forward strand.
TGGATGCGCGGACCCGCGACACGTTGATCATCGCCCGCACTGATGCACTCGCGGTGGCGGGCATCGACGTGGCACTGGAACGGGCGGAAGCCTTTGTCGAGGCGGGCGCGGACATCACCTTCGTCGAGGCGCCGCGCGATGCGGAGCAGATGCGGCGCATCGCGACGCTATCCGTGCCTCAGGTCGCCAATATCGTCCATGGCGGCAAGACGCCGCCCCTGCCGCAATCGGAACTGGCCGATATGGGTTTCGGCCTCGTCCTCTATGCCAACGCCGCCTTGCAGGCAGCCGTGCGCGCCAGCGCCACCGTGCTCGGTTCGCTCAAGGCGACCGGCTCGCTCGACGCGGTGCATGACCAGCTCGCCTCCTTCGAGGAACGACAGGCAGCGGTGGCGAAACATCATTGGGATGCGCTCGAACAGCGGTTCAAACCGGAGTGAAATCATGCATTTGATCGTTGTGGGCAGCGGCATTGCGGGCCTTAGCGCCGCGCTGACCGGAGCCGAAGCGGGCGCGCGCGTCACGCTGGTCGAACGCGCGGCGGAGGGCGAGCATGGCGGCAACACCCGCTATACAGAAGCCTATCTGCGCATGAAATCGATGGACGAGGTGGCCGACGACTTCATCGACCATTTCATGGCCAATGCCGGGGGCTATACCGACCCCAGCATCGAACAGGAAATGGTGCGCGATCCTTCCGACTGGTCGCCGATCGCGCGCAGCCAATCGATGGTCGACCCGGATCTGCTGTCGGCCTTTGCCGACCATGCCGGGGCGACGCTACGCTGGCTGGAAATGGCGGGACTGCGCTTCGACTTCCTGCCCACCGCCTTCATCACCACCACGACCACGCGCCTGCTGCCGGTCGGCGGCGGATTGGCGATGGTCGAGATGCTGACGGATGCCTGCAAGGCGAAGGGGGTGGACTTCCACTTCGAAACCACCGCCCGCTCGCTGCTGACGCACGACGGACGCGTCACGGGGCTGGCGACAAGCCGGGGGGATGTGGAGGGGGACACCGTGATCCTCGCCTGCGGGGGGTTCGAGGGCAATCCGGAGATGCTCGCCCGCTATGTCGGCCCGCAGGCGATCAACCTGCGTCCGGTCGCGCGGGGCGGTCATTACAACAAGGGCGAGGGCATCCGCATGGCGCTCGACATCGGCGCCGCCCCCAATGGCGATTTCGGCAGCTATCATGCCGAACCCATCGATCCCCGCTCGGGCCTTGCGGAACCGGCGATCTTCACCTTTCCCTATGGCGTGCTGGTCAACAAGGACGGCCTGCGTTTCACCGACGAAGCGCCCGGCACGGTCGATGCCCATTATGAAAATGTCACCCGGCGCATCTACCAGCAGCGCGACGGCATCGCCTGGCTGATCGTGGATGCGCGGATAGAGGACGTCCCCAACTGGCAAAAGGGCAGCCGCACCGACCAGCCCCCGGTCAGGGCGGACAGCATAGAGGCCCTGGCCGACGCCATCGGCGTTCCGCGCGCAACGCTGGCCGACAGCATCGCGCGCTACAATGCGGCATGCGGAACAGGCGAATTCATGCCGCTCGCGCGCGACGGCCTCGCCACCCATGGCCTTATCCCGCCCAAGTCCAACTGGGCGCGGCCGATCGACCGCGCGCCCTATCTCGCCTGGCCGATCATCTCGGCCAATGTCTTCACCTTCGGCGGGCTGAAGGTCGATCGCAACGCCCGCGTCCTGGATCAGGACGGCCGCGCCATAGACGGCCTTTATGCTGCCGGAGAAACGATGGGCCTTTATTATCGCACCTATACCGGCTCGACGTCCGTGCTGCGCGGCGCGGTGTTCGGGCGGCAGGCGGCGCTCCACGCGAGCGCAGGCGCATGAAAACCCGGTTCGCGCTGGACGATATGGTCGTGCTGGTCACTGGAGCGGGCGGCATGATCGGCGGCGCGATCGCAAGGCGCATGGCCGAGGGCGGCGCCCGGCTGGCGCTTGCCGATCGGGAGGCGCCGGCTGCGGCTGGCGACAGCCGCGGCTATGCGCTCGACCTTTCCGATGCGGCACAGGTGCGCGCGCTGGTCGACAAGGTGGTCCGCGATTTCGGGCGGATCGACTGCCTCGTCACAGCGGCCGGCATCACGTCACCGGGATCATTCGAGGACATCAGCCTGGAAGAATGGGACGGGGTGCATGGCATCAACCTGCGCGGCGTCTTCCTCGCCAACCAGGCGGTGATCGCGCCGATGAAGACGGCAGGCTTCGGCCGGATCGTCAATATCGGGTCGGTCCTCGCGAAGAATGGCGGCAACCCCCGGCCCTGGATCGATCCGGCGGAACAGACGCGCGCCGGCAACGCCGCCTATGGCTCGGCCAAGGCGGGCGTGCATGCGCTCACTCTCTATCTCGCGAAGGAACTGGCGGCGCACGGCATCACCGTCAATGCCGTCGCCCCCGGCCCGATCGCCAGTTCGATGACGACCAGCTTCCCCGCCGTGCTGACACAGCAGATTCCGGTCGGCCGGATGGGCAGCGCCGATGAGGTGGCGGGCATGGTCGCATGGCTATGCACGCGCGAAAGCGCCTTCGTCACGGGCGAGATCATCGACGTGAACGGCGGCCTCTGGCTCGACTGACGGTCGGGAACCAACCGGCGCGACGCCGCATCCGACATCCCTCTATCTGCGGACATCGGTTCCGCTGATCCGGCCGTCCAGCATCGATATCTGCACATCGGCAGCGGCGGCCACATCGGGATCATGGGTCACGCACACGACGGCGCGGCCCTGATCATGGGCAAGCGCGCGAAACATCTCCACCACGCGAGCGCTGTTCTGGCTGTCGAGATTGCCCGTAGGTTCGTCGCCCAGCACCAGCACCGGATCGTTCGCGATGGCACGGGCGATGGCGACGCGCTGGCGTTCGCCGCCGGAAAGGCGGTCGGGCGTCTTGTCCATCTTCGCGCCCAGGCCGACTTCGGTCAGCAGCGCCGCCGCCTTCGCCCGCGCATCCGGCAGAGGCAGCCGTCCCAGTCTGCGCATCGGCAGCAGCACATTTTCCAGGGCCGTGAATTCAGGCAACAGGAAATGAAACTGGAACACGAAGCCGAAGTTCGCCAGCCTGATCTGCGCCCGCTCGTCCCCGTCGAGGGAATTCATGTCGCGTTGCTGGAAGCGCAGCGATCCGCTGCTCGGACGGTCCAGCAATCCCAGCAGATAGAGCAGCGACGACTTGCCGCAGCCCGACGGGCCGACGATCGCAACGAAGCTGGCGGGCTGGATCGCGAGCGACACGTCCGTCACCAATGACACGGGCGGCGTACCGGGAAGGTTGCGCGACAGCCCGCCGGCCTCCAGTATCGCGTTCATACCGCGCCCCGCAGGATATCGACCGGATCGACCTTCGCAGCCTTTCGCGCCGGAAGCCAGGCGGCGATCACTCCGGACAGCAGCGAGGCGGCAGCGGCAATGGCATATTGACGCGGCGACCGGTCGAGCGGCAGATATTGATTGTCGCCCGCGATCGGGAATTTCAGCGACCCCAATATCGCCATCAGGCCATAGCCCAGCAGCCATCCAGCGAAGATGCCGATCAGCGCCAGCGCCAGCCCCTCGAACACGAAGATCAGTTGCAGGTCGCGCTCGGAAAAGCCGATCGATCGCATGATCGCTATGTCCCGGCGCTTGTCGGTGACGCTGTTCGACACGACCGTATAGATGCCGAAGCTGGCGACGAGCAGGATCGCCGACACCACGCTGTACATGATGACGTTGCGCGTCACGAGCAGCGAGAGGAAGTCGGCCGACCGTTCCTGCCAGCTTTCCGCCTTGTAGGAAAAGCGCGTCTCTAACCTGCGGGCGACAGGCTGCGCGCCATAGGGATCGTCCAGATGCACGCCGATGCGGTTGACGATGAAGGGCCGGCCGAGCAGCGACTGCGCCTCGCGCAGCAGCACATAGCCGGCCGAGGGGCCGAGTTGGCTCTGCCCGCGCTTGAACAGGCCGACGATGCGCATCGACCTGCTCTTGCCCGACGCGGATGTCGCACCCACCACGTCGCCCATGCCAAGGCCAAGGCGCTGCGCCATTTCCTCACCGATGATGATGCCGCCCTGCGTGCTTTCCAGGTCGCGCAGATGGCCGGTGCGCAGCTTGTCGGCCACGCTGCTCACTTTTTCCTCGACCGATGGATCGACGCCGATGACGGTCAACGCCTCTTCCCGCCCGCCGCTGCGCAGTGTGATGGCACCCGTCAGGCTGGGCGATCCGATCGCGCCGGGCTGGGCATTGACGGCGCGCAATATCTCCGGCCAGCCCCTCAGCCCGCGCACCTCATTGCGTACCTTGTAATGGCGCAGGTCGATGGCCGCGCCCTTATGGACCTCTACGCCCGGTTGCGGATGGGGACTGCGAAGCTCGTCGGAAATGATGATGTGCGGCGCGGCGTCGATCAGCGTCTTGATGAAATCATTCTGGCTGCCGATCATCATCGCCGATACGGCGAGGAAGAAGCCGACGCCCACCGCCACGCCGCTGACCGCGACCAGCGTCTGTCGCCGCCGACCGGCCAGATGCCGGGCCGCGATGCGCCCAAGCAACGGCAACTGCCCCATCATGGCGCGGTCCGCACCCGCATGTTTTCGGCAATCTTGCCCTCGGGTGCCCTGATGACCTTCTCACCGCGCGAAAGGCCGGAAAGGATCTGGACCTCTTTGGACCCGGCTATGCCCGTTCGAACGGACCGGGCATGGGCGCGACCGTCGCCGACGATCCAGACGCGGCCATTCTCGACGGCGCTGGCGGGAACCAGCAGGGCGCGCGGCGCGCGCCGGCTCACGATATTGACTTCGAGCGTGAGGCCGAGCGGCAACGTCACCTGCCCGTCGGTCGCCAGCCGGACGCGGAAAGCGCGCTGTTCGGGATCGCCGCCGGGCGTCACCTCCCGCACATGGGCATTGAGCACCCGGCCTGGCCAGGCGTCGCTGGACATCAGCGCGGCCTGCCCCGGCCGGATGCGGGGCACGTCCCGTTCGTCGACGGTAGCGGTGATACGTATGCGCGCCGGATCGCCCAGCGTCATCAGGGTACGGCTGGGGATGGCGAGATCGCCCGGTTCCACGTCCCGGCGCAGGACGATGCCGTCCATGCCCGAACGGACCACCATCTAGTCGAGCCGGGCGCGGGCGCTGGCTTCGGCCGCCCGCGCGCCGTCCGCGGCGGCCACGGCGGCATCGCGCGCGGAACGCGTGACCCAGCCCTGGGCAAACAGCGTCAGCGTGCGCCGCTCATCCTGAACCGCGACGCGGCGTTGCGCAGTCGCCTGCGCAAGGGCATGGCGCTGCTCCGCATCGTCGAGCAGGATGAGCGCCTGTCCCTGCGCCACGCGACGCCCCTCATCCACAAGCACGTCCCGAACCGGGGCGGTGACGCGCGCGGCGATGGAAACGGGATGTTCCGCTTCGACAAAGCCGGTGGCGTAAACCAGTTCCACCGCTTCGCCGATCCGTCCCGACGCCATCGTCACTAACGGAGCGCGCGACGCAACCAGCCAATATCCCACCGCTGCCGCCAGCAGCGCCGACGGCAACAACCAGAGCGCGACGCGTTTCATGCGGCCCTTATAGCGTCATACGGAAATCATTGCGAAAGCGTTTTGATCGTCCGCTCACGCTTGATTTCCCCCTACAGGAATCCGTCTCGGCTTCTTTGCTTCGGTGGCAAGGCGGGGAACGACCACCTTGAGCAGCCCCTTGTCGAGATGAGCGCTGGCCTTTTCAGCATCGGCTTCGAAGGGGAGCGTGAAACGACGCAGGAAACTGCCCTGGCTGCGCTCGACGAGATGATAATGCTTCTTCTCGTCCTTTTCCTCCCGCTCCTCCTTATGCTCGGCCTTGATCGTGAGCATGCCTTCGTGGATGTCCAGCGACACGTCCTTTTCGTCGAAACCGGGAAGCTCGGCGGTCAGTTCCAGCCCGGCATCGGTCTCGGCAACATCGACCTTGGGTAGCAGGAAAGCCTTGGCGTCACCCGCCGCAGCAGCGGGCCAGCCACGGCCGAAATCATCGACCAGCCGGTCCATCTCCTTCCGGAAATCGGCGAATGGGTCAAAGCCGCCGCGTAACATGGTCCCGCGACCAAAGGGAATCAGCGAACGAAAATCGGTCATTTCTGCTCTCCTTTCTCATGATCCGGGGTCTGCATCGCTTTGCAATGCTCCCCATGATGGCCAGGATTTGTCCGATCATGCGACATTGTCCCCGCCGACACGGACGGCATGCAGTCATCCATGATCGGACAGGGGCGATCGGGCTCCGCCCCAAGAGGCGTCCGGGCCATTTCAGTCTTGTCCTGATGATGTCCCGCATGAGGGTCGGCCGTCTGCGCGGCGGCACTGAAGGCGATAGCCAGCGACAGCATGCCGAACAGGAAATGGCGCATGACCCACCTTCCTTTGCCTGAATATATATCGGAATCTGCGTCGGTGTGCCCCTTTGCGCCATAGGTAAAGTTACGCATCCCGAGGCACTGATCGGGCGGCCCCGCCCGATCAGTGCGGCAGCGGCGCCAGATGCTCGGCACATGTCAGGCAATGGCTGCCAAACCGGGCAGTCGCCATGGCCTGCCCCCGAACGAAGGGCAACGAAAGTGCGGAAATACCCTGGAGATAAGTCGACAAACGCTTTTGAGCCACTAAGGTCTGTGGACATTTACCGACAAGCGATGAGTGTAGCGATTAGGTTGAGGTTGGCTTTGAAGCTGCCATCGGTTTTGTCGTATCTGGTTGCGATACCACGAAATTCCTTGATCTTGGCGAAGTAGTTTTCGACGAGGTGGCGCCATTTGTACATTTGGGCGTCGTAGTCGATGCAAGCTTTGCGATGCTTGCGCGGCGGGATGACGGCTTGCGCCTCTCGTTCGGCGAGTTCCGTGCGTAGCCAATCGGCGTCAAAGGCCTTGTCAGCGAGCAAGGCGTCGAACGTCAGCCCCTCGATCAACGGCCTGACGCCCATGATATCGTTGCGTTGCCCCGGCATCAGAACAAAACGCACCAGATTGCCCAGCGCATCGACCAGAGCCATGATCTTGGTCGTCAGCCCACCCTTCGATCTCCCGATGGCCTGATTGTGAGTCCCCCTTTAGCGCCGGTCGCCTTCTGGTGAACGGAAACAATCGTGCCATCGATGAGCGCATATTCCATATCGGGATCGTCCGACACAGCCTCGAAAAGCCGGTCGAACACGCCATCGCGCGCCCAGCGTCGAAACCTGCGGAAGTTGCTGTTCCAATTGCCAAACCCGGATGGAAGGTCGCGCCACGGCAGACCCGCGCGAACCCGCCAGAATACTGCCTCCAGAAATAAGCGCGTGTCCGCCGCCGTCACACCACGGTCTGTCACTTTGCCGGGAAGCAACCCCTCAAGTCGTTCCCACATCGCATCACTGATAACAAAACGGTTCGGGTCCATGTTCGCGCTCCCAAAAGGAGCTTGAATCACTTCTCAGCCAAAAAGAAAATCCCTATTGTCCACAGACCTTAGTATAATCCTCTATTCGCGGGCTCGATGATAATCATTTTCCGGTGCCGGCACTGCATGAAGATTGATCATGGCCATCCAGAGCGGGATCATGGTCGTCTTCGCAGTCGGCATGAACCGCTGCACGGTGGGGCTTCATAGGTCGATCCTGATGGATTGTCTTACTTGATTGCGGTAGATTGGTCCGTGCGCATTTCTCAACCATTTGGCATTATCCATAAGCCGCCGCGAGATCAGCACTGGAACCGCCGCACTTCTTCTCCCATCCCCTTTTTCCTTAAGAGACATGGGAGACCATCGTGCAGGCGTATCGATGCTGTCCATCCAGCATCATCAAAATGTCGGGACAGAGCGCGTTCCTGTCGCAAATCGCGATCAGCGGGAAGGCTCAGGCTCGGTAGGAGCCTTCGACTATCGCCTTGCCAATATTGTTGCGGTGAATTTCTGTCGAGCCATAGCCGATCGCCATGCCGCGCACGTCGCGATAATGCCTCTCGAACGGGTATTCGGTGGAAAGGCCATAGGCTCCCGCGAGTTGCATCGCGGTTTCCGTGATGCGCATCGCCGCTTCGTTGGTGAATGTCTTCGCGACCGATACATCGATATGATCGACATGGCCGGCGTCGATATTCTTTGCCGCGCGATAGACCAGCGCCCGCGCCGCCTCAAGGTCGATCGCCATGTCGGCAAGCTTCCAGCGCAGTCCTTGAAAATCGCCAATCGCCTGGCCGAACTGGCGCCGGGACGCGACATATTCTGCCGCTTCGTTCAGCGCCGCGGCAGCGACCCCCAGGCAAATGGTCGGATTCCCGGCGATGCGATCCGCGTTGAAGACATTCAGCAGGTCGCGCATGCCGCCGGCGGGAAAGAGAATATTCTCCGCAGGCACATAGCAATCGTCGAAAAAAAGCGGGGCCATGCCGGTCGCGCGAAGGCCGATCAGGTCGAGATGCTCGCCGATCGTGAAACCAGGCGTCCCGCGTTCGACCAACAAGCCCCCCACCCCGGCCAGCCCCTTTGCGTCGTTCATACGCACGAGTACCAGGAAAAGATCGGCGACCTGGGCGCAGGAACACCACATCTTCGACCCGTTCAGTCGGTAACCCTCGCCGTCCGCCACGGCGCGGGACTTCATGGCGCCAAGGTCGGAGCCGGCTTCGGCTTCCGACATGCTCCAGGCGGAATAGAGTTCGCCGGAAACGAAACGCGGCAGGTAGCGCCGCTTCTGCTCTTCCGTCCCCAGATGGAGGATCGCGCGCGGGGTGGCCCCATCCGTGACACTCATCAATATAGCTGTGTTGGCGCAGGAGCGCGCGATCTGCTCATACATGAGGGCATTTTCGAGGACGCCCAAGCCAAGACCACCATAGGCTTCCGGCACGAACGTGCCGGTAAAGCCGTGCTCGGCCAGTATCTTTATATTCTCGATCGGCGGATCGAACTTCCGGTCGGCGTCCGCGGCGATCTCCTGAAAATTATTCTCCGCAATTTGCCTGACCGTATCGCGCAACATGAGTTGGTCGTCGGTCAGCATTTCCGAACCGTTCATGCGTCTTGCCCCTGCTTTGCATTGGCGATCGCGACCGACCGGGCGATTTCTTCTTCGGTGTGCATCCAGATCTGCTTTGCGATGGGATTGCGCAGTTCCTCCGCGATATGGCCGACGAGGCCCACCGACCGGCCAATGACGGCAAGACCGCGACACAGTCTCCAGTCAAGGCCGAGTTCGCAGCACAGTGCGCCAAGGGCTCCCGTCGCGTTCACGGGCATGGATTTACCCGTCCGCGCTTCAGCCGCTGCCGCCACTGCCTCGATCAGGGCGACGAAGCGGCCGCGATATCCCTGCTGCTCCGCAATGGCGAACAGCACCGGCGTACGGGGATCGATCGGTTTGTGCAGATTGTGACCGATGCCGAAGATCGGTCGTCCGGCATCAAGCTCCCGATCAACTATGGTTTTGGCGATGGTATCGATGTCCGCATCGCCGGGCACATCCTTCAACCCGGCATAAAGCATCTTGGCCGCACCTTCGGCGGTGCCCGCGAAGGTCGTGCCCATGCCAAGAAGGCCAGCCGCAACCGCGCCCTGCAATGCTTCGGGCGCCCCGAGGTAGGTCAGGCGCGTCGCGATAGCCATCGGCGTCGCGCCATGTTCGACCAGGGTCAGCAGCATCGCTTCCAGAAGCGTGGTCTGGGCTTTGGACGGAAGCTCTCCGGTCAGTTCCAGCCACGTCATCTCCGCAAAGCCGATCTTGCCGAGCAATTCAGTGCACAGATTGCGACCCTGCACCCAGATCGTATCCGGGACGCTCGCGCCCATGCGCGAAATCATCAGCTTGTCACTCATAAAGATCATACACTTTCTTGGAAATCGAGGCGCGCATCACTTCCGCCGCACCCTCGGTGATGATGAACGAGCGTTGTTCACGCCACATGCGTTCGATCGGCATCTCGGTGGTGAGGCCCATCCCGCCATGCATCTGCATGCAGCGATCAACGGCCCGGAATCCCATTTCCGTCGCCTGACTTTTGGCGATCCATGATTTCAGCCTCACGTCGCGTCCCCGCTCCAGATCCAGCGCGGCATCACGCACCAGCAATCGCGCCTGCTGCAACTCCGCATAGGTGTCCGCGATCATGAACTGGATAGCCTGACGCGCCGCAAGTGGTGCGCCGAACGTCTGCCGCTGCCGGGAATAGGAGATACCGAGTTCAAGGCAGCGTTCGGCAACGCCCAGGGACCGTGCGCCATGACGAAGGATGCGGCCTTCGGTGATCCACTGCTGGGCAAGCGCCATGCCGTCGCCTTCGGAACCGACCAGATTGGTTGCCGGGATGCGGACATTGTCGAATGTCACTTCGCATGGCCTGTCGCCCATCATCGTGTCGTAGTCGGCGGTGACCGACACGCCCGGTGTCCGCATTTCGACGAGGAAACAGCTGAGACCACGCAGGCCCTTCGACTTGTCGGTGTAGGCGATCATGCTATGCCGCGAACCTTTTCACCCGCCTCCCTCGCCCCGGCCAATAGCCGCCGGGCATCCTCGGCAAGGCTTCTGCCCGCCGCGGTCAGCGAGACGTGATGGGTATCCCGAACAAAAAGGATGGCGCCCAGTTCCTCCTCCAACTGCGCGATGGCACGGCTAGGGATAAATCCGATGCTCGGGATGCGGATCGCTTGTGCGAGGACGCTGGTAAATTGCCGTCAGCCCCATCACCGCCATCAGCCGCCGGACCCGGCGGCGGCCGATCGCATGACCCAGACGCCGCAAATGCCGCGCCATCTGACGGCTGCCGTACCACGGACATTCCATGAACGTCTCGTCGATCACCGTCATCAGCGCCAGCGTCTCGTCGGTTTCCGGCACCGGCGTGTAGTAGTAGGACGACCGGCTGATCGACAGCAGCCGGCACTGCATCGCGATCGACAGGTGCTGGTGTGCCGGCTCGATCTTCGATCGCCTCCAGGCCACGCTCATCGACCGGAGGCTTTCGCCAAAAAATCGCGTTCCACCAGCAATTGCCCGATCTTGGCGTGCAACTTCTCGATTTCCGCCTCACTAGTGGATTGATTCCAACACTTGGTGCCCGCGCCTCACAGAGGCGATAATTTCGTTTGGATCGGCCTTCCAGACGAAGGGGCGCGGGTCCTGGTTATGTTCCTTGATGAAGCGATTGATGGCAGCCTGTAGATCGACGACGGAATGAAAGACGCCGTTCTTCAGGCGGCGTCTCGTGAGCTTGGCGAAGAAGCCCTCGACGGCATTGAGCCACGAGCAGGACGTCGGAACAAAGTGAAAGGTCCAGCGCGGATGTCTGGCCAACCAGGCACGGACCTTGGGCTGCTTGTGGGTCGCGTAATTGTCGAGAATGACGTGGATGGCCTTGTCCGCGGGCATCTCGGCTTCGATGGCGTTCAGGAAACGGATGAACTCCTGATGCCGGTGCCGCTGCATATTGCGGCCGATCACGGAGCCATCCAGGACATTGAGCGCGGCAAACAAGGTTGTGGTCCCGTTACGCTTGTAGTCGTGCGTCATGGTTGCCCCGCGCCCCCGCTTCAGCGGCAAGCCCGGTTGGGTGCGGTCGAGCGCCTGGATCTGGCTCTTTTCGTCGACTGACAACACAATGGCGTGGGCAGGCGGCGAGACATAGAGCCCGACGACATCGTGCAACTTCTCGGCGAACGCCTTGTCGTTGGACAGCTTGAAGCTGCGCCACCGATGGGGCGCCAGACCGTGGTCGTGCCAGATCTTCACAACCGACGATGCCGCGATACCAATGGCTTTGGCCATCGCACGCACCGTCCAATGCGTGGCCTCATGGCTGGGCGGTTCCAGCGTCAGCGCGACGACCTTGTCGACCAAAGCCGCATCGAGAGGAGCGATCCCCGGAGGCCGGGTCTTATCGCGCAGCAGCCCATCCACCCCTTCGGCCATGTACCGTTCCTGCCAGCGCCAAACGCATGTCTTCGATTTTCCCGTCGCCGCCATGATCGCCTGGGTTCCCAAGCCCTGCGCCGTCAAGAGAATGATGCGCGCCCGCCAGACATGCTTCTGCGCCGAGCCGCGCGCCGCGACGATCGCCTCAAGCCGCTTCGTGTCCGGTGCGGTGACCTCTATCGCGATACCCGTTCGCATGCCCCATCGTCGCACGACGACGATGGCATGGGAATCCCTCAAACGGACTCATTCGTTCCGATCAATCCACTAGCAGCCTTCGAGCTCTGATCGCCATTATCGAATAGGCTGGCCATCCCATCCATCGCGTGGCGCTTCCATGCCCCGATCATCGTGTGGTGGATGCCATGCTTCGCTGCCAGTTCCGCCAGCGTCAGATCGCCACGGATCGCTTCCATCGCCACCTTCGCCTTGAACTCGGCTCTGTAGCGCTTTCTCGTCGTCTTCATTCCCGTCCATTCCTTCAGGTCGGGATGAGCTTAGCACCCTGTCCGAATTTCCGGCACCACCTCAGATGACCGGCGTCTCCTTCGATCATCGCTGCTGGAGGTCGGGGTGGGCCTTTGATTTTGTCAAGCTACTCGCATGACCTCGCCCGGCAGCATGGCCTGAAAGCGGAATGGCTCAATGCCTTTCGCAGCGAGGCCAGCCGTCAATCGCTCGACCGGATCGTCCCACGCTTCATCGGCCATCCTGAACACGCCCCAATGCATGCCGATCGCGCGTGTCGCCCAAGATCGCTCAGGATCTGGATGGCCTCTTCAGGATCGATGTGCAGGGCGGCCATGAACCAGCGCGGATCACAGGCCCCGATCGGCAGGGGCCGCGCCCTTGTAGCTGACGCCCGCTTCGAACGCGCGGGCCAGCGTGGCTACGGTCGCGCGCAGCATCGTTTCGATCGGCGCCCCCGCAGTCACGAGCTGGGCGACGAATGCAGGGTGGACGTAAATCATCCCGGCATCCCGAACGACGCCAGCCGCGAGTTGCACATCATCCACCTTCCATTCGCCACGCCGGACCGCTTTCTCGATCAGGCGAGCGACGAGCGCCGTGATCCGGTCCGCATAGGCCGCGATCATGTCCGGCCGCTCCACGACGATCCGGCGGTACAGGTTGTGAATTTCCTGATCGCCTTCAAACCGCTCCCGCTTGTGACGATGCAGGTCGAGCAGCATCGCCGTCAGCCTTTCTGCCGGGGGGCCGTCCGTGTCGACGTGCATTGCCGCCAGCCTGGCTTCGTCATCCATCGCTTCCTGGACGATGGCGTCCATGATCGCGCTCTTCGACGGATAGAAGCGGTACAGCGCTGCGTGGCTGACCCCCATTGCGCGGGCGATATCAACGACATTGGTCTTGCTCTCGCCGAAGCGGCGGACTTGCAGCTTTGCGGTTTCCAGTACCTTTGGGGCGGAGAGGGGCGGATCGGTTCGCACTTGCATCTCAGGATAATGCACCACGGCCTGCTCATCAACAATATAGAAGTTACATATTACGTATATTGTAATATGTTTTGAGCCCTGCTATTTCGAGCCGACTCATTGGAGGAAAGGCCATGAAAACTGCATTTGTGACCGGGGCCACCGGGCTGCTGGGGCATCATCTTGTCGAGAAGCTGGTGGAGCGGGGCTGGACCGTGCGTGCGCTACATCGTTCGCCGGGCGATGCAGCGAAGCTGCGGGCGATTGGCGCTCAGCCGGTTGCAGGCACTCTGGACGACCAAGCCAGTCTTCGCCGTGGCATGGCAGGTGCCGATGCGGTCTTTCATGCCGCCGCCCTATTCACCATGTGGGCTCCGTTGGCCGACTTCGAGCGCGTCAACATCCAGGGTACTTCCAATATGTTGGCTGCCGCCCGGGCGGAGGGTGTCGAAGCTTTCGTCTATGTCAGCGCGGCAGGCGTCGTTATGGGCGATGGCAAGCCGATGTTCGACGTTACGGAAGATGCGCCCCTCTCCTATCCATCCTGGGCGCCATATCTGGCCACCAAAGCGCGTGCTCAGGAATTGGTGCTGAAGGCAAACGATGCCGGCGACGTTCGAACCACCGTCATATTGCCGCCGATGATATGGGGCCGCGGCATGCACATGCTCGATAACATCGTCGCAAATGTTCGGGAAGGTCGTTTCAGGTGGCCGGCCGGGGGGCAGCAGATGATGTCCACAGCTCATGTCGATAATGTCTGCGCATGCGCTATCCTCGCCGCTGAGAAGTCGCCCGGCGGCCGCGCTTATTTCGTGTCGGATGGCCAGCACCAGTCGATGCGTGCGGTATTGACCGACCTGCTGGCCACTCGTGGCGTCGCGGTGAAGGCCAGCAATGCACCGCTGGGCATGGCATGGTTCATGGCGACCATCATGGAGTTCATGTGGCGCACCTTCAAGCGGCCCGGCGAGCCGCCACTAACGCGGCAAATGCTGCGATTGGTGGGATATGATTTCACCGTGTCGGACCAACGAGCCCGCGATGAGCTGGGCTATCAACCCGTCACGAATTGGAGCGCGGGCATAGCCGGCATGCGCGCCACCGCCTGACCGGCCGCAAGCCTCGCGACCATGATCATCCCTGCGCGGTTGGACGAAGGACGATGCTGCCGACACCCGCTTCGGGCGGCGGCTAGAGCGCATGGAGAATGCGGTGTGCGTATTCTTCAGAAGCCATATCCAAGAGACACACCGTAGGTGGCGGGCGCTCCCGCGAAGCGGACAACGGCATCGTAGGATTTGACCACATTAGTCCAATAATATCGGTTCGTGACGTTCCGTCCGAATATCATGAGCTTCAGCCTTTCGTCGGGCGCCGACAGGACCGCCCTGAGGTCGAGCAGGGCAAAGTCACGGATTCGGTAGGTTGGATCGACACCGATGATCGAGGACGTACTGCTGTTATAGGACAGCGAGGCTCCAGCCCCGACGCTCCATCCCGACGACAGGCGATATTCATAATCGACGCTGCCGGAACCCTGCCATTTCGGCGAGTAAGGGACACGGGCGCCCGCGAAATCCGAAGGTGTTCCGGCACCATTGACCCCTTGGAATTGGGTGATCTTCGAGTCCACATAGGTGAGCGCGCCAAAGAATCGCAGGCCGGAAACGGGGCGCAGGCTGGCCGACACTTCTCCGCCCTGGACGCGCGACTTGGGAATGTTGACGAGGGCATCGAGCACACCGAAGACGGGGTCGAGAAGCTTCGCGCGTAGCTGCTTGTCGCTATAGTCATAGTAGAAGCCGGCCATGTTGAGCGTCAACGCGCGCCCGAGCAGTTGCGCCTTCAAGCCAGCCTCATAGGCCAGAACGGATTCCTGCGTCACCGGGGCCAGCGCCGCCGTCGTCGATGCCGCCAGGGTCGGGTAGCCGCCCGTCTTGTAGCCCCTGGATATGTTTCCATAGGCCAGGATCGACGGCGAAAGCTTGAAATCAGCGCCGACACGGAACGACAGATTATCCTGTGCAAGCACGTCCCTGTAGACGACCGGGTCGAATGTCGTCTTGTCGAGCAGGACATTGCCGCCCGGAGCGATCGGCATGAACGATCCCTGTTTCAGACTGGCCTGGAGACCGTTGAAGAAAGCCGCCGCCCTCCCGTCCCCTGTGTCGTTGTTCGTCGACGCCGTCGACGTCCTGTCCTTGGTGTAACGGACCCCCGCCTTCAGTGTCAGCCTGTCGGTCAGGTCATAATCCCCGTTCGCGAACAGGGCAAATTGGCGCATCTTCTGCAGGGAGTTGTAATGATCGGATACGAACTGGAATACCGGAACAACGCTCGAGTCATCATAGGTCAGGAAATCATCCTCGAAGACACGGCTCCGCTGGAAATTGCCGCCCGCAATCCAGCGGAACC
This sequence comes from Sphingobium sp. LB126, assembly GCF_002795205.1. Lineage (NCBI taxonomy): Bacteria > Pseudomonadati > Pseudomonadota > Alphaproteobacteria > Sphingomonadales > Sphingobiaceae > Sphingobium > Sphingobium sp. LB126. The sequence goes on from NZ_NETV01000001.1 coordinate 677,251, forward strand.
GGTTCTGCGCCCCGTTCGCCAGCCGCACTTCCTGGAAGAAGGTCTTGATGTTGCCCGTCACAGGATTGATGTCCAGCAGCGTCAGGTTGACGCCGTCGCCTTCGACCACCTGCCGCTGATCATATTTCGCGTAGGAGGATATGGTGGTCAACGTGACGTCATCTGTCAGCGCATAATCGCCTCGCAAGGCGATCTGCCAAAAGCTGCTATCGCCGCTCGGCCGGGAATTGGTGGACCAGTCCGCAGCGCGCGGGCGGGCCGGAGCCGTAGGGTAGGCTGCGGCGGCGGCAGGCACCGTCGCCGGGAGTATGGGATCGAGCTTCAGGAACTGGGCCGCCTGGGGATCAGACCGGTTCTTCCAGGCCGTCGCCGACATCTCCAGCTTGACGCCGTCGGCCGGTTGCCAGTCGAGCAGCAAGCGTCCGACGAGCAGGCGTTTCTTGCCACTGCTGTCGTCGCGCGTGTAGCTATATTGCCAATCGTCGCCATGCACCGCCTTCACCGAAAAGCGGGCGGATAATGTGGGCGTCAGGGAGCCGCTTATATATCCGGTCCCTTCGAATGTGTTGAACCGGGCATAGCTGACATTGATGCCGCCCTCCAAGCTCGTCGTAGGCTTGGCCGCGACATAATTGATCGCCCCGCCCGTCGAGTTGGCACCGAACAGGATACCCTGCGGCCCCTTCAGAACTTCGACCCGTTCGAGATCGAGCGCGGCCTGTGGCGTGAGAGCCGGAAAGGGCAAGGGAATTTGGTCGACATAAACGCTTACCGCAGGCGAGGCCGCCAAGGAACTCTCGTAGAATCCGACACCTCGCAGCGTGTAGACGGGCGTGTCGTTCGGGCTGATCGCGAAGGTCAGCCCGGGAACGATCCTGACCAGGTCCGAAACATTGCCCCCACCGGCGTTCCCAAGGGCTTCGCTTCCGAAGGCAGCGATCGTGCTACCTACGCGTTGAACCGACTCTTCCCGCTTCGAAGCGGTGACGACGATATCGTCGCTCTGATCCGGCGACGGCCCAGATCCGACACCTGGTCGATCCGGCGCCCCCGCAGCCCGAGCCATGGCAGGCTGAGCATGAGCGGGCGATCCGGCAATCGCCACCGCACCTGCAAAGATCAACGTCATCCGCTTATTCATCACCCCTCCCAAGGCTATGATAATTTTGAATGGCAAAGCGGCCGTCCACCTATCGGCACCGCAAGCTTATATTCGGCTCCGCTACCACATCGTCCAATAATATCTGTCAATGCAGGCGATATGCCGATCCCATGACTGGACCGGCGATGGCCGCTACAAGTAACGGGATACGCTGAAGATCGGTGGTGATCGCCCAAGCTACGGAATAGCCAGTCTTCTCGACGAAACCGCAAGAGCTCCCTGTTGGCAATCCGCGGCCGCTACCGCCGGCTCAGGGTTCGATCATGATGTGGATGGCCGACTCCCCGGGTATCTTGCCGGCCAAGAGCTGGAGCGCATATTCAGTGCGTTCGAGCGGGATCGTGTGCGTGTGCATCTTCTCCAATGGGAACCGGCGGGATTCGATAAGCTGGACCGCAATCTCAGTCGTTCGGTACGGGACGGCAGCCATGCCTATGATCTTCAGGTTGTTCCGAACGATAAGATCGGACTTGAGACCTGACACCAGGTCTGACCCATGCGTGCCGGCCAAGCCGATCGTGCCGTTGGGCGCCACCATTGCGACCGCATGATTGATCGACTTGGAATAGTTGGGCGTCGTGTCGACGACGACATCTGCGCCCTTGGGAAGAATCTTGCGGACTTCTTCGACCGGGTCGGTCTCATCGGCGATGATGATATGGTCGGCGCCGAACTCCTTGGCCAGCGCCAGCTTGGCGGCGTCGCGCTTCAGCCCTGTTATGATGATGCAGGACACGCCCACATTCTTGGCGGCGATGACCGAGCATAGGCCCCGCTGCCCGCAGCCGAGGATGACGAGCGTGTCGCCCATCGATGTGCCGGGCCGTTCGACGGCCCAGGAAATGCCCGAGCCCAGTGGATTGTAGAGCGAGGCCAGCTCTGCCGGGATCGTAGAGCTTATCTTGTGGACGAGACTGTGGGGATCGAGATACATATAGTCGGCATATCCGCCCCACAGCGCGGTGCCGCCGACGCCGGCGGGCACATGCCCCAGATAGGGAATATGATCGCGACCGTTGCATACATTATAGTCGCCATGCAGGCAGTTGCGGCAATAGCCGCAGGGTATCGCAGGATCGACGACTACGCGATCGCCCTCCTTGACCCCCCATCGCTTCGCCGCCTTGCTGCCGATCTCTGCAATGATACCAACAGGTTCGTGGCCTGGAACGATCGGGTAACGGATATAGCCCTCCGACTCCCCCACATATTGGGACCAATCGCTTCCGCAGATACCGCATCCTTCCAGTTTCAGCAGCGCGTCGTCGTCTCCGATCTGGGGCAGCGGATATTCTCGCATCTCGATCGCCCGCGGGCCGGTCTGGACGATGGCTCTGCTCATTGTCACTGTTTGCACTGAACGCCCTTCCCAATTGCATTTTAGAATATGTCGCGCCGCGGTGCAAAATGACCGTCGCTCCAACTGTTCGATCAAATAACCAATATACCTGTCCGTCTCTGCGCTACAGAACTCCTCTCGCGCTCGATGTGCCGCCGGACATGGCTCACGCCCGGCGGCAAGATCGTCAAGGTCTATTGGCGTCCTCGACGGGACAACGCCACAGCCTTAGAACTTATATCCGGCTTCAAGGCGAATTTCCCGGGTGCGAAGCGGAATGGCCTGATACTCACCGATGCCACCAGCCGACTTGTCCAGCGTGTAGGTCGACACATGTTCGTTGGTCAGGTTCCGACCTTGCAGAGCGAGAGACCAGCCACTGTCATCCTGGTAAAGGCGGACGCCGGCATTAAGCAGCCAATAGGCCTTTTGGAACGCATTGGGATCAAGCGTTTCCTGTTGATTGGACGAACTCGCATATTTGAAGTCGACATTGAAGCCGAGCTTCATATCGTTCCCGACCTCTATATCGTAATCCGCTCCGCCCGTTGCCGAATATTTCGGGGCTCTCGGTAATTGATGTCCACTGAGATCCTGAACGCAACCCACTGGCGTAACCGCACTCTGCGCTTTGGTGCAGGGAGCGCCGACATATCTGACGTATTTGGCGTCGACATAGCCGAACGCCCCCCGCAATGTCAGTTCCTGGGTGGCGCGCCATTCGGCCGACGCTTCCAGCCCCTGCGTGCGCGCCTTGCCCGCATTGTTGATGGAATATGCGAAATTGCGTCCATCGAAAGAAGTGATCTGCAGGCCGGACACATTATATCGGAACGCCGCCAGTTCGATACGCAGCGACCGATCCAGCAGAGAAGCCTTATAACCGATCTCCCCTCCCTTCGTCTTTTCCGGCCCATATTGAAGCGTGCCGGGCGAACCGATCGGCCCCATATTGTTGATCACCGAAAGCGTGGTCGGCGCCGCGAAGCCGCCGGAGTGATAACCATGTTTGTAGGTGGCATATACCAGCTGCCGTTCCTCGGGCTTCCAGCTCAAGGACACTTCGGGCGACAGATCATCATCCTTGTACTTTCCCGTCAGCACCGTTCCCGCAGGCGAAAAACGGCCGGCAAAAGCAGCATGAAGATAGGGCGATACACGCTCCGAATCCTTGACTTCCTTGGTATAGCGCGCGCCGGCCGACAGCTCGAACTGCTCTGCGAAAGCCCATTTAACCAAGCCAAAACCGGAATAAGCATCCGTCCTGTCGCGAGAAATATTGGCGAGGGTATAATGCAATCCGGTCGTCGGATCGGGGCCGACCGAACGGAGGATAGCGATGCTGTCCTGCAACCGCTTTCCATATTCGTAGAAGGCACCGACCACGAAGTTCAGCGGACCGCCGAAATTGCTGCTCAACCGCAGCTCCTGGGTCACGCTTGTGTTGCTTGCGTTGTTACGACCGCTGACGACCGGCCTGGAGGTAAGGTTCGCGTTGTCGATCCCCCGATACTTATAATGATAATATCCGGTCGTCGACGTGAGCGTCAGATTGTCGGTGGGGGAATAATTGCTGACAAGCGTGATCAACGTGTTCCGGCCGGCGCCGAAGGCTTCGGTCTGCTTGCCGCCAGTCATCTCCGAAGCGATAGCCGGATTGAGTCCCCCTACTGAGACGCGACCGTCCAACTTGCAATCGCTGGTCGGATCGGCGACGCCATAGTCGGTCAGCTTCGTCACGCCGGGGGCGCAGAAGAGCTCGCGCGAACCGGCATCGCCATCGTTATGGCTGTCGGCGACAAGCACCTTCAGCGTCGTGTCGAACGAGGATGACGGCGTCCACGTGGCGGTCAACCGTCCCGCCACGTTGCGGCTGCCGGGACGACGATCTTTGTACCGGCCGGGGATGTTCGGAAAGAACGGATCAACCGGATTGACCTGCGGACCTTCCGGCGCGACATTCTTAAGCCAGCCTGCGGTCTTGTCAGCGCGGAGTGCGATGCGCAGACCGATGGTTTCCGTCAAGGGACCGCCGATCGCGCCTTCAATGTAGCGTTCGCGCGCATTGAATTCGTAGCCCGCGCGAATATAGCCGTTGAGCGTGTCACCGGGGCCACGCGACTTGATCGAAATGACGCCCTGCGGACTGTTCTTGCCGAAGAACAGCGACTGCGGCCCCTTCATGACTTCGACCTGCTGAAGATCGAACATCGCCAGGCCGGTGACACGGCCGCGCCCCAATTGCATCCCATCAATGTCCATCAGCACGCTCTGCTCGATGAACTGGTCGTTGGACGCGGCGCCGATGCCGCGGATCGAGACGAAGGAAGCAACCGCCGTTGAGCTGTTGACAACTTGAATCTGCGGGGAAATCTGCGCGATACGCGTCAGATCGGAAGCGTTGGTGCGCTCGATAGTCGCCGAACCGATCGCAGTAACGGCCACCGGCACCTTGAGCGACGATTCCTCCTTGCGGCGAGCCGTCACGACGATTTCCTCCAGGCCACGGCTATCGGTGGCCTGAGGAGCGCCGGCCGGCGTGTCTTGCGCGATCGCAGGCTGGTCAGCCAGTAACAGTGCCATGACAAAAACCGATCCGCTTAAAGAAAACCTGATCATCCAACTCCTCCCCTTCATTGCATCACTATGTCGATTGACGATTTCTATAGTGAATCCAAAATTGTCCCTTTGTACTTCCCTGATTTTTCCGCGTTAATCTGCAGTAACGACAGGCGTTATGACTTCGTAGAGATGGGCGACGGCATCGGACACTTCGACGGCGTCGGTGACATGCATTTCGCCGGACGCGACGAGTTTATGCATATGGTCCAGTGCAGCCTGCGGATCATCGGTGCGCATCGTATATGTCGAAAGATAAATTCTTTCCGGAGACTTCGGGTCGGCTGGATCGGCGATGCGATAGCGCTGCGCCGCTACAAACCCCGGAAGGGCGACGACATCGGCAAGATGTTCGTCGGAATACCATTTGTTGAAGTCGTCCTCTCGACCCGGCAGAGGCCGCGTGTGAACGACATACACATATTCTTTCATATCCCTCTCCGAAGTTATGGCCTTGCTGACCTTTGGGGGCGCTTCACTTTCCACAGATGCCATCGGCCATAGCGATTAGCCCGAATTGGCCGGACACCGATCAATGGTCGCGACACGTCGATCGATCTTCACCCTCGCCGGTCGCAGATTGGTGCGCCGCTGTCTTTAACCAACAGCCACTAGGTTGACCAGAAGAATATTAGTCGGTTGATTAAGTAAGTCAAGACGCACAGCTCTTCGATGGTGAAAATTCTTGGCGTTTAGGCGGCGGTGCTGCCTCCATCTACGGGAAGGGCAGCGCCCGTGACGTAGCTGCCTTCGTCCGACGCCAGGAACAGCGCGGCAGCGGCCACTTCCTCAGGCCGGCCCATCCGTCCCATGGGAAAACGGTGGTCGAGCAGTTGCTGGACCGCATCGTCCAGATCGCGGCCTTGACCGAGCGCGGCCCGCGCCATCGGCGTATCGATCAATCCCGGGAGGATCGCGTTGCACCGGATCGGATAACGCCGTTCCGCGCAATGAAGCGCCACCACGCGGTTGATGTTGAGTGCCGCGCCCTTGGCGGCGCTATAGGCGGTCGTCTGGGGATTGGGACGGACAGAGGAGGAAGACAGGATATTGACGATCGCCCCTGCCTGACTCGTGTCCTTCATGATCCCGACCGCGAATTGGCATGCGAGGAACACCGATTCCGCATTCACTGCCTGGAGCAGTTTTAGATCATCGATGCTGTTGGTTTCGATGGTGCCCATCCTGATGGCGCCTGCGGAATTGACCAATATGTCGAGTCGGCCCTCTCGTCCACGAATGTCGGCATCGATGGCCCTCCACTCTGCGGGATCGACGACATCCAGCCGGACGAAACGTGCCTGGGAGCCGATCTGCGCGACAACGGTCTCCCCGCGCGTTTCGTCGAGGTCGGTGACGATCAGTTGGGCCCCTTCCGTCGCGAATCTCTTCGCGATCGCAGCCCCCATGCCTGACGCGCCGCCCGTAACGAGGGCGATCTTTCCCGCGAGCCTTGCCATACCCTCTCCACAATCCGGCTGGATGTTTCCGCCCGCCCCTACCCCTGCTCGGAGCCTATGGATCCATCGCGGCCACCGACCCGACGGATGCTTCATCTGTCGGGATATGGCTCAGAGTCTGTTTGGAAATGCGCGGAAGGGCGCATTTCCAAACAGATTCTCAGTGATCTTCGACGAGATCGTGACGCGCACCGATCATGACCGACGACATCTGGCATTCGACATCGAAGGGATTGCTCCACGCATGGATTGTCCCATTCTGGATAAGCGTGTCGCCTTCATTGAGCTCGATCTTCTCCCCATCGTCGAGCTCGCAGACGCAGCTTCCCTTCACGATGAAGATGATATCGATCGTCGCCGACCGGTGGAAACCGCGTTCGGACATGGAGCGCTGCATATCGTCAGCCGCTTCCCCGGCCGACGCGCGCTCGAAACCGGACGCCGTCCTCGGGGCGATCGTCGCTTGCCCGAAACGCATCGCGCCGAGCGGGGGGAACATCCAGGAAGTCGGCTTGCGGCTGCCATCGTCCGGAAAATGCGGATTGTCGGCCGACCATATGTCGAGCCAGCCCCAGCCCGCCATGCCGGGCATCTGGACGAAGGACAGCTCGTCGTCGCTCGCGACAATGGCGCGGCCATTCTGGTTATGGGCCGTTACAACACGCCTGACTTTTGTCATCACATCATCCTCTCAAGATAAATCGCCATTTTGCGGCAACGACCCTCGGCGGCCTGTCAGCCGATCGCCCGGGCATCCCGCTCCAACTGCTTCAGCGCCGCGCCGAGGATCATGACATCGAGCCCGACCATCATGAAGCTCATGCCCCGCGCCTTCCATTTCGCGAAGATCGTAAGATCGGTGGCCATCATGCCCACAGCGCAACCGACCGACTGGCAGGCCTCGACCACCTGGCCGATCGCCCCATCGATGTCGAAGCCGGCGTCGGCGCTATGGGCGATGGACAGGCCCAGATCGCCGGTGCCGATGAACAGCACGTCGACGCCTGGCACCGACGCAATCTCCCGGGCGTTGCGCACGCCTTCGACCGACTCGATCATCAGCGCGACCAGGATGCCGTCATTCGCACCCTGGAGATAAGGGCCGATGTTCATGCCATACCGACTCGCGCGCCCTGCCCCGACGCCACGATCGCCCATAGGCGGAAAGCGGGCAGCCTTGACGATGGCGCGTGCCTCGTCGGCATTCTCGACATGGGGAATCATGATGCCCCCTGTCCCGGCATCCAGCGCGGTGCTGATCCAGTTGCCTTCCATCGGCACTCTCACGATCGAAGGAATTCCCGCGGCATCGGCCGCGCGAACCATATCCTCGATCTGGCTCCGGCCAAAGGCGGCATGTTCGCCCTCTATGGTGATGAAGTCATAGCCGGCGTCGCCCACCAGTTCGACGATCGCCGGTGCGGGCAGGCTGACCCAAGTGCCGATCAGCGGCGCGCCGTTGATGACCGACTGACGAATATAGGCGGGTCTCTCCATGGGATTATTCCTTTGCTTCTGTGGCCCCGACGACCGGCAGGGCACCGATGCGGGAGGCAAGCGCCCCGGCAATGAACAGGAGTCCGGCCGAAATGCCTAGCGCTGTGGCATAGTCGCCCGACCAGTCCCGCAAATATCCCGACAAGGCCGGGCCGACCGCACCGCCGATGAAAAAGGCGGCATAGATCGCGCCATAGACCTGTCCGTAGCGGGCCCGATCGAAATGGCGCCCGCAGAAGAAGGAGATCAGGTCGACCTCCGCCCCCACCGCCAGCCCCACGATCAGCGCCCCCGCCACCGCGACCTTCGCCCCGCCGATCGCCAGGCCGGTGAGGCCCAGCCCCGCCACGATCATCAACGCTGTCGCCACATTATGGGGCGCCACGCGATCGAGCATGAACCCCGCCGCCAGGCGTCCGGCCATTGCGGAAAAACCGATCAGCGCGGCAATATGTCCTGCCCGGGCGGCATCCAGCCCCGCGTCGGACAGCATCGGGATAAACTGGACGATCGCCCCCAGAATCGCGAGGGCTGCAAGGAAGAAGATCAGCGCGAGCAGCCTCAGCGCGGGATCGGCGAACAGTACACGCAGCGGTAGCGGCGTCGCACTGCCCCCGCCCTTCGCGGAATAACGCCGCAGCACGAGCCAGAGCAGCGGCGTCGCGCCCGCAATGATGAAGGCAAGCAGCCTGTAGCCGGCACGCCAGCCGAATTCGGCAATGTAGGGGCCCAGCAGCATCGGAAGCAAAATAGCCCCGAATCCAGTCCCTGAAAGCGCCAGCCCCAGCGCGAAGCCACGGTTCCGCTCAAACTGGGCAACGATCAGCCGCGTGAACGGCAGCGGGTTGCAGCCCGTCGCGGCGATCGCCAGCAGCCCGTTGAGGATCACGAAGCTCATGAGCCCATCGACCAAAGTCCCGAGCGCCAGAAATCCCACCGCCAGCGCCAGTAGCGACACGATCGCCACCGGAACGCTGCCGATAAAGTCCAGCGCCCGGCCGACCGGGATGGACATGACCGCAATGCCTGCGGTTCCGGCGACCGCTCCCAATGAGGCTTGCCCCCGGCTCCAGCCGAACTCGGCGACGAGCGGCTTTATGAACAGCCCGAGTGAGTAGAAATAGAGGGAACTGATACCAAGCGTAATCCCGACGAAGCAGGCGATCAGCAAGGGCCAGCCCGTCACGAACTCCTGCGCGCCGATCCGACGCAGCGCAGGCCCGGCGGCCGGGACGACCGTCGACGGATCCGGCGGCGGCTTGAGCTCCGACCATTCCATCCTGGCCTCCCGGTATATCCTGTTCGCTATCCCTCGTTCAGGCTGGATCGAACACCACGTGCATCGAATCCAGGCCGTGCACAAAGGCGTGGGACATATATTGGGGGGCCGGATGCGACGGCGACAGCCTCATGCCCGGAATGCGGGCGATGATCTGCTCGATCGCGATACGCATTTCCGCCTTGGCCAACAGGGCACCCGGACAGAAATGAAGCCCACGGCCGAATGTCAGGTGATTACGGCCACCCTTGCGACCCATCTCGAATTCCTCGGGATCATGCCAACGCTCTGGATCATGATTGGCGGCGATGTTGGAGATCATGACAAGGCTCCCCTTGGGGATCTCGACATCGCCGATCTTCGTGTCGCGCGTCGTCCGGCGATACATCACCGGCACCGGCGAATGAGAGCGCATCGTTTCCTCGACAAAGGCGGTGATCGCCTCCGGATGGCTGCGAAGATGGTCCATCATGCCGTCATGGGTCAGCAGGATATTGACTGCGGACAAGATCGCATTGGTCGATGTCTCGTTGCCGCCGACCATCGTCAGATAGGCCAGCGACACGGCTTCCTCATCGCGCAGCGGCGCCCCGTCGACCTCGATCGTCGCATATTTGGTGAGCAGATTATTCAGCGGCTCGGCGCGATATTTCTTCAGGAAGCCGTAGCAGTAATTCTGCATTTCGATGATTTCGTCGACCAGTTCCAGTTCGCGCTCGGGCGAAAGGACCGGATCGATCCGCTCCACCATCACATCCGACCAGCGCTTGATCCGCCGCCAGTCCTCACGCGGCACGCCGAGCTGGTCGCAGATCACATACATGGGGAAGAGGATTGCGAATTCTTGCAAAAAGTCCGCTTCCCCCCTGTCGATGATTTTGTCGATCAACCCATCGGCGATGGCGCGTATCTCGGGCTCGATCTCCTTGACGTAGCTGGGCGAAAACACCTTGTCGACGAGCCCACGGTAGCGGCTGTGGATCGGCGGGTCCGACGTGGCGACGGTGTGAACTTCTGGAAAGCCGCGCTGGGCAAAGCGACAACGAGCCTCCTCCGCCACCGGAGAGGTGGCACGACCGGTCAAAACATCGGCCTGATTACTGAAGATTTCCCAATTATCATAGACATAGGTGCAGTCGGCATAGCGCGTGACCACATAACCGCCAGCCGCCGGATCGAAATAGACAGGTTCTTCGGCTAGAAGTCGTTTCAAGAAAGGAAGCGGGCAAGCCCTGGCCTCGGGGGACGTCAGCGTCCCTAGATTTTTTTGCTGCACCGCTTCCATATCAACTCCTGCTATAAATATTCATCAAGCTCTTGAGAACGCGGGCGCCCGATAGGCACCGCCCCGTCTGCCGGCTGTCCAAATCAGTCGGGAAGCAGCCACTTCCCATTGTCGACGAAGAACTTCCTGACGACCTGTTCGCCGAAGGGCGCGATCTCCTCGTACATCTTCACCAGGGGCTTCTCGCCGCCTTCGACATGCGGATAATCCGACGCGAAGCAGAGGACGTCTTCGAGGTCGTAGTTGCTGAGGTACCGCCCGAACGGCTCGAAATCGAACCCGGTCACTCGGACGTTGCGCTTGACATAGTAAGAGGGCGGATGGGGCAGACCCACGCCATTCTTGTTCACCCGGGCGATGTCCAGACCATACCACATGTCCAGCCGTTCGCAGAGCGGACCGATCCAGCCGGCACCCAGTTCGATGCATCCGAAACGGAGCATCGGATGCCGCTCGAACACGCCCCCAAGCACCATCGTCAGCAGGAAATTTTCCGCCAGCGTGTGAAAATGCGCAGTGGACCAGGGATCGACATCGAACTCGCCGAGGAAGGTGAAACCCTTGAAAGCCGGAGCGTCGGCCCAATCCTCGACGAACACGCGGCCGCGCGATGAAACATGCAGGCAGACCGCCACATTATTGTCTTCCATCAGCGACCAGAAGGGATCGAGATCAGGATGGGCAGGCGACCTTCCGCCCGGCATTTCGCCGCTCAGCAACCAGATGGCGCGGATACCATTGTCAATCAGGCGGCGTGCCTCGGTCATCATGCCGTCGACGGTCTCGCTGTAGATCGGAAGCACCGGCCGGACGCGGTCGTTGAACTTCGCGACGCGGATTCCCCAGTCATTATAGGCCTTGAGCAGCTCATAGCCATAGGCACGGCGCTCCTCATAACTGTTCCGGATTTTCTTGCCGAAGCGATGTTCCGGCGGAAGATAGACCATTGCCGCGCACTGGATGCCCATCGTCGGGAACAGCAGTTGCCGCTTGATGCCCATCAGGTCCATCACCTCCGGCCGGCGCGAGATGTCGGCGGCGGCCGGAGCCGGCGGGCCCTTGAGCTTCCAGATCGTTTCGGGGCTGATCGGAACGTCGTCCTGGACATAACCGGGAACGTTCGGATGATGGCGGTCGCGCCCATTGTCCTCCATACCCAGCCAGTAATTGGCGAGGTCCTTCATCGCCGGGCCCATTTCCTGTTCCCAAACCTGGGCAGGCAGTTGCTCATGGGCGTCGATGTCCATGAGTTCGCCCCAATAGGGTTTCAATTCGTCGGGATAGGGGCTCACATCAGCCATCACTCTTCTCCTGCGGCACAAGATGCACATTCTCCAGGGCTTCCCCTGGCGAGAACGCGCACGAATTCACACGTTAAGCTTTCAATCAATTATCGCCCATTCAGGACGCCTTCTTCCATGAACGGAGTTCAGGCATGACCTTGTCGGCAAAGAGGCGCACGCTCCGCTCGGCATTTTTCGCCGACAGGCCGCCAAAGCTCGGCTGGATCAGATAATCATAGTCGCCGATGATCGCGCGCCGCTCCTCCAGCCGGTCGAGCACCTGCTGCGGAGTGCCGAAGGTGTTGATGTCGGCGAACGCCCGCGCGGTATCATGGAGCGCGGTCGATGCCAGTTGCTCGGCAGCCTCCTCCGCCGCCTTGGCATAGGCGCCATAGCCCTTCATCGTCTTGAAGTGGCTTCCCATGATTTCATAATGTTCCATCACCGAATAATAGGTGTTGGCCATATGCGTGCGGGCCAACTCTTCCGCCTCGTCGGCACTTTCGCTGCATAGCATGAAATCGGCGATCAGCGGACGGGGCGCAGGTTTGCCGTGATACTGCTGGAAAAGAGATCGATAGGTCTCGAAATGCGGCACCATTTCGGCCCACGGCTTCTGTGAGAAGCAGACCATCTGGGCGCCGAGTTCCGCACAGGACGGAATGGAATCGGACGACATCGCCACAGCCGAGAGCCGGTCGCGGAAGCCGGCGCGCGGCTGCGGACGGACTTCCGTGCGGGGAATCTTGTAGAAATTCCCATTCGCCTCCATGTGGCCGGTGTCGAGCGCGTCGAGGATGATCCGCGCCGACTCGTCGAACCGTTCGCGCGATTCCCCCATATCGATGTCGAAGACATCATATTCGCGGCGTGCCAGCCCGCGGCCGATGCCGAACAGGGCGCGTCCACCGCTCAGATGATCGAGGACCGACATCTGCTCGATCACCCGCCTCGGATCGTTCCAGGGCAGGATCACGACCCCCGTGAGCAGCTTGATCTGCTTGGTTCGCGCAGCCCAGTAAGTCAGCAACTGGATGTTCGAGCTCGAGGTCGAATAATCGAAGAAATGGTGCTCGACGCAACTCAGTATTTCATATCCGAGAGGCTCGGCCAGGTCCGCGAGAGCCAGATCACGACGCCATGCTTCGGAATCCGAAAGCTGCTTCTCGTAATTCTGGAATATCAAAAGCATACCTATTTGCATCACATCCTCGATTCGGCGCGGTAGTAGTTATTTGCTCAATTAATTATCATGTCGAAGCCGGGTCGGCAATAGGCGTCGGCCATCAACCGGGGAGAAGCGGATCTCGGCCGCCCACGCCGCCGATACGCTCGCTTAAAAAATGTCCAAGCTCCGCCCATCCTCATAATCGGTCGAGCAGGCGATATCCCTTTGCGCTTCGAGATCGGCGAGACGAGAGGTCAAAGCGTTCTTGATCTGCGCATAGGTGTCGCTCCCCAAGGCGAGACGCAGCGGTGCGGGATGCACGTCCACGCTCGCGATGATGGCGTCGACCACCTTGACCGGATCGCCCGGCGATTGAATCGACTTGTCATCGACCGCACGATTGATCCTGCGCGAAGGCGAGGCATCGTAAGCGGCAATGACCGGCCCGACGACCGCGCCCTGCCCCCGAAACCCGGTGCGCGAACTGCCCGGTTCGACGATCGTGCAACCGATACCGAAGACGGCCACTTCCTGCGCGACCGCTTCGATAAAGCCCTCTACGCCCCATTTGGTGGCGTGATACAGCGACCCGCCGGCGATGGCGATCTGGCCGCCGAGGCTGGAAAGCTGGAGAATACGTCCGCCGCCCTGTGAACGCATGTGCGGAAGCGCCGCGCGCACCACCTGGATCGAGCCGACGAGATTGGTATCAATCTGGTGCCGGATCTGCGCATCCGTCACCTCTTCGGCAGCGCCGAGCAGTCCATAGGCCGCGTTGCTGACCACGACGTCGATACGCCCGAAGGCCGCCCATGCGGCATCGACGACCGGCCTGATCGCGTCGCCATCGGCCAGATCGAGCGTGCCCAGCCATAGCCGATCGCCGAATTGCGCTTTCAGATCATCGGCCACGGCCGGGTTGCGCAGGGTGCCGGCGACGCGATCCCCGGCAGCCAGCAGCTTCGCCGCCATCAAGCGACCGAAACCTGCACTTATGCCGGTAATGAACCAGCTTCTCATCGACGAACTCCTTGGCGGTGAGGGATGGAGGGCGGTCGCCGGCTGATGATACATAGCTGCCATTGCCTCTCGGCCTATGCCGCCGTCCTGCCACCATCGACCGCGAGTCCGGCTCCGGTGACGTAGCTTGCCTCGTCCGAGGCGAGGAACAGTGCAGCCGAAGCGACCTCATCGGCGGTTCCCATGCGCCCCATGGGGAAGTGCCGGGCCAGCAGATCGCGGATAGCTGCTTCCGGATCTGGCACTTTGGCGAAGACGTCGCGCGTCATCGGCGTGTCGATCAGCCCGGGCAGCACCGCGTTGCAGCGGATGGGATAGCCTTTCTCCGCGCAATGCAGGGCAACCACACGGCTAAGATTGATCGCGGCGCCCTTGGACGCGCCATAGGCGGCCGCGTGGTGGTTCGGCCGGACGGCGGAATCCGAGAGAATATTCACGATCGACGCCGCTCTGCTCGTATCCTTCATGAGGCCGATCGCGAATTTGCAGGCCAGGAAGACCGCGTCCGAATTGACCGACTGGATGAACCGCAGATCGTCGAACGTGCCGTCCTCGATCGAGCCCAGTCGCACCACGCCGGCCGAATTCGCCAGTATATCGAGACGCCCTTCGCGCGCCCTGATATCGTGATCCAGACGCGGCCAGGCGGCGGGATCGGAGACATCCATCGGGAAGAAGCGCGCGGCGGCGCCAATGGCCCGGACGACGGCCTCACCGCGCCGCTCATCCCAATCGGCGACGATGACCTGCGCGCCTTCCGCCGCAAATCTCCTGGAGATCGCCTCACCTATTCCCGAAGCGCCTCCCAAAACGAGCGCGATCTTTCCAGCGATCCTCGTCATCATGCCTCCTGTTTGTCTGCGGTCGAATGGCGCGCCAAGGCCAGGAGCCATCGACGATCCGGACGATATGGCGCGGCCCGTTCAGTCCAGAAGCGATAGCCCTTTCCCGGCCTCTATCGGAGATCGCCCGACATGGGTTGGACGCTCCCTCATCAGGGCGGTGTCACCTGAAGCTAGATCGACTCATTGAGCGCCAGGCCACCACGGCCATGGCCGGCCATTTTCGAAACGATGCCCGGATCGGCGGCAGCGAGCTCGCTGACGAACAATTCGGCGGTGGAGCTGACCGGGTGGAGATCCGTCGGCTCGAACAGCTGTCGCGATTGCAACGCCCACGCTTCTGGCGTGCTCTCGACGACCTTGACGGATGGGTAAGCCGCCATCGTCAGGCGGGCGGCCCGTCCGCCGCTGATCTGAAAAGCCTCATTGTTGACGGTCGTGCTCTGATGCGTCAGCCACGCGACGAGAGCGGACACATGCTCAGGCTGAAAATATGTCCTTATGGTCTCCAGGATGGCCGGATCCTTGATGACGTCCGCCATCCTCGTCCAGGCGCTTGGAAGGATGGCGTTGGCGGTGATCCCGACCACGTCGCCCTCCATCGCCAGGCAACGGGTCAAGCCGAATATGGCGGCCTTGGCGGACCCATAGGCGCTGAAGCCCTCATTCCCGAGCATGCCGCTCGACGAGGTGTTGACGATCCGCCCCGCGCCCGACTGCACGAGATACGGCCATGCGGCCCGGCACATCGTGTAGCGCGACGATTACGGTGTCCGGTCGGCGTCAATTTTGATGGCCGATAGGTGGCCGCGCCGGTTGGTGAATTCTGGCTACCATTTGCTGTTGCGAGGAGCAACCGTCGAGCGACAATTACGACGCTGGGTAATTGTCGCTGGCGCTGGCCGGAAGCGAGGGTTTGAAGCGCATGGGATGGTTGGCATGTAATTGCCGCTGGCGACAATTACCCGTTGCCTCAGCAAGGGTGCTCCCGAGCGCGAAGCCAGCGACAATTATGATGGCCGGTCCGGGGCGCCATTGGGCGGGTCGTAATCGCCGGCGTTGATGCGGGCGACGGCGGAACGCTTGCGGTAGCTTTCGCCGTTCATCTCGATGATGGTCGAGTGGTGCACGAGGCGGTCGATCGCGGCGACAGTCATGGCGGGATCAGGGAAGACGTTGTCCCATGCCGAAAATGGCTGGTTGGCGGTAATGGCGAGCGAGTGGCGTTCGTAGCGGTGGGCGATGAGCTCGAACAAGGCGCTGGTTTCGACCTGGTCCTTGCGGACGTAGGACAGATCGTCGAGCACGATGAGATCGAACTTGTCGAGCTTGTCGAGCATGGCGGGCAGGCTGAGGTCGCGGCGCGCGGACTGGAGCTTCTGGACCATGTCGGTGGTGGAGCAGAACAGGACGCGCCGCCCCGTGTCGATGAGGGCATGGCCAATGGCGGCAACTGCGTGCGTCTTGCCGGTCCCGCTCTGGCCGAACAGCAGCAGGTTGCCGCCGTTCTCGATCCAGTCGTCACCGGCGGCGAGGGACAAGAGGTGCGGTTTGCGGATGCCGGGGGCGGCGTCGAAATCGAAGGTGGCGAAGGTCTTGCCTGCGGGCAAGCCGGACTGGTCGCGATGGCGCTGGATGCGCCGGGAGGAGCGATCAGCCATCTCGATCTCGAGAAGCGAGGCCAGCAGGTTGGCGGCCGGCCAGCCATCGCGATCGGCGGTGTCGGTGAGGCGCTTCCAGTTGCGGTTGATGCTCGGCAGGCGCAAGGCCTTCAGCAGGGTAGGCAGTACGGCGGCGGCCTGATCCTTGGTGCGGGTCATCAGTGCACCTCCCCGCTGGCGATCAGGCTGTTGTAGCTGTGCAGATCGGGTGGCGGGATAGCGACATCGCGCTGCGATCTTGCGGTTGGCAGGAACTCGTCCCTGAGCGCATCGACATCGGGCAAGCGCCCGCTGTCGAGAGCCTCATCGATCCGCCGGGCCAGCACGTCGACACAGTCGCCCCTGGCGGCGATATCGAGCAGCGCGACGGCATCGCGGCAGGCCTGCCGTCCATCGAGTTGGGCATCGAAGGCTTGCCAGGCCCGCCGGTAGGCGTGATCGGGGAAGAGGGCTTCGCGGTAGACGAGGTTGCGCAGTGCACCGGGCTTGCGGCGCAGGTTACCGATCATGTGCCGGAAATCGATGCTATGCCCCCGGTGGGGATGACTGATCCGCACACGCGGCGTGGACATTACCCTGTCCGGACCGAGGAAGAGCTCGATGCGATCGTCAAAGAGATGCGCGTTGAGGCGCCGTCCGACGAGGCGGGAAGGCACCGAATAGGTAACCCGATCGATGGCGACGGTGCCGTTGCGGGTGACATCGACGGTGACCATGGCGAAATCGGTGGTTCGCCTTGCGGGCAGCGCCTTGAGTACCCTGCGTTCTGCATCGATGCGCGCAGCATGTCGCCGGTTCTGTCTGGCGACCTGCGCCTCAACGAACTCGCGCCAGGCCTCGATGCTGACGAAATCGCGGCTGCCCCGCCGGCGTAAGGCCTGATCGAGCCGTCGCTTGAGATGGGCATGGGGACCTTCGATCGATCCGTTCTCGTGCGCCTCGCCGCGGTTGTTGCGGGTAGCAAGCATGCCGTAATGACGACACAGCTCGTCATAGCTTCGGGTGAAATCCCGCTGCGCATCGGCGTCGAGGTTTTTGTAGGCGGCTGACAGGGAATCGCTGCGGTGTTCGGCCGGCGCACCGCCCAGCTTCCACAACGCATCCTGCAGGTGCTCCGAAAGGGCGGCAAAGCTCTCCCCGCCCAGCACGACAGCCGCATGCTCCCAGCCACTCGCCGCCAAGCGGAAGTGGTAGAGGCGATAGGCCAGGGTCTCGCCGGCAACGGTGACCTTGAGACTGTCGCATACCGTGAAATCCGACAGGCCCTGCCGACCGGGCTCATGATGCTGCGGGAAGAAGATCTCCTTCTCGCCGCCGTGCAGTGCCCGCCAGCGGGCGATCCGGCGTTCCAGTGTTCGTCGTATCGCATCGGGAACAGCATCCTCGCCGAACTCGTCCTGGAGCGTCTCGAAGACCGTGACGGCAATGATACCGTCGATCTGGAGCAACTCCTCTATACGTGGCCAGAATGGCTCGAGCGGATCGGCGCGGGTGCGCCAGTGGCGCTCCTTCTTCTTCTGGGACGGAAGCTGCGGATCGTTCTCGATCCGGCGTGCGCTGCGTTCGCTGATACCGGCCTTGGCAGCCGCGACGGCCTGGGTGTGTTGGCGACGATGGGTCATGAAGAGAAATACCTGCTGATCGGAAATGTGGTGGCCCGGCATCGCAAACCCATCGCTCGTTGTTCGATGAGTGTTCCGATACCACCGCCCGCCACAGCCCCGATCTGCCCCCCGAAAGAAGGGGAAAAAGATCGCCACCGGTTGTCTGGTCCGCTCTCCGGTCGGGGCTGCGCCCCTCCCTACGATCAGACCAGACAACCGATCCTACCGGCCATCATAGTCGCCGCTCAACCGGCCATCGTAGTTGTCGCCGCGCACATCGCGACAGTTCCATCAAAATGTATCCGAAAAACCTGCTCCCACTCGCCGAGGTCGGCGTCCGCGAAGTGCGCGCTGCGGACGATCCCCGCATTATTGATGAGGATATCGAGTCGACCGAAGCTGTCGATCGCAGTCGCGACCACGGCCGCGGCATCTTCGGTAATGTCATGATGGTCAGCGACCGCAACCCCACCGCGTTCCCGGATTTCTCTGACGACGTCGGTGGCAGCATCTTCCAGGCCCGCATCAGGCGTCAGATCGTTGACAACGACGCGTGCGCCCCTCGCGGACAGCATCAGGGCATGGGAGCGCCCCAGGCCGCGCCCGGCGCCGGTCACAATCGCGACCCTGCCCGCAAAGTCCATGACCGCCATGCCTCTCTCCCATTTTCTCCATCCAGACCCAAGGAAAGACTTTGCGACTATGGCTGTCGCAAATCGGACCGTCGGGCTGGCATATGGGGCCGTTAACGCTCCATTCGCTGGCGGTCAACATGATTTAGTTGATTGACTAATTTCGAATCGTTAAGGTGCCTTCGAACTTTGCGGCCAATGCGTCGGCCGCCCTAAGCAGGAAAGATCATGCCAAAGTTTATCATTACGGGAAGAGACGGCGAAGTCTGCACGGTGGATGTGACATCGGACGGATCAGTGATGGAGATGATCCGCGACAGCGGAGGGGCAGACCTCGCCGCGATCTGCGGCGGTAACTGCGCCTGCGCGACGTGCCACGTCCACATCGATCCCGCATTCGCCCATCTGTTCGAGCCGATGGCTGATGACGAGAATGAATTACTGTCGACGTCGGCTCATCGGACGGAATATTCGCGGCTCTCATGCCAATTGCGGTTGAGCGGCGATGTCGAAGCGCTGGCATTGAGAATAGCCGAGGAGGACTAGCGCCCGACCGACGGTGGTCCACCGAAAGCTGCGCGAGCCCGCCATGGGGCGCTTTGGCTGCCGAAGCTCCGCTTTGATAGGGAAGCCGCGGCCCGACGTGCCGCGGCGGCGCTGCATGCTTCCCTCTCGACTCCCAGGGGCCTCGATGATCCCCTGGTTAGTTAATCCGGTGACCCGATCTCTATACCCTCCTTGTTCTGGCGTACCCAATCCAGCAGCGAGAGCGGCTGGACGCCGAACGGTTCCAACATCTCCGGGCGTGCGGGATAGCCGACCTCGGTAAGCCACATATGAGAATGGGCCACGCGCGGCAGCAGCCCAAGTTCCATAGCCTCGTCGAGGCTTACCGAAGTAACGCTGACAGCCTTGCCACTGGCCTCCGTCAAAGCAGCCGCGAGTTCTCCATAGGAGGAATAGCTGTCCGCCAATTCGATCTCCGCCCCGTCGAAGCGTTCAGGATCGGCAAGTGCCTCGGCGGCGACGCGGCCGATCGTGTCATAGGAGATGAACGAGACGGGCTGATCGGCCGGCATGGCGACGAGCAGGTCGCCATGTGTCGCGAGGCGCGGATACATGAAGGGGGCGCGCAAAACGAGATTGTCGATGATGAGCGCCGGGCGCAGGAAAGTGCGATAGCGGAAGGGCGCGTCTCGAACCATGCGCTCCTGAGCAATCTTTGTCGGCCAATAGTCACCCTTGGCCGCGTCGGCCGCATGTCCGGCGGAGGCTTCCTGCTGCCGCACGCCCGATACCGTGGTATGAACATAATGTTCGACCCCGGCCGACACCGCCGCGTCAATCAGCCGCGCAAGATCGTCGAGGGGGGCACCGTCCTGCTGCATCGAAAAGACGCTGCGGACGCCCTCCATCGCCGCCGTCAGTGCCGCCCCGTCCTCGAAGCTTCCCTTGACGAGTTCGGCACCTGCCGCCGCCAGCACCTGCGCTGCTCGGCTATTGGGGTCTCGGACGAGAGCGCGCACGCCCAAGCCTTTCTGCAGCGCATGGCGCGCCGCGCTGCCCCCCTGCCCGCCGGTTCCACCGGTCACGAGGATCGGCCGTGGATCGAGATGCGGCATATGCGAATAATCCTTCATCTAGGCGTCGGCCGGAAAAACCCAGCCTTCGGGCAGCGATCCGGGCATTCCGGACCGGTCTGCGATTAACGGATCGCGGCTGCTCAGAGCCGGGACCCAGCGATCCTCAAGACTCCAGACCCAGATCGATCAGTTCAAAATGCTGGCTCAGCACATGGACCGAGAGGTGGTCGATATGCGCGCGGACTTCCGGCGCATGTGCCGCTTCGAAGCGCCGGTGATGCTCAAGGCTATCCCACTCGATCAGCACATAATAGTTATTGGGAATCTCGATGGAACGCAGCAACTTGACATCGCGGCAACCTTCCCCAGCGCGCACCAAGGCAAAGGCTGGCTTTGAAGCTTCTTCAAACTCGGCGGCACGTCCATCGATCAACTCTAGTTGGGAAATTTGTCTCAGCATTCCTGACCTTTCGATCACGCTGGCGCGATTTGGTTGGAAAGGAGCCCCATCTAGCTCGCGGGAAGTATATCGTCAATGTGCATTGATTGATTAATTATTTTGTCATATGCTGCGCTTGTTGCATTTATGTCGGCAAAGTGCCGTAAGGGGAGCGCCGTGGGGAAAAGGATTTTATCTCCTCGTAACAATATGGGCAAGGATGCGCGCGACGTCCGGCGATGCAGCAAGCGATCTTGGAAAGGAGGCCTTCGCCACACGGAGCAGCTTCCCGATGCAGAGACCGCAGGGTTGCGCAGATATGATCCATTAGTTAATCGCCCGAACACTCTCTTGCCTTTGAGGGTTGCATAGCGAGGCCATACCGGGCAGGCAAATGTAGGAAACGTAAAGGAGTTGTCCGAAAGTGTTGGCAGATGCCGCGACATCGCAGAACGCGCGGGGCGATACGCGCCTGAAATTCATCGAAAGCACAAGCGCGTTGATGATGGAAATGAATTCCATCGACGTGACCCTGTTGCAGATCGCAGCGCGTTCAGGTTTGAACAGTGCGTTGATCAAATATCATTTCGGCAACAAGGACGGCCTGTTGACAGCTGTAGCGCTGCATGCCTCCGAAAGAAACATGGACGCACTGAACCAACTGGTAGAAGCGAAGATTTCGCCGCGGAAAAAGATGGAGATTCATCTGACGGGGCTGATGCAGCTATATTGGCACCACCCATATATAAATGTGCTTTGCCAATACATTCTGCGTCATAGCGAAGAAAAATATAAGGAAGCGATCGACAAGAAGATCATGCAGCCCTTCATTCAGTTGCAGAATACGATCATCCGTCAAGGGATCGAAGCCGGAGAGTTCCGCAATGTCGACCCCGAAATGACATTTTACATCATGCGCGGCGCATGCGACTCACTGATCGACGCCAGCCAGCAGATGAGCAACGCCAGTCGGATCAGGGGAATGTCCCAGGCGGCGCGGCTCGAATATACCCACGAAGTCGTGAATATGCTGCTGCACGGGATAAGCAGCCATCCGCTGGTTTGATACGCGCCCGGACGCGCGAAGGCGAAAAGAGCCGCAGACCGGGAATCACGGAAGATCAATGGTCTGGAGCCTCGATTGATGCACCGATGGAGTGAGTTCTAAGCCTGCCCGGGAGATTCCCCGAATCCCGCTGAGGACCAGATGGTTCCGCTGCACCCCGGACAACAGACTTGCAGGAAGCGGGGCGAAGAACCCCGCCCCCCTCCCTGGCTGCCTTAGTGGCTAAAATTAAGCTTCAGGCCGGGCTCCGGCCATCGGCAGTGGAGCAGCTTGCCGGTTCCCGAAAGGGTGATGTAGGCGTCGCGCATATCGCTTCCGCCGAACGCGATGTTGGTAACGACATCGTCCGGCAGGTCGATCAGCTCGACATCGCCGGCCTCAGTCACCACCGCCATACCGCCCGGGTGGATCGCCGCCACGCAGATCTTGCCCGATTCAAGCACCGCCATGCTGTCGATCGCCCCTCCGGTGGGGATTGTCGCGTGGAGATGGCCCGGATGGCCAGACGGGGCCGGCCTTGCCTTGCCAGGCGCCTCAATCTCAAGCCGCCACACCCGCGCACTGTAGGTATCGGTGACGTAAAGGATGTCTTCATCTGCGGTCAGGCCCACGCCGTTGAACGACAGTCCTCGGCCATAGACCTCATTGATCGCACTGCCGTCGATCGCCGCATAATAGAGGCCGCCATAAGTCCGGTCGTTCTGGAAGTCCTTGCCCAGGTCGGTGAACCACATATTGCCCTGTCGATCGAACACGATGTCGTCGGGGGCCTGCAGCAGCTTGTCACCATAGGCTTCATAGAGACGCTCGACCTTCCCGGTCGACAAGTCGACCCTCTCTATCCGCCCCTCGAAGCCGGCACCCTGGCCGAAGCACATCGTGGAGAGGTCGAATCCGCCGAGATTGCAGATATAGAGTGCTCCGTCCGGCCCCAGCGCGGCGCCTGCGGGACCGCCCTTGGTGTCCGCGACAAGTTCGCGTTTGCCCTCGCCCCAGATGCGGGTGACATGGCCGGACAGTATCTCGGTCACGATGACAGACCCGTCGGGCATCACCACGGGACCTTCAGGAAAAGCGAGGCCCGACGCCAGTTCTGTGAATTGCACGCACCATCTCCCAATGAGTCGCCGCCATCCGGCACCTTACTACTTAGTTGACCAATGACACCTCAAAAGCGCGCATGCAACACCCCCATTTGAACGTCGTCCATCCGCGCGGAACCACAACCATCCCGAACCCTGAAAATGCTAAACCGAGGACGGGCATAAATTTTCATCATGCTTGTGATTAAAACCCATTATTAGACATAATGGCCGTGGAGGAACAGGAAATGGATCAACCATGAACTGACAGCAGGTGATTACAATGGCCCGACCCAAAGTTATTCTCCAGGTTTATCCCGTGATGCCGACTGACGGCGAGGAGGGGCGGAAAGCCGCAAGGCCGATCGGCCGTGATGGTCCGCTATATAACAAGATCATCCACGAATGGACCGATGTCCTCAAGGCGGCCGAAGCACTCGGTGTCTGGGGTGCTGCGACGATCGAACATCATCTCCATTCCGAAGGCTACGAACTCGGCCCCAATCCCGGCGCACTGAATGCCTATTGGGCGGCGAAGCTGGACAAGATGCATGTTGGTGCAATGGGCTATGTGATGGCCACCCAGGACCCGATTCGCGTCGCGGAGGAAACCGCGATCATCGACCACCTCAGCAACGGCCGGTTCTTCGTCGGATTCGCCCGCGGCTATCAGTCCCGTTGGGCCAATATCCTCGGCCAGTTCACCGAAAGCGTCGCCACCGTCTCCGACGGCAGTTCTGCCGACCAGAAGAATCGGGAAATATTCGAAGAGCGCGTGCAGATGGTCATCGACTGCTGGACCAAGGATTCGCTTCAGCTTTCCGGCCAATATTATCAGGCGCCCTATCCGCTCGAAACCGGTGTGGAGGGCTATCCGGCTTGGAAGATCGCGCGCGACGCCGGCTGCGAGGGTGAGATTGACGGGAATGGCGCGGTGCAGGCGATCAGCGTCGTGCCGTCGCCCTATCAGCGCCCCTATCCACCGGTCTTCGTCGCGACCAGCAAGAGCGAGGAATCGATCCGTTACTGCGCGCGAATGGGCTTTTATCCGCTGCATTTCACCGCTTTCGACAAGGTCGTGCGCGGCAATGAGATCTACATCGAGGAAGCCAAGAAGGTCGGCAAGACCTATCGCACCGGCGAACGGCAGAACATCGTCCGCTGGGTCCACATCTGCGAATCGGAGCAGGAATATAATCGCAAGCTCCGCGACTATGACCTCGACATCTACAAGAATTTCTATGGCCCCTTCTTCCCGCAATTCCCGACCGGCGACGTCGATGACGATGAGATGATCGAGAACATCAAGAAGTCAGGCATCTATATCGGTGGCACTGTCGATCAGGTGCGGAACGAGTGGATCGACATCTACAACAAGGTGCCGTGCGAGTATATTACGCTCATCTTCCACTTCGCCCAGCAACCCAAGGAAGACTGCATCAACACGATCTCGCGCTTCATGACCGAAGTTTGGCCGCATCTGGAATATGACGACTCGCTGGTCGAGCCGCCTGTCCGGGATCTCGTGGACGCCTGATTAAGAGAAACAGGCGGTCAGCGTCCCGCATCCCACGGCATCGCCATGGGAAGGGCACGCTGACGCCCGCCGGAGAGAGTCTGAAAATGACCAACCGCCTCAGCGATCTGACCGGGCATAATATCCTTGTCACCGGCGCGGCCAGCGGGATCGGGCTTGCCGCCGCAAGGATATTCCATGAGCTGGAGACCCGCAAAAACCGGTAGCGTTTGGACGGCTATAATGATTCACTGAGGGCGCGCGATCACGGAGGCCAGCTATGGATCCCAAGTCCCTGTTCAGTTTGAGCGATCACCTTGAGGCATTGAGCAAGGAGGGCGATCCGCTTGAGGTTTTGCAGGAGACGGTGGATTTCGAGTATTTCCGGGCGTGGCTGGTCGAAGGACTTGGTTATGGCGATGGAGCCAAAGGCGGACGCCCACCCTTCGATCCGGTGATGATGTTCAAGGCCCTGATCCTGCAGGCGCAGCATAATCTATCAGACGCCCGGATGGAGTTCATGATCCGCGATCGGCTGAGTTGGCTACGGTTTCTGGGACTGTCGCTTGGGGATCGCACGCCGGATGAGAACACGATCCGGCATTTTCGCAATCGCCTGACCGAGACGGGAACGCTCAAGCGGGTGATGAAGGCCTTTGACTGGCAACTCCAGAAGAAGGGCTACATTCCAATGTCCGGGCAGATCGTGGACGCCTCGCTGGTGCCTGCACCAAGACAGCGGAACACCGAGGGCGAACGTGAAGCGATCAAGTCGGGCAAGAGCGCCAGAGATATCTGGCCGGACGAGCCGAACAAGGCAGCACAGAAAGATACCGACGCCCGCTGGACCCTCAAGGTCGGCGGGAAAGTTCGGTATCGGGCGGATGGGACGCCGCTCCCCATGATCGCCCTGCCGGTCTTCGGCTATAAATCTCACATCAGCATCGACCGACGCTTCGGCTTCATCCGAGGCATGGCGGTGACTTCGGCGTCAGCGGCGGACGGGCGTCTTCTCCGACAGGTCGTCAGCACGGACAATACCAGTTCCGAGGTATGGGCTGACAGTGCCTATCGATCCAGGCGCAACGAGAAGTGGTTGTCGGATCAGATGCTCACGTCCCGCATTCATCGCCGCAAACCCATGGGCAAGCCGATGTCGAAGGCAACCGCACGGGCCAATGCCGCCAAATCCTCGATCCGTGCACATGTCGAGCATGTCTTCGCGCATCAGAAGAACCGGTTCAACCTGTTCATCCGCACCATCGGCCTGGCCCGCGCTGAGGCAAAACTGACCCTTTGCAACCTGGCCTACAACTTCAACCGCCTGATCTTCCACGAACGCCGGGAATGCAGGGGCTGACTCTGTCTGCAAGCCAGCCAAACCGGCGAAAACAACGCCAGGCATCGTGGAAATCGCTCCGAACGATGCCGTTCTTGCGCCCCGAAGCCTCGACGTCATCAAACCAGCCCGCTTCGCCAGAAATTACCCGGTTTTTGCGGGTCTCCAGCTTGGCGCCAAGCTCTTCCTGGCCGATCTCAACCCACAGGCACTGGCTGCGGTCGCGGAGGAGTTTGGCGGTTGCGGTCATGGTGCCGTCGATGTCGCCGACGAGGCCGGCTGCGAGGATATCGTGGCGCAGGCGGCTACCCGCCTCGGTCGCCTCGACGGCGTTTTCCACTGTGCGGGGATCAGCGACCGCGTGGAGCGGGCGCTCGACATGGACATGGCGGCCTGGCAGCGCGGCATCGACGTCAATGTGCGCGGCACGATGATGATCTGCCGCGCCGCCGGGCGCATCATGGTTTCCGCCGGCCGTGGCTCGATCGTCAATGTCAGTTCGGTGAACGGGCTTAACGGCATTCCGCGCCGCCATTCCTATGCGCCTGCAAAAGCGGCCGTCGCTATGATCACCCGCACCCTCGCCTGCGAATGGGGCAGCGCAGGCGTGCGCGTGAACGCCGTCGCGCCCGGCTATATCGTGACCCCGATGAATGAAGTGCTCGCTGCCCAAGGCAAGTTGGACATCAAGCGACTTGAAGATCGGACGCCGCTGGCTCGGCTGGGACAGCCTTCCGAAGTCGGCCGGGTCGCCGCCTTTCTGTTATCGGACGCCGCCTCCTACGTCAGCGGCGCCATCGTTCCCGTCGACGGCGGCTGGGCCGCCTATGGCGGACCCGGCCCCGTACAGACCGCCTGACAGGCCTATCGGGCGGTGCGTCAAGGCACGCCCCATCGAAGAAAAAGGAATTAGGATCGTGGCAAAGAAGGTCATCATCACCTGCGCCATCACGGGGTCGATCCATACCCCGTCGATGTCGCCCCACCTGCCCAAGACGCCTGAGCAGATTGCCAATGCGGCCATGGAGGCAGCCGAAGCGGGCGCGTCCATCGTGCACCTTCATGCGCGCGATCCGGAGACCGGCCGTCCCACCCAGAATCCGGACATTTATGGCGAGTTCCTACCGGTGATCCACGAGCGGTCGGACGTTGTCATCAACCTGACGACCGGCGGCTCGCCGGTGCTGACGCTTGAGGAACGGCTCGCCCCCGCTGCCCGGTTCCAGCCCGAGATCGCCTCGCTCAACATGGGATCGATGAATTTCGGCCTCTATGAACTTACCGGCCGGTTCAAGGAGTTCCAATATGACTGGGAACGGCCCTATCTGGAAAACAGCGACGATTTCGTCTTCCGCAACACCTTCCGCGACATCGCTCATATCCTGAAATCCTGCGGCGATGCTGGCACGAAGTTCGAGATCGAATGCTACGACATCGGCCATCTCTACACGGCCGCGCATTTCCTGGATCGCGGCCTGATCAAGGCGCCGCTGTTCATCCAGTCGGTATTCGGCATCCGTGGCGGCATCGGCGTCCATTATGCGGACGTCGCCCATATGAAGGCCACCGCAGACCGGCTGTTCGGACAGGATTATATGTGGTCGGTGATCGGCACGGGCCGCTTCCAGATGGGCGTGGGCACGATGGCCGCGGCGATGGGCGGCAATGTCCGCGTCGGGCTGGAAGATTCGCTCTGGGATTCGCCAGGCAAGCTGGCGACCAGCAACGCCGCTCAGGTCGGGCGGATGCGCACCATCCTTGAAGCGTTGTCACTCGAAGTGGCGACCCCCGACGAGGCCCGCGAGTTGCTGCAACTCAAGGGCAAGGCGAACGTGCGGATCTGAGCCGTGACGCTGCTGAAATCCCATACCCCCAACCCTCTCAAGGGGTGGCAGGTCGATCCGGCTTCGATCCGCACGATCGGTACCGGGCTTGCCCGACCCGAATGCATCCTGGCCGAGCGGGACGGATCGCTTTGGGCGGCCGACGCGCGCGGCGGGGTGATGCATATCCGGCCCGACGGCAGCCAGCGTCTGGTGGTCCAGTCGGCCAGCGATCATTTCAATCTGGAAGCCGATGAAGCGGACAGCCTGCTGCGAGGCACGCTGCCGAACGGCCTTGCCTTTGCCCGCAATGGCGACGTGCTGATCGCCAATTTCGGGACGGACGCGCTGGAGGTGATGACCCGAGACGGCGCAAGCCGCACCCTGTATGACAGCATCGACGGCCAGCCGCTGGGCAAGGTCAACTTCGTGCTGAGGGATTCGCGCGACCGGATCTGGATCACCGTTTCCACCAAGGTCAATCCGTGGAGCGACGCGATCTGTAGCAGCCTTTCCGATGGCTATATCGCGTTGATCGATGAGCGCGGACCGCGCATCGTCGCCGATGGCTTCTCCTTCACCAACGAGATCCGGTTCGACGCGCGCGAGGAGTGGCTCTACGTCGCCGAGACATCGGCGCGCCGGGTCACGCGCCTGCGCGTGCAGCCGGACGGGTCGCTGACGGATCGCGAAGTGTTCGGCCCCTCCTCGCTCGGCCCTGGCGCGGTCGACGGCATCACCTTCGACACCTATGGCAATCTCTGGGCCACGATGATCTTCGCGGACCGGTTGATCGCCATCACCCCGGACGGCGAATTGCTGCTCCTGCTCGACGACGGAAATCCGGAAGCGACGGCCCGCTTCGACGCCGAACTCGACAGTGGCCAGCCCGTGGGATTTGAGACCATGGCCGCGACAGGCGGAACCATCGCGCCCTGGCTCGCGAGCGTGACGTTCGGGGGGCCCAATCTGAGTACTGCCTATCTGGGATCGCTGAAAGGCACGACCATTCCCTATTTCCACGTGCCCGTGACAGGGTTGCCCATGGCCCACTGGCACGATCGGTCATGAATTTCAGTTTATAAACAAATGCATAGGGAGAGGCCATGAAGAAAATAGCCATTGGGTCGACGCTGGCGATCGCTACGACGCTGATTTCAGCTACGGCCTGGGCCCAGATTCCCCCAGGTGCCGATTCCGCCTCCACGGAAAGCCCGCGTGGACAGCAGGACGATTCCCGCATCGGCGAAATCGTCGTGACCGCGCGGCGGCAGGCGGAGTCGCTCACGCGCGTCCCGATCGCGGTGGCCGTCATCGATTCCAGCACGCTGGAACGTTCGGCAGCGACAAGCTTGGCGACCATCGCCCGACTGACGTCGCAAGTACAGATTTTCGACAAGTCGACACCGAACGGCTCCTTCCTGGCCATTCGCGGCATCGGCGCCGCTTCGCAGGATCAGGGCGTAGAGCAGAGCGTACTCGTCGACATCGACGGGGTCCAGATCAGCCGCGGCCGCATCACCGGCTTGGCCATGTTCGATCTCCAGCAGGTCGAGATACTGAAAGGGCCGCAATCGCTCTTCTTCGGAAAGAACAGCCCGGCCGGCGTCATCTCGGTGAAATCAAAGGGCCCCGGTGACCGGCTGGAGGGCTATATTCGCGCGGGCTATGAATTTGCCGGTAACGAGCGGTCGTTGGAAGGCGCGCTGGGGGGCCCGCTGACGGAGACCTTCGGCGTCCGGCTTGCGGCCCGCTACAACCATGTCGACGGCTGGGTCAGGAATGTGGCGCCCAAAGGGCCGTTGGCGAACCCCTTCGATCCTGCCCGGCCGCTGCCCGGCCGCGGGTTCGACCGGTCGCCGGAATCCACCGAATATAACGCCCGCCTGACCGCGCATTGGAAGCCCACGGCGGATTTCGACGCCACACTGAAGATATTGGGTGGCGTCGTTCGCGGCAATGGTGACGGCAATAACGTCGAATCCTATTGCGAGCCCGGCAAGACGCGGCTGACCGAATATGGGGTTGCCGATCCCTACAGCGATTGCAAGATTGACGGCCGTATTTCGCAAGGCGCGATAAATCCGGCACTCGCGGCGACCATCCCCGGTTTCCGGAACGGCATTCCCTATTCACGGATGCGCACGCTGCTGCCGTCACTGACGATGAACTACAGCTTCGGCGGGATGACGCTGACCTCGACCACGGGCTATTATTATTACAATGTGAAGGCATTCGATAATTTCGGCGGCACCGTTTACGGGAATATCGCCTCCTACAATCCTCAGCGGAACAAGACGCTGACGCAGGAAGTGCGGCTGGCCAGCGCCTTCGACGGCCCGATCGACTTCATGGTCGGCGGCTTTTTCCAGAGGGACAGGCGGAGCAACGAGAATTTCATCCGCTTCGGCAATTTCGGGCCGGATACGGCGACTGGAAACGATTATTCCTATGTCACGGTAGAATCCGACCGGGCGACGGTATATTCCGGTTTCGCTCAGTTAAAATGGCAGTTGAACGAAGCCTTCGAACTGTCGGGCGGCGCGCGCTACACGCATGAAGCCAAGACCGCACGCCGGCTCGCCGCCTTTGCTCATGAGGCAATCGCCGCGGGCTTCCTACCCGGCGGGACCCTCCTCGGCGGCAAGTTCGTGGACGATAACATCGCCCCCGAAGTGACGCTCAGCTGGCATCCGGATCGCGATACCCTGCTCTATGCCAGCTACAAGACGGGTTATCATTCAGGCGGATTCGGTGATCCTTCCACCTTGTCGCCGTTCGCCAACCTGGGGCCCGTCGGCACCCCCGGCACGTTGCAATTCGGAAGCGAGAAGGCCAAGGGCGGGGAAATCGGCTACAAGGCCTCGCTCCTCGATCGGCGGCTGCATGTCGAGCTTGCTGTCTTCCACTACACGTTCGACGATCTTCAGGTCGTGTCGTTCGACGCACCGACGACGACCTATTCGATCAGCAACGCCGGCAAGGCCCGTACCCGGGGATTTGAGGGGTCGATCGACTGGCGGGCTATGCGCGACCTGCGGCTGAACGGGTCCTTCGGCTATGCGAAGGCCAATTACCTTCGCTACACGACCGCGCCATGCACCGCGGCGCAGGCGGCTGCGACGCCGGCCTGCACCCAGGATCTCAGCGGCCGCGCACTGCCGCGGGCGCCACGGTTCACGGCCAGCGCAGGATTCGATTATGGCATGGACCTCCCGGCCGGACTGCGGCTCGGAATCGACGGCGATGCGAAATATAGCGGCGCGTCGATCCAGCAGGAAAATCTGGACCCGAATACGAGGCAGGGCAGCTATTGGCTGCTGAACGCGGGCATCAGCCTTCACGACGCCAACGATGCGCGGACCATCCGCCTGTCCGGCCGAAACCTCACCAACGAGCGGCCCCTGCTCTATTCGTTCGACAAGCCCGGCGGAACCCCCGGCGAGTATTTCGGCTTCCCACTTCGCCCGCGTGAAATACGCGTCGAACTGAGCCACCGCTTCTAAGCAGCAGCCTTTCAGCCCATAGTGATGGAGCGAGGAACCAACGTTCCTCGCTCCGCAAAACGCCGGCTCGTCGCTGCGTCACAGCCAGAGCCACATCACCCAGATCAGGCGGCGGTATAGCCCCCGTCCACCGGCAAAGCGGCGCCGGTGACGAACGACGCGGCGTCCGACAGCAGCCA
The DNA here is from genome assembly GCF_002795205.1 of Sphingobium sp. LB126. NCBI lineage: Bacteria > Pseudomonadati > Pseudomonadota > Alphaproteobacteria > Sphingomonadales > Sphingobiaceae > Sphingobium > Sphingobium sp. LB126. The sequence goes on from NZ_NETV01000001.1 coordinate 708,635, forward strand.
GGCCGCCGCCTCTGCCACTTCGATCGGCTCGCCATAGCGGCCAATCGGATGGCTGGCGGCCATCGCCGCGGCCAGATCCTCCCGCGCGCCGATATGCTTGCGCATCAGGGCGGTATCGATCGCGGCGGGCAGCACTGCGTTTATGCGGATACCTTTGCGGCTATAGTCCAATGCGCTGGTCCGCGTGAGCCCCAGGACGGCATGTTTGGTGGCGTCATAGTCGTAATTGCCGGGCAGGCCGATGACCGACGAGATCGAACCGGTGTTGACGATCGCGCCTCGCCCCGCCGCGAGCATCTGCCGCACCTCATGCTTGATGCACAGGAACATGCCGGTGATGTTGACCGACAGGGTGTTCTGCCAGTCCTCGAGCGCGTAGTCGGTAAGCGCGCCGCCTTTCGACCCGATGCCGGCATTGTTGAACGCGCCGTCGAGCTTTCCGAAGGTCGACACCGCATGGGCGACCATCGCCTCGACATCAGCCTCAACCGAAACGTCGGTCCGGATCGAAGTCGCCCGGCCGCCAGATGCGGTGATGGCATCGGCGATCTCGCGCGCCGCCGCGCCATTCCTGTCGGACACCACCACGGCCGCGCCGCGCTGTGCGAAGAGCTTCGCAGCGCTGCCACCGATCCCGCCGCCTCCGCCGGTCACGACGATGACGCGATCTTCCAGGCTCACCGATCGAAACGCCTCGCCAGCACCGAATTGCGCCGTTACGGCTCCGCTTTTCACAGACACAATTGCCTCCTCTCCAAAATCATCATTTTATTAATTGATCAATCAACATTGTTCAAGGCATGGTGGGGAAGATAATATGGTCAACGATCAGCCAGATCGAGCCCCGCACCGCGGAACCTGGAACTGCCGTGCTCGACCAGCGAAAGCTCGGAATGGATGAGTTCGAGAAACTTCTCGCACGCCGCGTCCAACGGTTTGGTTCGCAGATGGGCGACGAAATAGTTGATGTATATTTCCTCGCTGATCGGGCTGAACCGGATTTTGCCCGTCTCGAAGCGGCTATGGGCCGTCGCCGAAGGGAGCAACCCCACCCAGTCGCTTGACGCGATGAATTCGAGCATCCCGGCCAGGCCGTCGATCTCGATCATCCGGGCCGGTACGATCCGCCCGGCCCGCAGCGGTTCCTCCAGCAAGGCCGACAGGCTGCGCCGCAGCACTGAAGGAACGACATATTTGAACAGGGGTGGCTCGCTCAGCGACACCGGGCTTTCCTCGGTCAACCCCAGATCACAGTTAGAGGCGAGGACGAAGCGATCCGTGAACACCTTCGTATAGATGATCGCGGGATGGTTGGGCAGGGGGGCGACCAGCGCGAAATCGATCTGCCCGCTTTCGATCAACGAAATCAGCGTGTTGTTGATTACCGTTGAGAAGTGACCCGGGATTTCCACCGAGAAGTGACCCGCCTGATATTATGTTTCGGATGTCATTGATGGGTCAAGGTGCAGGTTTCTCCTTTCTGGGTTTGGCCTGGTGGGCCGAGCTGTTTTTGAACCGGAAGCTGTCGTTGCCGGTTTCCAGGATATGGCAGTGATGGGTGAGCCGATCGAGGAGCGCGGTGGTCATCTTGGCGTCACCGAACACGGTGGCCCATTCGCTGAAGCTCAGGTTGGTGGTGATGATGACGCTGGTGCGTTCGTATAATTTGCTCAGCAGGTGGAAGAGCAGTGCGCCGCCTGATGCGCTGAACGGCAGATAGCCTAGCTCGTCGAGGACGACGAGGTCGGAGTGGACGAGCCGGTTGGCGATCTGCCCGGCGCGCCCCTGGGCCTTTTCCTGTTCCAGGGCATTGACCAGCTCGACCGTGGAGAAGAAGCGGACGCGCTTTCGATGATGCTCGATAGCCTGAACACCCAGCGCCGTGGCGACATGGGTTTTGCCGGTGCCCGGTCCGCCGACCAGCACGATATTGTCGGCAACGTCGATGAAGTCGCAGCGGTGCAACTGGCGCACCAGCGCCTCATTCACCTCGCTGCTGGCAAAGTCGAAGCCGGCGAGGTCGCGATAGGCGGGGAACCGCGCGACCTTGAGCTGATAGGCCACAGACCGCACCTCGCGTTCGGCTGTTTCGGCTTTCAGCAACTGGGAGAGGATCGGCACCGCCGCCTCGAAGGCGGGCGATCCCTGCTGCATGAGGTCGGTCACAGCCTGGGCCATGCCGGGCATTTTCAGGCCGCGCAGCATCACGACGAGGGCGCCGGTGGCGGGATCATGACGCATGACGGTTCTCCCGGCGCAGGGCATCGTAGCGTTCGACATTGGCCATCGGCTCACTGACCAGCCTCAACGCCTGTGGCGCCGTCACCGGCGGCGTCGAGAGCGGCTTTCCATCAAGCAGCCGGTGCAGCAGGTTGAGGATGTGCGTCTTGGTCGGAACGCCTGCATCCAGCGCCATGGCGACGGCGGTCAGCACCGCCTGCTCGTCATGATGGAGGACCAGCGCCAGGATCTCGACCATCTCCCTGTCGCCGCCGGGGTTGCGCAGCAGATGCCGTTGCAACCGCTGGAAGGCATCGGGCAGTTCGAGGAACGGCGCGCCGTTGCGCAGGGCGCCGGGCTTGCGTTGAACGACGGCGAGATAATGACGCCAGTCATAGACGGTGTGGCCGGGACCATCATGGGATCGGTCGATGATGCGCTGATGCTCGCATATGACCTGTCCCTCTGCGACGACCAGGAAGCGATCGGGATAAACCCGAAGGCTGACGGGCCGATTGGCGAAGGACGCCGGAACGCTGTAACGGTTGCGTTCCAGGTGGATCAGGCAGGTTGGCGAGACCCGTTTGCCATATTCGACAAAGCCATCGAACGGTCTGCCCACCGGCATCAGGCTTTCCACTTCATCGCCCCAGGCATCGGCGACCGAACCCGGTTCGATCCCGTGCGGGATATCCTGCCACAGCGCCTTGCAGCGCTCCTCCAGCCACAGGTTCAGGGCATCCAGGCTTTCCGCCTGCGGCGTGGGTTGCCATAGCCGATGACGGGCATCCTGGACATTCTTCTCGACCTGGCCCTTTTCCCAGCCCGCTGCCGGATTACAGAACTCGGCCTCGAACAGATAGTGACTGACCATGGTGAGGAAGCGGTTGTTGACGTTGCGCTCCTTGCCGCGCCCGACCTTGTCGATGGCGGTGCGCATATTGTCGTAAATCCCACGGCGCGGAACGCCGCCCAGCACGCGGAATGCGTGATTATGGGCATCGAACAGCATCTCGTGGGTCTGGAGCAAATAGGCCCGCACGAGGAAGGCCCGGCTGTAGCTGAGCTTGAAGTGCGCCACCTGCAGCTTGGTGCGCACGCCGCCGATGATCGCCCAGTCCTCGCTCCAATCGAACTGGAATGCTTCCCCCGGTGCGAAGGACAGCGGCACGAATGTCCCGCGCCCGCTCATCTGTTGCTCACGACGATAATCATCGCGCCAGTCCCGGGCAAAGGCCGCCACCCGATTGTAGGAGCCGTCATAGCCCAGGCTGACCAGATCAGCATGCAGCTGCTTCATCGTCCGCTTCTGCTTGCGGGTCCGACCCATCTCCCGTCTCAGCCAGGCTGACAGCCGCTCCGCGAACGGGTCCAGTTTGCTCGGCCGATCGGGCACCTTGAACCGCGGCTCGATCGTGTCCGAACGTAGATATTTACGGATCGTATTACGTGACAGCCCGGTACGCCGCGCAATCTCGCGGATCGAAAGATGATCGCGGAAATGCCAGCGCCGGATAACGCTCAATAACGCCATGTCCAACACTCCATGACCCCTCGCTCGTCAATGCCAGGGGTGAGTTCAACATGGGTCACTTCTCAGTGGAAATATCGGCCCTTCCCGGGTCACTTCTCAACGGTAATCAACACACACCGGGAATCGGGGGCATCTATGTCGGCCCGGGTGACTTGGGCCTTTCGATGGGGCTGCCAGCCAGCCTTGACCGGGAGGAGCCCGAAATACTCCGCATTTACGAAACGCTCGCCGCCGCCGCCAGGGCGCGGGGTCAGATCGCTGGCATGCACAACCATAGTGCCAACTATGCCCGGCGGATGGTCGACCTGGGCTTCGATTTCGTCACGGTGGGCAGTGATCTTGGCCACATGCTGACCAATGGCTTGACCGATATTCGGCGGTTTGCAGTTGTCCCCGAAGGGACGGCCGCATCCGCCTATTGAATGTCCCGGAGCCTAACGGCTCCTGGACGTGTCGGCCAGGAAGTCCGCCAGCATATCCCCCAATAGGGCGGGTTGCTCCTGTTGGAGCCAATGCCCGGCACCCCTTATGAACCGGGGCTTTATCGGCTTCATGGCAAGGCGCGCGCTCATCACGTCTATCGCGCCAGGCGCCTGATAAGCCGCCCAGTCCCCTTCGCCGGCGACGAACAGCGTGGGGCATTGAACCTGGCGGCCGGCGAACAATCCCAGGCCCCGGGCCATATCGCCTCGAACCGCGCTTCGATACCATTGCATGCCGCCCTGGAAGCCGGTCCGAGCAAATTCTCCCGCGACAATCTCGAGATCAGCCTCGCTCAGCCATGTGCATCGCGCGACCTCGCCCTTGGACGGCATGTGCGCGGCTGCGATCTCAGCCATCGTCTGGTTCGCCGGCATGATATAATATGAAGGCATGCGGGCGAGTTGCTCAGCGCTCCAGCCGCCGAGCGGGTGCGGATGATTATTCGGCCAGTCGGCGCTCTTATGGTGATAATAGCCCCGCAGCATATCCGACACGCCCTGCGGACATTTCCACATATCGTCATTCGCCTCGGGGCCGGCATAATAAAGAAGATAGTGCCTACGCGGAGGGGCAAGCGCCAGGAGCGCGGCATGGATCGGATCGTTTGCCAGAGGCGTGCCGAGAGGCGTGGTGAGCGTGGGTGCACCAGCAAAAGGTGTGCCGAGCAGCGCAAGTTTATGGAAGAGATCGGGGCGCACCAGCGCGCAGGTGCCCGCTACCAGTGAACCGAAGTCATGACCGATGACGGCGTCCACCGCATTCAGGCCGAGCGCGCCAAGGAGCGCAACCATATCCCCCGCCAGGTTGAGAATGGAATAGGGTTCGACCGCGTCGTCATAGGAAACCGGGCGCGGCGTCGTCCGGCCGTAGCCCCGCTGGTCGGGAGCGATCACATGATAGCCCCGTTCCGCAAGCAGCGGCATGATCCGTCGCCAGCAGAAGGCAAGTTCGGGAAAGCCGTGGAGGAGCAGGATGGTCCCCGCGAGCCCCGGCGCTTCGCCCGCCTCCAATATGTGCACATCGAGGCCATTCACATTCTCGACGATGCGGGATCGAATGCCAGCAGGCAGCAAAGCGTGAGGTAGTGGATCGATAGAGTTTTTCCCCATGATGATTTGGTCTCGATCCTCATTTGCTTGATATTGGGCAGTGGTGCCAACTTCCCAGCAATCTTGCCGATCAATCCAATGGGCCGATTTCCTCGCGATCTCTGTCATTTTTGTTACAATGCGGTCCCGACAAGCTCTGCATTGCGGGATCAGAACGGTGTGACGCGTATCCAATCGCTCATGGTGTCTGGCTGCTCCCCTCTGATCAACGCGCTGATGAAGGCGCACTCGTAATTGTAGGCAGCTACGGCGGAGTCGGCATCTCCCCGCGCCAGCGCGTCGACCAGACGGAGGTAATTCTCCATGATGGCGATCCGATGGGGAACGAGCGAGGCATATTGGGCAACGAAGCTGATCCAGTGCACGACCTGAAGCCGTCGCGACGCCTCATCAAGTATCTCCGATTTGCAGAATGCGTTGATGCTGCGGTGAAATTCAAGAATGGCCGTCAAGATTCCCGCATTCGATTTCTCCGACGGCAGCCGATCCATAACCGCGCGGGTCTGAGCAAGCTGAGCTTGCAAGTCGGGCTGCTCCCGGAGCAGGCGCGCCGCCTTGCGGATGCCGATGAGTGTCAGCACGCGGAACACCTCGTGCCATTCCTCCGTCTCACTGCGCGACAGACCTTTGACCCTGGCGCCCTTCTGCGGAAGGAGGTCGATCACGCCTTGCCCGGCAAGAAGGTGAAGGGCCTCGCGCACCGGCACCAGGCCGACATCGACCTCCTTGGCGATCTTGTTCGCATTCAGCTTTTCGCCGGAGCGATAACGGCCATTTACCAGGCCAAGCACGATTTCCCGGAGCACCCGATCGACGCCTGCGCGCCCCGTCGGTCGCGCGAGAAAGGCGATCATAGTGTCCTGCCCTTCGTTCACCAATGAATCTCCTTCGCGCTTCAGCCCCATCCGGCATCGTGGATGCTTACCGACTACGCCTCCACGTTGGAAAGGAATTATATAAATAATCGCCAATTTTTTTTGCAATGGGCCATCCTGCACCTCTAGACAGGTAAATATTTATAAATATTATTCACAAATCGCTTTCGGGCGATGCCGAGTCACGCCTTTGACGTGAGAGATTATAGATTTTTGCCGAGGTCCCCATGCCGTCAACCGCACAGCACGATCTGACGCGTCGCCTGGACAGGGTGGCGATCGAAGCGCTCAAATATAGCTATGCCCATTGGTGTGATCGGGATTATGCACCGGATGAGCTCGCCCACCTCTTTCTTCAGAACGCGACATGGGATGGCGACATCTTTGGCGTGCATGAAGGGCGGGTTGCGATCAGAGCGTTTTTCGAGGAAGCGGGACGCCAGGTTTCATTTGCAACTCACTATCTGCTCAATCCCGAGATCGAGCTGAACGGCGACATGGCTGTGGGCAAGTGGATGCTCTGGCAGCAGTTGGTGTTACGGGAAACGGGCCAGGCTTTCTGGCTGATGGGACGCTACACCGACACGTACGCACGCGTGGCCGATCAGTGGAAGATCGCGTCGCTCAAGTTGAAGATCTTGTCCTTCACCCCCTATGAGGAGGGGCCGGGCAAGACCTTGATCGCAACGATAGCTGCGTAACCATTGGCAGGATCGAACGTCACTGCCTCAAATCAATGGCAAGGAACGATTATGGACCTAAATGATCTTTGCTGCGGCTCAATTTCGCAAATAGCTCCGCTGATTGAGAATAAATCCGTCTCCCCTGTCGAACTAACCTCGGCAATGCTTCAGCGTATAGAAACGATCGATTCGGAGCTTCATGCCTATGTGCATGTTGACCATCTCGGAGCGTTGCGGGCTGCAAAGTCTGTAGAGGACCAGATTCTCTCAGGCGTCTATCTGGGTCCGCTTCATGGCGTTCCACTCGGCATTAAAGACATTTTCGACACGGCCACCATGCCGACCGAGTCTGGTTCGCTTCAACTGCGCGGCCGCGTGCCAGAGCGGAATGCCCATGTCGTTGATCGTCTGGACGCTGCGGGCGCCATCATGCTCGGCAAGCAGGCAACCGCCGAATTCGCCTGGGTCGGCTATCCGTCCGAGGTCGGGCCAGCGCCAGTCAACCCTTGGGATGCCAGCAAAACGCCAGGCATGTCTTCGGGCGGATCTGCGGTGGCCGTTGCGGCATCGCTGTGCTTCGGCGCCTTTGGGTCCGACACGGGCGGTTCGATCCGATTCCCAAGTGCGGTGAACGGTATAGTTGGGCTCAAGCCGACATTCGGCCGGATCAGCCGGCGCGGTGTGCATCCATTTGCTTCCACCCTCGATCATGTCGGCCCTCTTGCACGAACGGTCAAGGATGTGGGCCTGCTCTATCGGGCTGTTGCAGGCCACGACGAAGGAGACCCCTTTAGCGCGGCGGCGGCGGTTGGCGATCCACTCGCCCTTCTCGGTGAGAGTGTTCGCGGCCTACGCCTCGGCGTCGATCGCCATTATCTCGAGGCCTATGCCGAGCCGGAGGTGATCCAGGCAACGCTTGCTGCGGCCGGCAGGCTGGAAGAAGCGGGGATGGAGATCGTTGCCGTTGATCTTCTGAAGTTGGCGGATATCTGCCATCATTTCTTACCCGTGGCGGGTTCCGAAGCATTGCGCGCCTATGGGAAGGAAAAATTCCACGAGAACATCGACCGGTTCGGCAGGAATGCGCGCGAACTTTTGACCATCGGAGAGCAGACCACGGCCGATGACTTGCTCCGGGCAATGGCAGCGCGTCGACTAGCTGGCAGTCAATTGGACGTTGCCTTCCAGTTGGTCGACTATCTCCTGCTACCAGGCGTTGGATCGCGTGTGCCACCGCTAGCCATGGTCGCGGTAGAACCGGAAATGCCGATCGAGGCTTTCGCCGCAGCGACAGCCTTTACCGCGCCCTTCAACTTCAGCGGCCATCCGACGCTTTCCGTGCCGAACGGCCTCGATCCTGACGGGCTTCCATATGGGCTGCAACTCGTCGGGCGACCCTTTGATGAGGCTGGGCTGTTGAAGCTTGGACATGTGGTTGAGATGGCAACACCTCCCCTCACCCTTCCCCGTCGCGCGCTTGGCTGAAGGTAACCAAATGCTCAACAATCGCGTGAACATCGTCATTGATGACGGTATCGCCGACGTTCGCTTGGCACGGCCGGACAAGATGAATGCCATCGATCTGCCGATGTTTGAAGAGATCGCCTCGGCGATCGACCGTCTCGCTGGCGAGACCAGCCTGCGCGTAGTTGTCTTGTCGGGCGAAGGTCGCGCGTTCTGCGCGGGGCTCGACATGGCAAGCGTGGCGGACGGCGGTTCTGAACTTGATCTTGCGACGCGCAGCCATGGACTTGCCAATCATGTGCAGCAGGTCGCCTGGGGCTGGCGGACGCTGCGTGTCCCGGTGATCGCGGCCGTGCATGGGATTGCATTCGGCGGAGGGCTGCAAATCGCCAGCGGAGCGGACATTGTGCTCGCCCGGGCGGATACCCGTTTTTCCGTGATGGAAATGAAATGGGGAATCATTCCTGACATGGGGGGTTTTGCCCTATGGCGAGGCCGTGTGCGCGACGATGTCGTGCGGGAATTGACATACACCGCGCGAGAATTCGATGGTGTAGAAGGCGCCACGCTCGGCTTCGTATCGCGCACGGCCGATGATCCCCACGCCGAGGCCCTGGCGCTCGCGAGAACGATCGCCGCGCAGAACCCCCATGCGGTTCGCGCAGCCAAGCGCATCGCGAACCTGGCGGCCACTGCCAATGCCGGAACTATCCTGATGGCTGAGAGCATCGAGCAGATAAAACTCCTGCAATCTCCAAACCAGATCGAGGCTGTGCAGGCACATAAGGAAAAACGCTCGCCTCGTTTCGCCGATTGAGTTGTCCGACCTACAAATATCATCGCTGCGAAACGACGTCCCCATCGCCGGCACAACTTTTAATCCTGCGGTCGGGCCGCCAAGACCGAGGTGCTCGCCAACGTCATGAAATGCACGACCTTGCGGCACCTCCAGGCGCAACGGCGGAGCAGGTAACGCCGATCTGCCGCCCGCGTTTCAGGCGGGATCGCGTCTAGCAGCGGGTTGAGTCCCGCATATGCCCATTCAAAGGAAATCCGCTTCCGCCTTCAACCCCTCGAGATCGAGCACCTCTATCGATCCATAATGAAGTGCAATCAGCCCTTCGGCAACGAAGCTCTTGAATATGCGGTGGATCGACTGCCGTGACACGCTCACGAACATGGCAAGCTCGGCATGGGTGACTTTCACCGTCAGGCGGCCGGTCGAGTCACGCTTCGCCAGTTCGAGCAGGCGAAGCGCGATCTGGCTTGGAAGCGATGCAAGCCTGGCCGCACCTACCTGCATGCTGAGAGTCTGGATACGGCGGGCAAACAGTTGCAGAAGGGCATTCTCAAACTCACGATGATCTTCTCTTAGTTTCGAGAAAGCCGCTGCGCTCACCACCTGCAGTTGGACATCGTCGAGTGCTTCGGCCGTCTGCGGCAGAGGATGTTTGTCGATCAAGCTGCTCGCCGCGATACATTCGCCGGGTCCGAACAATGCAAATATCACTTGCTGCCCGTCCGTCCGCATCAACGACAGGCGAACCGTTCCCTCGAGAACCCTATACATCGCGCGGCCGGTATCGCCATGTTGGAAGATAAAACCGCCTGCGCCGACATGCCGTCGAACCCCGGCGCTGGCCACCGCCTCCCGCCCTTCCGGCGTCAACCACTGCAACAGGTCCGTTTCCACACCGGGAACCGGCATGCGTTCGAATGAGGATGCGAGCTGACGGACGCCTGACGCTCCCTGCCCAAAAATAGAACGGCGGATCATCTCAGAGGACCTAACTGCACTTCGTCGCATGCCATAGGAGCGTTGTCCTGAATAATATCTACCAACAGCGATCCGGAGTTGGGCTCCCCCAGATTAGCCGGCATTCCTGCAAAATCCAACTATTGTAACAAGCTTGACAGTGGCGGCCATCCCTGACGGCGTAATGCGGTCAACAAGGTTGGAAGAGTGATCCTATGGCGCTCCGGCTTCCAACATATGGCGTGGCTCGGAATGCTGGAAAGAGAAGAAACCTCTCTACCTCGCACTATCCCCGTCTTTACGCGAATGCATGACTATAATTTTTCAGGAATGTATAATGACAGCTGTTATCACTTCTACTTCCGGCGAAAATGAAAGTGAATCCAAGGCATCGACACTGTTATTGAACGCCGCCGACGACGTCTTGATTGCATTGCGGCCGATCGCGCGTGGTGAAGTCCTGCGCGATGGCCTCATCGCGCAGGACGATATCCCCGCGGGGCACAAAGTAGCCAGGCGGCCACTGGCAAGTGGCGAGGAGATCAGGCGGTACAACTCCTTGATCGGCGCCGCTTCCGCCGACATCGCAGCCGGCGCGCACATCCACGTCCAGAATCTCGAAATGCTCGATTTCGCACGCGACTATTCATTCTGCGCGGACGTCCGTCCAACCCCAACCGCGGGAGAAAAGCGCACCTTTCAGGGAATCATCCGCGAGGATGGCCGCATCGCGACCCGCAACTACATCGGGGTGATCTCGAGCGTAAACTGTTCGGCAACGGTCGCCCGGATGGTTGCCGATCATTTCCGCGGGCGGCTGGACGCCTATCCGAACATCGATGGCGTCGTGCCTTTGACGCACAAGCGCGGATGCGGGCTCGACACCAAGGTGGAGGGTGTCGAGGCGCTCCGGCGGTGCCTTGCAGGCTATGCAGCGCATCCGAACTTTGCCGAGGTGATCATCATTGGTCTGGGCTGTGAGGTTGGCGATCTCACCGGCGTGCTCGGCGGCGCTCAGGGGACCGCGCTGGTGATCCAACAATCCGGCGGGAGCGCTGCAACCGTCCGCACGGGCATCGAACGTGTAGAGGCGGCCCTCGAACGGGCGAACAACGTCCGCCGGGTGCCGGTGCCGGTCAGCGAGTTGAAGGTTGCCTTGCAATGTGGTGGCTCTGACGGCTATTCGGGTGTCAGCGTGAATGCCGCGCTCGGCGTTGCCGTCGATCTTCTCGTCGCCCAAGGCGCCACCGCCATCCTGTCGGAAACGACAGAATGCTATGGCGCGGAACATGTGCTGACCCGTCGCGCCATCAGCAAGGAGGTCGGAGAAAAACTCGTCGACCGTGTGAAATGGTGGGAAGAGTTCGCCTCTCGCAACGGGATGGAGATCAACAACAACCCCTCCCCGGGCAACAAGGCGGGAGGGCTCACGACGATCATCGAGAAATCGCTGGGATCGATCGCCAAGGGCGGCACCTCGAACCTGATGGCCGTGTATGATTATGCCGAGCTGGTGACCGAACATGGGCTCGTCTTCATGGACGCGCCGGCGTTCGACCCGGTGGGTGCAACCGCCCAGGTCGCCGGTGGTGCTAACGTCATGTGCTTTACCACCGGGCGCGGTTCGGCGTTCGGCTGCAAACCAACCCCTTCGCTGAAACTCGCGAGCAATTCCGAACTTTTCCGCCGGATGCCGGACGACATGGATATTAATTGCGGGACAATCCTCGATGGAGACGAAACGGTCGAGGCGGCCGGCGCCCGGATCTTCGAGGACATCATCCAAACGGCCTCCGGCAAGAGGACTTGCAGCGAGCGTCTCGGCTATGGCGACGAGGAATTTGCTCCGTGGGACATGGGGGTGATGCTCTAACTACCGCACGATGCGGTATCGGATCCTGTCTTGACATTGCAGGCTTGGGGACGAGGAAAAGGCTGATGCCCTTCACCCCTTCGGGGGACCCGTCACCAGGAACGTCCCATCGGTGCCGGGCTTGGCGCTTGTCGTCAACAGACCAAGTCCGAGCATTTCGCTCAGAAAGCGATCGTCCTCGATGGGAGGCGCATATCCCTGCACGTTCCGGCTAGCGCACTGCCCGATGGTCGCGAAAGCCACGGCCCTGCCCTGCCAGACGCACGAGCAGGTCCGCGGGAGCAAAATCCGGCCCTCGCTCTGCCTCCAACTCACGCAAGCCGTCAACCACCTTGTCCAAACCGATCGTGTCCGCCCAATGCATCGGCCCGCCGGTATAGACCGGCCAGTTATATCCCAGGATGGCGGCGATATCGATGTCGCTGGCCCTCAGCGCAACGCCCTCCTCCAAGATCTTCGCGCCCTCGTTGACCACGGGATACAGGAGGCGACCGAGGATAGCTTCGGCGGACCGCTGGCCTTTGGTGCTCACGCCCTTATAGGCTGCAAAATCCGCAATGATCTCAGCGGCAATGAGAGAAGGCGTGGCGACCCGGTTTTCGTCATAATCGTAGAAACCGCCGTTCTTTTTCTGCCCCAGGCGGCCGCGCGCCACAAAGTCGCCTCGCAGCGTACGTTCGAGGCTGTCCCGGCCGATCACATCGAGGCCGACCAGATCGTTCATCTGGAACGGTCCCATGGCAAAGCCATAGTCGTAGATCACCTTGTCGATGTCCGCGGGCGTGGGACCCTCCAGCACCAGCTCTTCTGCCTGGCGTCCCCTGGGCCGCATCAATCGATTGGCGATGAAACCTGCGCATACACGGCTGAGAACCGGGACCTTGCCGATGCGCTTGGCGAGCTTCATGGCAGTGGCGATGACTTCGCCCGAGGTGCGGGCGCCGCGGACCACTTCGAGCAGGCGCATGACATTGGCCGGCGAGAAGAAATGGAGGCCGACCATTGCCGACCACATTCATCCGGTGATTGGGAAGAGCCGTACCGTCCTCGTCGCCGACCGTATCCACTTTCAGCTTCGAATAAGCCGTAATGGAGGTCAGCGTCGCATTGTCCGAAACCTCCAGATCGCCGCGCGCCGAGAACTGATAGAAGCTGTCATCCTTCTTGAGCTTCTGATTGGGATCCCAGTCCGCCGCCCTGATGCTGCCGCTGGGCGGTTTGGGATAGTTCGCCAGATCCTGCTGCAGCGTGGGATAGCCGGGCGCGTCGGGCTGGAAGTTCGGGTTGGATGGATCGGTGCCAGGCGTCCATGCAACGAATTGCTTTGCCTGGGTGTCGGAGGTGTTGATCCAGCCATTGGCGTTCAACTCGATCTTGAAACCATCGGTGGGTTCGAGATCGATCAGCAGCCGAGCGGTTTTGAAGTCGCGATCGCCCAGTTCGTCGTCGCGCGTATAGCTTTTCTGCCAGGGACCGCGAAACTCGCCCCGTACCGCTAACCTTGCCCTGACCTTCTCGCCGAGCGGACCACTGATGAAGCCCTCGAGATCGACCTGATTGAAGCGGCCATAGGTAAGATCGCCACCGATATGGAAGCTGTCGGTCGGCTTGTTGGCGATGTAGTTGATGGCGCCGCCCGTCGAGTTCTGCCCAAATAGAGTGCCTTGCGGCCCTTTGAGTACCTCGACGCGCTCGGCATCCAGTCCGGCCCCTTCGGTCATGCGCGTGAAGGCAAGCGGCACCTGGTCGACATATACGCTGACGGTTGGCGAAATGCCGATGGCTTCGTCAAAAAAGCCGATTCCCCGGATCGTATAAAGCGGCGATCCATAAGGACTTGCGGCATAAGTAAGTCCTGGCACGATCTTGGTGAGATCGGCGGGTGAATTTATGCCCTGCTTCGTCAATTGTTCACCGGTCTGGGCGGTAATTGACAATGGCACGTCGCTCAACCGTTCCGATCGCTTTTGCGCCGTTACGATGATATCTCCGACCTGCGGATTATCGTTTACTTCGCCTGCTGCCTGCGTTTGGGCCAGAGCTTGAGCAGATACGCATGCGAGCACTGACGACAGACACGCGTATACGATGCGTGAATTGCGCATTTTCCCCTCCATCATGATTTTCTATTTTGATCGTGGGTTATAGCATCTGCCCGTAAGGCGGTCCTGTCAATACTAATCTTTACGGAAGTAAAGAATAGTGCGATGATCCCCTTCGGCGGCGGCAAGGGCGCCTCCCCCGATAAAAGCCGAACGCGGCTACCGAGAGGATCGAGCGATGGGCCGACTGGCCGGTAAAACAGCCATTATCACGGGCGGCGCAAGCGGCCAGGGCGCGGCTCAGGCGCGCCTTTTCGCGGCGGAAGGCGCACATGTGATGATCGCGGATATCGGCACCGATCGCGCGCAAGCGCTTGTCGATGGAATCGGCCCTTCCGCGCGTCACCGGACGGCCGACGTGACAGAAGAGAGTGCCTGGGCCGCGCTGGTAGCGGAGACGGAGGCGTGGACCGGCCGCATCGACATCCTCGTTAACGGCGCGGCGCTCTATGATCCAAAGCCGTTCCCCGACTCGGCTGCCGGCGATCTGGACCGACATTATCGGCTGAACGTGCGCGGTCCGTTTCTCGGCATGAAGGCGGTATTCGATCTCATGGTTCGCGGCGGCGGCGGCTCCATCATCAATGTCGCGTCCGGCGTTGCGCTCAGAAGCTTTCCGGGCATGCTCGCTTATTCCGCGTCGAAATGGAGCCTTCGGGGTCTCAGCCGGTCAGCGGCTCTCGATCTGGTTCCCTTCGGCATCCGGGTGAACACGATCTTTCCCGGCCTTATCGACACGCCCCTGCTGGGTGGGAATTCGCCGGAATATCTCGACTTTCTCCGGCAGATGGTTCCGATGAAGCGTCTCGGCCAATCCGACGAGGTGGCGTTCGCCGCGCTGTTCCTTGCATCGGACGAGTCGTCCTATGTCACGGGCGCCGAGCTGTCAGTCTGTGGAGGAATCAACATCTGACGCAGACCCGGTGCCGGCAACGCCATCGCCGGCCGCTTTTTCCCATGGCATTCAGGGCGACGGGACACTCCACGCTCGATGCCCCAATAAACCAAGAGGAGATGATTGTGCCCCACGATAATCTGGTCATGTACAATGCGACGGTGCGGTCGCTTCCGCTCGCCGAGCAATGCCGGGTGGCGGCGCTGACGGGTTGCACGGCCTTGACCCTGACCCCCAACGATTATCTCACCCTGCTCAACAGCGGGATCACAACCCGCGAGATGCGTACAATCGCGTCGGATCATGGCGTCAAGCTGACGCACCTGGATATGATCGCCCGCTGGCATCCCAAATGGGAACCCACACATCACCGGGGGCTATATGACTTCGCGCTGATCTCGTTCGACATCGACGACTTTCTGCGCATGACGGATGCGCTGCAATGCAGCTCGTTCACTGCCATCGGCACGCACGCTCCGGAGCCGATCGATCTGCCCGAAATGATCGATCATTTCGGGGCGTTGTGCGAGCGTGCGGCAAAGGAAGGTCTCCGCGTCGATCTGGAGTTCGTTCCGTTCTGGGGTGTCAACACGCTCGAATGTGCATGGCAGGTCGTCAACGGCGCAAACGCCGCCAATGGGGGGATCATGTTCGACATCTGGCATTACCGCCGCAGCCACTCGTCCGATGATCTGCTGCGCACGATCCCCGGCTCGAAGATCCACAGCGTACAGCTCAACGACGGAAAGGCTGAACTGGGTCCCGACGAGAATATCGTCGAGGATTGCCTGTTCGGGCGACGGCTGCCCTGCGACGGCGATTTCAAGGTCCGTGAAATCGTCGCCATTTTGCGGGAGATTGGCGGGCTGAACAATGTCGGTCCGGAGATATTCTCGACCGAGCTCGATCAGATGCCGGCGGACGCCATCGCGTCGGTCGTTCGCGAAAGCATGAATCGCGCTCTCGCATAACGGACCGGCACACCGGCTTGAGATCATCCACCCCGCAGCAGGATCAACCATCCATGACCGACTCTGGCATCTTGAAGGGCAAGATCGCCGTTATCACCGGAGGCAGCAGCGGCATCGGCCGCGCGATAGCCCAGCGATACACGGCCGAAGGCGCAGACGTGATCATCGTCGATCGCGATCCGGCTACGCTGTCGAAGGCGCTCTCCGAACTTGGGTCACAAGCGGGCGCGATGCGCGCCGATGTCGCCAGCAAGAGCGATCTGGACAGGCTGTTTGACGACATCCGCGCGCGCTGGGGCCGTATCGACATACTCGTCGCCAATGCGGGCGGCGGTGCGATCCGCTCCCTGGGAGAGATTGACGAGGCCCATTATGACAGCATCTTCGCGACCAACGTCAAAGGTACGTTGTTCACCGTGCAAGCGGCCCTGCCGCTGATGCCGGATGGGTCGGCGATCATCTTGACCGGGTCGGATGTCGCCATCCAGGGCAATGCAGGCTTGAGCGTTTACGCAGCATCGAAGGCCGCGATCCGCAGCTTCGCGCGCAACTGGATCCTCGACCTGAAAGAGCGGAGGATCCGGGTGAACACGCTGTGCCCTGGGCCGGTCAACACGCCCGGGCTGCTCGGCCTCGTCCCTCCGGATCAGCAGGCTGCTTTCCTTCAGGGGCTCGCCGCGAAGATACCGGCCGGCCGGGTCGGCGAGCCCTCCGAGATCGCAAATGCCGCTCTTTTCCTGGCTTCCGACGCAGCGAGCTTCGTCAACGGAATCGAACTCTTCGTCGACGGCGGAAATGGCCAGGTGTAAGGGGCGTACCCGTTTGAGGGCCGCCTGAATTACGCCACCTGCACTGCCGTCCAGTCGACGGACTGAAGCACCGACCGCAACCAGTAAACGGGCGACGGCTTGTACCAACCGGTCTCGGAGCGAAGGAGAATGTCTTCATAGGATTGGGCGAAGGCCAGCCAGGCGGCGTTGTCGCGCATCTTGCCCTTGTGGTCCCAGGCCGCGGTCACGTCCGGGAACCAGCGATAGATCACGACGCGATTGTGTATTCCATCGATGGCAAACCACGCTCCGATGATGCCCGAAGTCGCTTCCGGACCGACCCGCTCGATATAGGATCGCCATGCATCCCAGTATCGAGGCAGGCCGCCCGGCCGAAGCTCCAGCATCTCTTCGGTCACACATAGGCGCGCCGGATCCGCGCCGCTGGCGGCGACCTCGCCCTGCACCTCCGGCAGCGTTCCGCCGAACAGCGGAAGGACGAGCGCCTCCAACGGTGCCGGCGCGAAAAAGCCGCTTTGCTGCGCGAGGAACAAGGACCGCACCGTGGCGAAATACTCCGGGGGATGCGCGGCATAGACGGCCATATAGCTGGACCGCCATTGGTCGAGGCTCTCGAAGCCGTAGATATGGACGATATGATCGCCATTCCCCGCGATCGGTTCCAGCGAGATCAGATTATGACGCATGACCGTCTGCGCGACGGGACTGCGGTTCCAGCGGTCCTGCGCCGCCCAGAATTCAGCAATTCGTCCAGGCTTGGCGGTATATTGGCGGCGATCGAGGATCATGTAATTTCTCCGGCAGGTGAGCCTTTTCGAGTCCGGCTATCGTTAGGGCTTTACGACCGTAAAGCCAACTGTCACAAAAGTTGCGTCGTCTCTGGTTCGTCCGGCACATGCCGACTGTCCCGGAGCGACGACATCGTGATAGTGAGCGCGGATGCGTAGCTGTAAGAGCTTGGAGTAGTTGATGACGGCCGGAAAAAAGCGAGTGGTTGTGAAGCGTGCCGAGCAGGCACGCGCGGCGGAAACGCGCTCGCTCATACTTCAGGCGGCTTTGAGCGAGTTCGCCGAGAATGGGTTCGACGCAGCCAGCATCAGGAATATCGCCGATCGCATCAACGTTCAGCACCCGCTGATCACATATCACTACAGCACCAAGGACGTGCTCTGGCAGGCGGTCGCCGAGCATGCGTTCACGCGTATTCGTGATCAATGGGACGAGAATATCTCTGAAGGGTCGGACATGAGCGCGCTCGAACGGCTGCGCGAGGAATATAAGGCCTTGTTCCGGTTCACTGTCGAGTTTCCGCAATTTCATCGCTTCATGCGCCAGGAGACGAGGTCGCACAGCCCTCGGCTGCAATGGGTCGCTCAAAAAATGCTCAGCCCGTTGATCGAGCGCCTGCTTCCACAAATTCGCGCCGCGCAGGAAGAAGGGTCCCTGCCCCAGGTGGAGCCGATCATTTTCCACTATCTCATGATCAGCCTGACCTCGACGCTGTCGGGCTTCGGTCCTGAGATGGAAGAAACCAGCGGCCTTTCGCCCAACAGCCCGGAAGTGGTCGATGGCTACTGGCGCTTTGTCGAACAGCTCGTCTTCAGCCGGCCCGGACAAGGGCAGTCGCGCAGCGACCGCGCCGCTGCCGCATCGTCAAAGCGACCTGCACAGCCGCGCAAGGCACGCAGCGTCAAGGCGTCAGATGCGAGCGATATCACGGACTGAGACAGGACATCACACGCGTCGAGAAACACGGACAACATCCAGGTCGGTCGCGCGATCTTAGGACTTCCGCGCCCTAAAGGCAAAATTGGTGGAGCCGAGGGGGATCGAACCCCTGACCTCGTCATTGCGAACGACGCGCTCTCCCAGCTGAGCTACGGCCCCAAAGGAGCGCTGCCTATAAGCGAGCGATTGCGCCCATGCAACGGTCTTTTTACGCAAAAGACGCGCCGCCTTTCTGATCTGGATCAAGAGCCGGCCCGGCTCCATCGCCCTGCCGGGGCAAAGGCGGGACGTTTCCCCTGCGTAACGCCCGGAACGATGCCCTCCAACACTCATTGGTGCGGTGACGGCGCCATGATGGGATGCCGTGGGACAGCAGATAAGGAGATGGAAAATGGGTTACCAAGGCGGACGTCGCTATGGTGACAGCGACCGTAATTGGGATCGAGGCTGGGCCGGCCGGAACCGTGATTCGGACCGCTACCGCTATGGTACGCGTGGCCAGTTCGGCGGTCCGGGCTACCGGCAGCCGCCCGAGGATTATGATCCGGACGAGCGCGGCTTCTTCGACCGCGCGGGCGATGAAGTGCGGAGCTGGTTCGGTGATGAGGAAGCCGAGCGGCGGCGCGAATATGACGAATATTATAACCGGCCCTATGGCGATCCGCGCGACCAGAGCAGCAGGATCGGCTATGCGTCGGCCTCCAACAGCAGCCGCTACCTCCCCAATCGCGGCTATTCGCCCTATAGCGGCGAACGCAGCGGCTATGGCAGCGAGGATCATGGCTATCGCGTCCGCGCCTTCGGCCCCGATCATGATTATGGCGAGCATCACGACGCCAACTATCATGCGTGGCGCCAGCAGCGGATCAACGAACTGGACCGCGATTATGCGGAGTATCGGAACGAGAACCGTCAACGTTTCAACAATGAGTTCGGCACCTGGCGCAGCCGCCGCAACGAGCAGCGGTCGGCGGTCCAGACCGTGCGCGAGCATATGGAAGTGGTCGGCAGCGACGGTGAGCATGTCGGCACGGTCGACAAGCTGCGCGGGGACCGTATCATCCTGACCAAGGGCGACCAGGATGCCGGCGGCATCCATCATTCGGTCCCGTCATCCTGGATCCGGTCGGTCGACGCCCAGAAAGTGACGCTGGAAAAGACCGCCGAGGAAACCCAGGCCGCCTGGCGCACCGAACACGAGCAACAGGCCCTGTTCGGGTCGCGCGACGAGGGCGATTATGCCGATCGCTATCGCAGCACCGCTTCGGAAAAGGGCCGCTATCGATAAGCCTCCCCCTGATTCAGGCGAAAGGCCTGGCCGCAAGGCCGGGCCTTTTTCCTTATCCGGCGGCCGCCACTACCCGCTGCGCCTGGACGAGATGCGGCCGGTCGATCATCTTTCCGTCCAGCTTCAGCACCCCCGCGCCGGGATTGGCCGCGAACGCATCGATCACCGCCCTTGCCCGCTCCACTTCCGCCTCGCTGGGGGTGAAGCCCTCATTGATCGCGGCAACCTGCACCGGATGGATCGCCATCATGCCGGTGAAACCGTCGCGCCGTGCCCGCCCGACATAGGCCTTGAGGTCATCCATCGCCTCGATCCGGGGGAAGACCGTATCGATCGCCGGGACGCCTGCGGCGTGGGCGGCGAACAGCGTCAGGCTGCGCGCCATTTCGAAGGGCGCGGTATAGCGGCCATCCTCTTCGCGCGATGTCGAAGCGCCGATCGCCGCGGGGAGGTCCTCTGCCCCCCAGGTCAGGCCGACCAACCTGTCCCCGACCTGCCTGAAACTCCCCAGCTCGAAAATCGCGGACGGCGTTTCGGTCGCGATCGGCAGGATCGGCGGCACATGGACCCCATCGGCCAGCCCGATCAGCGCCCGGATGCTGGATGCACCTTCCGCCTTGGGCAGCATGATGCCGTCAGGCCCGGCCGGAAGCGCGGCGGCCAGGTCGGCGCGGGCCTGATCGCCGTCCAGCGGATTGACCCGGACGAAGGTCGCACAATCGCGCGGGCCGGTCAGCCATTCCGCGATCGCGTCCCGCCCGAAGGGCTTGCGCTCCGGCGCGACCGAATCCTCCAGATCCAGGATGATGGCATCGGCGCCGCTGGCAGCCGCCTTGGCAAAGCGCTCCGGACGATCGGCGGGGACGAACAGCAGCGAACGGAGCTTCATGCAGGACCTCTCTTTGAGCGACGATTTCGTCCGGCTCCCTTGCGCTCGCCGGCGCGGCAATGCAACAGCCCCCTGTCCACGCATCCAAAGGCCGTTCATGCCGACCATCCTGCTCCTCACCATTTCCAATCTGTTCATGACCACCGCTTGGTACTGGCATCTGAAGGGCGGGATGAACAAACCACTGTTCGCGGTCATCCTGATCAGCTGGGGGATCGCCTTCGTCGAATATTGCTTCGCCGTGCCCGCCAATCGCATCGGTTTCGCCAGCGGCTGGAGCGCGGGTCAGCTCAAGATCGCGCAGGAGGCGATCGCGCTGCTGATCTTCGGCGGCTTCATGGTGACGGTGCTGGGCGAACCGCTGCACTGGCGCCACCTCGCCGCCTTCTTGTGCATCATGGCGGCGGTGGGTTTCCTGTTCGTCGGGCGCAGCTGAAACCGGTCAGGGCAACAGCAGTGAGGAATCCCCATAGCTGTAGAAGCGATAGCCTTCCGCGATCGCATGGGCATAGACCGCCTGCATCCGCTCCCGCCCCATCAGGGCACTGACCAGCATGAACAGGGTCGACCTCGGCAGGTGGAAATTGGTCATCAGGCCATCCACCGCCCGGAACCGATAGCCTGGCGTGATGAAAATCCGTGTCTCGTCGGCGAAGGGCCTGACGATGCCGTCTTCCCCCACGGCGCTTTCCAGCAGGCGCAGGCTGGTGGTGCCGACGGCGATCAGCCGCCCTCCTGCCTTTCGCGCCGCGTTGAGGCGATCCGCCGTCGCCTGGTCGATCCGGCCCCATTCGGCATGCATCCGGTGGTCGTCGGTGTCATCGGCCTTGACCGGCAGGAACGTGCCCGCCCCCACATGCAGGGTCAGGGTTTCCGTCTTCACCCCCGCCGCCTCCAGTGCCTCCATCAGCTCGGGCGTGAAATGCAGCGCCGCGGTGGGCGCCGCGACCGCACCGTCCTCCCGCGCGAACATGGTCTGATAATCGCTGCGGTCGCGCTCGTCGGTGGGGCGCTTGCTGGCGATATAGGGCGGCAACGGCATGCGGCCCGCCCGCTCCAGCAGCACTTCGACCGGCTCCTCGCCCTCGAAGCTCAGCGTCACGCCGCCATCCTCGTCGCGCGGGCCGGCAAGGGCGGCGACGCCCGCGCCGAAATCGATCCGGTCGCCATCGCGAACCCGCTTGGCGTTGCGCAGGAAGGCCTGCCACTGGCGCAGGCCCAGCCGCTTGTGCAGCGTCGCGCCGATCTTCGCCTGACCGCGCATGCCCTCCAACTGGGCCGGGATCACCCTGGTATCGTTGAACACCAGCACATCGCCGGCGCGCAGCAGGCCCGGCAGGTCCCGCACGATACGGTCCCCGAAGGGCGCTTCGCCAGCCACCAGCAGCAAACGCGCCGAATCGCGCGGCGAAGCGGGCCGGAGCGCGATGCTCTCAGGCGGCAGATCGAAATCGAACAGGTCTACGCGCATGGCTTCTGCCCCCGCTGGGGCGCCTTATTTCTTCTTGGTCGCGACCGGCTTCTTCGCGGGCACGGGCTTCTTCGCGGGCAGCGGCGCGATGATCGAAGGCGCTGGCGCGGGCGGTGTCGGCAGCGCGGTCACGGGCGGCTTGCCGTCGCTTTCGATCGACGCCTGAAGGATCAGCGTCGGGTCGGCGGGCGGCTCGCCCTGGTGGATCGCGTCGACATATTGGATGCCCTCGATCACCCGGCCGAAGACGGTATATTTCTTGTCGAGCTGCATACGCGGCAGCAGGACGATGAAGAACTGGCTGTTCGCGCTGTCCTCGCTCTGGGCACGCGCCATGGACACGGTGCCGCGCAGATGCGGCATCGGATTGAACTCCGCCTTCAGGTCGGGAAGCGTCGAACCGCCAGTGCCATCGCCCTTGGGATCGCCGCCCTGCGCCATGAAGCCAGGGATGACGCGATGGAATTTGAGGCCGTTGTAGAAGCCCTGGCGCGTCAGTTCCTTGATCCGCTCGACATGGGTGGGCGCGATGTCGGGCCGCAACTGGATGCGTACGCGGCCGCCGCTCGACAGGTCGAGATCCCAGATATTCTGGGGGTCCACCGGCACGGTCGCGGGCGGCAGCTTGGAGGCAGGATCGAGGCCGAGCTGCTTGGCCGTCTGCTCCGCGCGGACGGCAGCCTCCTCCTTCTTCGCTTCCTCGGCATTGCGTCCGCCCTGGGCCAAGGCCGCGCCGTTCGATGCATAGAGGGCGAAACCGATCGCCACGGTCTTGAGCGCCGACGTGAACCGCATGAATGAAGCTTTCCTATATTTGCCCAGGTGCGAATGTGCCCCTGATAGCGTCCTCTTGGCGATTGGCAACTGAACGAAGGCTGAGTCGAGCCTTTACTGGCCCTTGCGACCCAGGTTCGCCACCCGTGCCTCCACCTCGTCGCGGACCGCAGGGCTGACGAATTTGTGGATCGGCCCGCCGTAAAGCGCGATTTCCTTGACCAGGCGGGAAGCGATGGGTTGGAGCGAGACGTCCGCCATCAGGAAGACCGTCTCGACCCGGCCGTTGATCTGCTGGTTCATCCCCGCCATCTGATATTCATATTCGAAGTCCGCGACGGCGCGCAGGCCCCGGATGATGACGCTTGCCCCCTGCGATTCGGCAAAGTCCATCAGCAGCGAATTGAAGCCGGTGACGACGATTTCCGCATCGATCCCCGCGCATTCGCGACGCACCATGTCCAGCCGCTCCTCGTCGGAGAACATCGGCGACTTGGAAATATTGGTCGTGACGCCGATCACCAGCTTATCGACCAGCTTCGCACCCCGCCGGATGATGTCCATATGACCCAGGGTGATCGGATCGAACGTGCCGGGATAAACCCCCACCCTCTGCTTGCTCATGCCCCTAGCGATCCCTTTCCACGATATAATCCGCGATGGCGCGCAGCAGATCGGCCTCCGGACCGTGCCCATGCAGATGCGCCTTGGCCTGCTCGACGAGCAGGCGTCCCTGTTCCCGCGCACGCTCCACCCCGAGGAGCGAGACGAAGGTTTCCTTGCCCGCCGCCGCGTCCTTGCCCAACGCCTTGCCGGCAAGACCGGCGTCCCCCACCACATCGAGCAGGTCGTCGGCGATCTGGAAGGCAAGGCCGATGTCGCGTGCATAGCCGTGCAGGCGGGTACGCGCCTCCGGCGGGATGCGCGCCATGATCGCGGCGGCATCGACGCAGAAGGCGATGAGCGCGCCGGTCTTCATTTGCTGGAGCCGGGTGACGGTGGGCAGGTCGAAGCTCGCCTTCTCCGCTTCCAGGTCCATCATCTGACCGCCCGCCATGCCGCTGGTGCCGCTGGCGATGGCGAGCGCCTTCACCAGTTCGACGCGGACGAAGGGATCGGGATGGGTTTCCTCGTCCGCCAGCACTTCGAAGGCCAGATCGTGCAGGCAGTCGCCCGCCAGGATCGCCGTCGCCTCGTCGAACGCCTTGTGAACGGTCGGCTTGCCCCTGCGCAAGTCATCATCGTCCATCGCCGGCAGATCGTCATGCACCAGCGAATAGACATGGATGCATTCCACCGCGATACCGACGCGGAGCGCCGAATCCCGCGAAATATTGAAGAGGTCGCTCGCCGCCTGGACCAGCAGCGGGCGCAGCCGCTTGCCACCATCCATGGCCGCATGGCGCATCGCCTCGTAAAGGCGTCTGCGCGGATCGTCGGGGACGGCCAGCAAGGAGTCGAACAAACGGTCGACCTCGACCGCGACGGCAGCGGCGCGGCTGGCGACCAGGGACGAGGCGGAGGCAGCTCCGCTCATGCCGGCGGCTTTCAGTCCGTACCGAAGGGTTGAGCGCCCGTCACCGCGCCACTGGCATCGACGGTCAGCTTGGCGATGCGCGCTTCGGCCGCCTGGAGCCGTTCCATGCAGCGCTTCCGCAACTCTTCGCCCTGCGCATAAAGCGAAATGGATTCGTCGAGCGGCACGTCGCCGCTTTCCAGCCGCCGGACGATCGATTCGAGCGCGCGCAGCGCATCCTCGAACGACATTTGCGACGGATCGCCCTGCTGCATCATGCTGTCTTGCGCCATGTCCCTGCATTGGCGGCCCCCGCCCGCCCGGTCAAGCCCGCAGTCAAGCTCACTGGCAAGTTCGCCGGGGCGGTTGCGGCCGATTCCGGGGCGCGGTCATGAAAATGTCATGACGTCAGGCCAGTGGCTGGCGGACTTATGGCAGTTTTGCGTTGACGCTTGGCGTGGCTAATGCACATAGAAGGACCGCTATGAAATATCATCTCCCCCTCATCTCCGTAGCGGCGCTCAGCCTGCTGTCGGCCTGCAACAAGAATGACGAACCCGAAGTCGTGGGCGGCCCCGCCGATCCCATGGCTGAAAAGCTGGCCAATGCCGCGCCGGTCGAGCTGCCGCCGATGGTGAAGGAAAGCCATCAGTATCGCTGCAAGGACAACAGCCTGATCTTCGTCGACTTCATGAGCGACGACAAGACCGTGCAGTTGCGCACCGAGAAGAACGGCGCGCCGACCAAGCTGACCGCCGCCGAGGCCGGCAAGCCCTATGAAGCCGAAGGCTACAAGGTCGAGGGTTCGGGCAAGCAGATCACCGCCACGCTGCCGGGCAAGAGCGCGGTCAGCTGCAAGGGCTGATCCCTTTCATTTTCCTGCAAGTTCGGGCCGGCCCTCCTGAGCGGAGGCCGGCCCTTTTTCTTGCCCGAGAGCGCGCCGCGTTCAATCTGACGCAGGCCGCGCGCTCCAAATTTGTGTTGTCGCATCGTTTCGCGCCAAACCGGTTCCCACTTTTGCGCACGATGCTCTAACGCAATTCCGGTTCCCCGACCTCGACCGGATCGGGACCGAAGCGATTGGCTCCCCGCGTACCGCTCATGATCAGGAAGATGAGCAGGACGATGCTGCCGATGAAGGGAAAGACGACGATCAGCAACCACCAGCCGGTCCGATCCGTATCATGCAGCCGCCGGACAGATACTGCCAGTTGGGGAATCAGCATCGCCAGCGCGAACAGCCCGGTCAGCGGCCCGCCGCGCGTGCTGTAACCCGCGCTGGCCCACCAGGGGCCGCGCTGGAACCAGCGATCGGTCGTGGTGAGACCAAGCATGGTTTCGGCCAGCGACAGGATGAAGAAGCCGAGGAGCAGGAACAGAACGAACATCCAATATTCCTTCGGCCGCGCCCGGCCCGAAAATCGGGCGTAGCGGCGCAGCGGCAACAGCATCCATTCCATGCAGACCTCCTTTTTGGCCTTCCGAGGCAGACAGGCTATCATGTTTTCGGGCGCAAGTGAGCGTCAGCATTGTCTATCGCACGCTCCCTCGCTAAAGGCGCGCACATGTCCAGCACCGCATCCCAGATCACGCCCCAGGTCGTCGCCGAACATGGGCTTTCCCCGGAAGAATATGATCGCGTCCTGAACGCGCTTGGCCGGGAGCCGAATCTCACCGAACTCGGCATCTTCTCGGTGATGTGGTCGGAGCATTGCTCCTATAAAAGCTCGCGCATCCACCTGAAGAAGCTGCCCACGGAAGGCCCGCAGGTCATTTGCGGCCCCGGCGAGAATGCGGGCGTCGTCGACATTGGCGACGGACAGGCCGCGATCTTCAAGATGGAGAGCCACAACCACCCGAGCTATATCGAGCCCTATCAGGGCGCGGCGACGGGCGTGGGCGGCATATTGCGCGACGTGTTCACCATGGGCGCGCGGCCGGTGGCGAACATGAACGCGCTGCGTTTCGGGCGGCCCGACCATCCGAAGATGAAGCATCTGATCAGCGGCGTGGTGCACGGCATCGGCGGCTACGGCAATTGCGTGGGCGTGCCGACCGTGGGCGGCGAGGTGAATTTCCACCCCGCCTATGACGGCAACATCCTGGTCAACGCCATGACCGTGGGCGTCGCGGATACCGACAAGATTTTCTACAGTGCAGCTTCGGGCGTCGGCAATCCGATCGTCTATGTGGGGTCGAAGACCGGTCGCGACGGCATTCACGGCGCGACCATGGCCTCGGCCGATTTCGGCGAGGATTCGGAAGAAAAGCGCCCGACCGTGCAGGTCGGCGACCCCTTCACCGAAAAGCTGCTGATCGAGGCCTGTCTTGAGCTGATGGCGTCGGACGCCATCGTCGCGATCCAGGATATGGGCGCAGCGGGCCTCACCTCCTCCTCGGTGGAAATGGCGTCCAAGGGCGGCGTCGGCATCGAACTGAACATGGACATGGTGCCCCAGCGCGAAACCGGCATGACAGCCTATGAAATGATGCTGTCGGAATCGCAGGAACGCATGCTCATGGTGCTCCAGCCGGGCAAGGAAGCGTTCGCCGAGGCGATCTTCCGCAAGTGGGAACTGGACTTCGCCGTCATCGGCCATGTGACCGATACGGGCCGCATGGTTCTGGTGCACAAGGGCGAGACGGTGTGCGACATTCCGCTGGCTCCGCTGGCCGACGATGCGCCGCTTTATGACCGTCCCGCCATGCCGAAGGACGAGTATAAGGCTTGGTCGGGCGTCCAGCCGCTGGGCGATATTCCGGCTTCGGACATCGGCGCCGACCTCGTCAAGCTGATGGGTTCGCCCGACATCGCATCGCGCCGCTGGATCTGGGAGCAATATGACCATATGGTCGGCGCCGACACGGTGCAGCGCCCGGGCGGCGACGCCGCCGTCGTGCGCGTCCACGGTACGCAGAAGGGCATTGCGATCAGCACCGACTGCACGCCGCGCTATTGCTATGCCGACCCTTATGAAGGCGGCAAGCAGGCGATTGCCGAATGCTATCGCAACATCAGCGCGGTCGGCGCGACGCCGCTGGCCGTCACCAACTGCCTGAATTTCGCCAATCCGCAGCGGCCGGAAATCATGGCGCAGTTCACCGGCTGTCTGGAGGGCATGGGCGAGGCCTGCCGCGCGCTCGACTTCCCGATCGTGTCGGGCAACGTCTCGCTCTACAATGAATCGAAGGCGACAGGCGGCGGTTCCGCCATCCTGCCGACGCCCGCCATCGGCGGCATCGGCCTGCTGAAGAATGTCGACGTGATGGCGACCGTCGCGTTCAAGAATGAGGGCGACGCCATCTGGCTGATCGGCGAGGAAGGCGCGCATCTGGGCCAATCCATCTGGCTGCGCGAAATCGCCGGTCGCGAAGCGGGTGACGCACCGAACGTCGACCTGGCCGCCGAACGCGCCCGCGCCGAGACCGTTCGCGAGCTGATCGCGGCGGGCAAGGTCAATGCCGTGCATGACATTTCCGATGGCGGCCTGCTGGTGACGGTGACCGAAATGGCGCTGGCCGGGAAGATCGGCGCGCAGCTGGACATCCCGCTCACCACCGCGAGCGCCTTTGGCGAGGATCAGGGCCGCTATGTCGTCGCCGCCGCGCCGGGCGTCGAGATTCCGGGCGCGATCCGCATCGGCACAACCGGCGGCGACACGGTCGCGGGCGTGGCGCTCGCCGACCTGCGCAGCGCGCATGAGGGCTTCTTCCCCGCGCTGATGGACAGCGAACTCTAACGGATCGGAACGGTCGTTTCCATCAGCTGACAGGACGGAGCCTGCCATGGCCTTTACCGCGAAAATCCTCCTTCTGGGTTCGGGCGAACTGGGCCGGGAATTCGTGATCTCCGCCAAGCGCCTCGGCGCACAGGTCATCGCCTGCGACAGCTATGCCGGGGCGCCCGCCATGCAGGTGGCGGACGGGCATGAGGTGTTTTCGATGCTCGACGCCGATCTGCTGGCGAAGGCGATCGAGAAGCACCGGCCCGACTTCGTGGTGCCGGAGATCGAGGCGATCCGTACCGAGGTGCTGGCGCAGGTCGAGGCCAGGGGCGTGACCGTGGTGCCCTCCGCCCGCGCCACCATCATGACGATGAACCGCGATCGCATCCGCGAGGTGGCGGCGGTCGAACTGGGTCTGCGCACGTCCCGCTACCGCTATGCCGAAACGCTGGCGGAAGTGCTGGCCGGGGCCGAACATACGGGCCTGCCCTGCGTGATCAAGCCGGTCATGTCCTCGTCCGGCAAGGGGCAGAGCACGGTGCGCAGCGCCGACGAACTGGAGACCGCGTGGGACTACGCCGTCGCCAACATGCGCGGCGACCGCAGCCGGGTGATCGTGGAAGAATTCATCGCCTTCGACTATGAAATCACGCTGCTGACGGTGCGCAGCCGGGAGGGCGTCAGCTTCTGCCCCCCCATCGGCCACCGGCAGGAACGCGGCGACTATCAGGAAAGCTGGCAGCCCACGCCCATGTCGAATGCCGCGCTGGCCGCCGCGCAGGACATGGCCCGCAAGGTGGTCGACAATCTGGGCGGCTACGGCATTTTCGGCGTGGAATTCTTCGTGAAGGGAGAGGATGTCATCTTCTCCGAACTCTCGCCCCGGCCGCATGATACCGGCATGGTGACGCTGATCTCACAGAATATGAGCGAATTCGACCTGCACGCCCGCGCGATCCTGGGCTTGCCGGTGCCGGAAGTGACGCTGCGGGGACCCGCCGCTTCGGCGGTCATATTGGCGGACCGGGAATCGAACGATTTCCGGTTCGAAGGATTGGCCGATGCGCTCTCCACGCCCGGCGGCGAAGTCGACCTGCGCCTCTTCGGCAAGCCGGCGACCCGTCCCTATCGCCGCATGGGAGTCGCCCTGGCACGGGCGGAGGATGCCGATGCGGCGCGTGCCGTTGCGGCGGACGCTGCGGGCAAGGTCAGGATCGTCTACGGCGAATAGGGGTGGCTTCTTGCCTCTGGCCTGTCATCCCAGCGAAAGCCGGGATTTCAGGCGAGGGCACAAGTCAGCCTCACGGGATCCCAGCCTGGATGACGGATGTTGTTGACGTCCGCTCATAACGTGGCGGCCCCATCCAAAACCCTAAACCACGCGCGTCACCCGGCCGAACAGGACCTGATAGACATCATTCCCGCCGCTTTCCTCGAAAGCCGCCATGACCCGGCGCAAATCCCTGGGTGCCAGCGGCTTGCGCCCCTCGTTCGGCACCACCGCGCCGATACCCTTGAGATGGGCGATCAGCCCCTTCGCGCCGCCACAGGCCAGGACATAATGCTCGTCAAAGGCGAAGGCGTCCCCGAAACGCCCCAGCATCGACCGCAAAGTCTCAAGCGCGGGATAATCCGGAATGCCGGCTGTTACCCCGCCAGCGTCATGCGCGCCGCGCCAGCGGGCGAAGCTGCCCTGCCCCATTGTGGAGAAGATGAGGCTCCCCCCCGGCCGCAGCAATCCGACCAGACGGGCTATGGCGCGCTCCAGATCATCGAACCACTGGAAGGCCAGGCTGGAGAGGATCAGGTCGAACCATTCCCCTTCGAAGATCGGCGCCTCGCCGTCCATCGTCAGGAATGTGCCCGCGATCAGTCCATCCCTCGCGGCCCGCGCCAGCATATCGGGCGACAAGTCCGTTACCACCAGTTCCGCGCCCGGCCAGCGCGCCTGGATGTCCCGCGTCAGAAAGCCCGTGCCGCAGCCGATCTCCAATATCCGCCCGACACCCTCGGGCTTCTGCCGCTGGGCAAGATCGGCGACCAGCGCGGCCGCCAGCCGCTGTGGCCCGGCATGATCGTCATAACGCCCCGCCGCCGCGCCGAAAGCGTCGCTTATTCGTTGCTTGCGATGGCCGTTCATGGCTAGTCGCATTGACAGAGCCGCATGTTCTTTTCCAGCCTCTTCAAGGACAGCCAGAACCGATGACCACCCCTTCTTCCCGGATTCCCGCCATGGACGTCCTGCGCGGATGCGCGGTGATGGGAATCTTGTGGATGAACATCGCGGTCTTCGCCCTGCCCGCGCAGGCCTATTTCAGCCCGGCGGCGGCGGGACCGCTCTCCACGGGCGACATCCTCTTCTGGACGGTCAGTTTCCTGGCTGTCGATGGCAAGATGCGGGCGCTCTTCTCCATGCTGTTCGGCGCGTCGATGCTGTTGCTGATCGACCGGGAGGAAATGGCCGGGCACGACGGTCAGCGGACACAGATGATCCGCGCCGCCTGGCTGTTCGTCTTCGGCCTCGCTCATTATCTGCTGCTGTGGTCGGGCGACATATTGATGATCTATGCGCTGGTCGGCCTCGCGGCCCTGCTGTTCGTCCGGAAGGAGCCGCTGGCGCTGGTCAAATGGGCCTTTCTCTTCTTCCTGGCGCATTTCCTCGTCTGCGCTTTCTTCATCACCACGCTCCACGCCTGGAGCCACGCCGCCGCGGCGCCCGATGCAGCGTCCCATATCCCTGCCGGTTTCGCTGACTTCATCGGTTCTTTTTCCGATCCCGCCCACCCTGCGATCCGCAGCGAATTCGAAATCTATAGGGGGAACTATGCCGGCATCTTCATGCATCACGTCGCCCTGTTCGGCAGTCAGTGGCTCACCACCCTGCCCTTCGTGACGCTCGATACGCTGGGCTTCATGCTGTTGGGCATGGCGATGCTGAAGGGCGGTTTCCTGACCGGACGCTGGCAGGCAGAGCAATATTGGCGCACCGCGCGCCATTGTTTCCTGATCGGCCTCTTGCCCATGGCGGGTCTCGCCTGGTGGGTGATCGCAAGCGGGTTCGCCACATTGCCGGCGCTGGGAACGGTGCTGGCCTGGTCCTTCCCCTTCCGCATTCCGCTGGCCGTGGGCTGGGCGGCGCTGATCCTGTGGCTGTTCACCCGCTATCGCGACCGGCGCCTGACGCACCGAATCGCTGCCGTCGGACGGCTGGCGCTCAGCAATTATCTCGGCACCAGCATCGTCATGAGCGCGACTTTCTATGGCTGGGGCCTCGGGCTGTTCGGCCAGGTGCGCTACAGCCTTCTGCCGCTGCTCGTGATCGCCGCCTGGGTGGTCATGCTGCTCTGGTCGCCACTCTGGCAAAGGCGATTCGCGCTCGGACCGATGGAATGGCTGTGGCGCACCCTGGTCGGCGGCCAGACGCAAAAGATTCGCAACAGCGATTGAATCACTATTGCGACCTATTATCACTTACGCT
Organism: Sphingobium sp. LB126; assembly: GCF_002795205.1. Lineage (NCBI taxonomy): Bacteria > Pseudomonadati > Pseudomonadota > Alphaproteobacteria > Sphingomonadales > Sphingobiaceae > Sphingobium > Sphingobium sp. LB126. Next base: position 740,260 of record NZ_NETV01000001.1, read on the forward strand.
ATCTCCCACTGCAGGAGATTTGCATGGTTGTCTGTGTCTGCAATGCCATTCGCGAGAAAGACCTGAAGGAAGTGGCCCGGGAAGGCTGCGCCACTCCGTGCAGCGCCTATGCGCGCCTTGGTCGCCGCCCCAAATGTGGCCAGTGCGTCCCCTTCGCCCGGACCATCATCGCCGCCGAGCGCGCCTCGATCTGAAGCCATTGCGAATCAGGCGCATCTGACCGCCGCGAACTCCACGCAATAGCATAGCGAAAAATGGCGGATTCCCGCGGCTTTCCGGATTAACAAACGGAACCGGAATGCTTATACTCCCGGCACTTTCCCAAAAAGCCGGAGACAAACCCGATGAAGGGCGATCCCAAGGTCATCGAATATCTGAACGAGGTGCTCAAGAATGAGCTGACCGCGATCAACCAATATTTCCTCCACTATCGGATGCTGAACCATTGGGGCATCGAGAAGCTGGCCAAGTTCGAATATGAGGAATCGATCGACGAGATGAAGCACGCCGACAAGCTGGCGGAGCGCGTCTTGTTCCTCGACGGCCTGCCCAATTTCCAGTTGCTCGGCCGCCTGAAGATCGGCGAGACGGTGGAAGAGATACTGAAGGCCGACCTGGAGCTGGAATATGAAGCCCTGCCGGTCCTGAAGGACGCCATCGCCTATTGCGAATCGATTCGCGACTTTGTGAGCCGCGACCTGTTCCAGCACATCCTCGAAAGCGAGGAAGAGCATGTCGACACGCTCGAAACCCAGTTCGAGATGATCGAACGCATGGGCATCCAGAACTACATCCAACTCCAGAGCAAAGCAGCCGAGGAATGAAGCTTTGGGCGGGGCAGGTCCATCCGGCGCCCCGCCCCTTTCCCTGGAGCGATTTCCACGCGATCGAAATCGGTCGCTGGTCAAAAATCGCGGAAACGAAAGGCTTAGGATAGCGATCTGATGCAATCAGATCGAAAACCCCTCTAGAGCGCGCTGCGCTAAATCGTACGCGAGCCGCACGCTCTAAGCTTTTGTTGTCGCATCGCTTTAAGCGCAAAACCGGTTCCCACTTTTGCGCACGATGCTCTAAATCAGCGAATCGAGCAGGCCGATCAGCGGCAGGTCCGCCGGTGGCATGTCCAGCGCATACATTTGCGCGGGCCTGGCCCATTGCAACGCGGTCGCGTGCCGCGCTTCGGGAATGCCCTGCCATTTGCGGCAGACATAAAGCAGTAGCAACAGATGCCGCTCGCCCAACGGCTCGCTGGCGAAGGCAGCGGGCGCGAGACAGCTCGCATGGGTGCGGATCCCCAACTCCTCCTCCAACTCGCGGATGAGCGCGATTTCGGGCGCTTCGCCCGGCTCCACCTTGCCACCGGGGAATTCCCACAGATGCGCCATCGGCTTTCCCGGCGGACGCTGCTGCAACAATATGCGGCCATCCGCATCGACCAGAGCAGCGGCAACCACCAACAGGGGAGAATTTATCGTCATGACGGTCCAGCTTGAGGGGTTTGTTAACTCTGTCGCTTTTACAAGGGCATTCTGGGCTGTGTGTAAATGGGGTATGGCATGCGCGCGTTGTTCAAAAATTTCAGCTTCTGGAAGCTGATCTACTGCCAGCGCGGCGCGACGGCGGTGGAATATGGATTGATCCTCGCCCTCATCTGCCTCGCCATCGTCGGCGCCATGTCCAACGTCGCCAACAAGACCATCGGCATGTGGAACAATGTCGCGACAGAAGTTCTCGCGCATTAACCATCAATATCTGACAACCTGCCGATCGCATTAAATCTTTATCAACCCACCCCGTCTAAACCTGCCAATGCTGACCTTCAATTCAAGCGGGGGGCGGCCGGGTAGTTAAACGTTGAATTTGAGGCAAGGAGACTTCCAATGCAGTTCATCCGCAAGATGCTGAAGAACGAAAAGGGCGCCACCGCCATTGAATATGGCCTGATCGCAGCTCTGATCGCTGTCGCCGCCATCGGCGCCATGACCAGCCTGGGCGGCAAGCTCGGCAACACCTTCAACAATGTCTCGGGCAACCTGAAGTAAGCTCGAAGCCATTGAAGAAAAGGGGCGGTGGGAGCAATCCCGCCGCCCCTTTTATTTAGGGCGATTCCCAAGCAACCAGAACCTCGCTGGTCAAGAAATCGCGGCGAACAAAAGGCCTGGAGCGGCGATCCGATTCAATCAGATCGAAAACCGCTCCAACCTCGCGTCGATGCCGGCTCACCAGGTGACGATCTTCACCCGCTGCCCAGGCCGCAAAACGCTGTTGGCGTTCAACGCGTTGAGCGTCAGGAAGCGCTCGACCGCATAGTCGCCATAGGCCATGCGCTTGGCCAGCGACTGGACGCTGTCGCCGGATTTGACGGTAAGGACGCTGATGCGACGCGGCTTGATGGCGGCCGCCTCCTGGGTCGAGAGACGCTGGACCGATTGCACCATGGTCGAGAACGGACCGATACCCTGCCCCGCCGCCGTCAGCAGCAGGAAATGATAGGCCTTGCCGCCGCCGAAATCATAAGCGAAGACCGTGGCGTCAACCTGACTCGACTGTGTGCTGGCCCGGATCGTGCGCCACGCCGCCGGGAGGCCGTTGACCGTGGTACGGCGTACATCGCCGGATGGAACAGTGCCCCCGCCGCCCAGTTTCGCGAACACCGAATCGATATAGGCAGGCAGATCGCCGGAAAAGGGCGCCGCACCGAACTGCGCCTGCCCGCCCGATCCCGCGACGGTGACGGCATCCGCGCCATTTTCCATGCCGAAGCCCTGCGGCGCGGTGAAGCCCAGCCGCAGGTCGGGATGACGGAAACGGCTACCCTCGATCACCCCCTGTTTGGGATCGTCGCCATAGAGCACGCCGTCCAGCGCATTGAGGAACGCGTCCCGGTTGCGTACCGTGCTGGTCGATCCGGTGGCGGCGGCATTGCGCGCCGCACGACCGACGCGGGAGGCGGGATCGGGATGGGTACTCGCCCATTCCGGCACCGATCGCGCATTACCGGTCACACGGGCATCCAGACTGCTCTGCGCAGCGAGCGAAGCGAGCATGGTCGAAAGCGCCTTGGGATCATAACCACCGGACGCCAGATACCGGATGCCCAGATCGTCCGCCTCATATTCCTGGGTGCGGGAGAATTTGAGCGTCAACAACTGGCTGCCCTGACCGATCCCCTTTTGCAACAGGCCGCCAATCGCCGAATCGCCCAGCAGCGCGCCGGTCAGTACCTGAAGCAGCGTGCCGCCGATCGCGTTGCGCTGGGCCGCCTGCTGGCGCCGCTGGCCATGCTGAGCCGCGACATGGCCGATTTCATGGCCCAGCACCCCGGCCAGTTCGGCCTCATCGTTCATCAGCGCCATCAGCTGGCGTGTGACATAGACATAGCCGCCGGGAATGGCGAAGGCGTTGTTCACCGGCGAATTGAGCAGGGTGACGGTGAAATCGCCCTGCGCGTTGGAGAGACCCGACTGGACGGCGATGCGACGGCCCACACCCTCGACATATTTGGCCTGCGGCCCGGCATAGGCTCCGCCAAATTCGTTGAGAAGCTGCGGATGCTGCTTGGCGCCGGATTCCTTGTCCTGCGGGCTGATCGAGGAAACCGTGCGAATCGCCCGTTGCTGGCCCTGCACCGAAGGCGCCGCGGCAAGGGCGATCAGGCCCAGCCCCGCATAAGCCCAATAGGATAATCGTGTCACGGCGCCTCCTGATCCCCTGTTACCATGGCGTAACGAGGCATAGCAGGCAGAGGTTCCCCAAGACAGGGGGTGAACGGTCAAACGCCGATGGCGAGGAACTTGTCGGCGCGATCGGTCCGCAGGGCCTCGGCGCTCATGCCCGACAGCGCGTCCAACTCCTCGCCGATCGCCGCGCCCAGATGGGCGATGGCCTGCACGGGCTCGCGATGGGCGCCGCCGGTCGGCTCCGGCACGATGCGGTCGATGACACCCAGCGCCTTCAGATGCTGGGCCGTCACCTGCATGGCGGTGGCGGCATCGCTCGCCTTGTCGGCCGTGCGCCAGAGGATGGAAGCGCAGCCTTCGGGCGAGATCACCGAATAGACCGCATGTTCGAACATCAGCACGCGATTGGCCGCCGCCAGCGCCACAGCGCCGCCAGAGCCGCCCTCGCCCACCACGGCCGCGACCATCGGCACGCCCAGGGCGAGACATTGCTCGGTCGAGCGCGCGATCGCCTCCGCCTGACCGCGTTCTTCGGCCTGCACGCCGGGGAACGCGCCCGACGTATCGACCAGCGTCACCACGGGCAGGCCGAAACGGTCGGCAAGCTGCATCAGGCGGATCGCCTTGCGATAGCCCTCGGGCTTCGCCATGCCGAAATTGTGGCGGACGCGGCTTGCCGTATCGTCGCCCTTTTCATGACCGATCACCACCAAACGGCGGTCACCCAGCGTCGCGAAGCCGCCGATGATCGCCTGATCATCGGAAAAGGCGCGGTCGCCCGCCAACGGCATGAAATTGTCGAACATGCCCGCGACATAGTCCTTGAAATGCGGACGGTCGGGATGGCGCGCAACCTGCGTCTTCTGCCAGGGCGACAGCTTCGCATAGCTGTCCACCAGCATCTTCGCCGCGCGCTGTTCGAGCTTGTCGATCTCACCGCTTATGTCGATATCGCCCACATTGGCGGTGGCGCGCAGTTCGATGATGCGCGCTTCCAGCTCCGCAATAGGCTTTTCGAATTCAAGAAAGCTAACCATGGCGCAAGGCGTTAGGGCGCTGACGCTTCGCCGTCAACGCGCCGATGCGTCATGCTGGCCAGCGGATGGCGGCTGTTCACCAGTTCGACCAGGCGACGGCTGTCGACATGGGTGTAGATTTGCGTGGTGCCGATATCGGCATGCCCCAGCATGGATTGCAAAGCGCGCAGATCCGCCCCGCCCTCCAGCAAATGGGTAGCAAAGGCATGGCGCAGGACATGGGGGCTGACCCGTTCGGGCGCGATCCCGGCGGCGGCGGCCAGCGCCTTCACCATCTGGTAGAGGCGGATGCGGCTGACATGGCTCTTGCCCGAGGGGAAGAGCCATGGGCTGTCGGCGGGCACGTTCGGCAGCCAGGCGGCGACGGCGGCGCGGGCGCGATCGGAAATGGGGACGAGCCGTTCGCGGGCACCCTTGCCCTTGAGGATCAGGAACGGCCGGTCCGACGCCAGCGCACGGCGGGGTAGCGACACCAGCTCGGTCGCGCGCAGGCCGGACCCATAGAGCAACTCGATCAGCGCGGACAGCCGCAGGTCGAGCGGCGCAGGATGCTCGGCCGCCAGCTTCCCGGCGATCAGCACAAAGAGCGAATCGACTTCGGCGGTCGACAATATCTTCGGCAGGGGACGGCGCGTCGCCGGGCGCGGCAGGGCCGTAGAGGGATTGTCGGCACGCAGCCCCTCTTCCTCCAGAAACGCGTAAAAGGCGCGCAGGGCGGAGGCCTTCCGCGCCACGGAGGAGGCGGCCAGTCCGGCCCAGGCGTCCGCCAATCCGCCAATGTCGTCCTTGGTCGCGCCGGAAAGCCCGCCGACAATCTTCGCCGCGCCCATCAGGTCGGCGCGATAGGCGAGCAGCGTGTTGCGCGAGGCGCCCCTTTCGGCCGCCATCATTTCCAGAAAGCGGTCGATAAGCGAGGCGTCGTCACCCATCAGAGCCGCGTCATCGCCTCCGCCGCGATCATCCGCGCTTCGGGGTCCAACCCGACGCGATGCAGCGCGGCGACGATATGATAGAGATGGACAGGCGGCAGCCGGTTCCAGTCCGCCGTCTGCATGCCCACCGCCGCCAGCAGCGCGACGCTGGCCTTTTCGCCCCGCCCCGCGGCCGCGTCGATAGCGCGCGACCAGCGGCTGGTGACGCCGAGGTTGAAACCATTATCCTGTGCCAGCGACGCGCCATCCTGGGCATTGAGACGGGACAGCCCCGCCAGTGCCGCGATCAGCATCTGCGTCTTGTGGGCATCGGCCGCCTTGGCGAAGGACGACACCCGCCCGCCGCTGATGTCGACGACCGGGGCGGGCGCTCCGACGGCCAGCAAGGCCCAGAGGTCGCCAGCACCGTCGCCGTCCGCCTGCGCGGCAAGGCGCGCCCACGCAACGGCGCTGCGGTCATAGCCCGCCGTGAACATGGCCGCCACCAGATTGGCCGCGTCCCGCGCGCCCAACTGCGCAACGGGCAGCGCAGCCGCCGCCCGCGCCGTCGCGATCAGACCGACGAAATCGGGGCGCGCCTCATTCTGCCAGATCGTCCGCATCGCCTGTAGCCGGTCGTCGGCGCTCAATCCGGAATAAGCGGCGCGCAATGCGTCGATCCGATCGGCGGCGGCGGGCGCGTCGCCATCCACGCCAAGCTGGCTGTAGAAACCGACCAGCGCCTCATTGGAAAAGACGCCCAGCCGCGCCGCCATCTCCACACCGGGAAGGCGACGTGCCGCCGTCAACGCGGGTGCCCGGGCTTCCCAGGCGCGGACATGCGGTCCGACCGTGGCGTAAAGATTGTCGGGAATCTCGACATTTAGCGCCGTCGCCAGGCCGAATCGCCACGCCGTCAGCCGGTCCACCGCGTCCCATTCGATCTTGACCGAACGACGCGCATTGAAGCCGGTGCCGACCACCTTTTCCGCCAGCCGATAGTCGATGCCGCGCACTTGCCCGCGCCGCTGCGCCTGGTTGAGCGCACCGCTGGCCGAGCCCTGATCACCCGACAGCGCCGGACAGATCGCCCGCGTCATGTCCCAGCCCGGTTCCTTGCTGAACCGCAGCGCGCCGGCCGACAGTGGGCACAGCCCCGCCGGGTCGGCCGTCGCCAGATAGGTCTGCATGGCGATGGCATAAAGGCGCGGGGTGAACTGGTCCGAATCGACGCTCTGCACCAGCAGGCGCGCGCTGTCCGCCTCCCCCATGCGCAGCAGCAGCCAGGCGCGCTCCGCCACCCAGTCGGCGCCATTGATGTCCCTGGGCGTATCGACCGCCGACAGCAGCGTCCGCCGCAGCAGGATCGAGGCCCAGCGCGACGTGATCGGCGCCCGGGTTTCCTTCATCAGCGCGGCCAGGAACTGCCCCGATTGCGCGCCGAAGGCGTTGGGCGCCAACCCCAGCCGCTCGGGCGTCAGCGGTCCCACCCGGTCGAGCGACCGATGCGCATTTTCGGGCAGGTCATATTTGGCCTTTTGCGCGGCCATTTCCTCTTCCGACAACTGCGCTTCGGCGGCGTTGTCGGCGGCCTCGTCCGTTACGGGGAAGCTTGGCGGCTGGACTGCCATGGCGGGCGCGGGCGCGGCTGGAGCAGCAGGCCCCTGCGCCGGACGGGCAGGTTGCGACGGCGCGGGCGTGGGTGTCGCGGGCGTGTCGCCGAAGCCTGGCGGCAACAGCGATTCCGGCGCCTGTTGCGCAACGACCGGCAGCGTCAGGGCGAGCGCAAAGCTGCCCAACGCCCATTTCACATTCACCCGCCTTTGGACCATGCCGCTTAGTGGCCCAGCTTTTCGGCGGGGATGACCTTTTCCACGCGGGCCTGCGGCTTTTCACCACCGCGCGACCAGAGCAGGGCGATGATCGCCACCAGCACGACGACCGCAATGACGGGAATGATCGGCAGAGACCGTCCGCGGCGACGCGAGCTGCCTTCAAAACTGCTGTAGGAACGATTGCGCTTCATGAGTCCTGTTCTGGCTCGGCCTGGCTTGGGGAAAGTTGCGATTTGCCTTGTCGACGCGGGGTTGTATAGCCCCGCTCGCCATGCAGCGAAACAGCAAATCCGCCGAAGCGCGTGCGAAGCGCGGCCCCATCGTCCTGGTGGGCATGATGGGCGTCGGCAAATCGACCGTCGGCCGGCGGCTGGCCGCACGGCTTGGCGTCGGTTTCGTCGATGCGGACGAGGAGATCGAAAAGGCGGCCGGCATGACGATCACCGAAATGTTCGAACGCTATGGCGAGGCCTATTTCCGCGACGGCGAGCGGCGGGTGATCGCCCGCCTGATGGATGGCGAGCCCAAGGTGATCGCGACCGGCGGCGGCGCCTTCATGCAGGAGGAGACGCGGACGCTGATCCTGGACCATGCGCTGGCGATCTGGCTGAACGCCGATATCGACACGCTGGTCGACCGTGTGTCCCGCCGGGAGGGACGACCGCTGCTCAATGGCAAGGACCCGCGCGTCGTGCTGACCGAACTGGCCGCCGTCCGCAATCCGGTTTACGCCCTCTGTCCCATTCATGTGCGGAGCGCCGCCGCGCCGCATGATGTGGCAGTCGACAGCATCATGGAGCAGCTTTCCCAATGGCCGTAGTCCGCGTCGCGCTCGATACGCGCAGTTATGACATCGTGATCGAACAGGGGGCGCTGACCCGCGCCGGCACCTATCTGGCGGGCTATGCGCGCAAGGGCAGGCTGGTGGTCGTGACCGACGCGCATGTGGCCAAGGCGCAGCTTCCCCGGCTGGAGGCGAGCCTGCGCGCCGCCAATGTCGCTGTCGAACCCGTCATCCTGCCGCCGGGCGAGCAGACCAAGAGCTGGCGCCACCTGGAGGAGTTGCTCGATGCACTGCTGGCGCTGGAGATCGAGCGCGGCGACCATGTGGTCGCGCTCGGCGGCGGCGTGATCGGCGATCTTGTGGGCTTTGCCGCCTCGATCCTGAAACGCGGCTGCCATTTCATCCAGGCGCCGACGACCTTGCTGGCGCAGGTCGACAGTTCGGTCGGGGGCAAGACGGCGATCAACGCGCGGGCCGGCAAGAATCTGATCGGCAGCTTCTACCAGCCCGCCCTGGTGCTGATCGACCCCTCGACCCTCGACACGCTGCCGGTACGCGAGACGCGGGCGGGCTATGCCGAGGTCGTGAAATATGGCCTGATCGACGATCCCGATTTCTTCGCCTGGTGCGAGGAGGAAGGGCACAAGCTGCTCGCGGGCGATGCCGGAGCACGTGAATATGCGATCGAGCGCAGCGTCGCCGCAAAGGCGAAGATCGTGGGCGAGGACGAGCGGGAAACCTCCGGTCGCCGGGCGCTGCTGAACCTGGGCCATACTTTCGGCCATGCACTGGAGGCGGATACGGGCTTTTCCGACACGCTGCTCCATGGCGAGGGCGTGGCGGCGGGCATGGCGCTGGCCTTCCGCTATTCCGCGCGGCTGGGGCTGTGCACGAGCGAGGATGCGGATCGGGTGACGGCGCATCTGAAGGCCATGGGCCTCCCCCACGATCTGGCAAGCGCGCATGTGACGGCCGATGGCGCGACGTTGGTCGCGCATATGCTGCACGACAAGAAGATGGCGGCGGGCACCCTGCCCTTCCTGCTGGCGCGGGGGATCGGCCGGACCTTCCTCTCGAAGGATGTCGTGCTGGACGATGTCGCTGCCTTTCTGGACGAGGATCGCGCGGCGGCGGCTTGAGAGTGACACAGCTGCGGCTGGGGTGGATTCAGTTCGTTCGGCTTGTCGTTACCTCAGTCTGATCCCAGGGTCCCACAGCCTTGAGCGGGCATCGGGTCACAGGATGGATGGGACGCCGGGTCAAGCTCGCTTCAAAGTGACGCCACTGTCCGTGCAAGACCCACCAGGTCCGTCATCCTGGCCCTCTATTTCTGCCCGCCCCAGGAAACACCGCCTGCCGCCGATCATTGTAGCGGGCATGCCCTCGACCGCCATTCGCCAGTTCGACTATGATCCCATCCACCGGCGGCTGGACGTGCAGTTCGTCAGCGGCAAGCGGTACAGCTATTTCGACGTGCCTGCCGCGATCGTGCAGGGCATGAAGCAGGCCGCATCGAAAGGCGGCTATTTCAACCGCCTGATCCGCGACCGCTATCGCTTCATCCGCCAGTGACCATGCCTCGCAAGTAACCCTTCATTCCACCGTCACCGACTTGGCGAGGTTCCTCGGTTGGTCGACGTCGGTGCCCTTGGCGACAGCGACATGATAGGCGAGCAACTGCACCGGCACGGCATAGACCATCGGCGCGATCAGCGGATGGACCTTGGGCATGGTGATGGTCGCCATGCAGCCCTCGCCCGCCGCCTGCACCCCGTCATAGTCGGAGATCAGCACCACCTTGCCACCGCGCGCCTGCACTTCCTGCATGTTGCTGACGGTCTTTTCGAACAGCGGCCCGCTGGGCGCCAGCACGATCACCGGCACCTTGTCGTCGATCAGCGCGATCGGCCCATGCTTCATCTCGCCCGCGGCATAGCCTTCGGCATGGATATAGCTGATTTCCTTGAGCTTGAGCGCGCCTTCCAGCGCCAACGGATAGTCCGGCCCGCGCCCCAGATAGAGCACGTCCCGCGCTCCCGCGATCAGATGCGCCATCGCCTCGATCGATTCATCATAGGCCAGCGCGCCATTGAGTGCCGCGGGGGCTTCGGCGAGATGGCGCACCAGTTCCTTCTCGGCTTTCGCATCCAGCCGCCCCTTGGCCCGCGCCAGATTGGCCGCGAACGCGGCCAGCACCGCCAACTGGCAGGTGAAGGCCTTGGTCGACGCCACGCCGATTTCCGGCCCGGCCAGCGTCGGCAGCAGCAGGTCCGCCTCCCGCGCCATGGTGCTGGTCGGCACATTGACGACGGCGGCGATCTTCTGCCCCTCGGCCCGGGCATGGCGCAGCGCGGCCAGCGTATCGGCGGTTTCGCCCGACTGGCTGATGACGATCATCAGGCCGCCTTCCTCCATCACCGGGTCGCGGTAACGGAACTCGCTCGCCACATCGATGTCGACGGGCACGCGGGCGAATTGCTCGAACCAATATTTGGCGACCATGCCGGCATAATAGCTGGTGCCGCAGGCCACGATCGTCACGCGGCGGATCGCGCCCAGGTCGAAATCGGGGATCGGCAACGACACCCGGTCCTCCATCCGCTGAAGATAGGATTTCAGCGTCTGCGCCACCACCACCGGCTGCTCGTAAATCTCCTTGAGCATATAATGGCGGTGATTGCCCTTGGAGATCAGCTCGCCCGTCACGCCCGAAATGGTGACGGGCCGCTCGACCGGGTTGTTGTCCTTGTCGAAGATCTCCGCCCCATCCTTGGTGATGACGACCCAGTCGCCTTCCTCCAGATAGGCGATGCGCTGGGTCAGTGGCGCCAAAGCCAGGGCATCCGAGCCCAAATAAGTCTCACCCTCGCCATAGCCGACGACCAGCGGCGAACCCAACCGCGCGCCGATCAGCAGCTCGGGATGGCTGCGGAACAGGATCGCCAGCGCGAAGGCGCCGTGCAGGCGTGGCAGGACTTGCTGGACCGCCTCCTTCGGGCTCGCCCCCTGCTCGACCAGTTCACTCACCAGATGGGCGACGACCTCGGTATCGGTCTGGCTGTCGAACACCCGGCCCCGCGCCATCAGTTCCTCGCGCAGCGGCTTGAAATTCTCGATGATGCCGTTGTGGACGAGGGCGACTTCCTTGGTGGCATGGGGATGCGCATTGCTGGTGGTCGGCGCTCCATGGGTGGCCCAGCGGGTATGGGCGATGCCGGTCGTGCCGGGCAGCGGCGCCTCCGCCAGTTCCTTCACCAGATTGACCAGCTTCCCCTCGGCCCGGCGGCGGTCGATTGCGCCTTCATGCACGGTCGCGACGCCCGCGCTGTCATAACCGCGATATTCCAGACGCTTCAGCCCATCGACGAGCCGGTCCGCCACGTCGTTCTTGCCGATGATTCCGATGATACCGCACATGGATGTCGAGCCTCAAAGCCATGAAAATCAATAATGAACATGCCTATGCCATGTTCGCGGCGCCCGCGACAGGGGCAAGCCCTATCGTGGATGAATTGTAATCAGCCAGACATCCGGCGGCGCGAGCAAACGGATCGGCAGGCCGCTGGTGCCAAGCCCGGCGGATACGATCATCCTTTTCGCGCCGTCGCGATAGAGGCCGCAGGCATAGCGCGTCCCGTAGCGGGACGGCACATAGACGATGCCCGCAAAGGGCAACGCCACCTGCCCGCAATGGGTATGCCCCACCAGCGTCAGCATCGCCTCGTCCGGCAACAACGGAAACACATCCGGCCCATGCGCCAGCATCAGCGGCGCGCCGCCCATCGCCCGCATCGCGTCCAGCGTCTTCGGAATGTCGGGCCGGCCGGTATAGATGTCGCGCAACCCGCCGACCGCCAGCGGCCCCCGCCGCACCGCCTGGTTGTCGAGCAAGGTGATGCCGATGCGCGCGAACAACTGGTGCCATTGCTTGCGACCGATCAGCGCATGTTTGCGGGCATCGTGATTGCCGAGTACCGCCACCACGCCCAACGGTGCGCGCAAGGCGGCGAACGGGGCGATGCTCTCCACCGGACCGTAAGTCGCGCCGCCCTTGTCATCCCCGATATAGTCGCCGCCCAGCACGATCAGATCGGGCTGGAGCCCGTTCACCTGGGCAACGATCCGCGCCATCCGCTCCGGGCTGTTGTCCGGTCCCGACAAATGGCTGTCGGTCATCAGCGCTATGGTGACCGGTCGCCGCGGCGCATCGGCCGGGAAGGGCAAGCTGACATCCCACCGTCGCACGACCGGCATCGCCCGCGCATTGGCCACCAGCCAGGCGATCCCGCCCGACAAGGCCAGAAGGATGATCAGCAGCGCCGTCAGCCAGCGCCGCCTGCGGAAAAAGCGCATCATGAAGGGACGGTCACTTGCCGGCTTTGCGCGCCTGCATCTTCGCCCGGAAGCGCGCCGCCCAACCCGGCTTCGCATCCTGCGCCGGCCGCACGAGGCAGAGCGCATCGGCATCCACCGATTGCGTGACGACGCTGCCGGCTCCGACGATCGCGCCATCGCCGATCTTCACCGGCGCGACCAGGGCGCTGTTGGAGCCGATGAAGGCACCCGCGCCGATCTCCGTCCTATATTTGAAGAAGCCGTCATAGTTGCAGGTGATGGTGCCCGCGCCGATATTCGCGCCCGCCCCCACGCTGGCGTCGCCGATATAGGAAAGATGATTGGCCTTGGCCCCTTCACCCAGTTCGGCCTTCTTCACCTCGACGAAATTGCCGACCTTGGCCCTGACCCCTATCTTCGCGCCGGGACGCAGGCGGGCATAGGGCCCGATTTCGGCGCCCTTGCCGATCGTCGCGCCCTCCAGGTGGGAAAAGGCGTGAATCGTCACATCGTCCGCCACGATCACGCCCGGCCCGAAGACGACGTTGGGCTCTATCACCACATCACGCCCCAGCGCCGTGTCATGGGCGAAGAAAACCGTATCGGGCGCAATCAGCGTGACCCCCTCCCGCATCGCATCGGCGCGGCGGCGATCCTGCCATACGGCCTCCACACCGGCCAGTTCCGCGCGGCTGTTGACGCCCGCCACCTCCCAGGCCTCGGCCTCGATCACCGCGCTCTGCGCTCCGGGCAGCATGACGATATCGGGCAGATAATATTCACCCGCCGCATTGTCGTTGCCGATCCGGTCGAGCAGCACGAACAGGTCGGTCGATCGCACCGCCATCAATCCCGAATTGCAGAGCGTCACCGCCCGTTCCTCGGCATTCGCATCCTTATATTCGACCATCTTCTCGATGACGCCCTGATCGCGGGCGATGATCCGGCCATAGGCGGCTGCGTCCTCCGGCCGGAAGCCCAATACCACCGCGCGGGGCTCGTCGCCCCAATTGAGGCGCTCCAGCATGGACCGCAGGGTTTCGGTCCGTACCAGCGGCACGTCGCCGTACAGGATCAATATGTCGCCCGCAAAGCCCGCCAGCGCGTCATGTGCCTGCGCCACGGCATGACCGGTGCCATGCTGCTGCTCCTGCACGGCGATCACCGCGCCGCTGCCCTCGACCGCCTTTTCCACCTGCTCGCGGCCAGCCCCCACCACCACGACCTGCCGCTCCGGCTTCAGCTCCGCGACGCTGGCCAGCAGATGCAACAGCATCGGCCGCCCGGCAATCGGATGAAGTACCTTGTGCCTGGCGGATTTCATGCGTGTACCCTGCCCGGCGGCAAGGATGATCACGGCCAAGGGGCGACGGGGCGGGCGGGTGGCAGTCACGAGGGGGGCATCCTTTATGGCAAAGAGGCCAAGAATCTGAGCGCTCTCTGCCATGTTTGACTTGCCTTTGCCACCCACCCGGCGGCATGAGCCGGGCCATGGCATCCTTTCCCTCCGGCATTCCCTTCGATATCGTCGGCTTCGACCTCGACGGCACCCTGCTCGACACCAGCGGCGATCTGGCCGCCGCGGTCAACTATGCCATCGCCACCGATGGCAGGCCCCCCTTCCCGGTCGAGGCGATCCATCCCTTCGTCGGCAAGGGTGCCAAGGTGATGCTTGAACGGGCGCTCGACGCCTCGGGCGGCTATGACGAGGCGATGCTGGCGAGGATGCTGCCGATCCTGCTCGATTATTATGAACAGAATCTCGCCATCCACTCCCTGCCCTATCCCGGCCTGATCGCCGCGATGGACGCGTTGGAAGCGGCGGGCGTGAAGCTTGCCATCTGCACCAACAAGGCGGAGCGCTTCACCATTCCCCTGCTGCATCAGATCGGCCTGTCGGAACGCTTCGCCAGCGTCGTCGGTGGCGACACGGTCGGCATCGCGAAGCCCGACCCAGCGCCGATCCACGCCATGATCGAGCGCGCGGGCGGCGGGCGGACGATCTTCCTGGGCGACACGATCAACGACATTGCCGGCGCGCGCAATGCGGGCATCCCCAGCATCGCGGTCAGCTTCGGCTTCCTCGACGGCCCGGTCGAAGAGCTGGAAGCGGACGCCATCATCCACCATTTCGACGAACTGGTGCCCCTGCTGAAAGGCTGGCCCGCATGACGCTGCGGCTGGAACGCGACGGCGCCATCGCCACGCTGCTGATCGACCGGCCCGACCGGCATAATGCCATGAACCAGGCCATGTGGGAATCGCTGCCCCAATTTGTCGGGCAGGCCATGACCGATGAGGCGGTACGCGTCCTCATCCTGACATCGGGCACGTCGGGGCTGTTCTGCGCGGGCGCCGACATCCACGAATTCGCCAGCCATTCAGGCGAGGAGAACTGGCGCATCGCCAATCAGGCCGCGATCCGCTCCACCCAATATGCCCTCGCCCACGCCGAAAAGCCGGTCATCGCCGCTATCGACGGCGATGCGGTCGGCGGCGGGTGCGGCCTTGCCATCGCCTGCGACCTGCGGATCGCATCGCCAAGGGCGCGGTTGGGCATCACTCCGGCCAGGCTCGGCATCGTCTATGGATTGTTCGATACCAAGCTGCTGGTCGATCTGGTCGGCCCGGCACGTGCCAAGCGTATATTGTTCACCGGCGCGTTGCATGACGCGCATGAAGCGCTTGCCATCGGCCTGATCGACGAGATCGCGCCTGATCCCCTCGACGCTGCAAAGGCCATGGCGGATGTCATGGCCGCCAATGCGCAGCATTCGATCCGTTCGTCCAAGGCGATCATCCGTCGTATCCTGGACGGCCAGGACGATGACGACGCGACCACGCTCGACCTGTTCCGCGATGCCTTCACCCTGCCCGATTTCAAGGAAGGCGTGCAGGCCTTTCGCGAAAAGAGGCGTCCGCGCTTCTGAAGGTGCCTTCGATTCATCCATATCGGATCAACAACTCATCCGGTCCGGAAATATTTGTTAAGGATCAACCGATACCCGCTGTCGGGCGCGGATAAGGCACCTGCCCCGCACGATTTCGATACATCAAAGGAACGGGCGGCCAGCATGGGAGAAAATTTCGCCTTCTTCCTGCCGATCATGATGGCCGGTTTCGGCGTCCTGTTCGGGATCGTCTGGCGCTGGCGGGTGCGAGCCGCGGGTTTTTGGAGCGGGGCCTTTTTCTGCGTTGCGGGGGGCTTCGCCGTACCTGTCGCCTTTGCCGCCCTTCCCAGCACGACCTGGGGTCTCGTCGCCGATATGATGTTCGCCAGCGGCTTCCTCCTGTTCAGCCAGGCGTTGCTGGAGCGTTGGCGTCCCTCCTGGCTGTTGCCCGCGCGGATCGCGATATGGGGCCTGTCCCTATTGCTGTGCGCCGTCGCCCTCGTCCTAGACAATCTGCCCCTCTCGCTGGTGGCGTCGGATTTCGGCTGCTTCCTGCTCATCGCCCTGCCGTTGATCGCGGGGAAGGATCATCTGGACGATTGGTCCGATCGCACTCTGTTCGCCGCCGCCCTGCTGGTCGCGCTCGACAATCTGTTCCGGGGCAGTACCGTACCGCTTACCTTGTCGGCAGGCGGTTTCCACAATAGCGAATATGCCTTTTTGATGCAGGCAATGGCCTGTGTCTTCGGGCTTTTCCTTGCGCTCGCGGCGCTGGCAGCGACCATGCTCGACCAGCTCGCCCGCTATCGGCGCGATGCGCTGCACGATCCGCTGTCCGGCCTGCTCAACCGGCGCGGCTTCGACGATGCGATCGCCGGGTGGACGCACAAGATGCCGGTCGCAGGCAGCCTGATTGTCTGCGACATTGATCATTTCAAAGCGATCAATGATGAATATGGCCATGGCTTGGGCGACCGCGTGATCGAGACCCTGGCGAAGATATTGGCCCGATCCGCTCCTCCAGATGCCGTCACCGCCCGCTTCGGCGGCGAGGAATTCGTGCTGCTCCTGCCAGAAACCGATGCGGCGCGCGCGGCGGCGATCGCCGACGACATCCGGGAAAGCCTGGCGCGGGAGGTCGCGAACGAGCTGGGTCTGCGGCGGCCACTGACGGCCAGCTTCGGTCTTTCGACTGTCCAGCATGGCGATGCCTCGGTCCATGATGCGATCGCGCGGGCCGACGCAGCACTTTACGAAGCGAAGGCAGGCGGCCGCAATCGGGTTTGCGTGCGGCGCTCCCTTTCAGCGCAAGCCACGCCTTCCGCCAGTCCGTCATGGCGGATTTGCAACGCGTAGAAGATACCGAATGAAAAAGGCCGCCCCGAAGGGCGGCCTCGTCATCCCAGCATGCGACAGGAAACGATCACATATGAATCGGCTTGCCGGTCACGGCCATGGCCGCTTCCTTGATCGCCTCGCTATGCGTCGGATGCGCGTGACAGGTGTAGGCGATATCCTCGCTCGATGCACCGAATTCCATCGCCTGCGCCGCCTGCGCGATCATCGTGCCTGCGACCGAAGCGATGATCCACACGCCCAGCACCTTGTCGGTTTCGGCGTCCGCAATCACCTTCACGAAACCGTCCGGCTCATGGTTGGTCTTGGCGCGGCTGTTCGCCATCATCGGAAACTTGCCGACCTTGACGGCGCCCTTTTCCTTGGCAGCCTCTTCGGTCAGGCCCACGCCCGCGATTTCCGGCTTGGTGTAGACCACCGACGGGATCACGTCATGGTTCACGATGCCGGTCAGGCCCGCGATATTCTCCGCGACGGCAATGCCTTCGTCCTCGGCCTTGTGCGCGAGCATCGGGCCGGGGATGACGTCGCCGATCGCCCATACGCCCGGAACCTTGGTGGCGAAGTCATGATCGGTTTCGATCTGGCCGCGCGCATTCAATTCCAGGCCGATCTTGTCGAGGCCTAGACCTTCGGTATTCGGACGACGGCCGATCGACACCAGTACGACATCGGCCTCGATCTTCTCGGCCGCGCCGCCAGCAGCGGGTTCGACGGTCAGGGTCACGCCCTTCTTGCCGACTTCCGCGCCCGTGACCTTGGTACCGAGCTTGTACTCGAAGCCCTGCTTCTTGAAGATCTTGTTCGCTTCCTTGCGGACTTCGCCGTCCATGCCGGGCAGGATCTGGTCGAGAAACTCGACGACCGTGACCTTGGCCCCGACACGACGCCACACCGAACCCAGTTCCAGGCCGATGACGCCGCCGCCGACGACGACCAGATGGCCCGGCACCTTGTCCAGTTCCAGTGCGCCAGTGGAATCGACGATCCTGCCGCCCGCATTGTCGACCTGAACGCCGGGAAGCGGCGTGACCGACGAGCCGGTAGCGATGACGATATTCTTCGCCGTCACCTTCTTGCCCGCCACTTCGACGGTGTTGGCACCGGTAAAGGTCGCCTGGCCCTTCAGCCAGTCGACCTTGTTCTTCTTGAACAGAAACTCGATGCCGCCGGTCAGGCCCTTCACCGCATCCTTGCGCTGGCCCTGCATGGTGTCGAGGTCCAGGCTCATCTTGTCGATCTTCACGCCCAGCTTGGCGAGCGCGCCGTTCGCAGCCTCTTCATAAAGCTCCGAAGCGTGCAGCAGCGCCTTGGACGGGATGCAGCCGACATTGAGGCAGGTGCCGCCCAGCGTCTCGCGGCTTTCGGCGCAGGCGGTCTTGAGACCAAGCTGCGCCGCGCGGATCGCGGCGACATAGCCACCGGGTCCTGCACCGATTACCAGAACGTCATAATCGAAGTCTGCCATAACAATCTCCGTTCGCCCTTGGACCGAGTCACTTGCCTCGGTCCAACCTGTCAAAGGGCATTACTTCTTTCGTCCCATAAAAAGGACGGGGCTTCGACAGGCGCAGCCCGAACGGGATGAATGGACGAACCTTACAGGTCGATCAACAGGCGGGTCGGGTCCTCGATCGCGTTCTTGACCGCGACGAGGAAGGTCACCGCTTCGCGACCGTCGATCAGGCGATGGTCATAGCTGAGCGCGAGATACATCATCGGGCGGATGACGATCTGGCCGTCGCGGACGACCGGACGGTCCTCGATGCGGTGGAGGCCCAGCACCGCCGACTGCGGCGGGTTGATGATCGGGCTCGACAACAGCGAACCGAAGACGCCGCCGTTGGAGATGGTGAAGGTGCCGCCCTTCATGTCCTCCATGGTCAGCGTGCCTTCCTTGGCCTTCTTGCCGAAGCTGCCGATCGTCTTCTCGATCTCGGCCACGCTCAGCGATTCCGCGTTGCGGATGACCGGAACGACCAGGCCATTCGGCGCCGACACGGCGACCGAGATATCGGCGAAGTCGTTATAGACGATCTCGTCGCCCTCGATCTGCGCGTTGACGCCCGGAATGTCGCGCAGCGCCATGCAGACCGCCTTGGTGAAGAAGCCCATGAAGCCCAGACGGACGCCATGCTTCTTCTCGAACAGATCCTTATACTTGGCACGCGCCTCGATGACGTTGGTCATGTCGACGTCGTTGTAGGTGGTCAGCAGCGCCGCGTTGTTCTGCGCTTCCTTGAGGCGCTTGGCGACGGTCTGGCGCAGACGGGTCATCTTGACCCGTTCCTGCGCGCGGCTCGGACCGGCAGCCGGGGCAGCGGCGGCAGGCGCGGCGGCAGCGGCCGAAGCGGCGGCCTTGGCGGTGCCGGCAGCGGCCGCAGCCACGACATCGTCCTTGGTCAGACGGCCATCCTTGCCGGTGCCTTTGATCTTGCTCGGGTCAAGGCCATGTTCCAGCACCAGGCGGCGAACCGCGGGCGACAGGGTCAGATTGCCGCCCTCTTCATCGTCCGCGGCGGCAGGAGCCGAAGCGGCAGGCGCCGGGGCCGCCGCTTCCGCCTTGGCAGCGGGCGCGGCAGCGGCGGGAGCAGCCGCAGCGGCCGCGCCCTCGTTCACATAGGCCAGCAGAGCGCCGACCTCGACCGTATCACCTTCCTTGGCGACGATATCACCCAGCACGCCGGCGACGGGCGCTGGCACGTCGACCGCGACCTTGTCGGTTTCAAGGCTGACGATGGGCTCGTCGGCCTTCACGGCATCGCCGGGCTTCTTCAGCCACTGGCCAACGGTTGCTTCGGTAACGGATTCGCCCAGGGTGGGCACTTTGACTTCGGTAGCCATGAGCTTGTTCAGCCTTTCTTCTGGCGACGGATTTCTTCACGAACGCTGTGACCCAGCGCATCGGCGACGAGAGCGCCCTGCTCGGCGACATGACGCTTGGCGAGGCCCGTTGCGGGCGACGCCGACGCCTTGCGTCCAGCATAGCGGGCGCGCATCGGCGCCTTGCCGGCCTGCGCCAGCGCTTCCTCGATATAGGGCTCCACGAAGAACCAGGCGCCGTTGTTGCGCGGTTCTTCCTGACACCAGACGACTTCCTGAAGGTTCGTCATGCGCGCGATGCGCGTTGCGAGGGCCTCGGTCGCGAACGGGTAGATCTGTTCGATGCGAACGATCTGCACATCCGTGTCGCCATGCTGGTCGCGGGCTTCCATCAGGTCGTAAAAGACCTTGCCGGAGCACAGCACCAGGCGCTTCGTATCCTTGTCAGGCGCCCCATTGGGGTCCGACAGGATGCGCTTGAAATGCGTTGCACCCAAGAAATCCTCCGCCTTGCTGACCGCCAACTTGTGACGCAGCAGCGACTTGGGCGCCATGATGATCAGCGGCTTGCGGAAGGGCCGCAGCATCTGACGGCGCAGGACGTGGAAATAGTTCGCCGGGGTCGTGATATTCGCGACCTGGATATTCCCTTCCGCGCAAAGCTGGAGATAACGCTCCAGACGGGCCGAGCTATGCTCCGGACCCTGCCCTTCATAGCCATGCGGCAGCAGGCAGACGAGGCCGTTGGACCGCAGCCACTTGGTCTCCGACGAAGCGATATACTGGTCGAAGATGATCTGCGCGCCATTGGCGAAGTCGCCGAACTGGGCCTCCCAAAGCACGAGGCTCTTCGGGTCCGCCAGCGCGAAGCCATATTCGAAGCCCAGCACGCCATATTCGGAAAGCGGCGAATCCAGCACCTCGAACCGGCCGTGCGGCACGGTCGAGAGCGGGATGTACTTGCTCTCCGTATCCTGGTCGGTCCAGACGGCGTGACGCTGGCTGAACGTGCCGCGCCCGGAGTCCTGGCCCGACAGGCGCACGCCATAGCCTTCCGACAGCAGCGAACCGAAGGCCAGGGCCTCACCGGTCGCCCAGTCGAAATTCTCGCCGGACTTGAACATCTCCGCCTTGGCGTCGATCACGCGCTTCAGCGTCTTGTGGACGTTATGGCCTTCCGGAATCGTCGTCAGCGTCTTGCCCAGGCTGTCGAACAGCTTCTGGCTGACCGCGGACTCGACGCTCTGGCGGGTGGTTTCGGCGTCGGCGGGCTTGTGCAGGCCCGACCAGCGACCGGCGAACCAGTCGGCCTTGTTGGGCTTGTAGCTCTTCGCCGCCTCGAACTCTTCCTCCAGATGGTTGACGAAATCGCCCGTCACCTGGGCGACGAAATCGTCGTCGACCACGCCTTCGGCCTTCAACCGCGCGGAATAGACGTCGCTGACCGGCGGATGCTGGCGAATCTTCGCGTACATCTGCGGCTGGGTGAATGACGGCTCGTCGCCTTCATTATGGCCGAAGCGGCGATAGCACCACATGTCGATCACGATGTCGCGATGGAAGGTCTGGCGATATTCCATCGCCAGCTTGCACGCGAAGGTGACCGCTTCGGGATCGTCGCCGTTGATGTGCAGGATCGGCGCCTGAACGCCCTTCGCCACGTCGCTCGGATAGGGCGAGCCGCGCGAGAATTGCGGGCTGGTGGTGAAGCCGATCTGGTTGTTGACGATGAAGTGGATGCAGCCGCCGGTATTGTAACCCGACACGCCCGAGAAGCCGAGGCATTCCCAGACGATGCCCTGGCCCGCAAAGGCCGCGTCGCCATGGATCAGCACGGGCAGGACCTGCTCATGCTTGGCAAGGTCGTCACGGAAAGTCTGCTGCGCGCGGACCTTGCCCAACACCACCGGATCGACGGTTTCCAGATGCGAGGGATTGGGGACGAGCGACATATGCACCTTGATGCCGTCGAACTCGCGGTCAGTGGAGGTGCCGAGATGGTACTTCACGTCGCCCGAACCGCCGACATCTTCGGGATTGGCGGTGCCGCCCGAAAATTCGTGGAAGATGACGCGGAAACCCTTGGCCATCACATTGGCGAGTACGTTCAGGCGGCCGCGATGGGCCATGCCGTAGACGATCTCGCGCACGCCCTGCGCGCCGCCATATTTGATGATGGCTTCGAGCGCCGGGATCATCGATTCGCCGCCGTCCAGGCCGAAGCGCTTGGTGCCGACATATTTGCGGCCCAGGAACTTCTCATATTGTTCGGCGTGGATCACCTTGGCCAGGATCGCCTTCTTGCCTTCCGGCGTGAAGTGGATTTCCTTGTCCTTGCCTTCCAGACGCTCCTGGAGGAAACGGCGTTCCTCCACGTCCGCGATGTGCATATATTCCAGGCCGACATTGCCGCAATAATTGGCGCGCAGGATCGCCACGATCTCGCGCACTGTCGCATATTGCAGCCCCAGCGTGCCGCCCAGATAGACTTTTTTGTCGAGGTCGGTCAGGCCGTGATATTCCGGCGTCAGGTCGGCCGGCAGGTCGCGCTGGGTGAGCCCCAGCGGATCGAGATTGGCCGCCAGATGACCACGTACGCGATATGTGCGGATCAGCATCTGGGCACGGATTGCATCATCGGCCGCACTTACGGCATCAGCATCCGAAACCGCCTTGCCGACGGCCTTGGCGGCGGCCTTCACGGCCACCTGCATCTGCGTGGGGTCCAGCGCCCCGGTCAGGTCGTCGGTATCGATCGGCGGCCAGTTGGTGCGCGCCCAGCTCGGTCCGCGCTCGATTTCCCCGAGCCCCTCAAAAACTTCCTGATTCTCGTAACCCATGTCTCACGTCCCATGCCAACCGCGTGCAGTCGCGGCGGGGGTAACAAGCGGCCGGGGTGCAGCCCGGCCGCCTTGTCAGCTTTGTGGCTCAGCCCTTCAGCACTTCCAGCAGGGTCGTGCCAAGTTCCGACGGGCTGGCAGCGACCTTGATGCCGGCCGCTTCCATCGCCGCGATCTTGCTCTCGGCGTCGCCCTTGCCGCCCGACACGATCGCGCCGGCATGGCCCATGCGACGGCCCGGAGGCGCCGTGCGGCCCGCGATGAAGCCGGCCATCGGCTTCTTGCGGCCCTTCTTGGCTTCGTCGATCAGGAACTGGGCAGCCTGCTCTTCCGCGTCGCCGCCGATTTCACCGATCATGATGATCGATTCGGTGGCGTCGTCGGCCAGGAACAGTTCCAGCACGTCGATGAAGTTGGTGCCGTTGACCGGGTCGCCGCCGATGCCGACCGCGGTGGTCTGGCCCAGGCCCGCATTGGTGGTCTGGAACACGGCTTCATAGGTGAGCGTGCCCGAACGCGACACGACGCCGACCGAACCCTTGGAGAAGATGTTGCCGGGCATGATGCCGATCTTGCACTCGCCGGGCGTCAGCAGGCCGGGGCAGTTCGGGCCGATCAGGCGCGACTTGCTGCCCGACAGGGAGCGCTTCACCTTCACCATGTCCAGCACCGGAATGCCCTCGGTGATGCAGACGATCAGCGGGATTTCGGCGTCGATCGCTTCCAGGATCGAGTCGGCCGCGAACGGCGGCGGAACGTAGATGACCGACGCGTCGGCGCCGGTCTTCGACTTGGCTTCGGCAACCGTGTCGAACATGGGCAGGCCGATATGGGTCGTGCCGCCCTTGCCGGGGGTGACGCCGCCAACCATCTGCGTGCCATAGGCCAATGCGGTTTCAGTGTGGAAGGTACCGGTGGCACCAGTCATACCCTGGGTGATGACCTTGGTGTTCTTGTTCACCAGAATGGACATGTCAGTCCCTTTATCTTCTGTGGACGTGGCACTTTGGGTCTAAAGGCAGGCCGCCCCAGGGTGCGCACTCACCTGGGACGGACTGGTGCAGCTCTTGGAAAGGATCAGGCGAGCGAAGGGTCGATGCCCTTGCAGGCTTCCAGCAGTTCCTTGACGGCGTCGACCGACACCTGAAGGTTCGCCTTGGCCTCGTCGTCCAGCGCGATCTCGATGACCTGCTCGACGCCGTCCTTGCCGATGATCACGGGCACGCCGACATAGAGATTGTCGACGCCGTACTGGCCGGTCAGGTTGGCGGCGCAGGGCAGCAGGCGCTTCTTGTCGCCCAGATAGGCTTCAGCCATGGCGATCGCGCTGGTAGCGGGCGCATAGAAGGCCGAGCCGGTCTTGAGCAGCGCGACGATCTCGCCGCCGCCCGAACGGGTGCGCTGGACGATGGCGTCGATGCGCTCCTTGGTCGAGCGGCCCTGCTTGATGAGGTCGGGAACGGGGATGCCCGCGACGGTCGAATATTCGATGACCGGGACCATCGTGTCGCCATGGCCACCGAGCACGAAGCTGGTGACGTCCTTGGCCGACACGTTGAATTCTTCCGCCAGGAAATGGTTGAAGCGCGACGAGTCGAGCACGCCCGCCATGCCGACGACCTTGTTGTGCGGCAGGCCGGAAAATTCGCGCAGCGCCCACACCATGGCATCCAGGGGGTTGGTGATGCAGATGACGAAGGCGTTCGGCGCATTGGCGGCGATCCCCTCGCCCACGGCCTTCATGACCTTGAGGTTGATGCCCAGCAGATCGTCGCGGCTCATGCCCGGCTTGCGGGCGACACCGGCGGTGACGATGATCACATCGGCGCCTGCGATATCGGCATAGTCGTTCGATCCGGTGATCTTGGCATCGAAGCCCTCGACCGAAGCGCACTGCGACAGGTCCAGCGCCTTGCCCTGCGGCACGCCTTCGACGACGTCGAACAGGACAATGTCGCCCAGCCCCTTGAGAGCCGCAAGATGCGCGAGGGTGCCACCGATATTGCCAGCGCCGATAAGCGCGATCTTCTTACGGGCCATATGTAATCCTCCAAGCCGTGGAAAACCGGAATTGCCAAGAAATCCTCAAACAAGGGAGCGCTTAGGCCTATCTGGCCTAGGTTTCAACCGCGCAGAAGCCTTAGCGACAAATTATCTTTGCAATTCATTCGCAATTTCATTAACGGCGATTTTGCCTCTGTTGCCCAAGCGCTCCTACCCTGGCGCACGGCCCTTCCCCGCAGCGGCCACTGCCGCACGCTTCCCGCTGAGGGAGGCGTTCGGGCCCTTTTTGCCTAATAGCGGATTGTTACGGGATGAACGGATGAGCGACAGGGCGAGATTATCTCTCGTCGAGGCTATTTCTCACCGTGGCCTAGAGCCAGATAATCGTCCGACTGCATTTCCATGAGGCGCGACACGGTCCTCTCGAACTCGAAGGCGCCGTCCCCTTCCGGATAGAGGACCGCCGGCTCAGCATCGGCGGAGGCGAGCAGTTTCACCTTATATTCGTAGAGCGCGTCGATCAGCGTCACGAAACGCGCCGCTTCATTGCGCTTTTCCGGCCCCAGCACCGGGATGCCGACAAGGATGACCGTGTGATATTTACGGGCGATCGCCAGATAATCCGGCGCGCCGCGCGCTTCGGCGCAGAGGCGCTTGAAGGAGAAGACGGCCACGCCCTTGAGGCTCTTGGGCACATGCAGCGTCCGGCCGCCCTGTACTTTGATGTCTTCGGCCGGAACCCTGGCGCGATCCTCCACCGGATAGTCGGTCAGGCGGAAAAAGGCTTCGGACAAGGCCCTGGTCGCCTCCGGTCCATTGGGCGCGTGCCAAAGCTGCGCATCGCCCAGCCGATCAAGCCGGTAATCGGTCGGCCCGTTCAGCGTCATGACATCCAGCTTCGCCTTGATCAGGTCGATGAAAGGCAGGAAAAGCTGGCGATTGAGCCCGTTCTTGTAGAGTTCGTCCGGTTCGCGATTGGAGGTGGTGACGATCGTCACCCGCTTTTCCAGCAGCCCCGTGAACAGTCGCGACATGATCGCGGCGTCGGCCATATTATTGACGACCATCTCGTCGAAACAGAGCAGCCGCGCCTCTTCGGCCAGCGACTCGACCACCGGTGGGATCGGATCGCCGGTCTCGGATTTACGCGCCTCGGCCAGGCGGGCATGCACGTCCAGCATGAATTCGTGGAAATGCGCGCGCTTCTTGCGCTGGACATGCACCGTGTCGAAGAACAGGTCCATCAGCATCGATTTGCCGCGCCCGACGCCGCCCCACATATAAAGGCCTCGTGGCGGCTCAGGCGCCTTGCGAAGCAGCTTCCACAGGGTCGACCCGCGCGGCGGCGCCGCTTCCAATTCCCTTTGCAGATGATCCAGCCGTCCGGCGGCCGCCCGCTGATCGGGATCGGCCCGCAATTCGCCGGCCGCGACAAGCGCGTCATATCGGGCGATCACGCCGGTCACGTTGCGACAGGAGCCTTGCGCACGGTTGCGGTGGACGCCGCGATCAGTTCCTCGTCCTGATGGAGCGTCAGCCGCAAAAACATCATCCGTCCCGTCTCGCGCAGCAATTCGACCTCCGCGCGCAGATGCGGACCCACCTTGCCTGAACCACAATATTGCATGGTCAGATCAACGGTCACGGCCGCCGCCTGTTCCGGCCGTCCCATCGCGGCCAGTCCCGCGAACAGCGCATGATCGGCGAAGGCGGCCAGAAAACCGCCATGCAGCGCACCAAGGCGATTGGCATGCGACGGTCGCGTTTCCAACATGACCGTCGCCTGACATTCGGCATCGCCACGCGAATAGCTGATGCCTATGGCCGAGTCGAGAAAGGTGCCGGGCACTGGATCGGCCCAGGACATCCAGTCCATCCACGGGCCATCCGGCACGCGGCTTAGAGGACCAACCCGGTCTCCCACCTCGATCAGAGCTGCCGTTCGACCATCATCTTCTTGGTTTCCGCGATCGCCTTGGCGGGGCTGAGGCCCTTGGGGCAGACATTCGCGCAGTTCATGATGGTGTGGCAGCGATAGAGGCGGAAGGGGTCTTCCAGCTCGTCCAAGCGCTCGCCGGTATATTCGTCGCGGCTGTCGGCCAGCCAGCGATAGGCCTGGAGCAGGATCGCCGGACCCAGGAACTTGTCGCTGTTCCACCAGTAGCTGGGGCAGGAAGTCGAACAGCAGGCGCACAGGATGCACTCATAGAGGCCGTCCAGCTTCTCGCGGTCGGCGGGCGACTGGAGCCGTTCCTTGCCGCTGGGCGCGGGGCTGACGGTTTGCAGCCAGGGCTTGATCGAATTGTACTGCGCATAGAAATGCGTGAAATCGGGCACGAGGTCCTTGATCACGTCCATGTGCGGCAGCGGCGTGACACGCACTTCCTTGCCCGAGCATTCCTCGATCGAGGTGGTGCAGGCCAGGCCATTGCGGCCGTTCATGTTCATCGAACAGGAACCGCAAATACCCTCCCGGCAGGAACGGCGGAAGGTCAGCGTCGGATCATATTCATTCTTGATCTTCAGCAGCGCGTCCAGGACCATCGGACCGCAATTGTCGAGATCGATCTCGAACGTGTCATAGCGCGGGTTCTGACCGGAGTCGGGGTCGTAGCGATAGACCTTGAAGCTCTTGACGTTCGTGGCCCCGTCAGGCGCCTTGTGGGTTACGCCCTTGGCGCTGATCTTGCTGTTCTTGGGCAACGCAAATTCGGCCATTGCTCGTCAAGCCTCTTCGGATATGTCTCAACTGTTCGGCGTTGCGCATAACAAAAAATCTGCAAAGGTCCAGCACAGAGAGCAGAACAAATAAGGGTTGCTTGATTTGTAGCGGGCGGGATCGCTACGGCGGGACATACACTGGGGAGCCCCCGTTGCCGACCGACATCGCCTTTCTGGCCATCGCCGAAGCCCATCAAGCCTATCATTGGCTGCCAGCCGCCCTCGCCCTGTCCCGCCGCGCGGGGGTGAGGGTCCATGTCCTGTCGCCCTCCCCCCTGATCCTCGACCTCGTCGCCAGCTATGATCCCGAAGGCGACATGAACCTCGTCCGGCTGCGCAGGCCGCCCTCACAGCCCGACTCGCTGTTCCGCCAGCCCTCGCGTTTCCTGACGCTGATGCTGAACTATGCGACGATCCGCCGCTTTCCCGTGCTGGTGACGACGGAAATCTCCAGCGGCTGGCTGCGCAGCGTGCCCGGCTTTTCCGGGCGAATGATACAGATCAAACATGGCGCGGGCGATCGGGAGGGCGGCTACAAGGCGCGCCATTCCGCCTTCGACCTGACGCTCGTCGCGGGCGAGAAGGATCGGCGGCGGCTGATCGACCGTGGGCTGTGCACGACGGACGATTGTGCGGTCGGCGGCTATGCGAAGTTCGAGTTGAAGGCCGCGCCGCAACGTTTTTTCGACAATGACCGGCCGGTCCTGCTCTATAATCCGCATTTCGATGCCGCATTGTCGTCATGGCCCCGCCATGGACCGCAGGTGCTGGGCGCGCTGGAAGCGCTGAAGGGCTGGAACGTCATCATCGCCCCCCATACCAAGCTCGCCGGCCGCACCGCGCCGATCTGTACGAACGCGCCTCATATCCGTGTGGACATGGGTAGCCGGCATTCGATCGACATGAGCTATACGATGAGCGCGGACGTCTATCTGGGTGACGTATCGAGCCAGATCTACGAATATCTGCTCCGTCCCCGTCCCTGCATCTTCCTCAATCTGGACCGGCGCGACTGGCGCGGCAACGACGCCTTCTCCCATTGGCGCCTGGGGCAGGTGATCGAGGATATGGCCGCCTTGCCACAGGCACTGGATCGCGCTGCGGACTTGCAAGCCGGGTTCGTTGATGCTCAGGAAGCGGCCATGTCCGACTCCATCGACCGATCGCCTACGCCCGCCTCCGAACGGCAGGCCGACCTCATTCTCGATTTTGCCCGGAAATCCGAAAGGACCGCCGCCGCATGACGCAGACGATCACGACCGCACTGGGACCGGTGCGGCTGTTGGGCGACAATGCGACCCGCATCTGGGGCATGTCCAATGCCGAGCGCTGCCGCCGCATGGCCGAGAGTGCGGCGAAGAATGGCAACGCGCTGGCGGAAGGTCATGAACTGCTGTTCAACTTGGCCTACGCCTTCGATCCGATGTTGCTGCGGCTGGTGCTGGAGGAACCCGGAACGGTCTTCGCCTGGGGCAGCACGCCGATCGTCGGGCAGGTGACGGCGGGCAGCGATCCGCTGAACGCGGCGCAAGTGATCGACCTCTCTGACGGGCGAAAGCTCTACAACCGGCAGTTGCGCAAGCTGGAACAACCCTTCGTCAAGCAACTGACCCCGGCCACCCGGCGCGGCATCGAGCGGCAAAGCTATTTCGGCGCCTATAAGGGCGTCACCGATCTGCTGACCAAATATCTCTGGCCCGAGCTCGCTTTGTGGCTGACGCGGCTGGCGGCGTCCATCGGCATGACGCCCAATATGGTGACGGCGATCGGCGCGACCCTTTGCGTGGTGGCGACCTGGTTCTTCGCGCAGGGTCTCTATTGGACGGGCATGCTCGCCGGCTTCATTTTCATGATACTCGATACGGTGGATGGGAAGCTGGCCCGCTGCACCATCACCTCTTCCAAATGGGGCAATGTGGCGGACCATGGCGTCGACCTCATCCATCCGCCCTTCTGGTGGTATTTCTGGGGCGTGGGGCTATCGGCCTGGGGACAGGCGCTCTCGACAGAGACCTTCGCCCTCGTGATGGCCGCGGTGATCATCGGCTATGTGCTCCAGCGAGTGATCGAAGGGATGTTCATCAAGGATTTCGGCATGGACATCCATGTGTGGGGCCGGTTCGACAGCTGGTTCCGCCTGATCACCGCGCGGCGCAATCCGAACATGGTGATCCTGTTCGTGGCGCTCCTGGCCGGACGCCCCGACATGGGCCTGATCGCGCTGGCCTGGTGGACGGGGATCTCGCTCGTCGTGCATGCCGTGCGGCTGATGCAGGCCTATGGCGTGCAGCGCTCCGGACGGCCCATCGTCAGCTGGATGGAGGCAGTGGCATGAACGCGACCATCGAGAAATTCGGATTTCCCGCGACTCTGATCGCTGAGTTCGCGCATTGGGTGGCGTTGCTGCGCCCTGCCCAGCCGACGCTGGGATCCCTGGTTCTGGCCGCAAAATCGGACGCCACCGCCTTTGGCGACCTGCCGGCGGAAGCGCATGCCGAACTGGCCGTCGCGACCAAGGCAATCGAAAGCGCGCTGGCTCAGGCGGTCGGCTACCAGAAGATCAATTATCTGATGCTGATGATGGTGGACCCGCATGTCCATTTCCATGTGCTACCCCGTTACGAGGACAGCCGCGAGCATGCGGGCATTCAGGTAGCGGACGCCGGTTGGCCCGGCCAGCCCGACCTTGGCAGCGCGGTGAAGCTCGACCCTGAACAGATCGCCGCACTGACCGGCTGGCTGAAACCCTATTTCGCGTAGCGGCCCTCGGCCAGCCAACGGGCGGTGAGCGTCTTCGCCGCCTCCACATCCTGGGGGAAGTCGACTTCCTGCCAGTCCAGCCCTTCGATCGACACGGTGCCAACGCGGTTCCCCTTGGCGATGATGTCGATGGCGCGCAGATACCAGCGCTCGACGCCCTCTGGGGTGCGCATCATCTGGTCGATCTGGTTGCGGAAGATCGCCGGCCCCTCGCCCCGGAACGCCAGCATGCCGATGGATTCGGCGTTGGTGTCGTGCGGCAGCAGCCTTTTGCCGATGTCCAGCAGACGCCCCGTCCCGTCCCGGTTCACCTTCATGTCGTCATCGTCATAGTCGCCCGGCTTGATGTCGACCGTCACCGTGATCGCATCCTGCGCCCCGGCAATCAGCTTGCCCACGATCTCGTCCGAAACGATCGTGTCGCCGTTCAGGATGATGAAGTCGCGGTCCATCTCCTCCCGCACGATCCAGCAGGTTCCCAGATTGTCCGCCACCTGGAAAAAGGGATTGAACACGGTCCGGATGCGCGCGCCGGTCTCGCGGTAAAGTTGCAGCGCATGATCCTCCACCCGTTCGGTCCGGAAACCGGTGACGACGACGATGTCGGTCACGCCATTGGCCACCAGCGCCGCGACCTGCCAGCTGATGAGGCTGCGGCCGTTGAAGTCGATCATGCATTTGGGCACGTCGCGGGTGAGCGGAAGAAGGCGCGACCCCTGGCCTGCGGAAAGGATGATGGCTTTCGAAATGGTCATGGGGTGCCGCCTTAGAGCAAATGAAGCGGGAGGGACAGCGTGTGTTGCATCGCCCCCTGACCGATCCTAGATAGGCGCTCGCCGGTCGGTCGGCGCCAGGGAAAGGCCGGAACGTCAGTGGACAGCAAGCGCGGATCGGGTGGCGCTCAGGAAGGCTTCGCTCGTATTCTGGCGAATACCGGATGGCTGCTAGGCGGCAAGGGCGTGGGCGCGGTGCTGAGCCTCGCCTACCTCGCCATCGTGACGCGGACCCTGGGCGTCGCGGATTTCGGCCGGTTCGCGCTGGTGCTGAGCGCCGCCAACGTCATCAAGACGCTGGTGAGCTTCGACAGCTGGCAGATCGTGGTGCGCTATGGCCAGCCGCACCTGGCATCGGGCAATGGCGATGCGCTCAATCGGGTGCTGCGCTTCTGCATCCTGATCGACCTGGGCTCCGCCGCGGCGGGCGGACTGATCGCGGCCTTCATCATCCTCGCCTTCGGATCGCTGATGGACTTGTCGGCCGGCATGGGATGGCAGGCGTGGATATTCTGCATGGTGATGATGATCACCATCCGCTCCAGCCCGACCGGCGTGCTGCGGCTGTTCGACAGATTCGATTCAGGCGCCTTTGCCGAGACGATGATCCCGGTCGGCCGCATGATCGGCGCATTGCTCGCCTGGGTGCTGATGCCCAATGTCACTGGTTTCCTGATCGCCTGGGGCGTGGCCGAACTGCTGTGCGCGGTGAGCTATTGGTGGCTGGCCATCCGGGTCGGCGGCGATAGCTTGGGAGGCTGGCGGGCCGGCAAGGCCATGGACGCGCGGACGGAAAATCCGGGCATCGTCGGTTTCCTGACCGCGACCAATTTGCAGACCACCCTGTCGTCCGTGGGGCAGCAGGTAGCCGTCCTGGTGGTGGGCCTGTTCGTCGGACCGGCGGGCGCGGGCCTATACCGCCTCGCCAACCAGCTCGCCAACTCATTGACCAAGATTTCCAGTCTGCTTTCGCGCAGCATCTTCGTCGAACTGAGCCGCACGCATGGCAGCCACGGCCATGAGGCACTGGGGATGCTGTTCCGCCGTACCAACCGGCTCGCTCTGATCGCGGGCGCGGTGATCATCGTCCTGATCCTGACCATCGGCCATCCCTTGCTGGGGCTGATCGCCGGAAAGGCGTTTCTGCCGGGCTATCCGCTGCTGGTGCTGCTGGGAATTTCGGCTTGCATCGATCTGATCGGCGTGAGCTATCGCCCGCTGCTGATGGCGACCGACCGGGCCACCCTGTCACTGCGCATCACGTTGGTGTCGACCGCGATGCTGCTGGGGATGCAGGCGGCGCTGCTGCCGCTCTACGGTACCATCGGCGCGGCGGCGGCGAATGTCGTCGCCTCCATCATCGGCTTTGCGATGATGGGCCTGGCAAGTCGCCGCGCCATGTCGAGATAAGGCCTTGGAGGTCACCAAGGCGGCCCATGAACCCGGCAAACAGGAACGGTGAACGATCGAACCGTCCTCCGCGCCCAGAAGGCCGTCAATCGGCGCCGCCACCAGTTCAGGCCGCGGCGGCAATCCCGCTGACGCCGAGCTCCGCCAGGGCGAACTGGCGGATATGTTCGCCCATATCCTCGCGATCCAGCGCCAGCGCCAGATTGGCCTCGATATAGCCCGCCTTGGAGCCGCAATCGAAACGCCGTCCGTCGAAGGTCACGCCATGAAAGGGCTGGGTGCCGATCATCGACGCCATGGCGTCGGTCAGCTGGATCTCCCCGCCCGCGCCCTTTTCCTGCGTTTCCAATATCTTCATGACCTCCGGCTGGAGGATGTAGCGGCCCGGCAGGATCAGGTTGGACGGCGCCGTCCCTGGAGCGGGCTTTTCCACCAGCCCCTTGACCTCGGTCAACGCTCCGTCGCGCTTGCCGGGATCGATCACGCCATAGCTCGGCGTCTCGGCCATCGGCACTTCGAGGGCGCAGACCAGATTGCCGCCGACCCTGTCATAAGCCTCGACCATCTGCTTGAGGCATCCCCGCCCCGGCGCGCCCTTCATGAATTCGTCGGGCAGCAGGATGGCGAAGGGTTCATCGCCCACAATATCGCGCGCGCACCAGATGGCATGGCCCAGGCCCAGCGGCTCCTGCTGACGCAGGAACACCGCATTGCCGGGCAGCAGCCGCGTGCCGTCCAGCGCCGACAGGTCCTTGCCCCGCTCGCGCTGGGTGGCCTCGGCCTCGAACGCCATGTCGAAATAATCCTCGATCGCGCCCTTGCCGCGGCCGGTGACGAAGATCATCTGCTCGATCCCCGCTTCCCGCGCCTCGTCCACCGCATATTGGATCAGCGGACGGTCGACGACCGGCAGCAATTCCTTGGGCACCGACTTGGTCGCCGGAAGGAAGCGCGTGCCGAGCCCCGCGACAGGGAAAACGGCTTTGCGAATCGGTTTGTAGGACATCAAGTCTCCATTCTCGCTGGTCGCGCGGACAGGCTTCGGCCTCCGCGCGATAAAGATCAAGCGTGGAAGATGGCTTACCCCGTTTCAGACGGCCAGCAGACGCTGCGCCACCCTTTCGAGGGAGCCGATCTCCACATCGAGTTGTTCAAGCGAAACATGCGTCTGGTTGTTCCGCGCATCGCGGCATGTGAAGCCGCCGGGCGCGGGCTGCTGAAAGCCGCCGATGATAAGCGACCGGAACCGGTCGATCCTCTGCATGTCGCGCTCGATATCCGATATTTCCGTCAATGCGCCGGCATTGCGCCGGTCCCGCATCGACACCATGGTTCGCAGTTCGGTCATCAGCTTCGTCATGCCCGGCCGGGTCCGGGCACCTACGGTCCGCACATCTCCCATGGCTTCCCGCATCATCGCGATCTTCGCCTCCAGGCTCTGCTCCAGCATCGTCCAGGCACAGACCAGACGCCCCACACCGCACAGAAGCGCCGCATCCTCCGGCGCATAATCCGACATCGACCTTATATTGATCTCAGCAACCACGTTCACTTAACCCACGCCCCGATATGTTCTTGCTTTTCCGCTCGGGTCAAACCTGCCCGTTTTGCAACGCGAAAGGCTAGGGGGGCGGAGCCTTGCCGCTCGCACCAGCGGCACAGGCCATCGCCAACTGTGCCCAAACAGCGATGAACCGTTAACCGTCTTTCACCCGATCGGGGCGCGGCTATCAAAAATCGATAGCGATTCCCTTGCGTTCCCAGTCGCCATAGCGAACCGGGCTCAATTCCTCGTCATGAGGGGAAGGCCGGTCGAGCGGGTCGGGCTGCGGCACCGGGGGACTCTTCGAAAGATGCGCGGGCGGCTTCACATGCGCGGGGCGCTTGCCGTTGAAGGTTCCCATCGATCCATCCTTTCGATTGCGGGGACGTCATCATCACCCCATATTCATGGGCGACCCGCTATCTGGGCCGCAAAGGAGGTTTACGCAAGTGAGTGGTGTTCGGACCGTGATGCTGTTGTCGGCGCTGACCGCGCTGTTCATGGCATTGGGCTATACGCTGGGTGGCAGCGGCGGCGCCGTGATCGCGCTGCTGGTGGCGGCCGGCATGAACCTCTTCACCTTCTGGAACGCCGACAGGATCGTGCTGTCCATGCACCATGCGCGGGAAGTCGACGCGACGAGCGCGCCGGAATATTATGGCCTCGTCGCGGAACTGGCCCAGCGCGCCAAGCTCCCCATGCCCCGCGTCTATCTGATCGACGAGCCGCATCCCAACGCCTTCGCCACCGGGCGCGACCCGCGACATGCCGCCGTCGCCGCCACCACCGGGCTGCTCTCCATGCTGAGCCGGGATGAGGTGGCCGGGGTCATGGCACATGAACTGGGCCATGTGCGCAATCGCGACACGCTGATCATGACAATGGTCGCGACCATTGCGGGCGCGATCTCGATGCTCGCCAATTTCGGCCTGTTCTTCCGCGGCGGTCACAACGAAAATGGCAACAGCAACATGGTCGCGACCCTGCTGGCGGTGATCGTCGCCCCCTTCGCCGCGATGATCGTGCAGATGGCGATCAGCCGCACCCGCGAATATGGCGCTGACGCGGCCGGCGCCGAGATCAGCGGCAACCCCCGCGCGCTCGCCTCTGCGCTCGCCAAGATTTCCGGCCGGGCGGAAATGATCCCCAACCCGGTAGCGGAACGCAATCCCGCTGCCGCGCAGCTCTATATCGTGCCGGTGCATGTGAGCGAACTCTTCTCCACCCATCCGGCCACCGAAAAACGCATCGCCGCGCTGGAGGAACTGGCGCAGGATATGGGGGCTCCGGTGATTGCACCAATCGAACGGCGTGCCTCGGCCCTTAGTCCCGCAAAGCCGGCGCCGCGCAAGTCGAGCGCCCTCAATCCCCTCCGCCGCGATTAGCGTGCCTCTGGCCTGTCATTCCAGCGAAAGCCGGGATTTCGGGCGAGAGGACGCGACCTGTCGTCACGGAATCCCAGCTTTCGCCGGGAGGGCGGATGTCGCTGACGTCCGCTCATGGCAACAGCCTTTGCAAACAAACCTTACCTTCCATCCCGTTTTGCCCTAATCGCCGCCCATGCCTCGCCCATCCCGCCCCGAAGACGCCCCCGGCCTCCCCGCCCGCCGCGCGGCCCTGCGCCTGCTCGATGCCGTACTGCGCCGGGGCGATCCGCTGGAACTCGCGCTGCACGGCGCCGCCCAGGGCCTGCCCCCGGCCGACCGCGCCCTGGTCCACGCCATCGCCGCCGAAACACTCCGTCACCTGCCCGATCTCGACGCGCTGATCGACGGCGCCACCCGCCAGCCGCTGCCCCATGATGCCAAGGCGCGCATGGTGCTGCGCATCGCCCTCATCCAGGTCCTCGCGCTCGGCACGGCCCCCCATGCCGCCATCGCCACCGCCCTGCCGCTGGTCGACGGCGGCCCGCGCAAGCTGGTCCATGGCGTGTTCGGCACCCTGACCCGAGCCGATCCAATACTCCCTTCCCCCCCGGCCCTGCCGCCCGAAGTCGCGGCCCGCTGGGCCGGTCAATGGGGGGAGGCCATGACGCAGGCCGCCGCTACGGCCTATGCCCTGCGTCCGCCCGTCGAAGTCACCCTGCGCGATGCCGGCGAAACTACCCGCTGGACCGAAGCGCTGAACGGCCGCAGCTTCGCGCCCGGCCATGTTCGCCTGCCCGAAGGCGCCGCCATCCCCGACCTGCCCGGCTTTGCGGAAGGCGCCTGGTGGGTGCAGGATCTTGCCGCCTCGGTGCCCGCGCGCCTGCTGAGCAAGGGCGAAGGCCGCACCGTTCTTGACCTCTGCGCCGCCCCCGGCGGCAAGACGATGCAGCTGGCCGCTTCGGACTGGCACGTCACCGCCGTCGACCAATCGAAAAAACGCCTTGAACGGCTGAGCGAGAACCTCGCCCGCACCGGCCTCTCCGCCGAGGTCGTGCAGGCCGACCTGCGCACCTGGACGCCGGAGGCCCCGGCCGACGCCATCCTGCTCGACGCCCCCTGCACCGCCACCGGCATCTACCGCCGCCATCCCGACGTGCTCCACCGCATCGGCCCGCGCCAGATCGCGGAGCTGGCCGAACTCCAGGCCGAACTCCTCGCCCGCGCCGTCCAGTGGCTGAAACCGTGCGGCGTTCTGATCTACGCCACCTGCTCGCTCGAACGCGCCGAGGGCGAGGAACAGATCGCGCAGTTTCTGAGCAGCCACACCGATTTCACGCCCCATCCGGCCGACCCCGCGGAATTGCCCGAAGGGATTGCGCCGACGGCGCAGGGCTGGGTGCGCACCTTGCCCGATACGCTGAAGGAACAGGGCGGCACGGACGGCTTTTTCGTTGCGCGGCTCAGGCGATCCACTAAGGCTTAACCACCGCGTCTTATGCTGCGATCCGGCCGTTCTTCATCATCCGAGCTGCTCTAGGAAAGACCCGCTTTGCGCCCGACCGAGCCCTTGCCCCTGAACCATAGCTGGCCGCTCTACGCGCTGCGCGAGCATCTGGCGCCGGTCATGCTGGACGATCGGCTGGCCCGCGACGATGAAGCGCTGGCGGAACGGGGTCTGGGCCTGTGGCACTGCAATCTGGCCGACGACACCCTCAGCTGGACCGACGGCGTTTACGATATTTTCGGGCTGGAGCGGGGCATGGTCGTGCCCCGTCCCCTCGCCGTCTCGCTCTATGCGCCTGACAGTTGTGCCGCGATGGAGCAGTTACGGGCCTATGCCATCCGCCATCGGCGCGGCTTCACGCTGGACGTCGATATCCGCCCCGCGGAGGGCGGCGAATGCACCATGCGCCTGATCGCCGCCCCTATAATGGAGGAAAATCAGGTCATTGCGCTGCATGGCGTCAAGCAGTTCCTGCCCAGGGGTGCGGGGCCTTCCAAGGGACTCGATCCCACACTGTTCATCCTGTCCTGAAACAGTTTTCCACAACCGCCAAGGCTTGTGGCCAAAAGCCTGTGGATAGCGAGAATCGGGCGTTGCCCTTAACCACGGCCAAGGCTAAGGCCGAAGGTCAAATGACCAGCCCGATCCTTATCTCGCCCTCCGTCCTGTCCGCCGATTTCGCCCGCTTGGGCGAGGAGGTCCGCGCCATCGACGAAGCGGGCGCCGACTGGATCCACATCGACGTGATGGACGGCCATTTCGTGCCCAACATCACCATCGGCCCCGGCGTGGTGAAGGCACTGCGCCCCCACACGAAGAAACCGTTCGACGTCCACTTGATGATCTCCCCGGTGGACCTCTATCTGAATGCCTTTGCGGAGGCGGGCGCCGACATCATCACCGTCCATCCGGAGGCCGGTCCCCATATCCACCGCTCCATCCAGCATATCAAGTCGCTGAACGTGCAGGCAGGCGTGGTGCTGAACCCCGGCACTCCGGCGAAGATGCTGGATTACCTCATCGACGAGGTCGACCTGATCCTGGTGATGAGCGTCAACCCCGGTTTCGGCGGCCAGAGCTTCATCACCAACCAGCTCCGCAAGATCGAGGCGATCCGGAAGATGATCGACAAGTCGGGCCGTGACATTCGCTTGCAAGTCGACGGCGGCATCGATTTCAAGACCGCACCGCTCGCGATCGAGGCGGGCGCGGACGTGCTGGTGGCGGGCACCGCGACCTTCCGCGGCGGCCCGTCCGCCTATGCCGACAATATCCGGACGCTGCGCGGCGGGTGAGCGAGCGTCGCCGCCTTTCCCCCCAATCCGTCCCGCCCGATTCTTTCGGGAACGAGGCCGACCAGCCGGATGACGGGATCGAACAGGGCAAGCGGCTCATCCGCGTCGCGGATGACAAGGGGCTTTCGCTGGCCCAGCGCATCGCCAACCGCTTCTACCTGCTGAGCTGGAAAACGCCGATCCACGGCCGCCGCCTCAAGGGCAAATATCCGCTCAAGCTGCTTGCCGTCCCCGACGATGAAATTCCCGGCAATGCCCATGCGGGCCAGGCGATCCGTGCCGGTTATTTCCTGTTCCGCGGACTGAAGCAGCCGCTCGGCAAGCTGGATTTCGCCAATCTCGGCCTGCCCCCCGCCTTCACCGACTATCTGCACGGCTTCCACTGGCTGCGCGACCTTGCCACCGTCGCCACCCGCGAACAGGCTGCCCCGCTGGCCGAAGGGGTGATGCGCAAATGGCTCGACGCCCATGCCGACACACCCAGCGAACCCGCCTGGCGCGCCGACAATGCCGGCTGGCGACTGCTCTTCTGGTCGGCCCACGCGCCGCTGATCCTGTCGTCCAGCGATCTCGTCTACCGATCGCTGGTGCTGAACTGCATCGCGCGCACCGCCCGCCATCTCGATCGCGGCGCGGACAAGGCGCATATCGGCCTGCCCCGGCTTGTCGCCTGGGGCGGCATCGTCGCGGCCTCCATGCTGCTGCCCGGTGGCGCGGCGCGCAAGCTGTTCGGCGAAGCGGGCCTGAAACGCGCGCTCGACGGCGGCCTCCATGCCGATGGCGGCATCATCTCCCGCTCGCCGCTGGACCAGTTGGACACGATCATGCTGCTGACCATGATCGCTGCGGTCTACGAAGTGCGTCGTGAACAGGTGCCGCCTTTCCTCAAGGACGCGCTCGGCAAGGCGGTTCCCGCGCTGCTGGGCCTCGTCCATGGCGACGGCGGCCTTGGCAACTGGCAGGGCGCGGGTGCGATCGATCCCGCGACCATCGAAGCCGTGATCCGCGCCAGCCGGGTGCGCGCCCGCCCGCTACGGCAGGCCAATGGCTGGGGCTATCAGCGGCTTGCGGCCAGCGGCACGGTGGTCCAAATCGACGCCGCTCCGCCGCCGGTCGCCCAACTGGCCGATGCGGGCTGCGCATCGACCGGCGCGATCGAGATCAGCGACGGCCCGCAACGGCTCGTCATCAATTGCGGCGGCGCCGCGCTGGAAGGCGCCTGGATTAACCGCGACCTGGCGCAGGGCCTGCGCACCACCGCCGCGCACAGCACACTGGTACTCGACGACAGCAATTCCACCGCGCTGCTGCCCGACGGCACGCTGGGCAAGGGCGTGACCGAAGTCGAGATCGACCGGCAGGAAAGCGAAAGCGGCAGCCGCCTCGATTTGAGCCATGACGGCTATGTCCGCCGCATGGGCTATGTCCACCGCCGCCTGCTGCTGATGAGCAGCGACGGCAAGGAAATCCGGGGGGAGGACATGCTGACCCCCGCCGCACGCCGCCGAAAGCCGGTCAAGCTCCCGGTTCAGCTCCGCTTCCACCTCGCCCCCGGGGTCGAACCGACGCCGACGGCGGACGGCATGGGCGCGCTGCTGCGCATCGACACGGGCGCGACCTGGCAATTTCGCGCCAACGCCGGGAAGCTCGCCATCGAGGAAAGCCTGTGGGTGGACGCCGAAGGCCGCCCCCACGGCACGCGCCAACTGGCCGTCACCACCGAAGCCCTGCCCGGCGGCTCCACCATCGGCTGGCTGTTCAAGAAAGTCGGCTAAGCCTCCTGCTCGCGCGCTCCAGCGGAAATCACTCCTCCACCGGAACGAACGCCCCCTTCGCCCTGTCCTTCACCACCTTGTCGGCCCGAAAGACCGAGCCGCTCATCGTGATATAGACCCCCGGTTCCGCCAGCTGGACCGTGGCGAAGGCCATGCCGAGGTTGAAGCTGGCGTCGCTCTCGCCAAAGCGCGCAGGGGCCAGGGCCCCGACCAGCACGATCCTCTTGCCCGCTATGGTGGCGAGCAGCTTTGCCGTTTCCGTCATCGTGTCGGTGCCATGGGTGATGATGACATGGCTTTCCGGCGCGGCGATCACACGGTCGCGGATGAGCGCCCGGTCGGCATCGTCCAGTTCCAGACTGTCCTTGCGCACGACTTCCTCGATGCGGAAAGGCCGCTTGACCCGGGCGATGTCCAGCAGCTTCGCCATCACCGTCTCACCGACCTGATAGTCCGACAGCGCGTCGAAATAGATCTTGTCGATGGTCCCGCCGGTGGTGAGCAGGAGGATGGGCGTTTCAGGGGGCAGCATGGGGAGGCTCCAAGAGGGATCAGCCGTCCCTTTAGAGGATTTCCCTCTCGGCGTGAACCGGCGAGGCTTATCCGCCCCTGGCCATTTCCTCGCCCCGGTCGCGAGCGGCGGCGAGCGTGTCGGTCAGCAGCTTCAGCAGCCGTTCGTCGGCATCCAGCACGTTCAGCCCCTGCCGCGTCATACCGCCGGGACTGGCCACCCGGTCCGCGAGGATGGCGGGACTTTCGCTGGCACGGGCCGCCATGCTGGCCGATCCGCGCACCGTGGCAAGCGCCATGCGCACCGACTGGTCGGCGGGCAGTCCCAGCGCCTCGCCCGCACGGGCGAAGGCGTCGATGAAGCGGAACAGGAAGGCCGGCCCGCAGCCCGACAGCGCCGTGACCTCGTTGAACTGCCCTTCGTCAGCGATCCATTCGGCCAGGCCCAAAGGCGCGATGAAGGCCTCCACGGCCCCGCGCGAGGCAGCGGGAAGCGCGGCGTCGGCGTGGAGCGCGGTGACGCCCTCCCCTATGCCCACGGGCAGGTTGGGCATGGCGCGGACGATCTCGCCCGCTTGCGCGAAACGAGCGCGCAATTCGGCAAGCCGCGTCCCCGCGAGGATCGAGACGATGCGCGTATCGCCCCCGCAAAGCGGCGCGAGCGATGCGGCCACATCGCCGAGTTGATAAGGCTTCATGCCAAGCAGCACGGTCGTCCTTGCGGGCAAGGCGGAAGGATAGTCCGTGACCACCTGCACCCCCTCGGCCACCGGCTTGCCACTGGGGCGCAGCACCGTGACGCGGGCGGGATCAAGCCCGCAGGCGAGCCAGCGGGCCAGCATCTGCCCCGCCATATTGCCACAGCCGACAAGGAAGAGATGATCGGGCCAGATTGGGGTCATGAACGGGTACTCAGGCTTCGCCGCGGGTTTCGATCAAGCTGGCGGAAATGGCTTCGGTCGGGGACTTGCCACCCCACAGCACGAACTGGAACACCGGGTAGAAGCGCTCGCACTCGTCGATCGCGGTTTCGATCAGGATCTGCGCCTGGTCGAGCGTCAGCGTGCCGCCGGCGCCCAGCAACGCGCCATGACGGAAGAGGATGATGCCGCTCGACGACCAGAGTTCGAAATGGCCGAGCCAGAGTTGCTCGTTGATCAGCCCCAGCGTTTCGTAGATCGCCGGGCGCTTGTCCTCGTTCACCCTGATGTCGGGCAGGGCAAGCAGCTGGAGGACCTGATCCTCGTCACGCCAGATACCGCGCAGTTCATATTGTGCCCAGGACCCCTGGGTGCTGGCGACGATTTCGTCCTCGCCCACCTGATCGAAGCTCCAGCCATGCGCCTCGAAATAGGCGGCCAGCATGTCGATCGGCGCGGCTTCCTGACCGCCATTTTCAAATTCGTCGCTGTCCATCATTTGCGGGCCTTAGAGCATTTTCGACGGCGTGGGAAACCGGGCGCCACGGAAAATGCGTGGACAACTTCGCTTGGAGCGTCGGACCGGACGCCTATTCCGCGTCCTTGCCCTTGGCGCGGACCGTCTTCGTGACGGGTTGGGGCGCCTTGCCCTCCAGCGCGTCGAGGCGGGCCTTCAGCACTTCCACCTCTTCGCGGGCGGCGGCGGCCAGAGCCTTGACCGCATCGAATTCGTCGCGGCTGACGAAATCCATGCCGCCGATCCACTGCTTGGCCTTTTCGCGGGCATTGGTTTCAAACTCGCGGCTCATGCCCGCGACCGTTCCGGCCGCGCCGTTCACCAGCTTGGCCAGGTCGTCGAAAAAGCGGTTTTCGCTCTGCATGATGCTTCGTCCTTCCGTGCAGCGCCCCGGCAGGGACGCACAAAAATCATATCTGGGTCTGGAATGCGGGTTTGCCAAGGCTTTCCGCGTCCGGATTAAGGCGGCCGATCTCATAGTTGAGGTAGGATGCAAAGGCCAGCCAGCACAGATAAGGCAGCAACAAAAGGCCCGCGATGCGCCGGACACGCCAGAACAGCGCGATCGTGACCGCCACCAGCGCGAACAGGATCAGGATCAGCACCAGCGCCTGGTCCACCTGATGCGCGCGGAAGAAAAGCGGCGACCAGAGCAGGTTCAGCACCAACTGCACAAGAAAGACGCCGATGGCGATCCCCCGACCCGTCGCCCCACGGGCATGCAGGACGATCGCCAGCGCCAGCGCCATGAGGATATAGAGGATCGTCCAGGCCAGCCCGAAGGCCCAGCCAGGCGGGATGATGTCCGGCTTGGCCAGCGCCGCGAACCAGCGATTGCCATAGCCACTATTGGCTAGCTTGCCGGAAAGAAAGCCAAGGAAAACAATCGCTGGCACAGTAACCAGCGCCCAGCGCGCATAGGCGAGACGTAATTGACCCGGAGACGCAATCTCGTTCATCGGCAACGAAGCTCCACGATTTACTCGGCGGCTTCGGGCGAATCCTTCAAGGCCGAGTCAAGCCGCCGACTGACGGTTTGCGGTGAAACGGTTCGTCCCGCAACCCGTGAATAGAAGATCGGGATCAGGAACAGCGTGATAAGGGTCGCCAGGCTGACGCCGAATACCACCACCACGCCGATCGAATGGCGCGACGCGGCCCCCGCCCCGCCGCGGATGACCAGCGGCACGGCGCCGATCACCGTGGCGATCGACGTCATCAGGATCGGGCGCAGGCGACGGGTGGCGGCCTGACGGATCGCCTGCCCGATCTCCAACCCCTCGTCGCGGAGCTGGTTGGCGAATTCGACGATCAATATGCCGTTCTTGGCGGCCAGGCCGACCAGCATGACGATGCCGATCTGGCTGTAGAGATTGATCGACCCGCCCGTCAGCGCCAGCCCGATCACACCCCCCGCCACCGCCAGCGGAACCGTGGCGATGATGACGCCGGGATGGATGAAGCTTTCGAACTGCGCCGCCAGCAGCAGATAGACGATCAGGATGGTGAGGCCGAAGACCAGCCAGATCGATCCGCCGGTTTCCCGCAGCGACTGGCTTTCGCCGCGATAGCCGACGGCCAGAATTTCGGGCGACTGGCGGGCCTGATCCTCCAGGAAATTGAGCGCTTCACCCAGCGAATAGCCCGGCGCGAGGGCCGCCGTCAGCGTGATCGCGCGCAGTTTGTTGTAACGGTTGAGCTGGCGCGGCCCAGCCACTTCGCGCACGGTGACGACGGCGGACAGCGGCACCAGCGCGCCGGTGCGGCTGCGCACGTTGATGCGCTCCAGGTCCGCCTGCGTCTGGCGCCCCTCCTTCTCCGCCTGCACCAGCACGCGATACTCCTCGCCCCGGTCGACATAGGTGGTGACGCGGCGGGAACCGAGCAGCGTCTGCAAGGCCTGGCTGATGTCGCTGGCGGACACGCCAAGGTCGCCCGCGCGCTGCTGGTCCACCTCGACCCGCATCTGCGGCTTGGTTTCCTTATAGTCGGAATCGAGGTTGATGAGGCCGGGATTGGCCGCGGCGGCCGCCATGATGCGATCGCGGGCAGCCACCAGCCCTTCATAGGTCGACCCGGCCAGCACCAGGTTGACCGGCAGGCCGCGTCCCCGGCCCAGTCCCGAGCGCGGCGCGACATTGCCGCGTACGCCCGGCTGGTTGGCGATCACCTTGTTGATCGTGTCGGCCACCTGCGCCGTGGTGATCGAGCGGTCTTCCCATGGGCGCAGGAAGGCGATGATGTTGCCGCCGTTGAAATCGTCGCCTCCCCCGAAACCGGCGGGCGCGCGGACGTTCAGCACCTGGAGCGTACCCTTGTCGCGCAGCGGCTGAAGATCGGCCTCGATCTTCTGCATATAGACCTTCATCCGGTCGAAGCCGGTGCCTTCGGGGGCCGACACCTGGCCGTCGATCACGCCGGTGTCTTCCGCCGGGGCAAGTTCGGTCGGCAGCGTCATGAACAGGGCGCCCGCCCCTGCAAGGAACAGGGCGACGACGGCAAGAGCGAGTGCAGGCCCTTTCAGCGCCCGGTCGAGCAGGCGCGAATAGGACGCTTCCAGCCGCTGGAACCGATCGTCGATCCAGCGCGACAGGCGCGAGCGTTCCGAATGGCGCAGCAGCTTCGAACAGAGCATCGGCGCAAGGCTCAACGAAATGAAGCCGGAAAAGGCGATGGCGGCGATCATCGATATGGCGAGTTCGCGGAACAGCAGCCCCGTCTGCCCGGCGAGGAACATGACCGGCACGAACACCGCGCAGACCACCAGCGTGGTCGAGATGATCGCAAAGCCCACCTGCCGCGTGCCGAGATAGGCGGCGAGCAGCGGGTCCTCCCCCTGTTCGATGCGGTGATAGACATTTTCCAGCACGACGATGGCGTCGTCCACCACCAGCCCGATCGCCAGCACGAAGGCCAGAAGCGTCAGCAGATTGATCGACAGGCCCAGCAGCCACATCACCGCGCAGGTCGCCAGCAGGCAGATCGGCACGGTGATCGAGGGGATGATCGTCGCCCGCATCGACCCCAGGAACAGGAAGATCAC
The DNA here is from genome assembly GCF_002795205.1 of Sphingobium sp. LB126. Classification (NCBI taxonomy): domain Bacteria; kingdom Pseudomonadati; phylum Pseudomonadota; class Alphaproteobacteria; order Sphingomonadales; family Sphingobiaceae; genus Sphingobium; species Sphingobium sp. LB126. The sequence continues at coordinate 784,894 of NZ_NETV01000001.1, forward strand.
CAGCACCACCAGCACGGCGGCCTCGGCTAGCGTGTCGTAGACATTGTCGATGGCGCGGCTGATGAACAGGGATTCGTCGGAGCCGATATTGACCTTCATCCCCTCGGGCAGGGTCTGACGCAGTTCCGCGATCAGCGCCTTGGCCTTTTCCGCGACATCCAGCGTGTTGGCGCCGGACTGACGGATGATGCCGACGCCGACGCCCGTCACCGCGTTGGACCGGAAGGTGGTGTAGGGATTTTCGGCCCCCTCCTCGATCCGTGCGACATCGCCCAGCTTCACCTGATAGCCGTCCGCGCCGCGCCCGACGACGAGCCCGGCAAATTGTTCAGGCGTCGAGAAGGCCCGCTCGACGCGCAACGTCTGGTTCTGATCCTTCGATTCGAAGCGTCCGGCGGGCAGTTCCACATTCTGCGCGCGCAGGGCGCTTTCGATGTCGCCCGGCGTGATGCCGAAGGCGGCGAGCTTTTCCGCGTTCAGCCAGATACGGGTCGAGGGCCGCTCGTCGCCGCCGCCGGTGACGCGGGCGACGCCGTCGATCGCGGAGAAGCGGTCGAGCACGTTGCGGTCGAGATAATCCGCGATCTGCGTCGGGGTCCAGCCGGGCTTGGTGAAGACGATGAACAGGATCGCCCGCGCATCGGCATCGACCTTGCGGATTTCCGGGGCGAGCGCATCCTCCGGCAGATCCTCCACCACCGCGCCCACCCGGTCGCGCACATCATTGGCGGCGGAATCGATGTCGCGCGACGGATCGAACTCGATGCTGATCGACGAAACGCCGTCGCGCGAAGTGGAGGTGATGTTCTGGATGCCCTGGACCCCCGCGACGCCATCCTCGATGATCTGGGTGATGCGGGTTTCCACCACTGACGCCGCCGCGCCGGTATAGCTGGTCTCGACCGACACGATCGGCGGATCGGTGTCGGGATATTCGCGCACCGACAGGCTCATATAGCCGACGATGCCGATGATGCAGAGCAGCACGGCGACGACCGCCGCGAAGACCGGACGGCGGACGGAAAGGTCGGACAGTTGCATCGCCCGCGTCCTAGCCGGCGGCCCGGTCGGCGCTGGCGCTCTTCGCCTCGGGCTTGTCGCCGGGCAGGCGGACGGGCACGCCGTCGGTCAGCTTGACGACGCCTTCGGTGACGACGGTCTGGCCGGGCTTCACCCCGCCCCGTATCTCGACCAATCCGTTCTGGCGAATGCCGGTATCGACCTTCGTCCTTTTGGCCTTGCCTTCCTCGACCACGAAGACGAAGCGTTCTTCGCCGTCGCCCACCACGGCGAGTTCAGGAACGGCGAGCGACTGGCGCTCCCTGGCGATCACATTGACGGTCAACAACATGCCCGGTTTCAGCGCGCGGTCGGGATTAGGCAGGATCGCCCGCACCCGGACCGCGCGGGTGGCGGGATCGATCACCGGATCGATGGTCGCGATCGTGCCGGTGAAGGGCCTTTCCGGCCAGGCGGCGGAAACCGCCCGGATCGGCTGCCCTTCGCGGATCATCGACAGCCGGGTTTCAGGGACGGTGAAGTCCAACTTGATCCGCGAAATGTCGCTGACCGTGGCAATCGGCGTCCCCGCCGTCACGATCGCGCCGGGCGATACGGTGCGCAGGCTGAGCCAGCCGGCAAAGGGCGCGCGGATCACCCGGTCGCCGATCGAGGCGCGGGCCTGCTGCGCGCTGGCCCGCGCGGAATGAGCCAGCGCAACCTGGCTGTCGAGACTGGCGGCGGTGGCAAAGCCGCGCGCCTTCAACGCCTGGATGCGCTCCAGCTGTTGCTGCGCCTGCAACGCCTGCGCCTGCGCGGCAGCGAGTTCGGCCTTTTCCTGCCCTGCCGCGAGCGTCGCGATCACCTGTCCCCGGCTGACATAGCCGCCGTCGCTGAAATTGAGGGTCGTGATGCGCTCCGTCACCGGGGCAGAGAGTATCACCTGCTCGTTGGCGAAGGCGGTGCCCACCGCGTCCAGATTGTCGGTGAAGGTTTCCGGCGCGATCGGCGCGGCCTCGACCAGCGCTGCTGGGCGGGCCTTCTTTTCCTTGCCGCCTCCGCAGGCGGAGAGGGTGGACGCGATCAGGATCAGGATGAGGGAGGTGCGCATGGGAAAGGGCTAACGGGCCTTGGCAAGCGACTCAAATGGGCATTTGTCGCAAATTGTCACTATTGGGGCGAAACGAACGCCGCGGCATTATCCGCCAAATATTGCGAACAGGAGAAACTCCACATTGCCCTGCGGCCCCGTGATCGGACTGGGGATGATGCCCTCCACCCGCCAGCCCTTCGAAACCGCCCAGTCGCGCGCTTCGTTGCACACCCGCTCATGGATGGCGGGATCGCGCACGACGCCGCCCTTCCCCACTTCCTCGCGCCCGGCCTCGAACTGGGGCTTGATCAGCGCGATCAGACGCGCGCCGGGACGGGCGAAGCTCAAGGGACGGTCCAGCACCTTGGCCAGCGAGATGAAGCTGGCGTCGCACACGATGACATCCACAGGCTCCGGAATGTGATCGGCGGTCAGGATGCGGGCACTGGTCTGTTCATGGACGATGACGCGGGAATCGGACCGCAGCTTCCAGGCAAGTTGGTTGGTGCCGCTGTCGACCGCATAGACCCGCGCCGCGCCGTTCGTCAGCAGCACGTCGGTAAAGCCGCCGGTCGAGCTCCCGACATCGATCGCCACCACGCCGGTCACGTCGATCTGGAATGTCTCCAGCGCATGGGCGAGCTTGATGCCGCCGCGCGACACCCAAGGATGGTCGCGACCCTTGACTTCCAGTTCGGCATCGGCGGCGACCTGCTGGCCGGCCTTGTCGATCTTCCTGTCGCCCAGGAAGACGAGTCCAGCGAGGATCAGCGCCTGCGCGCGGGCGCGGCTCTCGGCAAGACCGCTGTCGACAAGCAGTTGATCGGCGCGGACCTTGGCCATCAGGACGGGAGAGCCGTCAGTGTGGCGGGGGTCAGTATCTGGGGCAATATCTGCGCGCCCTTGCCGGGAGCGTACCAAAGATACAGCGGCACGCCCGACCGCCCCTGCCCTTCGAGGAAGCGGGTGATGGCCGGGTCCGCATTGGTCCAGTCGCCGACCATCACCGTGACGCCTGCCTTGTCGAACGCGGCACGGGTTTCGCTGCGGTCGATGGCCGCGGCTTCATTGGCCTTGCAAGTCAGGCACCAGTCGGCGGTGAAATAAAGGAATACCGGCTTGTTGGCGGCGCGCAGGCTGGTCAGGCGGGCTTCGTCGAAGGGGATGGTACCGTCGGTTCCGGACGCGGCGGCAGGCGCATGGGCGGGCAAAAGCGCCGCCGTCGCCCCCAGCAAGGCAAGCGCCATGACGGCAACGATCATGCCACCGCGCTTGCCCCGATGCTGTCGACTGCCGAGCCACCAGAGCAGCAGCGCAAGGAGGAGCGACGCGCCGAGCCCCAGCGTCATGGCGGACACGCCCCGCTGCTGGCCCAGCAGCCAGGCAAGGCCCAGCGCAGTCAGGAACATCGGCACCGACAGGATCTTCTGCACCCGGCCCATCCATGCGCCCGGTCGGGGCAGGCCCGTCCTGAGCGCGGGCACGAAGGCCAGAGCCAGGAAGGGCAGCGCCAGGCCAAGGCCAAGGCCCGCGAAAACCGCCAGCGCCGCGGCCAGCGGCAACACCAGCGCCGCGCCCATGGCCGCACCCATGAACGGCCCGGTGCAGGGCGTGGCAACGAACGCCACCAGCACGCCGGTCCAGAAGGCGCCCGCAAGGCCGCCCTTCCCCGCCAGCTTCCCGCCCCCGCCATAGGCGCCAAGTTCGAACAGTCCGGCGAGGTTGAAGGCGATCGCCGTCACCAGCAGCAACAGGCCAAGGATGATGCGCGGGTCCTGCAACTGGAATGCCCAGCCGACCGCCGCCCCCGCCGCGCGTAAACCCAGCAGCAGGCCGCCCAGCGCAAGGCAGGTCAGGATGATACCCAGGCTGTAGGCCAGCGCTTCGCGGCGAACGACATGCTCGTCCCCGCCCGCCTTGGCGAGTTTCATCGCCTTGAGGCCCAGGATCGGGAAGACGCAGGGCATGATGTTGAGCAGCAGGCCGCCCAGCACCGCGCCGCCCAAAGCTATCAGCACGGTGCGAAGCGTGCCCGATCGGGCCGCCGGAACGTCGCCGGGCCTGGCCGTGAGCAGGAAGCCGACATGATCGCCGGTCCGCAGCACCGCCTGCACCGGACCGGGTTTCAGGCCCTGACCCGCCTCGGTCTCTATCAGCAGATGGTCGCCTTCGCGGGACACGCTCTGCGGCGCGGCATAGCGGGCAAGGCCATCGGCCAGCGGAAACAGATGCACGTCACGGGCATCGGCCCCCGCCGGAAAGGGAATGGCGAGGCGCAGCCGCCCATCGACAAGGGCGTAGCGCGCCTCGCTGCCCAGCGGCCGGGGCAGATGGCCGCGCCAGCCGTCGAACTGCGCCCGCCGCGAAGGCAGGATCGCGCCATCTCCCGCCGTCAGGTCCAGCGTCAGTTCCGCGCCTTCGGGCACGCAGACCTTGTCGGTGCAGGCCAGCCAGTCGGCGCGCACCCTGATCGGCAGCGGCGTGCCCGCCGGGACATCCGGCGCGACGGTCAGCTTCGCCAATATCCCATAGGGACCTTCATAGACATGGTTCATGAGGCCGGAAATCAGCAGCGTTTCCGGCACCGGATAGCGCAGCGCACCGACGCTCACGCCCCTGGGCAGCATCCATTTGACCGTCATACCCAGGCCCGCATCGCCCGGATTTTCCCAATAGCCGTGCCAGCCCGGCTCGGGCGTCATGGAAAAGGCGATGGTCGTGCCCTGCCCTGGCTGCGGCGTCGCGCTTTCCCCGATCAGTTCCGCCGCGATATGGGGCACGCCCCGGCCGAAGGCGCCCTGCTGCGCCCGTACCGCATTCGGCGCGAGCAACAAAAAGACTGTCATCAGAAGGACATGAAAAAACCGCATCGGGCCTCTGTTCCGGTGGATGCAAGGGGGCTAGGTCCCGTTGCATCTGCCGTCAAGGCATCAGAAGGTATCTTCACCCCATGTTGAAAAAAGTCGCTGCCGCCCTCCTCCTCGCCGGTTCGGTCCCCGCACTGGCCCAGAGCCCGACAACAGTTCCGGCGACAGCCCCGGCGGGAGCGCCGGCTTTGGCAACGGCGCCCAAACTGATCGTCGCCATCTCCGTCGACCAGTTCTCCGCCGACCTGTTCAGCGAATATCGGCAATATTATACGGGCGGCCTCAAGCGGCTGACCGAACAGGGCGTGGTCTTCCCGCGCGGCTATCAGAGCCATGCCGCGACCGAGACCTGCCCCGGCCACAGCACGATCCTGACCGGCAGCCGCCCATCACGCACCGGCATCATCGCGAACAGCTGGTTCGACCTTGGCGCCGCCCGCGCCGACAAGTCGGTCTATTGCGCGGAGGACGAGACCCAGCCAGGCTCCAGCAGCGACAATTATGTCGCCTCCCCGATACATCTGAAGGTGCCGACATTGGGCGGGCGCATGAAGATCGCCAATCCCGCCACCCGCGTCGTGTCGATCGCGGGCAAGGACCGCGCCGCCATCATGATGGGCGGGCCGACCGCCGATCAGGTCTGGTGGCTCGGCGGGCCGAAGGGCTATGTCAGCTACAAGGGCGTGGCGGTGCCGCCGCTGGTGGCGAAGGTGAACGAGGCCATGGCGCGGCGGCTGGCGGAAGCCAATCCCGGCTTCGAACTGCCACCGCAATGCGCGGCGAAGGATTTTCCCGTGAAGGCCGGGGACAAGACCGTCGGCACCGGCCGCTTCGCGCGTGAGGGGGGCGATTACAAGGGCTTCCGCATCTCGCCCGAACAGGATGCGATGACGCTGGCCTTCGCCGCCGCCGCGATCGAGGCCATGGCGCTGGGCAAACAGGCGCAGACCGACATCATCTCCATCGGCCTCTCCGCCACCGACTATATCGGTCATACTTATGGCACGGAGGGAACGGAAAGCTGCATCCAGGTCGACCGGCTCGACCGCGAACTGGGCGCCTTCTTCGACCGGCTGGACAAGGACGGGACCGACTATGTCGTCCTACTGACCGCCGACCATGGCGGCCATGACCTGCCCGAACGGCACCGCCTGAACGCCATGCCGATGGAGCAGCGCGTCGACACGGCGCTCACGCCCAAAGCGCTGTCGGCCGTCATTGCGGAGAAGACCGGCATCGCGGGCAAGACGCTGATCTGGGGCGACGGCCCCGCGGGCGACCTGTATTTCGACCGTGGCCTGACGGCGGCCGAACGAGCCAAGGTGGAAGCGGCGACGCTCGCCCTGCTGCGCGCCCATCCCCAGGTGCAGACCGTCTTCACCAAGGCGGAGATCGCCGCCACCCCATCCCCTTCCGGCCCGCCGGAAAGCTGGTCGCTGATCCAGGAGGCTCGCGCCAGCTTCGATCCGCAACGATCGGGCGATCTCCTGCTGCTGCTGAAACCGCGCGTCATGTCGATCCCGGAAAGCGCGGTGATGGGCAATGTCGCCACCCATGGCAGCCCCTGGGACACCGACCGCCGCGTGCCGATCCTGTTCTGGCGCAAGGGCCTCACCCATTTCGAACAGCCGCTGGGCATCGAAACGGTCGACATCATGCCGACGCTGGCGGCGCTGATCAAATTGCCGGTGCCGAAGGATCAGATCGACGGACGCTGCCTCGACCTGATCGCAGGTGACGGGGATAGCTGCGCCAACTGAGAAACCCGACCAACTGCGTCAGATATTCTCCGCGATCCCGTCGCGTCCTTCGTCCAGCAGCGCATGGACGCGATGGGGCGCGGAGACTTCGACCCGGCTCGTCACTTCATAATGCGCCTTGGCTTGGCGGACATTGCTGTCGGCGGGCACACTGTCGGTCAGCCAGACATTGCCGCCGATCACCGACCGGCTGCCGATGATGATGCGGCCCAATATCGTCGCGCCGGCATAGATCACCACATCGTCCTCGATGATCGGATGGCGCGCCAACGCCTTTTCCAGCCGGCCTTTCTCATCCGCCGGAAAGCTGCGCGCGCCCAATGTCACACCCTGATAGATGCGCACGCGGTCGCCGACGATCGCCGTCTCCCCGATCACGACGCCGGTGCCATGGTCGATGAAGAAGCTGTGGCCGATCTTCGCGCCCGGATGGATGTCGATCCCCGTGATGCCATGCGCGATTTCGGAGATGATCCGCGCCACCAGCGGTGCGCCGAGCTGATGGAGCCGATGCGCCAGGCGATGATGGGTGATCGCCATCATCGAAGGATAGCAGATCAGCACCTCGTCCACGCTGCGCGCGGCCGGATCGCCCAGGAAGGCCGCATCCACATCGCTGTCCAGCAGTTCGCGCAAGCCCGGCAGGCTCTGCGCGAAGGCGCCGATGATACGCGTCGCCTCCCTGTCCACGGCTTCGATCGCATCGTCCTTCATCGCATAGATGAGTTCGAGCCTGATCTGCCCGTACAGGCGGCTGAGCACCGTCTGCAATGTCTGGGCGACATAGGCGTCCTCATTATGCACACGCACGAAACTGGGACCGAGGCGCAGCGGAAACAGCGCGCCGCACAGCGCGGCCATGATCTTGGTCAGGGTGGCGCGGGAGGGGAAGCCCTCCGCCCCATATTCGGCATGATGATCCTGCGCCTGCCGCCAGCGCCGCCGCACGGCGCCCAGTTCGGCCGCCAGCCGATCGATATCCCAATAACCCTGGGCGATTTCCCTTTCGCCTTCTGCCGTCATATGTGCCTCTTTTAATATAGGCTCCCCGCATAGCGCGGCATGACGCCGCGCGGTAAATGAGTTTTGCTTGGGGGCAGGCAGATTCCTTTTGTCAGCGGTTCGGCGCATGCCCCGGCAGATGCAGGCAGATTTCCGCGCGCAGCCCGCCTTCGGGCCGGTTGGCGAGGATCAGTTGCCCACCCTCCAGTTCGACCGCGCGCGCCACGATGGCAAGACCCAGGCCAAGGCCGCGCGTATTGCGCTGCCGCGCACCGTCCAGCCGGACGAAGGGCTTCAGCACCTCCTCCAGCTTGTCGCGCGGGATGCCCGGCCCCTCATCGTCGACCCGGATCAGCACTTCACGCGCGGTCCGCTCCAGCGTGACCCGCGCGCGGCCGCCATAATGCAGGGCGTTCTCTATGAGATTGACGACGGCCCGCCGCAGCGAAAGCGACCGGACCGCCATTTCCAGATGATCCGGCCCGGCATAGTCGACATCCTTGCCGTGATCCTGAAAGGCGTCGACCACCGTCGCCACCAGCACCGCCAGATCGGTGCGCACCGGCGGCTCGCCATTTTTCTCCCCCCCCAGGAAGGCGAGCAGGGAATCGATCATCTCCCCCATTTCGGTGAGGTCGCCCTCCATCGCCTCCCGCCCCTCATTCTCGGGAAGATTGTCCAGCCGCAGCCGCAACCGGGCCAGCGGAGTGCGCAGGTCGTGGCCGACGGCGGCCAGCATCTCGGTCCGTTCGGTGATCAGGCCATGGATCCGCGTCTGCATGGCATTGAACGCACGGATGAGATTGCGCACGTCGTTGGAGCCACCCTCCTCCACCATGACCTCGTCGGACAGGCCGATGCGCTCGGTCGCCCGCGTCAGATCGCGCAACGGCGCCAGCGTGCGCCGAATCATCAGGCCGCCGACGATCAGCAGCGCCAGCACCGGGATCATCGCCAATCCCATGCGACCGATGGTGAAGGTCCATTTGCCCCCGCTATGCCGCATGCCGAAATAGAGCCAGCTTCCGTCCGCCAGCCTCAGGCCGCCATTGATTTCCGACACGCGCCCCGGCGAGGCGAGGCGCAGCCAGAGGCCCGACTGTTCCAGCGTCGGTTCCCAGTTGATGATCTGGCGCCGCATGCGTTCCAGCCCCGGCGCCAGCGGCGGCGGCGGCGGCGAGGACGGCGTCCAATGGACATCGTAGCGATCGGTGGTCAGTTGCAACGCCAATGCGTGCCGATCGTCCGCCGGTTGTTCGGTCAGCAGCTTCCGGGCGATGACCAGATGCTCGGCCAGGCGGCGCGCCTCGTCATCCTGTAACGAAAGATGGTTGGCCCGCTCGTTGAGGAAGATGCCGACCGCGAATTCCAGCGTCAGGGTCAGCAGCAGGATCGCGAATATCTGCCCGACCAGGCTGACATGCCGTCTCAAGCGCGGCTGACCTCCGCATTGAACATATAGCCGACGCCGCGGACGGTCGTGATCGGCGCCGCGCCCTTTTCCGTCGATAGCTTGCGGCGCAGGCGGCTGACCAGCACGTCGATGCTGCGGTCGGAACTGTCGCCCATGCGCGTGCGGGACAGTTCGATCAACCGTTCGCGGGCGATGACGCGCTGCGGGTGGCTGAGGAAGCTGCCCAGCAGGTCGAACTCCGCGCCGGTCAGGTCGACGATCGCGCCGGTCGGCGAACGCAGTTCCCGGCGGGGGAAATTGACGATCCAGCCATCGAAGCGGGCTTCATTCTCACGATGTTCGTCCGGCCCGCGCTCCACGCCGACGCGGCGCAATATGGCGCGGATGCGGGCGATCAACTCGCGCGTGCCGAAGGGTTTGGGGAGGTAATCGTCTGCGCCCAGTTCCAGCCCGACGATGCGGTCCGTCTCGCTGCCCTTGGCGCTGATGAAGATGATGGGAACGTCGCTCTTCCGTCGGATCTGGCGGCAAAGGTCGATACCGTTGGTGCCGGGCAGCATCACGTCGAGAACGACGAGGTCGACCGGCCCGGCATCGAAAGCCACCCACATTTCCGGGCCGGAGGAAGCCGGTCTGACCTGATAGCCATGTTCCTGCAACGCCCGCGCGGTCAACGTGCGCAGCGGCGGGTCGTCCTCCACCAGGATGATCGTCGGGGCGGTCATGCCGAAAGGCACAGAATTTTGCACATGGGGAGCGAGATAGGTCCCGCCGGGCGGAGGGTCAACCGGGCGTTGCCGCAGCAACAGGGCGCGGGAAGCCCAGCAACAATTTGTCACGTCCGGGACAAGCGCCCGTCCCGGCACAGCAATTTTTGTCATGCCGGGCCCCGCGGCCCGGCATGCATCGCGTCAGAAGGCGGCCGAAAGAGAGAAGACCACCCGGCTCCGCGCGATCGACGAACCATTGTCCAGGTCCGAGAAGTTCGGACGGATATAGTTTTCCTCGACCCGCGCGATGTCGGTGTCGACATAGGCCACGCCCAGGGTCAGCGGCGTGCCGGGGATAGCGACGTCCGCGCCCACCAGCCAGTCGAGATATTTCCCGGTCGGCGCGAGCGACGTGCCGTTCGGGCCAAGGCCGCTATTGCCGTTCGACCAGCCCAGATGCGCCTTCAGCGTGACCGGGGTGTTCGGCACGGCACCGCTGATGTCGCCCCAGACGTAGAAATTGTCTTCCTTGTCGCCCGGATTGAAGACCGTGCATGCCGCATCGCTGCACCATTTCCCCAGCGCCTGCTGCTTGGGCGCATAGGCGACGCCGATCAGGCCCTTGACCGGTCCCAGTTCGCTCGACAGCTTCACATAGGGTTCGGCAAAGTCGGTCTTGTTGGCGCCCGACGGATACATGTACCAGGTCAGGCCCACGTCCAGCGTCGCGCTGCCCAGCGGAACCGCATAACCGGCGAACAGGTCCAGTTCCATGTTCGACCCACCGAACGTTCCCCAGCCGGCGAGGTTGGAACCCCAGGTGCCGGCATAAAGGCCGCTTTCGTGGGTAAGGGTGACGCCGCCCTGCACGGCCATGCCCTTGTCGGACTGCGACACGCCACGGAAACGGTAGTCGGACACCAACGCAACGCTGCCGGAAACGGTGACGGGGCCTGCGGGCTTTTCCTGGGCAAAGGCCGGAGCGCTGGAGAGCAGCGCAAGCGCGGCACAGGCAATCTGATACTTCATGAACATTCCCCTTTTACGTAAGAATGTTCCGTCCTGCGTCCGCTCCGTCCGAAGATCTTTTTTCTCTTCGTCTTCGATACCGGCGGATCGAAAGCAGATTATGGTCACGCCGCGGATTGGGGAAACGGCTTTTTCGCAGATGCGAAAGGAAATGAGCGCACTGTGTTGTAGGCAACACGATTATTGTCTTGCGTCGTTCCAAATGTTTCCAATCTGTTTCTATTCGGAAACTTAACGCAAAACCGCCGCATCACTGGGAGATGATGCGGCGGTTCCTTTATCGCCCGACGAGGGGGATGGTATCAGGCGACGAGGTGACGCATGCGGCCGGTGGCGCCGAACAGTTCGACCTCTCCGCCCGTACCCCGGCGGCGGTCGACCCATTCGCGGACCATTTCCGCGCAGGTGTGGTCGATATGGCCGAGACGCTCGACGTTGAGGATGACCAGCCGACCGGCCGGCACCGATTCCAGCCTGGCCGAAAGCTTCGGCAAGTTGAGGAAGGTGGCGGTGCCGTGCAGCGCCACTTCATGCGCATCGTCCCGGCTCTCCTCCTCCAGGCCCAGTCGCAGGCGGCGGGCATGGGGCAGCATTTCGAGCAAGGACAGGCCGATGCCGACCAGCACGCCGGTCAGGAGGTCGGTCGCCACGACACAGACCAGCGTCGCCGCCCACACCACCGCCGGCAGCGGACCATAGCGGTGGAGAAGATGCTTCACATGGTCGACGCTGACGAGGCGGATGCCGGTGACGACCAGGATGCCCGCCAGCGCCGCCATCGGGATTTCGCGCAGCAACCAGGGCAGCAGGGCGACGAAGCCCAATATCCAGACGCCGTGCAGGATCGTCGACAGACGCGTCTTCGCGCCGGCCTGCACATTGGCCGAACTGCGCACGATCACGCCGGTCATGGGCAGAGCGCCCGCGACGCCGCAGAGCAGGTTGCCCACGCCCTGCGCGCTCAGTTCCCGGTTGTAGTTGGTGCGCACACCGTCATGCATGCGGTCGACCGCCGCCGCCGACAGCAGCGTCTCCGCGCTGGCGATGAAGGCGATGGCAATGGCGGTGGTGATGACCGTAGGGTTCAACAGCTGCGCAAGCAGCCCCTGTTCCGGCAGCGAAATGGCGGAGACGATCGATTCCGGTACGACGACGCGAGCCACGGGAAGGCTGAGGGCAAAGGCCACCAGCGTCGCCAGCACCACGCCCACCAGCGCGCCGGGCACCAGCTTCAGCGAAGCGGGACGGAATTTCTCCCAGCCCAGCATGCCGCCGATGGTGACGAGGCCGACGGCGAAGGCCGTTGCCGCATCCTGATTGCTGAGACCGAAAAGCTGGCCCGGCATCGCCACCAGATTGGCAAGGCCGCTCGACAGCGGCTTGTCGTCGAACAGCACATGGAACTGGCCCACGACGATCAGCACGCCGATGCCCGCCAGCATCCCATGCACCACCGCGGGCGAGATCGCGCGGAACCAGCCGCCGACCCGCAACAGCCCCGCCACCACCTGGATGGCGCCGGCCAGGATCAGGATCGGACCCAGGGCGGAAAGCCCCTGTTTCTGGACGATTTCGAAGACGATGACTGCCAGGCCCGCCGCCGGACCGCTGACCTGCAAGGGCGAACCCGCCAGCACGCCGACGATCAGGCCGCCAATCATGCCGGTGATCAGGCCCTTTTCCGGCGGCACGCCGGACGCGATGGCAATGCCCATGCACAGCGGCATCGCCACCAGGAAGACGACGATGGAGGCCGTGAAGTCGCGGCTGAAAGTGCCGCCGGAAAGCGCCTTGATCATCGGCTTACTCCGCCGCCTCGGCATAGACCATGTCGGCGGCGAGACGCTTGGCATGGGGCAGCGCGACCGGCAGCGGCTGGCCTTCGCGCAGCGGCAGGAAGCGGCCGGTTTCCCCGTCCATGCCCAGGACCTGGCCGGCATGGATGTCGACATACCAGCCGTGCAGCGCGATCTCGCCGCGGGCGATGCCCGACGCGACCGACGGATGGGTGCGCAGATGGGCAAGCTGCACCACGATATTCTCCAGCGCCATGTTGCGCAGTTTCGCAGCGTCGCTCAGATCGTCGGGATAGCTTTCGCGACAGACCTTCTGCGCGGCATGGCTGTGGCGCAGCCAGGCGGCGACGTTGGGCATGGAAGTAAGGTCGGCATTGGTCGACAGCGCCTTCATCGCGCCGCAGTCGCTGTGACCGCATACGATGATGTCGCGCACGCCCAGCACCATCACCGCATATTCGACGGTGGAGGTGACGCCGCCATTCTGCGTGGCATGGGGAGGCACGATGTTACCCGCATTGCGGCAAACGAAAAGGTCGCCCGGATCGGCCTGCATGATATGTTCCGGTACGATCCGCGAATCCGCGCAGGAGATCATCAGCGCCTTCGGGCTCTGACCGTCGCTGGCGAGGCGGTTGTAAAGCGCGCTCTGGTTCGGAAAGACCTGGCTTTCGAAGCTGAAGACGCGACCGATAAGCTCGTTCATGTCACTGCATCCTTCTATGAGGTGGCCGGTCAGGGGGCAGACCAGCCTTGAGAATGAAGGATAAGGATGCGGTTTTGCTGCGGCGCAGCGGCTTTGTTAAATAATATGTCTGAGCGATGGAAAGCGCGGGACGTACGAGGAACCGCCGTATTTCCCAGCCGGATCAAGGCAATGGATAGCGGACAACCGGCTGCGCGAACGGGATTCAGCGCCGATCGACCACGGCACTGAACATATATCCGCCGCCCCGCACCGTGACGATCGGCGCAGACCGGCCGCCATGGCTGAGCTTGCGCCGCAGCCGGCTGACCAGCACATCGACGCTGCGGTCGGACGAAGGCGTATCGCGCACGCCCGCCAATTCCATCAGACGCGGGCGGGCGATCACGACCTGCGGATGATCGAGCAGGACGAGCAGCAGGGAAAATTCGGCAGCGGTCAGTTCCACCAGCCCACCGCCGGGATCGACCACCTCGCGCCGGGAGGAATCGACCACCCAGCCGTCGAAGCGCGCCTCGATCGGACGGCGCGTGCCCAGCGCCCGGTCATTGCGCCCACGGCGAAGCACCGCACGCAGCCGGGCGGCCAGTTCGCGGACAGAATAGGGCTTCGCCATATAATCGTCAGCGCCCAGTTCCAGCCCGACCACCCGATCGACCTCGCTGCTGTCCGCGCCGACCAGGATGATCGGCACGTCGCTGCGCTCGCGCACATCCCGGCACAGGTCCATGCCGTCCGGACCGCGCAGGGCGGCGTCCAGCACGACCGCGCCGACGGCCATGCTGTCCATCGCGGTCCAGATGTCGTTCGCGTTGGCGGCGGATAGGGCACGAAACCCGCTTTGCTCCAGTGACTGGCGCACTTCGTGTCGCACGTCCTGCCGGGCCTCCGCGATCAATATCAGCGGGGGACTCATCCGCCTGTCACGGCCCCTTTCACGGACAGGGCGTGAATGCCGTCCAGTTCATTGACCAGCACGGCGCGGTCCTGCCGCGCAACGGAGACGGCCGCGGCCGAGCGGGCGCTGTCGTGACGGGCGATTTCCGCCGCGATCAGACCGCGCGCGGCGCTGCAGCCGCCTGCATGGCTGCCGGAAATGGGCGCGAAGCGATGGATCGGCTTGGCAAAGGCAGCGACGGGCCGCCCCTGTGCGACCACATCCCGGTTCACGGCCATGTCGGCCTGCCAGCGGCAGACCGGGACTGACGCGCGGTTGGCGAAACGGGCTTCGACCTCATGGAAGCGGACGGTGGATTGCGTCTTGTAACTGGCCGTGTAGGCGTTGGACGCGTGCGCGATTTCGGTGCTGTGGATCGGCGTCGCAACGGCCAGGGCCGCCGCGCTGGACGCAAGCATGAGGAACATGGGCCTTCTCCCTACCGACCGGAAATGGTCGAGCGGGATTTAGGCCCCCTGAATGTCTCCGTAATTTGCCGAGCGTTACAAAATATTGCTGGCGCGAAATAGAATTCAGGTGAGACGCATCAACGCCCGATGCTCCACCACCGGCCGGGCGGATATATGATCCAGCAACGCCGACAGCCAGAGCGCGTCGCTCGCGGCCCGGTGGCGTTCGGCATGACGCGCATCGGCATAGGCGACGGCGGCGCCGATCCGCTGCTCGTCGGCGCGATGTTCGTCCAGCAGGAACGAGACATGATCGATCAGAAAGGGTGTCGGCTGTCCCGCCGCATCGGCCAGCGTATCCAGCCAATATTGGTCGATCATGCTGTCGGCCACCATGCGCCGCCCGTCGCAGGCGGCGGCCAGTTCCGCCAGCACGGTTTCTGCGGGCAGCCCTTCGCGATTCACCTGGTCGAGACTGAGGCCATGCAGCGCCTCCGCTTCATCCGACCAATACCAGCCGGCCCAGTCGTCATGCGGGCGGATCAACCAGCTTCGCGCTTTCCCATCGCATGCGATGCCGACTTCGATCGGGTAGGACAGGCCGTGCCGGGGCAGGCACGACGCCTCGAAATCGATCGTGAGGATCGTCAACTCCACTCTCCATATTTCAAGGCCATGTCCGCCCCTCTTCAGACCGGCCAGCCTGCTTTTCGATGCTCCCTTCCTAGAAGGGGACTATTGCAGTCCCAAGTCAGCCGCGCCAGAAATGATGCCGGCGGCCTCTTTCCGGCGACCAGCCGAACAGGGTCGTTTTCCGGGAGAAATCCGGACATGAAAGGGCAAGTGCCGGGCAAATGGCGCTTGGCATCAGTGGAAATGGCCTTAAATCGCGGGACAATATCAACTGTCGCGCACGAGGATGGAACATGGCAGGAACCGCACTGATCACCGGAGCAACCGCAGGCATCGGCGCGGCGTCGGCGCGGCGTTTCGTCGCGGCGGGATGGAAGGTGATCGTCACCGGACGCCGTGCCGACCGGCTGGAGGCGCTGATCGCCGAACTGGGCGCGGACAAGGTGCATGCGATCAGCTTCGACATGCGCGACGAGTCGGCGATCGACACGGCACTGGCGGGTTTGCCGGCCGATTTCGCCGACATCGACCTGCTGATCAACAATGCCGGGCTGGCGCTGGGCACCGCCCCGGCGCAGCAGGCGGACCTCGACCAGTGGCGGCAGATGATCGACACCAACATCACCGGGCTGGTGACGATCACCCACAAGCTGCTGCCCCGCCTGATCGCGCGCAAGGGCGCGATCATCAACCTGAGTTCGACCGCGGCGACCTATCCTTATACCGGGGGCAACACCTATGGCGGGACCAAGGCCTTCGTCACCCAATTCTCGCTCGGCTTGCGGTCGGACCTGCACGGTACAGGCGTCCGCGTCACCTCGGTCGAGCCGGGCATGGTCGAAACGGAGTTCACCCTGATCCGTACCGGCAGCCAGGCCGCGTCCGACGCGCTCTATGGCAACGCCAATCCGATGACGGCACAGGATATCGCCGAGACGCTGTTCTGGGTGGCGAGCCAGCCCCCGCATTTGAATGTCAACCGGATCGAGTTGATGCCGGTCACCCAATCCTTCGCCGGATTCCAGATCGCGCGGGAGGGATAAGGGCGCCTATCCCTGCGCCTTCTTGTCCTGCGTCATTACGGCGCCGATGGCGGCAGCGATGACGCAGGCAAGCGCCATGCCCTGTCGCCCGGTCAACGTCTCTCCCAGCACCAGATAGGCCGCCAAGGCGCCGATCGCCGGGTCGGCGCTGAGCACGACGCCGAAACTCCGTTCGGGAATATGCCGGAGCGCCACCATCTCCAGCGAATAGGGCAAGGCGCTGGACAGGACCGCGACAACCAGCCCGAGCAGCATCGCATGGGGGTTCAGCAGCCCCAGCCCATTGACGGCCAGGCCGACCGGCAGGACCGCCAGGGTGGCGAAGGCCAGCCCCACGGCCACGGCAGCGCCCGGCGGGAGATGCGCCGCCTTCTTGCCGAAGACGATATAGAGCGCCCAGAAAAACGCCGCGCCCAGTGCGAACAGGATGCCGATGGGATCGAGCGTGCCCTTGACGTCGGCAACGGGCAACAGCAGCGCCAGGCCGGCCACAGCGACGCCCACCCATAGAAAATGGATCGCCCGGTGCGAGTTCATCAGGGCGACGGTCAACGGCCCCAGCAATTCGATGGCGATCGCCAGCCCCAGCGGAATGGTCCGCAGTGCCATGTAGAAACTCAGATTCATGAGCCCCAGCACGATGCCATAGCGGGCCACCAGCATGAATTCGGTGCGGGACCATGACCTGCGCCAGGGCCGCCACATCGCCATCAGCAGCATCGCGCTGAAGCCGACGCGATACACCGTCGTCCCCGTCGCTCCCATGACGGGGAAGAGATGCTTGGCGAAGGAACTGCCGGTGGCGAAGGACGCCATCGCACCCAGGAGCGCGAGATAGGGCCAAAGCGAGCGATTGTCCCTGCGCGTGGCGACGCGCCATGTCACGGCCGCACGGTCAGGAATTGCGACACCGCGCCGATCGGCCCCTCCAGATCATGGATGATCGTCTGGGTCAGCCCCATTCCCGCCGGCCCGATCGAAACCGCACTTTGCAGGCCAAGCCATGGGCCTGCCGGCTCCCGGAAGAAACAGGCGGTCAGATCGAGATTGGGAAAGGCCACGTCCAGCGGCGACACGAGCGGAGCCATGCCATTGGCGACGTCCACCAGTCCCATGACGCGCGCTGTTGCGGAAACATCCTCCCCCGCGACAAGAGGCAGGCCGGCGCGCAACCATCCATTCGCCCGCCCGGGCCCTATGGCCTGACGCCGGGCCTCCAGGCTTTTCAGGAAGCCACCCGGCCATGATGCCGTGATGTCGAATGGGGCCATCTCGTCAGGCGGCGCGATCGACGGCAGCGCCGTCGCTGCAATGGCGTCGGTCGCATAGGCCTGAACGAACCAGCCACGCAACAGGATCGCCGTCCGGCCGGCGTGACTGAGACGTGCCTCCACCAGTTCGATCGTGCGGCCGGCCCGGATCACCTCCACGTCGATGCGGATCAGATCGATCGGAAGCGTGCCCATAATGTCGTAGGACAGGCGACCAAGGCGCAGGGGATCGCCGCCGCGACGGGCCAGATGATCCGTCTCGAGCATATGCGCCATAAGCCCGAGTGCCGGAGCGACGTGCTGCTCCGCAACATTCCACGCGCCGCCGACATGATCGCTGGGTTGAAAATTCCTGTCATCAACGCGTTCGAAATAAGCCATCTTCATTCCATATCCGTTTGAGCATGAGTCAATGCGATGGCCGCTCCGGTCCCATCTTGATGTTCGGGCGACCCGCACATTTTTCTACGCCTTACCCCTCATCGCAACCGCGAAGCGTTCAAGGATGCGGGGTGACCTAACAGCTTGCGATGCGCAATTCGACTCCGCTCATGGCCCGGCGCAGGCACCGGCATGGTCGCATCGTCCGGTTCAGGGATGGCTGGGCGCCCAGGACATAGCATAAGCCGCTCGCACCAATCTGTTCATGCATCGCAAGAGCCTCTAATTTGCGCCCGAATCATTTGCGTGCGGTGCAATGATTGAGGGGGATCTGCAATTGCTCGACGAGGGGAGATATTGGGAAGGAGACGGCCGCGCCGCGGCTGATCCGGGCGATCATGTTCCGGGGTGCCGGAGATGAGTCGATGAGCGTGCCCGATGTATCGCGCCTTACCGACAAGCAGAAAGAATGCCTCCGGCTCGTCGCTCAGAATTTGAACACCAAGCAGATCGCCCGCAGGATCGGCAAGTCCGATCACGCGGTCGACCAGCGCATCCGCCAGGCATTGCGGGCGCTGGGCGTTGCAGATCGCTTCGAAGCGGCGCGCATTCTGGCCGAGGCGGAGGGCCGCCAGACATATCAGCCTTTGATATATCAAACGGATGGTCTTGCCCCGGCCCCGGAAATGGCGATTTCTGGTGGGCAGGAAGCGTCGGCCGCCGACCCCATGCCACCGCATGGCAAGACGCCGCGCTTCCCGCCACTGGGAGGTCGGGACAATGATCTAGACGCGGTTCAACGCATCAAGCTGATCCTGAGCCTGGCGCTCATGATCGGAGGAACGATCGCCGCCCTTGTAGCGGCAGGCCTATGGGTCATGTCCTTCTTTTCCGAAGGGGCATGAATTTCGAACAATCCGACTTTTTTAGGTGACGTCCGTCGCCAAAGGAGATCCTATGCCCAAAGCAGATCATCGTATGCCCCTCAACAGGAACACCGCGCAGGCCGTGGTCGTGGACCTGAACATGGCCTATGCCAAACTCGACGACGTGCTCGCCCATACCTTGCGGGCCAGCGCCAACATGATCGAGGTCGGCCGGACCATGGGGCTGGACCCCCTGAGCGGCCAGAAAATCTATTCGGACCTCACACGCTGCACCAATGCCATGCTGGAAAGCCGCCAGAGCTTGGTCGAGGCTCATGCGAAGGCCCATCGCATCCGCAAGCGTTCGATCGTCGCCGATGAAGATTTCTTCGGTTGTCCGCGCGACAAGCCGACCGGCAAGGTCAGCAGCGCTCCGATCCTGAGGGAAATATCAAGCCGCGCTGTCGCCTGATCGCCGGTCGCGCTGGTGCGCGCTGCGTCCAATCAGGCGCGGACCGCGTTCTTCGGTTTTTTGTTTTCGCATCGTTCATGCGATGCTCTAGTGCAGGCTCGTAATGGACCTGTCCGATGCCTTCAACGCAGCCCTGATCTGCATCACCATTTATGTCTGGCTGCAAGGCGGATGGGTGGGCAAGGCCGGTGCCGTTCTGGTGATCGCCGCGACGGTGGCCACCTATGTCGGCATGGGCCTCCCCCATCCCTTCGGGGGACTCAATCTGGCGGTGTTCGGGGGCGACCTGCTGCTGTTTGCAGGTTTCCTCTATCTGGCGCTGGCGTCACGCCGATGGTGGCCGATCTGGGCAGCCGCGCTCCAATTCAACGGAGTCTGCTCCCATCTGGTCGCCTGGGTCGCGCCAAAGCTGGTTGCGGATGTCTATTACAACATGACGACGGCCTGGGGCGTTCCCATCCTGGTCGTCATGGCTGTGGGCGTGGCCATGGACCAACGAGCTGCACGAACAATTGCACATAGGGAGTCATCACATGACTGCGATGTTCGGCCAGCGGGCGGCGCTGCTGCGGACGGCTGATCTTGAAGCGATCGAAAATGACCTGCTTCGGCTGAGCGAAGCCGTTCGAACGCTGACGATTGCGTCCCAGATCAGCCTGGTCCCCACGGAGGCAGGCTTGTCGTCGCCCGCCGGGACCGCCGAAGAAAAGATGCTTGGCATGCTGGCAAGACGGCTTTTGCGCGAGAGCGAAGCGCGTCAGGCGGTGCTCCCGTTCGACGTCACGGTCGACCCCGCATGGCTGATGCTGCTGGACCTCTATGCTGCCGAGGCTGAGGACAAGCAGATTTCCGTCAGCAGCGCGTGCATCGCTTCGGGCGCGCCGCACACGACGGCGTTGCGCTATCTCAATCTGCTGTGCGACAAGGGCGCGCTGGTACGGTTGCAGGATGCGGCCGACGGCCGACGCATCCATGTCAGGCTGACGGCCGAATATCGGACGCGGATGACCCAATATCTGATGCTGGTGGCGGCGAGCAGGGAATAGCCGCCGGGTCTGTGCCGATGCTATTTGGCGACCATGTTGATCTTGAAGAAGACAAGGGAGCTATTCTCAGTCCCGCTCCCCTTTTTCTTGCCGGAGGGGACATCCCGTCTCCCCCCGGCTGGACCATCAGAATAATTTGCCGCTGTTCAGCTTGACCCCGGCATACCAGAAGCGGCCGACACCCGAAATGGGATAGCTCAACTCCCCAAGGTCCGGCTTCTGGTCGGTGAAATTGTTGACCCCGACATAGAATTGGAACTTTTCGCCCACATCATAGGCCAGGCGTGCATCATGCTGCTTGAGCGATTTGTACCAGACATATTGCGGATCGACGAGATCGGGATTAGCCGCCAGTTGTTCCGTCGTGTAGCGGCGGGTCTTGCTGAAATAGTTGAACGAATAGTTGGCGGTAAGCCCTTTGAGCTTCCACGTCAGGTCCAGCGTACCGCGCCAGCGCGGATTGAAGCCGTCGCCCAGGCCGGGGCCTTCCAATATGTCGTTGTCCAGGTCGGCGCCGGGCGTTGCGATCTCGGTCTTCTTGGCCAGATAGCCGCCCACCAGGGCGATGTTGAACGATCCAAAATCGCCCGGCGTGAAATTGTAGGTGATGGTGAAGTCGGCACCCGCCGTACGTATGGCCGCGACATTGGCCGGCTGGACCCTGAAGCCGACCTCCCCGACATTGCTTCCCAACACCTCGCCATCCGAACCGCGGAAGATATTCTGGCAGAAGACATTGTCGATCGTGGGCTGGTCGACGCACAGCCCGGCCAGTTCCGTGACGGAGGGGGTTCGGACGGCATTTTTGATCTTGATGTCGTACCAGTCGAAACTCAGCGTCAGGCCCCGGATGAAGCGCGGTTGCAGGACGACGCCGGCCGTCCAGGTCTTGGCCGTTTCTTCGGTCAGGTTCGGATTGCCGCTCGCCAGACCGCGCAGGTTGGTGATGCCCGCCGGGCTGAAACCGGCGATCTGGCTGGGTGACAGGCCGAGGCCGGACAGGATCGTCGTGCAATTGGCCTGCCGATATTGGGTTCCTTCATTCAGCCGGCGGACATCGCAGGGATCGTCGACGAAACTGAAGGTTCCCGAGACCGGCTGGAACAGTTCGCCGATGTTCGGCGCGCGCACCGCCTGCGAATAGGAGCCGCGGAACCGGATGTCCGGAATGGGCGCGTAGATGCCGTCGAGCTTCCACGTCGTCGTCTTGCCGATGGTGGTATAGTCGGAAAAGCGGACGGCGCCGGATAGCGAAAGCAGTTCGGCAAGGCGCATGTGCGAGAGGATCGGCGCGTTCACTTCCGCGAAGAACTCCTTCACGCTGAAGCGGCCGCTGCTGGGCGCTACGGCTTCGAAATCGCGGAAATCGCCGTTCTGGATCAGAAGATCGGGGGTGTCCCGGCTTTTTTCCCGGCGATATTCGCCGCCCAGGGCAAATCCGAAGGAGCCGCCGCCGGGAAAGGTGAAGGCGCTGTCCAGATCGCCCGAGACGGAACCGGACACCACTTCCTGCGAGATTTTCGAGCGGCTGAGATTGTCGGCCAGGACGAATGCAAGGGCAGCGGGGTCCGCCACGCCATTACCCAATATGTTGAGGGGGCGGCATGCGCTGCCTGTGCCCGGCGTGAAGGTCGTCGCCGGCCCGTCGAAATTGATCGGATCGATGACGCCGTCATATTCCAGTGTCGACCGGCAGACGATGTTACCGGTGGCAGGATCGCGCACGGCATCGAGCGCGGCAAAATAGCGGTCGCCGATCAGATTGGCGGTCTGGCGATAGCGAACCTTCGTCTCGCCATAGACGTAGGAAATATCATAACGCAGATGGTCGCTTATCTCCCCGTCGAACCCCAGCACGATGCGTTTGGTTTCACGCTTGACGGTTTCGCCACGGATGCCGAAGTCGAAATTGTCCCGCGTGACCAGCGCGCCATAGGGCGCCGTCCCCGCGCCGAAGCGATCGATCAGATAGGCATTGTCGGGCTGAAGATAGGTGAAGAAGTCGAAACTGGGCTGGGACACCGAATAGGCGCGCGTGGCCGCATATTTGCCCTCGGCATAGAAACGCAGGGCAGGCGAGAATTCATAGCTGGTGAGCGCATTGACCACATGGCGGCGTGTGGACGGCTGAAGATCGCCATAATAGCCCGCGACCGGCGTGTTGGAACCGCCCACCGCACGTCCGTTGCTCCCCTCCAGCACCAGCCCCCGGTCGTAGGGCAGGCCGCTGCCGGTGAAATCGGGAATTTCGTCGAAGTCGACGTCGACCGCCCCATCCGGCGAACTGTCGGCCCAGGTCAGATTGGCATAGGGGATGCGATCGGGAACGTTGGGATCGTCGTTCAGATCATCCTGATTTTGCAGGATCTGTCGATATCTGGCCGGATTGCCGGTGAAATCGCGAGCGAAGGAACTCAGGCGGTCGGCCTTGTTATATTCGTAGGAGACGGCGAAATTGCCGCGTCCGTCCGCGAAATTCCGGCCGGCGGTGATGCTGAAATAGCGGTTGGCGGCGTCGCCCTTCGACGAGATGCCCGACTGGGCGCGCGCGGCAAGCCCCTCGAAATTCCGCTTCAGGACGAAGTTGACCACGCCCGAAACGCCGTCCGCGCCGTAAATGGCCGAAGCGCCGCCGGTCAACACGTCGACACGCTCGATCAGATCCTGCGGGATCGAATTGATATCGACCGCCGCGCTGTTGGCGATACCAGCGACATGCCGCTTGCCGTTGACCAGCACCAGCGTCCGCTGCGTGCCGAGATTGCGCAGGTTGAGCAGATTGACGCCGGTTTCGCCGAAAGCCGCGTCCGCGCCGCCGGCGAGCGAACTGCCGGTGGAGGCGGTCAGGGCCGGATTGCGCAGCAATATATCGACGATGTTCGTGCGGCCGGTCTGCTCGATCTGCGCCGCCGTCACCGCGACGATGGGATTGGCGACGTCCAGTTCGGGCCGGGCAATGTGCGATCCGGTGACGATGATGACATTGTCTACGGGCTGGGAGGCATCGTCCTGCGCCTGTGCGAGGGCGCTTCCGCCCGCCAGCGCGACAATCAAGGCGACCGGCGCCGCGCCGGCACGCCAAGGCAGGAATTTTCCATTTTCGCTCATGCGATCCAGTCCCCTGATCTGGCATTAAGGATGGAAATTCGCGACGATAAAGACCCCACGATCGCGCTTCCGGGCGGCGACGCTGGAAAACTGCTCGGGTGAAGTAAAGCCTAGTATTTGGAAAGACGCGATTTTATCTTTTGCCTGTTGCATATAT
Source organism: Sphingobium sp. LB126 (assembly GCF_002795205.1). Classification (NCBI taxonomy): domain Bacteria; kingdom Pseudomonadati; phylum Pseudomonadota; class Alphaproteobacteria; order Sphingomonadales; family Sphingobiaceae; genus Sphingobium; species Sphingobium sp. LB126. Next base: position 808,594 of record NZ_NETV01000001.1, read on the forward strand.
GCCATCCCGTGCCATGACGGACGTCGGACGGCCTTTCTGAGCTACGGCCAAAAGGATGCCCTGCCCGCACGTCGCATCCAGCGACGGCCGGAAGCCTATCGCCGGCCCAAGGGGCTGATGCGGCCCGACGGCGCACAGCGATCGCCTTCCATCTCGATATGCCTCATACGGAAACTTCATCTGCTGCGCCGTCCGCGAGCGGAGCGAGAGACGTCTCGCCGCAGCCTGTGCTGAGGGCGGCGGCAAACTGAAAATATGCAGAAAGCAGGAGCGAAGTGCTGGCAATGACCAGAGCCGTCGCAAGGGGCGCCTGCACCCCCTGCGCTTCAAGCAGATCGCTTGCAAGGCCGACGATGAAGGGGCCGCCCCCCTGGCCGACGATGATCGCGATCAACAGCATTGTCGCACCGGCGAACGCCCGGCTTTCCCCAGGACTTCGTTCCTGGAACAGCGCGATGGTCGGCGCATAGGTGGCACCGGCGGCAAGCCCGAAGATCGCGAACAGCGTCAAAGACAGCGTTCGATCCGCCACCAGGAATGCAGCGGCGCTGGCCGCCGCCGCACAGACCGCCAGCAGGCCGCACAGATGGAGCGCCAGAGGCGCGCTCCTTACGAGCATTCTGCCGACGACGATTCCACCGATGATGATCCCCAGGAGCGCGCCTCCCGAAGAACTGATCGAGTAGGTGGCGCCGACCTCCTTCATGCTCATCCCATGCGTGCGCATGTAGAAGGTCGGCGCCCATTGGGCAAAGCCGGTATAGGCGAAACTGGCCATCGCATAGGCCCCGACCAACGAACGGCGCAGCGGGTCGGCGCCGATGGCCTTCGCCGTCGCCAAGGCCGAAGGCATCTGCATTCGAGGTCCACCGGCGGACTTGGCGGGTCGCTTCACGGTCAGCGCAAAGACGAACGCGAGCAGCAGCCCCGGCGCCGCCATGATCATCATGGTAGGGCGCCAGCCATATTCGGACCCTAGCCATCCGCCCACGGCGACACCCGTTCCGATACCCACCGTCGCTCCTGCGGAAAAGATCGCGTAGGCGATCGGCCGGGCGCGATCTGAAAAGGCGGTGTGGATCAGCGCGAACGACGCAGGCGATGCTCCGGATTCCCCGATCCCCAAGCCCAGGCGGACGAAGAACAGCTGCGTAAACGACCGGGCATAGGCGGTGAGGACGCACATCACGCTCCAGGTCGCGACGGCGGCGACCAATATTCGGGCATGGCCATGGCGATCCGCCCAGCGAGCCAGGACCAATCCCGAGAGGCCGTAGGTCAGCGCAAAGGCGATGCCCGTGATTGCGCCGACCTGGGTGTTGCTGAGATCGAGTTCCTGCTGGATCGCCGGCGCCAACACGGATATCAGCGTCCGATCGGCATAATTCACGATATTGATCGCGACCAATAGCGCGAGGACGTAGCTGTTGCCAAAACGGCTCAATCGCACAGGGCCGGAGAAGGCCGTCACGACTCTCCGCCCATCGTCCCGAGCAACGGCCAGATGACGATATTAGCCATGGTTGAACCACATGGTCTGCCGGCGCTGGTATGTTTCAAGCCCGGCAACGCCGCCTTCCAGCCCGATGCCCGAGAGGCCAGCCGGCTCGCCGGAGAATGCGAAGCCCGGTCCGGCGCTCCCCACCGCATCCGCATTCACGACCGTCACCGCGGTCTGCAATGCGTTCGCGACCCTGAACCCGGTTGCTGCATGGGTCGACCATATATAAGCGGCGAGGCCATAGCTGGTTTCGTTCGCCAGGCGGATCGCATCCTCGGCATCGCTGAACGGAAGCACGGCCACCACCGGCCCGAATATTTCTTCCCGCGCAATCTGGCTATCGGCCCCGGCGTTGGTGACGATCGTCGGCTCGATGAAGAAGCCGCCGGTCTCCTTCAGGATACGCCTCCCGCCATAGACGACTTCCGCGCCCTGGGTCCGTGCTTGCGACAAGAACTTCTCGACCCGCTGCATCTGCCGCGACGAGACGAGCGGACCGTAGGTGGTGGAACTGAGCTGCGGATCGCCCGCGACGATATCCGCAAGACGTGCTGATATCCGTTCGACCAGAATATCGCACAAGCTTTCTTGGACCAGAAGGCGCGATCCGAAGCTGCACACCTGCCCTTGATTGGTAGCGATCGAGCGCGCGATATAGCCGGCGATCACGTCGGGATCGATTCCGTCGTCGAACACGATCTGGGGCGACTTGCCGCCGCATTCCGCGCCGACGACCTTCATATTGGACGCGCCGGCATATTGCATGATCAGTTTGCCGACGTCAGAGGATCCAGTGAACGTCACCATGTCGACGTTCATATGCTCGGCCAGCGCACGGCCGACGGTCCCGCCGCTGCCCGGCACGATATTCAGCACGCCGGGCGGCAATCCGGCTTCATGCGCAAGCCGCCCGAGCATCATTGCCGATTGCGAGGCGAACTCGGAAGGCTTGAGCACGACGCTGTTGCCGGCGGCTAGCGCCGGCGCAATTTTGAGGACGCTATTATAGGTTGGAAAATTCCAGGGAATGATCGCCGCAACAACTCCGCGCGGGCCTCGAGTCTGGATCACGGTGGAGAGGCTGTCACTGCTCAGCACATCGCCAGAAACCTTGTCGATCGCCTCGGCATTGAACCGGACGAGGCCCGCCGCGACCATGGCGTTGTAGACCTGAAGACTGACCGGCTTGCCCATTTCCAGCGCATCGAGCGCATCGAGGCGGACTGCATTCTGCGCGATCAGTTCCGCCCATCGCAGCAGGACCGCCTTTCGCTCGCCCGGCGGAGCCTTGCTCCAGTCGCGCCTGTCGAAGCTCGCCCGGGCCGCCCGAACCGCTCGGTCGGCGTCTTCGGCGGCGCCGCGTGGAATCGCCGCCAGCCTTGCGCCGTTGGAAGGATCGTAGGTTTCCAGCTGGTCGGCCGAGGCCGATGGCAACACTTTCCCGTCGATCAGGGGCGCGACGCGCTCGAGGTCTTCGGCCATGAGTCGGCGCGGAGCGGTAGGAGTGGCTGTCATCTGCTGAGCCATTGGTAGTTCGTCCTTGGTTCGTCGGTTCCGGCACAGGCTTATCAAAAGCCGTGTCGGCACGTTCGGCAGCGCGTCAGTTCGTTTTGGCCATCAGTTCGCGATTGCCTGCCCATGACGCGGCATATTGGTCCGTCGCCTCGATCAGCCGATCGGTGATTCCGGGTTCGGAGAACACATGTCCCGCGCCTTCGACCAGATGGAGCCTCGATCGTGCCCAGCGCCTGTGCAGTTCCCAGGCGTTGCGCGCCGAACAGCAGATATCGTACCGGCCGTGCACGATTGTGCCGGGAATGTCGGCGAGAAGATGCGCGTCCTCAAGCAGCTGTCCGGGCCTGAGCCAACATTTGTTCGCGAAGAAATGCGCCTCGATCTTCGCCACGGCGATCGCATAGTGGGGGTCCTGCGCGCTTCGTTCGCGCGCTGGGTCCGGCAGCAGCGAGACGGTCGCGGCTTCCCATTGGCTCCAGATACGCGCGAGGCGCAGCTGCGCCGCACCCTCGAGCGTGGTCAGGCGCCGGTCATAGGCCGCGACCAGGTCGTGGCGCTCCTCCGGCGGGATGGCCGCGCAGAAGGCCTCCCACTGATCCGGGAAAATTTCCGAAGCGCCGAAGGAATAGAACCAGTCCAGGCTCGCCTGATCGCCCAGGAATATCCCGCGCAGGACCAGCTCGGTGACATGTGACGGATAGGCCTGAGCATATGCGAGCGCCAGCGTAGAGCCCCACGAACCGCCCAATAGGAGCCACCGTTCGAAGCCGAAGCTCGTCCGCAGGCGTTCGATATCGGAAACGAGGTGCCAGCTGCTGTTGCAGTCGACCTCCGCATGCGGCCGCGATCTCCCGCAGCCACGCTGGTCGAAGAGGATGAGATCGTAGCGGTCGGGATCGAACAATCGCCGGTGCAACGGCGAAATGCCGGCACCAGGTCCCCCGTGCAGGAACACCCCCGTGGCTCCACCGGAACTGCTCGCCGGCAGCGATGGACGCCCCCGCCCGAACATATTCGGGATCGCTCCCATCCGTACACAGTCCCGCCTTTGTAGCAGGACTTTGTAGCAAACGCCCCGCCACGGTTCCGGCGTCGTCTGAAAGCCCGGTTTGGCAGTATGTTAGGAAAAACTTGGCTGGGGCGGCAGGAGCCTCATCCAGGTTTTTGCGCCCCAGCAAAACCGCCGCAGTGGCTTGATCGGAGGACGTCGCTCGCCTGTCACTGAAACGCTCGGCAAATGTCGCGGCCTGGCTCCCGCCCGCATTCGCCTCAGATGCACCCAAGAGGGCCGCCTTCTGCGCCATGAATTCTTCGTCGGTTAAGACGCCTTCGGCCTTGAGCTGAGCGAGGCGTTCGAGCCCCGTGATCCGATCCGTCATTCGTTGCCCCCCATGTCCATTCGGGGCAACGGCCGAAGCCGGATGTTGGAAACACTGGCACAGCACAGCGCGCATGCGCCTTTACCGGCAAGCCGGCTGGACATGCGCGCATGCCACCCGGCCGAATATCGACCGAGGTGCTGCGACAAAGAGGTTTCCACGCCCCGCTCCCGAGTATTGCGGGAGCGAGACAACCCTAGTGGATCAATGTTAGAAAATGCAAGAGCTTGGCAGGCCGTCACGCTACGATCCTGCGCGCATAGCGGGCCTCGGCGGCGTATTCTGAAATCGGTTTGCTGCCGGTGAAGGCGGTATCCCGTTCGATAGGTAGGCGCAGGGGACCACGAACGGCAGCCAGTTCGCCCAGGCTCACATATCCCAGTTCGGGCTCCCCAAGCCCGAGATCGCATAGACCAAATGCCCGATCATAGTCCGCAGGGTCGATTTCAGTGAGCAGCCAAGTCGCCCCGGCGTCCGGGGTAAAGAGCTTCACCACCGGCATCGGATCACGGTCCGCGCCCCTTGCGCTGCCCCGACCGTGTTCCAGCATCAGTTCGAAAGCGGCCTGATCGATGAAGGACGGCCTTATCATATCAGGCCGCCTTCCCGATGAGGGTCAGGGGAGCGGACGGCGGCGGCGCGATATGCCAATCTTCGATCTTGGCTCGAAGGCAGGCTTCGACAGCATCAATGACGACACCCCAGTTCAGATAGCGATCGAACAGGGCGTAAGCCTCGTCCCTCGCGCCAGCCCAGCCAAGCGCCTCCACGAGCTGTTCCAGTTCGACATTCAGGAAGGAAGCCTGCTCCGGGCCGGGCGACGCCACGAATTTGCGGTAGAGATCCGCCCCCTGCTGGACGTTCGTATTATGGCGCGGCGCGAGCAGCATGAAGTGCGTTTCCGCCCAGTCGCCGCGCATCATCGCCGCTTGGGCGAGCAGGTGCTCCCGGAACAACTGCTGGAGAGGGTTCACCCGCAAGGCCGCGTGCATGGGTTCCTTGAAAAGGCCCGATGCCGGGGCGAGTTCATCATAGCGGGGGTTCAGTTCCGCAGGAGCGGGCTCAGCCAGGCTCTCCGAATATTTGACCTCGATTCCGATCAGGCCGGTCGCGCCGTCGCTGCGCTGATAGACGACTGCAACGTCAAAGGCCGTCCGGTCGCCGGTCAGGTCCACTTCCCGCCGCCCCGGCGAATGCTCGAACCAGACGTGACGAACGGCTGCAATGTCGACGGTCGGTGCAATCGCCCGCATCACCTTAGCGGCCAGCGCCAGATCGAAACGAAGCGGCGCAAACAGGTTGAATGCCAGCGGCATGGAACTCAGCAGATTGCTGTAGAGTCGCTGTCGGTCGATCAGTGCACCCGCTTCCTGATAGATGACTTCGCGCCGCGCGAGATGCGCCACGGCCGGTCCCAGGAAGTTGCGGCCAACGGCAGCCGCACTCGTGCTGAGCAACGAACCGACCTTCCGTTTGCGTCCGTCGCGTCCCTGGAAGCTGCCGATTGGCAGACCCTGCCGCTCACGCCACAAGGCTTGGAGCAGGCGCGCGCAGGCGCGGAAACGGGTGTCGAATTTCTCCTGGACGAAGTGAGCCTTGAGCAGCTCATCCGGCATGAGGGGAAGCTGGCCGATGGCCTGGCCTGACTCTGGCGTCATGAATCCTCCTTCTTTTGCCGGGTTGCGTCCGGCAGAGAGGATTCACTGAGGCGGCAGATATCTATGCAGCGCCTTGCCCGTCTCCATGTTCGCGGAGAATCAGGAGTAAGGCGTCGATGCCTTTCTGCCGAAACGAGGCCGGAGCGCCATCACGGAAAATTTTGCCGGTCGTTGGATAATAGTTGAAGCCGAGGGGAAGCTTGAGCTGGAAAGGCGCACCCTCCGGACGTCGGACATCGACCCCCTCGACGAATAGCCGATCGATCGCGGCCACCATCGCTGGCCCGTCGCATGGTTGGATTGCGACGACCGGCATATTCTCAAATCTCATATCTTCCTCTTTTGAACCTTCATTGGTTTGGGGAGAGAAAGGGAGGAGGAGAAAGGTGTGGGTATAGGGAAGGTAGATAAAGGGGAAGGCAGTGTAGAGGGGGGAGGTATGGCGCTGGAGCGCCAGAAATTTATGCGCCGTCGCGACCGGCCTGTCCAGCGTTTCGGACGGCAACTCCCCCAGCGTTTCGGCCATTTTTTCATTTTAGAAGCACCTCTCGCTGCCGACCGACCATCAGCATGGCTGGCAATGCGAGGGAGGCTGCTTGTGCTGGGCAGGAGTGGCGGGTTTGACCAGGCTATCTCCTTCAGAAAGTCAGACGCTGGATCGCCGAGCGAGGCTGCACGGAGGTTAAAGTACCCCATTACACCTATAGATATATATAAAACTATTACTGATGGTTGAATGACATATAACTAGCGTTCTAATATATCTACGAAATAAGTAAGCATGTTCCCAATTTGGAACAGTTGAAATGAAGACCTTCTAATCCGTAACTTAACAACCTATTAACTCCCCGATCGGGCGCGAATCATTCAACTTGGTTCGACAGTCATGGCGATCTTAAGCGGCATGGTGCAATCTGGGGGAGTTTCTGCATGTCTCAAAATAAGTTTCTTGTCGCGGCCGTAATGTGCGGAACCGCCTTTTCGGCAATTGCCAGCACTACAGCTTGGGCGGACACCGTTCCGACGCCCAGCGCTCAGCTCGCGAGCCAGGACACGCTTGCGGCCATGCAGGACCAATGCGACATATTGGCCGCCGCCCACGAGACCGGAAATGGTGACAAATGGACCGGCGAAGTGGTCACCGGAGCCGCGACCCTGGTAAGCGGTCCGACGGAAACCGGTTCTCGCGATATTGACGAAGGCACGATTCAGCATGCCGGGACCTACGTTCCCGCAGTGCTCGAAATCCGTGGTAATCCGTTCCGCGTCGGCGGCAGCGTCAACATGTTCGGAGATCAATGGTCGACTGCCGGATACTGGACTGACAGCACTTACAATTTCACGGCAGACTTCACCTCGACGTTCCAGCACGCCTTCAGCTGCAACATCAATCAGGAAGTCTATCATGCCGAGCAGGTGATCCATCACGACGCTGAAGGCCAATATGTTATCGATCCTGAACTGATCGGAACGCCGCAGGCGAATGCCGCCCTGAATGCCTGCAACGCTTTCAACGCCGCGCATGCCGCTGGCGCAAACCAGGGCTTCTGGGGTCAGTCTCCGCAGGGCAACTGCGTTTTCGAAGGCACTCAGGCCTATGACGAGACCATTCCAGAATATTGGGACGGTCCGGTTCTGAAGTTCACTGTGGCCGGAACGCCGGTGAGCCAGGAACAGATCGACAGCATTTACGCGTTTGAAGATCATGGAGGCCCGGTGCAGGTCACGGGCGAATATCATGTTGGCCAGGTGGTCATCTGCATTTCGCCGAACAAGCCCGCGCCGGGCGGCACCTGGCGCACCCAGAATGGCTATACCGGCACCAAGTGCACCACAGACTGGTTCAAGGTCGCGCCCTGGGGCGCTGGCACTGAAGGGAGCAACGGTACCTATATCTCGGTACCGAACTACTCCTTGTAAGTCACTTTTGGACCTGAAGATTGTCTCGCCAGCAGCGTCTGGCGAGACATTCCTTTATTGCTGAGTTCAACCAGATGCCCTCTACCTCGCTTCTGCGCCGGGCTTTGATCGGCGGCTGTTGTCCGGTTGCGATGATGGCAGGCATGACATCCAGCGGGTGGGCTCTGGAGAATGTGGGTACTGCCTCGACGGAAGGGAGCGCGACATATAGCGCCGACCAGACGCTCATCATTGTCACGGGCACGCGAGCGATCGTCGCCGCTCTCCAGGATGTGCCGGTCGAGCAGACATATGACGAAGACAGCGTCGCGTCCTACAATGTCAGCACAACCGGGGAACTGCTCGACGAAATCCGGAATGAGAACGGGGATAGCGATCCTGCGATTCTCGTTAACGGCCGCCCCATTACAGACCCAAGTAACATTTCGGACATACCGGTCGAAGCGATTGCGCGGGTCGAAACGCTGCCTCGCGGCTCCGCCCAGCGCGTCAATGGCGCAGCCGGTCAGCGGACTTATAACATCGTGCTGCGCAACCGCGTCAGGAGCGCCACGCTCACCGCCAGCCGGGAAACGGCAACTGAGGGCGGCTGGAACAACAACAAGGGAGAAATGCTGCTCACCTATATCAAGGGGCAAGACAGAATAAACCTTACTATCAGGGGAGCTCGATCGGGCGATTTGTTCGAATCAGAGCGGGATTTCATTCCCCGCCAGGAGAGCATTCCCTATTCTGTCTGGGGCAACATCACTCCCGTTTCAGGCTTGGAAATCGATCCGCAACTGAGCGCTCTTGCGGGCCAGCGGATCAATTTTCTCGCGCTGCCTCATGGGCAGACGTCATTTCAACTGTCTGACCTTGTAGCCGGAGCCAATCAACTCAATCCAAGCAACCAAAGCTTCTATCGCACTCTGCGCGGTTCCTCTCGTCCGATCGACATCGCCGCCGCCGGCAATAAGGAACTCGCGCCTTGGTTGTCACTCCAATTCAGCGGCAGAGTGAACTGGACCGATACGGAGAATTACAACGGCTTGCCTTCGGCTCGCTTTCTGATTCCTACCAGCAATGCGTTCACCCCCTTTTCCACGCCGGTCTATATCGCGCTCAACGATCCTGACCGGCCGTTGCGCAGCGCGAGCAGTACCAAGAGCCATTCGGTTTCTGCCGCGTTCAACGCCGCATGGGGTGGCTGGCGCGCGATCCTGTCAGGCCGGTGGGATTATCGCCACTTGGCATACCGATCCCAATTGACGGGATCACTTGTCGGCGGATCGACCGTTGCATCCACGCAAAATCCTTTTGACGGATCGCTGGCCGGACTGATCCCGATTGGCACTCGCAGTACGCGGAGCCGGAACAGCACTCCCCAGGTCACGCTCGATCTGGACGGCCCTCTTTTCCAGAACTGGGCAGGAACCGTTCGGGTAAGTGCGGGCTTGGGCGCGACCTGGATCAACTATGACGCTGAAGATAGCTCAGGCGAGCGTGCTTTCAGTCGCCATGAATATCTCGCGAAAGCAGGAATATCGATCCCGCTCACCAGTCGGGAAGAAGGATTTCTGCCGATACTGGGGGACATCGACCTCGCCCTGGATGCAGGTACCGTTGATCTTGGGCGGTATGGTAATTTGAAGCGGCGCGGCATCGAACTGGATTGGGAGATGCTCGACTGGTTGCGTTTCAGCGCTGGCAGCGTCCGGACCGAGCGTGCAATCGCCCCTGAGTTGCTGGCTGCGCCCGAAGTGATCAGCCCCAACGTGCCATATTTCGATCCGCTGACGGGAGAGACCGTCGATGTGACGCTGGTCTACGGCGGCGCTGCTTCGCTGCGGAATGAGAGCCTGAGATCGCGCACCCTTGCTTTGACGGCTAACCCGCTCCGTAAGTATAATTTTCAGTTCGACGTCAGTTATTCAACCGATGATCTGCGCAACCAGTTGGGTGCGCTGCCCTCGCCCAGCACAGCCATCGTTGCTGCATTCCCTGACCGATTTCAACGGAATGCTTCAGGCACGCTGATCCTCGTTGATAATCGCTCCGTCAATTTTGCCCGTCAACAGACCGAGCAGTTGAGGTTCGGGCTACGTTTCGCAATCCCTCTGACGCGTTCCACGCTCATGCCCGGCAAAACTGGCCTTGCGTCCAGTCGACGCACGCCGCCGCTGAAATTGCAGGTCACGGCCTCACATAGCATTCTGCTCAAGAACACCACCGTCATTCGCGAAGGCTTGCCCGAGATCGATTTGCTCAAGGGAGGCGCGATCGGCATCGCCGGAGGGCAGCAGCGGCATGCAACGAACGCAAGCGTCGCATTGAACAGAGGTGGCACGGGGCTGCGCTTTGACTTACGGCGACGCGGGGCAAGTTATCTGAGTGTCGGCTCGCCAACCGATCCCGACATGCTTTCATTCGCGCCTCTGACCACGGTCGATTTTCAACTCTATGCCGATCTCGCGCAAATTTTCCCAAATGGGCGCATGGCGAAAGGTGCCAAGATCACTGTCGCATTTGACAATATTTCAAATCAGCGTCAGCGCGTGACCAATCTTCTCGGGGAAATCCCGCAAGCCTATCAACCTGTGCGAAGAGACCCCATCGGCCGTACCGTCATGATTGAACTGCGCAAGATTTTCTAACCTCGGCGCACTGTTATTGATGGAGAGCAGGCATCTCTCGCGGATGGCAGACAATCTGATCTGCCGGTCTCGGTGTGGAGGTCGGCACATGGTCAAAACCCCTGTGAGGCTTCACCCCAGCTATTTCGATCATCCGTTTCCAAACATTTAACGAGCCATACTTCACCCGGTTTACGGTGATGCACAGCTTCGGCCTGTCCATTGCTAGCCTCATTAAACTTAACCGTTTCGATACCCGTCGGCGGTTAATGCAGCAGAGAGAGAGACCCTCCTTTTTAGCATTATAACTCGCGATAGATGGGCGAATCACCGGCAGCGGCTTAAGATTTGTCGGCGACCCAAATTGGCCCCGTCCGAGGGCGGGGCATTTTCTTTGTCCCTGGAGCCCTCAGGCATCGGTTAAACCGATGTCGGACGTCGTTTCAGCTACCGCGCTGGTGAGGGAGGGGCAGCAGCCACTATAGTCGAGGAAATGGAGGTAGCCGTTGATTTTAAGGATCGGTCGGTCTCCCAATCAGTAATTTTTCTCTCATCACAGTCTGAGATATGGAAATCACATGATCGACGCCTTCAATGGTGATTGCCAACGTTCCGTGCTCAGTGATTTCAATTAAGCTTTTTGCTTTTAAATACCACAGATGAAACTCAAAATGCTCATCTGAACAGTTCAGCATTTTTTGCACGAAATATCGACCTACGCCCGCGTCCTGCGCACTCTCTCTTCGTCTTTTATATAGAAATAGAAGAATTTTCGAGTGAGCGTCTGCATCATCGTATGCCGTTTGTTCGCCATCAACTTCATCATCCGCATGGAACCTGAAGCCTGTCCGGGCAGCGTAGAGAAGGTCGTACTGCGCCCGCTGGTCTGAGTTCCTTAGCGTCTTATACGCCTCGATCACTTCATTGAATTTCGTGACGTCGGCCGTTGCGGCATGGTCGGGATGGTACATCTTTGCAAGCAAACGATAGGCGGTTTCTAGGCCTCTCGCGTCACAGTTGGGGCTGACTTGCAGAATCTTGTAGTAATCAACAAATGCTTGCCCATCAGCCATCACAGCGCCCCCGACCCGTGCCTATCTCCGTATGCCTGCTCGGATAAATTCCAGCAACAACTCTGATGCCCTGAGATCATCGTCCTCAGTGGCGAGCGAGACAACGAAGCGGATCATAGGACTCCCCGATTTACGGGTTTGCAGGAGAGCCCGCCCACGGACATGCAGCCGGCCGCTATCCAGAAGAGGTTACTCGGCGTGCGCCCGGCATCATCGTACAGTCCTGCGGGCCAGCGTTTTCAGGTATATTGATACAGACGCGAAAGATCGACCCCTATGTCGATCTTGTCGACGGCTTCCTTCAGATTTGCGATAGTCAGCCCTTTGTTGTAGCGGGCCGTTTCTCCAGCTGTCTCGTGCCCAGTCACTTCATCGACTACTGAATCGGGCACATTGGCACGCTTCATAAACGTGATCGCATTATGGCGGAAAGAGTGGAAATCCATCCTTTTGACATAAAGCGCCGTGTCTCGCCGATACCGGGTAAACCATTTGGAATAATTATGGCCCAGCCGGTTATCCGCTCCACCCGGATTTAGATCCGGGAACAACAGATTGCCGGGCCGCGCCCGCATCTGATCGGCATAGTCGAGTAGGCCCAGCCGGATCAGGCTATGATGGATGGGGGCCTTCCGGATTGCATTTCTGTTTTTGAGTTGGCGCCCCTCGCCCTCCTTGATGTCGAAAATCCAGATGCCTTCCGCTTTCCGCACATCGTCGAGGCGCAACTGGCAGATTTCCTCCTGGCGCATTCCAGAGAAAAGCGCGATCAGCGGAAGCCAGAATTTATCGTCCCGAATGATATGCGTTCCCGGCTTCGAACGCCGATGTTCAGATTGGCATCCTGCCCAAATTGGCGTCTTGAACAACGCCTGAAGCAACTCAATCGGCCACATCTGCCGTTGGTCGCGTGCTCGCTTCGCAGCAGCGAATTTCCAGTCGTTGAAGATGTTGATAGCCGCCGCGCCTTGTTCGATCGCGCTGTCCCAAAGGGTCGACAAAGCCGCGAAATGCCGCTGTACCGTGCGCGACGACAGACGGAGGACATCCTGTTGGCGAGTCTGCTCCACAATCTGCTGCGCCGTCAGGCCACGGAACTCCACAGCTTTGCTGTAGTTGGCCGGGAGGTCCTCCAATAACGCTTTGAAGCGACCGGCATCGGCGCGAACATAATCACCAAGAGGTCGGTCGCCAGCGAAGTCGCAAAAGATCGAATAGGTCGCCCGCGCCTGAAGGTATGTCTGGCGCTCCCATTTTTTACGGCGCAGTTGCTCTTCTCTGAATGTTTCTGCCGCCTCGGTAAATGTAGGACCTGCAACAATCGGCGGCATTTCGGCAGCGGCAGTGATGGGCACCGAGGCTGGCAGCTCTGGCCTCTCACGAAGAGCCTCCACAAGCAACTTATCTTGCGGCTCATAGTTGAAATCACCCTCGGCCCTCGCGCGCAGAGTTTCGGCGACCTCGACGCCCGCCCGAAGCATCGCATGGCTAACTTTCCGAACGCTCAGCTTGTCGAACTTCGCATCCAGCCCGTAGCGGCGGGCCAGCATAGCGGAGGTGATCTGCCGCACAGTCGCATAGGCATTCTCGGCAAGATGTTCCTTCGCGCTTTCCGCCAGTTGCCGATAGTGATCGGCTCGCGCTGCCCGGAACTGATCTGGCGCGTCCGCCATCAAACGGTGATGATCGTCCTTAGCCAGGATCGTGGAGTAAAAATCCTTCACCAGCGCCGCGATCTCCTCATCGCTCAGCATGGGCGCGCTCTCGACCTCCACGAACAATTCCTCCGACCGCAGATACAGGCAGCGCGACAGGAACCGCGCTTCTCCTGCTTGGTGCGTATGGAGGCTGCATGTCAATTCGCTCCGTGCCAACCGTGCCCGGAGCCCCACCGGAACAGCTCGCCGGAAGTGATAGACGCCCCCACGCCTGACAGTATTCGGGATGCCTCCCATGCCCCCAAAGCCCCAACTTTGTAGCAGGGTTCTGTAGCAAACGCCCCACCACGGTTCCGGCGTCGTCCGAAAAGGCAGCTTTGGCAGTATGTTGGGAAAAACTTGGCTGGGGCGGCAGGATTCGAACCTGCGAATGGCGGCATCAAAAGCCGCTGCCTTACCGCTTGGCGACGCCCCAGCAGAGTGCCGGCGTCGCCGGCGCGGACCGCCATATAACGGCTCCCGCGCGAAAGGAAAGCCTAGTCATTATTTTCCTTAGGCGCCAATATGCCGATCCGTCCGCCACTCATATTGGAACAAGCCGGCATGCCCGTTCAAAGCTCTCCACCGGCCGCTTCACCTTCGCAGATCGCGCCCGCTTCGCCGCTCTTCCTGCGCGAGGATGAAATTCGCCGGGGGATAGAGATGCTCTATTTCGGCTATTCGGCGCTCACCCGGTCGATCGACGAAGGGCTGGTCGCGCAGGGGCTGGGGCGTGCCCATCACCGCGCGCTCTATTTCATTTCGCGCCAGCCCGACCTCACCGTCAAGGATCTGCTGCGACTGCTGTCCATCACCAAGCAGTCGCTGGGCCGGGTCCTCAACGACCTGATCGAGCAGGGCTATATCGAGACCCGGCAGGGCGCGAACGACCGGCGCCAGAAATTGCTGCGGCTGAGCCCCGCCGGTATCGCGCTGGAGGCCGATCTGTTCCGCGCGCTGCGGGAAAAGATGGCGGCCGCCTATGCGCAGGCGGGACAAGGGTCCGTCACCGGCTTCTGGCGGGTGCTGGAAGGGCTGATCCCGGATCAGGACCGGTCGATGGTCTTCGGATTACGCGGCCGCTGACACCCCCGGCGCAACCTTATCGGCTGTGCAACGGTTATTACGGCTCCGTTGACGGCGATGAGGATGAACCATGCGCAAATCATTTCTGGCTGCCCTGTCGGTGCTGACCGTGCTGGGCGTGTCTGCCTGTTCGGAAAAGGCCACGGAAAATCTGGAGAATGCCGGCTCCGCGATCGGCAATGACATGAGCAATGCCGTCGACCAGGCGGGCGACCGGATCGACAATGGCCTCGACCATGCGGGCAATGCGATCGACGAGGGCACGGACCGGATGGGCACCACGATGGACAATGCATCCCGTGATGCCGAACGCACGGCGCGCGATGCCAAACACGACATGGGCGCCGCCATGGAACGCGCGGGCAACGACATGAAGAAGGACTGACCGGGCGCCGCCGCCTCTTTCCGGAAGAGGCGGCGCTTGACCTTGGCATCCAACGGTCGCACCAGCTTGCGTCATGCACGGTGCGGCTTCTTCGACTCCCTCCCCTTCCCGGCTGATGATCGGCCGGCCCGAACTGGCGCTGATCGGCATCACCTTTCTGTGGGGCGGCACCTTCCTGATCGTGCATCAGGCGATGCGGCACAGCGGCCCCTTCTTCTTCGTCGGCCTCAGGTTCGGGACGGCCGCGCTGATGGCCTTGCCCCTTGCCCTGCCGGTGCTGCGCGGGGTGACGCGGCGCGAATGGCTGGCGGGCGGCATGATCGGCCTCGGCATCTTCGCGGGCTATTCGCTTCAGACCTGGGGGCTAAGGACCATTCCCAGCAGCACTTCCGCCTTCATTACCGCCGCCTATGTCCCGCTGGTGCCGATATTCCAGTGGCTGATCCTGCGTCGGCCGCCCCGGCTGGCAAGCTGGGCGGGCGTGGCCCTTGCCTTCATCGGCCTGCTGCTGATCGCGGCGCCCAGGGAAGGCCTGTCGCTCGGCCGGGGCGAGGCGTTGACGCTGATCAGCACGCTCGCCATCGCGCTGGAGATCATCTTCATCAGCCTGTGGGCGGGCCGGGTGAATGTCGCGCGGGTGACGTTGATCCAGCTCATGGTGACCTCGATCCTGGCCTTTTCCAGCATGATACCGGCGGGCGAAACCGTGCCGCCCTTTTCCTGGACGGTCGTGCTGTCGGCCTGCGGCCTGGGGCTGATGACCGCGCTCATTCAACTGGTGATGAACTGGGCGCAGCAAAGCGTCTCCGCGACGCGCGCCACGCTGATCTATGCGGGCGAGCCGGTCTGGGCGGGGATCATCGGCTGGATAGCGGGCGACCGCCTTCCCGCGATCGCCCTGCTGGGCGGCATATTGGTGGTCGCCGCCGTGATCGTCAGCGAAATCCGGTTCGGGAAGACCGATAACAAGGTTCCATGAGCATGACCCATGGCACCTCGGCAAAGCCCGCGCAGCGCCTGAGTATTTCAAGCTGCTGACGCGTCAGCATCACGGCACCTTGGTAGAGCGCCTGAAAACCGGGGCACGTTTTTCGAAGAAGGCCGAAAAGGCCTCCTGCGCTTCGGCGGACTTGAGCGCTTCCCGGAAGAGTTGCCCTTCTTCCTCTATCCGCTGGTTCAGCGTTGCCGGATCGCCCTTCATCAGACGTCGCGTGGCGGCCAGCGCCTGGGGCGGCTTGGTCATCAGCACGGCCGCCTTCTGCCGCGCATGGTCGAGCAGGTTCTCGGCGGGAACGATCGCCGTGACGAAGCCCCCGCGATCCGCGGTTTGCGCGTCCATGGGTTCGCCCAGCAGCAGCATCGCGGCCGCCTTGGCATAGCCGAGCGTCGCCGGCGCGAGCAGGCTGGACGCCGCCTCCGGCACGATCCCCAGATTGACGAAGGGCATGATGAAGCGCGCATCCGGCGTTGCATAGACAAGGTCGCAATGGAACAGCATGGTCGTGCCGATGCCGACGGCCAGCCCCTGAACGGCAGCGATCATCGGCTTGTCGAAGGCAGCCAGCGCACGAATGAAGTCGAACGCCGCCGCGCCGCCTTCGGGGCCTGCCATGAAGTCCTTGATGTCGTTGCCCGCGCAAAAGGCGTCGCCCCTGCCCGCGAAGAGAACAGCGCCGATCTCGGGACGCGCCGACGCATCGGCGAGCGTCGCCGTCATCATGCGGTACATGACGGCGGTCAGCGCGTTCTTCTTGTCCGGCCGGTCGATATGGATTTCGATGACACCGGCATTCTCGACAATCGCGACATCTTCGCTCACGGTCGGTCTCTCCCTTGCTGTACTCCGCGCGTGTTGGCGGATCGGCGGCGGCGCGTCTATCCTTTTCCCGTCATCCTGCCTAAAGGCGATGGCATGAACCGGCTGCGCGACCTTCTCGATCCCTTCTTGCTATTGCTGATCTGCACCGTCGCGCTGGCCTCCGTCCTGCCCGCGCGTGGAGAAGGCGCGCGGATTGCCGGAGCGGCCGCCGATGCGGGGATCGTGCTGCTCTTCTTCCTGCACGGCGCGAAACTGTCGCGCGAGGCGATCTGGAACGGAGCCAGGGCGTGGAAACTCCATCTGGCGGCGCTGACGACGACCTTTGCCATCTTCCCGCTGATCGGCCTGGCCACGCAGCAGGTGACGGCGATCTCGCCCGCGATGCGCGCAGGCCTGCTGTTCCTGACCCTGCTGCCGTCCACCGTGCAATCGTCCATCGCCTTTACCGCCATTGCACGCGGCAATGTCGCGGCAGCGGTGGTCAGCGCGTCCTTTTCCAACCTGCTGGGCATCGTACTCACCCCGCTGCTGGTGGCGCTGCTGATGGAGAGGAGCGGGACCGCCAGCCTGATCTCCCTCTCCTCGATCGAGAATATCGTGCTGCAACTGCTGCTGCCCTTCATCGTCGGGCATATGGCGCGGCCATTGATCGGCGGCTTCGTCGCGCGGCACAGGACCCTGGTCGGCCGGGTCGACCGGGGATCGATCCTGCTGGTGGTCTATACCGCCTTCAGCGCGGCGGTGGTCGAGGGGCTTTGGCACAAGGTATCGCGGGGCGAATTGCTGCTGCTGGCGCTCCTGTGCATCGCGATGCTGGGCGCGGTGCTGCTCTTCACGCTGATCCTGGGGCGCCTGATGGGCCTTGCGCGGGAGGATGCGATCGTGCTGCAATTCTGCGGCTCCAAGAAGAGCCTGGCATCGGGCGTGCCGATCGCCGGCGTGCTGTTCCCGGCCAGCGCGGTCGGGCCGATCCTGCTGCCGGTCATGCTGTTCCACCAGATCCAGCTCATGGCCTGCGCCGTCCTGGCACGCCATTATGGCGCGGCGGCGGAAACCGGCCCCCGGCTGGCGGCGGGCTGACGCCATGGACCAACCGAAATTGACGCCCGTGACGATGGAGACCTTTCTCCATCAGATCGATACACTGGTCGGGGCGATCGGGACTTCGGGATGGCAGGCGGACTATCTGGTCGGCATCGGGCGGGGCGGCCTCGTCCCCGCAACCTATCTCAGCCATGCGATGGACATCCCGATGCTGTCGGTCGATCTCTCGGCGAAACTGCCCGATTTTGGCGAGACGCTGCTGGCCAGGCTCCAGGCGCGAGGAGCGGCGGGCGAGCAGTTGCTGTTCGTCGACGACATCAACGACAGCGGAGGGACCATCAATCTGGTGCGGCGTGCCATGGCGGGGGTGGTTTCGATCCGTTTTGCCGTGCTGATGGACAATATCCGCTCCGACGCGCGGGTGGACTATCGCGCCGAAACCATCGACCGGACCGTGACCAAGGACTGGTACGTCTTCCCCTGGGAAGCGGTGGCCAGGCGGGAAAGCATCCTGGCCGACTGGAGCCATGTGCCCGGACGGACACGGTAATCGGTTCGGCATGCGGCACCTGGCGGAAAATCTGCGTGCCATCCTTATTGTCGCGCGCGGGATTGTCGCGCACGGGCCTTTGTTATACGGTCGTACAAATTTTCTGCGTGGGCGGGGCGCGCGATAATGGGCGAAAACGGGCAACGGCATGATCCTGGGATGGGACCGCAGACGGACGGCGGCGGCCGGCTTGTGGAAACAAGCACCCATCGATCCGTCCGGTCCGTGCATTTCCCGCCGCCCATACCGCATTTGGGGGATGAGCCGCAGCGGCTTTGGACCTATCCGAAGCTGTGCCCCTATACCGCTTCGACATATATCTCCTCCCAGGCGGCATTCACGCGATCGCCGCTCCGCCGGCGCGCGAGGCTCCCTGTGCGATCGCTGAAAGGCGACGGAAGATGAAGGACGCGCGCTCCCTCCATCGACGCACATCCCGACAGGCCCGGCTGCGCGGGCAACCGGCGGCGGGATGGAGCCGCGCCGCATGACCAAACGCTATGACGCGGTCATCATCGGTGGCGGTCATAACGGCCTGGTCTGCGCCTTCTATCTGGCGCGGGCGGGCTACAAGGTCCGCATCCTGGAGCGGCGCGCGGTCGTCGGCGGCGCCGCCGTGACCGAGGAATTCCATCCCGGCTTCCGCAATTCGGTGGCCAGCTATACCGTCAGCCTGCTCCATCCCAAGGTGATCCGCGACATGCGGCTGGCCGATCACGGCTATCGCGTGATCGAGCGGCCGATCAGCAATTTCCTGCCCCAGCCTGACGGGCGCTATCTGAAGCTGGGCGGCGGGATCGAACGGACGCAGGCGGAATTCGCGAAGTTCAGCGCGAAGGACGCCGCCGCCCTCCCCGCTTATTATGACGCGCTGGAGATCGTCGCGGAACTGCTGCGCGACATGACGCTGAAGGCACCGCCCAATGCCGGGGACGGACTGGCGATGGTCATGGCCGCGCTCCGGCAGGGTCGCCGCATCGGCATACTGATGCTGGAACAGCAGCGCGATGTGCTGGAACTGTTCACCAAATCGGCCCGCGCCTTCCTGGACGGCTGGTTCGAAAGCGAGGCGGTGAAGGCGGCCTTCGGCTTCGATGCAGTGGTCGGCAACTATGCCTCGCCCGATGCGCAGGGCAGCGCCTATGTGCTGCTGCACCATGTCTTCGGCGAGGTGAACGGGAAGAAGGGCCTCTGGGGCCATAGCGTCGGCGGTATGGGCACGATCACCCAGATCATGGCGCGGGTGGTGCGGGCCCTGGGCGTGGAGATCAGCCTGGAAGCCGCCGTCGCCAGCGTGCTGGTCGACGGGTCCCGGGCCGTCGGCGTCAGGCTGGAGAATGGCGAGGAGGTGATGGCCAAAAGCGTCATCGCCAATGTCGGCCCCAAACTCCTCTATGAGCGGCTGATGCGCCCGAGCGACCTGCCGCAGGATTTCCTGAAACGCATCCGGGGATTCAAGACGGCTTCGGGCACCTTCCGCATGAATGTGGCGCTCTCCGCGCTGCCGGACTTCAGCTGCCTGCCCGGCGTGGGCGAACATCATCAGTCGGGGATCATCATCGCGCCGACGCTGGCCTATATGGACCGCGCCTTCATGGACGCGAAGCGCGAGGGCTGGTCGCGCGAGCCGATCGTCGAGATGCTGATCCCCTCGACCGTGGACGAAAGCCTGGCGCCCGCGGGCGCCCATGTGGCCAGCCTCTTCTGCCAGCAGTTCGCACCGGTCCTGCCCGATGGCCGAAGCTGGGATGACGAGCGCGAGGCGGCGGCGGACCATATCATCGCGACGGTCGACGCCTATGCGCCCGGCTTCGCCCGGTCGGTGATCGCGCGCGACATCCTCTCCCCGCTGGACCTGGAACGCAAGTTCGGGCTGGTCGGCGGCGACATCATGCATGGCAATATGACGCTGGACCAGCTCTGGTCGGCCCGCCCGGTGCTGGGCCATGGCGCCTATCGCGGCCCGGTGAAGGGCCTCTACATGTGCGGCGCGGGCACCCATCCGGGCGGCGGCGTGACCGGCGCGCCGGGCCATAATGCCGCGCGGGAGGTGATGCGGGACGGCGCGCTGCTGGGGCGGTGGCTCGGACGCGCCTGAACCGGTCTTTCGATCTGGCCTTGCCGGCTTGCCCTCTTCCCCACCCTCGCCTAAAGCGTCGGTTCATGCCCGATATCTCCGTTCCATCCGCCCAGCCTGACCTGACCGGCCGGGCGTTGTTTCCGCATCGGCATCTGCTGTCCATCGCCGACCTCAAGCCCTGGGAAATCCGCTTCCTCCTCGATGAGGCGGAACATTGGGCGAGGAGCAACCGGGGCGGCGCGCGCAAGCATGACGACCGGCTGGCGGGCATGACCCAGATCAACGCCTTTTTCGAGAACAGCACGCGCACGCTGCTATCCTTCGAGATCGCAGGCAAGCGGCTGGGCGCGGACGTGGTCAACATGGCGGCGGCCACGTCCAGCGTGAAGAAGGGCGAGACGCTGATCGACACCGCCATGACGCTCAACGCCATGGCCGCCGATGTCATCGTCATCCGCCATGCAAGCTCGGGCGCGGTGGCACTGATCGCGGACAAGGTCGACTGTCCGGTACTGAACGCGGGCGATGGCTGGCACCAGCATCCGACGCAGGCCTTGCTGGACGCGCTGACCATAAGGCGGCGCAAGGGCGGGTTCGAGGGGCTGATCGTGGCGATCTGCGGCGACGTGCTGCACAGCCGGGTGGCGCGCTCCAACATGCTCTGCCTCGCCGCGCTGGGCGCGCAGGTGCGGGCGGTGGCGCCGCCGACGCTGATGCCGCCCGAGGTGGAGATGCTGGGCGCCACACCCTATCATCGCATGGATGAGGGGCTGGACGGCGCCGACGTGGTGATGATGCTGCGGCTCCAGAATGAGCGGATGGATGGGGCCTTCATCCCCTCGGCGCGCGAATATCACATGCTGTACGGGCTGACCCCGGAACGGCTCGCCATCGCCAAGCCCGACGCACTGGTGATGCACCCCGGCCCGATGAACCGCGGCGTCGAGATTTCAAGCGTGGTGGCCGACCATCCCGAACGCTCCGCGATTACGGAGCAGGTGGAAATGGGAGTCGCCATTCGCATGGCCTGCCTGGACGTGCTGACCAGAAGAGCGCGTGGCATGGAGGGATGGGCATGAGCGGACTCGCCATCGTCAACGGCAAGCTGGCCGACCCGGCGGGCAAGGACCTCGCCGCCGGCGTCGTCCTGATCGAGGATGATCGCATCGTCGCCTCGGGCGATGTCGCCATACCCCGGGACGCCGAAACGATCGACGCCGCCGGACTGGTGGTCGCGCCCGGCCTCATCGACCTCGGCGTCTTCGCGACCGACAAGCCCGCCTTCCACTTCGGCGGCATCACCCGCGCCGCGCTGATGCCCGACCAATCCTCCCCGCTGGACGACGCAGGCCTCATCCGCCAGGCCACCCGCGCCGGAAAACCGGATTTCTGGGTCCACCCCATCGCCGCCGCGACGCGGGGCCTCAAGGGCGCCGAACTGGCCGAGATCGGCATGATGCAGGCAGCAGGCGCCAAGGCCGTCGGCACCGGGCGCCAATGGATCGCGGACTCGGGCGTCATGCTGCGGGTGCTCTCCTACGCCTCCGGCCTCGGCCTCACCGTCATCACCCATGCCGAGGATGGCGGCCTCGCGGGCAAGGCCGTCGCGACCAGCGGCGAAACGGCGACGCGCCTTGGCCTGCCGCATGCCCCCGCCTGCGCCGAGGCTATGGCGATCGCGCGCGACATCATGCTCGCCCGCGTGACCGGCGCGGCGATCCACGTCCGGCTGGTGACGACCGGGGCGGGCTTCGACCTGATCCGCGCCGCCAAGGCCGAAGGGTTGAGGGTCACATGCGGCATCAGCCCCGCCTATCTCTTCCTCAACGATCAGGCGGTGACCGATTTCCGCACCTTCGCCCGCCTCTCCCCGCCCCTGCGGTCGGAGGATGACCGCAAGGCGTCGATCGCGGCAGTCACGGACGGCACGGTCGACGTCATCACGTCCAGCCATGACCCGCGGGGCCGGAGGACAAGCGCCTTCCCTTCGCCGACGCGGCCCCCGGCATGGCCGGCGCGGAAACGCTGCTCGCCCTCTCCCTCAATCTGGTGCGGGAGGGGCATGTGTCCCTCAATCGCCTGATGACCCTGCTCAGCACCAATCCGGCGAAGATTCTCGGTGTCGATGCGGGCGGCTTCGCGCCGGGATCGGCGGCCGACCTCATCTTCATCGATCCCGACATGCCGTGGATCGTCGATTCGACGAAAATGGCGGCGCAGGCCGGAAACACGCCGTTCAATCGCGTCCCGGTGCAGGGCCGCGCGCGCCGGATCATGAAGGGCGGCGTTCTCCTCTGATTTCCCCCCTTGCCCTACCCGGCGGCCCACGCTAAAGCGCCCTCCTTCGCTGGCTCCGGCCAGTGCAGGAGTGTAGCTCAGCTGGTAGAGCGTCGGTCTCCAAAACCGAATGCCGGGGGTTCGAGTCCCTCCACTCCTGCCAAGCGAACTGGCCGCGAAGCCTTGTATTCACAGGGTTTCGCGGCTAAGTGCGCTTGAAGAAATATGGGTCGCGAAGCGCGGCCGCACCCCCGGACGCCAGACAGGGCGGGATCGGGAGGGCGGACTGTTGCTTCGCGCTTTGGTGTTTGTTCGAAGGATTTGGTACAGGCGATGGCGAAGGTTTCTCCGGGCGAATTCGTCAATCAGGTGCAGACCGAGGCGAAGAAGATCGTGTGGCCCACCGGCCGCGAAACGATCATGACCGGCGTGATGGTCGTCATCATGACCTCGCTGCTGGGCCTGTTCTTCTTCGGCATCGACACCTTCTTCGGCGCGGTCGTTCAGTGGTTGCTGAGCATCGCGGCGGGGCAGGCCTGACAGGCCGAGTTTTTTTGATTGCCGCGATTTCCCAGTAAATCGCTTGGTTTATTGATTGCCGCGATTTTCAAGTAAATCGCTAAGATCGGGAGTTTGAGACGGTAACATGGCGCGCTGGTACATCATCCACGCCTATTCGGGCTTCGAGAACAAGGTCAAGGAATCGATCCTGTCCGAAGCCGAGCGCATGGGCCTCTCCCAACTGGTCGAGCAGGTGGAAGTCCCCACCGAGACCGTGACCGAGGTGAAGCGCGGCAAGAAGGTGCAGGTCGAACGCAAGTTCATGCCGGGCTACGTCCTCGCCAAGCTGGCGATGAACGACGACATCTACCACCTGGTCAAGAACACGCCCAAGGTGACGGGTTTCCTGGGCAGCTCCGGCAAGCCGCAGGCGATCAGCGAGGCGGACGCCGCCCGCTATTTCGGCGCCCAGAAGGAAGCCGAGGCCGCGCCCAAGCACAAGGTCAGCGTCGATTACGAGATCGGCGACAGCGTCAAGGTGCTGGACGGCCCCTTCGCCAGCTTCAACGGCACGGTCGAAGAACTGGATTTCGAAAAGAACCGGGTCAAGGTGTCCGTGTCGATCTTCGGCCGCGCCACACCGGTCGAACTGGACTTCGAACAGGTCGAACTTTCGAAGTAATTTTCACGTCATCCCAGCGGAAGCTGGGATCTCGTGCCTCAGGCCGTTCCCTTGCGGCCTGAGATCCCAGCTTCCGCTGGGATGACGTTCAGGGGAGCTAGTGCGGGAGGCGGATTTTAAGTCCGCCGTCAATACCGCTAAACTTGAACCGGGCGCGTCTTCGGACACGTCCAGCAACAGAGTGAGTGACAATGGCCAAGAAGATTACGGGCTATATCAAGCTCCAGGTGCCCGCTGGAGCCGCCAACCCCTCGCCGCCGATCGGTCCGGCGCTGGGTCAGCGCGGTGTGAACATCATGGAATTCTGCAAGGCGTTCAACGCCTCGACGGAAAAGATGGAAAAGGGCACCCCGCTGCCGACCATCATCACCGTCTATGCGGACCGTTCGTTCAGCTTCGTCACGAAGCAGCCGCCCGCCACCTACCTGATCAAGAAGGCCGTCAACCTGAAGTCGGGTTCCAAGGAACCCGGCAAGGTCGTCGCCGGCAAGATCACCCGCGCCCAGCTCGCCGAGATCGCCCAGGCCAAGATGGTTGACCTGAACGCGAACGACATCGACGCGGCGACGAAGATCATCGAAGGCTCCGCTCGCGCGATGGGCCTCGAAGTGGTGGAGGGCTAAGACCATGGCAAAGCTGACGAAGAAGGCCAAGGTCCTGGCCGCTGCCGTTGACAAGGACAAGCTGCACGGCGTCGATGAGGCGCTGGGCCTGATCAAGACCCACGCGACCGCCAAGTTCGACGAAAGCGTCGAGATCGCGATCAACCTGGGCGTCGATCCGCGTCACGCCGACCAGATGGTCCGTGGCGTCGTCACCCTGCCCGCCGGCACCGGCAAGGACGTCCGCGTCGCCGTGTTCGCCCGTGGCGACAAGGCTGAAGCCGCGACCGCCGCTGGCGCCGACGTGGTGGGCGCTGAAGACCTGCTGGAATCGATCCAGGCCGGCAATATCGACTTCCAGCGCGTGATCGCCACCCCCGACATGATGGGTCTGGTCGGCCGTCTGGGCAAGGTTCTGGGTCCCAAGGGCCTGATGCCGAACCCGAAGCTGGGCACCGTCACCCCGAACGTCGCCGAAGCCGTGAAGGCCGCCAAGGGCGGCCAGATCGAATTCCGCGTCGAAAAGGCCGGCATCATCCACGCCGGTCTCGGCAAGGCGAGCTTCTCGGCTGCCGACCTGCGCAAGAATTTCGACGCGTTCGTCGACGCGATCGTCAAGGCGAAGCCGTCGGGTTCGAAGGGCAAATATGTCCGCAAGATCGCCCTGTCGTCCTCGATGGGCCCGGGCGTGAAGGTCGACGTCGCGGAAGTCGCTTCGGTCTGACCTGACGGATTAAACTGATAGGGGAGCCTCCTTCCTCCACGCGGGGAAGGAGGCTTTCGCTTTTTATGTTATGCCGTGCTCCTGCGAAGGCAGGAGCCCAGTTCGATGCTCTGAACTGGGCTCCTGCCTTCGCAGGAGCACGGCATTTCCCAACACCGTCGGGGATACCTCAGCAACGGTGTGAACTTCGGGGCGCGTGACCTTGCGCCCCGGCTCCGGCACGCCTCCGGAGAGCGACAGGTCATCATGTATCCGTCGGGAATGGCGGGTCGCTTCACCGATGGAAAATATAATGTCTTTCGAACATCTCCCTACCCTCCTCTCCGACGCGCTGACGCGAAAAGGCTATGAAAGCCTGACCCCCGTCCAGGCCGAAGTCACCCAACCGGACGCCGAAGGGCGCGACCTGATCGTCTCGGCCCAGACCGGATCGGGCAAGACCGTCGCCTTCGGCCTCGCCATGGCGAAGGAATTGCTCGGCGAGGGCAACCGCCTCCCCGCCCCCGGCCTGCCGCTGGCCCTCGCCATCGCACCGACCCGCGAACTGGCGCTGCAAGTCGCCCGTGAACTGGAATGGCTCTATGGCGAAGCCCGCGCCCGCATCGCCACCTGCGTCGGCGGCATGGACGCCGCCAAGGAACGCCGGGCACTTTCCCACGGCGCGCATATCGTCGTCGGCACGCCGGGCCGCCTGCGCGACCATCTGGAACGCGGCGCGCTCGACCTCTCCGGCCTCAGGACCGTGGTGCTGGACGAAGCCGACGAAATGCTCGACATGGGCTTCCGCGAGGATCTGGAAGAAATTCTCGACGGCGCGCCGGAGGAACGGCGCACCCTGCTCTTCTCTGCCACCATGCCCAAACCCATCGTGTCGCTCGCCAAGCGCTATCAGAAGGACGCGCTGCGCATCTCCACGGTCAGCGACGAGCGTGGCCATGGCGACATCAGCTATCAGGCGGTGACGGTCGCCCCCGCCGACATCGAAAACGCCGTGGTCAACCTGCTGCGCTATCATGAGGCGGAAACGGCGATCCTCTTCTGCGCCACCCGCGACAATGTCCGCCACCTCCATGCCAGCCTCACCGAACGCGGCTTCGCGGCGGTGGCGCTGTCGGGCGAGCATAGCCAGAATGAGCGCAACCACGCCCTGCAAGCGCTGCGCGACCGCCGGGCACGGGTCTGTGTCGCCACCGACGTCGCCGCGCGCGGCATTGACCTCCCCAATCTCAGCCTGGTCGTCCATGTCGAACTGCCGCGCGACGCCGAAACCATGCAACATCGATCGGGCCGTACCGGGCGCGCGGGCAAGAAGGGTACGGCCGTGCTGATCGTCCCCTATCCGCGCCGCCGCCGGGTCGAATCCATGCTGCGCGGGGCGAAGATTCCCGTCGAATGGGGCACCCCGCCGAGCAAGGAAGCGATCCAGCAGCAGGACAATGCGCGCCTGCGCGAGAAACTGATGGAGCGCGCCGAACTGGACGAGCAGGACTGGGCATTGGGCGCGGAGCTACTGGAGGCAAAGTCCGCCAAGGAAATCGCCGCGATGCTGGTGAAGAGCGCCCGCTCCGCCCTCCCCGCGCCCGAGGAACTGCTGGACGCCAGTGAGGCGCCGCAACGCCGCGATGGACCGCGTCCCGGCTTCGAGGACACGGTCTGGTTCCGCATGGACATCGGCCGCCGTCAGAACGCCGATCCGCGCTGGATACTCCCGCTGATCTGCCGTCGCGGCCATGTGTCGCGGCAGGACATCGGCGCGATCCGCATCGCCGCCAATGAGACTTTGTTCGAAATCCCCAGCGCCATCGTATCGCGCTTCATCGGATCGGTTAAGCGGACCGGCGAGGCCAACGACGAGGGCGCCGACATCGCCTTCGAACAGGTCGAAGGCACGCCACGCGAAGCCGCCCGCGAAAATCGCCGCGAAGGCCCGCGCGGCAAGGGACGACCCAATGGCGATCGCGGCCCCCGCCCACCCGCGCACAGCCCGCGCCCGTTCAAGGGCGGCCCCAAGCGGGGCGGACCGCGCAAGGCCCGATAATATCAGGAGGGCCGCTCTTCAACGGAGCGGCCCTTCCTCCGAAGCAGAGCATGTTCCGATTGGATTGAATCGGTACATGCTCTGATTTCCTTTGTTTGCCGTAATTTCCGAGCCGTGGGACGTTCGATTCCACTCGCAATCACTCTACCCCGCCCCGCACAGGGTCAGCATCTTAGCCGCCAGTTCCCGTTCGCCCATGACGACATGGGGCACGCCCAGCCCTTCCAGATGCACGACCTCCGCGTCCGAATGGGCGCGGGCGATGACCTGAAGGTTGGGGTTCAGATGGCGCGCATGTTCATGAATGGCGCCGCCTTCGAACCCCTCCGGCACGGCGATCAGCATGCGGCGGGCTTCACAAATACCGGCGGCGAGCAAATGGCGGTCCTCCAATGCGCTGCCGCGCACAACCGACAGGCCCGCCTCCTCGGCTTCCTCGGCGCGGTCGGAATCGGCCTCCATCACCACGAAATGCACCTTGCGTTCCGTCAGGCGCTCGCCGATCAGCTTGCCCACCCGACCATAGCCGACAAGGATGACATGGCCCATGCGCGGCTGTTCGGGCGCCTTTTCCGCTTCCTCTTCCCGCTTGTTGCCACGCACGATAACAGAGAAGATCAGCGGATTGAGAAGGATCGATACGATCGCCCCAGCCAGGATGAGGTCGCGCGCCTCGGCAGGCAGGACGCCCAGTCCCGTACCCAATGAAGCAAGGATGAAGGAAAACTCGCCGATCTGTGCCAGGCTAGCGGCGATGGTCAGCGCAGTGTCGCCGGGATGCCCAAAGGCGCGGACGATGGCGAAGGCCGCGATCGACTTGCCGACGATGATGATCGCCACCGTGGCGAGCAGGGGAAGCGGCTGTTCGACCAGCACCGACGGATTGAACAGCATGCCGACGGAAACGAAGAAGAGCACAGCGAAGGCATCCCGCAGCGGCAGCGTTTCCTCCGTAGCCCGGCGGCTGAGCGGCGTTTCCCCCAGGATCATCCCGGCAAAGAAGGCGCCCAACGCGAAGGACACGTCGAACGCCACCGCGGCGCCGAAGGCCACGCCCAACGCAATGGCCAGCACGGCAAGGCGGAACAGCTCGCGCGAGCCGCTATGGACGACCCAGTGCAGCGCCCAGGGGATGACCCGGCGCCCGACCACCAACATCAGTGCGACAAAGCCCGCGACCTTCAACATGGTGCTGAACAACGGCGCGAGCAAGGCCGCCGCGCCGCCCGATGCATCGGCATTGTTCATCACGCCGGCCAATGCGGGCAGCAGCACCAGCGCAAGGACCATCACCAGATCCTCGACGATCAGCCAGCCGACCGCGATTCTTCCCCGCCGGGTTTCCACAAGATTTGCGCCTTGCAGCGCGCGCAGCAGCACGACCGTGCTTGCGACCGAGAGTGCGAGGCCGAAGACCAGCCCTCCCATCAGTGGCCAGCCCATATAATGCGCCAGCCCCATGCCCATCAGCGTCGCGACCGCGATCTGACCGATGGCGCCGGGCACGGCGATATTCTTGACGGACAGCAGGTCGCGCAAGGAGAAATGCAGGCCGACGCCGAACATCAGCAATATGACGCCGATCTCCGCCAGTTCATTGGCCAGTCCGGCATTGGCGACGAATCCGGGCGTGAAAGGGCCGACGATGATGCCGGCAACCAGATAGCCGACAAGCGGTGACAATTTCAGGCGATGGGCGATGGCGCCCATGATGAAGGCAACGACAAGGCCCGCGACGATCGTTCCGATCAGGGGCGTGTGATGGGGCATGGAGTGTCTTTCCCTGGCCGCCGGTGGGGTATGTGCGCCACCGGCAGCTTATCATATTTTCATTCAGCGACAGCCAGCACGGCCGCCGACAGCAGCGCACCGGCCGCGCCCAGTCCTGCCATGACGGCGGGCATGAACCACCAGGGCGGGCGGCGCCGGGACGATCCGTCCTTGCCGCGTCGCGATCTTCTGCGGGTCATGAGGAAATTCCTTTTTCCTTGGTGACGGTCCCGACAAGACCGCCTGAAGGCAATGCGTCAGGAAAAGGCAGGCGGCGCACGGGCACGCGGACGGGAAAACAGATGGAAAGACGGGAAGGACAGGAACGGAGCAGGGAATCGAAGGGCGAGCAACGCCGACACGAGCCCCGGCAGCAACGCCATGACCGGCAGCATCCAGATCGCGGCGGGCGCCAATAGAGGCGCCCGCCCAACGCCATCCGGCTCCGCCGCTCCCACGACGGTCGGATTGGCGTGAGCGCGCGCCTTCAACACGACACTGGTGGTCGCCGGATTGAACGCGGAGCCGGCCCATAGGCTGGAAGGAGGCCCCAAAGGCGCCAGGGCACTCAACAAGGCGACGCCGAGCGAAAGCCACAGCGACAGGATGAAGAGCAGGCTGCCCTGCGTCGCTTCATTCCTGTATGGCACCGGCCTCATGCGTGATAATATCCCTTCCGCAATCGAAGATAGGAACGATCAGGGCCAAAAACCAGCCCTGAAAGCGGGTCGGATGATGGTCGCATTTTCGAACCGAATGACGGCTTTGCCGCCAATCTGAAAATGCTCTTGCCGGTTGACAGAAGCGAGTCATTCCAGTAGCGGGCCACATTCCCGCGCGGGTCCAACAGGGCATAGTCCCTCGACGATCTGCGTAAAGCAGATTTGAACGAGAAGAGAAGAGCCATGTTCGCAGTCGTGCGCACGGGCGGCAAGCAGTATCGCGTCGCCGCCGGAGACAAGATCGTCGTCGAGAAGCTGGCCGGTGAGGCCGGTGACAAGGTGACCCTGGACGACGTCCTGTTCGCCGGTGAAGGCAGCGACGTGAAGGACGCAGCCAAGCTGACCGTTGCCGCTGAAATCGTCGCGCAGGCGAAGGGCGAGAAGGTCATCGTTTTCAAGAAGCGCCGCCGGCACAACTACCGTCGCCGCAATGGCCATCGCCAGAATCACACGATCCTCAAGATCGTGTCGATCGCCTGAGCCGCAGCACATTCTAGGAGTTTGAGTCATGGCACATAAGAAAGCTGGCGGTTCGTCGCGCAACGGTCGCGATTCGGAATCGAAGCGCCTTGGCGTGAAGAAGTTCGGCGGTCAGGAAGTGATCGGCGGCAACATCATCATTCGTCAGCGCGGCACGCGCGTCTATCCGGGCCGCAATGTCGGCATGGGCAAGGACCACACGCTGTTCGCGCTGGGTGAAGGCCGCGTGGTATTCCACACCGGCAAGCTCGGCCGCAAATATGTGTCGGTCGACGCCATGGCCGAAGCAGCCGAATAACGGACGATCGATGACGGATCGTCCCTCGCAATCGGGGCGATCCTCCTGGTGGAAAGACTCTTAGGTCAACCGCCAGAGCTAGAGGGAAACAAGGGGCGCCCCATCCGGGAGCGCCCCTTTTTCCGTTCGTCGGCGTCTTCCCCCTATTTCCCTCAAATCGCTGGAACCCGGACCCGTTTCACGCGTCGTGCGGACGGGGCCCAGCCAGAGAATATAGTCGTCAAGCCGTAACCTTTTGCGGCCATTGGCGCGCCGGAGATCAGGAGACTGTCGATGTTCGCCCGTACCCCCCGTCTGTTGCTGCGGCCCGGCTGGATGGAAGATGCACCTGCCCTTGCCGAAGCGATCGGCGACGCCGCCGTTCTGCGCAATCTGGCCCATGCGCCGGCCGAGTACAGCCAGACCGATGCAGAGGTCTTTCTCGCTCAGCCACAGGACCCGCGCCTGCCCAGCCTGCTCGCCTTCACCCGTACCAAGGGCGCGCCCCGCCTCGTGGGCGGCTGCGGCATCCATCTGGCGAAGGATGGCATGGCCGAACTGGGCTATTGGATCGCCCGTCCCTATTGGGGATTGGGTTTTGCGACGGAAGCGGCCCAGGCCGTCATGCACATGGCGCGGGCGTCCGGCGTGCGCCATGTGCATGCCGTCCATTTCGCGGACAATCCCGCATCCGGCAATGTCTTGCGCAAGATCGGCTTCCGCTACACCGGACGGACCGAAAAACGCTTCAGCCTTGGCCGGGGCAGCGTGGCGGATTGCCTGGTCTTCGAAGAAGGAGAGGCAGCGCGCATGGTGACCGACTCCTCGATGGATCTTTACGGGGATTCGCGACCCGCCCTGGCCGCCTGATCGATCCATGCGGGAGAGGCGGTACGGGCGCCTCCCCGCTCAAATGCCTCTGGCGCGTTCGAACAGCCGGATCGGGTGCGTTCCCAGCACCCGCTCGGCCAGATATGTGAAGCCGAGCTTCCCCGCCACCGCGACGGACGAAGCGTTGTCCGGTTCGATGATGCAGCGGACAACGGGGCTGCCGAGATGATGATCCGCCCAATGCAGCACGGCCTGCATCGCCTCGACCGCAAAGCCCCCGCCCCATGCCGCCGGTGCGAGAACCCAGCCGGCCTCGGGCACTCCCTCCAACTCGGGAAGGCCGCGGGCGCTGCTCAACAAGCCCGCTTCACCGAGGAAGGCGCCGGTGGTCCGATCCTCCAGCGCCCACATGCCATAGCCCAGCAGCGACCACATGCCCGCATAGCGTAGCATGCGAAACCAGACGGCCTGTGCGTCCTGCACCTGGCCGCCGATATGACGGACAACGGCGGGATCTCCCCATAGCAGGCGGCAGGCAGGAAAATCCTCCACCCGATGCGGGCGCAGGATCAGACGATCCGTTTCAAGAACCGGGGCATCGGCCATGGCGAAGCTATGGCCCCGCGCTTATTGGCCGGTCAAGCCATCGAAGCTAGTCGTGCATCCGCATAATCGCTGTCGGCCCGGTCGATCAGCGCACGGTCGTCAACATTCCACGGGTGGAAACCAGGCAGGAAATAAGCCAGCCAGGGCAGCACCACCCGCCGCAATATCCCCGGCCGGACCAACGCATAGCGCAGCAGCCCACCCCAGGCGCGGACGCCGGTAATGCCGTCCTGCCGCATCAATATCATCATCCCGCGCGCCCGATGGTGCACGAAATGGCGGGTGACGATCAGCATCATGAGCGATCTCAACCACCAGCGCCTGAACGGATGCCAGCCGCGCGTGGCATGGACCCAGGTGTCATGGGCGACGCCCTTATGCTCGATTTCCTCGACCGCATGCCAGCGCCAAAGCGCCGCCGCTTCGGGATCGGCACCCGCCAGATATTGCGGATCGCTCAGCAGTTCATGGGCCAGAAGGGCGGTGAAATGCTCCAGCGCCATGGTCGCGGCAAGGCTGACGATCGGGGTACGCTGCCTGGCGAGGTCCAACACCTTGATCACGTCCGCTTCCAACAGGGTCACGTCGTAACCCTGATCAGTCACATGCCGGTTGAAGGCCAGATGCTCGCGGGTATGAACGACCTCCTGCCTGATGAAGGCCGCGATCTCCCCCGCCAGCCGATCGGGCACATCGTCGCGAAAGGCTCGCACGCTCTCGATAAAATAGGCTTCGCCACGCGGAAAGGTGACCGAGAGCGCGTTGAAGAAGGCGGTCGCCACCGGATCGCCGTTCAACCAATGGCGCGCGACCGGCCCGCCGCGCGTGAAGCGGCGGTCGCGGGGAACGATGGCAAGATCGGCCGGTGTCGTCATCGCAGCGTCGTCATTTCGGACTCGTCATTGCAGGCTCTTCCTGCATCGTTTACTGACAGCGGGGTCAATAAAGAGTTACTTACATCAATGTCAATAAGGCGCACACGCCTCCGCCCGGATGAAAGTCGCCTCGTCGCGCTCGAAGCCGCGCGGCTGCTGCTGATCGAGGCGGGGCCGCAGGCGGTGACGCTGAAGGCCGTGGCGGCGCGGATCGAGCGGACCCATGCCAATCTGCTGCACCATTTCGGGTCGGCGGCGGGATTGCAGAAGGCGCTGGCCGCTCATCTGGGCGAAACGATCACGGCGACGATCGGGGACGCTGTGGATGCGGCGCGGCGCGGCGAGGTGGAACCGCGCCGGATCGTCGACATGACCTTCGACGCCTTCGACCGGGACGGCGCGGGCGCGCTGGCGAGCTGGATGCTGGCATCGGGCAATGAGGATGCGCTCGATCCGGTGGTGGACGCGATCCACAGGCTGGTGGACAAGCTCGCCGCGACCGCGCTCTCCCCTCATTTGGGCGAGCTGATCCGGGAAAATACACTGATGCTGGTGTTGCTGGCGCTGGGCGATTCGCAGGTGGGTGGACCGATGGCGGCGGCGCTGGGATTGCCGCGCGAAAAGGCGCGGGACATCGCCACGCGGAGGCTGGTTTCGGCGCTGGTGGAAGAAGCAGCGGCTTTTGCGGCGCACACGGTTTAATTCCACCGCATAAAGCGCTATGGGCGCGCGATGCATTTTCTGGATCAAGCGAAGATTTACATCAAGTCCGGCTGGGGCGGTCCCGGCGCGGTCAGTTTCCGACGCGAAAAATATGTCGAATATGGCGGCCCGGACGGCGGCAATGGCGGCAAGGGCGGGGACATCATATTCGAGGCGGTGGCGGGGCTGAACACCCTGATCGACTTCCGCTACACCCAGCATTTCAAGGCGCAGCGCGGCATGCCCGGCATGGGCAAGAACCGCTATGGCGCAGGTGGCGAGGATCTCGTCATCAAGGTGCCCGTGGGCACGCAGATCCTGTCCGACCCCACGCCCATTGACGGGACCGAGGATGAGGACGGCGCCATGGAGTATGAGCAGGAACTGCTCGCCGACTTCACCGAGGTCGGGCAGCGCATGGTGTTCCTGCGCGGCGGCGACGGCGGGCGCGGCAACCTGTCCTACAAGACGAGCACCAACCGCGCCCCGCGCCAGCATGGCACGGGCTGGCCGGGGCAGGAAATGTGGGTGTGGCTGCGGCTGAAACTGCTGGCCGATGTCGGCTTGGTCGGCATGCCCAATGCGGGCAAGTCGACCCTCATCAACCAGGTCACGAACACCAAGGCGAAGGTCGGCGCTTATGCTTTCACCACCACCAAGCCGCAGCTTGGCGTGGTGCTGCATCGCGACCGGGAATTCGTGTTGGCGGATATTCCGGGCCTGATCGAGGGCGCGGCCGAGGGCGCAGGGATCGGCGACCGTTTCCTGGGGCATATCGAACGCTGCCGAGTGCTGCTGCATCTGATCGACGCGACCGGCGACGATCCGGTCGAACAGTTCCGCATCGTGCAGGACGAGCTGGCGGCCTATGGCGGCGGGCTGGACGAAAAACCGCAGATCGTGGCGCTCAACAAGGGCGACCTGCTGGGGCAGGAACTGATGGACGACATTGCCGGACAGCTTCGGGAAGAAGCTGGCGTGGAGGATGTGTTCATCATCTCCGGCGCGACGGGCGAGGGCGTACCGGCTTTGCTCGACGCGGTATTGCCGCTGCTCGACCAGCCCGTCGAAGATGAGGAGGATGAGGCGGGCGAGGAAGGCGGCGGGCCGTGGTCGCCGCTCTGAACCGGCACCCCAGACCCGCTTCGCCCGCCCCCTCCCCCAACCCCTCCCTGAACGGGAGGGGAGGACAAGCTCGATGACCCCTTCCCTCTCCGGTTTCCCGCCGTCTCAAATCCGCCGCCTGGTCATCAAGATCGGGTCTGCGCTGCTGGTCGACCCGCAGGGGCAGGTGCGTGAGGCCTGGCTGCGCACGCTGGTGGCCGACGTCGCGGCCCGCAAACAGGCGGGGCAGCAGATCATCATCGTATCTTCCGGCGCGATCGCTCTGGGCGCACGGCGATTGAAGCTGCCCAAGGGCGGACGCGGTTCGCTGGAGGACGCGCAGGCCGCCGCCGCGACGGGCCAGATCGCGCTGTCGCAATGCTGGGCCAGCCTGCTGCACGAAAAGGGCATCACCGCCGCGCAGATGCTGGTGACGCTGGACGATCTGGAGAACCGGCGGCGCTATCTCAACGCCTCCGCGACGCTGGAGCGGTTGATGGCGCTCGACGTCGTGCCGGTGGTGAATGAGAATGACAGCGTCGCCACGGCGGAGATCCGCTTCGGCGACAACGACCGGCTGGCGGCGCGTATCGGACAGGCGGCACGGGCTGACGCAGTTGTGCTGCTGTCGGACGTCGACGGGCTTTACAGCGCCAATCCACATGTCGATGCGGACGCCATGCTGATAGAGACAATCGAGCGCATCGACGCGCGCATTGCCGGGATGGCGGACGGCGGCTCCGCCTCCGGCATGGGATCGGGGGGCATGACCTCCAAGATCGAGGCGGCGCGCATCGCCACGGGGGCTGGCGCGCATCTGGCGATCATCTCCGGCAAAGTGGATTCGCCGCTGTCGCACTGGGCGAACGGTGGCAAAGGTTCGATCTTCCTCGCCGCGCAGGCCAAGGGCGCGCGCAAGGGCTGGCTCGCCGGGCGGCTGACCGTGCGCGGGCGCATTGTCGTCGATGCCGGGGCCGAGGCGGCATTGGGGCGCGGCAACAGCCTGCTGCCTGCTGGCGTGGCGCGGATCGAGGGGATTTTCGCGCGCGGCGATGTGGTCGACATATTGGCGGAAGACGGACGGGTGATCGCGCGCGGCCTGATCGAATATGACAGCGAGGAAGCGGCGCGGATCGCGGGCAAGCGCAGCGAGGATATCGCCGCCTTGCTGGGGCACCTCCCCCGTTCCGTGCTGGTCCATCGCGACCATATGGCGATGGTCTGATCCATGTCCCTGCGCATCGCCATGACGGGCGCGACGGGTTTCGTCGGCGCCGAGACATTGAATCAGGCCTTGGCGGCGGGACATCATGTCTCCGCCATCACCCGCCGGGCGCAACCGCCGCGCGCGCACCTCAAATGGGTGCCAGGCGCGCTGGAGGACCGGGCGGCACTCAACACGCTGGTGCGCGACGCCGATGTGGTGATCCATATCGCGGGCGTGGTGAACGCATCGGACCGCGAGGGGTTCGAGACCGGTAATGCGCGCGGCACCATGGCCGTGGTCGACGCCATGCGACAGCGTGGGGTCAAACGGCTGATCCATGTCTCCTCACTCTCGGCGCGGGAACCGGAGCTGTCGGACTATGGCTGGTCGAAGGAACTGGCCGAACGCCATGTGAAGGCCAGCGGGCTCGACTGGACCATCATCCGGCCGCCCGCCATTTACGGCCCAGGCGACCGGGAGATGCTGGAACTGTTCCGCATGGCCAGGCGCGGCATCATGCTGATGCCGCCGGGCGGACGGCTCTCGGTGATCGAGGTGAGCGATCTGGCGCGGCTGTTCCTGACGCTCGCGGTCGAGAAGGACATGAGGAGCCTGACCCATGTCTATGAGGTGGACGACGGTACGCCGAGCGGCTGGGATCATCTCGATTTCGCGCAGGCGATCGGGCGCGCGGTCGGGCGGCCGGTGCGGACCTTCGCAACGCCGGCCTGGGCACTGGGCATGGGCGCGCGGCTGGACCGGATCGTGCGCGGGAAGAAGGCCAAGCTGACCCTCGATCGGGTGAGCTATTTCTGCCATCCGGACTGGGTGGTGAAGAAGCGCAAGCAGCCGCCCAAGAAGCTGTGGGTGCCCAAGGTGCCGACCGAGGAAGGGCTGAAAGCCACGGCGGAGGCCTATCGCGCGAAGGGATGGTTGTAGGACTGACACCCGCCGCTTGGGATGGGTGACGGGCATGGCATATCCGCAAGCGGCGCACCGCGGCACATCCGCGCCAGACCTGCTCGAAACTCGACAGGCCGTTGCCGATAGGCCATGGGCGCGGGCATGATTGTCGCCCTGGCCTCCGCCCTCTTCGTTCTGATCTGGTCCACCGGCTTCATCGTCGCGCGTGCTCTGGTGCCGCATGCCGCGCCCGAGCTGATCCTGGCGATACGGCTGACCCTGACGACGCTGCTGCTCTTCGGCGCGGCAGTCTACGCACGACAGGCCTTGCCCCGTGGGCGGCGGTTGGGACTGCATCTGGCAGCGGGCGCGATGCTGCACGGTTTCTACCTGACGCTGAGCTGGTGGGCGGTGAACAATGGCATGCCCGCCGGGATCATGGCGCTGCTGGGCGCACTTCAGCCGCTGATGGTGGCGGTGGCGAGCGTCGCCTTTCTGGACGACCGGCTGCCGGGCCGCGCCTGGGGAGGCCTGGCGATCGCGATCATCGGCGTCGGCTGCGTACTGTTTCCGGCAATCGAGCGATCCGGCATCGGATCGATCACCATCTGGCCCGCGCTGGCCGGGATTGCCGCGGTGCTGGGCATGGCGGCAGGAACGCTGATCCAGCGCGGCGCGATTGCGGGCGATGGCATCGCGATTTCCGGCGCGGTGCAGAATGCGGGCGGCGCGCTGGTGGCGCTGACGGCGACATTGATCGTCGGCGATTATCGCTGGGACGGGAACCCCGTCCTTTGGATCGGCCTCGGTTGGGCCGTTCTGGGGCTGTCGGTCGCGGGACTATCGCTGCTGGTCTGGCTGGTGCGGCACCAGGGACCGACGCGCATGTCGATGCTGCTGCTGCTGGTCCCGCCACTCGCCGCCACGGAAGCCTGGCTGCTGTTCGGGGAGAGACTGGGGCCGGTCCAGCTTGTCGGCTTCGCACTGGCTCTGGGCGGGGTGATGCTGGGGCGGTCGACCCGGCCCTCACCCCATCAGGAAATTGCCGAACCGGCCTGACGCTCAGCCCTCGCGCAGACGCTCATGATGGCGGATCACCTCGTCGATGATGAAGCGCAGGAATTTCTCGGTGAAGTCAGGGTCCAGATTGGCGTCGGTGGCCAATTGACGCAGGCGCGCGATCTGCCGCTCCTCGCGCCCCGGATCGGCGGGCGGCAGGTCATGGGTCGCCTTATGCTCCCCCACGGCCTGGGTGATCTTGAACCGCTCGGCCAGCATGAAGACGAGCGCCGCGTCGATATTGTCGATACTCTCGCGATAGCGCTTCAAAGTCTCGTCCACTCTGGTCCTCCGGTCAATTCGCGCGCTTTTTGCCATTTCCGGGCATTCGCGCAAGCTATTCCCGCTTGCCTTTAGCATTTGGGCCCGCCACATGGCGCTTGTCATGACAGCATCCGCCACCGGCAATGTCCACCCCATCGGCCGCGCCAGCAGCGCGCCTTCGCTCACCCCCATGATGGCGCTGGTCGCCGAGGGGATGAACCAGGTGAATGCGGTCATTCTGGACCGGATGCAGTCGCGCATTCCGCTGATCCCCGAACTGGCCGGCCACCTGATCGCGGGCGGCGGCAAGCGGATGCGGCCGATGCTGACCCTCGCCTGCGCCGATCTGGTCGGCTATGCCGGGTCGCGCCACTACAAGCTGGCCGCCGCGGTCGAATTCATCCACACCGCCACGCTGCTGCATGACGATGTGGTCGACGGATCGGGGCTGCGCCGAGGCCGCAAGACCGCCAATATCATCTGGGGCAACAGCGCCAGCGTTCTCGTGGGCGATTTCCTCTTCTCCCGCTCCTTCGAGCTGATGGTCGAGGCGGAGTCGTTGAAGGTGCTGAAGATCCTTTCCAACGCCTCGGCCGTGATCGCGGAGGGCGAGGTCAACCAGCTCACCGCGCAGCGCAAGATCGATACCAGCGAGGAACAATATCTCGACATCATCGGCGCGAAGACGGCAGCCCTGTTCGCCGCCGCCTGCCGCATTTCCGCCGTGGTCGCCGACCGCAACGAGACGGAGGAGCAGGCGCTCGACGTCTACGGCCGCAACCTCGGCATCGCCTTCCAGCTCATCGACGACGCCATCGACTATGAATCGGACGGCGCGACCATGGGCAAGGACGCCGGCGACGATTTCCGCGATGGCAAGGTGACGCTGCCCGTGATCCTCGCCTATGCGCGGGGCTCGGAGGAGGATCGTGCCTTCTGGAAGGCCGCGATCGCAGGCAACCGGGTCAGCGACGAGGACCTCACCCATGCCACAGGCCTGCTGCGCAGGACGGGTGCGATCGCCGACACCCTCGCCCGCGCCCGCCACTATGGCCAGCGCGCGATCGATGCGCTGGGCATGTTCGACAATGGCAAGGCGAAAGCGGCGCTCACAGAAGCGGTCGAATTCGCCATTGCACGGGCCTATTGAGGGTTTTGCGGGCGGGATCGTTTGAAAAGGCAAAATCCGACTTGCCCTGCACCGCATGATCCCTTCCCCTGAAACCATCGCCTTCCTGATGGCCGCCGCGCTGATGGCGGGATGTATCGATGCGATGGCGGGCGGTGGCGGCTTGATCGCATTGCCTGCCCTGCTCGCCGCCGGTATTCCGCCCGTGCCCGCGGTCGCGACCAACAAGCTGCAATCCGCGCTCGGGACATTCGGCGCCTGCATCGCCTATGCGCGCGCCGGACATATGGACCTCAAGACCTATAAATGGCCGGTGGTCGCCGCCTTCAGCGGCTCGATCGGTGGCGCCTGGCTGTTGCAGCGGGTCGACCCTTCGATATTGGCGGGCCTGATGCCCGCATTGCTGATCGCACTCGCGGCCTATTTCACCTTTTCGCCCCGGATCAGTGAAATGGACCGGCACCAGCGTGTCGGTATCGTCGTCCTCAGCCTGCTGGTCGGCATCATCGGCTTTTACGACGGCTTTTTCGGACCAGGCGCGGGCGCCTTCTACACCACCATCTTCGTCGCGCTCGGCGGCCTCGGCCTCGTGCGCGCCACGGCGCAGACCAAGGCGGCGAATTTCGCCAGCAACCTCGCCGGACTGCTCACCATGATCGCGGGCGGGCATGTGATCTGGATCGTCGGCCTCGCGATGGCGGTGGGCAGCATCACCGGCGGGCAGATCGGATCGCGCCTCGCGATGCGCTTCGGCAGCCGGTTGATCCGTCCGCTGCTGATCATCCTGTCGCTGACGCTGACGGCCAAGATGCTGCTGGACCCCAAAAACCCGATTCACGCGTTGCTGTTCGGCTGATCCTTGCGCTCGGCCGGGAATGGCGCGAGAGGGACAGCAATGACCGCTCTGCCCATCCCTCTGCCGATCCACGCCGTACTGCCCGACCTTCTCGCCGCCTTGCGCGAAAGGAGCAATGCGGTGCTGGTCGCGCCGCCGGGCGCGGGCAAAACGACCGCCGTGGCCCCTGCCCTGCTGCACGAGCCCTGGTGCACGGGCCAGATCCTGTTGCTCTCCCCCCGGCGGCTGGCGGCGCGGGCAGCGGCGGAACGGATCGCCGAACTGATGGGCGAGGATGTCGGCGGCACGGTCGGCTATGCGACGCGGATGGACACAAAGGCATCCGGGGCCACAAGGCTGCTAGTACTGACGGAAGGCATTTTCGTCCGGCGGATTCAGGATGATCCCGAGCTTTCGGGCGTGTCCGCTGTCCTCTTCGACGAAGTGCATGAGCGCAGCCTGGACAGCGATTTCGGCTTGGCCCTGGCCCTTGATGCCCAAGGCGCGCTGCGGCCGGACCTGCGCATCATACCCATGTCGGCTACGCTGGATGGCGCGCGCTTTGCCGCGCTGTTGGACGGCGCTCCGGTCGTGGAGAGCGAGGGCCGCATCCAGCCGCTGGAACTGCGCCATGTCGGGCGCGCGGCGGAAAAGCGGATCGAAGATGAGATGGCCGCGACCATCCGCCGGGCGCTGGGCGAGGAGGCCGAGGGCGATCTGCTCGCCTTTCTACCCGGCGTGGCGGAGATCGAGCGAACCGCCGAGCGACTGGAGGACGCGGCCGTGGAGGTGCACAAGCTGCACGGATCGCTCGACCCGCCGGCGCAGCGGGCGGCAATCCGGCCTTCGCGGGAGGGACGGCGGAAAGTCATCCTTGCCACTTCCATCGCGGAAACCAGCCTGACCATCGACGGCGTGCGGATCGTGGTCGACAGCGGGCTGGCCCGGCGGCCACGCTACGACCGGGCAGCGGGCGTGACCCGCCTAGTGACCGAGCGGGCGAGCCAGGCAGCGGCGACGCAGCGGGCAGGTCGTGCTGCGCGCCAGCGGCCTGGCGTCGCCTATCGCCTGTGGGAAGCGGCGGCAACGGCGGGGATGCCGCCCTTCGACCCGCCGGAGATGTTGGAGAGCGATCTTTCCAGCCTGATCCTCGACTGCGC
The DNA here is from genome assembly GCF_002795205.1 of Sphingobium sp. LB126. Classification (NCBI taxonomy): domain Bacteria; kingdom Pseudomonadati; phylum Pseudomonadota; class Alphaproteobacteria; order Sphingomonadales; family Sphingobiaceae; genus Sphingobium; species Sphingobium sp. LB126. The sequence continues at coordinate 849,664 of NZ_NETV01000001.1, forward strand.
GCTCTGGGGGGTGAATGATCCGGCAGACCTGCGATGGCTGGACCCGCCACCGGCCGCTGCGGTGGCGGAGGCGCGCAAAAGACTGACGGTGCTGGAGGCGCTGGATGCGGACGGGCGGATCACCGCGCATGGCAGGGCGCTGGCGAGCCTGCCGCTGGAGCCGCGCATCGGCCATATGCTGGTGCGGGCCGGCGAAATGGGGTTGGCGCAAGCCGCGGCGGAAGTCGCCATGCTGCTGGGCGAGCGCGGCATTGGCGGGCAGGACACCGACCTGTCGCAACGGCGGATACGCTGGCGACGGGAAAGCGGGAAGCGTGCCGATGCAGCGCGGGGCCTAGCCAGACGGTGGTCGAGGCTGGTCAAGGCGGGTTCTCCTGCAACGGCCACCGACCATGCGACGGGGATTTGCCTCGCCCTCGCCTTCCCCGATCGCCTGTCCAAGCGCCGCTCGGCCGATGGTGCAGACTGGGCCAGCGTCGGCGGGCGCGGTTTCCGGCTCGATCCGCTCAGCCCGCTGGCACGGGAGACATGGCTTGCGGTCGGGGAGGTCCAGGGCACCGCCGCCGGTGCCCGCATCCTGTCCGCCGCGCCGATCAGCGAGGCGGAGGTCGTCGCCCTGTTCGGCGCCCGCATCTCCGAGCACCGAACCGTCCGCTTCCGTGCCGCCAATGGCGGGATCGAGGCACTGCGCGAACGTCGTCTGGGTGCGGTAAGGCTCTCCTCCGGCTCCGACGACCGGCCCGATCCGGATGCGGTGGCGGCCGCCCTGACCGAAGGGATACGGCAGGGCGGACTGGACCTGCTCCCCTGGTCGGACGCGGCGCGATCACTCAGGATGCGCGCGGAATTCGCCGGGGTGACGGCCCTGTCCGACGCCGCGCTGATGGAGACGCTGGACGAATGGCTGCCGCCGCTGCTGCAAGGCAGGCGCCACCTCTCCGACATCGACCGGTCACAGCTTTCCGGGGTGCTGGAAGGGCTGATCGGCTGGGACGGCAAGCAGCAGATCGACCGGCTCGCGCCGCCCGATTTCCGTTCACCCGCCGGCAGTAGCCATGAAATCGACTATGCCGCCGAAGGCGGGCCGCGCGTCGAACTGCGTGTGCAGGCGCTGTTCGGCCTCAGCGAACATCCGGTGGTGGGAAGCCGGCGCATTCCGCTGGTCCTCTCCCTCACCTCGCCCGCCGGCCGCCCGATCCAGACAACGCGCGACCTGCCCGGCTTCTGGTCGGGGAGTTGGAGCGCGGTGGCCAAGGAGATGCGGGGGCGCTATCCGAGGCATCCCTGGCCCGACGATCCGGCGGCGGCCAGCGCCACTTTGCGCACGAAACGGGCCGAGAGGGATTTCAAGTAAAATAGACTATTTTGCGGCTCGGAAATCCCGGCGAACAAGGAATTGCCAAGGGCAAGCCTTGACTTCCGCGCGCCCGCTGGTGCAACGCAGCACCAAATTCCCTCAGGAGTCTCTATCGCGATGAGCGCGCGCATCTATCAGATCCAGAAGAACGCCCTGCAATCCGGCAAGGCGCTGACCCATAAATGGGTGCTGGAATATGTGCCCGCAGAAGCGAAGCGACCCGATCCGCTGACCGGCTGGGCGGGTTCGGGCGACATGAAGCAGCAGATCAAGCTGACTTTCTCGTCGGAGGAGACCGCGCGTGCCTATGCGGAGCGGGAGGGGATTGCGTACAGCGTGATCGCAACCGCGCCCAAGACGCTGAAGATTCAGGCCTACGCCGACAATTTCCGCTAACCGGCGGATTTCTAACGCCACCCCAGCGCCACATCCACGACCAGCGTCGCGAAGCTCGTTACCACGCCGGTCAGGAACAGCCGGTAGGCATAGCCCAGCCAGCGATATTTTCGCCGCTGGAGCACCTGCCCATTCTGATACATGTCGCGTAGCATGGCGCGGCAAAGCGCCTCGTCATCCGATACCAGCAGCATCATCCGATCGCTGAACTCCGTCTCGCTCAGGTTGGTAAAGACACCGAAGAACAGCAGATTGTCGTGCTCTCCCACGCCGCCGCGCGACGGGCCGACACGGGATGGACCGACACTGGGCAGAACCGCCAGGATCGCGCAGGTCGCGGCCAGGAACACCCCTACCGCCAGCACCGCCACCGGCCAGACCAGCGCCCCCGCCCGCAACTGCGCGACGCACAGGGTGAAGATCACCATCGACGCGCCGATCAACATATTCGCCTTCTGATCGGCCATCTGGCTGAGTTGCATATTGGTCTGCACCGCCGTGCGGAGCAGGTGGATCGCATTGGGCACCGGAGCGCTGATCGCCTCCATCATCTTTTCCCCTCCCCTTTTTCGCGACACTCATGCCCGATTGCCGCCTTATTCCCTTGCCAAAGAGCGACGCTTGAGGGCAAAAAGCCGCTCTTTCACGGAAAGCACCACGGATAATGACGGATCGCCAGCCAATTTTCGACAGCGTTTTGAGCCAGATCGACCCCTTCAACAAAAAGGGCGTGGAACTGACCGAGGCCACCACCTTCGCGGGCGATCTGGAGTGGGACAGCCTGACCGTGATGGATTTCGTCGCGGCGATCGAGGACGAATTCGACATCATCATCACCATGAACTTGCAGGCAGAGATCGAAACGATCGGCCAGCTCGTGGATGCCGTGGCGAAGCTGAAGGGCTGAACCGCCCGTGCCGATCTCCGGCGCTGGCGACAGCGCCAACCTATTTGCGTAGCGTCCGGCCTTGCCCGGATGAACGGCTATTGGGACCATATATGACCAGCAATAACCGCGACCTTTTCTCCAAATTCGATTCCCTGATCGCCGAGCGCGAAGCGCTGCTGGCGACTGGTGTGCGCGATCCCTTCGCGATCGTGATGGATGAGGTGAAGTCCCCGACCCAGGCGGTCATCAAGGGCAAGGACACGATCCTGCTCGGCACCTATAATTATATGGGCATGACCTTCGATCCGGAGGTGGTCGCAGCGGGCAAGAAGGCACTGGACGATTTCGGCGCGGGCACCACCGGCAGCCGTGTGCTGAATGGCACCTATCAGGGCCACAAGGAAGTCGAGGAAGCGCTCAAGGATTTCTACGGCACGTCAAGCGCCATGGTCTTCTCGACAGGCTATCAGGCCAATCTGGGCATGATCTCCACCTTGGCGGGCAAGGGCGACTATGTGGTTCTGGATGCAGACAGCCACGCCTCCATCTATGACGGCTGCTTCCTGGGCGACGCGGAGATCGTCCGCTTCCGCCACAACAGCGTGGAGGATCTGGACAAGCGTCTTGGCCGTCTGCCCGCCGACGCGCTGAAGCTGGTGGTGCTGGAGGGCGTCTATTCGATGCTGGGCGATGTCGCGCCCCTGCCTGCCATGGTCGCCGCCGTGCGCAAGCATCCCAATTGCATGATCCTGGTCGACGAAGCCCATGGCATGGGCTTTTTCGGTCCCAATGGCCGGGGCGTCTATGAAGAGCAGGGCGTCGAAAAGGAGGTCGATTTCATCGTCGGCACCTTCTCCAAATCGGTCGGCACGGTGGGCGGCTTCTGCGTGTCCAACCACCCGAAGTTCGAGGTCCTGCGCCTTGTCTGCCGTCCTTATGTCTTCACCGCCTCGCTGCCGCCCAGCGTCGTCGCCACCGCTGCGACTTCGATCCGCAAGCTGATGCATGCGGGGGAGAAGCGCGCCCATCTATGGAAGAACAGCCAGCGGCTGCACAAGGGGCTGACCGATCTCGGCTTCAAGCTGGGCACCGAAACGCCGCAGTCCGCGATCATTGCCGTCATCCTGACCGACCAGGCCCAGGCAGTGGCGATGTGGCAGGCGCTGTTGGAACTCGGCCTCTACGTCAACATGGCGCGTCCCCCCGCAACGCCAGCGGGCACCTTCCTGCTGCGCTGCTCGCTCTGCGCGGAACATAGCGATGAGCAGGTCGAACAGATCATCGCCATGTTCGAAGCGGCGGGGAAGGCGACAGGCGCGATCTGCTGATCGCGTCTTCAGCGCAGCAGCTCGGCCAGACGGTCGATTATCGCGACGGAAGCCCACGCGAAATCGGAACCTTTCACCTATGGCATTTCTCGCGTAAAGCTGTTCGTCTAGTGTAACTATCGATGGCGGACGGCTTTTTCATGGATGAGCAGGCGACCGGATGGCGAGCGGGGGCGCGCCGCTTTCTGCCGCTGGTGCTTGTGGTGTTGCTGATCGGGTCGCTGGGAACGTTGCTCTACAGCGCCAGCAATGCGTCGCGTGATCACCAGCAGGCCCTGGATGAGCAGCGTCGTAGCTATGAGATCATCGCCCTCGCCCGCGCATTCGAAGCGAAGACCGCGCGTGCCGAGGTGACGCTGGCCCGGTATGTCATCAGCCTCGACCCCGATACCGGGCGCCTGTTCCAGGACCAGTGGCGCACCGCCGCCAGCCAGCTCAAGGCGATGAGCTACGCCACGCGCGAGGCGGGTTGGCAGCGGCACAACGTCCAGGCTCTGCAGGTCGCCTTCGACCAGCGCGGCAAGACATTGAGCGAAATCGGGCTGCGCACCACCTACGACCAGAAGATGACGGCGCTGGCCAAATTCCACCAAGCGGGAAAATCGGAGGATCTGCGCCAGATCACCATGCTGCTCGACCGCGTGATCGAGGCGGAAAACGCCCGGTTGCAGGAACGCAGCCAAGCGGTTTCGCTGGCTGGCGACCGCACCGAATGGGTGGGCAAGACGTCGCAGCTGTTCGGGCTGGTGCTGCTGGTCTGCGTGCTGTTCGCCCTTTGGTTGGCCAATGCCGCCTATTCGGAACGGCGCAACGCCCGGCGGCAGGCGGACACGGAGGGCGAGCGCGCCGACAGGATGGAAGCAGCGGTGGCGGCGCGGACGGTGGAACTGTCGGACGCCTATGAACGGCTCAAGAAGGAAACCGCAGAGCGCGCTGCGGCCGAGGAAAATCTGCGCCAGATGCAGAAGATGGATGCTGTCGGCCAACTTACCGGGGGCATCGCGCATGACTTCAACAATATGCTGGCGGTCGTCGTCGGCGGGCTGGAACTGGCCAAGCGCAAGCTGCGCCTGAAACCGCAGGAGGCGAGCCGTCATCTCGACAATGCGATGGAGGGCGCCAATCGCGCCGCCGCGCTGACCCGCCGCCTGTTGGCCTTCGCCCGCTCCGAACCGCTGCTGCCCAGCGCGGTCGATCCCGATGGGCTGGTGTCGGGCATCAGCGAACTGATCGACCGATCGATCGGCGACCAGATCACCATGGCCTTCGACAATCAGGCGAAGGGATGGCGCATCTTCGTCGACCAGCATCAGATGGAAAATGCGATCCTTAACCTCTGCGTCAATGCCCGCGACGCGATGGAAGGGCGCGGCCAGCTGGTAATCCGGACCGGCCAGGCGCATCTCGCAGCGAACGAGATCGGTGAGTGCGCTGGGGGCGACTATGTAACGCTCACCGTCAGCGACAATGGCTGCGGCATGACACCGGACGTGCTGTCACGGGTGTTCGAGCCTTTCTTCACGACCAAGCCGGTCGGCAAGGGCACGGGCCTGGGCCTCAGCCAGATTTTCGGCTTCGTCCATCAGTGCGAGGGCGAGATCCGGATCGAGTCGGAGGTCGGCAAGGGCACCAGCGTCCACATCTACCTGCCCCGCCATATCAGCGCGGAGGGCGAGGAACCGGCCGGTGCCCATGCGCCGGAGCGGGAGCCCGTACTCCAACCGCCGACGCGCATATTGGTGGTGGAAGACGATCCCCGCGTGCTCAACCAGACCATAGCGGCGCTGGCGGAACTGGGACATCTGCCCGTCGCCTGCGACCATCCGTCAAAGGCGGCCAAGCTGCTGACGAGCCACAGGGACATTGGCCTCATCATGAGCGACGTGCTGATGCCCGACATGACCGGGCCGGAAATGATCCGCACGCTGCCCGCCGCCTATGCCCATGTGCCGGTGCTGTTCGTGACCGGATATGCGGGCGACACCACCGGAAGCGCTGATTTCGCGGGACATGAGGTGCTGCGCAAGCCCTATACGCTGATGGGCCTTTCCCATGCGCTGTCCCATGCACTCAGCGGATCGCACCACCCCGGAACAGCCGCGGCAGCAGAGTGAGCGCACCGAGCAGCGGCCAGCGCCGCTGCCAGGGCCTGATCTCGATCTGCGTGCCGGCGTGGCGGTTGATCTTCCACGCCAGATAATCGATGCCGCCCGCATAGGTGAAGCTCGCCTTGGCGAGACGAATGACCGACAACCACTTGCCGCGCCGTTGCAAACGGCGCCAGCGGCTGGCGGCTTCCTCCGGCATGGGTGATGGCGGCAGGCCCTGCGCCAGCGCCGCCTGTCCGAAACGGCGATAACGGTCCGGATCGGCCTCGACGATGGAGAGCGAACGCCCCTTCCTTTCCGCACGCAATTCGGCGCCGTAGGTCAGCGTGAAACCCGTCTTCCAGAGCGTCAGAGCATCCTGCGCATGCGCGAGGGGCCGGGCGAGCGACAGCAAGGTCGGCGCCGCGTTGGCAACGGCGCCGATCGCGCGCTGGCGCGCGAGGTCGTCCGCCGCCCAGAGCAGTCGCGCCGGCTGAGCGAAACGCGCCCAGACCGACACATTGTCGGCAGCAGGGCCGTTGAGCCGCGCAAAATCCGCCTCCGACAGAACCGCATATTTGCCGATCAGACCGTTATGCTCGAAGGGGAAGACATTGGGCGGGATCAGCCGGTTGGCGGCCGCCAGCCAGCGCTTGCCATAGGCGGCGCGATAGTCCGACACGATCAGGTAGAAATCCAGCATCAGGCCATCGAGATTCTTTTCCCGCAGACAGGAGCCGTAGAACAGCACCGCGCGCGAGGCGTCGGGATATTGGGCGGCCAGCGCCCCCGCCATCGCCGCGGCGCGCGGATCGGCCGGTGCGGAAAGTTCGGCGGTGACGAGGGAGATGAGGTTTTGCGGCATCTTCTCTGTTCGGGCACGCCGTACTCCCGCGAAGGCAGAAGTCCAGTTCCGGCATCCAATCCGTGCTCCTGCCTTCGCAGGAGCACGGCACGGTTTCAAGGCCGACGTCTGAATATCAACGACAGATTATGGGCAGGCATGCCGATGAGGTACTGGAAAGCCAGCCCTTCATCGTCGGCGGCTGCGATCACATCCTCCACCCGGCGCAAGCCCCATTGCGGATCGCGCGCTCTGAGCGATGCATCGAAGGTCAGATTGCTGGGCGCCGTTTCCACGCCGTCCCGGACATAAGGTCCGTAGAGGTAGAGCAAACCGCCCGGCGGCAGCACTCTGCCCGCCCCCCTCAACAAGCCGAGCGTCGCTGTCCAGGGGCTGATGTGGACCATGTTGATGCACAGGATCGCGTCGGCCCTGTCCATCGGCCAATCGGCCTCCGCATGGAGCCTGATCGGCGACCGGACATTGGCTAGGCCGGCTTCGGCACGCCATGCCTCGATGGAGGCCAGTGCCGCCGGATCGGGATCGCTCGGCTGCCAGTCGAGCGCATGCAACGCGGCAGCGAAATGGATCGCATGTTCGCCGCTGCCGCTCGCTACCTCCAGCACGAGTCCGGAGGGCGGCAGCACCTCCCGCAACACGGCAAGAATGGCATCACGATTGCGCAGCGTCGCGGGAGCGAAACGCTTATTCCCGCCAACGGGGCCGGAACCGGGTTCCCACGGTTCCGGCCGGTCCGTCATTCGGCGGCCTGCGCCAGCGCCGGTTCGGTCCAGGTCAGGACCGGCTTGCGCGCGGCAAGCGTCTCGTCCAGGCGGCGGCGTGGGGCGAAATAGGGAGCGCCCTTGAGCGCTTCATCCCCCGCCTTGGCACGTTCGGCGAGGTTCCGCAGCGCCATGATGAACTGGTCGAGCGCGGCCTTGCTTTCCGTTTCGGTCGGTTCGACCAGCATCGCTCCATGGACGACCAGCGGGAAATACATGGTCATCGGGTGGAAGCCTTCGTCGATCAGCCCCTTGGCGATGTCGAGCGTGGTGAAGCCCTCGGCGAGCCCCTTGTCGCTGAACAGCGCCTCATGCATGCACGGACCGCTGCCGCCGAACGGCGCGTCGAGCACATCGTCCAGGCTGCGCAGGATGTAATTGGCGTTCAGCACCGCGTCGCTCGCGACCTGACGCAGACCGTCCGCACCGTGGCTGAGGATATAGGTCAGCGCGCGGGTGAACATTCCCATCTGACCGTGGAAGGCGACCATGCGACCGAAGGTCTGGCCGTGATGCTCCTCCGCCGTTTCCTCCTCGACCAGCACGAAGGCGTCGCCCCGGCGTTCGACGAAGGGCAGAGGCGCGAAGGGAGCGAGCGCTTCGGACAGCACCACCGGCCCCGAACCGGGACCACCGCCGCCATGGGGCGTCGAGAAGGTCTTGTGCAGGTTGATGTGCATCGCGTCGACGCCCAGGTCGCCGGGACGGACCCGCCCGACGATGGCGTTGAAGTTCGCACCGTCGCAATAGACGAAGGCCCCGGCGGCATGCACCGCGTCGGAGATCGTCTTCATGTCGCGCTCGAACAGGCCGCAGGTGTTGGGGTTGGTGATCATCACCGCCGCCACATCAGCGCCAAGGCGGGCCTTGAGCGCTTCGAGGTCAACCCGGCCATCCGGGGTCGCCGGAATATCCTCCACCTTGTAACCACAGAAGGCGGCGGTGGCCGGGTTGGTGCCATGGGCGCTTTCCGGGACGAGGATGACACTACGGGCGTCGCCGCGCGCTTCCAGCGCGGCGCGGATCGCCAGCAGGCCGCAAAGCTCGCCATGCGCGCCCGCCTTGGGGCTCATCGCGACCGAATGCATGCCGGTCAGCGTCACCAGCCAGGCGGCCAGTTCATGGATCACCGCCAGCGCGCCCTGCACCGTCGATTGCGGCGCAAGCGGGTGAAGGTCCGCGAAGCCGGGCATCCGCGCCACCTTCTCGTTCAGGCGCGGATTATGCTTCATCGTGCAGGAGCCGAGCGGAAACAGCCCCAGGTCGATGGCGTAATTCTGGCGGCTGAGGCGGGTATAATGGCGCACCGTCTCCTGCTCCGACAGGCCGGGCAGGCCGATGGCATCGGTGCGGACAAGGTTGCCAAGGCGGCTGGCGACCTTCGGCGCTTCCGCGAAATCGACGCCGGTGGTGGCGGTCGAGCCGATCTCGAAGATCAGGGCTTCCTCCAGCATCAGCGCGCGGTTGCCCGTGGCGGTGGCCGTGCCGGCTTCAGCTACAGCTTGCGGCGCGGTGGGGCGGCCTTCCTTCAGCATGGTCATGCCAGTTCCTCCTCAAGCGCCTTGGCAAAGGCCTCGATGTCCTCGCTCGTCACGGTTTCGGTGACGGCGACGACCAGACCGTTGCCGATCTCCGGCGCGTCCGGGAACAGGCGGCCCAGCGATACGCCGCCCAATACACCCTTGTCGGCAAGGTTGCGCACAACGTCGCGGGCGTCCTTCGACAGCACCAGCGTGAATTCGTTGAAGAAGCTGTCGTTGAGCAACTTCACGCCCGGAACCTGCGCCAGACGGTCGGCGGCCTGACAGGCAAGCGCATGGTTGAGACCCGCCAGTTCACGCAGCCCCTTCTCACCCAGCAGCGTCATGTGGATGCTGAATGCCAGCGCGCAGAGACCGGAATTGGTGCATATGTTCGACGTGGCCTTTTCGCGCCGGATATGCTGCTCGCGGGTCGAGAGCGTCAGGACGAAGCCCCGCTTGCCCGCGGCGTCCACCGTTTCACCACAAAGCCGCCCAGGCATCTGGCGGACATATTTCTGTTTGCAGCCGAAGAGGCCGAGATAAGGGCCACCGAACTGGAGGCCGACGCCGATCGACTGGCCTTCGCCGACAACGATGTCCGCGCCCATATGGCCCGGCGCCTTGATCGCGCCCAAGGCGACAGGCTCCGTCACCACGGCGACCAGCAGCGCGCCTGCCGCATGGGCGGCCTCGGCCAGCGGCGTCAGGTCGTCGATGCGGCCGAGAATGTCGGGATATTGGACGACGACACAGCTCGTATCCTGGTCGATCCACGCGATCAGCGCGTCGATATCGGTCGCCGCGTCCAGCGTCGGCGCCTGATGCACCAGTGCGTCGCCGGTGAATTTCGCCATGGTGTTGGCGACCGAGACATAATGGGGATGCAGGCCCGCTGACAGGATCGCCTTGCCCCGCCTGGTGATGCGGCGGGCCATGCCGATCGCTTCCCAGCAGGCGGTCGAACCGTCATACATGGACGCGTTGGCCACGTCGCAGCCCAGCAGCCGCGCGACCTGGGTCTGGAATTCGAACAGCACCTGCAACGTGCCCTGCGCGATTTCCGGCTGATAAGGCGTATAGGCGGTCAAAAACTCGCCGCGCTGGATCAGGTGATCGACGCTGGCGGGCACATGATGCCGATAGGCGCCTGCGCCGAGGAAGAAGGGCGCCTCCCCCGCCGACAGATTTTTCCGCGCCAGCGCCGCCATATGGCGCTCGACCGCCAGCTCGCTGGCATGATCGGGCAGGCCAGCAATTTTGTCGGAAAGCCGGGCCTCAGCGGGAACATCCACGAACAGGTCGTCGATGGAGGTCGCGCCGATGACGGACAGCATCTCCTGCCGGTCGGTGTCGGTAAGGGGTAGGTAGCGCATGATATTTTCCTGCGGCGCCATCCCCGGACGACCGGAGATGGCGGTGATCAAATCAAAGCGAAGCCACGAACTTCTTGTAGGCGGCTTCGTTCATCAGGCCTTCCAGTTCGCTCGCATCGGCGATGCGCAGCTTGAAGAACCAGCCATCTTCCTCGGCGTCGCTGTTCACCAGCGCGGGTTCGTCCTCCAGCGCGCTGTTGGTTTCGACGACTTCGCCCGAGATCGGCGCGTAGACGTCCGAAGCGGCCTTGACCGACTCGACGACGGCGGCGTCGTCGCCCTTTTCGAAGCTGGTGCCCTCGGCGGGCAGTTCGACGAACACGATGTCGCCCAACTGCTCCTGCGCATAGTCGGTGATGCCGACGGTGGCGATTTCGCCCTCGACATCGATCCATTCATGTTCGTCGGTGAAATAACGGCTCATGGTTGTTCTCCCCTCGGAGTGATTTGCTTGAAAATCACGACCAACAAAAAACAAAAGAAAAATTACGCCTTGCGGCGGTAACGGTGCGGCACGAACGGCATCGGCGCAACGGTGGCAGCGATGCGTTTGCCGCGTACCTCGATCTCCAGCGCCTCATCCAGCCCGGCATGCGGCAGGCTGACCCAGCCCATGGCGATCGGCGCGCCCACGGTCGGCGCGAAACCGCCCGAAGTGACCTCGCCCACCAGCACATCGCCGGCATAGATGGCCGCGCCTTCGCGGGCCGGCAAACGCCCTTCGATCTTCAGGCCCACGCGCCTGGAACCCGGCCCGTCTGCCAGTTCCTTCATCACGCGGGCATGGCCGATGAAACCGCCTTCCTCGCGGCGGCGCTTCTGGATCGCGAAGCCAAGGTCGGCGCCGATGGTGCTGACGGCGGGCGTCAGATCATGGCCGTAAAGCGGCAGGCCTGCCTCCAGACGCAACGAGTCCCGCGCGCCAAGGCCGATGGGCTTCACCTGCGGCAATGCGCAGAGCGCGTCCGCCAGCAACACCACATCTCCAGCCGGAACGCTGATTTCAAAGCCGTCCTCGCCGGTATAGCCTGAACGGCTGATCCACAACGGCACGCCGCGCCAGACGAACGGGCCGGACTGCATGAAGACAAGGGCGGCGGTTTCGGGAATAAGCGTCGCCAAAGCCTCGCCCGCCTCAGGCCCCTGGAGCGCAAGCAATGCTTGCTCGTCCATATGATTCATCACGACTTCGTCGGGCAGATGCTCGATCATCCAGCCGATATCGTCATATTTCGTCGCGCCGTTGACGACCATGTAGATGTCCGCGCCGTCAAAGGCATCGCCGCCAATACGCGAGACCATCAGGTCGTCGAGAATGCCGCCCTCTTCGTCCAGCAGCATCGAATAGCGCTGGCGGAAAGGCTTCAGCCCCTTGATATCGCTCGGCAGCAGATGCTCCAGCGCCTCGTCCACGCCTTCGCCGGAGAAGGTGAGCTGCCCCATATGGCTGACGTCGAACAGCCCGGCATGTTCACGGGTCCAGCCATGCTCGGCCATGATGCCTTCATATTGAATCGGCATATGATAGCCCGCAAAGCCGACCATCCGCGCGCCTTTCGCCCGATGCCAGGCGTCGAGCGGCAGGTCCTGCAACGGCAATTCTTCTTCGATATGGGCGATGTCGTCATTGCCTGACATGGGGTGGCCTTTCCGTGCGGGTTACTGGCGACACACGCCTGAGTCCGGAATCGGACTCGCCGCGTCTGCCACCCCCTCTGTCACGGAACCTGAGAGCTTTGACCACCGGCCAATCGACCGGATGGCTTACCCCTTCGGTGGGACGGCGATCAAACCGTCCGCTTTCCAGAGTGCCTGCCCATGATGCGGTCCTTTGGCCTGAGAGATTCCGGGGCGGTTGCTCCTTCGGCGACGGGGTGGCCTGAAAGGCTTCCCATGCTCTCCCGCATCAAGTCCGGAGTCGAATCCTCGACGCCGGAGACCTTCTCGCATTGCGTCAAACGCGCTCGCGCGTCAATCGGGCAATCTTCGGGCCGGCGCCGTTTCAGGCCATCTCCAGCCTGCCGAAGATTTCGGCATGACATTTCTCAGCATAGCGGTCCGTCATCCCGGCGATGAAGTCGCCGATATGGCGGCTGCGCTGCGGTTCGGACGACAGGCAATCGGCGCGCCATTCCACCGGCATCAGCATCGGGTCGGCCTGATAGGCGCGGAAAAGGTCGGTTACGATCACCCGCGCCCGGTCGGCCGCGGCGAGTTGCGAGGGATGATGGTAGAGCGTTGCATACATGAAACGCTTGAGTTCGCGCTCCTGCGCCGCAAGTTCGGGCGAGAAGGCGACGAGGGTGCGCCCGGCCCGGCGAACATCCTCCACCGTCTCCACGCCGGAATCAGCGATGTTGGCGCGCGTAGCGGCGATCAGGTCGTTCGCCATGGCGCCGATCTGCTCGCGCACCAGTTCACGCAGCAGCCGGTCCTCGGCTATGTCGGGATAGCGGGCACGCACACGCTCCCAGCAGGTCTTGACCAGCGGCACGGACAGAAGCTGGTCCAGGGTCAACAGCCCTGCCCGCAACCCGTCATCGATATCGTGATTGTCATAGGCGATGTCATCGGCGATCGCGGCCAGTTGCGCCTCCAGGGAAGCATGGCTGGACAGGTCGAGCGGGAACAGCGCGTCCACCTCCCCCATCGCCCAGCCGGGCCTGGTGACGGGGCCATTATGCTTGGCCAGCCCCTCCAGCATCTCCCAACTCAAATTCAGGCCCCGGAACAGCGGATAGGGACTTTCCAGCAGCATCAGCGTACGCAGCGTATGCGCGTTGTGATCGAAGCCGCCATGGGAGTCCAGCGCCGCTTCCAGCGCATCCTCCCCCGCATGGCCGAAGGGGGGATGGCCGATATCATGGGCCAGGCAGAGCGCTTCGGTGAGGTCTTCGTTCAGCCCCAGCGTCCGCGCGGTCGTTCGGCCGATCTGCGCCACCTCCAGGCTGTGGGTCAGGCGGACGCGGAAATGATCGCCGTCGGGCGACACGAACACCTGCGTCTTGTGCCGCAGGCGGCGGAAAGCGATGGAATGGATGATGCGGTCCCGATCACGCTGGAACAGGTCGCGCGGTCCCCGCATCTCGCCGCCCGGCTCGGCGTGGAGGCGGCCCCGGCTCCGGTCGGGATGCGAGGCATAGGAAGCAAGCAGCGTCATGGAAGTCGCCCTACTTGGCCGGAAGCCGTTCGACCACCTCTCCGGCATCGCTTTTCCAGGCGAACACATCCGCACCCGCCGCTTTCAGCTTGTCCTCCAGCGCCTTGGCCCGGGTGAAGCTGGCGAACGGCCCAACCAGCAGACGGTTGGTCCGGCCCCAGCCCGCGACCCAGGCGTCCTGGGGTTCGAGCGAATCATATTTCTTGCGCAGCCCCTTCATGGTGAAGGCCAACGCGCCCTTGTTCGCCCCCGTACCGACCTGAAGCCAGTTGCGCGAGGGATTGGCGGCCAGGCGCGCCTTTTCCTCGGCGGCCTTCTTCTTTTCCTCGGCCAGTTGCTTCGCCTTGGCATCAGCTTCAGCCTTGGCCTTGGCGGCGGCCGCCTTCTTTGCCTTGTCCGCTGCCGCCGCGGCCGCAACTTCGCGCTCGGCCCGGCGCGCGGCCTGCATCTGCGCGATTTCGGTCAGGTCGACCGCGACAACGCTCGACTGGCGCTCTGATTCCGGCACGTCGATGGCATGGATGATATCGGCCAGCGATCGGGTGACGGCCGGGTCGATCTGTGGCTCCGGGGCGGCAGCGGCAGGCGCGGCTTCGACGACGGCAGACGGTGTGGCAACGGGCGTCTGGGCCGATGGCACGCCCTGCGGTTGCGGCGCTGGCGTGCGCGGCGCTGATGCCTGCGCCAGCGTGATCGCATTGAGCTGGCTGCCCGATGGGGTGGCGGTTGCGGGGGGTTGAACGGATTCGAAACCGGGCGCGGGCGGCCCCTGCACATTCTGCGCGGTACTTCCAGCCTGCTGGACCGGCCGGGGAGCGATCTGAACCGGCGCGGGAGATTGCGCCGGAACCGGACGAGCGACCACATTCGCCTGGGCAAGGGTGGTGCCATCCGTACCGTTGCGGCGCGAACGACGATCCTGCTTCGCCGGCTTGACCGGCTGCGGCGTCTCGGCAAGCGGTGGCCTGACGCTCGGCGCCACCGATGCGAAAGCGGGCGGCGTCGGCGTAATCGCGGCGATGCTGGTGCCGACATTGGCCGGAAAATGCCCGAAATGCACCGCCGCCGCTTTCTGGGCGGCGGTCAGATAGGGCATTTTCTGCATATAGGGCAGAATTGCGGTGGCGAGCTGCGACGGCATGGTCTGCTCGGCGATCTTCTTCGCATCGGCCTGGCGGTTGTTCATCGCTAGGATGAAGGCACGATAACGCCAGGCAGCCCGATCACTCTTGTAGAGGAGCGGCTTCAGCACCCGTTCCGCGGCGTCCACCTGCCCCGATATGCCCAGCGAGGCGGCATAGCGATGGGTGAGTTCCACATCATCGGGCGTCCGCTGGAGCGCCGCGTGATAATCCCGCTGCGCGCCAGCCTGGTCGCCGGTCATGTCCCTGGCGAGGCCGCGATCCGACAGCAGCGTCGCCTCGGGATAGCCCAGCCGCGTCGCCTGATCGAAAAGGCGCAGCGCCTCGGCCGGATTCTGGTTCTTCAGCATGACCCGGCCAAGGCCCGCCTTCACCTTCCCATTGCTGGGCGCGAGCATGTCGGCACGGGCGAAAAACCCTGCGGCCGCCCGCGCATCGTCCATGTCGAGCGCCGCTTCCCCCGCACCGATCAACGCCGTCACGTCACGTGGATTGGATGCCAGGCGCGCCAGATTATTGTTGAGATTTTCAGCGCTGGAGGGGCGGATCGCCTGCACCTGGGCGGGCTGTGCCAGAATGGGTTGCGCTGGCATGGTGCCCGCTAAAAGCAGCCCGCCGAGAATCCATATGTCATAACGTCTCACAGGGAGCCCTTTAGCGGAAGGAGGCGGGACAAGGGAATATGTCTAAAGAAAAAGCGCGCCCGGTTGCCCATGGCAACCGATGGCGCGCTTGTTCTGACGGGGCCGGGAAAAACCCGCGCCCGATTACTGGTTGCTCTGACGATTCAGGAAACGCGGGATGTCCGGAGCCGAAGCACCATCGTCACTGGCGGCAGCGCCCTTGTCCGCACCGCGGGTCAGACCTGCCATGCGCTCGAACAGCGTGCCCCCCGTGGCAACGCGCGGCGCGCCCTGCGGCGCAGGCGCTGGGGCAGGCTTGGCTTCGGCTTCCTCTGCACCCAACAGCAGTTCGTCCTGCGACGGGTCCTCGTCCGAGAAGACGGCGGCCGGACGCGGCGGCGCCAGCGGCGCGGACTTGGGCTGTTCCGCGGTCGGTGGAGTCAGCGGCGCAGGCGCAGGCGCGGCCGGCACGTCCAGTTCCAGCGTTTCGGGCTCCGGCTCCGGCGCAGCGACCGGGGCAGGCGCGGGCGCGGCAACGGGTGCGGGCTTGGGCGCGGCCGCACTGGGCACGGCAACCGCCGGACGGCTGGTGAAGCTGAACGGCTGGGTCAGCGGCGCCGCGGCACCCGACGCATCGCTGTCGATGCCGGTGGCGACCACCGACACGCGGATCTTGCCGTTGAGACCGTCGTTGAAGGCCGAACCCCAGATGATGTTCGCATCCGGATCGACCAGTTCGCGGATATGGTTGGCGGCCTCGTCCACTTCCATCAGGCGCATGTCGTCGCCGCCGACGATGGAGACGATCACGCCCTTCGCGCCGCGCATCGACACGCCGTCGAGCAGCGGATTGGCGATCGCCTTTTCCGCGGCTTGCAATGCGCGGCCGTCGCCTTCCGCTTCGCCGGTGCCCATCATCGCCTTGCCCATCTCGCCCATGACGGAGCGGACGTCGGCGAAGTCGAGATTGATGAGACCCGGCATGACCATCAGGTCGGTGATGCCGCGAACGCCCTGCTGCAACACCTCGTCCGCCATCTGGAAGGCTTCCTTGAAGGTGGTGTTGGGGTTGGCGATCAGGAAGAGATTCTGGTTCGGGATGACGATGAGGGTATCGACATGCTTCTGCAGTTCCTCGATGCCGCTCTCCGCCGACTTCATGCGGCGATTGCCCTCGAAGGTGAAGGGTTTGGTCACGACACCGACCGTCAATATGCCCCGATCGCGCGCCGCCTTGGCGATGACGGGCGCCGCGCCGGTGCCGGTGCCGCCGCCCATGCCCGCCGCGATGAAGCACATATGCGCGCCGTCCAGCGCCTGCTCGACGGACGCGATGGTCTCCTCAGCGGCGGCCTTGCCGATTTCGGGACGCGAACCGGCGCCCAAACCCTCGGTGATCTGCGGGCCAAGCTGGATGCGCCGTTCCGCGGGCGAGGCGTTCAGTGCCTGCGCATCGGTATTGGCGACGATGAAATCCACGCCCTCGACCGAGGCGGCGATCATGTTCGCGATGGCGTTGCCGCCCGCGCCGCCGACGCCGATCACCGCGATGCGTGGCTTCAATTCGTCCACATGCGGTGGGCTGATTTCAATGCTCATAAATTCTAGCTCCCTCCAGCTTCGATGTCGTGAGCGAAACTGTCATCGAAGGTTAATGCAACAGATGATGGCGTATTTCACCAGGTAATTTCGTCTATCGACGTTTATTTCAATAGTTCGTCTTCATCGCCTTCACCATTCTCTGCCACCATGCAGGCGCGCCGATACGATGAACCGTCTGAGGAGCGGGTGCTATCGTTCTAAGATCAACCGGGTTCGAAGCGCCGTAAAGCGCAAGACCGGCGAGTGTCGCAAAGGCCGGACCACTGTGCGCCTCGGGCAGTGCGGCAAGGCCACGCGGCCGACCGATGCGCACGGCACGCCCCAGGGCCCCCTGCGCATAATCCGCAATGCCCTTCATTTCCGCGCCGCCGCCGGTCAGCACGACCTGCCGTCCGGTCGGCGTGTTGAAGCCCATGCCCGCCAGCGCCGCATTGACCTCGACCATGATCTGGTTCAGCCGTTCGCAGATCACCGCCACCAGCGCGGCACGGGTGATCTTGCCGCCATCGGCATTGGGCCCTGCGCTTTGCCCGGGAATGGCGACATCGCCATGGGGCGCGGCGATTTCGATCATGTCGCGGAAATCGCGGCGGTTCTGCATCGCGGAACCGTAAAAGCATTTGATCCGCTCCGCCTGGCTGCGGCGAATGCCGAAGGCGGAGGCGATGTCGTCGGTAATGTCCGAGGCGCCGATGGGAATGCTGTGCAGGCCCACCAGCATTCCGCCGGCATAAAGCGAGACATTGGTGACGCCCGCGCCCAGTTCGACGAGCGCGACGCCCAGGTCCCGCTCCTCTTCCGACAGGCAGGCGAGCCCGGTTGCGATCGGCGAGGCGACGATCGAATTGACGTTGAGATAGGCGCCCCGCACGCACAGGTCGAGATTGGCCAGCGGAGCCCCGTCGGCCAGCACCACATGGATGTCGACGCCCAGCAGGTCGGCATGCATCCCCAGCGGCTTTTTCACCGGCACCCGGCCGTTGATGGTGAAACAGGTCGGCTGGGCATGCAGCACCACCCGGCCGTCGGGATCGATCCCCTGCTGCCCCGTGGTGAGCAGATCGTCGATATCCGCCTGTTCGACGCGATAGCCGCCCATGTCGCGCTCGACCGTGACGACGTCACTGACCAGGCTGCCGCCCGAAAAGCTGACCCAGACATCCTCTATATTGGTGCCGGCGACCCTTTCGGCCTGCTCGACCGTTTCCCGCACCGCGAGTTCGGTGCGCTCCATGTCGGCGATGAAACCGCGCCGCACGCCCCTGCTCTCGCGCTGGCCGGTGCCCAGGATCGCCAACTCGCCATTTTCGGTGCGCCCCGCGATCAGCGCCGACACCTTCCACGATCCGATATCGATCGCGGTGACGAGCTTGTCGACCTTGGGCTGGGCCATGAAGCTTAACCTTCCTCACCCTTTGCGGGCGCTTCCGCGCTCGCAGCGGGCTTATCATCCGATGCGCCGGTCGCCTGGCCTTGCGGCAGACGCAGCACGAAACGGTCCGGGTCACGCATGTCGAATTTGACGATGCCTCGTCCGAGCAGACGGTTCACCCCGTCCATGCGCGCGAAATTGACAAGCGCGGTCGCGGAGGGCTTGTCACCCTCTGGCAGCGACAGCGTCTCGCCCGACTGGAAGCGCAAATCCCAGCGTCGGTTCCCGACCCAGGTCGCGCCGGCCAGCATCGGCTTCAGCGCAGGCGCATTCTCCATAAGCTTGTTGAGGCCCGCGGTCTGGAGATTGGCGTTCGGCCCCACCACCAGCGGCAGGTCGGGCATCGCACCCGCCGACACCGATTGCAGCACCACACCCTGCACGTCGATCAGGTGGAGCTGGCCGTCATGCTGCCAAACCGCCACCGGATCGCGCTCCACGATATCGACCACCAGCGTGTCGGGCAGGCGGCGGGAAATGCGCGCATCCTTGACCCAGCCCAGTTTCAGCATGTCGCCACGTACCTTGGGCAGATCGAGCGCCAACATGGAGCGGCTCACCTGACCCAGGGCGATATTGTAGATGGGCAGTTCGTCCATTCGCTCGACGCCGCGCACTTCGACCTTTTCGACCTCGAAACCGGCCTTGGCGGCAAGTTCCGACGCCTTCTGTCCGGCCATGGCGGGAACGCCCATCACCATGGCGATGCCGACCACGCCCGCCAGCACGATGCCGACGATCGTCCAACTCGCCGCACGTTGCAGCGTCTCTTCGCTGAAGGGCAGCAGATCGAGCAGGCCGTCCACCCAGCTCCGCCGCTTGGCCGTACGGCCCCTTGCCCCACTGCGACCGCGCGCGCCGGTCGTGCGCGTCAACCGCGCCGTTCCGCCACGCCGGATGCGTGCTTCAGCCATGTTTCGCCCCCCTTGCACCTTGCAGTGCGTCCTCGACTATACGCTCCACCAGTTCCGCATAGTCAATGCCCAGCTTCGCCGCCTGTTCGGGCACAAGGCTCAAGGGCGTCATGCCCGGCTGGGTGTTGACCTCCAGCAGGAACAGGCCCTCGACCCCCTGATTGTCGTCCCAGCGGAAATCCGACCGCGAGGCCCCTTTGCAGCCCAGCAACTGATGGGCACGCAACGCGATCGCCTTGCAAGCCTCCCCAATCTCTTCGGGAATCTCCGCCGGACAGACATGCTCGGTCATGCCGTCGGTATATTTGGCGTCGAAATCATAGAAGCCGCTCTTGGGCCGCAATTCGGTCACCAGCAGCGCTTCATCGCCCAGCACGGCCGTCGTCAGTTCCCGGCCGCGAATATAGGGTTCGGCGAGCAGTTCATCGAAATGCAGCCACGGCCCCTCGACATCGCGGCCGATGGGTGAGCCATAATTGCCGTCCTGTGTCACGATGGCGACACCGACCGAACTGCCCTCATTGACCGGCTTCACCACATAGGGGCGCGGCAAGGGATCGGCTTCGAACAGGCTCTCGCTGCTCACGATATGCCCGCCGGGCATGGGGATGCCGTGCGGCACCAGTGCCTGCTTGGTAAGCTGCTTGTCGATGGCGATGACCGAGGTGGCAAGGCCCGAATGGGTGTAGGTGAGCCCCATAAGGTCCATCATGCCCTGCACCGTGCCATCCTCGCCGGGGACGCCATGGAGGGCGTTGAACACGACATCGGCCTTGGCTTCGGCAAGACGCGCAGCGACATCGCGGTCCATGTCGATCCGCGTGACCTTGTGCCCGCGCGATTCCAGTGCCTTGGCGACGCCTTCGCCGCTCGACAGCGAAACGGGCCGCTCGGCCGACCAGCCGCCCATCAGGACGGCAACATGCCAGGGACCACGGCTCATTTCGACAACCTCACTAGATTTTCCTGATTGGCGTCGTCGGCAAACAGGCCGACACGCTGAATTTCCCATTCCAGTTCAACGCCGCTCTTTTCCCTGACGCGGCGGCGGACCTCCTCGCCCAAAGCCTCAATGTCCGCGCTGGTCGCATCGCCGAGGTTGAGGAGGAAATTGGTGTGCTTCTCAGAGACCTGCGCCCCGCCCAGTTGCAGGCCGCGGCATCCGGCCTGATCCACAAGGGCCCAAGCCTTGTGCCCTTCCGGATTCTTGAAGGTCGACCCTCCGGTCTTGCTGCGCAGCGGCTGGCTTTCCTCGCGCGCGGCGGCGATGCGGTCCATCTCCGCCTGGATCGCGGCCGGTTCGCCCGGAACGCCCCGGAAGACCGCGCTCACCACCACGGCGCCTTCGGGCAGCATGCTGTGGCGATAGGTGTAGCCCAGCGCGTCGAGCGGCAGCGTTACCCGCTCACCCGAACGCAGCACCACTTCGCACTCGACGAGAATATCGCAGGTCTCGCGTCCATAGGCGCCACCATTCATCCGCACGAAACCGCCGACCGTGCCGGGGATCGAACGCAGGAACTCCAGTCCGGCGATCCCGGCATCCCGCGCCGTCGAGGAAACGAGGATACCCGAAGCCCCTCCCCCGCAACGCAGCGACGTCGCGTCCACCTGCTCCACCCTGGCGAAGGGCTTGCCAAGGCGCACGACCACACCCGGAACGCCGCCATCGCGGACGATCAGGTTGGACCCCAGCCCCAGCGCCATCACCGGGATCGCCGGATCGCACAGGCGCAGAAAATCGGAAAGGTCTTCGGCATCCTTCGGCTCGAACAGCCATTGCGCGCGGCCCCCCGCCTTGAACCAGACAAGGGGACCAAGCGGCGCATCCGCCTTGAGCGAGCCGCGAACCGGAGGGAGGGAGTTCGCCGCCAGCGTCAATCGCACATCCCCCAAAGCCGCATCCAGCCCTTCATCGCCTTCATGCCAGCCTCACCCGCATCATGGGCGGCGAGCCCGACATCGACATTGCGCTGGGCCGCGTCGACCATCTGCTGCGCGACCTCGACGCCCTGCATCTGGATGTCGATCATCCGCTTCTGCATTTCGAGGCCAACATTGAACAACTCAAACATCAGACCGCCTCTTTCGCCGCGACCGCCGGAGCCAGCCCCGCCGCCCATTTGGTGATGTCGCCCGCGCCCAGGCAGATGATCATGTCATCGGCCTGCACATCGGCGGCAATCGCGCGCGCAAGATCGTCCGCGCTCTCGATGGTCGCAGCGTGGCGATGGCCGCGACGCTTGAGACCGGCGACGAGCTCGGCGCTGTCCACACCCTCGATCGGCTGCTCGCCCGCCGGATAGACCGGCGCCGCATAGACGAGATCGGCATCGTTGAAGGCCTGCTGGAACTCGTCCATCAGGTCGCGCAGACGCGTGAAACGGTGCGGCTGGACCACGGCGATGACCCGGCCTTTCGCACCTTCGCGGGCAGCGGCAAGCACGGCCTTGATCTCGACCGGATGGTGGCCATAGTCGTCGATGACGGTCGCGGTGCCGCCGCCAACGGCGATTTCCCCGACCTTGGTGAAGCGGCGCTTCACCCCGCCGAACTTGGCGAAGCCGGTCTGGATGGTCGCGTCGTCGATGCCCATTTGCAGCGCCACGCCGATCGCCGCCATGGCGTTCAGCACATTGTGGCGGCCCGGCATCGGCATTTCGATGCCCTCGATGCGGCGGGCGGAGCCGTCACGTTCGCGGATCTGCACGTCGAAGCGGTTGCCGCCGGGAACCGGTTGCACATTCTCGCCCCGAATATCGGCTTGCGCCGAGAAACCATAGGTGACGATACGCCGGTCCTGCACGCGGGGCAGGATGGCCTGAACCTCCGGATGGTCGAGGCAGAGCATCGCGGCGCCGTAGAACGGCACATTCTCGACGAACTCGACAAAGGCGTCCTTCACCTTGTCGAAGCTGCCATAATGGTCGAGATGCTCGGGATCGATATTGGTCACGACCGCCAGCGTACCGTCCAGCCGCAGGAAGCTGCCGTCGCTCTCGTCGGCTTCGACCACCATCCAGTCGCTCTTGCCGAGGCGGGCGTTGGAGCCGTAGCTGTTGATGATACCACCATTGATCACGGTCGGATCGACCCCGCCCGCGTCCAGAAGCGCCGCGACCATGGAAGTGGTCGTGGTCTTGCCATGCGTGCCCGCGACCGCGACGGTGGATTTGAGGCGCATCAGTTCCGCCAGCATTTCGGCGCGGCGGATGACGGGCACGCGCTTTTCCAGCGCCAGATCGACTTCCGGATTGCCCTTCTTGATCGCGGTGGAGGTCACGACCACGGCCGCGTCGCCCAGATTCTCGGCCTTGTGGCCGATCATCACCGCTATGCCCTTCTTGCGCAGCCCTTCGACGACATAGCCTTCCGCCACGTCGGACCCTTGAACCTTGTAACCCAGATTATGCATCACTTCGGCGATGCCGGACATGCCGATGCCGCCAATGCCGATGAAATGGATCGTGCCGATGTCGGTGCCGACACCCTTCATGCGGGAACTCCCTGGAGATTGAGGCTGGTCGGCGTCGGGCCGACCTTGAGCGGATCGTTCATGATCGGCGCGGAGCCGATGCTTTCCAGCAGATCGGCCATGTCGCGCGCCGCGTCGGGGCGGCCGCAGGCGCGGGCGCGCCTGGCAGCGTTCTGAAGCGCGCCGGGTTCCAGCGCCATTTTCTGCATCTGCTTGGCGAGTTCGACCGCGGTGAAGCGCGCCTGCGGTATCGTCCGCGCTCCGCCCGCCTCGGTCATCTCGCGGGCGTTGGCGGTCTGATGGTCGTCCATGGCGCTCGGCAGCGGGATCAGGATCGCCGGACGGCCAGCGCAGGTCAGTTCCGCCAGCGTCGAAGCCCCCGCTCGCGCAATCACCAGATGCGACCAGCCCAGCTTTTCCGGAACATCGTTGAAATAGGTCGCCAGATCGGCCGGAATCTCAAGATCGGCATAGAGCTTGCGTACCCGCTCGATATCCTCGGCACGGCATTGCTGCGTCACCTGCAACCGGCGGCGCAGGCTGAGCGGCAACATGCCGAGGCCATCGGGCACCACGCTCGACAGGATGGTCGCGCCCTGGCTGCCGCCGATCACCAGCACGCGAAACACGCTCTCGTCGGTCAGCGCGGGGAATTCCTCCTCGCGAAGCTGCTTCACTTCGTCGCGCACCGGATTGCCGATCAGATGGACCTTGTCGGCATAGCGATCCTTGAGCCGCTGCACGTCGGGATAGGCCGTCGCGATCGCATCAACCCGTCCCGCCAGATAGCGGTTCACCCGGCCCAGCACGGCATTCTGCTCATGGATCGCGGTCGGAATGCCGTCGGCCAGCGCGCCAAGCAGCGCCGGCATGGCCGGATAACCGCCAAAGCCGACCACGGCGGTCGGACGGAACGTCTCGTTCAAGCGCCGCGCCATCGCCCGGCCGGCCAGAATCGATTGCAACGCCCCCGGCCAACTCTTCGGATTCTTGGTCATCCGCCCGGCAGGCATGACATGGACCTGCGCCCGGCTTCCCGGCGCCTTATCGAAAATGCCGGGAATCTTCGCACCGCGCTCGTCCGTTACCAGCGCGACATGGTGCCCGCGCAGCATCAACTCTTCCGCAACGGCGTGCGCTGGAATCATATGACCACCCGTCCCGCCTGCGGCGAGGACGAAGTGTCGGGAAATGCTCATCGACCACTCCATTTGACGACCGTGTGCCGACCCATGAAGGGATTGCGCCGCGTGAACGCGAGCAGCAGGCCGACGCCGATACAAAGCGCCAGCATAGAGGAGCCGCCATAGCTGATAAAGGGCAGCGTCATGCCCTTGGAAGGAAATATCTGGGCATTGACGCCCATATTGATGATCGCCTGCAAGCCGAATTGGGTGGTGAGGCCTGCTGCTGCGAGGATGGTGAAATTATCATCCTCATCCAGCATCCGCAGAAACACGCGCACCACGATGGCCAGATAGACGCAAGCAATGCCGATACAGGCAAGCAGGCCGAACTCCTCCCCGATCACGGAGAAAATATAGTCGGTATGCGCCTCGGGCAGCCGGAATTTGGCCTGCCCGCCGCCCGGCCCGACACCCAGGAAACCGCCATGGGTGATGGTGCGGAAGGCCAGTTCGGTCTGGTCCGGCCCCATATCCTGCGCCACACCGATACCCAGGAAGTCGTTGATCCGCTGACGTCCATTCTCGTAGAACATGTACATCAGCACCAACCCACCCAGCCCGGCGCCGGCAAGACCGCCGATAGCCTTCATCGACACGCCCGACAGCAGCAGCAGACCACCCCAGCAGGCGAGGAAGATCACGGTCTGGCCGAAGTCCGGCTGCTTCATGAGGATCGCGGCGATCAGCGCCGTGGTTGCGCCGGTAAAGGGGATCACCGGCAGCGTCATGTCCTTGCCGCGCAGGGAAAGCAGCCAGGCCATGGTGACGACATAGACGGGCTTCAGGAACTCGGAGGGCTGGAAGCGGAAGCCCGGCAGGTCGATCCAGCGCTTCGCCCCGTTCACCACCGATCCCAGCACCGGCACCAGCAACAGCGCGATCGCAAAAAAGATGCAGAGCCCGACCGCCAGCCGACGCGCCTGGGTCCGCGGCAGCATGGAGATCACCAGCATGATCGGCAGACCGATGAACACCCACATGAGTTGGCGGTAGAAATAGATGAGCGGCGTTACCGAAACCGTGCTGGTGGAACGGTCGATCGCCGCGACCGGCGAGGCTGCCGCGACGGCGACCAACCCGATCGCCATCAGCGCGACGATCAGCGACAGCAACACGCGGTCGATTTCCCAGAACCAGATGGCCAGCGCCGTGCGCTCACGCGGGACGGTGCGGTTCCTGAACTCCTTGACCAGTTCACCAGCCCTGAACATGCAGCTTGCCCCTCTATTCCAGTGCAGCGACGGCGGCGGCGAAGGCATCACCCCTCGCCTCGAAGTCACGGAACTGATCGAAACTCGCACAGGCGGGCGACAACAGAACCACGTCCCCCGGCTGGGCCACCCGCGCCGCGCGGCGAACGGCGGCCGATAGCATCTCTGAGTCATCCACCGCCATAGAGGGACGCAACAGTTCAGCGAACATAGGCCCCGCTTCACCGATGGTATAGGCCTGTGCGACATTGCCGAACCAGGGCACGCACTCGTCCAGATTGTCCGTCTTGGCAAGGCCGCCGACGATCCAGTGCAGCCGCTTGCGGCCATCGACCGGCGGATAGGCGGCAAGCGCCGGCGCGGTCGAGGCAGCGTTGGTCGCCTTGCTGTCGTTGACATAGAGGACGCCGTGCAATTCCCGCACCCGCTGCATCCGGTGCGGCAGGCTGGCATAGGTCGCCAAGGCGGCCTTGATCGTAGTCGGATCGATACCGAGTGCAGCAGCCGTTACCATAGCGACGGCAGCGTTTTGGGCATTATGCGGCCCTTGGAGTGAGGGCCAGCTATGCTGCTCCACGGGATCAATGAACGAGGACAAAACCTCAACCACATCTTCTCCGCCGCCACGATGCTCGCAGACCGCAGCAAGTATGGAGCGGCTCGGATTATCTTCGGCCGCAATAATCGCGCGGTGCCCCATCGACTGCATTTCAAACAGCCGCGCCTTGGACGCCATATAGCCCTCAAAACCATTATAGCGATCCAGATGGTCCGGCGTGATGTTGAGCAGCACCGCCACGTCGCAATCCAGGCTCTGCGTCAGGTCGATCTGATAACTGGACAGTTCCAGCACATAGACGCCGCCTTCCGGCAGCGGAGCCTGCCCCAAAATAGGCAGCCCGATATTGCCGCCCATCCGCGTCGGGATGCCCGCCGTCTCAATGATATGATGAACCAGCGCGGTGGTGGTGGATTTGCCGTTGGTGCCGGTGATGCCGACTACGCGATGCTTGGGCAGCGCGGGCCGGGCCAGCGCGAACAATTCGATGTCGCCGATGACCGGCACGCCCGCCAGCTTCGCATGCATGGCGATGGGATGCTTGTTGAGCGGCACGCCAGGCGACACGACCACGCCATCAAAACCCTTGAGATCGATTTCCGTCGGATCGGCCAGTTCCGCCTTGCCCGCGACGACGGCGCGGGCTTCTTCGCGGCCATCCCAGGCGACAACCTCAGCGCCGCTCGCCGCAAGGCAATCGACCGTCGCCAGCCCCGACCGCGCCAGCCCCAACACCGCATATTTCTTGCCCGCGAAGACGTCCGAAACGATCCCCATGGCGCTCACCGCAGCTTCAGCGTGGCAAGACCGGCCAGCGCCAGCACGAAGGAAATAATCCAGAAACGGATCACCACGGTCGGCTCGGCCCAACCCAGTTGCTCGAAATGATGATGGATCGGCGCCATCTTGAATACGCGCTTACCGGTGCGCTTGTAGAAGAAGACCTGGATGATGACCGACATGGCCTCGACCACGAACAGCCCGCCGATCACGCCCAGCACGATCTCATGATGCGCAGTGACGGCGATCACGCCGATGGTGCCGCCCAATGCGAGGCTTCCGGTATCGCCCATGAACACGGCGGCGGGCGGCGCGTTGAACCAGAGGAACGCGAGGCCCGCGCCGATGATCGCGCCGCACAGGATGGTGAGATTGCCTGCCCCCGGTACATGCGGAATGCCCAGATAATGGGCGAAGTCCGCACGCCCGACCAGATAGACGATCGCCATGAACGCCATGCAGGCGATGATGACCGGCATGGTGGCGAGGCCGTCCAGCCCATCGGTCAGGTTCACCGCGTTGCCGAACGCCACGATCACGAAGGCAGCGAAGAGGAAGTAGAACGGCCCCAGTTCGATGGCGGGCCCATTGTAGAAGGGCAGGTAGAGCGCGGTATTGCCATGCTGGTTGACGATCAACCACGCCGCGAAACCCGCGATCAGGAATTCGAAGGCAAGGCGCATCTTGCCCGAAAGCCCCTTGTGACTGGCCTTCGTTACCTTGTCATAATCGTCCAGGAAGCCGATCGCGCCAAAGCCCAAGGTCACGAACAGACAGGCCCAGACATAGATGGACGACAGGTCCATCCACAGCAACACGGACGACATGACCGAAGTCAGGATCATCAGTCCGCCCATCGTCGGCGTGCCGCGCTTGGCGAGGTGCGTCTGGGGGCCGTCGTCACGGATCGGCTGCCCCTTGCCCTGCCGCACCCGCAGCCAGCCGATGAAACGCGGGCCTATGACAAGGCCGATGATCAGCGCGGTCGCGATCGCGGCGCCGGCGCGAAAGCTCAAATAGCGAATGAGGTTGAACACACCCGCGAAATCCATGGTCTGGGCAAGCCAGTAGAGCATCAGTTCTTCGCTTCCTGTAGCGCGGCGACCAGACGCGACAGGCCGATACCGTTCGAGCCTTTCACCAGAATCGCGTCGCCCGCGCGTATTTCACTTTGCAAGAGATGGGTCGCCTTCGCCGTATCCGGCACATGGTCGAAGGCCATCACGCCTTTCAGCGTTTCCGCCAGAGGCTGCATTTCATCGCCCACGAGGATGGCATAATCCACTGCTCCCGCCGTCAGCGGCTCGACCAGCCCGGCATGCAATTCCCGGCTGCGGTCGCCCAGTTCGCGCATCCCCCCCAGCACGGCGACGCGGCGCTTGGCCTGTTCCTGGCCCAATTGCTTGAGCGTAGCAGCCATGCTCAGCGGATTGGCATTATAGCTTTCATCGATCAGCAGCGCCTCACCGCCCTGGACCGGCACTATGCGCCGCTCGCCACGGCCGGGCAGCCCCGGCATCTCCGCCAATGCAAGACCAGCCGCCGCCAGATCGCCACCCAGCACCTCCACCGCCGCCAGTACCGCCAGCGCGTTGGATACCCAATGCTCGCCCGGCGCGCCGACGGTGAAGCACAGTTCCACGCCCGGCAGCGTCGCCGTGACCAGCGTGCCGCCACCCTCAGCCGGAACCATGTCGCGGGCGCGGACATCGGCAGCCGGATCGAAGCCGAAGGTCAGGATACGGGCCGCATGCTGCTCGGCCTTGGCGTAGAGCGTCGCAACATGCGGGCTGTCATAAGGGATGATCGCCGTGCCACCGGGTTCCAGGCCTTCGAAAATCTCCGCCTTGGCCTGCGCTATCTTCTCCTCGGTGCCGAAGAATTCGATATGGGCGGGTGCGATGGCGGTGACGATGGCGACATGCGGCCGGACCTGCCGGGTCAGCGCGGCCAGTTCGCCAGCATGGTTCATGCCCATTTCGAACACGCCATAGGCCGCATCACGCGGCATGCGCGACAGACTGAGCGGCACACCGACGTGATTGTTGTAACTCTTGACCGATCGATGCACCTCGCCGGGACAAATCCGGTCCAGCGCAAGGAACAGCGCTTCCTTGGTGCCGGTCTTGCCGACAGAGCCGGTGACACCGACCACCTTGCCCTGCATCCGTGCCCGCGAGGCCCGACCCATCGCCTCCAGCGCCTGCGCGCTGTCCTGCACCAATATATGGGGCTGGGCGATCGGCTCACTGACGATAGCGCCCGCCGCACCCTGGCCGAAGGCCTTGTCGACGAAGCGATGGCCGTCCGTCGCCTCCCCCTTCATCGCGACGAACAAGTCGCCGTCCGTCACCTCCCGGCTGTCGAACGCCACGCCAGAAACGGCGAAGGGCGCCGATGCGACGCCCCCTGTTGCCTGCGCGATCTCCTCGGAGGTCCAGAGCGCGCTCATCCGGCACATTCCCGCGCCACGGTCACATCGTCGAAAGGCAGCACACGGTCGCCTATGATCTGCCCCTGCTCATGCCCCTTGCCCGCGAGCAGCACGATATCATCCGCCCCCGCCTGCGCAATGGCGGCGGCAATGGCGGCGCGACGCCCGCCGATTTCCTCCGCCCCCGGCGCGCCCGCCATGACCGCCGCGCGTATGGAGGAAGGCTCTTCCGAACGCGGATTATCATCGGTCACGATCACATGGTCGGCCAGTTCGGCGGCAACCTTGCCCATTTGCGGGCGCTTGCCCGCATCGCGATCCCCGCCCGCGCCGAACAGCGCGATCAGGCGCCCACGCGTATGCGGCCGCAGAGCCTCGATCGCGGCACGAAGACCATCGGGCGTATGCGCATAGTCGACATAGACCGGCGCGCCCGCGCGGGTGATCACCGCCCGTTCCAGGCGCCCGCGCACCGGTTGCACCCGGCCGAGCAGTTCCAACACCCTGGCGACATCCTCGCCGCCTGCGATCACCAGATCGGCGGCGGTCAGCGCATTGGCAGCCTGATAGGCACCGATCAGCGGCAGATTGACCTTGTAGAGCTTACCCTCAACCTCGACCTCCAACGTCTGGCCCAACTGGGTCGGGGTGCGGTTGGCAAGGCGCAATGCCTGCCCCTGCACCCCGACGCTCAGCACACGAAGCCCCCGCTTCGTAGCCCGCTGGAGTACCTTGCCCGACCATGCGTCATCGGCCCAGACGACCGCCGTGCCTTGCGGAGCGACCACCTCGTCGAACAGCCGCATCTTGGCCTCGAAATAGCTGTCCATGTCGCCATGATAATCGAGATGATCGCGCGACAGGTTGGTGAAGGCCGCCGCCGACACCGGCAGGCCTTCGGTGCGATACTGCGCCAGACCGTGGCTCGACGCCTCGAACGCGGCATGGGTGATGCCCTCGCGCTTGAGACCCGCCATGTTGGACAGAAAGGTCACGATGTCCGGCGTGGTCAGCCCCGTCGACACCTGATCGACCGAGGTGGTGACGCCCAGCGTACCGATCGAGGCCGAATGATGCCCCAGCATCCGCCAAAGCTGGCGCGCCAGTTCCACCGTGGATGTCTTGCCGTTGGTCCCGGTGACGGCAACGGTCACATCGGGGAAGGGCGCAAAATAACGCGCCGCCAACTGCGCAAAGAGCCGGCGCGGATTGTCGGACGCGATATGGATCGCGCCCTCGACCCTCACCTCCGGCCGAGCGACGACCGCCACGGCCCCGGCCTGCACGGCGGCGGGAATATAATCCTCGCCATTCACCCGCATGCCCTGGAAGGCCCCGAACACGGTGCCCGGCGCAACCTTCCGGTTATCGATCGCAAAGCCCGACACCGGCACATCTAGCGATGCCTGCGTGTCGGGCTTTGCATCCAGCCCCTCGACAAGCGACCCGAGGCGCATCCTATTCTTTCTCCTTGTCGCCGTGCAGCAACGGCATGAGGTCGGAAATATCGACATCGCGCCGCTCGTCGGGCAGCACGCCCAGCATCGGCCCGGTGCGCTCCACCACCCGTTTCACGACAGGCGCTGCGGTCCAGGCCGCCGTGCGCAGGCCATATTGGCCCGTCGCCTCGTCCATGGTGACGAGGACCACATAGCGCGGATTGTCCATCGGGAAGGCAGAAGCGAAAGTCGTCACCAGCGAAGTCTTGTTATAGCGGCCCTCTTGTGGTTTTTCGGCCGAACCCGTCTTGCCGCCCACCCGGTATCCCTTGGCGTCGGCGCTGCGTCCTGTACCCGCCGCGACGATCATGCGCAACAGTTGCCGCATCCGCGCGCTGGTCGCGGCGGAGAAGACACGGCGTCCCTCCGGCACCTCATCGGCCCGCAATTTGCGCAGCGTAGCGGGCCGCCACAGGCCGCCATTCACGAGCGCCGCATAAGCCGAAGCGAGATGCAAAGGCGTTACGGCGATGCCATGGCCATAGGAAACGGTGAGCGTGGTGATGCGCCCCCAATTGGCAGGCCAGAGCGTCCCGGCGCGTTCGTTCAGTTCGATCGGCGCGCGCTGGTCGAAGTGCAACTCCCGGAAAAGATGCTGCAAAGGCTCCGCGCCCATCTGGTCAGCGATGCGCGCCGTGCCGATGTTGGAGCTGTGCACCAATATCTCCGGCACGTTGATCCAGCGGCCGAGCGGATGGTCGTCCTTGATCCGGAAACCGGCAATGGCGAGCGGCGCCGTCGCATCATAGGTCTTGGACATGGAGGTCACGACCCCCCGATCCATCGCCGCGCCGATCGACAGTGGCTTGAAGGCAGAACCGAGCTCATAGCGCGCCTGCACCATATGGTTGCAGAGCGGCGATTCGCTGCAGGTCTTGCCCGCATAATTTTGCAGCTTGTTGGGATCGAAGACGGGGATCGAGGCCATGGCGATCACTTCGCCGCTATTCACGTCCAGGATCACGCCGCCCGCGCCCTTGGCCCTGGTCTGCACCAACTGCGCATAAAGCTCGCTTTCCAGCGCGCCCTGCACCCGGCTGTCGATCGACATGGCGAAGGGTTGTCCGCGCAGGGCCGGATTGGTCAGGCGGTCGTTGAACGCGGCCTCGACCCCCATGCCGCCCTTGCCGTCGGCATTGGGCGCAAAGCCCAGAATATGCGCCGCCAGGGTGCGCTGCGGGTAGAGCCTTTCCTTCTCGCGCGGAAATTCGATGCCGATCTCGCCCAGCGCGTTCACCGCCGCAACTTCCTCGGGCAGCGCGCGGCGGCGCAGATAGGCCCAGCCCTTGCCGGTCAGCTTCTTGAGGAAAGCCGCTTCCGGCTCATCGGGAAAGATTTCGTGCAGCTTGCGGGCAAGGTCGGAAGGATCGCTGATCAGCTTGGAAGGCCGCACGGCGATGGAATAGGCGTCCATGGTCCGCGCCAAAGGCACGCCGTTGCGGTCGACGATATCGGCGCGCGCGGGCAGACCCGCCATGACGTCGCCGCCACGCCCGCCGCCCGCAAAAATCCCGACCCAGGTCAGACGCAGGATCACCACGCCGGTGATCAGCATGAACAGGATCAGCAGCAACATCAGCCGATTATGCGCGATCGCGGTCAGGTCGACGCGCTGCTTGCCCGCTCTCGCTCCTCCCGGCTGGACGATGATCGTCGCCATTTCAACGATCCCCCTTGCGGCGCTCGCGCTTCGCCTGCGCCGTCAGATCGCCCATGGTGCTGTCATCCAGCAACTTGGCGTCCAACATTGCCATCCGCTCCGCGCGGCGGGCGACAGGATTGGGCTTCGAGGTATCGGCGTCGTCCTTCGCCTTTTCCTTGGGCGTCCTGACCGGCACGGCCTTGGCGATCTTGTCGACATTATCCGCCGCATGGGCCTCGCGGATCACGGCGATGTCGCTGCGAATCTGCGTCGCGGCCGGGCTGGCCGGGACAGCCTGGGGGGCCGAGGGCAGGTCGGCGGGCGTCTGCACCATCGCCACCATCACCGGCGGCGCGACATAGTCCGGACCATTGGGCTGCACGCCGTCCAGATGCGCCAGAGCGCGCTCGCCCGCCAGATATTGTTGGGCGGTCGGCGTCGCATACATGAAATCGTCCTGATTCCAGCGCTCCAACTGGCGCATGTTGGCGCGGGCGCTGAACTCGGTCTCCAGATAGCGGATATCGGCCTTTGCCCGTGCGATCTGCACGCGCACCTTCATCAGTTCGTTGCGCTCGGTCGCGACCTTCAGCGACACCATATAGGCCCCCAGCGCCCCCAGTGCGACGAGCAGGATCCAGATCAGGCTCTGCAATCTCTTGACCGCGATCATGGACGGACACTCCGGGGAGAAACTGGGGCGGAAGTACGGATGGCGCTGCGTAGCGTGGCGGATCGGGCCCGGAGGTTGCGGGACAGTTCCGCCTCTCCGGGCCGCACCGCCTTGGCGGGCTTTTCGAAAGTGGGCGCATCGCCCGCCTTCTTTTCCGGCAGATGGCGCGAGCCGCCTCCTTCCCCGCCGCTCCGCTTGCGCAGGAACTGCTTGACGATGCGGTCCTCAAGGCTGTGGAAGGTCACGACTGCCAGACGGCCGCCTTCCTCCAAAATGGCCTCAGCGGCCTCCAGCCCGCGCTCCAGTTCCTCCAGCTCGCGGTTCACATGGATGCGGATCGCCTGGAATGTCCGGGTGGCCGGGTCCTTCTTGTCATGCGGTTTGTGGCCCAACGCCCGGCGCACGATGCTCGCCAACTGCGCCGTACGCTCCAGCGGACGCGCCTCGACGATGGCCTTCGCCACCCGGCGCGAGCGCGGCTCCTCGCCATAGAGGTAGAGGACGTCGGCGATTTCCTGCTCGGCGGCAGTGTTGAGGAAATCGGCGGCATTCATTCCGCTCTGGCTCATCGTCATGTCGAGCGGGCCGTCCGACTGGAAGGAAAAGCCCCGCTCCGGCCGGTCGAGCTGCATCGAGGACACGCCGATGTCCAGCGTCACACCCGCAACCGAGGTCACGCCACGCTCCGCCAGCAAGGCTTCCATTCGCGAAAATTCGCCCGCGATCAGAGTGATGCCATTGGCGTCGGCCAGCGCCTGCCCTTCCCGGATCGCATCGGGATCGCGGTCGAAGGCAAAGACCTTCGCGCCCTTGGCCGCCATCGCGCTGCTATAGCCGCCCGCACCGAACGTGCCGTCGACATGGACCTCGCCGGGGTTGATGGCGAGGGCGTCGAGCACTTCGTCGATGAGCACCGGAATGTGGCGATCATGATCGGAAGAGGCGCTCACTTGCCCCCTCCCGAGTCGCGCTGGTCCAGCCAGCGGCGGACCTTGTTGCGGATCAGTTCGGGCCGATCCTTAGAGTCGACCAGCGTTTCGGGCCTCCAGATCTGGATGTAGCGACCCACGCCGTAGAAGAAGACGGCATCGGTTATGCCATATTCATCCTTGATATCGGGATGCATGGCGAAACGGCCGCCCTCGTCGAAATTCACCTCCTCGATGGTTCCGAGGCGACGTTCCAGTTCCAGGTCGGCATTATAGTCGCGGCCAGCAGCGCGCGCTTCGCGGGCCAGTTCCTCGACCTCCTCGAACAGATAGCGGCGGTGCGATTCCCCAAAACCCGTGGCGCAGGGGTTGCCGCCATGGACCGAGAGAAACAGCTTGGTTTCATTGCCGCTGGAGAGCTTGACCTGCCGGCGCATCTCCAAGGGCAGCACGAACCGGCCTTTGCCGTCCGCGACGCTGAACGCGTTGCCCGTAAAGAGAATGACTTCCGACACTTTTGGACTGCTGCCCCTTTGGTTCGCGGGCGCAGGCCGTCGCCGTCCGGATACGCCATCGCGACCCGGGCAACAGGACTAGCAAAGCCTGACAAACCCCTATGGCCATTGAATACCAAGCCACAGGGTTCAAGAAAAGGGATATTTTGGGAGAAACCGGGAAATCCTGTTTTGTTCTGGTATTTAATCTCCCTTTTCGGGTTCTTGCCGGGCCAGACGTGGTCGCGCAAGGCTGAAACGAGCCCCATTCCATGGCCCGAACAGCACCGTTCCCAACGCCGCCCAGAAAAACCCGACCAGAACCGCCCAGCGCACCGCTCCGACCAGGGCATCTCCCGTGCGCACCCAGCGCCGTCCTTCGGGTAGCGGCTGGCCCAACAGCTGCGCGACGAATTGCGGTGTGTCGGCGGTCCATTGCGCGGGGTCGAGCGGCGCGCTGGGATCGGCGAGCCACAGGCGGTCGTCGATGAGGTCGGCATCAGCGACGATGGTCGCGCTTCCCCTTCCCACCACACAGCGCGCCACCCGCCTGCCCTCTATGATGCGGCAATCGGGAGAGGCTTTCCCGAGAACTGAAGCGGCGTAGAGGGTCAGCATCCGCCCATCGCCCAGAAAGTGACGCACCTCCCCTGCGTCCGCGTCGGGAAGCAGTTTCACCCCCAACACCTCTATCATGGCGGACAACAGGGTCACGGAGGGAGGCCGGCGCCGATCCCCCAAAGGCAGTACGAGCGGCCAGCGCAATTGCGGATCGGCAAGGATCAATGCCGTCCCGCCCCCGCTGATCCAACCATGAAGCGCGACCAGCTCATTCATCGAAAAGGCACGCGGTTGGGCAAGCAGCAACCGCTTTGCTTTGCCCAAACCCAGCGGACTATCGACCGGCTCCACCTCGAAACGCTGGCGCAGAATAGTGATGATCGGAGCATCGGCCTTGGCCGCCAATCCCTTTTCGCCTTCGCGCCAGAACAACGGAAGACCAGTGATAACGGCCAGTTCCGGCCGTTTTCCGGGGAAGGGTTTCAAGGGCGGCTCCTTGGCAAACGACCAAGCCGCGAGTGCGATCAGGGCGCACCCTATCCCCATGGCCCGCCGCGCTCCTGCGAAAGCCGGAATATGACGGTGGGCCAACCAAAGCCCCGCCAGGGTCGCGAGTAGCGCCACGCTCAGAAACCACAGTACCGGCTCGACCGCAGGCACTCGCCATGCCGCCAGAAAGGCGCAACACAATATCATCCCAGTCGCACCCGCGCTCGCCCAAAAGGCCGCGCCCACCCCCCGGCGCACCACCAACCAGGCTGCAACCGGCGCCAGCAGCAAAGCCGTCAGCATCCACCCGCGCGGATCGACCTGCCCGGTCGCCAGCAACCCCGGCAGTCCGCCAAGCAGCACCAGCACGCCCGGCAGCCAGAGCATCACCAATGTCCGAAGCCCTGCCCCCAAAGCCTGTCCCGACCGTTCAGCGCGAAGCCGGCGGAATCTCGCGATCCATGGGTTTCTTGAGATTCGGGTCCGGTTGCAGATCCGGCACGATCGGTGCCTGTTCCGGCGCGGGCTGCACACCCAGTTCCGCCAGCGGCTCCTTGGGCGCCACGGCATTCACGTCCAATGTCGGCACGGTCGGCGGCGGCGCGGCTGGATCATCGATCCGCGCCTTGTCGATCACGATATTCGCCAGACCCACGAGCAACACCACGCCCGCCAGCCCGGTGAGGCCGATCTGGACACGCTGCAACCCTTCCTGTTGGCGGGGTGTTTCAGCCATGAAGCGCTCTTTTTCTTTTACTGCCGAGACCCGTATCGGCGATCACCGAGTGTGCGCGAGCCAGGGGAAGACAGTCAAGCCCTTCGATTCCAGCCATTCGCGATTGTAGAGCGTTGAAAGATAACGGAAACCCGTATCACACAAAATCGTGACGATCCGCTTGCCCGGCCCAAGCTGCTTCGCCAGCGCCACCGCGCCCGCGACATTGATGCCCGACGACAGGCCCAGGCATAGCCCTTCCTCAGCCAGCAGACGCCTGACCCACAGCAGCCCTTCCTCATCGGAAATGCGGAACTGGGTATCGATCGGCGCACCCTCCAGATTGGCGGTGATGCGGCCTTGTCCAATGCCCTCGGCCACCGAAGACCCTTCCGCCTTCAACTCGCCATGGGCATAATAATTGTAAAGCGCCGCGCCATGGGGATCGCTGAGCGCAATGATGATATTCTCGTCATGCGCCTTCAGGCCAAGCCCGACGCCGGCGATCGTTCCGCCGGTCCCCGCCGCGCAGGTGAAACCGTCGATCTGCCCGTCCATCTGGGTCCAGATTTCCTCGGCGGTGCCGATGATATGCGCCTTGCGGTTGGCGATATTGTCGAACTGGTTGGCCCAGATCGCGCCCTCTGTCTCCTCCGCCAGCCGCCGCGAGGTGTGCACGAAATGGCCGGGATTGGAATAGGGCGCCGCCGGCACCGTCACCAGTTCCGCACCCAGAGCGCGAAGCGTATCCATCTTCTCCCGGCTCTGCGTCTCGGGCATGACGATGATCGACTTGTACCCCTTGGCATTGGCGACCAGCGCCAGACCGATGCCGGTATTGCCCGCCGTCCCTTCGACAATGGTGCCGCCGGGCTTGAGCTGCCCCTTTTCCTCGGCATCGTTGACGATGAACAGCGCCGCGCGATCCTTCACGGAGGCGCCGGGATTGGCGAATTCGCATTTCGCGTAGATATCACAGCCCGTCTCTTGCGAGGGACCGGTGAGGCGCACCATCGGCGTGTTGCCAATCAGGGCGAGGCTATCTTTCTGAACCAGCATGGCTTCCGCATAGCGGACCAAAGGCGGCCTTGCCAAGCAAGGGAATGATGCGCGCGCGAAAGTCCCGTTTGTCTCCTATATCCTTAACCTTTCCACCACCCTTCGTCCCAGATCGGAACAGGCCGGAATCGCGAGAGGAAATGGCTAAGCTTTTCCCTTATGGTCAATGCCAAGGCATGGATTCTCTTGGAGAAATGGTCAGTTGGCGAGCGGCGGAAAATGGGCAAGGCATGGCGCGGTCGCAGCGCTGGCGCTGGTTGCGCTTGCCGCGCCTCGCCTGATCACCGCTGCGCCGCTCGACCTGCTCGCCGCGTCGGAAACCCAGGACGATCCCGCCGAACAAGCGGGCGAGAATTTTCCCGGATCGGCCTTCTTCTTCGCGCAAGGTGCTTTTGATTCCGCTCCCGGCGCAGCCTCGCTCGACAGCGAGCATGTGCTGGGCCTCGACACCGTGCAGGCGGCCCCCGCCATCGCATTTCGCGGCCTGACCGCGCTGGACAGCTATCGAGCGCTTAATTGCCTGACCTCGGCCATCTATTATGAGGCTGGAAGCGAGCCGGAAGATGGCCAGCGCGCCGTGGCGCAGGTGGTGCTGAACCGCGTGCGCCACCCCGCCTGGCCGAAAAGCGTGTGCGGCGTCGTCTATCAGGGGTCGGAACGTACTGATTATCGCTGCCAATTCACCTTCAGTTGCGACGGCTCCATGGCGCGCATGGCCAACGCCCAGGACTGGGCGCGTGCGCGCCACATTGCCGCCCAGGCTCTTTCCGGCCTCGTCTACAAGCCTGTCGGCCTTGCCACCTACTATCACACGCTTGCGGTCCGTCCGGATTGGGCTGCGGCGATGCGTCCCGTCGCTGTGATCGGCGCGCATATCTTCTATCGCCCGCCCGGTATCGCCGGTACAGCCGCCGCGTTCCGTATCTCCTATTCGGGGCGGGAAACCCTATCGGGGCCCTCCCGTACCGCCTGGCCGATCAAGTCCACGCCATTCGACCCGGCGATCGGGCTGCCCGCCTCGCTTCGCCCGGAAACGCCCGCATCCGTCGCGGCAAGCGCTTCTCCGTTTCCTGCTGCGGAAACCGCTCTTCCTCAGTCGACGATCCGGCCCGAATATCGCAACAGCGGGCGTCCGCTGATCTGAAGGCGCCTTTTTTTGCGGATCGACGGAATATTTTACAGTTAACGCCGCAATTACCATGCAAGATGCTGAAAAATAAGGATATAAAAATCCGGCCATTTTTCGGAAGCAGTGGAACCTTATCCTCACACCGATAGTTCTGCACAGTGGATAGCAAATCTTTTGCCCCCCGCTCTTGCTATCCAAAAAAACATGAGCCCGGAACGCATCTCCCCCCCCCGACGCGTTCCGGGCTCAGAATTTTTTGGGCCTATCTCACGGAAATCAGAGATATTTTCGGTTTCGGAACGCTTTTCCGGACGGTGGGTTGTTCCCTGGTCACCGGCGAAAGTCCGGTTGAGGCGTTGAAGACAAAGGCTCTGAAAAAGGAGACGATGATGACCAGGAAGATTCTAGCCACGCTGTTGCTGACCGGTTCGCTGATGGTGGCGGCCTGCAACACGGTGGAAGGCGCCGGCAAGGACGTGCAAAGCGCAGGCCAGGCGGTCGAAAACGCCGCCAACTGATTGCGCCCGAAGAAAAAGCTCGCCTTCCCCGGCGAGCTTTTTTCGCTTTAGCCCGCAGCGTCGGCCGCCTCCGTCGCGGCCAGTTCCTTGGCCTGCTTCCGATCGGTGAACCATATGGCGATGATCGTGATTTCATACAGCGCCAGCAGCGGAATCGCGAGCATGAGCTGCGACACCACATCGGGCGGGGTCAGCACCGCCGCCAGAATGAAGGCGGCAACGATCATATAGCGGCGCAGGCCGATCAATTGCGCCCGGCTCACAAAGCCGGCGCGATTGAGCAGCATCAGCAGCACCGGCATCAGGAAGCTGATCCCGAAAGCCAGGATGAATTGCATCACCAGCCCCAGATAGGCGTCGGCACTCGGCAACGCCTCCACCTGCAAGCCGCTGCTGTTCCCCTGAAATTCCAGGAAGAAATGGAAGGCGGTCGGCATCACCACGAAATAGGCGAGGCTCGCTCCCATGGCGAACAGGAAGGGCGTGGCGATGATGAAGGGCAGCAGCGCCTTCTTTTCCTTCGCATACAGGCCCGGCGCGACGAAGGCCCAGAGCTGGTTCGCGATGATCGGGAAGGACAGGCAGAAAGCGCCGAAAACCGCGATCTTCACCTGCACGAAAAAGGCTTCGTAAAGCTTGGTATAGACCAGCCGACCACCCCCGTCGCCAAAGGCTTCCTTCAGCGGATGGACCAGGATCGCGAACAACTGCTCGGAAAAATAGAAGCAGATCGCGCCGGTGATGAACAGCGCATAGACGCATTTGAGCAGCCGTCCACGCAGCTCGATGAGATGGTCGAGCAGTGGCGCCTTGCTGTCGTCAATATCCTTCATGCGGCGGCATCGCCCTTGTGTGAATAGGCTGCGGCCGGCTCCTGCGCGACATAGGGCGGGCCGTCGGCCGCAGGCTGGACCTGCGCGGGAGAAGGCGGCGCATCGCTGACCGGCGCCGATTCGGCCACGAAAGGCGGCACGTCCCCAGCAGCCGTTTCAGCGCCTGGCGCAGGCAGCGCCTCCGGTTCCCCGGCGGTTTCGGGCGGATGCTCTTCCATGATCCGCTTGTTCTGCGCGGCCCATTTCTTTTCCAGTTCCTCCAGTTCGACTTCGCGAACCATCGCGTCGATGCCGGTGCGGAAATGGCGTGCCATGCCCTGCGCCTTCCCGACGATCTGCCCCACCTTGTAAAGCGCGCGCGGCAGGTCCTTGGGGCCGATGACGATCACCGCGATGATGACGATCACCAGAAGTTCAGACGAATCGATACCAAACATGCGTGCCTACCGCCCCGGCCGGAGGAAAATCAGGCCTTGGTCTTTTCGTCTGCCGAATTTGACGTGGCACCCGGCGCGTCCTGTTCCGGCACGCGATGGCCCTCGATACGCGTCGCGGGCTTGGCCGCCGCGACATCATCGTCATCGTCCGCCATGCCCTTCTTGAAGCTCTTGATGCCCTTGGCGACATCACCCATCAACCCGGAAATCCGGCCACCACCGAACAGCAGCATGACCACCAGGAGAACGATGACCCAGTGCATCAGCGAAAAGGAACCCATTTTAACTTTCTCCTGAAACTGCCGCCTATCTAAGCCTCTTCCTCGTCATTTTCCACAACGGATTGGGCGCCCAGACCCTCAAGTGCCAAATCGACGGGATCAAGCAGACCCGCAGCGCGCAGATCGTCGATGCCCGGCAGGTCGCGGCGGCTGCTAAGCCCGAAATGTGACAGAAATTCGAGGGTCGTCGCATAAATCAGCGGCCGTCCCGGTACTTCTCGGCGCCCGGCGGGGCGGACCCAACCGGCCTCCATCAACACATCGAGCGTGCCCTTCGCCACCTGAACCCCGCGAATGGCCTCGATCTCGGCACGGCTGACCGGCTCATGATAGGCGATGATCGCCAGCGTCTCCATGGCGGCGCGGGACAGCTTTCGGGTCTCGTCCTTTTCCCGGCGCAGGATATGGGCAAGGTCGGCCGCCGTCTCGAAATGCCAGCGCCCGCCGCGCTCGACCAGGTTGATGCCGCGCCCCGCATAATGATCGCTGAGCGTCGCGAGCGCCGAGGGCAGATCACCCGCCTCGCCCACATGCAGCTTCAATTCGGTCAGCGTCAGCGGCTGTTCCGACACGAACAGCACAGCCTCCACCGCGCGCAGGAAATCATCCGGTTCTTCCATCACAGTATCTTGGTTCACAACAGGCGCCCCGCACTCGGTTCCGGCACGGCGGCACGCAGGAATATGGGTTCGAAAATCCCCTCCTGCTGGATTTCCAGCCGTCCCTGCCGCGCCAGTTCCAGCGCGGCGACGAAGCTGCTGGCAAGCGCCGATCGGGCCATCGGCCCATCCTGCCCGGTCGGCAGGAAGGCTTCAAGCGCGGTCCAGTCGATCGCCGCACCGACCAACGTACCGACCCGCTGGATCGCCTCGTCCAGCGTCATCACCGGACGCACCGCGACCATGTGCACGACCGGCTGGGTCCGTGCGCGAATCTGGCCATAGGACTGGATCAGATCGAACAGGCTCGCCGCCCATTTCGCCTTACGGACAAGGCGCAGGCCTTCGGGTTTCTCCCGCACGAAAACGTCGCGGCCGATCCGGTCCCGCGCCATCAGCCGGGCGCCCGCCTCCCGCATGGCCTGCAATCGTTGGAGCCGCAATTGCAGCCGCAACGCCAATTCCTCGGGGCTGGGTTCGGGCTGCGCCTCCCTGGGCAACAACAGCGCCGATTTGAGATAGGCCAGCCAAGCCGCCATCACCAGATAATCGGCCGCCAGTTCCAGCTTCAGCTTCCGCGCACCCTCGATATAGGCGAGATATTGCTCGACCAGCGCGAGGATGGAGATTTCGCGCAGGTCGACCTTCTGCGTCCGCGCCAGCGCCAGCAGCAGGTCGAGCGGCCCTTCCCAGCTCTCGAAGCTGACGGTGAGCGTTTCGGGCCGGGGCATGGCCGGAGGCGTGAAAAGATCGTCCACTCTTTAGGCCATGACCGGCGCCAGCAGCGCATCGCGGGTCGCGAGCAATTCCTCCAGCGACGGTCCATCCATCAGCCGATGCGTAGACCCCATCGCCCGATCCAGCCGCGCCCTGGCTTGCCCCGTGATCTCCGGCAGCAGGTCTGCAATGCCTACCATATCGTCCATCCGGCCCCAGCAATTGAGCGCCAGATCGCACCCCGCCGCCACCGTGGCCACCGCCAGTTCAGGGATGCTGCCCTTCAGCGCCTTCATGTCAAGATCGTCGGACATCAGCAGCCCGTCAAAACCGATGCGTCCCCGGATGATCGTTTCGATCACCGAGGGCGACAGGCTGGCGGGCAAGTCCGGGTCCCATGCAGTATAGACGACATGCGCCGTCATCCCCATGGACGCGTCCTTCAACGCCTGGAACGGCGCCAGGTCGACGGCCAGCGCTTCCTCGTCGGCAGTGACGATCGGCAGTTCATGATGACTGTCGACCATCGCCCGGCCATGGCCCGGCATATGCTTGACGATGCCGACCACGCCGCCGTCTGCCAGCCCCTCGATCACCGCCCGTCCCAGTGCCGCGACACGCATCGGCTCGGCGCCCAGCGTCCGGTCGCCCATGATGTCGCTCGCTCCGTCCTGCCGGACATCGAGCAAAGGCAGGGCATCCACGCTTATCCCCACCTCCGCCAGAGTGGTCGCAATGGCCCGCGCATTGGCACGGGCGGCGGCGATGGCGCTGGACGGCGCGACCTCATAAAGCCGGTCGAACACCGAGCCGGGCGGGAAGCTGGGCCAGACCGGCGCCTGCATCCGGGCGACCCGCCCCCCTTCCTGATCGATCATGATCAGCAGATCGTCGCGGCCATGCAGCGCGCGCAGATCGTCGGTCAGCGCCCGAAGCTGGTCCTTGTCGACGATATTGCGCCGGAACAGGATATAGCCCGCGGGCTCCGCGGCCGCAAAGAAGGCGCGCTCATCC
Organism: Sphingobium sp. LB126; assembly: GCF_002795205.1. Lineage (NCBI taxonomy): Bacteria > Pseudomonadati > Pseudomonadota > Alphaproteobacteria > Sphingomonadales > Sphingobiaceae > Sphingobium > Sphingobium sp. LB126. The sequence goes on from NZ_NETV01000001.1 coordinate 892,411, forward strand.
GCGGTCAGTGTCTCGCCGGAAAGGCCGAAGATAACGGGTTTCATGGGGCGAATGGTAGCGGCTCGACAGCCCGCTGCGAAGGGGTTTCGGACCCTTTAATTCACCACCATGCAGCTCTCGCCCGCCACCTTCAGCTTACCGCAGAGCGTGCTGGCCTGCCCGCCCGCCGCCGCGCGCAGGCGATAGACGGTGCTGCCGCCGACCTCCGCCTGTTCGATCGACATGGGCAGCGGCTCCAGATAGGTGAAGCGTTTGGACAGCCGCTTCCATGCATCCTTCGCGAAGGCCTGGTTGCCATAGGCGCCAAGCTGGATGGTGCCACCGCCGGAGGCGCGGGCCGCCGCCGCGACCGGTTTGATGTTGGTTTCGTCGGCCACCTTGGCCGTCACGCTCTGCGCGGGCTTGCCGGACATCGCGGCCTTGGCGCTGCCAGCCGCGCCCGTCGGCGTGATCGGCGCTTCCGGCACCCGAGTCGGATCGATTCGCCCGTCGCGCGCCACACCCTCGCTGGCGGCATAGCTGGCGTCGCCCTCACCATCGAACTTCTTGGCGTCGGCTTCCTTGGCCGGAATCTTGTACTCGCCGGCCGGAGCGGCGATCAGCTTGCCCTCACCGCTGGCGTCGCCGGAGTGATTCTGGATCAGCCACACGCCCGCGACGACCGCGCCGATCAGTGCCAGCCCGAACAGGATGAAGCCCAGCAGTCGCAATGGCGACAGCCCCTGCTCCTCCTCATCCTCGATGGCGGGTTCGAGCCAGGGCAGACGTTCATCGTCGTCCAGGTCCAGCCGTCCCCGCACATAGTCGCCCATCAGTCCAAAACTCCGCCGGTCATTGCATCTCATTCAGGGCCGCAACGCCCATCAGCGCGAGGCCATTGCGGATGATTTGCCCGATTCCCCGGCTCAAGAAAAGCCGCGCAGAGGTAGTGGCCGGATCATCCGTCAGAATGACCCGCGCCTGCGGGTTGTCGTTGCCCAGGTTCCACCAGCCATGGAATGCCGAAGCCAAGTCATTGAGATAGAAGGCAATACGATGCGGCTCACGTGCCGCAGCGGCCCCCTCCACCACGCGCGGGAACTGCGCGGCGAGCTTCACCAGCCCCAGTTCCTCCGTCCCAAGGCGGGACAGGTCGGGCGCAGGCAGGCCTATCCCGGCTTCCTCCGCCCGCCGTCCGAGCGAGCTGATCCGCGCATGGGCATATTGGACGTAGAAGACCGGATTATCTTTGGACGCCTCCACTACCTTGGCGAAGTCGAAGTCCATCTGCGCGTCGGCCTTACGCGTCAGCATGGTGAAACGGACCACATCCTTGCCGACCTCGCGCACGACGTCGGCCAGCGTCACGAAATTGCCCGCGCGCTTGGACATCTTCACTGGCTCGCCGTCGCGCAGCAGGCGGACCATCTGGATCAGCTTGACGTCGAAACGCGCCTTTCCCTCAGTCAGCGCGGCGACCGCCGCCTGGATGCGCTTCACCGTGCCGCCATGGTCGGCGCCCCAGATGTCGATCAACTGGTCCGCCGTCTGCGCCTTCTGGAAATGATAGGCCATGTCGGCGCCGAAATAGGTCCAGCTGCCGTTCGACTTCTTGATCGGACGGTCCTGATCGTCCCCGAATTTCGTCGAGCGGAACAGCGGCAGTTCGACCGGCTCCCAATCCTCCGGCGTCTCGCCCTTGGGCGCTTCCAGCACGCCGTCATAGACGAGGTCGTGCGCGCGCAGCCACTTCTCGGCGGCTTCGGGCTTGCCCGCCGCCTGCAACTCGGCTTCGGATGAAAAGATATCGTGATGGATGCCCAGCAGGGCGAGATCGCTGCGGATCATCTCCATCATCGCGGCGACGGCGCGGGTGCGGAACGGCACCAGCCATTCGCCCTCCGGCGCGCCGACATATCGGTCGCCAAATTCGGCCGCCAGCGCCTGCCCGACCGGCACCAGATAATCGCCCGGATAGAGACCTTCGGGGATTTCCCCCACGGCCTCGCCCAGCGCTTGCGCGTAGCGGACATGCGCCGACCGGGCGAGCACATCCACCTGCCCCCCCGCATCATTGATATAATATTCCCGGATGACCTTGTGTCCGACATGCTCCAGCAGCGTGGCGAGCGCATCGCCCACCACCGCGCCCCGGCAATGGCCCATATGCATGGGACCGGTCGGGTTGGCGGAGACATATTCGACGTTGACGGTCACGCCCTCGCCGCTGGCCGAACGGCCATAATCGTCCGCTTCCGCATGGATCGCGGCCAGTTCCGCCCGCCAGGTGGCATCGGTGAGATGGAGGTTGATGAAGCCCGGCCCGGCGATGGAGGCGCCCTCCACCTCGTCCAGCTTCTCCAGCCCCGCGACGATCTTTTCCGCCAGCGCGCGCGGATTGGTGCCGGCCGGCTTCGCCAGCACCATCGCGGCGTTGGTGGCCAGGTCGCCATGACTGGGGTCGCGCGGCGGCTCGACCGTCACCGGCTTGCGGTTGAGGCCGCCGGGAAGCGAACCATCGGCCTCCAGCGCGTCGAGTACGGCGTCGAGATGGGCGGTGAAGCGGTTATACAGGGACACGGAACGAACTTTCTAGCAAAGACCGTTCGTTCCAAGCCTGTCGAAAGGCTACCCTGTTCCTCAAGAAAGGGGCTTCGACCAGTCTCAGCCCGAACGGTAAAACGGGCTTAACGGGTAGCGTTGTAACGGAGCTGATCCGGGGTCAGGTTGAACCCCACGAGCAACTCGAAGCTGGTTCGCTGCAACGCCGCCTTGACGTCTGGCTGCGCGAAGGGATCGATCGCGGCGTCGGCATCGCCTGCCTTGCGCTTCTGCGTGATCATCGCCTGGATGGTTTCAGGCAGCGTCGCGGCGGCCTTGTTGACATAGGACCCGGCCTTGGCGTTCACGCTGGCGCGATATTGGCCGGCCGGGAAATCCAGCGTCACCTGGCCGATACGCTTGGCGACGACGGCATTGCCACCCCGCACCACGGCAGAGAAATAAGGCAGCGTCACCTGCCGAGCCGCGCTGGCATCGCTGCGGCGGGCGTTCACGGTGAAGGTCGCCTCGGTATACAGTTGCTCGCCGTCGGAACAGGTCGACCGCAAATTGGTGATGTCCGCCACAACGTCGATGGCGCGGGCGTCGGTGCTGCCGACCGGATTGAACAGGGTGACATCCCCGGTCTGGGCCGGGATCGCCGCCACCGGACAGGCCGATCGTACGGCCACGATACCGCCGGTCGGGTCGATTTCACCCCGCTGCGAACAGCCGGCGAGGGCCAGGGCAAGCATTCCGGTCAGCGCAATTCGAGAAAAGGTCACAGGCAATCCCTTGGGAACAGGCGTTGGGCTTCTTATCCATAGCCCACTCCCCACGCAACTCAAACCGCACGCGACCCAGAGGAAGCCGCTTTCCTCCCAGGCCACATTCGCCTAAGCCGCACGACATGACGTCTCCGATCCCTGCCCCTCCTGCCCTGAAACTGCTGATCGCCGCCCCGCGCGGCTTTTGCGCCGGTGTCGACCGCGCCATCGTCATCGTCGAGCGGGCGATCGAGAAATATGGCGCGCCGGTCTATGTCCGCCATGAAATCGTCCATAACAAGTTCGTGGTCGACAGCCTGAAGGCCAAAGGCGCGATCTTCGTGGAGGAACTCTATCAGGTGCCCGACGGCGTGCCGGTGGTGTTTTCCGCCCATGGCGTGCCCAAGGCGGTTCCCGCTAAGGCCGAGGAACGCGGCCTCTCTTATCTCGACGCCACCTGCCCGCTGGTGAGCAAGGTCCACCGACAGGCCGAGCGGCAGGTGGAGGCGGGGCGCCATATCCTCTTCATCGGCCATAAGGGCCATCCGGAGGTCATCGGCACTTTCGGCCAGGTCGATGCGGGCCATATGACCCTGATCGAGACGGTGGAGGATGCCGAAGCCTTCGCCCCCGCCGATCCCGCCAATCTCGCCTTCCTGACACAGACGACGCTCTCGGTCGACGATACCGCCGCCATCGTTGCGACGCTCCAGCGCCGCTTCCCGGCGATCCACGCGCCCAGGGGCGAGGATATCTGCTACGCCACCTCCAACCGCCAGGCGGCGGTCAAGGCGATCGCCTCCGCCTGCGACGCGGTCTATGTGATCGGCGCGCCCAACAGTTCCAATTCGCTGCGACTGGTCGAGGTGGCGGAACGCGAAGGCACCCCCGCCCGCCTGATCCAACGTGCCGAAGAGATCGATTTCGCCTGGCTGGAGGGCGTGCGTACCCTGGGCCTCACCGCAGGCGCGTCCGCTCCGGAAATATTGGTGCGCGAGGTCGTCGACCGGATCGGCGAACGCTTCGACCTGACGGAAGAGCAGGTGGAAACCGCGCGCGAAAGCATCTCCTTCAAACTCCCCCGCGGACTGGAGCCGGCGTAAATCCATGGCCGTCTACACCCATGTTCCCGCCGAAGAGATCGACGCCTTCCTCGCCCGCTATGACGTCGGCCACCTCGTGTCCGCCAAGGGCATTGCCGAGGGGGTGGAGAACAGCAACTACCTCCTCGAGACAACCGGCGCCGATGGCGCTTCTGCTTCCGGGAGGGGCCACCGCTATATCCTGACGCTCTACGAAAAGCGGGTGGATGAAGCCGACCTGCCCTTCTTCATGGACCTGCTCGATCATCTCGGCGCGCGCGGCTGCCTCGTCCCCCGCTTCATCGCTGACAGGGAAGGCAAGCGGCTCCAGCAGCTTGCCGGGCGCCCGGCCTGCCTGATCGAGTTCCTGACCGGCATTTCCGTCACCGAACCGACCGTGGGCCAGGCCCGCGCCGCCGGCGCAGCCCTGGGCGAGATGCATCGCGCCGCGCAGGGCTTCACCGCGCAGCGGCACAATGCCCTCGACCTCCCCGGCTGGCACGATCTGGCGGCAAAATGCGGCGGGGATTTCGACCGGATCGCTCCCGGCCTCGGCGCGCGCGTGGCGCAGGAACTGGCCTTCCTCGACGCGCACTGGCCCGCCGACCTGCCCCGGTCGGTGATCCATGCAGACCTTTTCCCCGACAATGTGTTGATGCTGGGCGATGAGGTGACGGGCCTTATCGACTTCTATTTCAGTTGCACCGACATCCGCGCCTATGACCTGGCCGTCACCCACAGCGCCTGGGTGTTCAGCAATGATGGCGCGACCTGGTTCGCGGATCGCGCTGCGGCACTGGGTGCGGGCTATGCGGCGACCCACGGCCTCAGCGAAGCCGAACGCGCAGCCTTCCCGGTCCTGTGCCGGGGTGCGGCGCTGCGCTTCCTGCTGACGCGCGCCTATGACTGGATCAACACGCCCGCCGACGCGATGGTGACACGCAAGGATCCCCTCGCCTATCTGCGCCGCCTCGATTTCTACGCCGGCGCCGATCCGGCGGACCTGCTCGGCGCATGAGCGAACTGCCCCAGGTCGAAATCTTCACCGATGGCGCATGCAAGGGCAATCCCGGCCCCGGCGGCTGGGGCGCGGTGCTGCGCTTTGGCGACAAGGAACGGGAAATTTCGGGCGGAGAGGCGCAGACCACCAACAATCGCATGGAAATGATGGCGGCGGTGCAGGCGCTGGAAACGCTGAAGCGCCCCTGCCGGGTGACGCTCTACACCGACAGCAAATATGTGATGGACGGTATCACCAAATGGGTCTTCGGCTGGCAGAAGAACGGCTGGAAGACCGCCGACAGGAAGCCGGTCAAAAATGCCGAAATCTGGCAGCTGTTGGTGAAGGCCGCCGCACGCCACAAGGTGACGTGGCAATGGGTCAAGGGCCATGCCGGCCATCCCGAAAACGAACGCGCCGACCAGCTTGCCTGCGCCGCGGCGGAAAGTTTTCGCGGGTGAGGAAGCGGGGTCGGGTAAACCCCCTATTCCGCCTCTTCGACCGCCGCGCCCGGCCCGTTCTTCAGGATCGAGTCGATCGCATTCTTCGCGCCCGCCTTGTTGGCATAGCCTTCGGTCCAGAAGATCGTTTCGCTATTATATTTGAACTTGGCGACGAACTCACCAGCTTTATTCTTCTCGATCACGAACTTGTGCGCCACGGCCGATCTCCCGGACTTGTTGCGTTACCGAAACCGGGACGGAGAATAGACTGCGGCATCTATGCTGGCAACCGCCTTGGGAAACGCCCCGCCACCGATCATGCCCGCAGCCAGAATCGCCGCCGCAGGCGACGTCTGGATGCCAAAACCACCCTGCCCCGCAAACCAGAAGAAGCCCGGAACCGCCGGATCGAACCCATAGACCGGCGCCCGGTCGCGGGAGAAGCTCCGCAGTCCCGCCCATTTACGCTCCACCGCCTCGACCGGCCAGTCGACCACCGCCTGGAAACGGGCGATCGCCTGCGCCACCGCCAGTTCCTCCGGCGCAGCATCGCAGGGGACCGACGGCTCCTCATCATGCGGGGTGAGCCAGACGCGCCCCTCACCCTCCGGCTTGAAATAGAATTGCGAGCCAAGATCCATGACCAGCGGTAGATCGGCCGACGGCATGGCGGGCACGCGCAACTGCACCACCGTCCGCCGCAGCGGCGTGATGCCGATCGGCGCCACGCCGCAGGTTTTGGCGACATCGTCCGCCCAGGCGCCGGCCGCATTGACGATCAGGCCGCAGTCGATCGCACCCTGATCCGTTTCGACCCGCCAGCCGCCGCCCCGCGCTTCGGCCCGCCGCAACGCCGTTCCCAGCCGCACCTCGCCACCATGCCGCCGGAACTGCCGCAACCAAGCCGCATGCAGCGCCGCCACGTCGATGTCGCAAACCCCCGGCTCCAGCACGCCCAGCGTCCAGTCCGGCCGCAATCCCGGCACCAGCACGGCCGGATCGACCGCGCGCAGGACCACCTTGCCGCCGAACTCCGCCATCAGCCGGTCCCGCGCCATCGCATCGCCCGCCCGTCCGACGTGCAATGTCCGGCGCGGCGAGAGGAACGACGCTTCTGAAAATTCCGGATCAGGCGCGGCCAGCATCGGTCCGGATGCGGTGGTCAAAGGCTGGACCGCCAGCCCGCCATAGGTTTCCTCCCAGAAGGAAACCGCGCGCCCCGTGGCGTGATAGCCCGCGCTCGACTCCATCTCCAGCAGCAGCACGCGCGCCCGCGCCGCCAGCACCGCACCCAGGCTCGCCCCGGCGATCCCGCCGCCGACGATGACGATATCGGGCCGGTTCATCGGGGCGCGACTTCATCCAGAAAGCCGTCGATCCGCGCCAAAGCATCCAGCCGTACCGGGTCCAACTCGCGCAATATCTCGTGTGCTGCCTCACGCCCATAAACATGCAGCCGCGCGCCCGGCACCCGCGCCGCCGTCCGCCTGATCGCAGGGGTCGATACCAGCCGGTCATTCCGCGCCGCCAGCATCAGCAGCGGCACCGCGATCCGTTCCAGCCCCGGTTGCGTCGCCAGGAGATGAGTCGAATGCAGCGCCTGTTCGACCCATCTCCAGCTCGGCGGCCCCAGCGCCACTTCGCGGCTATGGTCGCGCCACCACAGTTCATCGGCATAGCGTTCCGGATCATGGGTCAGCCGCTTTTGCCGCATATGCCGCTGCCGTTCCGACTCCTCCTTCTGCGTCCAGGCCTGTTTCCGGTCAAAACCCAGGGCGCACATCGTCTCGGCAATGGCCACGGCCAGCCAACGGGGCAGGGGCGCACTGTGCACGCCCATCATCGGTGCGACCGTCACCGCGGCATCGGGCGCAATCATCCTCTCGGCCCCCATCCCCTCGATCAGCGCACGGAGCAGCAAATGCCCGCCCATACTGTGCGCGACAATCGCCGTCGGCCCCTCCCCTTCCGCCCGCCAGTCGGCGGTAAAGGCGTTGAGATCGGCAATCCACTGGCCGAAATCCTCGATATGCCCGCAAAGCGGATCATCGGTCAGCCGCCCCGATCCGCCCTGTCCTCGCCAGTCGAAGCTGGTAACGGCCCAGCCGCGTTCGGCCCAATGGTGGATCACTTCGAGATATTTCTCGATCATGTCGCCCCGGCCGCCCAGCACCAGCATCCGCCCGCGCGCTCCACTGCCCAGCCGATAGCGCCGCAACGGCCAGCCGGATTCGTCTGGGCTGGAGGGCGCGTTCCAATAATCCAGCCGCCCATCCATGGGCCACGCGCGGCGGTCGAAAGGCGGGGTAACGAAGCGGGGCGAATCCATCGGCGGCATGGTTACGCTTTGGTAAGCCATCGGGTCTACAGTTTCGAACTCATGACGGGGGATATTTTCAGAATGGCGCTGATCGGCGCCCTGGCACTGCTGCTGATCGTGGCTTCGGTCACTGATTTGCGGGCGCGCATCATCTCCAACCGGCTGAACCTGACAGTGGCCGCGCTGGCGCCGTTCTGGTGGCTGGCCTGCGGCCTACCGCTGTGGCCGGGCATGGCGGTGCAGTTGCTGGTGGCGCTGATCGTGTTCGTCGCCTTCGCGCTGCTGTTCGCGCTTGGATGCATGGGCGGCGGCGACGTGAAGCTGCTGGGCGCGCTGGCGCTCTGGTTCCCATGGCAGGCAACCTTGACCATGCTGATGCTGATGGCGGTGCTGGGGGGCATCGTCACCATCGTGACGGTCGTGCACCATCGCATGACCCGGCGGCTGGGGCAGCCGCAAATCCCCTATGGCATAGCCATATCGGTCGCGGCGCTTTGGCTGCTTGGCGAACGATATATTAACCAATTTGCGTGAAACGAAGGGGCTCAGACGCAACTCGTCTGATTGAGGGAGGCGAATTTCATCATGGATGCCAAGAAGATCGTGCTGCTGGTGGGGGCGCTTATCATAGCGGTCACTACAGCCTTGCTTGCACGCAACATGCTGAGTTCGTCAAGCACACCGCAGGCGGGCGCATCGTCCATGCCGGTCGAGGCGGACCAGCCCCATGTGCTGGTCGCGACCAAGGCCCTGCCGGTGGGCACCATATTGGACGCTGAGAGCTTCCGCTTCCAGCCCTGGCCCAAGGATCTCATCGAACAGGCCTATTATCTGAAGGGCCAGTCCGATCCGCAGAAGCTGGTGGGCAGCGTCATCCGCACCGCCATTTCCGCCGGCCAGCCGATGACGCTGGGTTCGGTGATCAAGCCGGGTGAGCGCGGTTTCCTGGCCGCCGCCCTTGGGCCCGGCATGCGCGCCGTGACGGTTCCGGTATCGGCGCAGAATTCGGTCGCGGGCTTCGTCTTCCCGGGCGACCGCGTCGACCTGATGCTCACGCAAAGCGTCAGCGGCGGCGGCGACGGCGATCCGCTCAAGGTTTCCGAAACCATCCTGCGCAATCTGCGCGTGCTCGCCACCGACCAGCGCATGGACGCGTTGGGCGCGGACGGCAAGCCCGTCGTCCAGACCTATTCCAACGTCACCATCGAAGTGACGCCCAAGATCGCGGAAAAGATCGCGGTCGCCCAGACCATCGGTTCACTCTCGTTGTCGCTGCGTTCGCTGGCCGACAACAGCTCTGAACTGGATGCGGCCATCGCGGGCAGCGATGTCGACCTGTCCGCCGCCAGCAATCCCAATGCCGAAAAGAAGCTGCTCGCCAGCCTCTCGGCCCGTCCGGTCGACAAGGGCAGCACCTATTCCACAGGCGCCGACGTCTCGCGCTACCAGCGCAGCAGCGTCCCCGCCAAGCCTTTGCAGGCCATGGGCGCGGGCGGTGCCCCGGCGGTGGGCGTGCCCATCGGCGGAAGCATTGCCGGCCAGGGCCCAGTGATCCGCGTCGCTCGCGGCACCAGCGTGACCGTCGTTCCGGTCGGGGGGAAGTAAGATGAAGGGGTTCATAATCCACGCCGGCGCGGCCAGGCCGCTGCTCGGTCCGGCCATCGCGCTCGGCCTGGCGCTTGCCGCCGCCGCTGCGCCGACCACTGCGCTCAATGCGGCGCCCGCCTCGATGCAGGACAATGCGATCCTGATCTCGGTCGGCGGTACCAAGGTCATCAACCTGCCGGCCAAGATGTCGGACGTGGTGATCGGCGATCCCAATATCGTCGACGTCCATGTCCGCTCGCAGAACCAGCTCTATCTGATCGCGAAGGCGGCGGGCGAAACCACCGTCTTCGTCACGGCGACCAACGGCAAGGTTTTGTTCTCCGGCACGGTCCGGGTCGGCAACAACCTCACCAGCATCGATCAGATGCTGAAGCTGGCGATGCCGAACGCCGATATAGCGGTCAACAAGATGAACGGCATGGTCCTGCTGACCGGCACGATCGCCGCGCCGGAAGACGCGGCCGAGGCCGAACGGCTGACGCAGGCCTTCGTCGGCAAGGATGTGACGGTGGTCAGCCGCCTGCGCACCGCGACCCCGCTTCAGGTCATGCTCCAGGTCAAGATCGCCGAGGTGAGCAAGGATGTCGGTCACAAGATCGGCATGAACTGGAAATCGCAAGACTCCAGCGGAGGCAAGTGGGCGGGCGGTATCGGCGGCGGTACGCGCGATGCCCTCACCTTCAATGCCGGTGGAGGGGGTACATTCAACTTCACCGCAGATGGCGGTTACAGCATTGGCGGTGTCGCCCGCGTGCTGGGTCTGGATGTCGGCGCGGTGCTGGACCTCGCTGAATCGAGCGGCCTTGCCACCACCCTCGCCCAGCCCAATCTGACGTCGCTTTCCGGTGAAACCGCAAGCTTCCTGGCGGGCGGCGAATATCCCTACACCGTCAGCAACGGCACCCAGGGCAACAGCATCGAATTCAAGCAATATGGCGTGCAACTGGCCTTCACGCCGACCGTGCTGGCCGACGGCCGCATCTCGCTGCGTGTCCGTCCCACCGTGTCGAGCCTCGACTTCTCGGTCAGCTCCAGCGTTCCCGCGCTCAAGAGCCGTACAGCGGAAACCACGGTGGAACTGGGTTCGGGCCAGGCCTTCATGATCGCGGGCCTGCTCAACAACGATGCCGCGAACAACATCAGCAAGGTCCCCGGCCTCGGCAATCTGCCGATCCTGGGCAGCCTGTTCAAGTCGCGCAATTTCCAGCGCCATGAAACGGAACTGGTGATCGTCGTCACCCCCTATCTGGTGAAGCCGATCAACGCGTCCGACGTGCGCCTACCGACCGACGGCTTCCGCAACGCGAATGAAGGCCAGGGCCTGTTCCTGCAACAGGGCCATGACGGCGTCAGCGGCGTGCGCGCTCCCATGCCACGCCGCGGGTCCGACGGTCCGGCGCCTGCGCCCGGTCCGCAATCCTCGGCCGCGTTGCCGCCCCTGGCCGCCCGCGATACCGGCAAGCGTTCCAAGGACGCCGCGCCGGGCTTCAGCTTCTGATCCGAAGGACGAAAGACATGACTTTTGAGGCCCGCAAAACTATCTTTCGCCTCAGCGCTCTCGCCCTGATGGCGCTGCCGCTTGCCGCATGCCAGACCGACGGGGGCGCCAATCGCGGCGTCCAGTCGGTACACCAGCCGGTCGTCAGCCACACCGCCTTCACCTATGATGTCCAGGCCGGCCCGGACGGCGGCATGACCATCTCCGAGGCCCGCCGCCTGGACGACTGGTTCGTCTCCATCGGCCTTGGCTATGGTGATCAGGTCGCGATCGCGACCGACGCCGCCGGCGCCAGCCCCGCCCTTCGCGAAGGCATCGCCGATGTCGTCGCACGCCATGGCATGTTGGTGGCGGAGGACAGCTCGGCCGCTGCAGGCACCGCGCCGCAGGGCGCCGTCCGTCTGATCGTGCGCCGCGCCGTCGCCCGCGTGCCAGGCTGCCCCGACTGGTCAGACAAGCCGGAAACCGACCAGCAACTGGGCGCATCGACCAATTTCGGCTGCGGCGTGAACGGCACCCTCGCTGCAATGATCGCCAATCCGGAGGATCTGGTCCGCGGCCAGACCACCGACAGCGACCTGCGCACGGCGACCTCGAACCGCGCCATTTCCACCTATCGCGAAAAGGCGCCCACTGGCTCCGGCGACCTCAAGACCCTGTCGGGAGGCAAATAAGATGAACGCACCCTGGAGACCCGGCGCAACCGGTCAGCGCGACCCCTTCCACGCTTTCGTCTGCGACGATCACAGCTTCGACCTGCTGCGCGTCGTGGCGGCCGAAATGGGCTGGGCGCCTGAAAAGGTGAACAAGGGCGGCATGCGCAATGCGGTGCAAAGCCTGTCGGTCACCGCCTCGCCGCAGATCCTGTTCATCGACATGTCGGAAAGCGGCGATCCGCTGGGCGACATCAACAGCCTGGCCGAAGTGTGCGAACCCGGCACGGTCGTCATCGCGGCGGGCCAGGTCAATGATGTGCGCCTCTATCGCGACCTGCTGGCCAGCGGCATTCAGGATTATCTGCTCAAGCCCTTCGGCGCCGACCAGTTGCGCGACGCGCTGGCGCAGGCGCAGGCGGTGTTCTTCGCGCCCCGCGATGCCGCGCCCGAACATCCGCACATGACCACAGCCGTCATCGGCACGCGCGGCGGCGTCGGTGCGTCCAGTCTCGCCACATCGCTCGCCTGGCTGCTCAGTGAAAAGAAGAAGCGCTCGACCGCGCTGCTCGATCTCGACGTCCATTTCGGCACCAATGCGCTGGCGATGGACCTGGAGCCGGGCCGCGGCCTGACCGACGCCATCGAAAATCCCAGCCGCATCGACGGCCTCTTCATCGAACGCGCCATGGTCCGCGCCAGCGACAATCTGGCGATCCTGTCGGCCGAGGCGCCGATCAGCCAGCCGATGCTGACCGATGGCGGCGCCTTCTACCAGTTGCTGGAGGAATTCCGCGCCGCCTTCGAATGCAGCATCATCGACCTGCCGCGCGGCATGCTGATCCAGCATCCGCATCTGATGAGCGACGTGAACGTGGCCGTGGTCGTCACCGAACTGACGCTGGCGGCGGCGCGCGATTCGATCCGCATTCTCTCATGGCTCAAGACCAACGCGCCGCAGACGCGCGTGCTGGTCGTCGCCAACCGCGTCCATGCCGGCATGCCGGAAATCAGCCGCAAGGATTTCGAACAGTCGATCGAGCGCAAGGTCGACATCCTCATCCCCTTCGACCTCAAGGTGGCGGCGCAGTCGGCGAAGCTCGGCAAGACGCTCGCTGAAACGGCCAAGGGCAGCAAGGTCGGCGCGGGTTGCGCCGCACTGCTCGACGCCGTGCTGGGCGCGGCGGAAGAGAGCGAGGCCGACAACAATGCGCCCCCCGCCAAGAAGGGCGATTCCCTGCTCGGCAAGATCACCGATCTCAAGAGCATGATCCCCTCGCGCAAGGCCAAGACTTCGGCGTGAACTGACGGCCATCAATGGAAGCGGATTTGGAGCAGGCAGGCAGATGAACGGCAATATGATCCTGATAGCGGTGCTGCTCGCGGTCATGCTGGGCCTGGTCGTCATGGCCTTTTCCGGCCCGTCGCCGGAAAAGGCGCAGAAGCGCCGCATCGACCTGATCCGCGGCCGGCACAGCGATTCCACCGACGCGATCCTGGAAGCGCGCATGCGCAAGGCGATCTCCAATCGCCCCACCGGCACCGAATCCACCATGTTGGTGTCGTTGGTGCCCAATCCGGAAAATCTGGCGAAGCGCATCCGCATGACCGGCAAGAAATGGACGGTCAGCCAATATATGACCGCTTGCTCGGTCATCTTCCTGCTGCTCTGCGCGCTGCTGATGCTGCGTGGCTTCCCGCCGCTCTTCGCGGTGATGCTGGGGCTCGCCGCCGGTCTTGCCCTGCCGCATATGTGGGTCAGCCGCCTCATCAAGGGCCGTATCCAGAAGTTCAACGCCAAATTCCCTGACGCGCTGGAACTGCTGACGCGCGGCCTGCGCTCGGGCCTTCCCATCGCCGAGACTCTGAACGTCGTGTCCAGCGAAGTTCCGGGGCCGGTGGGCGAGGAATTCAAGCTGATCACCGAACGCATCAAGATCGGCAAGACCATGGACCAGGCGCTTCAGGAAACCGCCGATCGCCTCGGCACGCCGGAATTCCAGTTCTTCGTCATCAGCCTGGCGATCCAGCGCGAGACGGGCGGCAACCTCGCTGAAACCCTGTCCAACCTGGCCACCGTGCTGCGCCAGCGATCGCAGATGAAGCTCAAGATCCGCGCCATGTCCTCGGAATCGAAGGCGTCCGCCTATATCATCGGCGTGCTGCCGTTCCTGGTCTTCGGCCTGATCTGCTATATCAACTACAACTATATGTCGCCCTTCTTCACGCCCGATCCGGCAGGGGTATTCGGCCTTTCGACCATGCAGGTCATCGGCATCGGCGGCATGTGCTGGATGGCGATCGGCGCCTTCATCATGGCACAGATGATCAACTTCGAGATCTGACGAGGAAGCCGACCAGATGGAAAATGTTCCCGTCCCCGCCGGCACCCTGTTCGGTCTGACCGCCACCGATTTCGGCACGCTGCTCGCCGCGCTGGCGACGCTGGCGACCCTCTTCGCGCTCTATGCGGTGATGACCGTGCGCGATCCCATGGCCAAGCGCGTCAAGGCGCTCAACGAACGGCGCGAACAGTTGAAGGCGGGCATCACCGCCTCCACGGGCCGCCGCCGCGCCAAGCTGGTGCAGAAGAATCAGACGACGGACCGGATGCGGTCCTTCCTCTCCAGCCTCAAGGTGTTGCAGGACGACCAGCTCAAGGATGCGCAGATCAAGCTGGCGCAGGCGGGCATCCGGTCGAAGGACTGGGCCGTCGCGGTGATCTTCGGCCGCCTGATCCTGCCGATCGTGGTCGGCGGCCTGGCCGCGCTGCTGCTCTATGTCGTGGGCATCTACCCCGAATGGGGCGGCGCCAAGCGCTTCATGGCGTTCGCCGCCGCGCTGCTATTGGCTTACAAGGCACCCGACATATTCATCGACAACAAGATCGCCAAGCGATCCGCCGCGATCCGCAAAGGCTTGCCCGACGCGCTCGACCTGCTGGTGATCTGCGCCGAGGCGGGCCTGACTGTCGACGCCGCCTTCAGCCGCGTCGCCCGCGAACTGGGCAAGGCCTATCCCGAACTGGGCGACGAATTCCACCTGACGGCGATCGAACTCAGCTTCCTCACCGAACGGCGCATGGCGTTCGAGAACCTCGCCACCCGCGTCAAGCTGGACGCTGTGAAAGGCGTGGTCACGACCATGATCCAGACGGAGAAATACGGCACCCCGCTCGCCTCGGCATTGCGCGTGCTGTCCGCCGAATTCCGTCACGAACGCATGATGCGCGCCGAGGAAAAGGCCGCGCGCCTGCCCGCGATCATGACAGTGCCGCTGATTCTCTTCATCCTGCCGACTCTGTTCGTGGTCATTTTGGGCCCGGCCGCCTGTTCGATCAGCAAGGCCTTCTAAAAAAATTGAGAGAGGCGAAGGGACGCTGCCGTAGCGTCCCTTCGGAATCGGCCGGAACTCGGTGATTTTCGGCCTTGGCGGGGCGCCCGCTCCTGCCCTATCTCCTGCTGTAAAGACGCAATTTGGAGAGGTCCATGGTCGCCATCACCCGCATCGCCGCCCGCGCCGCGCTGTTCATCCTGCCCCTGGCTGCGGCCCTGCCCGCCGAGGCCGCGCAGCCCATCACCGGCCGTTGGGCCACGGTCGACGGCAAGGCCATCGTCCAGATCGCGCCCTGCGGCAAGACGCTCTGCGGCCGCATCGAAAAGATCGTGAAGCCCACCCCCGGCCGTCCGCAGACCGACATCAAGAACCCCGACCCGGCACTGCGCAGCAAGCCGCTGGCGGGACTGGCGCTGCTCACCGGGTTCCAGGATGCAGGGGACCTGTGGAAGGGGTCGATCTACGACCCGGAAAGCGGCAAGACCTATAACAGCAAGGTCAGCCGCAACGGCGACGGCACGCTCAAGGTGCAGGGCTGCATCATGTTCTTCTGCAAGACCCAGACCTGGACGCCGCTGCGATAGACATTGCCGTTATGGGTGGTTTCCCGCCTCTGGTCCGTCATCCCAGCTGTCGCCGGAATGACGGATGTTGTTGGCGCCCGCCCCTGGCCAAAACAGGCTCTTGAGCATCGTGCGCAAAAGTGGGAACCGGTTTTGCGCTTAAAGCGATGCGACAACAAAAGCTCAGAGCAGGCGGCTCGCGTACGATTTAACGCCGCGCGCTCTAGGCCGTAGTGACGATTTAATCATTTGATCCATAGCATGATGCTGGCGAGTTTGACGAAGCCGAGGAAGTTTGCGGCGAGCTTGTCATAGCGGGTTGCGATACGGCGCCACTGCTTGAGCTTGGCGAAGAAGCCCTCGATGCCCCAACGCTGCTTGTAGGCGATGCGATCGTAACGGTGCTGATATTTGCGATGGCGGCGAGGCGGAATGACCGGCTCGCCGCCTTGCTCGTAGATGAGATCGTGCAAACTGTCGGCGTCATAGGCCCGATCAGCCAGCACCTTGCCAGCCGGGATGCCGCGGATCAGATCGCAGGCGGGCGCCATGTCGTTTTGCTGTCCGGGGCCGAGGATGAAGCGGATCGGCAAGCCCAAGGCATCGACTACGGCATGGATCTTGGTGCCGAACCCGCCTCGCGAGCGCCCGAGAGCCTGGGCTTGAGCGCCCCCCTTTTTACCCGTGCCCCAGCCGCCTGGGCCTGGGCGCGGATCACGGTCGCATCGATCGCCAGCCATTCGATGTCGGGATCATCCGACACAGCCTCGAAGATCCGGTCGATCACGCCTTGCTCGACCCAGCGATAATAACGCCGCTTGGCGGTCTGATAGGGACCGAACTTCTCCGGTAGATCGCGCCAGCGCCCGCCCGATCGCGCCAGCCAGAGCAAGGCGTCAAGAAACAACCGCCCGTCACTGCGAGGACCGCGCTTGCCCTTGCGCCCTCCCGGAACGAACTCGCGCAGCCGCTCCCACTGATCATCCCGCAGCACTTCGCCTTCCACGCCAGCCTCCCAAAGCCAGCCTTGAATCACAAATCCAAACCCTCGTGAATCCCTAAAATGTCACTACGGCCTAGTCCCCCAAAATCACATCCACGCCGGCGCGGGCATGGATGCTGGTGCCATCATAGATCGGCAGCACATTCGCCTTCACGTCGACGATCATCTCCAGTTCGGTGCAGGCCAGGATCGCCGCCTGTACATGCTCCTTGGCGATGTCGGTCAGTTCCGACTTCATATAGCGTTCGGACTCGCGGCTGACCTTGCCGATGGTCAGCTCGTCATAGACGATCCTGTCGATCCGCTCGGCCAGTTCCATGTCGGGCGGCAGAAGCGATATGCCGTGGGCCACCAGCCGCTGGCGGTAGAATTTCTCGGTCATCACATTGCGCGTACCGATCAGCGCTGCCTTTTCGATGCCGTCGGCCTGCATCTTGCGTCCCACCGCCTCTGCGATGTTGATGATCGGAATGTCGACCCCCGCCTGCACCTCGTCATAGACGCGATGCATGCTGTTGGCACAGATCAGCAGCGCCGCCGCCCCCCCCTGCTCCAGCCGCCGCGCAGAAGCCGTCAAGACTTCGGCCGCGTGAGCCCATTCCTCGTCCGTGGTGGAACGGCCGATATCCGCGAAATCCAGGCTCTCGATCAGCAGCGGGGCGCTATGCTGCCCGCCACGGGCGCGATAGACGGCCTGATTGATGATCTGATAATAGCGCGCCGTCGACGTCCAGCTAAGACCGCCTATCAGACCGAGCTTCTTCATGAATCCGCCTACCCCAATGCTTCCTTCCGCAAAGCGTTAGGGACGCGCCCCCCCCTCGGCAAGCCCCTTCCTGTCCGCTCCACCGCAAAGACGAAGCGCGAAGAGACCGCCCGCAGCGCCCGCAAGTCCTCCGGCAACGGCCATTCCGATATTTTCCAGTAGATAGGCCAGGACCGCGACGGCCCAGCCAGAAAGACCACCGACCAGCGCCGCGGCAGGCCCCATCCCCGCGCCCATGATCCATTTCGCCAGCCCCCATCCGGCCAGCAACGCGACTCCGGCCAAGGGAAGCAACCGGTCGGTCGTGGGCGACGCGACGAAGGCTAAAACCGCCCCGCAAGTGCCCGCCAGCATCGCCCCGGTGAAAAACGGCGCGCCCGGCCGCCCCTTGCCTCGCCGCCCCATCCCGCACCACAATATCGCCGCCGCGCCCGCACAGGCCATTGCGCCAAGAGCGACGCCAACCCCAATGGCTGCCGCATCGTCAGCGAACAACCGGTCCGTCATCTCGTCCAGCAAGCCGAAAGCGTGCGGATTGCGCCAGGCAGCCACGCCGACGAACATCGCCGCGAGCCCCGTCTGCCCGATCAAACCGATCAGCAATGCCGGAATCGCCGCCCGCGGCACGCCCCGTCCCAGCACCAGCCCGACCGCCCCGCCCATGATCAGCGCAGCGAAGATCTGCGGCATGGACATGACATCATGGCTGTAGAGCGTCACCGCGCCGATCACCGTCATGCCCGCCATCATCAGATGCGCGCCCCGCCGCAGCCCGCCGCCGAACGACGCCGGCAGCGCCAGCCCGAACAGCAGAGCCGCCATCGACCAACCGGCGAGGACCGTCGGATTCGCGCCCTCCATCACGGCCCCGGCGCGTCCATCCGCCCGGCAGCGGCAAAGCCGCCACACAGTCCCGCGCTGCCCGCCGCGATGGCCAGCAGCCCCAGTATCCGCACCGCCGCACTGCCCGCCTCCGCCGCGACGATCAACCCGCCGACCAGTATCGCGGACGACAGCAGTTGTAGCATCGCTACCAATGTCCAGCCATCCTCCGGCCGCGCCCGCCAGGCGATGGCGAAGCCCAAGAGCGAGGCAGCAGAAAAGCAAATGAGGAGGAACAGGGTCATCTGTTCCTCCTCATTGCAGGAAGCCGCCGATGGTCAAGCCCGCCGGGCCGGACGAGGCTGTCGCGACATTCGAAGCAGCGCTCCTCCAAGGTCACGCCGCCCGGCCGGTCGCCTACCCGTCAGTGTCCGTGAGCGATCAGCACCACGACCAGGGCTGCCACGAGCGCCGAGGCAATCGTGCCCCATTTCATGAGGGACAGGAATCCCGCATAGGTCTGGTTCGCGCTTTCGATATTCCCTTCAGAAGCCATGCCCGGCTCTCCTCCACCTGTTGCCGGCCCTCTCTTATCGTCAAGCCTTGCCCCCCTCAAGCCGGGACGAACAAGAAAATCTTTCCGGTTAAGCCGCTTTTTACCCCTTCTCACTACCATGGCGGACAGGTTCGCAAATAAGGGGGTAGAATGGCGCGCGACGGCGTTCCCATGCTGATGTTGATCGATGACGAGCCGGCACAGCGCAGGTTGGTGTCCGCCCTGGCCGCCCGCGCGGGCTGGCGCACGATCTTCGCCAATGACGGCGACATGGCGATCGCCACGCTCGGCACGCAGGACGGGATGCGGCTTGACGCCGTGATCCTCGACCAATGGAGCCCCAGCTATGAGCCGACCGGCCTGATCCGCGAGTTGCGCGCGCGCCGCCCGGCTTTGCCGATCCTGATCCTGACCGCCCACAACAATGTCGCCGTCGCGGTCGATGCGATGCGTGCTGGAGCCACAGACTATCTCGCCAAGCCGATCGCGCCCGAACGGTTGCTCGCCGCGCTCAACGCGACGCTGAACGGCGAACATGGCAAGGGCGAGTTGCGCCCGCTGACCGAAAAGATTTCCGCCGCCCTTTCCTTCGAGGATGTGGTCGGCGCCGCCCCCCAATTCCGCGCCGCGCTCGCCATCGCGGCCAAGGCCGCCCGCGCCCGCGTCCCCGTCCTGATCGAGGGCGAAAGCGGCGTCGGCAAGGATGTGATCGCCCGCGCCATCCACGCCGCCTCCCCCCGGCACAAGCAGAATATGGTGACGGTCAATTGCGGCGCCATTCCCGCCAACCTCGTCGAATCCGACCTGTTCGGTCATGAGCGCGGTGCCTTCACCGGCGCCTTCGACCGGCAGGTGGGCAAGTTCGTCGCCGCCGACATGGGCACCATCTTCCTCGACGAAGTCAGCGAAATGCCACTCGACGCGCAGGTGAAGCTGCTGCGCGTGTTGCAGGATGGCGAGGTCCAGCCGATCGGCGCGCGCCGCCCGATCCATGTCGACGTCCGCGTCATCGCCGCCACCAACAAGCGGCTGCATGACGAGATAGAGGCGGGACGCTTTCGGGAGGATCTTTATTACCGCCTCAACGTCGTGCAGCTCACCATCCCTCCCTTGCGCGAGCGGCTGGGCGACGTGCCGGCCCTCTGCCGCCATCTGCTCGCACGCATCGCCACCCAGCCGGGACTGCGCGGCCTGGGCCTGACCGACGATGCGCTGGCGCTGCTGATGCAGCATGACTGGCCGGGTAATGTCCGCCAGTTGCAGAACGCGCTGTTCCGCGCTGCCGTGCTTTGCGAGGGCGATGCACTGACGGCGCAGGATTTCCCGCAGATCGCCGCCCATCTCAACGGACGTGCCCATGGCGATGCGTCCCATGGCAGGCTGCGCGCCGTGCCACAGGCGCATCGCGAGGCAGCTGGCATCACCCTGTTCGAAGGCGACGGCCATGTCCGTCAGCTTGCCGAGATCGAGGCCGACGTCATCCGCCTGGCCATCGGCCATTATCGCGGACGCATGACCGAAGTGGCCCGGCGCCTGGGGATCGGCCGCTCGACCCTCTATCGCAAGCTGGCCGAACTGGGGATCGACAGCGCGGCATAAGCCCATCCCGTCGTTCAAGCGGCGGTTCCGGCGTTGAAATGTCGCGGCGGCTATGCTTTGGGAGAAGGCATGAAGATCGCCTCCCTCGCCATCGCCTCGCCCCTCCTGTTGCTGGTCGCCTGTGGTCGGGCGGAGCCGGTGGAAGACCTGCCCAGCCAGGACGAACTGGCCAACGCCGCCAATGTCGCTGCGGCCGCCGCGATGGCCAAGGCGAAGAGCGACACCCCCGCGTCCCGCAATTATGTGAATGTGGAGCGGGGCTTTTCCATCACCTTCCCCGAAGGCTGGGAAAAGGACGCCTCTTCCAGCAATGCCGACGGCGTGGTCTATCAGGACCCCGGCGCGGGCGCGGATGTCCGGATCGTCTGGCAGAAGAAGGACGGCGATCGGACGCTGCAACAGATCGTCGAAACCGTGAACGAGGGCTCCGAAGGGGTCAGCGGTGATTTCATCGGCGACAATGAATATCGCGGCACAGCCAATGACGGCGAGGGCAATAATGTCGCGCTGCGCATGATCAGACAGGCCGACGGTTCGATCGTCACCGCCAGCTTCGTCTATCCCGAAATGCTGAGCGAGCAATATTCGGCCATGGCGGAAAGGACGCTCGACAGCCTGCACGTCTTCGCGCCCAAGACGCAGACGCCCGAAGGCACGGGAGCCCCGGAAGCCGCCGCCCCTGCTCCCGCCAACACCGCAACGCCCTGATGCGCCCGCCCCCTCCTATGTGAAGGAGGACGAGATACGCGTGCCGCCATTCTTTCCGCGCATGGCGGCAGGCAAGCATTTAATGGAATCGATTGGCCCTGAGCCGTTGATAGCGCGCCATCAGGCCGCCACAGCACCCTGATGGCAGCCAAAGGCCATCCGTGCCGCATTGATCATCTGCACATGGGCGTCGCTGCCGCGTGCCACATCGAGCCAGTCCTGACCCGTGGTCGCACCATGGCTGTCCTGCCATATTTTCGAGGCAACGGAGTCGATTTCGGCATCGGTGGGGCTGCGCTCTTCCGCGATGCATTGGATCAGCAGGGAATGGAAAAGCTTTGCCGAAAAGGGCTGCATGGTTGCCATGGGACATCCTCTCCATTTGGATGCGATTTTTCTCGCATTCCGTAGGGGAAGCTGGTCATCCTGCCGAGTCGAGTCAACGCACCCAAAACTTTTCATGCCACTGCGACAAAAATGACGCAGCTTCGTTTCGGGATCAGACCGAACTTAGTCCCACGTCCACCAGACCCCGCCAAAGGTGCAACGCCTGGACGCTTTCCCTGACATCATGCACTCGCACCATCTGCGCGCCCAGCTCCGCCGCGCGGAAGGCCAGCGCCACCGATCCGCCCAGCCTGTCCGGCGCGGGCGCCTCGTTGGAGAGGGCACCGATCAGCCGTTTGCGGCTCCCCGCGAACAGCAGCGGCACGCCCAGCCCCTGGAAGGTCGCCAGGCCGTTCACCAGCGCCAGATTGTCGGCCAGCGACTTGCCGAAGCCCAGCCCCGGATCGACCATGATCTTCTCGCGCGGAATACCGGCCGCCAGGCAAGCCTCCACCCGCGCCTCCAGATGGTCGAACACATCGGCCACGACATCGCCATAGCCGCCAGGATTTTCATGAGGATCGTCCCCGGCGGAGGGGGCGTGCATCAGGATCACCGGGCATCCCGCAGCGACAGCGACCTCCATCGCCCGCGGATCATGCAGCAACGCGCTCACATCGTTGATGACGTGCGCCCCAGCGGCCAGCGCGGCCTCCATCACCGCCGCCTTGCGCGTGTCGATGGACATGGCAATGCCCGCCGCCGCCAGCCGTTCGATCACCGGCACCACGCGCGCGATCTCATCCCCCTCCCACAGGCGCGGCGCCTTGGGCCGAGTCGATTCCCCGCCGACATCGATCAGCGCCGCCCCCGCCGCCGCCATGGCAAAGCCCGCATCGGCCGCCGCCTGCGGGTCGTCCATATGCCTGCCGCCGTCGGAAAAGCTGTCCGGCGTGATGTTGAGGATCGCCATCACCTGCGGCGCGTCGAAACGGATGGTCCGCTCCCCCAGCGCCAGCGGCTGCCGCTGGGCGGAGATATGGCCGGCAAGCCGCTGCGCCCGCTCCGCCAGGGGATCGGGCAAGCCCGCCACCGCCTCGGCAAAGCCCGCGACCGGCACCGTCACCCGCGCCACCCGCTGACCGTCCTTGCGCGCGGTCAGCTCATAGCCCTGAAACCACAGCAGGCCGTTCGCCATCCGTGCCGCCGACCCATCCGGCAGACCGATGGGCGAAGGCACGAACCATGTGGGGCGCAGATAAAGCCGCGCATCGGCGGGAATGGAGGAGAATGTCATGCCCGCCCTCTAATCCTCTCAGACCGCACCTGTCGACCCGCGGCCCGGATTACGGCTCGTTCGCCAGCAAATAGGTCTGGCGCAACGTATCGATCGGCTTCAACGCCCCATCGGCCTCATGATGCCAGAAGGTCCAGCCATTGCAGCTCGGCGCCCCTTGCAGCGTCGCGCCCATCTTGTGGATCGACCCCGTATCCGCCCCGACGCTGAGCGAACCGTCCGCCCGCACCACCGCCTGCCAGCGCCGCTTGGCGTCGGTCAGCACGGAACCGGGCTGCAAATAGCCCGTCTCGACCAGCGTGCCGAAGGCCACCTTGGGCTGCTGCCGCGCGGTCTGCATGATGGTGAGCGATGATTCATCCAGCGGCAACGCCGCCTCGATCCGCTCCAGCGCGACCTCGATATAATCGTCCTCGCGCTCGATGCCGATCCACTTGCGGCCCAGGCGCTTGGCGACCGCGCCCGTCGTGCCGGTGCCGAAAAAGGGATCGAGCACCACATCGCCCGGCTTGGTGCAGGCCAGCATCACGCGATAGAGCAGCGCCTCGGGCTTCTGCGTCGGATGCGCCTTGGTGCCGTTGCGCTTCAGCCGCTCCTGCCCGCCGCAGATCGGCAGCACCCAGTCGGAGCGCATCTGCAACTCGTCGTTCAGCGTCTTCATCGCCTTGTAGTTGAAGGTATATTTCGCGTCCTCGCCCTGGCTCGCCCAGATCAGCGTCTCATGCGCATTGGTGAAGCGCGTACCCTTGAAATTCGGCATGGGGTTGGACTTGCGCCAGATGATGTCGTTGAGGATCCAGAAGCCCTCATCCTGCAACGCCGTGCCGACGCGGAAGATATTATGGTAGCTGCCGATCACCCAGATTGAGCCGTTCGGCTTCAGGATGCGGCGCGCCTCGCGCAGCCAGGCCTTGGTGAAGCGGTCATAGCTGCCCAGCGTATCGAACTTGTCCCAATCATTGTCGACCGCATCGACGCGGCTGCCCTCGGGCCGGAACAGGTCGCCGCCCAGTTGAAGATTATAGGGCGGATCGGCGAAGATCATGTCGATGCAGGCGTCCGGCAGCTTCGCCATTTCGGAGATGCAATCGCCCCGCAGCAGGCGGTCGGCCTCGATCGAGACCGGCGCAACCGCCTTTTTCCGCCGCGGTGCGACGCGTTCCATGACACCCATTTAAGTGACCCCCTTCGTTCTGAGGCCCAGCGATGAGTCCTCGAGAGTCCGCCGTCAAGATCAGCTACTTAGCACAAGAGCCTCAGAAAATGGTTAACACGCGCCGGAACGAACCGGGTAGCCACGACATATTGAGCCAAGCGCGACTCGCCGGACTCAAGATGAAGTAGTGTGACTCAAAAGACTCAGGAGGAAAGGCCGGGAAAGTTTTTTTGGTTAACGCCGCCTCGGCAGCGAAAAACGGCCCTTCGCTTGACCATTTCATAACCATCTGATTATGAGAAGCCGATGACGACACATATTTTGAAGGGGGATCGCTCGGCCTCCTGCGACGAGCTTTTCAAGGCCCTGTCCGACGGCACCCGGCGCACGCTGCTCGAATATCTGGTGCGCGAGGGCGAGCAGAGCGTCCATGCCCTGACCGCCATTTCCGGCGTATCGCAGCCCATGGTGTCGCGCCACCTCGGCAAGCTGAAACGCGCCAGCCTCGTGACGGCCCGCAGGGCAGGCCGGGAAACCTATTATACCGCCCGGGCCAAGGGCCTTGCCCCGGTGGTGCAATGGATGGCCGTCTATGGCGCGCTCTGGTCCCAGCGCTTCACCGCGCTGGAAGAGCTGGACGGCTACTAAGCCAGAATCCGCTCGATCAGTACCACATCGTCCGGCTTGTCGGCATCGATACAGGCTTCCGCCTTGTCCATCGCCACCAGCCGGGCGGACAGGCCGAAGCGCCGCCCCACCCGCGCGATCCCACCGCGTAGCGTGGAAATCCGCAGCACCGCCCCCAGCAAGGCCAAGGGTCCGAAGGCGGACAATATCTTCCACCCCTTCTTCCTGTCCTGTTCCACCTCCTGCCACAAAGCGATCACCGGCCGCGCCTTCGCGCTCCCGAACCAGAAGATGTTCGCCCCCGACCACCAGCCGTCCCGAAACTTCAGCCAGGTCCGCCGCGAGTCCGGATAGCGCGCCAGCAATATCCTGCGCTCCACCATCGCCACGGCAATGTCGGCACCCGAAGCCTCCCGCACCATCTGGTCCAGCATCGCCCCGTCCAGCAGCACATGGTCGGCCGTCGTCATCAGCAGCGGAAAGGGCAAATCCGCCCGGTCCAGCAAAGCCATCAGCGAGGAAGCAATCCCGCCCCCGCTCGTCTCAAACCGCACCCTGGGATGCTCCGCCAGCCAGGCCGTGGCCGGATCTCCCGCAAACAGCTCCGGCGCCTGCGTCAGGACAATCACCCGCCCGATCGCCGGATGCGCCAACAAGGCGCGCGCCGGATGGTTGATCATCGGCTCGCCGCCAACCGGCACCAGCGGCTTCACCGCCACGCCCGCGGCCACTGCCAACGGATCGGTGCCGGGCCGCGAACCGGCGAGCAGAATGGCGGTGATGTTGGAAGGCGTCGCGCTCATGGCCGCCCGTTAGCGGAGCCGGTCACGCAGGCAAAGCTATTTCCCGGTCGCCGCGGGCACCGCATTCGGCGTCGCACCTGGGGCCGGCCGCTTTTGCGCCACCTGCACCGGCAATCCGATGCGCAGGCTCTTCAATTGCACCAGCCGCGCCCGGAACGCCGCCAGTTCCCGCCCGGCAAGCTGCGCGGTGGTGGTGAAACGCACCGACAGCGGATTGACCACCTGCCCGTTGCGATAGAGTTCATAATGCAGATGCGGTCCGGTCGACAGGCCGGTCGAACCGACATAGCCGATCACCTGTCCCTGCCGCACCCGCTGCCCCGGCGCCGCAGCGATCCGGCTCATATGCGCATAGCCGGTGGCCAGGCCGTTGCCATGTTCCAGCCGTACATAATTGCCATGCCCGCCATGCCGCCCGGCATAAGACACCACCCCGTCGGTCACGGCATAGATGGGCGAGCCGTAGGATGCCGCGAAATCGATGCCGGCATGCATGCGCGTATAGCCCAGGATCGGGTGCCGCCGCATGCCGAAGCTGGACGACATGCGCCCAGCCACGGGCGACGACAGCACGCCGCGCCGCTCGCCCACCCCCGACGCCTCGAACCACTGGGTCCGCCCGTCCTGCGACCATTTCAGCATGTCGATGCCACGTCCGCTCGCCCTGTGCAGGCCGGCGAACAGCAAATCGCCTACCTCCACGTCGCCCGTGTCGGCCCGATGATATTCGGTGATGATGTCATAGCGGTCACCCGCGGAAACCGATCCAAGATCGATCTGCTGCGCCACCACACGCAGGAAGCTCTGGATCGCCTTGGGCGGCGCCCCGGCGGCCCGCGCCGAATGATAGAGGCTCTCGCCCACCACGCCCTGGATGCGCAGTGGCGTGTCGTCTACATGGATGGCCGTCCGCTGCACCTGCAACACTCCGCCGACCCGCGACACTTCTATCCCCAGGTCCAGTCGTGCCCGGAACGCCAGCCTGTCCAGCGGGCGCGGCATGTCCCGGCTCGCCCGGCGGCCCAACACGATGTCCAGCGGCGTCCCCGGTTTCAGTCCGTTGCTGGTATCGCCCGCCACCAGGCTCGTCACCGTTGCCACATCGCGGCCGCTGACCCCTGCCCGCGCCAGCGCACGACCCAGCGAATCGCTTCCGCCGATCTGCGCGCGCAATTCGATCTGCGGCCGCTCCGGCGTCTCGCGCAGCGGCTGCACCGCGTCCGTCGGCCCCATGCGCCGGCCGCTGTCCGCGCCCATGGCGAGCGGCATGATCATCTGGCTGCGCACTTCGTCAAACTGTGTGGACGCCAGTAAAGGCTGCGGTTCACCGGGCAGCGCATGGAAACCGGGCGAGAGGTAAAGTGCCGCCGCGCACAGCCCGAAACAGGTCGCAAGGCCCCGGAACCAGGTGAAACTTCCCACCCGCTGGCCAAGGTCGGGGACAAGCTCCACATCCTCGGCCCAGTCGCGCAGCTTCTCTCGCCAGCCACGCTGATCCTCGACCGGCCCGGCATGGCGGATGGAGTCAGTCAACCACAAGGACGCGGAAGCGCCTCCCTGCTGGGCATTGATCTGACTGCCATGAAACACGGAAAAAACAGGCCCCCGGGGCAAATCGCCACGACCCCCGCCGCGCGTTCATCAGCGATTTTGTAAAAGCACAAGGTTAAAGTCAAATAAACGCGGCTTTTTTAACCCTTTTTCTGCGGTCGGATGTGCCCGACGACCGACCGGCGGTCCGAAATGGGGCACTCCGCCGATTTCCCCGGCCTTTGCCCTTGCCCTTATCCGATCCATGCCCGACATAGCGGGGGTCATGGCCCTATTCGCCCGCTCACCCATCACAGCCGTGCTGGGCCCCACCAACACCGGCAAGACCCACCTCGCGGTCGAACGCATGTGCGGCCATTCCTCCGGGATGATGGGCTTTCCGCTGCGCCTGCTGGCACGCGAGGTCTATGACCGGGTGGTCGGCATGAAGGGCGCCAACCAGGTCGCGCTCATCACCGGCGAGGAGAAGATCGTCCCACCCGGCGCCCGCTATTTCCTCTGCACGGCGGAATCGATGCCCATCAGCGTAGGCCAGCAGGCCGGAGCTGCACAACACAGCGGCGGGGGCCGTGAATCTGCGCAAGAGGGCCTCAAGGACTATGCCTTCGTCGCCCTCGATGAAGCCCAACTCGGCTCGGACCCGGAACGGGGCCATGTCTTCACCGACCGGCTGCTGCGCGCCCGAGGCCGCGAGGAAACCATGATCCTCGGCTCGGCCAGCATCAGCCGCGTGGTGAAGACGCTCGTCCCCGACGCCGAGATCATCGGCCGCCCGCGCTTTTCCACCCTATCCTATGCGGGCGCGAAAAAGCTCTCCCGCCTGCCCAAGCGTTCCGCCATCGTCGCCTTCTCCGCCGAGGAGGTCTATGCGGTGGCCGAAATGCTCCGCCGCTTCCGGGGCGGAGCGGCGGTGGTGATGGGCGCGCTGTCCCCCCGCACCCGCAACGCGCAGGTACAGATGTTCCTGAACGGCGAGGTCGATTATCTGGTCGCCACCGACGCCATCGGCATGGGCCTCAACCTCGACGTCGCCCATGTCGCCTTCGCCTCGCTGCGCAAGTTCGACGGCCGCCGCACCCGCCGCCTCACCGTCAGCGAAATGGCACAGATTGCGGGTCGCGCCGGGCGCCATCATAAGGACGGCACCTTCGGCAGCCTGGGCCATGAAGATGGCGATGCCGCCTTTACCCCCGAAGAGATCGAAGCGATCGAGGCGCACCGCTTCCCTCCGGTCGATCAGCTTTTCTGGCGCGACGGCACTCCGCGTACCGACCGGCTCGACCATCTCCTCTTCGACCTGGAGCAGAAGCCGGAGCGCCCGGAACTGCGCGCGGCGCCCGAGGCGGTCGATCTCGCCGTCCTCAAACGGCTCGCCGATGACCCGCTCGTCATCGAGCGCGTCAGGGGCCAGAAACAGGTCGAACGCCTCTGGGCCGCCTGCGGCCTGCCCGATTTCCAGAAGCTCGGCGCCGAACATCATGCCCGCACCGTCGGCCGGATCTGGCGTTTCCTTTCGGAGGGAACGGGCCACATTCCCCGTGACTGGTTCGCCCAGCAAATCGCGCGACTCGATTCGGTGCAGGGCGACATCGACACCCTGTCCGGACGGATCGCCGCGACGCGCACCTGGTCCTACATCGCCCATCGCGCCGACTGGCTCGCCCATCCCGCGGAAATGGCGGAGCGCACGCGGGCTTTGGAGGAAAAGCTGTCCGATGCCCTCCATGCCGCGTTGACACAGCGTTTTGTCGACCGCCGCACCACGGTTCTGCTAAGGGATATCGGCCAGAGCGCGGCCAATCTGCCGGTCGAAATAGAGCAGGATGGGACAGTCTGCGTCGATGGCGAGACGATCGGGCGACTTGACGGATTTCGTTTCTCGGTCGATCCCGCTACCCGGCATCAGGACAGGAAGATGCTGTTGGCGGCCGCTGAACGGCGCCTTGGAAGGATATTGCGAGTGAAGGCTGAAGAATTACTGGGCGCACCCGATACTGATTTCGCGCTCATGGACGAGGCAGGACAGGCCCCCGGCATAAGCTGGCAGGGCAATGCGGTGGCCACGCTGCATGGCGGCGCCACGCTGCTGACCCCGGAAATCCGGCTGGATCGCGCGCTTCTGACGCTGGGTCAGGATGTGCAGAAGCAGATCGGCGCCCGCTTGACGGCATGGTTCGACACGCAGAAGGAAAAGCATCTCCTGCCGCTGACCAAGATGGTCGCCAGTTCGCAGGATGCCGAAGTTCCCGCCGTCGTCCGCGCCGTTTTTGCCCAGCTCGCCGATGCGGGCGGCCTGATCGCCCGCACAGACCTCGATTCGGCGCTCGGCCATCTCGACAAGGACCAGCGGCATCTGCTGCGTCGCGCCGGGATCGATATCGGCGTGCTCGACATCTACCATCCGGGCCTTTTGAAGCCCGGTTCGGCCCGCTGGCGCGCAGCCCTGCTCGCCGCGCGGATCGCCAAGCCCTGCCTCCCCCTCCCCGGCCCCGGACTGACCCTGATCCCCGCGGGCGAAAAGCCTGACCAGATGGGCGCCCGCATCGCCGGTTTCCGGGGTTTCGGCGAACAGATGCTGCGCATCGACATGGCCGAACGCATGGCCCGCACCGCGCATGAGGCGATTGCGAAGAACGAAGCCTTTACCGCCCAAAGCCCCCAGATCGTCTCGCTCGGCCTGTCGGAGGAGGCATTCCTGCAACTGATGCGCCTTGCCGGTTTCCGCCCCATCGAAGCCCCCGAGGAAGGGGGCCCCAACTGGGTCTTCCGCGGCCGTCAGAAACTCCGACCGCACCACCATCAGCAGAACCGCGACAAACGTGGTCCCGGCCAGGGCAAGGCACAGCACCCGTCCCAGGGCAAGCCGCGCGGTGACCGGGCACCCCGCCCCGCCGCCTCGTCCGGCCCCGCGCCCGCCGGCAACCATGCCTTTGCGGGTCTCGCCGAATTGCTGGGCCGCAATGGCTGACGCGGGCACGGCCTCGGTCCACGGACCAAGCCTGCGCATCGACAAGTTCCTCTGGTTCGCGCGGCTCGCCAAAAGCCGCTCGACCGCGCAGAAACTGGCGGAGGACGGTCATATCCGCCTGAACGGCCGCCGCATCGAACGGGCGCACGCCCCGGTGCGCGCGGGCGACCTCATCACCTTCCCCCATCCCAGCGGTGTTCGCGTCGTCCGCGTGATGCAGCTCCCCCACCGCAGAGGTCCCGCCCCGGAGGCGCAGACCTGCTATGAGGAGCTGACCGTCGGGGCCTGAAGCCGCCAATCCAAGCACGGCCATCAGCAGCGCAAAAATATCCTCATTGACCTTCCGGGCGACCGCGCATAGCAGGGCGCCGATCGTTTCCATACCAAGAGTGCTGACCCATGACCTACGTCGTGACCGATAACTGCATCCGCTGCAAATATATGGATTGCGTCGAGGTTTGCCCCGTGGACTGTTTCTACGAGGGGGAGAACATGCTGGTCATCAATCCCAATGAGTGCATCGACTGCGGCGTGTGCGAACCGGAATGCCCGGCCGAGGCGATCCTGCCCGACACCGAGAACGGCCTGGAGAAATGGCTGGAGCTCAACACCAAATTCTCCGCCGAATGGCCCAACATCACGGTCAAGGGCGAAGCCCCCGCCGACGCCGACGCCATGAAGGGCGTCGAAAACAAGCTGGAGCAGTTCTTCTCGCCCGAACCCGGCACCGGAAGCTGATCTGACGCGGCGCAGCGCGGCCCGCCTCTGGGCTGCGAATGGCACCCCGAAAACCAGCTATTGCGTTTTATTTCCCGGTCCACTCCCGGATTTTGTGTCCAGGGGTGGCAATTTTGTTACGAATCTGCTAAACAGGCGCCAACAGGTGGACATGGTCGCGTCCGCTACGGAGACAAATGCCTGATGACTTGATGGTGGCGCCGTATCCCCCTCGGCTCGTGCGTCCTTTCGCACCTGCAACGCGAATGCCACCGCTCCCCCGAAGACATGGAAAGGTTTCAAATGGCTGCCAAGGCGCTGTCCTTTGACGTTGGTGATTATGTTGTTTACCCCAAACATGGCGTTGGCCGCGTCATAGAGCTGCAGAAGGAGCAGATTGCGGGCATGGAGCTGGAGCTGTACGTGCTCCGCTTCGAAAAGGAGCGCATGACGCTTCGCGTGCCCACAAACAAGGCCGAAGGCGTGGGCATGCGCAAGCTGTCGTCCAACAAGACGCTCGAGGAAGCGGTCGAGACGCTCAAGGGCAAGCCCAAGGTGAAGCGCACCATGTGGTCGCGCCGTGCCCAGGAATATGAAGCGAAGATCAATTCGGGCGACCTGGTGTCGATCGCCGAGGTGACCCGTGACCTGTTCCGCGCTGACGATCAGCCGGAGCAGAGCTATTCGGAACGGCAGATTTTCGAGGCCGCCTCCAGCCGTCTCGCCCGCGAACTCGCGGCGATGGAAGAGACGGACGAGCCGAACGCGCTCAAGAAGATCCTGCGCATCCTCAACGAAGCCGCACCCAAGCATGCGAAGGTGGAAGGCTGACGGGATTTGGGCGTGCTGGTAACGGCAGGCCAATCCCAAAAAGGGCGTCCCGACAGGGACGCCCTTTTTGCATGATCCTCGACAGCCGGCGTCACCGGCCCGGATTTTGCCATATTGTCACTGATTCTTCGCCGCCCCGGCTGCATCCTTTGCCGCATCGCCGATATCGCTCGCGGCCTGGCCGACCTGTGATGCGGCGCCTTCGACGGCGCTATCCTTCTGGGTCTGACTGGTGATCAGGAAGAAAGCGGCAATCGCCACCACAACCACCAACAAGAGAACGGCTACCATGGTGCCGCCGCCGCCACGCTTTTCAATGACCGTCGTGGTCGCCGCCGGACGCTCCTGATAATCCGCCATATAATCCTCCTCTCGTTTTGCTGCCCGCCTCATCAATGCACAGACAGGCGAGCGGGTTCCTCGCGCATCAGCGGCAATATCCCTCCCGTCCCGGCACGACGATCAGACAGTCCTTCCGCCCTGCCAGATATTTGAAGCCGGTTTCGCTCCCGATTCCCGGACGGATCGTCAGGTCCCGGCCGTCACGCACAAAACGGATGTCGGTTCCCTCGGCCACGCCGCCATAATCGCCTTGGCGGTCCAGATTATCCTTGTTGGTGATCGCATAATGGCCCGGTTTGCCGTCGGGCGAGAGCTGGATGTCGAGGAACAGTCCCTCCGGCCCGTTCCACCGTCCGATCCAATCGTCCGTGGGCAGGCCCGTCACTTCGTTGGTTCCCACAGTTACCGCATCGGGTTCGTCGATCGCCTCCACACCGGGCGCCGCCGAAACGGCATTGTCCACCGCCGCCTTGTCATCGCTCTTGGCGCAGCCACTCAAGCTGTGGAACAACAGCATCGCCGGAAAGAGGGCACACGCACGATTCCTGCGCTTCATCCACATTTCTCCTTGCATTTATCACGCCGAACGGCTGAACGCGGCTATTCGATCCTTCTTTCCATGCAGGGGACGGACGGCTTGCCAGCCAGTCCGATGGGGAGCAGGGTAATGGGCGGGGAAAGATGATGGAGCAAAAGATAGAGGGGCGCCCCGAAAGGGCGCGATTTGTGCGCGAATCCGCCGATGTGCGGCGGCAGGCCTTGATCGAGGCGACGGCACGTTGTCTGGCCGAAAAGGGCGTGGGCGGCACCTCCGTCCGCGTGATCTGCGCCTATGCCGGGGTGTCGGCGGGCCTGCTCACCCATTATTTCGACGGCGTCGATGCCCTGATCCTCGCTACCTATCGCGACGTCGGCGAAAAGGTCGGTGCCGCCATGGAACGGGCGGTGGCAGAGGCCGGACCCGACCCACGCGATCGCCTCTGGGCCTATTTGCGCGCCAATTTCCAGCCGCCGGTGCTGGATCCCAACCTGCTGGCCACCTGGATTTCCTTCTGGAGTCTCAACAAGACCAACCCGGCCATCGCGGCCACCCATGCCGAAACCTATGGTAGCGTGCGGGAGCATCTGGAAGTGCTGCTGCGCGAGGCAGCGCCTCAGATTCCGCGCCCTGACGCACGCATCGCGGCGATCGGCCTGACGGCGATGGTCGATGGGCTGTGGCTGGAACTGTGCCTAGATTCATCCACCTTCACCATCCAGGAAGCGCTGGGCATGGTGGAGGAAGCGATGAACTATGTCCTCAGCAAGCCGAGAAACGGGTCGATCGATCAATAAGCGGCCCACTAATCGGTTTTATCAATCAACATTGGTAATAAAACCAATTTCCCCTGAATCGTCATCCTCCCTAGGTAGGTCGGGCACACAGCAACCCGTTAAAAGGAACTGGAAAGCCCATGGCTCTTATCAATACGACCATCAAGCCGTTCACCGCCACCGCATATAAGGAAGGCAAGTTTGTCGACGTCACCGACGCCGATGTGAAGGGCAAGTGGGCCGTCTTCTTCTTCTATCCCGCCGATTTCACCTTCGTCTGCCCGACGGAGCTGGAGGATCTGGCCGACATCTACCCGACGCTTCAGAAGCTGAACGTCGAGGTCTACTCGGTGTCGACCGATACGCATTTCAGCCACAAGGCCTGGCACGACACCTCGCCGGCGATCGGCAAGATCAACTATTTCATGCTGGGCGATCAGTCGGGCACCATCACCAACAATTTCGACGTGATGCGTCCGGGCGTCGGCCTGGCTGACCGCGCCACCTTCCTGGTCGATCCCGAAGGCGTGATCCAGTTCATGGAAATCACGTCGGAAGGCGTCGGCCGCAACGCGACCGAACTGCTCCGCAAGGTGAAGGCTGCGCAATATGTCGCCGCCAACCCCGGCGAAGTCTGCCCGGCCAAGTGGGAAGAAGGCGAAGCCACGCTGGCTCCCTCGCTCGACCTCGTCGGCAAGATCTAAAGACCTGAAACGGCGCTCCGCCGGGCCGGGTCGAGGCACACTCCCCGGCCCGGCGGGGTTTTATGCAAGAATTTCATATTATCTGTCAGCCGGGTGTTCGGGTCGCACCTTCCCGGCGCTTGACAAGCCGCGCCCCGGATCGGCGCGCCCAACCCACGGAGAACAAGATGTTGGACGCAAATCTCAAGGGTCAGCTCAAGGCCTATATGGCAAACATCACCCAGCCGATCGAGTTGGTAGCGTCGCTGGATGACGGCGCGAAAAGCCGTGAACTCAAGACGCTGATCGATGAAATCGCCGAACTGTCGGACAAGGTGTCCGTGACGACCGGCCCAAACACAGACAGCAACAAGCGTGTCCCCAGTTTCATGATCCGCCGCACCGGCACGGACATCGGCGTGACTTTCGCCGGCCTGCCCAT
Organism: Sphingobium sp. LB126; assembly: GCF_002795205.1. Taxonomy (NCBI): domain Bacteria; kingdom Pseudomonadati; phylum Pseudomonadota; class Alphaproteobacteria; order Sphingomonadales; family Sphingobiaceae; genus Sphingobium; species Sphingobium sp. LB126. The sequence goes on from NZ_NETV01000001.1 coordinate 926,713, forward strand.
GGGTCATGAATTCACCTCCCTCGTCCTCGCCCTGCTCCAGGTCGGCGGCCACCCTTCGAAGGCGGCGCAGGACCTGATCCAGCAGATCAAGGACATTGACGGCGACTTCGCCTTCGAAACCTATTTCTCGCTGTCGTGCCAGAACTGCCCCGACGTGGTGCAGGCGCTGAACCTGATGGCCGTCCTCAACCCCCGCATCAGCCATACCGCCATCGATGGGGCGCTGTTCAAGGAAGAGGTCGACGCCCGCAAGGTCATGGCCGTACCCACCGTCTTCCTGAACGGCGAACCCTTCGCCAGCGGCCGGATGGAACTGGAACAGATCGTCGCGAAGATCGACAGCGGCGCGGCAGCCCGCGCGGCCGAGAAGATCAAGGCCCAGGACCCGTTCGAGGTGCTGGTGGTCGGCGGCGGCCCTGCTGGCGCGGCGGCGGCGATCTATGCGGCGCGCAAGGGCATCCGCACCGGCGTCGCGGCGGAGCGGTTCGGCGGCCAGGTGCTCGACACCATGGACATCGAGAATTTCATCTCGGTCAGCCGCACCGAAGGCCCCAAGCTCGCCAGCGCCCTCGAAGCGCATGTAAAGGATTATGATGTCGAGATCATGAACCTTCAGAAGGCCGCGAAGCTGATCCCGGCGAAGGTCGAGGGCGGCTATCATGAGGTCGTGCTGGAAAACGGCGCGAGCTTGAAGGGCAAGACCGTCATCCTCTCCACCGGCGCCCGCTGGCGGCAGATGGGCGTGCCGGGCGAGGACGACTATCGCAACAAGGGCGTCGCCTACTGCCCGCATTGCGACGGTCCGCTGTTCAAGGGCAAGCGCGTGGCGGTGATCGGCGGCGGCAATAGCGGCGTGGAGGCTGCGATCGACCTGGCCGGCATCGTCGCCCATGTGACGCTGATCGAGTTCGACAGCCAGCTCCGCGCCGACGCCGTGCTCCAGCGCAAGCTCGCCAGCCTGCCGAATGTCAGGATCATCACCTCGGCCCTCACGACCAAAGTGAACGGCAATGGCGAACGCGTCACGGGCCTCAGTTATCAGGACCGCAACAGCGGCACGGAGCATGATGTCGAACTGGAGGGAATTTTCGTGCAGATCGGCCTCGTCCCGAATACCGAATGGCTGAAGGACGCGATCGCCCTCTCCCCTCGCGGCGAGATCGAGATCGACGCGCGCGGCGAAACCAGCCAGCCCGGCATCTTCGCGGCAGGCGATTGCACGACCGTGCCCTACAAGCAGATCGTGATCGCCATGGGCGCAGGCTCCACGGCGGCGCTCTCCGCCTTCGATTACATCATCCGCCTCCCCGCGGCCGAGGAAACCGCGCAAGCGGCCTGATCATCCGGGCCACAGAATCGCAAGGGCGGCTGGTTCCAAAGGGGACCTGCCGCCCTTTTCATAGGCAAGTCACGAAAAAGACACGATATTGTAAGGTTAATATCTTTTTCACCACGATCAGCGATTCTCAAAGGCATCAATTACGCTAGCAGGTGTCGTCATGGCGCTATGTGCCTATCGCAATCCGGAATGGCTGTCGGCGGTCTACGCCATGGTGGATGAAGTCTGCATCCAGGACGGCGCCCTGCCGCCCGGCACCATCGGCACCCTGGCCCGCCTCATCGACACGGCGGACGGCGATCGTTCCACCGACAGCTTCATTCCCCGCGCCCAGGCCATGCTGCTCACTATCCATCGCCTGCGCGCGTCCCTCACTCAAACGGATTGCCAAGCCGCTGCAATCCGCGGCGAACTCCGCCAGATGTGCAACGACTGGATCCGGTCCGCCCGCTTCTGCTGATGCCTATCGCCGCATCAACCGCAACCGGAAGATTCCCGGATCGACCTCCAGCATCGGCGCCATAATCGCTCCCTCCGTCCGCTGCGCCAGAAGCATGGGGGCGGCCTTCGGCGCAAAGGTCACGATGGCGCTCCCCGGATCGCCCACCACCAGTGCGTCCACCATCAGCACAGGACTCAGGCGATCCGGTGTCACGCTGACCAGGGTTCCGACCTGCGTCATTCCGAACAGCCTGCGCGCAAAGGCATGGGGTAGCCGAATGCAACCATGGCTCGCCGGATAGCCCGGATTGTGCCCCGCGTGCAGCGCGATCCCGTCCCAGGTCAGCCGCTGCATGAAGGGCATGGGCGCGTTCGAATAGATGTTCGACCGATGCCATTCGCGCTTCTGCAATATCGGGAACTCCCCGGTCGGCGTGCGGTGCCCCTTCATCCCGGTCGAGACGCTGGCGACCCCGATCAGCCGGTCGCCGTCATAGACGTGCACCGTCTGCCGCTCGATGCTGATCACCAGATAGAGCGGTCCGGCAAAGGGCCCCTCCTCCATCCAACGATAGCTCCCCGGCGCGACGGGTCCCTCTTCCGCCAGCACTGGCGGCGTCAACAACAGGCAGGCAAACAGCCCGAGAAGGAGGTGGACAAAGGACATATACGCTTTTTTAACCACAAGGCGCGGCGGCACCAGCCCCCATATCGCCTCCGCTCATCCCGAGGCGGGACAGCCCAGTATCGGTGTCCTATCGTCCACGCCCAACGTCGTGCCGGCACCTTCGACCGTCCGCCATGAAGCAGGGAAAAGGCGCGAAAATCGGTCTTTCCGGGCCCTCATCGCGCTGTCATCTGAAATCCTACAGCAGGCTGAGTTGCGCGACCGGCGCAAAGCTCCTGCGATGCAGCGGTGTTGGCCCATGCTCCCTGAGCGCAGCGAGATGCTTGGCGCTGCCATAGCCCTTGTTGCTTTCCCAGCCATAATGCGGATGTGCCGCCGCCGCTTCGATCATCATCCGGTCGCGCGCCTCCTTCGCCAGGATGGAGGCCGCCGCGATCGACAGGCATTTGGCGTCGCCCTCGACGATCGCCGTCGAAGCCCAGCGCCATTGCGGGCAACGATTGCCGTCCACCAGCACATGGGCGCAATCCTGGGTGAGCGCCTCGACCGCCCGCGTCATCGCCAGCATGGTCGCCCAGAGGATGTTGAGGCTGTCAATCTCGTCGACCGAAGCGACGCCCAGCCCCCAGCAGAGCGCCCGCGCCTTGATCTCCCCCTCCAGCACGGCGCGCCGGGCGGCACTCAACTGCTTGCTGTCGTTGAGGCCTTCCGGACAATCCTCCTGCCGCAGGATCACCGCCGCCGCGACCACGGGCCCGGCCAGCGGTCCCCGCCCCGCTTCGTCCACCCCGGCGACCAGTCCCGGACGATGCAGCAGTTCATGGAAAAAATCAGGCATGGTGATGGAATCCGAACGGCGCGCCCATCGGCCCATGCCCCTGCCCCAGCCCCGGCGCGAGCTTCAACGCTTCCCGCACATATTTGCGTGCCCGCTCGATCGCGTCGATCAGGTCCCATCCCTGCCCCAGGCCCGTCGCGATCGCGCTGGCCAGGGTGCAGCCGGTACCATGGGTGTGCGGCGTGTCGATCCGCGCATTGCTCCAGGCCTTGCGCACGCCTCGCGGCCCGATCAGCCGGTCGGTCAGCATCGGACCCTCGCCGTGGCCGCCCTTGGCCAGTACATGGGTGGCGAAGCGAATCGCGATCTCCTCGCCGCCCAGCGCCGCCAGTTCGGGAATATTGGGCGTCACCAGCGTCGCCAGCGCCATCAGCTTCTCAAAGGCCGCGATCGTCGCCGCATCCGCGAGCATCGACCCGCTCGTCGCCACCATGACCGGATCGAAGACGATCGGCACATGCTCCAGCCCCGCCAGCCGCTCCGCCACCGCCGCCGCAGTCTCCGCCGATCCGATCATCCCGATCTTCACCGCATCGACGCCGATATCGCTGATGACGCTCTCCATCTGCTGGAGCACCATGTCGACCGGCACGGGGTGGACGCCCTGTACCCCCAGCGTGTTCTGCGCCGTGATCGCGGTGATCGCGGTCATGGCGTGGCCGCCCAGCAGCGTCACGGTACGGATATCCGCCTGGATGCCCGCCCCGCCCCCGCTGTCAGACCCGGCAATGATGAGAATGCGCGCGACGCTCATGTCTTGTATTTGCGCTCCGTCGAGGCCGGGTGCCGTTTCAGCGCATTACCCACCCGCGTCGGCCGGTCCATCAATTCCCCGCCGCAATTGGGGCAACGGTCGTCCAACGCTTCCGCGCACGGCGCACAATAGGTGCATTCGAAGGAACAGATGAATGCGCCCGGCTCATCGGCGGGCAGGTCGATGCCGCAACGTTCGCAGTCGGGGCGCATGTCCAGCATCAGGCCGCCGCCTTCGCCACGGCGTCGCAGATGCGCTCGACCACGTCCTTGACCTGCTCCTCCCGGTCGCCCTCGGCCATGACGCGGATCACCGGCTCCGTCCCCGAAGGGCGGATCACCAGCCGCCCGCTGCCGTTCAGTTCCGCCTCGGCCTGCGCGATCACCCGCTTCACATCCTCATGTTCCAGCGGCTTGCCGCCTGAGAAGCGGACATTCTTGAGCAATTGCGGCACCGGATCGAACTGGTGCAGCACCTCGCTCGCCGGCTTGCCCGAGCGCACCAGCGCGGCCAATACCTGCAACGCCGCTACCGTGCCGTCCCCGGTCGTCGCATAATCGGACAGGATCATGTGCCCCGACTGCTCGCCGCCAACATTGAACCCACCCTCGCGCATCCGTTCCAGGACATAGCGGTCGCCGACCTTGGTCCGCTCCAGCGCCATGCCCTGCCCGGCGAGGAAGCGCTCCAGCCCGAGGTTCGACATGACCGTCGCCACCAACCCGCCACCGCGCAGGGTGCCCGCCTTCGCGAAATTCCCGGCGATCAGCGCCATGATCTGGTCGCCGTCGACGATCGTGCCATGTTCATCGACGACGATCAGCCGGTCCGCATCACCGTCCAGCGCGATGCCGATGTCCGCACCGGACGACACCACCGTCTCCTGCAAAAGCTGCGGCGAAGTCGAACCGCAACGGTCGTTGATATTTGTGCCGTCGGGCGAGACGCCGATCGCGACCACCTCCGCCCCCAATTCCCAGAAGGCGGACGGCGCCACCTGATAGGCCGCACCATTGGCGCAATCGACCACGATCTTCAGCCCATCCAACCGCAAATCGGCGGGGAAGCTGGACTTGACCGCATGGATGTAGCGGCCCCGCGCGTCCTCGACACGACGGGCACGGCCGATGTCCTGTGACGCGGCGAGTGGAATTTCCTGTTCCAGCATCGCTTCGATCTTCAGCTCATCCTCGTCGGACAGCTTGTACCCGTCGGGACCGAACAGCTTGATGCCATTGTCATAATAGGGATTGTGACTGGCCGAGATCATGACGCCCAGATCGGCGCGCATCGAATGGGCGAGCAGCGCCACGGCCGGGGTGGGGATCGGCCCGAACTGCACCACGTCCATGCCGACGGCGGTGAAGCCCGCGACCAGCGCATTTTCCACCATATAGCCCGAAAGCCGCGTGTCCTTGCCGATCACCACACGATGGCGATGGGTGCCGCGCTGGAAATGCTTGCCTGCGGCCATGCCCACCTTCATCGCCAGTTCGGCGGTCATCGGCCATTGATTGGTGCGCCCACGAATGCCGTCGGTGCCGAAATATTTTCTGCTCATAATCCTCATCCGCCGGTGCGGTGAACCCTGTTCCCTTCCCATAGCAATCTTTGTTCGACTTTCCAGCAAGGAGCGGCCATCCCCTTGCAAATGGACGGATTCAATGCAGCGATCGACGCCCTTTCCGGCGCGGTCTTCATGAAAGTGCCCGTGCTGGGGACGCAGATCGAACTGATCGTGCTCTATCTGGCGCTGCCGATGCTGTTCTTCACGGTGTGGCTGGGCTTTCCCAATGTCACGGCGGTGGGCCGGGCGATCCGCGTCCTGCGGACGCAACCGCATGAAGGAGAGGCGAAGGGCGATGTCAGCCAATGGGGCGCGCTGTCCACGGCGCTTTCGGGGACCATCGGCCTCGGCAATATCGCGGGCGTGGCAGTGGCACTGACCATGGGCGGGCCGGGCGCGATCCTCTGGATGTTCGTCATCGGCTGGTTCGCCATGACGGTGAAGATGGCCGAGGTGACGCTGGGACTCAAATATCGCACCTTCGACGCCCAAGGCCATGTGCATGGCGGGCCGATGTATGTGCTCAAGGCGGTGGGCACGGCGCGGGGCTGGCCCAGGATCGGGCTGATATTGGGCGGATCATACGCCTTTTTCGCGCTGTTCGGCGCGATCCCGATGGTGCAGGTCAACCAAAGCTTCGCACAGGTGAAGGTGGTCACGGGTTTCGGCAACGGCTGGGCCTATGGCATCATCCTCGCTGGCGCGGTGGCGCTGGTGACGCTCGGCGGCGCGGCATGGCTGGGCGAGGTGGCGAAGCGGCTGACGCCGCTCAAGGTCGCGGTCTATCTGATCGGCGTCGCGACGGTGCTAATCCTGCACGCCGCCGCCATCCCCGCGGCTCTGATGGAAATCTGGCACGGCGCCTGGAGCGGGCAGGCCGCGACCGGCGGCGCGGTGGGCGCGTTCGTCGCGGGCATGCGCCGCGCCGTGTTCGCAAGCGAGGCGGGCGTCGGGTCGGCGGTCATGGCCCATAGTCTGGCCCGCGCGCGGCATCCGGTGTCCGAGGGGCTGGTCGCATTGCTGGAGCCGCTGCTCGGGACGATGATCGTCTGTGCGCTGGGCGGGCTGGCGCTGGTGGTCGCCGGGACGTGGAAGAGCGGGCTGGAAGGGATCGCGATCACCTCCGCCGCCTTCGCGCAGGTATCGCCCTCCTTCCCCTGGCTTCTGGCGGTCGTGGTGGTGCTGTTCGCCTATTCGACGCTGGTCGCCTGGGGCTTTTACGGCTTGCAGGCCTGGGGCTATCTGTTCGGCAACGGGCCGAAGGCGCAGTGGAGCTACAAGATCCTCTATATCGTCGCCCTGCCACCGGCGGCCGCCATCGACCTCGGCCGGGTGGTCGGCATCGTCGACAGCAGCTTCTTCCTGATGGCGATCCCCAATGTGATCGCGCTCTATCTCTGCGCCGGGGAATTGCGGCGCGACGTTCGGGCTTATCTGGCGACGCCCGAAGAGGATTAACGCGCCATCGCCGCCTCGACCTCCTCCACGGTCCGGGGAACGCCTTCGCTCAGCCGCTGCGATCCGGTCTGGGTGATCAGGTAGAGGTCCTCGATCCGGATGCCGATATTGGCGGACTGGACATAGAGTCCGGGCTCTATCGTGATGACCGCACCTGCCGGCAACGGTTTCGCCATGTCCCCCACATCATGCACGTCCAGACCGACCAGATGGCCAAGTCCATGAGTGAAGTCGTCAATCCGCCCGGCCTTGCGGAAGACGTCCTTCGCCGCCTCCACCAGATCCTCATAATAGACGCCGGCCTTGAGTTTCGCGACGGCGGCGGCCTGGGCGGCGAGGACCAGTTCATAGGAGGCGCGCTGTTCGGAGGTGAATTTGCCGCTCGCCGGGAATGTGCGCGTCACGTCGCAGGCATAGCCACCCACCGAGGCGGCGGCATCGATCAGGATCAGATCGTTGGTCCCGATCACGCCGCTGCCGCCGGTATAATGCAGCGAAGCGGCGTTGCGCCCCGTCGCGACGATGCTGTCATAGGCCAATCCTTCCCCGCCCCCGGCACGGAAGGCATCCTCCAGGATGGCCTTCAACTGCTTTTCGGTCATGCCGGGGCGCACCTGCTTCATCGCGGCGATATGCCCGCGCGCCGTGGCCGCCGCCGCCTTGCGCATCAGGTCGAGTTCGCGCGGTTCCTTGACGATGCGCAGCGAAGGCAACAGGGCGCTTTCATCCTTGAGCGAGACGCCCGGAACCCGCTGCATCACCTTGCCGTAAAGTTCCAGCGCCTTTGGCACCGGGGCGGAAGCGCTGACAATCGGCCCTAGGAAATGCAGCGTCTTGGAGCGTTCGGCAAGGGTCGTCACGAGGCTGCCGAGGCCGCCCGTCCGCGACACGCGGGCAAAGCCGGTGCGACGCTCCAGTTCGGTGCCCAGCGGCAGGCGCTCGACTTCCCAGCGTTCCGCCTCCGGATCGCGCGAGGGGAGCAGCAGCCATTCCTTGATCGTCCGCTCGGCGGGCGCCATGATCAGGATCGCGCCGGGCTCATCGACGATGCCCGTCAGCCAGGCAAAATCGCCGTCCTGAACGAATGGCGGCGCCACCGCGGCGCTGCTTTGCACTGGATCGGCGCCAAAGACGACCGCAACGCCGTCCTTCAGCACATCCATGACGCGGCGGCGGCGCTCACGGAATATGTCAGGCGCGAAGGGTGATGTGCCCGCCGGGGTCGCGAAGCCCTGCGGCGGCATTGTCTGCGCGGAGAGTCGCGTGGAAAGGACCAGGGATGCCGTAGCGCCCGTCAGCATGGTCCGCCGATCATACATAGAAATCTCCCTTGCTGCGCCGACAGGAGCATGAAAGGGCATGATCGGCAAGGGCGTATCAGGGCGATGATACAGTAAAGGCCCCGCCGATCGGCGAGGCCTTCCGAAGCGCGGGCAATGGCGGATCAGATCTTGTCGCCAAGCGCGCCTTTCACTGATCCCTTGATGTCCTGCACCGTGCCCTTGGCCTTCTGTGCCTGGCCTTCCGCGACCAGATCGGGATCACGCCTGTTCTTGCCGACGGCTTCCTTGACGGCGCCCGTCGCCTTGTTACCCGCAGCCTTTGCCTTGTCGGTCAGTTCGCCCATGGGACTTCTCCTGTCTGTTGCTGTTGCAGGATCAACAGCGGGGCGGACAGAAGGTTGCCATCGGTGCGAAAGCGAAATAGTGGGCCTGGGCAGGGGCGGCCTTTTGGACGCCAAAAGAAAAGGGCCGGAAAATCCGGCCCTTCCCCAAATGTCGTTCCGATCGAACCGATCAGCGCTTCGAGAACTGGAAGCTGCGGCGGGCCTTGGCCTTACCGTACTTCTTACGCTCGACGGCGCGGCTGTCGCGGGTCAGGAAGCCTTCGGCCTTGACCGCGCTGCGCAGCGCCGGTTCGTACTTCGACAAAGCCTGGGCGATGCCGTGCTTGACCGCGCCGGCCTGGCCCGACAGACCGCCGCCCTTGACGGTGGCGATCACGTCATACTGGCCTTCACGCTCGGTGACGCCGAAGGGCTGGTTGATCACCAGACGCAGGGTCGGGCGAGCGAAATAGACTTCCTGATCGCGGCCGTTGACCGTGATCTTGCCGGTGCCGGGCTTCACCCAGACGCGGGCGACGGCGTCCTTGCGGCGGCCGGTCGCATAGGCGCGGCCGAGGCTGTCGATTTCCTGGGCGCGCAGCGGAGCCGAGGGCTGAACCGGAGCGATCGGCGCGTCGGCGGCGACGGTTTCGGCAGCGACGGCAGGCGCCGGAGCGTTGGCGGTCAGCGACGCGAGGTCGGACAGGGACTGGCGGTTATCGGACATTAGGCACCCACCTTGTTCTTGCGGTTGCGCGACGCGAAGTCGAGCACTTCGGGGTTCTGCGCAGCGTGCGAATGCTCGGCACCGGCGAAGATGCGCAGGTTGCGCATCTGCTGGCGGCCCAGCGGACCACGGGGGATCATGCGCTCAACGGCCTTTTCCAGGACGCGCTCGGGGAAACGCCCTTCCAGAACCTTCTGGGGGGTGGTTTCCTTGATGCCGCCGGCATAGCCGGTGTGCTTGTAATAGACCTTGTCGGTCAGCTTGCGGCCGGTGAACTTCACCTTCTGAGCGTTGATGATGATGACATTGTCACCGCAATCGACGTGGGGGGTGAAGCTCGGCTTGTGCTTGCCGCGCAGGATGTTCGCGACGGTCGAAGCGAGGCGGCCGACGACGAGACCTTCCGCGTCGATCAGGATCCACTTCTTTTCGACCGTTGCCGGGGTTGCCGGCTTGGTGGTCTTCATCAGCGCCTTCATGGTGCCAATCTCCAGTTAAATGCATAAACCGATCGCCGTCGCCGGCCTTCGGAAGATGCGCGCTAATGACGGGTGGGGCCGCACAAGTCAAGAGATTCGGCGGCTTTGCTGACGGGTAAAATAATACCCGTTACTTGGCGAGCTGTTCACCCACCCAGCGGGCGAAGCCGCTGTCGGCGGCCTCCACCGGCAGGGCGAGGATCGCGGGAACCTCATAATCATGCAGTTCCGCGATGCGCGCCATCAGCGCTTCGCGGCGCGACGGCGCGGTCTTGAAGAGGACGGGCACCTCCGCCGTCTCCTCCAGCACGCCGTTCCATTCGTAGATGGACGTCGCCTCCCCCAACAAGTTGGCGCAGGCGATCAGCCGTTCCTCGATCAGCCGGCGCGCCACCCGCATCGCCGCGTCGCGCGAGCCGAACAGCGTGTAGACGAGCGCGACGGCGCTCATCCCCGCCGTTCCCCAAGGCTGTGCGCCGCCCAGGCGGCAGCGGCGACCACCAGCGCGCCGACCGCCTGGTGCAGCACGGCGAGCGGCAGCGCGATGCCACTGATGACGGTGGCGATACCGAGCGCGATCTGCGTACCGACGGCGGCATTGAGCGCGATCGAAGGACCGCGATCCCCGGCCTGCTTCGCCATGCGGGCGAGCAGGATCAGCATGGCGGCCGTGATCCAGGCCCACCAGCGATGGATGAAATGCACCAGATAGGGATCGCTCGATATCGTGGCCCAGAGCGAGCCGAGCCACTCTATGCCCCGCGGCACGAAATGATCGTTCATCAGCGGCCAGGTGCTGGACACATAGCCCGCATCCAGCCCCGCGGTGAACGCGCCGAACATGAGTTGCACCAGCAGCGCGACCAGCGCGGCGATCGCGAAGGGATGCAGCATAGCCGGCTTGGCGAAGGGCGTCCTCGACCGGGTCAGCAGGTCGAGCGCGGTCCAGATGAGCCCGCCCATGATGAACAATGCCGTCAGCAGATGCACGGCGAGGCGATAATGGCTGACGTCGGTGCGCACCGACAGGCCCGACTTCACCATCCACCAGCCGATCGCGCCCTGCAATCCGCCCAGTGCCAGCAAAGCGATGAGGCGCGGCCCATAGCCCTGCGGAATCGCCCTTTTCCATGCGAACCAGAGCAAGGGCAACGCGAAGGCCATGCCGATCAGCCGCCCCAGCAGCCGGTGGACCCATTCCCAGAAGAAGATGAACTGGAAATCGCCCAGCGTCATGCCCTGCCGCAGCTGCTGATATTCGGGAATCTGCTGATAGTCGCGGAACGCCTCCATCCACTGATCGTGGGTCAGCGGCGGGATGGCGCCGGTGATCGGCTTCCACTGGGTGATCGACAGGCCGGATTCGGTCAGGCGGGTGATGCCGCCCACCACGACCATGCAGAAGACGAGGGCGGCGACGGCCAGCAGCCAGCGCGCGATCGATGCTGGACGCGGGACGGCTATGGCGGGGCGGCTGAGGGTCAACGCGGTCATGGCGCCGATCCATGCGCTGTTGTTCGCCCTGTTGCAAGGATAACCCGGAAGATGGACAAAAGGTCATAACGGCCCGCGCAGCAACGGATACAAAAGGTTGGACAGGCGTATCTGGCCTCATGAGGAGATTGATCGAGGATAGGCGATGAGCAGTGCCGGCACTGCCGCCATGATCGCCGCGCAAGGGCCGATCGGTGCCCTGACCGCGCAGATCGATGCCAACTCGCCGCTGGGTCCGGTAGAGGGCTGGTCGCCCGCGCTGATATCGACCGTCCGGCTGATGCTGTCGTCCACGGCCGAGATCGTGCTGTTCTGGGGGCCGGACCTGTGCGCCCTCTATAATGAAGCCTATATGCCCACCATCGGCGACAAGCATCCACGCGTGCTGGGCCGTCCAGCGCGGGAGGGTTGGGCAGAGCTATGGGACGATCTGGAGCCGTTGCTGCGGTCCGTGATCCAGGACGGCCAGTCGGTGCATGCCAAGGATCGCCCCTTCTATATCGAGCGCGACGGCGACCAGGGGGAAGAGGTGTTCTTCGACATCAGCTATTCCCCTGTGTTCGAGGCGGACGGATCGATCGGCGGCGCGCTCTGCATCGTCAGCGAGACGACCAGGCGCGTGCGGGCCGAGCAGGAGATGCGGGCGGACCGCGCCCGGCTGTGGGCGCTGGCGCGCGACCCTTTCCTGGTCGCAGACAGGAACGGCGTGTGGATCGCCGCCAGTCCCGCCTGGACCGATATATTGGGTTGGAGCGAACAGGAACTGATCGGCCGCACGTCGGAATGGATGGAACATCCCGACGATCTGGAGAGGACGCGGGGCGAACTGGCCGGTCTGGCGAGCGGCAGGCCGACGGTGCGTTTCGAAAACCGATTCCGCGCGAAGGACGGCGGCTATCGCAATTTCAGCTGGACCGCCGTGCCGGAAAACGACCTCATCTATTGCGTCGCCCGCGATGTGACGGAACAGCGGGCCCATGCCAGGGCGCTGGCGGACGCGGAAGAGGCGCTGCGGCAGGCGCAGAAGATGGAGACGCTGGGCCAGCTTACCGGCGGGGTGGCGCATGATTTCAACAATCTGCTCCAGATCGTCACCGGCAATCTGGAACTGTTGCAACGCGGTCTAGAAAAAATCTCCGACGATGATCAGCCGCGATTGCGCCGGGCGGCGGACAACGCCATGGCGGGGGCCGAACGCGCGGCGCTGCTGACCCAGCGGCTGCTCGCCTTTTCCCGCCGCCAGCCGCTCGCGCCCGAGCGGATCGATCCCAACCGATTGGTGAGCGGCATGTCCGACATGCTGATACGGTCGCTGGGCGAGACGATCGAGATCGAGCTGATCCAGGGGGCGCGGGTCTGGGCGGTCGAGATCGACATCAACCAGATGGAAAATGCGTTATTGAACCTGGCCGTCAACGCGCGCGACGCGATGCCGCTGGGCGGCAAGCTGACCATCGAGGTCGCCAACACCCATATCGATGCCGTCTATGCCGCGCAGGAGGCGGAGGTGTTGCCGGGCCAATATGTGCTGATCAGCGTATCCGACACCGGTGAGGGCATGGACGAGGAGGTGCTGAGCCACGCCATCGAACCCTTCTTCACCACCAAGGAGGTCGGGCGCGGCACGGGCCTGGGCCTTTCCATGGTCTATGGCTTCATCAAGCAGTCGGGCGGCCATATCCGCGTCTATTCGGAGGCCGGGCACGGCACGACGGTGAAGATCTACCTGCCCCGCTTCTACGGCCCCCTGCCGGACAACGACACGGGCGCGGAGCATCGGACCCCGCCGATATGCGGCGGCGACGAGACGGTGCTGGTGTGCGAGGATGACGAGAAAGTCCGCGCCTATACCGTCGATGTGCTGAGGGAACTGGGTTATCAAGTGATCGAGGCGGGCAACGGCGCGGCCGCGTTGCAGGCGCTGGAAGAGGCCCCGGAGCCGGTCCACCTGCTGTTCACCGACGTCATCCTGCCAGGCGGAATGACCGGCGCCGACATCGCGCAGGAGGCGCAGGTGCGGCAGCCGGGCCTGAAGGTGCTGTTCGCGACCGGCTATGCCCGCAATGCGATCATCCATCACGGCCGGCTCGATCCGGGGGTGGAATTGCTGACCAAGCCCTTCACCTATGCCGAGCTGGCGGCGAAGGTGCGGGATATGCTGGATCGCACCGAGGCGCGTCAGGTGGTGTGAGGCGCCCGGTCCTTCGATGCCATGGTCATTGGGTGCGCTTCCACGCGGCGACCAGTTCCAGGGCCCGATCCCTGACCGTTCCGGCGTCGTCGCCGGGCCGATAGAGCGCGCCGCCGACACCAATCCCCTCGCAACCGGCGGCCAGCCATTCCCCGACCGTGTCCGCACCCGTGCCGCCCACCGCCCAGACGCGGACCTGTTTGGGCAGCACGTCCTTCAGCGCCCTTACATAAGCGGGACCCATAAGCGCGGCCGGGAACAGCTTGATGCGGCGCGCGCCCGCCCCGATGGCGACGAATGCCTCACTCGGAGTCATGAAGCCGGGAAGCAGCTCAAGACCGAGTTCGGCCCCTCTGGCGATCACCTGGGAGTCCGTATTGGGCGTGATCATGATGCGGCCACCCGCACCATGCAACCCCTCCACCGCATCGACAGAGAGCACCGTGCCGCCGCCGATCAGCGCGCGGTCACCGAATGCGGCCTGCATCGCGGCGATGCTTTGCAGCGGTTCGGGGGAGTTGAAGGGGACTTCGAGGATGCGGATGCCCGCTTCGACCAGCGCCGCGCTTATGTCGATCGCCTCATCGGGCTGGAGGCCGCGCAGGATCGCGCAGATGGGCGGCGCGCCGGAGGCAAGCAGGTCGTCGAATGTCATGGGAGGGGCTCCGTCAATGGGCTTATGGGGCGGTTTATCGTTGGTCATTTCCAGCCGTTCCCCGCCCGCCTGCGGGATGGGGAATGACAGCTTACCATCCCCTCATCTAAACCAATCCCAGCCCGGCGAGCGAGCAGGCATCGCCATCCAGCAGTTGGGACGCCAGCCCCTGCCTTCCGAGCGCCTGCGCATAGCGGACCGCAAGCTGGGCGTCCCCGATCAGGAGAATGTCGTCCACTTCCTCAAGCGTACCACGCATCTCCGCAATCTCGCAGCCGATGATGAGGCCGGACAGATAACCCGTGGCCCACTCGGCCGAGCGTCCCGCCCGCAATCGCATCGCCCGCGCGGCGAACAGCGAGGACAGCAGCCGCCCCTCCCCCGCCCGCTCCAGCCCTTCGCCGAACCCCAGCGCCTCCTGCGCCGGATGGGCCCGGTCGGTTTTCGGCCCCAAGGTGGAATGGTCCCGCAACAGGGCGAACAATTCCCCCGTCGGCATGGTGCGGAAGGAGGCGATGCGGCCATCCTCCACCACCGTCCATTTATTGTGCGTGCCGGGCAGGACGATGAGATGCCGCCCCCGCGCCAGCGCCGGATCGCGGGCCATGGCGCCGAAAATCTGCGTTTCCTCGCCGCGCATCACATCATGCGCGCCATCCTCTCCGACGCAGGCGACCCCCGCCATGATGCTGACCGGCGTGCCACGCCAGTCGAACCGCTTCGCGGCGGCGCGCCAGGATTCGGCATCGGCGGGACAATCGGCATAGGGCGCCTCCACCCAGCCGTCGCGCGCGCCGGCCATGCCGCAGAGGCGTATCTCCCTGGGCGCCCCCTCCTCCAGCCAGGGGGCGATGGTGGCGGCGAAGGCGGCCTCTGCTTCCTGCCCCACCGCGCCGATACCCGGGCCATCGTGACGCGCGGTGACGCGGCCCTGCTCCATGCGGAAGAGGCGCAAGCGGCTGGTCCCCCAGTCCCCGACGACCGCATATTGGCTCATCAAATTTGTCACTGGGGCCCAAGCATCCTTGAATTTCTATTTGTATGAGTATATCGGAAGGGCAAGCGCGTCAACGTGCCCCAGAATCCATCTGCCATTTCCTGCGACAGGGTGCCTATTCAATGAGCGATTCGTCCAAGCCTGCCCATAAGCTGCGTAGCCGCGCCTGGTTCGACAACCCAGACAATATCGACATGACCGCGCTTTATCTGGAGCGTTATCTGAATTTCGGGCTGTCGCTGGAGGAATTGCGCAGCGGCAGGCCGATCATCGGCATCGCCCAGACCGGCAGCGACCTGTCGCCCTGCAACCGCCATCATATGGTACTGGCGGAGCGGGTGCGCGAAGGCATCCGCGAAATGGGCGGGATCGCGCTGGAATTTCCGGTGCATCCGATCCAGGAGACGGGCAAGCGGCCGACGGCGGGGCTGGACCGCAACCTCGCCTATCTGGGGCTGGTCGAGGCGATCTATGGCTATCCGCTGGACGGTGTGGTGTTGACCACCGGCTGCGACAAGACCACGCCCGCGCTGCTGATGGCGGCGGCGACCGTGAATATTCCCGCCATCGCCCTATCGGTGGGACCGATGCTGAACGGCTGGCACAAGGGCGAGCGGACGGGTTCGGGCACCATCGTCTGGCATGCGCGGCAATTGCTGGCAGCGGGCAAGATCGACGATGAGGGATTCATCAAGCTGGTGGCCTCCTCCGCCCCCTCGACCGGCTATTGCAACACCATGGGCACGGCGACGACGATGAACTCGCTGGCCGAGGCGCTGGGCATGATGCTGCCCGGGTCGGCGGCGATCCCGGCGCCCTATCGCGACCGGCAGGAGGTCGCCTATCGCACCGGCAAGCGGATCGTCGAGATGGTGGCGGAGGATCTGAAGCCCTCCGACATATTGACGCTGGACGCTTTCCATAACGCCATCGTCGTCAATTCCGCCATTGGCGGCTCGACCAACGCGCCCATCCATCTGGCGGCGATCGCGCGCCATGTCGGCGTCGACCTGCCGCTCAAGGATTGGGAGACGGTGGGGCACAAGGTGCCGCTGCTCGTGAACCTCCAGCCTGCGGGCGAATATCTGGGCGAGGATTATTATCGCGCCGGGGGCGTGCCCGCCGTGGTGGGCCAGCTCATCGGGCAGGGTCTGATCCGCGAGAACGCGATGACCGTCAACGGCCGGACCATGGGCGAGAATTGCCGGGACGTGGCGATCGAGGATGAGAAGGTCATCCGCCCCTTCGCCCAGCCGCTGAAGGAAGAGGCCGGGTTCCTCGTCCTGTCGGGCAATCTGTTCGACGCGGCGGTGATGAAGACCAGCGTGATCTCCGAGGAGTTCCGCCAGCGCTATCTCTCCAACCCCGACGATCCCAATGCTTTTGAAGGCCCGGCGGTCGTGTTCGACGGGCCGGAGGATTATCATGCGCGGATCGACGATCCAGCAACGGGCATCACACCCGATACGCTGCTGTTCATGCGCGGCGCCGGCCCGGTCGGCTATCCAGGCGCGGCGGAAGTGGTGAACATGCGGCCGCCCGCCTACCTCATCACAGAGGGCGTATCGGCCCTGCCCTGCATAGGCGACGGGCGACAATCGGGCACGTCGGGCAGCCCGTCGATCCTCAACGCCTCGCCCGAAGCGGCGGCCATGGGCGGGCTGGCGCTGCTCCGGACCGGCGACCGGGTGCGCATGGACCTGAACAAGGGTAAAGTGAACGCGCTGATTTCCGACGAGGAACTGGCAAGCCGCCGGGCGAAGCTGGTAGCGGAGGGCGGGTTCAAATATCCCGCGTCGCAGACGCCCTGGCAGGAAATCCAGCGCTCCGTGGTCGGCCAGATGGATACCGGCGCGATCCTGGAGGGAGCCGAGAAATATCAGCGCATCGCCCAGACCAAGGGCCTGCCCCGCGACAATCATTGAATTAACCATCCCCTATTTCCGGAGTATTCCCCATGTTCAACGGAGCCATTCTTGTCGGCGCTGCCGAGCGCCTGGGCGGCGAGCCCTTCTTCGCCGTCGATCCGTCGACCGGCGCGAGGGGCGAGGTCGCTTTCCACAACGCGTCGGCGGCCGATGTCGCGGACGCATGTGCGCTCGCCGATGCGGCGTTCGAGGGCTTCTCGACGCTGGCACCCGATGCCCGCGCCGCCTTTCTGGAAGGCGTGGCTGACCAGATCATGGCGATTGGCGACCTGCTGATCACCACGGCCATGAGCGAAAGCGGCCTGCCGCGCGGCCGACTGGAGGGAGAACGCGGCCGCACCGTCGGGCAGCTTCGCCTGTTCGCCAGCTATGTGCGGCAGGGCGACTGGCTGGACGCCACCATCGACAAGGCGCTGCCGGAGCGCCAGCCGCTGCCGCGCAGCGACCTGCGCCGCGTCAATCAGGCGGTCGGCCCGGTCGCGGTGTTCGGCGCGTCCAACTTCCCCCTCGCCTTCTCGGTCGCGGGCGGCGACACCGCATCGGCCTTCGCCGCCGGTTGCCCGGTCGTGGTCAAGGGCCATCCCGCCCATCCCGGCACCGGCGAACTGGTGGCCCGCGCCATTGCCGCGGCCGTGAAGGACAGCGGCCTGCATGAAGGCGTGTTTTCCTACCTGCCCGGCACGACCAATGACCTTGGCGGCGCGCTGGTGGCCGATCCGCGCATCAAGGCGGTGGGCTTCACCGGATCGCGGGGCGGCGGCCTTGCCCTGATGAAGATCGCCGCGGGACGCGACGAGCCGATCCCGGTCTATGCCGAAATGTCGAGCATCAACCCCGTCGTGCTGTTGCCCGGTGCGCTGGCCAATCGCGCCGAGGCGCTGGGCACGGCCTTCGTCGGGTCGCTGACGCTGTTTTCCGGCCAGTTCTGCACCAATCCGGGGATGGTGATCGCGCTGGACGGCCCCGATCTCGACCGTTTCGTCGCGTCCGCCGCCGGGGCGCTGTCGGGCAATGGTGCGCAGGTCATGCTGACGCCCGGCATCCACGCCGCCTATGAAAAGGGCGTCGCCGCCCTGGCCGGGGCTAAGGGCGTCACCACCATCGCGCGCGGCGCGGCGGCGGACGGCGTCAATCGCGGGCAGCACGCGCTGTTCGCGGCGACCGGCGAGCAGTTCCGCGCCAATCCGGCGCTGGCGCATGAAGTGTTCGGCTCTTCTTCCATCCTGGTCAAATGCGCGACCGTCGAGGAAGTCATCGACACCATCGGCCGCATGGAGGGTCAGTTGACCGCGACGCTTCAGATGGACGAAAGCGATCAGGTCGATGCCGCGAAGCTGCTGCCCACGCTCTCCCGGAAAGTGGGTCGCGTGCTGGCCAACGGCTGGCCGACCGGGGTGGAAGTGACCCATGCCATGGTACATGGCGGCCCCTTCCCGTCGACCTCCGATGGGCGCACCACCTCCGTCGGCACGTTGGCGATGATGCGCTTCCTGCGCCCGGTCTGCTATCAGGATGTGGCCGACGCGGTGTTGCCACCCGCGCTTCAGGCCGCCAATCCGTGGAAGCTCACCCGTCGCGTCGAGGGCAGGCTGGAAGTCGCCGCATGACGATCAGGGCAGGCCTTGTCGGCCTGGGCAAGATCGCCCGCGACCAGCATCTTCCCGCGATCGAAAAGACCGCGGGCATAGAAGTGGTCGCGGTCGCCAGCCGCAATGCGCAGGGTGAAGGGGTCAGCAATTATCCCAACCTTGATGCCATGCTGGCGGGCGAGCCGGAACTCGATGCCGTGATCCTGTGCCAGCCGCCGCAGGTCCGCTATCAGGCGGCGCGACAGGCGATATTGGCGGGCAAACATGTCTTCCTGGAAAAGCCGCCGGGCGCCACCGTGTCGGAGGTGGAGGCGCTGGTCGCGCTGGCGAAGGCGCGGAACGTCACGCTCTATGCGAGCTGGCACAGCCGCTATGCCGCCGCCGTCGCGCAGGCGAAGGCGTGGTTGGCGTCGCGCACCATCGAGCGCATCGACATCCAGTGGCGCGAGGATGTGCGCCACTGGCATCCCGGCCAACCCTGGATTTGGGAAGCGGGCGGTTTCGGCGTGTTCGATCCCGGTATCAACGCGCTTTCCATCCTGACGGAGATCGTACCCGAACCGGTCACCCTGCTGTCCGCCAGCCTGGAGGTGCCGCAGAACAAGGATGCGCCGATCGGCGCCGCGCTCAAGATGGCAACCGCTTCGGGCGCGCCGGTGGAGGCGGTGTTCGACTGGCGCCAGACCGGGCCGCAGACCTGGGACATCGCAGTCGAAACGGGAAATGGCCGCCTGCTGCTGTCAGAGGGCGGCAATATGCTGCGGCTGGACGGCGAAGTTCAGGTGAAGGCGCCGGACGAGGAATATCCGGCCATGTACCGCCGATTCGTGCAATTGACGGCGGACAAGGCGATCGATGCCGATATCGCTCCGTTGCGATTGGTGGCCGATGCCTTTCTTTGCGGGCGGCATTGCCCTACGACGGCGTTCGAGGACTGATAGAAGGGGAGCCGGGGTTTTGGGGAGCGAGCGCAAGGACGTGACGGAACGCAAGTTCGCGGCGGAAGAAGGCTCGCTCCGCATCCATCAGGCCATTGCCCGGCAGTTGGGCACAGCGATCCTGATGGGCGTCCACAAGCCCGGCGACCTGTTCGAAGGGGAGATCGAGGCGTCGGAACGGCTCCACGTCTCCCGCACCGCCTATCGGGAGGCGGTACGCATATTGATTGCCAAAGGCATGCTGGAAAGCCGCCCCAAGGCTGGAACGCGCGTGCTGCCGCGCAGCCGCTGGAATGTGCTGGACCCCGAAATTCTCGCCTGGATGTTCGCGGGGGAACCGGACCGCGACTTCATCCGCGACCTGTTCGAACTGCGCGGCGTGATCGAGCCGGCGGCGGCGGAATTCGCCGCGCGGCGGCGCACCGACGACCAGCTCGCCGTGATGACGCGGGCGTTGGAGGATATGGAGAAATGCGGCCTATCGACGCCTGAAGGCCGCGCCGCCGACCAGCGTTTCCACCACGCGATCCTCGCCGCAACCCATAATGACGCGCTCGCCGCACTGGCAAGCTCGGTGGGGGCGGCGGTGAGTTGGACCACCACCTTCAAGCATCGCAAGAAGCTGCTGCCGCGCGATCCCCTACCCGATCACAAGGCGGTCTATCACGCCATCGCCGCCCGTGACACGGCCGCGGCGCGGTCTACCATGGTGGAATTGCTGCGGCTGGCGCTGGCGGATATGGATATCGCCCTGTCCGAACCGCTTCGTGATTAAAGCATGCGCCGATCAGATTAAACGAAATGCTTTAATTTATTTATTTTCCGTGAGTTATGAGTCGTAAGATATTCCATCTCACTTGACATCGCTCCAGGCCCATAGGGTTAACAATTTGTCATGAAAGGCGGCGGCGCCGGTCATCGGAAATTCATCTTTCGACCTTAAGAAGAACCAGACCGCCCGTTCCCCCCTTCGGGCGGCCCTGAACCTCGGCCCCGCCGTGGAGCTTGTGCTCCGGCGGGGCTTTTTTTCGCTTCGAAAGGCGCCGCTTCCATCGATCATGGCCGGCACTTGCTGGTCGTCACCGTCGCACCTTCCTGCGCGAGGCGTAGGACAGGCGTCGCGCCGATGCCGCATCGCAGCCTCCGTGATTTCGATATATTGTATACATACATATTGACGATCGCGGAGTTTTCCGCAATTATCCGGGCTATTATCCTTTACAATACGAGTTATAGTATACATTTTCGCGATACATCGAGAAGCGCAATGCGTTTCATCTGGAGAAGGGCCTTCAATGGACAGCATGCGGACAGGCCGCCCCCGAACCCTTTACGAGAAAATATGGGACGCCCATGTGGTGAACAGGCGCCCCGATGGCACTTGCCTCATCTACATAGATCGCCATCTCATCCATGAAGTGACCAGCCCTCAGGCTTTCGAGGGATTGCGCACGGCTGGGCGCACCGTCCGGCGACCGGATTTGATGCTGGCGGTGCCCGATCATAATCTGCCGACAACGGCGCGGGTCGACCCGCAGGGCCGGCCGGTGGCCGTCACCGATCCGCAATCGGCCCAACAGCTTGCCCTCCTGCGGAAGAACGCCGCGCAATACGGAATACGCTATTTCGACGCCACGGCGCCCGAACAGGGCATCGTGCATGTCGTCGGCCCGGAACAAGGCTTTACGCTGCCGGGCGCCACCCTGGTCTGCGGCGACAGCCACACCGCTTCGCACGGCGCGCTCGGAGCGCTCGCCTTCGGCATCGGCACGAGCGAGATAGAGCATGTCCTGGCCACGCAGACGCTCCTGTTGAAGCCTTCGAAAAAACTTGAGGTTCGCATCGAGGGCAGCCTGGGCTTCGGCGTCGGCCCGAAGGACGTCATCCTCCAGATCGTGGCGCAACTCGGTGCGGCCGGCGGCAGCGGCTTCGTCGCGGAATATACCGGGTCCACCATTCGCGACATGTCGATCGAGGGCAGGCTGACCGTGGCCAATATGGCCATCGAACATGGCGCACGCTCCGGACTGATCGCGCCTGACGAAAAAACCTATGCCTATTTGCGGGGCCGTCCCATGGCGCCGAAGGATCATGCGTGGGAAGCCGCCCTTGCATGGTGGAGAACGCTGCCCAGCGATCCGGGCGCCACATATGACAAGCGGCTTCTGATCGACGCCGGAACCATAGCGCCCAACGTCACCTGGGGCACAAATCCGGAAGACGTCACGCCGATCACCGGATCGGTTCCCGATCCCGAACAGTTCGCAGACGATTCCAGGCGCGATGCCGCCAGGCGTTCGCTGGATTATATGGGCTTGGTTCCCCATCGCCGGATGGAAGATATCGGCATCGAACATATCTTCATCGGAAGTTGCACCAACAGCCGGATCGAGGATCTGCGCGCCGCCGCCGCGGTGCTGAAGGGGCGGAAGATTTCCTCCCGCATCAGGCAGGCGTTGGCCGTGCCCGGATCGGGACTCGTCAAGCACCAGGCCGAGGAGGAAGGGCTGGACCGCATCTTCATCGAAAGCGGATTTCAATGGCGGGAACCGGGATGCTCCGCATGCCTGGGCATGAACCCCGACAGGATTCCCGCCGGCGAACGCTGCGCATCGACGTCGAACCGCAATTTCGTCGGCCGACAGGGACCCGGGTCGCGCACGCACCTTCTGTCGCCCGCCATGGCGGCGGCCGCCGCCGTGACGGGTCGATTGGCCGACGTGCGCGAACTTATGGGCAACGCCCGGGAGTTGACCCCATGAAGCCGATCAGCAAGGTCGAAGGGCGCGCCTATCCCTGGGGCGCCAAGAATGTCGATACCGATGTGATCATCTCCGCACAGTGGCTGAAGACCATCTCACGCCGGGGCCTTGGCAAAGGGGCGTTCGAAAGCCTGCGTGCCCAGCCCGGCAACATCTTCGACGATCCACGCTATGCAGGGGCCCCCATCCTGATCGCGGGCGATAATTTCGGTTGCGGCTCCAGCCGTGAACATGCCGCATGGGCCCTGGCCGACATGGGAATTGAAGCCGTTCTCGCACCGAGTTTTTCCGACATATTTTCCGGCAACGCGTTCAAGAACGGCATTTTGACCGTTACACTGCCGCAGCCTGCAATCGATCGACTGATCGAGGTCACGAAGAATCATGAGATCATCGTGGATCTCGAAACGATGACTGTTACATCAAATCTTGGCGACGTCTTCCCTTTCGCGATCGACGCGTTTCGTCGCCAGTGCCTGCTTCAGGGACTTGATGAGATCGGCCTGACATTATCGATGGAAAGCGCGATCGACGACCATGAGCATATGACGGCGCAAGACCGTCCGTGGTTATCGGCGGCCTGAACCCGGCATCGCAGCCGTCATGATCGCTTTGCCTGCGCATGATAGGCGCGGCGGATATGCGATTTCATGGCGGCACCCGCCCATTCCGCGTCGCCCGCTTCGAGTGCCGCGGTGATCTCGCGATGGTCCGAAAGGCTCTTGTGCAGCTCCTCGCGGTCGTAACGGATGGCTGTTTTGTATACAACGGGGATGAACACCAGCCGTGAAATCATGAACGCCAGCCGTTCGGACGCCGCAGCCCCCACGACCAGCTCGTGGAAGGTCGCATTCTCCTTGAGGAAGGTCTCGATGTCGGGCGTTTCCTTGGCGATGGCCTCGGCTATCCGGTTGTTGGAGATTTTCAGCAGATCCACGACATCGGCCGTGATCGCTTTCGCCGCCCGCTCCGCGGCATGACTTTCCAGTACGGATCGGAGCATGAACAGCTCCTCCAGATCGCTCTCCTTCCACACCGTCACGAAGGACCGGTTGCTGTCGCTCCGCTCCACGAACATCTCGGTTTCCAGCCGCCTCATCGCGTCCCGCACGGGCGTTCGCGACACGCCGCACGCCTCGGCTATTTCCTCCTCCCGAAGCTGACTTCCCGGAGGGAAGGTCCCGTCCAATATGCGTTGCCGGATGATCGCATAGGCGCGCTCGCTTGCGTTCATGATCTCCAATTCCGTTTGCCGTCCCGGCCAGATGAAAGCCTGACCGGCAACGCATACCATCGCCTGTGCACATTTACAGGCCTTTCTTCACCCACATCCCAGCTTCTCCCCTTTACAACCCTATTTTTGTATACAATACTGCCTACATGATTCCGGACAAACCCTTCATCGAGATCGTCGAGGTCGCCCCGCGGGACGGACTGCAGAATGAAAAGACGCTGTTCTCGACGGAACAGAAAATCATGCTGATCGAGCATATGGCGGCGGCGGGCGCGCGACGGATCGAGGTGGCAAGCTTCGTCCGGGCCGATCGCGTGCCCCAGATGGCCGACGCCGAAGCCGTGATCGCGGGTCTCGCCCTGCCCGACAATGTCGTGACGATAGGGCTGGTCATGAACAAGCGGGGCCTGTTCCGTGCGCTGGAGACGAAGATCGGCCAGATCGGCGCGGTCTGCGTGGCCAGCGACAGCTTCGCGCAGCGGAACCAGGGACAAAGCTCCGCCGAATCCGCCGATGTTGCGGGCGACATCGTCCGCATCGCCCGCACGGACGGCCGGGATGCGCAGATCACGATCGGCGCCGCTTTCGGCTGCCCGTTCGAGGGGGAGGTTCCCGCCGATCGGGTCGTGGCCATGGCGGCCCGCCTGGCGGAAGCGGGACCGGTGGAGATAGCGCTGGCCGACACGATCGGCGTCGCGGTGCCCGCCCAGGTCCATGATCTGGTGGAACGGGTGCGCCGCGCCATCGCCCCCCTTCCCGTTCGGGTCCATCTGCACAATACCCGCAACACCGGCTATGCCAATGCATGGGCAGCCATCCAGGCGGGCGCGGCAACGCTGGATTCCGCCGTCGGCGGCATCGGCGGGTGTCCGTTCGCGCCCAACGCCACCGGCAATATCGCCACCGAGGATCTGCTGTACATGCTCGACCGCTCCGGCGTGTCGACGGGCATCAGGCTCGATCGGGCGATCGAAACCGCCCTGTGGCTGGGACAGCAGATGGACCGCGACGTTCCTGCCCTGCTCAGCCGCGCAGGCCCCTTTCCCCGTCCCATTTCTCCAGCCACGAAGGATGATCGATGAGCTACCGCCTGGGTGTCGATGTCGGAGGCACCTTTACCGACCTGCTCCTGTTCGCCGAGGACAAGGGCACATTCTGGCGCCACAAGACGCCATCGACTCCGCATGACAGTTCGGTCGGCATCCTGACCGGGGTGGAGGCGGTCTGCGCCAAGGCCGGGATCACGCCGTCCGACGTGGAGATATTCCTGCACGGCACGACCGTCGCGACCAACGCCGTCCTGGAGGGCAAGGGCGCGCGCGTGGGGCTGATCGTCACCCAGGGCTATCGCCAGATCATGCAGATCGCACGCAGTTTCGTGCCGGGCGGACTGGCGGGATGGATCGTATGGCCCAAGCCCCAGCCGCTCGCCGCGCTGGAGGATACGTTCGAGATCATGGGGCGCATGGATGCGCGCGGCAACGAGTTGCGGCCGATCGACGACGACGATATCCGCGCCGCCTTGCTGAAGATCAAGGCGCAGGGCGTCGAAGCGCTCACCGTGTCCCTGATGAACGCCTATCTCAACGGCGCGCATGAACGCCGCGTGGGCGAACTGGCGGCCGAAATCCTGCCGGATGTTCCCGTGTCCCTCAGCCATGAAGTGCTGCCGGAAATGCAGGAATATGAGCGGACGCTGACCACTGTCGCCAATGCCGCGGTGCGTCCTGTGGTCGGCCGTTACGTCCGCAATCTGCGCGCCAAGCTACGCGATGCGGGCATGGCGGGCCAACTCAGCCTCCTGCGCTCCGATGGCGGCCTGATGTCGTCCGAAAAGTCCGAGGAACAGCCGGTATCGCTGCTGATGTCCGGTCCGGCGGGTGGCGTCACCGGCGCGATCTGGGTCGGCAAGAATGCCGGGATCAGGAACATCCTGACGCTGGACGTCGGCGGCACGTCCACCGACGTCGCGCTCATCGAGAATCTGGAAGCGCGCCGCGTCCGCACCACCGAAGTCGGGCATCTGGCGGTCCGCGCCTCCGCGCTGGACGTCAAGACGGTGGGCGCCGGCGGCGGTTCGATCGCCTATGTGCCCCAGTTGACGGGCGCGCTGCGCGTCGGCCCGCAATCGGCGGGCGCGGTGCCCGGCCCCGTCGCCTATGGCAAGGGCGGTACGCTTCCGACCGTGACCGACGCCAATGTCGTGCTCGGCTACCTTCCCGAAGCGCTGCTCGGCGGCAGCTTCAAGCTCGACCGGCCAGCCGCCGTCGCCGCCGTCCAGACCATCGCGGACGCGTTGGGCATCGACCTGTTCGAAGCGGCGCGGGGCATCATCGACATCGTCAACGAGAATATGTTCGGGGCGCTGCGCATGATCTCCGTCCAGCAGGGCTACGACCCCCGCGACTTCGCGCTGATGGGGTTCGGCGGTGCCGGTCCGCTCCATGTGAACGCGGTGGCGCGGCTGATGGGCAGTTGGCCCGCCGTTTCGCCGGTTTCCCCCGGCGTGCTGTGCGCCCTGGGCGATGCCACCACACGGATGCGGACGGAAACGGCGCGCTCCTTCTCCAAGCTGGCATCGGACACGACGGTGGATGAGCTTTGCGGCATCCTGCGCGACATGGCCGATGCCATCACGGCCGACGACACCGAAGTCGATTTCGAGGTCGACGTGCGCTATTCCGGTCAGGCCTTCGAAGTGCCGATGCCGGTCACGCTCGACGCCCTTGAAGCCGAAGGTATCGCCAACCTCACCCGCCGGTTCGACGATGAGCATCGCCGCCTGTTCACCTTCAACATGGACAGCCAGCACGAGATCGTGAACCTGCGCGCGATCGGGCTGGGCAAGGCGCTCGACCTGCCGGCCGCACGCCTGCCGGAGGGGAATGGCGATCCGTGCGAAGCCAAGATCCGCGATCATGAACTATGGATCGACGGCCGCATGCAACCGGCCGTCATCTACGATCGCGCGAAGCTGAAGGCGAAGGACGTCATCAAGGGTCCCGCCATCGTGGTGGAAATGGACTCCACGACCCTCATCGAAGCCGACTGCGTCGCCACCGTCGACCATGTCGGCAACATCCTGATCACCCTGGCCTGAACGGAACGCGATCCATGCCCGCACGGATAATCCAGAGCAACGAGACGAGCTTCGCCAAGACGACCGTGGACCCGGTGACGCTCGAAGTCATTGAAAACGCGCTTCGCAATGCGCGCACCGAAATGGACGCGACCCTGGTTCGCACCGCCATGTCGCCCGGCATCCGGGAACAGGGTGACGCCTTCCCGCTGATCGCCGACCATGAAGGACGCATGATCGTGGGCCAGTTCGGCTCCTTCATCGGCGGCTTCCTGAACGGATATGACGGCACGGTGGAGGAAGGCGACATGTTCCTTCTTTCCGATCCCTATTCGGTGGAAGGCGCCGTCAGCCACAGCAATGACTGGCTGGTGCTGCTGCCGGTGTTCAAGGACGGCCGGCTGCTCGCCTATACGGCGATGTTCGGACACCAGTCCGACATTGGCGGCAAGGTTCCCGGATCGATGCCGATCGACGCGACCAGCATCTTCCAGGAAGGGGTGCGCATCCCGCCGGTGAAGATCTATCGCAACGGGCAGTATAACGAAGATCTGGTGAAGCTCGCGCTCCACCAGTCGCGCACGCCCGACTGGTGCGCCGCGGACCTGAATGCCCTCATCGCTTCCTGCCGCGTGGCAGCGCGGCGGATCGAGGAGATGGCCGATCGCTTCGGCATCGACACTTATGTCACGGCCACGGGAGAACTTCTGGCGCGCAATTATCGCGCGATGAAGACTTTGCTGGGTCAGGCCATCAGTGAGGAAAAGGTCAGTTTCGAGGATTATATCTGCGACGACGGGATGGGATATGGGCCATATAAGCTGAAATGCACGATGTGGCGCGAGGGCGAGAAGGTCATTCTCGACTTCACCGGCACCGATCCCCAATCGGTCGGGTCGATCAACTTCTATCTCAACGAAAACATGTTCAAGATGTTCTTCGGCATCTACATGATCATGGTTTTCGATCCGATGATCCTGTTCAATGACGGCTTCTACGACCTGATCGACGTCAGGATCCCGGATGGATCGTTGCTGAAACCGAAATTCCCGGCGGCGCTTTCGGGGCGCACCCATGCCCTGGGCCGGATCTTCGACATATTGGGCGGCCTGCTCGGCCAGAAGACGCCGCAATTCCTGAATGCGGCCGGTTTCTCTTCCTCGCCCCATCTCTTCTATGCCGGCACCGACCGGAAGGGGGACTGGTTCCAACTGTTCCAGATCGGCTTCGGCGGCATTCCCGGCCGTCCGCTGGGCGACGGGCCGGACGGTCACTCGCTCTGGCCAGGGTTCACCAATGTGCCCAATGAATTTCTGGAGCGCTATTTCCCGCTGGTCATCGAACAATATGGCACGGTCGCGGATTCGGGCGGCGCGGGCCTGCATCGCGGCGGCAACGGGATCGTCATGTCCTACCGCTTTCTGGAGCCCGGCGTGATCGCCGTCCATGACGACCGCTGGTTCGTGCCGCCCTGGGGCGTCAATGGCGGCCGCCCCGGCGCGCGGGCGCGCAAGATACTGGAAAAGCCCGATGGCACCCGGACGATCATCGGCAACAAGGTCGAGGATTTCACGGTCGAGACCGACGACGTCCTGCACTTCATCACCTGGGGCGGCGGCGGCTGGGGCGACCCGCTCGACCGCGATCCCGCACTGGTGGCGAAGGAGGTCGTCCAGGGCCTCGTCACCGTCCAGGGTGCCCGTGCCTATGGCGTGGTGCTCGATGGCGAGGGCAGCGTCGATGAACGGGCGACCGCCGACCTGCGCGACAATATGCGCCGGGAACGCGGTGCGGTCGGGGTTTTCGACTTCGGGCCAGACCTTGAGACGCTGAGGGAACGCAGCCTGGAGGAGACCGGCCTCCCCGCCCCCGTCCAGCCCCGGTGGAATTCCCAACATATCGCAGCCGAGTGAGATTATGACGAAGAATGTTGAAGGCGCGCTCGCGGGCATCCGGGTGATCGAACTCGGACAGCTCATCGCCGGGCCGTTCTGCGGCCAGCTTCTGGGCGACATGGGCGCGGAAGTGATCAAGGTCGAACCCCCCGCCCAGGGCGATCCGATGCGCAACTGGGGGCATGGCGACGCCAAATTATGGTGGGAGGTCGTGGCGCGGAACAAGAAATCCGTTTCCGCCAACCTCCGCATCCCCGAGGGGCAGGAACTCGTCCGCAAACTGGCGGCCACTGCGGACATATTGATCGAGAATTTCAAGCCCGGCACGATGGAGAAATGGGGCCTGGGTTCCGATGCGTTGCACGCCATCAACCCCCGCCTGATCATCGTGCGCGTGTCGGGATATGGGCAGACCGGCCCCTATTCCAGCTATGCCGGCTTTGGCGGCATCGGCGAGGCCATGGGCGGTTGGCGCTACATCGTCGGCGACGCGGACCGTCCGCCCAGCCGCGTGGGCGTGTCGATCGGCGACAGCCTGGCCGCGACCTATGGCTGCATGGGCGCCCTTGCCGCTCTTCACGCCCGCGAGCGGACCGGCAGAGGCCAGGTGGTCGACAGCGCCCTCTATGAGGCCGTCCTGCAGGTCATGGAAAGCCTGGTGCCCGAATATATGATCTCCCATCATATCCGGAAGCGCACCGGATCGGTCCTGGAGGGCGTCGCGCCTTCCAATGTCTACCAGTGCAGCGATGGCGAATATCTGATCGGCGCCAACCAGGACGCGGTCTTCGCACGGCTTTGCGAAGCCATGGGCCGGCCCGAACTGGCGTCCGATCCGCGCTATGCCACCCATCTGGCGCGCGGGCAGAATCAGAAGGAACTGGACGAGCTGATCGAAAGCTGGACGCGCACGCTGACCGTCGAAGCCGTCGAGGCGCTGATGATCAAACACAGCGTCCCCGCCGGCAAGATCTACCGCGCGCCGGAGATGCTGGAAGATCCCCATTTCGCGGCGCGCGATGCGCTGGTGGAGGTGGATTCCCCGCGCTGGGGCAAGTTCAAGATGCAGAACGCCTTCCCCAAACTGTCGGATACGCCCAGCAGCATCCGTACGCTGGCCCCTGCCACCATCGGGCAGGATAATGAGGCGATCTACGGCGAACTGCTCGGCCTGGACGCGGCGGAGCTCGAGCGGCTGAAGGCCGTGTCGGCCATATGAAGGACGAACTGGCCGCCAACTATGCCGGAGCGTTCGACGGATCGCTCCGGCCAGGCAGCAGGATAGCGCTGTTGATCATCGACGTCGTTCGCGCCTATCTCGATCCGGCATCGAGCCTCTATGCCCGGGCAGAGGATGCGCTGGCGTCGAACCAGCGATTGCTGGCCGCCGCCAGGACGGCGGGAGTGCCGGTCATATTCACCAATGTCGAATATCAGGCGGGGGGCACGGATGGCGGCCGGTTCTTCAGGAAGGTTCCCGCCCTCAAGGCGTTTCTGAAAGGGTCGCCGCTGGGCGCCTTCCCGGAGACGCTTCAGCCCCGCAGCGACGAAATCGTCGTCACCAAACAATATGCCTCCGCCTTTTTCGGCACATCGCTGGCCGCCACGCTCACCAGCCTGGGGGTCGACACGCTTCTGATCACGGGATTTTCCACGTCCGGCTGCGTCCGGGCGTCGGCGGTGGACGCGTTGCAGCATGGCTTCATCCCGTTCGTCATACGTGATGCCTGCGCGGATCGGCATCCCGGACCCCATGAAGCGAACCTGTTCGATCTCCAGGCCAAATATGCCGAGGTGGTTGGCGAACAGGCCGCGATCGACCTGCTTCGGCGAGTTTGAACGGATTTAGCCTTCCCGACCATTTCCTCCGACATCGGCACAAACAAAAATCCCGGCTTATGCCGGGATTTTTCTCTCGACCGCGCGGGAACAGGCTTGCGCCCGTCCCGGTGACGGGAATCAATTGGTCGATACCGTCGTCACGACATCGTCATAGGGTTGGTTCGCGAGCTGATGTTCCAGTTCCTCCCGTTCCTGATGCACGATGCGCAGCACCACATCCAGATAGGTGTCGCGCAACGCGTTCCGGATCTCGCGCACCTTCTCATCGGGCTCATAGGCGTCGACCGCCTCGGGGCTGATCGATTTACCCTCCGCGGACAGGCGCTCGATCGTGTCGATCCGGTCGCGCAGGACGGCGACCTCTCCCGTCAGCGCCAGCGTGATCGCCATCAGCTTGTCGACGGCGGGATCTTCGAAATAGCTCGGCCGCTGACCGCGCGCCTTCTTCTGCAATTCTACCATAGATGACTGTCTTCTCTGCCAATATCGGCGGGGCTGTGCGCCCCGCCATTCCCTATTATTTCTGCGCGCCCCAGACGTACCACATGCCGGCGCCGCCAAAGTCGCCGCCCTGGAAGACCTTGGTTCTCTCCGCTTCCGCAGCGTCGAACACGCTGGTCTGCATGCCCTCGAACGCCTTCGCCGGGTCGAAGCCGGTTTCGCGGGCGATGTCGGCCGACACGATTTCGTGGCTCGCCCCCCAATAAGGCTCGTTATTGTTGCGCGTGTCCCAATCGAGCATGAAGGCATCGAAGGCCTCCAGCGCCCGATAGGGCGGGGTTTCGGCATGAATGACCACGCCGCCCGGCGAGAGCAGCCGATGGGCTTCGCGCATGATGTTGCGCATCGCCTTGTGGCTGGTTTCATGAACCAGGATGTGGCTGACGATCAGGTCGAAGAAGCCGTCGTCGAAATTGGTATGTTCCGCGTTCTGCTGGCTGAAATGGACCTTCTGGCCCAGATCCTGCGCCCGCGCATGGGCGTAGCGCAGAACCGGAGCGCCGACATCGATGCCGTAGACCTCCGCCTCGGGATAGGCATCACAATAGGGCAGCGTCGAATGACCCACGGTGCAGCCCATGTCGAGAATGCGTCGGGGCTTCAGATCGGGGAAATTCTGCTTCAGATAGGCGATGGTCGTATCGCCGATATCGGAGTTGAATGGCCCCATGCGACCCATGGCATAGAGATAGACGGCCCGGTCGTAGACCGCACCGTTCGCGACGTCATTCTGCGCGAAATCAGTATGGTATCCGCCCGGCATGCAATGGATGTCGACCATCCGGTGGTAGCGCGGAATCTCCATATCGGGATTCAGCGTCAGCGTGCCGCCCGCATCCCCTTCCGTCCGGCCAACATCGATCAGCGTGTCGAGCGAGCGTTGAACGGGGACCTGCACCGCATTCCACATCATTTCCTGGCTGTTGCGCTGGAGCGCGGACCAGAAGCGGAAATAGGGATCGTCGGCCATGGCCTTGCGGATTTCATGATAGTTGGCCGGCGCGCTGCCTGTCGCCGCGGCATAGGCCTTGCCCGCCCGCGCCTCATAGGCCAGCCGGTTGCCGGGCGCCACCTTGCTGGCAAGATGCAGTTTCAGGCTCTTCACGAATTCCTGCCGCGACGCCTCGTCGGAGACCGTCTTGGGCAACACCGCATGACGATATTGGGTTTTCAGATCAATTGCCGCTTCCATGAGCTTTTCCTTTCCATCGCAACGTCAACATCCAGTCCGACCCGCCCGGCGGCCGGCTGCCCGGCCGGATGTCTCCGGCCATTCCTTGCATGCCGACACCGCCGGCTCGGGCTGTCCCGCACTATGTTCGGCCGTTCCTGATCTCCTCCAGAGTCGGGAACGGATAATCGGGACTTGGGGGACAAAAGCAGATGTGCCGAAATGGCTCCTTGCTCGTGATCCTGACATGTTTTCGTGCACCTACGGGATAGCTGTACACTGTTCCCGCCCTGATCGTCGCCCGGACCATTTCGGAATAGAGGGGAGGCATATAGACCTCCACCTCCATCTCGCCCGAAATGGCATATTGGATCTCGTCATGGGCAAAGGTCCAGACGAACTCGTCACCGGGCATGAAGTCTTCGATGATGATCTGACAATTGGGCTGGTTGATCGCGCTATATCCCCTTATCCGCACGCCCGGATTGAAGGGCAGGTCGAACAGCGGCGCCTGATCCAGCGCCGCATGATCGATGTCATGCGCTTCGAATATGGAGCGCGCGGCAGGGGCCAGCCCGATCGCCATCAGAACTTCACCTTGGCTTCCACGCCGACGCTGCGATCCGGCGCCCGATACACGGCGTGCGCGATGGGCAGGATCACGACGGCTTCGCTATTATATTTCTCGTTGAAGAGATTCTTCGACCACAGCGCCAGTTCCCAGCGATCGCTGCTGAGGCCGATACGGGCATTGACCAGGTCGACCGGGTCACGCTTGGTATTGGGCTGGTTGCGCTGATCGTACCAGATCGAACCCGTCCGCGAATAATCGCCGCGCAGCAGGAAATCCAGCCGGTCGTTGATCGGTTGCGTCAGTTGGAAACCGGCGCTGAGATTGTAATTGGCGGCGAACGGTACGCGCTTGCCGATGATGTCGGCCCGATCGACCGGATCCTGGCTGTCGATGTCGACGATCTTGGTATCGGCAAGACCATAGCCGCCGAAGATGGTCAGCGTGTCGGTCAAGCGGGCGTTGATGTCGAATTCAAAGCCCTGGATGCGGGTCCGCTTGATCTGCGAAATCGACTGGATACCGCCCGTCGGGAAGAATTCGAACTGCTGCGCGTTGCTGACCTTGGTGTAATAGGCCGCGCCGTTGAAGCTCACCCGGCGGTTGAACCACAACGACTTGAAGCCGATTTCGTAGGAGTCGGCGACTTCCTTGCCATAACTGTCCTGGACCAGAACATTGGGAAGGCTGACCAGCAGCGTGTCGCGCGTCCCGATCGGGTTGAAACCGCCCGACTTGAAGCTCTTGCCATAGCCCGCATAGATGGACCCGTTCCGTCCGGGGAATTTATAGGTCAGCGTAGCCTTTGGCTGCATCTGCTTGAACGTCCGGTCCGCATGGCAATCGGCAGCGGCACGGCCGGTCGTCGCGACGCAGAGATTGTAGGTCGCCTGAGGAGCGCCCGTCGCGACACCGAAGAAAGGATTGGCGATGTCGGGCGTCAGCGTCCGAATGGACCGCCGCTCGATATCGTAACGCAGGGCGCCCTGGAACTCGATATTGTCGGTAATGTCATATTGGATATTGCCGAACGGCGCGAAGTTGCGGGCACGGTAGAGATTGTCGTCATAGTTGAGCGTGCCGTTATTGGTTTCAGGCCCGTCGATCCCGCGCGTGGGCAGGATGCTGCCGCCGCCGATCAGGTTGCGCGTGATCGGCGAAACCAGCCCACTGAACGGGGGCAGCAAGTTGCCCGCCCCATCCGTCGGCAGACGACCGTTCAATCCCTGTTCGGTGGTGAACCGGCGCTTGGACTTCAGGAAGAAGACACCAGCCTGCCAGCGCAGCGGCCCGTCATTGGACGATGTCAGGCGCAGTTCCTGGATGAAGGCGCGGTTGGCGATACGGAATTTCTGCGTATTGTCGCCGAACAGCACCAGGGCATCGATCCCGCCCAGCGCACCGCTGACAAAGTCGTTTCCACCATAGGACCATCCTGCATAGGGATAGTTCTTGGCCTGATAATTGTCGCTGATCATGTTGTAGGACGTGACAGACGTCAGCTTCGCAAATCCGAAGTCATGATCGATCTTCAGCGATGTCGAGAATTTGTCCTGGCGATTGCGGCCCGGCACATCATTGGTGAAGGGCAGGCTGGTGTCGTTGGTGTCGATCCGGGTCACGGGAACGCCGCCGATGGTCGTGCCGACGACCTGCGCATTATAGGCGATGGCGCCGCCCAGCAGCCGGCTGCCGTTGAGCCGGAAATCGACATTGGTGTTTTCGCCCGCTTCCCAGTCAAGCCGCAACCTGGCCAGCTTTTCATTCGACCGCATCGGCTTTTCGCCGGTGTTGATGTTCGTGTAGGGTCCATCCGTGTCGTTGAACGCCACCGAGGCGCGGAAGCGGAGCTTGCCGGGAATGATCGCCCCGCTGACGCTGCCGTTCATGCGGCTGGAGTTCCAGTTGCCGTAGCCGGCCGTCACCTGCCCCTCGAAATCGTCCGTAGGCGCCTTGGTCGTGATGACGATCGCGCCGGCCGACGCGTTGCGACCGTACAGCGCGCCCTGCGGTCCTTTCAGCACTTCGATCTGCTGAATGTCGAACAGTTCGCCGTTGAATTCATTCTGCGTGGCCAGTTGCACCCCGTCGATCACCACCGCCACGGCGCCCTCGGACTGGCGAATGGAGGTCTGGCCGCGGATGTTGACGAAGAATTCGCCGGCGTGGTTGGCGACCTGGAACGACACGTTCGGCGTCATGGCAAGGAAATCCTGCGGGCGCGTGATCCCGGCCCGGTGGATCGCGGTCGCATCAAACACCTGGACGGCAACCGGCACTTCCACGAAGGCCTGATCGCGCTTGAGGCCCGTCACGACGATCTCGGCCTCATCAGCTCTGGCCGCTTTGCTGACGGGATGTTTATTGTCGGCGGCCACATCCTGCGCATTGGCGGACATGGCCAAAGCGGCATAGGCAAGTGCGGCAACGGAAGTCGTGAGCTTGAGCATTTTTTCCCTTCCCCTTTTGATAGCAGCGCCTTCAGGCGTCGGATAAGCTGGACTCCATTTCGGTGTCTCATTATTTGTATACATTATTGAATGGAATTTTGGCCTGGTGTCAACCGGTAAAATTCAGCCTTTCGACATGGAAAGAACGCATGCGAACAAGCGAAAATCTTCGATTTATCAAGATTTATCTCTATATTTCAGTGTTTTAATTAAATATCGATAGATATTCGAAACGTCGGACCCCGGAGCGTGATGCAGAACCAGGATGGACGACCGAGGGACGCGTCACCTCCGAATGAACCAGGAAATTCGAGCGAGGCCGACGCTGTCGGCAATGAGGCAGCGATAGCTACCGGCATGCGGGTTGGAATCACGAAATATTACTGTAAATCAATTATTTATTCCATATTTTCTGTTGCCGTACCGATGGCCCCACATGTCGGCTGAAGAACGGCTTTTAGCGCCATTTCGAATTTGGGATGGCAATCCCCAAAATTTTGCATACATTCTTGCTTATCATTTAGGAGGTGATTCATGGACCATACAAGACGGGACGAACCTGGCTTCTACAATCTGCTGGGATTGAATCGATCCCGCCTCGACGCTCCCGATATACTTGACGGCTTGAATGGATCGTTGATGAGCGCCGATCCGCGCTCGGGCTCACGCACCTTCGTGCTGGACCTGCCGCCCGGCTGGCGCGGCCGGACCGATGCCCAGCTCGCGAGCCTGGAGCTCTTCCTGCTGCGCGGCGACCTCTCGCTCAACGGCGATCGCGTTGGCGCATCCGGCTATGTCCATGTTCCACAACTATGCGGCGGCGGCGAACTCTATTCCGAAAGAGGCGCGCTCGCGCTCGCCTTCTGGAATCCCAACATGCCTGCATTCCCCTTCCCCTACACGCGCAACCGTGTCGTCCGCCCGTGGGAGGAACAATGGGTCAACAGCATGCCGGGCTGCACCGGGGCGATGCACAAGTCCTTGCGCAAGCCTGACCCCGTTCCCCATCCCACGGACGAAGGTTTCGACGGCGGGCCCGGCGGATATATAAGGTTCCAATATCTGGAACCCGGCCTGATCGCCGCGGGGGAACATGTCCATCACGAATGTTTCGAGGAAATCATCCTGCTGCAGGGCGACTGCTTCCTGGTCAATGAAGGACAGATGGGCATCGGTAGCGTCGTGGTCCACCCGCAGGAATGGTATCATGCGCCCTTCGCGTCACGGAGCGGCGCGCTCATCCTGGTGCATACCGATGCCCCGATGGGCTATCCCTGGCCGCCACGCCCCTATCCGGAAGCGGAGAAGCTGGCCCAGGCCTATATGGACAGCGCCGCATGGGATGTTCCGACCGAACATGTGTGCTGGCATGATCATCCGATCGCCCGGATGCAGGAGGAATCGAGCGCCTATCAGGCATGGCGCCAGGGTGAAGGCCGCAACAAGTGGGGCGATGAGGACGTGGGCGACAAGGTCCCGTATATGCCCGGCAAGCAGGGCACATCGTCGAAATTCCGTGCCAGCTGGACGCGAAAGGAGTGCGGCGAATGAGCCGGTTGATCTGCTTCCTGCCCTATACGCCGCGCTCGGATTCGGAGGAGCGCGGCTATGAGCAATGGCTTCAGGATGTCGACAATCCCTTCTTCAACAGTCGCCCGCCGGTGCATCATTATACCAACTGGCGGGTCGCGGGCGGGCCCACCGAGGCTTTTCCCTATACCCATTTCGATTTCCTGCTGATCGAACCGGGCAAGACGGCGGACGATGTATGGACCGACGGACCGCTCGCCGAATTCGCCGCCAATTGGGTGAAGCTCTGGGGCGTCGCGCCCGAGGGCGATCCCGCGCTCAACTATCAATGCTATGTGGCGGAATATGTATCCGGCGATGCGGGTGCCTATGCGCCGCTGATCGAGATATCGCTCGACCTCTCTTCCGTCGGGGAACAGTGGCGGATCACGCAGAATGTCGTCGGCCAGGCGCAATCGCCGGGATTCACGCGCCGTTTCATATCCCGGTCCGACCCGGCATCGAACGCCATCATCGGAGAACTGGTCGCCGGCCCTCGATAAGGGCCGGCACGATCCGACCGGAATGCGAACGGGGCCGACGACATCGGCCCCGTTTCGTCTCAGGATGATTTCTCCACTGTGGAGAAGAAGGCGGCGATGCCGTGAGCGAACCGGTCGGGATCGAGATCGGGTTCGAAATTGGCACCTGCAATATCCAACACCCTCGCGTCCGGGCGGATTTCTCGGGCACGGTCCAGATAGGGACGGAGCACGTCCTGCGGCGCCGCCATGATCAGGATCGGACATGCCAGTTCGCGGTAGAAGCGGGTGAAATCCTGCCCCCATACCGCGCTGTAGGACTGGATGCGGCCCCACCATGCCCGCAGCATGTCCGCCATTTCGCGATGGAAGAGCATGACATCCTCATGCGCGCCCAATGCGCGGAGATAGTCCCAATTGTCGAGCAGATAGGAACCGCTGACGGTCGGGGTGAACGGCGTTCCGAAATGCCGGGAAAATTCGATCCGCTCATCCTCCGTCAGGGGCACCGGGCCCGCCAGCGTGACGCTCTTGGCCAGATCGGGATAACGCGCCGCCATCTCCGTCGCGATACAGGCGCCGGTATGATGGCCGACGAGATGGCAACGATCGATGCCGGCGGAGCGGACGGCCTGGTACATCCAGTCGACATATTGGCTCATGGGCGGCTTGGTATCGGCCGCGGGATCGAAAGAACCGCCGAAGCCCGGCGTATCGAAGGCATAGCAGTCCCAGGAGCCGCCGATCCGCTCGAACGTCTTCAGATACATCTGGCTTGAACTGGCAGTCTGGTGAAAGAAGACCACCGGGCCACGGTCGCCTGCCGCATGCCTGTAATGGACCTGTTCTCCCTCCGCCGTTTCGCAATAGGCCTTGCGCACATGCACCATTCGAAAATCTCCGAGGAAAGGGCTTCAGTTCCGAGCGGCGACGCTGGCCGCCACCGATATGGGATAGCCCGGATTGGGATAGGTGATGCACAGATGGCGGAAAGGTTCGTCGGACAGAACGCGCCACACGACGCGGCATCCACGCGGCAGGAAATAGACCGATCCGGCTTCGGCGACGACCTTGCCGGTTTCCAGCATCAGCGGTGGCAGATGATATTCGATCTCCGCCCGGCCGGAAACGACATATTGAACTTCGTCATGAGCAAGTGTCCAGACAATGTCGACGCCCTTGAAGAAGTCCTCATAATTGATCTGGCAGGCAGGTTCGTCGATGCCGGTGTTGACTGCCCTGAAACGGGACCCTGCGGCAAAAGGAAACTCCAGGTCGGGCGCCTCGTCAAGGTCGCTGTCCCGACAATTGTAAAGACCGAATTTTCCCCAGGAAATCGCGTCCATCTATCACTCTCCCGATGGTAAAACAGACTCTCAGAGCCCCAACGAACCCGGATTGACCCGCCGTTGCGGATCGACCACCGATTTCACGCCCTTGAGCAGGTGGACCAGCGTGCCGTCGGCCATCATTTCCTGATAGGGATAATATTTGCCGATCTGCAGGTGCAGGGCGCCAAGGGAATCGAACAGACCGCGCAATTCGTCACGCAGTCCCAGCGCCACGGCGCGCCGTTCCTCATCGGCGGGGATATCCTTCCACTTTTCCGCAAATTCAGGCTCGATCAGTGAAAGGCGGAACGGCCCGAGCGCATCGCGCCAGTAAAAGCTCGGCTCGATCACGAATTCCGGCCCCGAAAAACACGTCAGATAGGAGGTCTTGATCCCATGCTTCTCCATCAACGGCTTGCGCTCCGCCAGAAATTTCTCCGTGGCCTCGGCAGCCTTCACCGCGACCGACAAAGGGAAATATCCATGGACGGGAATCCATATCTCGCCGTCAGATCCCAGCAAGATCGTACGCACGCCACCAAAGGGAGCATTGCGGAATACGGTCGGAATACTGCTCGCCATCTCCGTTCCGCCTTCTTCGACGCAGATTTCGGCGGCGAGGTCAGTATGTTCGGCGGCGACACCTTCCGTCAAACCATCCAATGTCATGTGCAGCGAATAGGGCACGTCCTTCAGGATCTTCTTGCCGCCGAACGCGACCTTCGCCGCCCGCTTCAACCCTTTCAGGCCGCCTTTGCGCGCGATCTTGCCGACGATGGAAAGACCTTCCTCGAACGTGATGCCCTGCTTCTCGAAACCCGCATTATAATAGGGATCGAACCCGTAACATTCAGAGGCTATGCCCAGCCGGGCGATGCGGACCTGCGCCGCCAGCATCGCCGCCAACGTGTCGAACCGATAGGAAAGATAGCCGGTGTGCTTCGGCGCCGGAACGAGGCGAAGAGCAGCGGCCGCCTTTATTCCCATGGCCCCGGTGTCCGCGAGGAAAATGCCCGTCATGTCAGGGCCGAAATGCCGCCAGAACGGACTGCCATGCTTGTGCCCCCAGGATCCCGTGCTGACAACGGTCCCGTCCGCCAGCACCACCTTCAGGCCAAGCACGCTTTCCGCCGCTGTTCCTCCCGTTCCCGAGCCATGAAACAGGCTGTTCTGCGACAATGCGCCGCCAACCGTGGCATAGGCACCGGACAGCGGCCCCCAATAAGGCGTACGCAGGCCGAGCGGCG
This sequence comes from Sphingobium sp. LB126, assembly GCF_002795205.1. NCBI lineage: Bacteria > Pseudomonadati > Pseudomonadota > Alphaproteobacteria > Sphingomonadales > Sphingobiaceae > Sphingobium > Sphingobium sp. LB126. The sequence continues at coordinate 966,476 of NZ_NETV01000001.1, forward strand.
ATAGCGCTTCATGCAAGGTCTTCCACGTGCAACCACATTCGACGATCACGTACATATCGTCTTCGTTGATTTCGAGAATGCGGTTCATCCGCCGCATGTCGACCAGCACGCTGTTCTTCTCGACGGGCGTGTAGCCGCTGGTATAGGACATCCCGCCTCCCCGCGCGACGACCGCCCGCCCCTCTCGGGTCACCAACTGCACGGACGCGGCCAGTTCGTCGATGCTGGCCGGCTGAATCACTGCATCCGCCACCTCGCCCGGCCGCCAACTAAGATCGGTGGAGAAGAAATCGCGACGCTCCGCATCCTCGATCATATGCTCCGTGCCCACTATCTGGCGCAAGCGGTCCATGATTTCCGGATTATGCGACCTATCAGCAGCTGACATGAACATCCTTTCCATTTTGCCGTCCATATTGTATGCATTTTTGTAGACATGCAAGTCTGTCGATGATGAATACGATGTTGCTTGGCCGCAGGCTTGTTCCGCGTTAAAGGGCGGCCATGAAGAACCAAGGTGGAACTCCGTCGAAGACGGACGAATCGAACGCCGCGTCTCTTGTGAGTTTCGTCGTGGACTCGATCGTGGAAGGCGTGCTGAAAGGACAATATGTCCCCGGCCAGCGCCTGATCGCAGCAGATCTAGCGGAAGAATATGGAGTCAGCCGCGCACCGGTGAGGGAAGCGCTGCACGTTCTGGCGGGCGAGGGCGTGGTGGAACTCATCGCCAACAGAGGTGCGCGCATCCGCAAGCTGGGGGTGGAGCAGCTATTCAATTTCCTCGAGTTCACAGAGGCCCTGCTCGCCGTCGGCGTTCGCCGCGTCACGAACAAAAAGCTCAAGCGTGATGAGATCGCCCTTATCGAGAAGGCTTTCCAGGATATAGAACAGCAATGCGAACGGAAGAATGCGCGGGAACTTCTATCGGCACTTCATCGTTATCATACCGTTTTGAATAAGATATCAGGCAATGACTTCGTGGAATTCTTTTACAATAGGCCGTATATAAGATTTTATACGTCCCTTATCCATGAATTTGCACCTGGCGATAATTGGACGCAGTTCATACACAATTACCGCCTTATTCATTCGACAATTCTTTCTGGGGACGAGCATACCTCAGTCGCAACATTCGTCGCCCATATCCGCTGGGTACTCCAAATGATGCGCGGATAATCGATAGCGACCTGCCAGATGATCGCCACCTGATCCCGATGAAATAGTCCGGACGCTTGGCGGCAAAGGTCGGTCCATGTTGCATCCCCATTGCATGGAGCCGCCTGGAAATCTCGGAAATCACCGGAGAATGGCGGAATTGCGCGGGTTTCGATGGCAACACGAAATCGCCCGTTCCCGCACTGGATGAGTTCAAACCCATTGAATTCATGAGATGAAAATGGTGCGCCCAACAGGATTCGAACCTGTGGCCTTCGGATTAGGAATCCGACGCTCTATCCTGCTGAGCTATGGGCGCGCCGTGACGGCTCTATGCTGCGCGAAGGATGCGGTCAATTCTTCACTTCAGGGGGAACCACCGGAAAAGGCAGCGGGGCGACCTCCACACCCTCGGCGATCAGCGCCCGCGCCTCTTCCAGCGCGACCTCGCCATGGATGCTGCTGCGGTCCTGTTCGCCATAATGCATGGCGCGAGCCTGTTCGGCAAAGCCGCGCCCGACCCAGGTGGACCCTTCCAGCGCCTTCTGCTGCGCCCGCGCCAGTGCCTGGATCAGTTCGCGCATCTTCGCCTCTTCGCCCGCACCCATGGCGATCGATGCGCCATCGGACGGGGCGAGTTGGGCCGGCAATGCCTCGGCCCGGCTGTTGCCCTTGGGCGCGACGGCGGGCGCCATCACGGCCTTTCCCACCTCGGCGTCGCCGCAGAGCGGACAGGAGAGCAGGCCCCGCCTCTTCTGATCCTCATAATCGGCGCTGGAACCGAACCAGGCCTCGAACACATGGCCTTGGGATTGGCATTTGAGGTCGAAAACGATCACGACACTGTCACATCCATGGGCAATGATCGCCGGTTGGCGAGCGCAGGCACCCGCCCGCGCACTTCCTCTATGCGCGACAAGTCGATCTGCGCAAGAGCCAGACCGGCGGTTTCGCCCATGTCGAGGACGATATCCCCCCAGGGGTCGACGATCAGGCTGTGGCCATAAGTGTCGCGGCCGTCGGCATGATGGCCGGTCTGCGCGGCGGCGATGACGAAGCAGCCCGCCTCAATCGCCCGCGCCCGCAATAATATGTGCCAGTGCGCCCTGCCGGTCGGCACGGTGAAGGCGGCGGGCATCAGGAGCACGGTCGCGCCGGCATTGGTGAGCGCCCGGTAAAGGTCGGGAAAGCGCATGTCATAGCAGACCGACAGCCCCATCCGCGCCCAGGGGGTGTCGACCGCGACAACCCGCTCGCCCGGCCCGTAGACCGAGGATTCGCGCCAGCTCTCGCCCGTCGCCAGATCGACGTCGAAGAGATGGATCTTGTCGTAGCGGGCGCGGATTTCGCCGCTGTCGTCGATCATGAAACTGCGATTGGCCCAGCGCCCGTCGATGCGTTCGTCCTTCAGCGGCAGGGACCCAAGATGCACCCACAAGCCCTGTTTCGCCGCAGCCTCCCGCACGGCGGCCAGCACCGGATCGTCAGCCTCGGATCGCAGCGTCGCCGCCGCCCGCTGGCGGTCGCGGTCCAGATATCCCGCCATTTCCGGGGTGAAGAGCATATCCGCCCCCTCCCCTTTGGCACGCGCCGCCATTTCCGCGATCGCGGCGGCGTTGGCGGCAGGATCGACCCCGCTGGTCATCTGGAAGATCGCGGCGCGCATCGGACTTATGCTCCCAGCAATGCGTCGAGCTTGCCCTGCCGGTCGAGCGCCGCCAAGTCGTCGCTGCCGCCGACATGCGTGCCGTCGATGAAGATCTGGGGCACTGTCGTCCCGCCATGGGCACGGCCCAGCATTTCCTCGCGCTTCGGTCCGCCCATGGTGATGTCATATTCCTCGAACGGAACGCCCTTGCCTTCCAGTAGCGCCTTGGCGCGGGCACAATAGCCGCACCACGCCTTGGTATAGATTTCGACCTTCGCCATCTGTCTCGATACTCCTTGTCTGCCGAAATTGTGGCTCGGCGCGCCTTTGTCAATCGTCCGCATCCGGCACGACCCGCGCCCAGCAAAGAAGATGAACGCTCGCCGCGCCGCCGCGTTTCAGCGTCCGGGCGCAGGCCGCCGCCGTCGCCCCGCTGGTATGCACGTCGTCGATCAGCAGCACGGCCCGTCCCTGGAGGCCATGGTCCGATGCCAGCGCAAAGGCCCCCCGCACCACCTTTGCCCGCGCCTTCATGCCCATGCCCCGCAACGGCATGGTCCGCCGGGTCCGGAGCAAGGCGTGGTGATCGACCGGCAGCCCCGCCATCCGCCCCAGATGCCGGGCGATCAGCGCCGACTGGTTGAACCCGCGCCACCACAGGCGCCAGCGATGCAACGGCACCGGCACGATCACCGGTTCCTCCACCGCTGGAAGCTGCCGCGCCATCTGCCGGGCGATCAGGCGTGCAAGGCCGATACGCCGCCCATATTTGAGCCGCAGCGCGACGGCGCGGGCCACATCGCCATAGGCGAGCACCGCCCGCGCGCTGTCGAAGGGCGGCGGATCGGCAAGGCATGCGCCGCATTCCGCGCCCAGCCCCTGCTCATAGGCGAAGGGGACGCCGCAGCGCGCGCAGCAAGGCTCGCCCAGGAAACGCATGCCAGTCCAACAGGTCAGGCAGAAGGCGTCATCGGCATCCACGATCAGCCCGCAACCGGGGCAACGCGGCGGAAGGGCATAGTCGAACGCGGGACGCAGCAGGCTCTTGAGCAAGGGGGAGACCTTGGAAAGCGGCGGGAGGGACATCATCTCCCTTGTTCCCGCTCCGTCGCCGATGCACAAGGCCCGCCATGACCAATCCCGACATCTTCGACCGCACCCTGCGCGCCAGGCGGCGCGACCGGATGATGGCGCGCTTTGCCGACCATGATTTCCTCTACCGGGCGATGCTGGACGAACTGCTCGACCGGCTGGGCGACGTGCAGCGCGAATTGAAGGAGGTGCTGGTCATCGGCTGCCCCGACGGCAGCGCCAGGGCGGCTCTGGAGGCCATGGGGAAGACGGTCGTCTGCGCCGATCCCGGCTTTGCCGCGGCGCGCGCGCAGGGCGGGGTGCAGGTCGATGAGGACGCCCTGCCCTTTGCCGACGAGAGTTTCGACCTGGTGGTCGCCTGCGGCACGCTCGACAGCGTCAACGACCTGCCGGGCGCGCTGATCCTGATGCAGCGGGTGTTGCGGCCGGACGGGCTGATGCTGGCGGCCTTCACCGGCGCGGGGTCGCTGCCCCGGCTGCGCGCCGCGCTGATGGCCGGCGAAGGCGACCGGCCGGGCCAGCATGTCCATCCGCAGGTCGATGTGCGTTCGGCGGGCGACCTGCTGGCGCGGGCGGGCTTTACCATGCCGGTCGCGGATGGGGATATGCTGACCGTGCGCTATGGCGATGTGCTGCGGCTGATGCATGACTTGCGCGGCATGGGGGCGGGCAATCTACTGGTTTCCCGACCGCCCATATTGCGGCGGGAGGCGATCGCCGGGGCGGCCGGGCATTTCGCTGCCGCCGCGGATGAGGACGGACGAACGGCGGAGCAGATGGCGATCGTCTATCTGAGCGGGTGGAAGGCCGATCCCGGTCAGGCGAAGCCGGCGCGGCGCGGCAGTGCGACCGTGTCGTTGGCGGAGGCGCTCAAACCGAAGCATTGACGGCGATGCGCGCCAATCGCCCGGAAATGGCTGTTTTACGTCGAAGTTCACACTGTATGCGCGCGCGTGCCAGGGCGCGCGTGTGCGAAGGCAGGAGGATCGGACGGTTCAAAGAGGGATGCGGGATAGACCCGCGGGCGCGGAATAGGACAGGGTGAAATGGGCACCCGTTGGTAAATAGGATGTTTTTTCAGCAACCCGTTGCCGTTGGGCATCCGTCGGTCTGAGCCAGAGTCGGGAAAGGGCCATGAGCGGCCGTCACATCCTCCTTACCCGGAGCGTGGGGCCGGAGCATGGGGGGATGAAGGGGGGATGTCCGCCGTCCGCCCAAACCACCGGAAGCCATCAGGCCGCCAGGCGAAGGAACGGCACCGGCTCGGTGGAGCGCAGGACGATGGGCTTGCCTTCGGACGCTTCGAACAGTTCGCCGTCCAATATGACGCTGCTGTGGTCGCCCTCTATGCGGATCACGTCGCCCTGTTCCAGATGGATACCCTGCATCTGGGCCTTGCCCACACGCCTGGTCACACTGGCCCAGAAAAGGCGCAGCAGGGCGGCCAGATTCTGGTCGACGGCCATCAGCTTCATATTGCCGCGCCGGCTGTCGCCCGGCTGCACGCCGAGCAGCAGTCGTTCCAATGTCGTCACGATCAGCACGGCGAAGCGCCCGGCCAGTTGCCCGTCGCGGATCAGGGAGATGCGCACCGGACGGCTGGATTGCGGCAGGAATCGGGCACGAACCCCAAAGACCAGCGAGACGAGTACCGCGATGACCGTCAGGAAATGACTGATACCGTTGGACAGGCCCAACGGATAGATCTGGTTGCGGCAATAGAGCATATAGTCCGCCAACCCCGCCCCACCCAGGAACATGCCCAGCACCGGCCGGCTTTCCGCCTGCCCGTCCGACAGCGCGATCAGTTCGCGCGCCACGACATGGTCGTCGACGCCCGCCTTGGCGATCTGGACGATCCTTTCCAGCGCCTTGATCGGATCGCCATGGATGCCGAGGTCAAGCGCGATCAGGTTGGTCTTGCCGTTGGGCAGCACCGCGATCGGCGGCACGCGGCCCTGGAAATGCTCGCCCTGATAAAGTTCGGTCAGCGCCGCCTGCACCGTGCCGTCGCCGCCGTTGATGACGATGACGACCGGATCGACGCGGGCGATGGTCTGGAGCGCCCGGCCGATCTGGTCGACATGCTCCACCTCATAATGGAAGATGTCGGGGTTGCTCGCGCAATAGCTGCGCACGCGCGGAAGCGTCTGCCGGTTGCCCGTGGATTTGGGATTGGACAGGAGGGCGACGCGGACCATGGTCGGGGGATCACATATATTTGAGGTTGATGGTGATCTTCGTCACGCCGGGGCCTGCATAGAAGGCCGCCTTCTCGACCCCCGGCTTGCCCAGGTTGAAGATGCTGATCGACGGATTGTTGGAAAAGCCGCCGCCGTCGCGGGAAATGTCGGTCTTGCCGTTGCCGTCGCGGTCATGGCGCACGGCGATTCCATATTTGCCCGGTTGGGGCACCGGCATGCAGAAGCGCATCTCGCCATTGCTGGCCTTCACCGGCACGTCGATGCGGCCCAGCCATTCGCCCTTGGCCAGCCAGGCGGCCTTGGTCGCGGGATAGGATTGCACGCGCACCGTGCCGGTCGAGGCGGCAAAGCCGCGCACGTCGACCAGGACCGCCGGCCCTTTCGCCGTGGCGGAGCAACGTTCCAGGTCGTTGCCGATCTCCATACCATGGGCGATGGCCGGGGCGGCCGCGAACAAGGCCCCCACCGACATCAGTCCCATTGCAACTTTGAACATGACCATCCAACTCCGTGAAGCTATAGCCGCCCGTTGACACCGGACGGCGAGCCCCTGTTCGCCCCGCAACTTACCTGACTCGCATATGGGGGGGGTTTGCGGCCAAATCATGGTGATGGGACGACCACATAGAGAAATGCTGACAGCCACCGACAGATATCTCGCCCGCCTGATCGCCCTCCCCATGCTGGGGACGCTGGTGATCTCGGCCATGCTGCTGGTGCTCGACAAGATGCTGAGCCTGTTCGACTTCGTCGCGGCGGAGGGGGGACCGGTCAGCGTCGTGTGGCGGATGCTGGCCAACATGATGCCCGAATATCTGTCGCTGGGCATTCCGATCGGCCTGATGCTGGGCATATTGCTGGCCTTCCGCAAGCTGGCCATGTCGTCCGAGCTGGACGTGATGCGGGCCGTCGGCCTGTCCTACGGCCGCTTGCTGCGCGTGCCCTATATGTATGCGATCGCGCTGGCGCTGCTCAATTTCGGCATTGTCGGCTTCGTCCAGCCGCTGTCCCGCCATGCCTATGAGGCGCTGCGCTTCGAACTGCGGTCGGGCGCGCTGGGCGCATCGATCAAGGTGGGCGAGTTCACCAATCTGGGCAAGCGCATGACCCTGCGGATCGAGCGCAGCCTGGATGAAGGCCGCAATCTGCAAGGGATTTTCGTCCGCGCCATCGGCAAGGACGGCCAGACCGTCGCCGTGACGGCGGCGCAGGGCGAATTCCTGGCGACCGACGATCCCGACACCATCATCTTCCGCCTGCGCGACGGCGTGCTGGTGAACGACGCGCCCAAATATAAGTCGCCGCGAATCCTGTCCTTTTCCAGCCACGACCTGCCGATCGACCTGCCGCAGATCGAGAAGTTCCGGGGCCGCGACGTCGACCGGGAAAAGACCATCCCGGAACTGGTGACGATCGGCCATGATCCCGGTACGCCCGACAAGCTGCGCAACGAGATCCGCGCCAATTTCCATTTCCGCATGGTGGAGGTGGCGATGATGATGCTGCTGCCGCTGGCCGCGCTCGCCTTCGCCATTCCGCCCAAGCGATCCACTTCGGCGCTGGGCGTGTTCCTCTCGATCGTGTTCATCGTGACCTATCACAAGATCAACGAATATGGGCAGGGCGTGGGATCGCTGGGCAAGATCGACCCGATCATCGCGCTATGGGGGCCGTTCCTGCTGTTCGCCGGGCTGATCCTGTGGATGTATCATGTGATCGCGCACCGGCCGGGCGGCCAGCCGATCGCCGCGCTGGAATATGCCTTCGCCAAGATCGCCAAGCAATTCCTCCGCCTGCTGGGTCTTGTCCGGCGGCGGCAACCAAGGGCGGCAACCATGGCGGAAGGAGCCGTCTGATCCATGCACCAACTGAATTTCTTCCCGTCGCGCCAGCTTAGCTGGTATATGGCGCGGCTGTTCCTGACCCGGACCTTCGCGGTGCTGGCGATGCTGGTGGCGGTGCTCCAGACGCTGGATCTGCTGGGCGAATCGGGCGACATCCTCGCCTATGCAGGCAATGGCGACGCGCAGCTCTGGCATTATGTGGCGCTGCGCGCGCCGCAGATCGTCGCCCGCTTCCTGCCCTTCTCCGTGCTGCTCGGCACGCTGATCATGCTCGCCAGCCTCAACCAGAACAGCGAGATCATCTCGATGAAGGCAGCGGGGCTGTCGGCGCATCAGATATTGGCGCCGTTGCTGGCGGCGGCGCTAGGCGTGGCAATGATCAGCTATGCCTTCAACGAACGGATCGTGGCGCGATCGACCGCGCGGCTTTCGGCCTGGCAGGCGGTGGATTACGGCCCCCTCCCTCCCGATAGCGGCATCAAGGCCAGCCCGTGGGTGCGCGACGGCAATAATCTGGTGACCGCCGCCATCGTCGCCGGGCGCGGCACGGCGGTGCAGCTCCGCAAGGTGGAGATCTTCAACCGCGTCAACAATACGCTGACCACCATCGTCCAGGCGCCCAAGGGGCATTATGACGCGGCCAGCAAGAGCTGGGTACTGGAAGGCGCGCGGCAGTTCGACGTGGCGCGGGGGACCGAACGGCAGATCGGCACGGTCCGCTTCGGCCATGACATCCGGCCCGATCAGTTCACCCTGGCCAAGGTCGATCCCGACGCACTGACCTTCAGCCAGTTGCGGGCGGCGATCGGCGACCTGCACGATGCCGGGCGGCCGACCGCGGAGCTGGAGGGCAGCCTGTGGCATAAGCTGTCGGGGCCGCTGTCCGCGCTGCTGATGCCGATCCTGGGGTCCGTGGCGGCGTTCGGGCTGGCGCGGTCGGGGCAGTTGTTCGTGCGCGCGGTGATGGGGATGGCGCTGGGCTTTGCCTATTTCGTGGCGGACAATTTCTCGCTCGCCATGGGGAATCTGGGGGCCTATCCGCCGTTCCTGGCGGCCTGGGCGCCGTTTCTGCTGTTCCTGCTGGTGGGCGAAACGGTGCTGTTCCGGACGGAGGAATAGAGAAAAGGCCGGGATTGCCCGGCCTTTTTTACCCTTATCGACGAACCATCGTGCTCTGCGCGATCTTGCCGACCAGCGGCCACATGCCGGGATAATTGCCCTTGTGATAGGGCGAATCGCTCGCCAGCGTCGCCACCAGCCGCTTATGTGCCTCACCCAGCGCGTGATAGGGCACGCTTGGCAGCAGGTGATGCAGCGCATGGTAGCGCAGGCCCACCGGCGCCCAGATCGCGGCGAAGGGCGAGGGTGGCGGCACATTCACCGAATCCAGATATTGGGCGGTGACGGTCATCGCATCGCCCTCATTTTCCCAGAGATGCGCGACCAGCGTGCGGAGCTGGTTGATGACGGTCATGGCCGAATGAACGGCCATATAGGTGAGCAGCGGTTTCCAGCCGAAGGCGAAGACGCTGCCGATCAGCGCCAGCGCGAAGAGGCAAGCGCCCGCTTCCTGCCAGGCCCACATCCGCGCGAAATCGCCCTCCGGCGCGCGGCGGCGATAGGCGGGGTTGATCGAGAGCGCGGAAAATTCCGCCACCACCTTGCGGCGCAGCGGCGGGACGATCAGGCTGAGCGGCGTCAAGACGCCGAAGCGCAGGATGAGACCGATCGGCGCCAGCGCCGCCACCAGGATGAACAAAGGCAGCGACCAGGGCTTCATCAGCGCCAGCGGCAGATATTCCGGGTCGTTCGCCGTGCCGTAGCGGGTGCGGGCATGATGCTGCGTATGCACGTCCTCATACATGAAGCTGGGGATCATCAGCGGAATGCCGACGAGCAGGTTCCAGCCGAAGCGGAAGCCGGGCAGCGCGCCCTTGCGGATATGGGTCAGCTCATGAATGAAGCTCGCCGCGCGGTAGAGCGCCAGCATCGCCACCAGTCCGAACGCCAGCATCGTCGCGCCCTCGGTCAGGATCGCACCGGCCAGCGCGGCGTAGCCGATCAGCGCCGACACCAGCAGGTCGGGCCAATAGATGGCGGGCTTTGCCGTCGACAGCTCTCGCGTCAGGTCCGCCGCCGCGCGCAGCATCGCCGCATCATCGGGAATGGCGCTTTTCGTCCGCGACGCGGCCGCAACAAGGGGATCGTGCACAGTCATGCCGGGGTTCCTAAAGGGTAAATGCGCTGCAATTGGGGCAGCAACATGACGATTTGGCCATCATGATCCCATCCGATCATGTCCCGATTGACATTCGCCGGACAAGCGACGATCCGTCCTAACCCAAACCTCCCGCTCCAGCGAAAGCTCCGCCGTGGCCAATCAAGAACTGGTGATCACCCCCGTCATGTCGAAGGCCGACCGCAAGGCTTTCGTCGATCTGCCCTGGCGGCTCTATGCCAATGATCCCCATTGGGTGCCGCCGCTGAAGGATGAGGTGGTCAGCCTGATCACGCCGGGCAAGAACCCCTTTTTCGGCCATGCCGAGGCGCAATATTTTCTCGCCCGCCGGGGTGACAGGGTGGTCGGACGCGTGTCCGCGCATCTCGATCACCTCGCGCTTTCGCAGCCCGCCGAACAGGGCATGGGGCCGGGCACCGGCAATTTCGGTCTGTTCGAGGCGGAAGATGCCGAAGTCGGCGCAGCGCTGATCGCGACCGCGGAAGGATGGCTGCGGGCCAAGGGGATGACCCGCTCGCTCGGGCCGATCTCGCTGTCGATCTGGGAGGAGCCAGGCCTGCTGATCGAGGGCTTCGACCACAAGCCCACGGTCATGATGGGCCACGCCAAGCCCGAATATCGCGCCATGGTCGAGGGTGCGGGCTATCGGCCGGTCAAGCAGCTCAAGACCTATGAGCTGGACATCACGCAGCAGTTCCCGCCGTTGATCCAGCGTATCGTCCAGTCGGGCGAGAAGAATGCGCGCATCCGCATCCGCAAGGTCGACAAATCGAAATTCGACAGCGAGGCGGCGATCATCCTCGCGATCCTGAACGATGCCTGGGGCAATAATTGGGGCTTCGTGCCGATCACCGACGAAGAGGTCGCGCATTTCGGCAAGCAGTTGAAGCCGATCGTGTTCAACGACCTCATCATGATCGCGGAACTGGAGGGCGAGCCGGTGGCGTTCATGATGACGCTGCCCGATCTCAATGAGGCGATCGCGCCGCTCAACGGCTCGCTCTTCCCCTTCGGCTGGGCGAAGCTGCTCTGGTGGCTGCGCAAGCCCAAGGTGCGCACCATGCGCGTGCCGCTGATGGGCGTGGTGCAACGGCTGCAATCGTCGCGCATGGCGAGCCAGCTCGCCTTCATGATGATCGAATATATCCGCCGCAATGCGACCGCCCATTATGGCGCGACACGGGGCGAGATCGGCTGGGTGCTGGACGACAATCAGGGCATGAACGCCATTGCCGACGCGATCGAGAGCAGGGTGAACAAGGTCTACCAGGTTTACGAGAAGGATTTGTAAGGCCGGGTTCCCTGCCCTGTCGCGTCCGGAAGCGGATTATGGGACCGCCACCTCGACCGCTCCGGCCGCGATCTTGACGGTGACGGGGGTCTTCGCCAGCACTTCGCCATCGATCGAAATCCGCTGCGGCGGCACCGTCTCCAGGCGGAAGGATCGCCCGCGAAACTCCTGCGTATGCGCGTCCCTGTCGCGCAGCTTGAAGAATTTGGCGTACCAGTCCCAGGCGAGCCGTGCGTGGCTGCGGCCCACGACTGCCTGGATGACGATCTCCCCCGTGTCGACGTCAGCCTGATCGGACAGTTCGACCCCGCCATGATAGGGGCCGTTGAGGATGCGCACCTCCGTCGACCACATGCGCCGATCGCCCCGGCCATCGTCGAGCACCAGCCGGAAGGCGCGAAAGCCGATCGAACATTTGACCGCCCAGAGCAGATAGCCGATCCGTCCCAGATAGCGTTTCAACCTGTGCGGCACCGTCTTGCCGATCATCGGCGACAGGCCGAGCGACGCGGCATTCACGAAATAATCCCGGTCGATCATGCCAAGGTCGATCCGCCGCCGACGACCCCCGGCAATGGCCGCCACCGCGCCCTCCAGATCGAGCGGGATGCCCAGGGTCCGGGCAAAGCTGTTCGCCGTGCCGAGCGGCAGGATGCCGAAGACGCAATCCTTGCCCACCAGTTCGTCCACCGTGCCGGACAGCGATCCGTCGCCGCCGCCGACGATCACCATGGGCGCACCTTCCGCAACCGCCCGCCGGACCGTTTCCTGCAGGCGATCCGGATCCTTCACCGCATGGGCCGCGATCAGATGCATGCCGGCCTCTTCCAGCAGGGTTCGGGCATTCTGGAACAGGGCCTCCCCCCGGCGGGAATGGACATTGACGATGAGGACCGCGTCTCGCGGCAGCGCTTCGGGGGCGGGCGATTTCGTTTCCATGCCTCAACAACACGCAAAGCGCCCAGGAGGTCCGAAACCAATCGCGGGCCACGCTCGTTCCCGAAACATGGCCCGTATCGCCCACCTGTCCGACATTCATTTCGGCGCGCATGATCCCAGGATCGTCGCCGCCGCCGAAGCCTGGCTGCAACAGCGCCAGCCCGACCTGGTCGTCATCAGCGGCGACCTGACCCAGCGCGCCCGACGCGACCAGTTCCGGCAGGCCGGCGCATGGATCAACCGGCTGCGCGCCGCAGGCATGAAAATGCTGGTCGTGCCGGGCAATCACGACGTGCCGCTCTATGACCTCGCCCGCCGTTTCGGGGCGCCGCTGCGCCGCTACAAACGCGCCATCAGCAACGACCTCTGTCCCTTTTTCGAAGATGACGAGGTTGCGATGCTGGGCCTCAACACGGCGCGATCCCTGACGATCAAGGGTGGGCGGATCAATCATGACCAGATGCGGCTGCTGCGGGATCGGTTTGCGCATGTGGCGCCGGAAAAGACGCGCATCCTCGTCACCCATCACCCGCTGTTCGCCATGCCGATCGGCCGGGGCAATGAATTGAGCGAAGCCGTCGGGCAGCATGAGGATGCCGTGCGGGCGGCCGCGCAGGCAGGCATCCACATCGCCCTCGCCGGTCATTTCCATCGCACCTATGCGGAGGCGGCGGAGAAGATGGTGGCCCATGCGGGCGGCGCGCTGGTGATCCAGGCGGGAACGGCGACCTCCACCCGGCTGCGCAATGCCGAGCCGCAGAGCTTCAACTGGCTGCATGTCCACCGCCATGACGAGGTCGAATTGCAGGTGGTGGTGTGGGATGGCGCCAGCTTCCAGCGCGGGCACCATGTCGCCTATTTCCGGAAGGACGATGCGTGGATCGGGCAGGATATGGTTGATACCGGGGCCCTGCCTGGCATCAGAATAGCGGAGAAGGCGAGAGGATGAAGGGGTGATTCTTGCCTGTCGCCCATTGTTCCGGCGAACGCCGCGATCTCAGGCGGGAGGGCCAACCTCACGGGATCCCGGCTTTCGCTGGGAGACGGATGGTGTCGACCTCCGCTCATGGCCCATCACGGCCATCGGGGAAGATCAGCCCAGTTCCACCCAGGTCGGCGCGTGATCGCTCGCCTTTTCCCGTCCCCGGAAATCCTTGTCGACCTGCGCGTCGATGAGCCGGTCGGCGGCGGCGGGGCTGAGCAGCAGATGATCGATGCGGAAACCCGCATCGCGCGGCCAGGCGTTCATCTGATAGTCCCAATAGGTCCACACCCCGCCCGCCGGATGGCGCGAAGCGATGGCGTCGGTCCAGCCATCACCCAGCAGGCGACGGTAGGCGGCACGGCTTTCAGGTTGCATCAGCGCGTCGTCGGCCATGGCCTTGACCGAATAGACGTCCCTGTCGCGCGGAATGACATTATAATCGCCTGCGAGGATGGCGGGCACCTCCTCCGCCCAGATTTCAGCGGCACGGTCCCGCAAGCGTTTCATCCAGCGCAGCTTATAGTCGAATTTCGGGCCCGGCTGCGGATTGCCGTTGGGCAGGTAGATGCTGGCGACGCGCAGGCCCTTCACATCGGCTTCGAGATAGCGGCTATGTTCGTCCTCCGGCTCGCCCTCCAGGCCGCGGCGCACCTCCAACGGCGTTTCGCCGCGCGCCAATATGGCGACACCGTTGAACCCTTTCTGCCCATGCCAGATCGCACCATAGCCGATGTCTTCAATGTCCTTGACGGGGAAAGTCTCGTCCGACGTCTTGATTTCCTGAAGGCAGGCAATGTCGGGGCGGGTTTCGTCCAGCCATTCCAGCAGGCGCGGCAGGCGCGCCTTGATCCCGTTGATGTTGAAGGTGGCGATGCGCATCGACGAAATCTCCTTGCGCGCATCCCTAGATAGGTGAGCGGCCCTTCGACAAGGGCCGGATGGATTTTAAATCGAAAAGCTGGTGCCGCAGCCGCAACCGGCGGTGGCGTTGGGGTTGGTCACCTTGAATGCCTTCCCCGCCAGATCGGACACGAAATCGACCGCCGATCCGCGCACCAGGTCGATGCTGACATCGTCGACCACCAGCGTCACGCCGTCGCGCTCGACCGTGACATCATCGGCCTCCACCGCATCGGCCAGGCCGAAACGATATTGGAACCCCGAACAACCGCCCCCCTCGACGGCGAGACGCAGGATCGCGGGCTTGCCCTGCTTGGTGGCGATCTCGGCGACGCGGGCGGCAGCGGAGGGGGTCAGATCGATATCGGTCATGGTGCCTAGATAGGAATAAGCAAAAGCCCCGGCAACCCATCGGCACCGGGGCTTTGAAAAGCGAGATGAAAGCGCCGCTTATTCGTCGGCGGCCTTTTCCTGTGCCTTGGTCGGGCCACCCATGGCGATCGGCGGCTTGGTGTTCATCGCCACCAGATAATCGGGACCGGCGACGAAGGGGATGGGGTTGATCGCCTGGCCGTCGACGCGCACTTCATAGTGAAGATGGCTGCCGGTCGAACGGCCGGTCGAACCCATGAGGCCGATCAACTGGCCACGATGGACATAGCTGTTCGCGGCGACCAGCAGCTTCGACATATGGCCGTAGCGCGTTTCCATGCCGCCGCCATGCGAAATCTGGACCAGATTGCCGTAACCGCTGGCCCATCCGGCGCGGCTGACAATGCCGTCGGCGGTCGCGTAGATCCTGGTGCCGATCGGGCCGGGAATATCGATGCCCTTGTGCATCCGGGCACCGCCGTTGAAGGGATCGGAGCGGACGCCGAAATTGGAGGTCAGGGAGAGTTTCTCGACCGGACGTCCGGAGGGGATGTAATTGGCCGACTTGGCCTGGCCATCGAGCCGCTGAAGGCTGGAGAAGAGGTTGGAAAAGCCGACGTCGGCCGGGCCGAGCGCACTGGTGTTGATTTCCGACGCATCGCCATAGGGATCATCGTCGTCACTCTTCGCCTGGGCCGGGACAGCGGCGCAAAGTGCGCCTGCCATGCCCATCGCGCCGGCAATTTTCAGTGCAGAACGGAACCATCGCGCAGCGCGCGCATTATCAGAATGAAGAACCAACATGCCGACCCCGACTATTGACCGGAGGCTTTGCGCCTCTCGGCTATCCCCACGTTAACCAAAATGCGGCTGATGCCGCCACCCGCTGATCTCAAGAGGACATGTCCCGGCCTATTGTGCAAGCGGCGTGTAAAATTCCCGCGTTAAACCGGCTTGTCGGCGCGCCGAGTCGTTGAACGGAGGCTTCAACGACCCGCGAAAGTGGCGTTTCACAAGGATTTGGTAATGATTTGCGGGGTTCACGCCCAATCGCTTCGTCGCATGGCCGAACCATGTCGTCCCGGCCGCGACATGCCGAATCTCGTCCGTCATAATACGCTGCAACATGCGTGCGGACGTTGCATCCCCTGCCCCTTCGAACCGTTCCATGGTGGCGGGCGTGATGTCGAGGGCGCGCGCCTCCAACACCATGGGCACGATGGCGAGGCGGGCCAGCGCATCATGCGCCGTCTCATCGGCCGCCTGCCAGAGGCCGTCATGGGCGGGGAGCGCGCCGTAGAAACTGCCCAGTTGGCGCAACCGCCGGTCGAGCAGCGCGAAATGCATCGCTTCGTCGGCGCCCACGCGCATCCATTCGTCGGTGAATGCGGGCGGAAATTCGGCGCCGAAACGGCCGATCAGGTCGAAGGCGAGATCGATCGCGACGAATTCGATATGGGCAAGCGCGTGGAGCATCGCGATCCGCGCCCGTTCCGAGCCGATCCTGCCGCGCTTGGGCATCCGGTTGGGCGGCAGCAGTTCGGGCTTTTCCGGCCGGGCCGGGCGATCCGGCATGACCGTGTCGAAGCGGTGCGCCAACCGCCCCAGCCGCCAGTTCCGCGCCACCGCCCGCGCCGCCATCAGCTTGGACAACGGATCGGGCGTCAGCAGCACATGGGCGCAGGCCGCGCCCACATTGTCGAGGGAAACGGGTAGATTCAAAGCGCCCGCCCTGCCTCCAGCACCTCGGCGGCATGACCCTTGACCTTCACCTTGGGCCAGACGCGCAGGATCTTGCCATCGGCGCCGACCAGGAAGGTCGCGCGCTCGATGCCCATATATTTGCGGCCATAGAGCGATTTTTCGACCCAGGTGCCGAATGCCTCGCACATATCGCCCGGTTCGTCCGAGGCGAGCGTGACGGTCAGGCCATATTTTTCGGCGAATTTCTTGAGCCTGGCGGGCTTGTCCTTCGAAATCCCCACGACCGGCACGCCCAATGCCGCGAAATCGGCGCCGAGGGCGGTGAAATCCTTGGCTTCGTTGGTGCAGCCGGGCGTGTCCGCCTTGGGATAGAAATAGACGACCAGCGGCTTGCCCCGGTAACGCGCCAGGGTGAAATCGGCGCCGTCGGCATCCTTCAAGCCCACGTCCGGCACGGTATCGCCCACATCCAGCATCACTTGTCCTCCTCGAAAGGGGCAGCGAGCGCCGCCCATGCGTCGCTGACGCTTTGCCGGGCCTCCGCATAGCTTTCAAGCAGGGCATTCCAGCTTTCGACGCCGCAGGCGCGCGCGACCAGCGGACGGGTGGCTTCGGGCGGCTCGGTCGATTTGGGCGAAACGAGGCGGGACACCACGAGGAAACAGGTGATGAGGTCATGCGCGGCGATCAGTTCGCCCGGCAGATGACCGGCCGCGACCAACTGTTCCAGCGCGGCGCGCAGGTCGGGATCGAAGGCCATATTGTGGCGGAACTGGGTGACGTGGATCAGGAATTCCAGGTCGACGAGGCCGCCCGGCACCAGCTTCACGTCGAGGTCGCCGGCAGGCGGCTTATGTTTGGCGATGTCGCCGCGCATCTTCACCGCATGGCGCGCCAGTTCGTCGAAATCGCGCGGCCGCTCCAGCGTTTCGGTGAGGATCGCGCCCAGCGCGGCCCGCGCCGCATCGGAGCCGAAGACAGGCCGGGCACGGGTGAGCGCCAGATGCTCCCAGGTCCAGGCTTCCTCTCGCTGGTAGCGGGCAAAGCTGTCGAGACTGACAGCGAGCAGGCCCTGCGCGCCCGAGGGCCGGAGGCGGGTGTCGACCTCGTAGAGCGGCCCTGCGGCGGTCGAGACGGAGAGCGCATTGGTGATCCGCTGGCCGAGGCGGTTGAAATATTGCGTCGCGCCCAGGGGCTTGGCCCCATCGGATTCGGTTTCGAAACTGCCGGTGAAGAGATAGACGAGGTCCAGGTCGGACGCATGGGTCAGCACCCCGCCGCCCAGCCTGCCCAGCGCCAGTATCACCATCTCGCCGCCCGGCACCTTGCCATGGGCGCGTTCGAACTCCGCGACGGTGGCCGCGCTCAGCGCCTCGATCGCGGCTTCGGCGACGCGCGAATAGCCCCGCCCCGCCTCCAGCGGATCGCCGCCGCGGATGATCTGTGCGCCCAGGGCAAAGCGGCGGTCGTTCACCCTCTGCCGCACCCGGTCGAGCAGGGCCTGATAATCCTCCCCCTCCTCCAGCCGGGCGAACTGCTGGGCCAGCACGGCCACGCAGGGCGGCGGGTCGAAGGCGGAGGTGTCGATCAGGCCGTCGAGCAGTTCCGCCCGCCGTCCCAGCGCATCGGCCAAAGTCGGCGCATGGCTCAGCAATTCCGCCAGCAGTTCGACAAGGCCCGGCCGCGCCGCCAGCAGCTTGAAGAAGTTGATCGCGCTCGGCAGCCGTCCGATCAGGTCGTCCAGCCGGTTGAGCGCGCGCGCCGGATCGGGCGCCGCCGCCAGCGTGCGCATCAGCCCCGGCAGCAATTCCTCCAGCGCCTCCCGTGACGGCCCGCTGCGCAGCGCCCGGATCGTGCCGGAGCGCCAGCGCGTGATCCTGGCAAGGGGCGTGTCCGGGTCGGCAAAGCCGATGCCGGCAAGCTGCGCCTTCAACCGATCCTCGTCATGGGACAGCGATTCATCGGCCGCGGCCGGGGTCAGCCGATCATAATTGCTTCCCACCCACTGGACATGCGGGCGAAGCAGGTCGAGCAGCGCCGCGCCGTCCGCCAGCCCATGGAGCCGCGCGACATTGTCCATCGCCTCCACCGATTTGGGCAGTTCATGGGTCTGCCGGTCCTCGACCATTTGCAGGCGATGCTCGATCGTGCGGAAGAGGACATAGGCCTCGTCCAGCTTCGCGGTCACTTCAGGTTCGAACACGCCCGCCGCCGCGAGCGCGCGCAGAGCCTCCCGCGTATTGCCCGACCGCAGCGAGGGATCGCGCCCGCCATGGATGAGCTGATGCACCTGCGCGAAGAATTCGACCTCCCTTATGCCGCCGCGCCCGCGTTTCAGGTCGTATCCCGGTCCGAAGGCCTGCCCCTGCGAATAATGGTCGCGGATGCGCCGGGAAATGTCGGTGATCGCGTCGATCGCGCCGAAATCCAGGCTCCGCCGCCAGACGAAGGGGCGGATCGCCTGCATGAAATAATCGCCCAGCGCGATATCGCCCGCCGCCGGACGCGCGCGGATGAACGCCGCCTGCTCCCAGCCGAGGGCGGTCGATTCATAATAGCCGATCGCCGCCTCCACCGGCAGGGCGATGGGGGTCGCCTCCGGGGATGGCCGCAGGCGCAAGTCGACGCGGAACACATAGCCGTCGCCGTCGCGGGCATTCAGCAATTCGCTGACCCGCCGCCCGATCCTGACGGCTGCGTCGGCCGGGTCTTCCCGCTCGCCATGGGGCAGGGTCCTGGGATCGTAAAGCAGGATCGGATCGATATCGGAGGAATAATTCAGCTCGCGGCTACCATGTTTGCCGAGCGCCAGCACGACGAAACCGCGGTTTTCCGCATCGGGATAACGCTCCGCCATGGCTGCGGCCAACGCCACCTCCAGCGCCTGGTCGGCAAAGTCGGACAAGGTGCGCGTCACGCGGTCGACGTCCCAGGCCCCCGCCAGATCGGCCGCCGCCGTCACCAGCGCCACCGCGCCGCGCCTGCGCCTCAAGGAACGGGCGACGCCGTCGTCGGGCGCGGCAACCTGTTGCGCGGCGGCCCATGCTCCCTCGAAATCCCCATTTTCCAGCAGTCCGGCCACATCCGGAAAACGATCCATCTGCCGCGCCAGAAAAGGCGAATGCGCCCGCATCCTTGCCGCAGCCGCCAAACCGTCCGTCACCCTAACTCTCCCATAATGGAGCGGATATTGCGTGCGTTTACGACGAACGCCAGAAACTTTTCGCGGCTTTGGCGGTTATTTGGGCATGGAAATGCAACGTAAGCCCCTCAGCCGGTCGGCGAGCATTCAGGATGGCGCGATCCGCCGCGTCCTGAATATCGGCGTGCCGCAGCCCTATGAAGGCATCGGCAATGCGTTGCGTTCCACCTTCAACGCGGCGCGGGATTCGGTCCCTGACGACATGCTGGACCTGCTCGCGAAGCTCGACCGGCATTAGATTCGGTCCCCTTTTTGGCACCCGGACGTGATCGGGGGTGGCGGGGAAGGCGCATCGCGTCAAAATTGGCGAAGGCGGTGGCGGGCCCCGTCCACCCGATCAGCACTTTATTTACCCGCCCGGTTTAAGATCGCGCATCTTCCGGGGGAAGCACGACCATGATCTACAAGGCATTTGCCGCCATAACCCTCATCGCAGCCCCCATCATCGTGCTGACGGTACAGAGTTTCGTGCCGGGCCAGCCGGCAGCATCAGCGCCCATGGGGGCAGCACCGGCCGCAGGCATCGCGCCCATCGCTGCGCCGGTCCAGCCTGGCCCGCCTCCGCCGCCGGCGGTCAGCGATGCGGGCACGGCATCCTTCGGCCAGCCCATGCCGGACGCGGGAAAGCCGTTCCTCGCGCCCGGAGCCGGTCTGCCCGCCGCCGGTCTGCCCGCCGCTTCGGCAACGGAAGCGGCGCCAGGCGAAAACGCGGAGCAACAGGACGGGGCGCCGCAATAAGGACGCCTTATACTCCCTTGAACGTATCGCACTGGGCAGGGTCGCCACTGTCCAGCCCCCTGCGCAGCCAGGTCATCCGCTGTTCGCTGGTGCCATGGGTGAAACTTTCCGGCACGGGGCGCCGACCGGCCGCCTTTTGCAGCGTGTCGTCGCCGATCGCCTGTGCCGCCTTCATCCCCTCCTCCAGGTCGCCCGGCTCCATCAGGCCCGTGCGCTTGGCCCACACGCCGGCATAGCAGTCCGCCTGCAATTCCACCCGCACCTGCAACGCATTGCCCTCGTCCTCGCTGACCGCGCGCTGCCGCTTGTTCACCTGACCCAAGGTGCCTTCCAGATCCTGCACATGATGGCCGACCTCATGCGCGATCACATAGGCCTGGGCGAAATCGCCCGGCGCGCCGAAGCGCTGCTGGAGTTCGGTGAAGAAATCCGTGTCGAGATACACTTTCTGGTCGTTGGGGCAGTAGAAGGGGCCCATGGCGCTCTGCGCCGCGCCGCAGCCCGATGCGCCGTTCTGCGAATAGAAGGACAGGACCGTCGGCCGATATTGCTGCCCGGCCTGCTGGAACGCCTGGCCCCAGACCCGCTCGGTCGATCCCAGCACCTTCAACGACCAATGCTGGATGTCGCTGAGCTTGGACGCGTCGCGACTCACCTCCCCGCTCTGTGGTCCGCCCTGGGGCATCTGGCCGCCGCCGTTCATCAGGCTGAGCGGATTGACGCCCATCACCGCCAGGACGATCAGCACGACGACGATTCCGCCGCATCCGAAACGGTTGCCGATCAGCGGTAACAGCAGGCCCAGCCCACCGCCGAGCCCACCGCCCATGCCGCCGCCGCGGCCGTCCTGCACCTCGAAATTCGTGCTTTCCCGTTCGTCGTCCAGCCGCATCTCGTCCCTCTCTTTCCTCGCCCTGCCTAATCCATTCGGCCGCTGGTGGGAACGTCCCGGATGCATCGAGGGTTGCGGGACGTGATGGTCCATGAACAAGTTGTCACGAGACATTCCGTTGGAATGCCGAAGCAGAATTCTATATTGCACTGCGACATGGCCGATACCGAACCCCAACCGCGCCACCGCGCCAATACGCCCCTGCCCCTACCCCGCGAAGTCGCGCTGTTGTTGCAGGGCGGCGGCGCGCTCGGATCGTTCCAGGCAGGCGTCTATCAGCGACTCGACGCGCTGGGAGTCGACATAAGCTGGGTCGCGGGGATTTCCATCGGCGCGGTCAATGCCGCGATCATCGCGGGCAACCCGCCGCACAAGCGGATCGGCCGGCTGAAGAAATTCTGGCTCACCGTCTCGGGCGGCATGCCCAATATCGTGCTGCCGGAAATCGACCATATCCGCGAGGCCGCCCATCTGATGGCGGCGGGCACCGTCGCGACATTCGGCGTGCCGGGCATGTTCCGCCCGCGTCTGTGGCCCGCGCCGTTGATGCCCGAAGGCACGACGGGGGCGATCAGCTTCTACGACAGCGCGCCGCTGAAGGACACGCTGGACGCCTGCGTCGACTGGGACCTGCTGAATGACGGGCCGGTACGGCTGTCGGTGGGCGCTGTCGACGTGGAAAGCGGCAATTTCGCCTATTGGGACACGCGCGGGCGCGGCGGCAACACCCGGATCGACGCGCGACACATCATGGCGTCGGGCGCCCTGCCCCCCGGCCTGCCGCCGATCGAGATCGACGGGCGCTGGTATTGGGACGGCGGCATCGTGTCCAATACGCCGCTGGCCCATGTGCTGGACCACCAGACCGAGGACATGCTGGTGTTCCAGGTCGACCTGTTCCCCGCCGAGGGACCGATGCCGCGGCAGATGACCGACGTCTATTCCCGCACCAAGGATATTCAATATTCCAGCCGTACCCGGCAAGTGACGGACCAGTATCTGCGGCTACGCAAGGAGCATAAGGCGATCCGCGCGCTGCTCGACAAATTGCCGCCCGAATTGCAGGACGATGCCGATGCCCAGCGGCTGCGCCAGTTCCTGGATACGGGATCGGTCAATATCGTCCACCTCATCTACCGCAGCCGCGCCTGGGAAAGCGGCGCGCGCGACTTCGAATTTTCCCGTTCCACCATGCTGGATCACTGGACCCAGGGCCGCGACGCGGTGGAGGAAGTGATGCACAAGGGCGACCTCATCGCCCGCAACATCGTCAACGGGAAAAGCTCGACTTTCGACCTCGACGCCCCCGACCATCTCAAGGAGAAGCAGGCATGAGCCAATCGGATTCCGGTAAATCTTTGGCCGGCAAGACCGCCCTCATCACCGGATCGACCTCCGGCATCGGCCTTGCCTATGCCAAGGCGCTGGCGGGCGAAGGCGCCCATGTCGTGATCAACGGCTTTGGCGATGCGGACGCGATCGAGAAGGAACGGCTGGGGCTGGAGGCGTTGAGCGGGGCGAAGGCGCTTTACAGCGGCCATGACCTCACCCAAACCGACCAGATCGAGGCGATGATGCAGGAAGCCGCCCATGCCTTTGGCGGCGTCGACATCCTCATCAACAATGCGGGCATGCAGCATGTCGCCCCGGTCGAGGAATTCCCGGTCGACAAGTGGAACCTCATCATCGCGCTCAATCTCAACAGCGCCTTCCACACCTCCCGCCTCGCCATTCCCTATATGAAGGAGAAGAAGTGGGGGCGGATCATCCAGACCGCTTCGGCGCATTCCCTGACCGCATCGCCGTTCAAGAGCGCCTATGTGACGGCGAAACATGGGTTGGCGGGGTTCACCAAGACCTTGGCGCTGGAACTGGCGACCTTCGGCATCACGGCGAACTGCATTTCACCAGGTTATGTCTGGACGCCGCTGGTGGAGAACCAGATTCCCGACACGATGAAGGCGCGCGGGATGACGCGCGAGCAGGTGATGAACGACGTACTGCTCGCCGGGCAGCCGACCAAGCAGTTCGTGACCGTGGAGCAGGTGGCATCGATGGCGATGTACCTGTGCAGCGATGCCGCCGCCAACATCACCGGCGCCAATATGAGCATCGATGGCGGCTGGACCGCGCAATGAGGTGAAGGCTGCGGGCGACGGCGCAATGCCCCTCGCCCGCAGCCTTCCTATCCTTCGATCTATAGCCGAGGCGGAATGTTGGTCCGCTGTTCGCCGGTTTATCCTCCTGCGCCTGACGCGCTCTTGGAGGGACCGCATATGACTGGCCGGATCATGCTTCTGATCACCGCGGCTTGCCTGATCCAGCCGGGCATCGCTCTGGCCAAGGCGGGAGACCCCATCCCCAACAGCTATATCTGCACCTTCAAGCCCGGTCCGATCAGCAGCGGATCGGAGGCACGCATATCGGTCGCGGCCGTCGGCGGCCGGGTCACCCATGTCTACAGCCATGCGCTGAACGGGTTCGCGGCGCATCTGCCCGCCGCCGCCGTGCAGAAGATGATGGCAAAGAACCCGCTGATCCAAAGCTGCCAGCAGGATCGGGTCGCCACCATCCCGCCGACCATAATCGAAAGCGTCATCAGCCGCGGCGGTCCAGTCGGGGGAGGAGGCGGATCGACCCAGACGACACCCTGGGGAGTCAAGCGGGTCGGAGGACCAGTCAATTATGCCGGCAGCAATGTGGTATGGATCATCGACACAGGGATCGACCTCTCCCATCCCGATCTCGCCGTCGATGTGGACAGAAGTATCAGCTATGTCCCCGGTGCATCCAACGCGAATGACGGCAATGGCCATGGCACCCATGTCGCCGGTATCATCGCCGCGAAGAATAATGGCACAGGCGTCGTGGGCGTCGCTGCCGGAGCCACGGTGGTCGCGGTTCAAGTGCTGGATTCGACCGGATCAGGGGCCGATGCCGACGTTGTAAGCGGTATCGATTATGCCACCGCCAACGGCAAGGCGGGCGACGTCATCAACCTGAGCCTCATCACATCGCCCATGCCCGCCATGGACCTGGCGGTGACCGGTGCTGCCAGCAAAGGGATATTCGTGGCCATTGCGGCCGGCAACAGTTCGGTCAACGCGGCCGATTATTCGCCGGCGCGCGTCAACGGCACCGGAATCTACACGCTGGCTGCGACCGACAGCAAAGATATATTCGCCCGCTATTCCAACTATGGGAAGCCGCCCGTCGATTATGCCGAACCGGGCAGTTCGATCCTGTCGACCTACAAAAACGGAAGCTACGCCACGCTGTCAGGAACGTCGATGGCCGCGCCGCACATGGCGGGAATCCTTCTGCTGAATGGCGCCAACGGCCCCTCTGCCAGCGGCGTGGCCCAGCGCGATCCCGATCCCGCCGCCAGCTATTCCATCGGCGCGCGATAAGGGACGAGGTCGCCTTGCACAGCGAGAAGCCCTCTTAAAACCCAGAGAAAATCTCCCTATGGTCGGCGCCAGTTCAGGGAGAATATAGCGATGCGTCATGTGTTGACGGCCATATTGGCCGCCGCCAGCCTTACCTCCATTGCCCCCGCACAGCCAGCGCCGCCCGCGCCACCTGCCGCCGCCCCGCCGCCCAATGAAATCGCGGCGACCATCGCGAAGGACATGGACGGGCTGATGGCGCTTTATCGCGACCTTCACGCCAATCCCGAACTGTCGGAACAGGAAAGCGCCACCGCCGCCAAGCTCGCCCGGCGCCTGAAGGCCATGAAGTTCGAGGTCACCGACAGGGTCGGCGGCACCGGCGTCGTCGCGGTGATGAAGAACGGGTCCGGTCCGGTGCTGCTGATCCGCGCCGATATGGATGGCCTGCCCGTCACCGAGCAGACGGGCCTCGAATTCGCCTCCAAGGTCAGGGCCAGGACTGCCGAGGGCACCGAGACCGGTGTGATGCATGCCTGCGGCCACGACACGCACATGACGGCCTTCATCGAAACGGCGCGGCTGCTGTCGTCGATGAAGGACAAGTGGAAGGGCACGCTGGTCATGATCCTCCAGCCCGCCGAGGAAGTGGGGCGCGGCGCCCGGCTGATGCTGGAGGATGGGCTCTACACCCGCTTCCCGCGACCGACCCACGCCATCGCCTTCCATGACGCCGCCAATCTGGAAGCCGGGAAGATCGGCTATACGCCCGGCTTCGCGCTCGCCAATGTGGACAGTGTCGACCTGCTGGTGCGCGGCGCGGGTGGCCATGGTGCCTATCCGCAGGGGACGCGCGATCCGATCGTGCTGGGCGCGAGGATCGTGACGTCGCTGCAAACGCTGGTCAGCCGGGAACAGGACCCGTTCGATCCCGCCGTGGTCACCGTCGGCAGCTTCATGGGCGGCACCAAGCATAATATCATTCCCGACGACGCGAAATTGCTGCTGACCGTGCGCAGCTATTCGGACGCAACGCGCGAAAAGCTGATCCGGGGCATAGAGCGTATCGCCAGGGGCGAAGCCATTGCGGCCGGCATTCCCGACAACAGGATGCCGGTGGTGTCCGTGAAGGACGAATTCACGCCTTCCACCTACAACCCGCCGGCCTTTGCCCTCCAGATGGCGGACGTGCTGAAGGCCCATTTCCCTGCGGATAGGGTCAGCGAAACCCGGCCGTCCATGGCTGGCGAGGATTTCGGCCGCTATTACCGCGCCGACAAGAGCATAGAGAGCTTCATATTCTGGGTCGGCGGCGTGCCGGCGGACCAGATGGCCAAGGCGGCGGCGGGCGAAATCAGCCTGCCGACCCTGCACAGCCCGTTCTGGGCACCCCAGGCCGACAAGGTCATTGCCACGGCCAGTGAGGCCATGACGATATTGGCGATGAGCATATTGAAGCGGGATTGAGAGGGCGCGGCGCTGCACTTTCTAGACCGGCCGGTGTCCCTTGCGCCATTTGGTGAACAAATGCCGCGCCAGCAATCCGGGCGGCATCCGCAGCCAGTGGGAACGGACATAGAAGGCGAAACGGAGCGGTTTGCGCCGTTCTCGCCCCCAGCCATCGCGCGCCAGCAGCCGGGCCGCAACGATCCGGTCCCAGAAGCTCAGCCTTGCGCCCTCACCATAGAGCGCCGCCGCCAGCCGCCTTGCCTGTCCGACATGGGCCGCAAGGCCGTGCCGTGCCGCGCGCGCCTCCAGCGCGGAGGGATCGATCCCGTCGAGCAGGCAAACTATGTCCCAGAGATTGCGCAGCCCCCCGGCCAGATCGCCGTCGGCCAGCAGATGCGCCGCCGCATGGCAGATCCTGTCCTCCGGGGAGAGCATGTATAAGCCTTTGGCAATGGGAACCGCATCCGCGATCATCGCCGCCATGTCCGGTGCCTGCCGCGCGGTCAGGGGCAGGATGCTGTGGTGCACGTCGATCATCCGGTCGCGGCCTGCGTGGATCATCGGTGGCAGTTCGTGCATCCATTGCCGGTAATAGGCGTCGTCATAGGGATCGTCCTTCACCCATTCCCAGCCCGCGCGGAGCAGGGCATGTTCGACCTGCTCCATGGCCTCGCGCGGCACCAATATGTCGAGATCGCCGATGAAGCGTCCCTGCCCGGCCCGCAGCCCCGCCGCCGCATAGGCCGTGCCCTTGAGCAGCAGGACCGGCACGTCGATGCCCGCAAGCGCCTCTGTCGCGCGATCCGCCTCCCACAGCGCCTGCCGCGCCTCCCGTTCGGCGTCGAGCCGCGCATCGTCGAGGATCTGCCGTACCGCGTCAGGCACCCGCCGGTCGCCGATCCGCAGGGCCAGGGTGCCGACCAGCCGTTCCGCCCGCGCCATGGCGATCAGGCCGTTCCAGCCGCCCGCGTCCAGCGCAGTGACGACATCGGGATCGCGCAAGGCGCGCACGAGCCCTCGCGCGCTCATCCGCATTCCTTCCACAGCCGTTCGACCAGGGCGACGGCCTCATTCCCCGACGGGAAGTCGATGGCGCGCGCGGGCACATCTGCGACGAAACGGGTCAGCGCCGTGAAACCCGGCTCGCCCAGCGCGACATAATTGGTCGACGCCTGGGTCAGCCGCATGAAGACCTCGCCCTGTCCCACGGCGCGGACATCGGCCGCATGGCCGAACCGGGGGAACAGCAGCAGCGCGGGCTTGGCGCCCTCCCCCATGCGGCCGATCGCATCGCGGTTGGGAACGAGGTGGCGAATATCGCCCTTGGCCGTCCCCGCGAGCAGCGGCCCCATACGCCGTTGGGGTGTTTCCGCCGCCAGCACGTCGATCGCGCGATTCTTGAGCGAGACGAGGCGGGGAAAGGGAAAGACCGCGCCCGTATCCAGATCGAGCAACGCGAATTCGTCGCCCATCAGCCGCCATCCCCGCTCGCCCAGTTGCGCGGCCAGGGTGGACTTGCCGGAACCGGATTCGCCGGTCATCACCAGGGCCCGCCCGTCCTTCTCGACGCTGGAGGCGTGGAGCAGCAGATGCCGCCGCCATCCCAGCGCCATTTGCAGGTTCATCCCCATTTCCGCCGCCAGCAGCCCATGGGCAAGGCTCATCGGCGCGGCATCGGCCAGGCCGTGATCGCCGGTGATGAAGATGGAAGGCCGCAGCCAGCGCCGGAACGGGCCCGCCGGTTCCAGCCGCACGGTGAAATCGGCGACCCCGTCCACCGGCGCGGGATAATCGGCATAGAGCGCCGCCAGCGCCTCGACCGGGCGGCGCCATGCCGATCCGATCCGGAAGGTCGCCGGACCGATCCTGAGGGACAGCGCATGGTTCACGCGATCCGCACCAATCCCAATTCCGTCAGTTCGGCGAGATGCGCCTCGACCTGCGGTCCTGCCTCCTCCGCCGCGCCCAGGTCGTAGAGCGAGGCCAGTTGCCCAAGCACCTCATCTGCCGTCAGCGCCGCTCCGCCGTCCAGCGTCGCCAAAATCTCCGGCACCGGGCTGATCACCATATGGGTCTGCCCGGAAGGCCGGTGATAGAGCAGCACCATGTCCTCCAACACGCAGGACGTGATGGCATCCGGGCTGTCCTGGCAATAGCGGCGGGGCATGGTCACGAGCCTCAAGCATGGGAAGGTCGCGCCATCCTTAGAGCAAAGGCGTAGCCAAGTGCCTAACGCGTCAGGCCATTTTGCGTGATACCGTTCCATTGAGGACCATTGGGCGGCACCAGTCGGGCGAAGGCCCGCAAATAGGCGTCGAGGGCGCGTTCGGCACCATGTTCCCGCACCGCCTCACCCAGGCGGGCCGGCGAAACCGGATGCGCCAGCGCCCAGAGGATGGCATCGGCAAAGGCCGCCGCATTCCCCACCGGCACCGGTGCATGCTGTCCCGCCGCCGCCAGCACCGAATGGATATTGGGCGTGGAATCCGTCGCCACCACGCCGGTCCCGCAACCCAGCGCCTCGATCAGCGTCGCGACCAGTCCCTCCCAACGGGACGGCTGGAGCAACAGGTCCGCCCCTGCCATCAGCGTGCCTAATCTTGCCGGATCGCCGATGAAGCCATGAAATTCGACCCGCCCGGCGATGTCGAGTTGCTCGCACAGAGCCGCCAGATCGCGGCGCAAAGGCCCCTGCCCCACGATATCGAGCCGCCAGTCGACATGTTTCAGCCGGGCCAGCGCATGAAGCGCCGTCGCCTGATCCTTCTGCTCGGCCAACCGCCCGACCATCAGCAATCGCCAGGGCGCCCCCTTCTGCCTCGGCTCGCGATCCTGCCGCAGCCGTTCCAATAAAGGGGTGACGGTGGGACGCGGCAGCAACGTCACCCGGCGCCCCGCCAGAGGCCCGGCCCGGGCCAGCGTCAACCGGTCCGCCTCCCCCATCACGATCGTCATCGCGCTGGCCCTGGCGATAGCGCGAAAGCGGGTGCGCCTGATCCAGGCCGACAGGCCGCGCTGGTTGGGACGGACGATCGGGTTGGAAATACGGCCGACCGCCCGCGTCGCCGTACCCATTGCGGCGAGCGCGCACAGCATGTTGCTCTGATTGCCCGCCGAATAGAGGATGTCGGGACGGCGCCGCCGCACCATCGCCGCCAGCGCCGGGAATTGCGCGATCATCGACAGCCGCCGGTTGAAAGGGGGAGCGGGCAGGCAGCGCACGGTCAGGCCGGGGTCGATCATATCGGCCGCCGGTCCGTCCGTCCGCGTCATCCACAGTTCGACGTCGAGGCCGCTTTTCCACAGATGATTGGCAAGCAGGATCGCCACCCGATCCAGGCCGCCATCGCTGGGTTCGTAAAGATAGATCGCAACCGAATGATATTGCGTCACCCGATGGGGTGCATGAAACATGAGGTCGCCCTTGTTGCGCCGTATCGGGAAGTTGAACTCACGACGCCGTCAACGCAGGCATTCCGTAAAAGTTCGTTGGCCGTAAAAGTTCGTTGGCCGTAAAAGTTCACTGGCCGCAAAAAGTTCGCTGGCCTTAAAAATTCCGCTGGGGAATCGCGCCGTCGTTCAGCGCGGCATTTGCAACGATGCGTAGCAGGTAAAGCCGCTCGTCCCGGACTGGAGGCGGCGGATATAGTTCAGATAGGCCTGATTCTGTTCATAGCCCGTGCCCGGCAAACGACCGCCGCGCATCGCCTGTTTCACCTGCTCGCCCGTATAACCCCGTCCGGCTCCGGGGAAAGCACCCTGCGTGCCCGCCGGCACGACCTGCCCATTGGGCGCGATATAATTGCCCGAACGCCCCTGGTCCGGCACCGGGATCGTACAGTTGAGCACCGAAGCGGCCGTATTCGCCAGCGCCGGGCGGATCGAGACGATGGCCGAAGCCGCCACCGCCCCACCCATCAGCAACTGGCGGCGCGAAGGCGCGGCCAGGTCGAGCCCGTCTTCGTCCGGCTCCGGATTGTCCTGATGAGGCAGTGACTCGCTCATGTCATACTGATCCGCTATCGCGCTTGCCAAAATGTAAAAACTGCACGCTATTGCGACAGCCTTTTGCAGCAAATGCGCCGAATATCCAGCGTGGTAACCATGAATCGCCTCAACAGCTCCCAAATCACCGCTTCCCTGGCGGTCCTCCTGCTGGCGACAGGGGGCGCGCTGATGATCGGTGCGGGGCCGATCGAGATCATCCTGCCCGTGCTGGCGGGGCTGGTGGTGCTCGTCATCGCGGCGGGGGGGCAGGACCGGCCGGACGAAATACCCGCGGCGGTCGCGGAAATGCCGGACATCATCGCCCACCCCGATGCCCGCGGCCTGCTGGAGGGCATATCCGATCCGCTGATGCTGATCGAGCGCGGACGGATCATCTGCGCCAATCGTGCGGCGCAACGCCTGCTCGGTGCGCATATCGAGGGGGAGGACGCGCGGATCGCCATCCGCCACCCCGCCGCCGCCGAACGGCTTGCCAGCCTCGCGCCGATGGCGGAGCCGGTGATGGTCGAACTGGTGGGCCTGGGCAGTCGCGAACAGCGCTGGCAGATGCGGATCGCACCGGTCGGGGAACCTGAGCAGGTCAGGCGGCTGGTCCATCTGGCCGATCATAGCGGCGCCCATGCGGCCGAGAAGATGCGCGTCGATTTCGTCGCCAATGCAAGCCACGAACTGCGCACGCCGCTGGCCGGGATATTGGGCTTCATCGAGACGCTGGCCGACCCGGAACTGGGCCGGGACGAGGAGACCCGCCAGCGCTTCCTGAAGATCATGGACGGCGAGGCCCGGCGGATGCAGCGGCTGATCGACGACCTCATCTCCCTCTCCCGCATCGAAGCGGAGAAATATCGCGCGCCCGACAGCGCCGTCGACCTGTCCGGCCTCGTGGCCGAGGTGGTCGGCGTGTTCCGCACCAGCCATGGCGAACGCGGCCGCGAGGTCCAGATGGAGATCGCGCCCGACCTGCCCGACGTGCAGGGCGACCGGGCGCAACTGTCGCAACTGCTGCACAATCTGATCGGCAATTCGGTCAAATATGGCCGCGCCGGAACGCCGATCCGCGTCGCGCTGGCGGACGGGCCCAGCGGCATGCTGCGCCTTTGCGTCGCGGACGAGGGCGAAGGCATCGGCCCCGATCATCTGCCGCGCCTGACCGAGCGTTTCTATCGCGTCGATTCCGGGCGCAGCCGCGCGGTGGGCGGCACGGGCCTGGGTCTCGCCATCGTCAAGCATATAGTGGAGCGGCATCGCGGGCGGCTCGACATTGCCAGCGTGCTGGGCAAGGGCACCACCATCACCATTCTGCTGCCCCGCATGGTCGTCGAAGAAAAAGCCGTGGCGGCAAGGGCTTGATGAAAAATATAGGACGACGGATCGCGCTTCCGGCGCCATTGTCATAAAAGTGCAATCAGATTGTCACAAAGGCGCGACGTACCGCGGCTACGGCGCATGCCCAGAGGGGGCAGCGAGAAGCGAATCGCGGCCTTTGGACGAAGGAGATTACCCGTGAAGCGTATCGCACTGCTCGCCGCGACCACTGCGGCTGCACTTACCCTCGCTGGCTGCGGCCAGCAGTCCGGCGGCGCGGCCGGCGGCACGCGCGACCAGATCCGCGCGGTCGGTTCCTCGACCGTCTATCCCTTCGCCACCGCGATCGCGGAAATGTTCGTTCAGGGCAATGCCGGCATGAAGTCGCCGATCATCGAATCGACCGGCACCGGCGGCGGCATGAAGCTGTTCTGCGCGGGCGTCGGCGCGCAGCATCCCGATATTGCGGACGCATCGCGCCGGATGAAGAAGAAGGAATATGAGGACTGCCAGAAGAATGGCGTCAAGGACATCGTCGAAATCCAGATCGGCGTCGACGGCCTGGCCTTTGCCGAATCGAACAAGGGTCCCGGCTTCAAGCTGACGCCCAAGATCGTCTATGAGGCGCTGGCCGCCAACCCCTATGGCAAGGGTCCGAACAAGGCCCAGACCTGGAAGGATGTCGACCCCAGCCTGCCCGCCACCGCCATCTCCGTCTTCGGCCCGCCGTCCACCAGCGGCACGCGCGACTCGCTCGCCGAACTGATCCTGACCAAGGGCTGCGAGACCGACCCGGCGATGGAAGCGCTCAAGAAGAAGAGCGAGGACGAGTTCAAGGCGACCTGCACCCGCATCCGCGAGGACGGCAAATATGTCGACTCGGGCGAGAACGACAATCTGATCGTCCAGAAGCTGGCCGCCAACCCCAATGCGCTGGGCGTGTTCGGCTTCAGCTATCTCGAAGAGAATAAGGACACGCTGAAGGACGTACCGATCAACGGCGTCGAGGCGAGCTATGAAACAGTGTCGACCGGCACCTATCCGGGTGCCCGTCCGCTCTACATCTACGTCAAGAAGGCGCATATGCAGGCGATCCCCGGTCTTCAGGCCTATCTCAACACCTTCGCGGCGAACTGGGACCCCAATGGCGCGCTGACCAAGCGCGGCATGGTCGCGGCGCCCGAAGCCGTCCGCAAGGCCAGCGCCGAAGCGGTCAAGTCGCTGCCCGTCCTCGACGGTTCGCAGCTCAAGTAAGACGGGAAATATGACAGGTCCTGCAATCCTCCTGCTGCTGGCAGGCCTTGGCGCCATCGCCTGGGTCAGCGCCCGCGCCCGTGCGATGCGGCTGCAAACCGCCGCGCGGGCTTCGGGCCGCCGCGATGCCGTGCATAGCCTGCCGGGCTATCATGGCTGGTATGTCGCGCTCTGGACGCTGGTGCCCGCCGGCATCTTCCTGGCGGTCTGGGCGAATGTCGCGCCCGGCCTCGTCATGCAGGACGTGCTGAGCAGCCCGGCAGCGCAGAGCCTGCCCGCCGACGATTTCTCGCGCTCGGCCGTTCTGGGCGAGGCGCGGGCGATTGCGACGGGGAACCAGGCGGGGGCGTTCAACCCGCTCTCGCAGGGCCTTGTCGAACCCTATAAGGACGCCATCGGCAAATATGGCATAGCGGGCGCAGCCCTTGCGCTGGTGCTGGCCTTTGCCGGTGGCGCTTATGCCTTCACCCGCGTCCGCCCCGATTTCCGGGCGCGCACGCGGGTCGAACGGCTGGTGATGGCGACGTTGCTGATCGCATCGCTGCTCGCGATCATCACGACCTTGGGCATCGTCGCCTCGCTGCTGTGGGAAAGCTTCCGCTTCTTCTCCATGGTCAGCCCCGTGGATTTCCTGTTCGGCGTGAAGTGGAGCCCCCAGTCGGCGGCGCTCGGCTATGGCAATGACGATGCCTTCGGCGCCGTGCCGCTCTTCTGGGGCACGATCTTTATCGGCGCGATCATCGCCATGGTCGTCGCCATCCCGCTCGGCCTGATGAGCGCCATCTACCTGACGCAATATGCCAGCCCGACCGTGCGCAAGTGGATGAAGCCCACGCTGGAGATGCTGGCGGGCGTGCCGACGGTGGTCTACGGCTATTTCGCGGCGCTCACCATCGCCCCTGCCCTGCGCGACTTCGCGGTGAAGATCGGCATCCATGGCGCCTCCTCCGAAAGCGCGCTGGCGGCGGGTCTGGTGATGGGCGTGATGATCATCCCCTTCGTCTCCTCCATGGCCGACGACAGCATCGCCGCCGTGCCGCAGTCGATGCGCGACGGCAGCCTGGCGATGGGCGCCACCACCAGCGAGACGATCCGTCGCGTGCTGATCCCCGCGGCCCTGCCCGGCGTGGTCGGCGGCGTGCTGCTGGCGGTCAGCCGTGCCATCGGTGAGACGATGATCGTGGTGATGGCGGCGGGTCTGGCCGCCAACCTCACCCTCAACCCCTTTGCCAGCGTGACGACGGTGACGACGCAGATCGTCCAGTTGCTGACCGGCGACCAGGAATTCGACAGCGCCAAGACGCTGGCGGCCTTTGCCCTGGGGCTGGTGCTGTTCATCGTCACGCTGCTGCTCAACATCGTGGCCCTGCGGGTCGTGAAGAAATATCGCGAGGCTTACGAATGACCGCGACACGCAACCCCACCGACTGGAGGTCGGACGCGATGCGCAGGCGGATCGCCCGGCGCTACGCCGCCGAGCGTCGGTTCAAGCTGGCAGGGCTCCTCGCCGTGCTGCTGTCGGCGGCTTTCCTGGCTTTCCTGCTCGTCACCATGATGGGCAACGGCCTTCGCGGTTTCACCCGGACGGAAATTGCGGTGAAGGTGGACTTCCCCGCGTCCCCGCTCCTGCTCGATCCCAACGCGATCACCGATCAGGCGCTGGCCAACGCCAATCTGCCGATGGTGACGGGCGAGGTCGTGAAGAAGGCACTCGGCGCGGATGCCGAGGAGTGGGTGTCCCCCACCGCCTGGACCGCGCTGCGCGATGCGATCAAGGCCGATCCGAAGATTCTCTCGCGCACCGAAACGGTCAGGCTGCCCGCCTCGACCGCCATCGACCTCGCCGCCAAGGGCAAGGGTTCCTCCGAAGCCGAAGCGGCGGTCGATCGCCTGAACAAGGCCGGCGTGCTGTCGACCGGCTTCAACATGGGCTTCCTGACGGCCAGCGACGGCACCGATCCGACGCAGGTCGGCATCTGGGGCGCGTTCAAGGGATCGTTGCTGACGATGCTGGTGACGCTGGCGCTCAGCTTCCCGGTGGGGGTCGCGACCGCCGTTTACCTTGAGGAATATGCGCGCAAGAACTGGATGACCGACATCATCGAAGTGTCGATCAACAATCTCGCCGCCGTCCCTTCCATCATCTTCGGCCTGCTCGGCCTGTCGATCTTCCTCAATGTCCTGCACCTGCCCCGTTCGGCCTCGCTGGTCGGCGGCATGACGCTGGCGCTGATGACCATGCCGGTCATCGTCATCGCGGGCCGCAACGCCATCAAGTCGGTGCCGCCCAGCATCCGCGACGCCGCGCTCGGCATCGGGGCGTCCCCCGTGCAGGTGGTGTTCCACCATGTGCTGCCGCTGGCCCTGCCCGGCATCCTCACCGGCACCATCATCGGCATGGCCCGCGCCCTGGGCGAGACGGCGCCGCTGCTGATGATCGGCATGCGCGCCTTCATCGCCACGCCGCCGGGCGGGATCGTCGATCCGGCGACCGTGCTGCCGGTACAGATCTTCCTCTGGTCCGACGAAGTGTCCAAGGGCTTCGTCGAGAAAACCTCCGCCGCCATCATCGTCCTGCTGATCTTCCTGCTCGCGATGAACGGCCTCGCCATCTACCTGCGCAACAAGTTCGAAAGGCGGTGGTAACCGCGATGACTGCGATGATCCAAAATCAGGAAAGCATGACGCCCGCCGTCGAAACCAAGATGACCGCGCGCGACGTCAAGGTCTTCTACGGTGAGAAACAAGCGATCAAGGGCGTGTCGATCGACGTCGACATGGACAATGTGACCGCCTTCATCGGCCCGTCGGGCTGCGGCAAGTCGACCTTCCTGCGAACGCTGAACCGCATGAACGATACTGTGGCGAGCGCTCGCGTCGAGGGTACGATCACGCTGGACGGCGAGGATATCTACGCCCCCAGCATGGACGTGGTGCAACTGCGCGCCCGCGTCGGCATGGTGTTCCAGAAGCCCAATCCCTTCCCCAAGTCGATCTACGAGAATATCGCCTATGGCCCGCGCATCCATGGCCTCGCCCATGGCAAGGCGGACCTCGACGTCATCGTCGAAAAGTCGCTGCGCCGCGCAGGCCTGTGGGACGAGGTGAAGGACCGGATGCACGACAGCGGCACAGCCCTTTCGGGCGGCCAGCAGCAGCGCCTGTGCATCGGCCGCGCGATCGCCGTGGAACCGGAAGTGATCCTGATGGACGAGCCCTGCTCGGCGCTGGATCCCATCGCGACCGCCAAGATCGAGGAGCTGATCCACGAGCTGCGTGGCCGCTACGCCATCGTGATCGTCACCCACAACATGCAGCAGGCCGCCCGTGTGTCGCAGCGGACCGCCTTTTTCCATCTGGGCGAGCTGGTCGAATATGGCGTGACATCCGACATCTTCACCAATCCGAAGGCGGAACGGACGAAGGATTACATCACCGGACGCTACGGCTGATCCGGGGCAAGAGAGACAAGACATGGCAGAACATACGATCAAGGCGTTCGACCAGGAAATGGACAAGCTGCGCGGGCTGATCGCCGAAATGGGCGGTCGCGCGGAATCGGCGATCGAAAAGGCGATGCTGGCGCTGCAACGCCATGACAAGGTGATGGCGGCGGACGTCGTGGCCGAGGACAAGCGCATCGATGCGATCGAGGCGGAGGTCGAGAAGCTCGCGATCGAGATCATCGCGCTCCGCGCCCCGATGGCCAACGATCTGCGCGACGTGATCGCCGCGCTCAAGATCGTCGGCGTGGTGGAGCGGATCGGGGATTATGCGAAGAACATCGCCAAGCGCGTGCCGCTGATCGCCGCCAACCAGCGCACGCAGGAGCCGATCGCGCTTCTTCCTTCGATGGGCCAGGTCGCGGGCGAGATGGTGCAGGATGCACTGAACGCCTTTGCCGCGCGCGATGCGGATCTGGCCGTCGCAGTGATCGAGCGCGATACGGTGGTGGACGATTTCTACAACAGCGTCTTCCGCACGCTGGTCACCTTCATGGTCGAAAATCCCAAGACGATCAGCGAATGCGCGCACCTGCTGTTCATCGCCAAGAATATCGAGCGCATCGGCGACCATGCCACCAACGTGGCGGAGATGGTCTATTACGCGGCCACGGGCCAGACCCTGCCTGACCGCGAACGCGGCGGCGCACAAGCGGAGGACTGAGCATGGCGCGGGCCAAGATGCTTCTGGTCGAGGATGACGCGGCGCTGGCCGAATTGCTCATCTGGCATTTCAAGCGCGAGGATTTCGAAGTTTCGCACACTGTCGATGGTGAAGAGGCATTGCTGCTGGCACAGGAGAATGTGCCGGACATCGTGCTGCTCGACTGGATGGTGGAGAGCCTTTCCGGCATCGAGGTGTGTCGCCGCCTGCGCCGCATGAACGGCACGGCGAACGTGCCGATCATCATGCTGACCGCGCGAGGTGAGGAAGAGGACCGCGTGCGCGGTCTGGAGACCGGCGCCGACGATTATGTGACCAAGCCCTTCTCCCCCCGCGAACTGGTGGCGCGCGTCGGCGCGGTGCTGCGGCGCGTGCGGCCGGCGCTGGCGGGGGAAACGCTGACCTTCTCGGATGTCGAGATGGACACGGTCGGCCACAAGGTTCGCCGGGGCGGTCAGGTGATCCCGCTCGGGCCGACGGAATTCCGGTTGCTCAAGCATTTCCTGGAGCATCCCGGTTGGGTCTTCTCACGCGAGCGATTGCTGGACAGCGTGTGGGGGCAGGACAGCGATATCGAACTGCGCACTGTCGACGTGCATATCCGCCGGCTGCGCAAGGCGATCAATGCGGACGGGCGCTATCACGACATCATCCGTACGGTACGTTCGGCGGGCTATGCGCTGGATACCGACGGGGTAGCATAAGATTTCTGCCGACGGCCGGCTCTGGGGCGGAGACCGATCTGCTCCTGACCGTCACCCCCACATGATCCGGGACCGCTGCCTTTTCAGATTACAAGCCCGCGAAACCCGTGATCCCATCCAGACCAACAAAAAGGGCGCCGGAAGGCGCCCTTTCCATATCGTCCCAGAGGGAAGCGATTACTTCTTCAGCGTCAGGCCGCCGAAACGCTTGTTGAAGCGTGCCACCTGGCCGCCCTGCTCAAGCTGGCGGGTACCGCCCGTCCAGGCCGGGTGCGACTTGGGGTCGATGTCGAGCGCCAGCGTATCGCCTTCCTTGCCCCAGGTCGAACGGGTGCGGAAGGTGGTGCCGTCGGTCATCTGGACGGTGATGAAGTGGTAATCGGGATGCGTATCGGCCTTCATGGGTGTGCTCCGTCTAGGGGCCGGTTTCCGACCGGCCATGGATGCGAAAAACAAGCGAAGGCGCGCGGTTACATGGGTTCTCGCGCAAAAGCAAGGGGAGAAGCCAGCCCCTCCCCTCTGATCCTCAATCCTTCGGCGGATCGGCGATCATCGCGACGAAATTGGCCTCTGCATGGACCTTTCCGTCGATCGTCGCCTTGCCGCTGAACTTGCAGACGGCGCCGCGCATCTGCACGACCTCCACATGCAGGTCGAGCAGGCAGCCCGGCTCGACCGGGTTGCGGAACTTCACCGCGTCGATGCTCATGAAATAGACGAGCTTGCCCGACCCCGCGAGGTTCAGCGACTGGACGGTGAGTACGCCCGCAGCCTGCGCCATCGCCTCCACGATCAGCACGCCCGGCATGATCGGACGGCCGGGGAAATGGCCCTGGAAGAAAGGCTCGTTGATCGACACCGCCTTGATCGCGTGGATCGATGTGTTGGGCACGATCGAAACCACGCGGTCGACCAGCAGCATAGGGTAACGGTGCGGCAGCGACGCCATGACCCCGCGAATATCGAAGGGGCCGATGGCGTCGGCAACCGTAACAACCTGATCCGTCATCGAGCGATCAGCGCGACGTCGGCTGCTGCGACGGGTTGGCGGGCGCGGCGGCCGGGGCAGCGGCCTGGCCCTGACGGCCCGGCTGCCAGCCGGCCGGCGGCGTGATGCCGACGCTGGGCACCAGCGCGTTGAGCTGGGTCACGACCGACTGGGTGATGTCGACGGTCGGCTGGTAGGAGACGGTCGCGTCGGGCGACAGGATCAGGTCGACCTTCGCCTGGGTCATGGCAGCCTTGAGCGCATCGGACAGCTTGGCCGAAATCTGTTCCTCGACATAGGCGTTGGCGAGCGCGATCGGCTGGCCCAGGCGCTGCAATTCGGCCTGACCGTCCTGACCGGCCTTCTGATAGGCTTCATACTGGGTCTGGATCGCCGGGGTCGGCTTGTTGCCGGCCGCCTTCATCGCGGCTTCCAGGGCGGTGCCCTTCGCCTTGAGGTCGGCGTCGATGGCGTTCTTGCGCGCGGTGAAGCTGTCGATCTGCGCCTTGTAGGTGGTCTGGATCTGGGTGCGCGCGGTCGAATAGGCGGCGCTGGTGGCCACGGCGCGCTGTAGGTCGACGACGGCGATGCCGGTCTTCGACTGGGCGGCGGCCGGAACGCTGGTCAGCGCCACGGTGGTCATCGGCGCGAGAACGAGCGCGGCAGCCTTGAAAATCGTCTTCATCAGAATTGAGTCCCTACGTTGAAGGTGATGAGTTTGGTGTCGTCCCCTGGTTCCTTGAGCAGGGCCTTGGCGATGTCGATGCGGAACGGGCCGAAGGGCGAGTTCCAGTTGACGCCAAAGCCGACGGACACGCGCGGTTTCAGCGTGTCGCCCAGATATTCTTCTTCAAACGGCCCGATGATCAGCGTGTGCGTGTTCTGCGTCGGGTCTGTGATATTGTCTCCGGGGCAGACGCCATCGCTCACCGCGGGCGTACGCTGGCCGGTCGAGATATTGGAACATACGCCCGGCGAATGGCCGGTCACCTTGGGGTTGCGCAGACCGGCAACGGCGCCAGCATCGAGGAAGACCGACGGACGCAGGCCCATTTCCCGGGCGCCCGAACCCAGCGGAATCTCCACTTCGGCGCGCGCCATATAATAGATGCGGCCACCCAACGCGTCGTCGGAGACATTGCTGTTGCCCGACTGGCGGACATAAGTGCCGTTCGAATCCTTGGTCAGATACCAACGCTTCACGCGCGGGCCGACGCCGCGGATGTCGAAACCGCGAATCTGCGGTTCGCCCAGGAAGAAGCGATCGGTCAGGCGGATCGGATCGACCAGCTCGCCCGACGCATCCCGGCGATCCCCCTCCAGGCTGTGGATATAGCCGCCTTCGGCCGAAAGCGAGAAGATGAAGCCCTTGCCCAACGGCCAATATTTGGCCCCGTTGAGCCGCGTGCGCACATATTTGACGCTGCCGCCCAGGCCCGCAAAATCCTGGCTGAGAACGATGTTCTGCCCACGCGTCGGACGGATGCGGTTGTCGCGCGTATCATAGATCAGCGAATAGCCGAGCGACGAGGTCGTCCGCTTGCCGATCGCATCGCAAAGATAACGGCCGGCCAGCAACGGATCGCATTGGAGCCCTAGCGGGCCCGCGCCGTCCGGATCGGAATAATAGGTATTCTTGTCGAGCGTCACATCGTCCAGGTTCAGCGTATAGCGCAACGCCAGCGACATATATTCGGTGATCGGCACGCCCGCGCGGAGCTGGAACCCGGTGGTCGTCTGCTTATAGGTCGTGTCGCGGTCGTTATTGTTCAGATAACGGAAGCTGTTGAGGTCACGCCGATAGATGTCGCCGCCCAGCGCGATATTCTTGTCCATGAAATAGGGTTCGGTGAAACCCACTTCCACCGACTTGCTGTATGCCGAATAATTGACGCTGGTGCGCAGTTCCTGCCCCTTGCCGCGGAAGTTGCGCTGGGTGATCGACGCCGAGACGATGAAGCGTTCCAGCGAGGAGAAGCCGGCCGACAGCGACAGTTCGCCGGTCGATTTTTCCTGCACGTTGGTTTCCAGCACGATCCGGTCGGGCGCGGAACCCGGCTTCTGCTCGACGTCCAGCTTTTCCTGGAAGAAGCCGAGCGAATTGATGCGGTCCTTCGAACGCTTGACCAGGAAGCTGTTGAAGGCGTCGCCTTCCGCCAGACGGAATTCGCGGCGCACGACCTTGTCCTGCGTCAGCGTGTTGCCGTTGATGTCGACCCGCTCGACATAGACGCGCGGCGCGTTGGCGATGCGGAAATCGATCCCCATCGTCAGCGTGTCCTTGTCGCGGTTGAAGTCCGGCTGGACGTCCGCGAAGGCATAGCCGAACAGGCCTGCGGTCTCGCTCAGCGTGTCGACCGTGTCCTCGACCTGCTTGGCATTGTACCACTGCCCCTTCTTCATCGGCAGCATCTTGGTCAGCGAATCGCCCGACAGGTCGCGAATGTCGGATTCGACCTTCACATCGCCGAATTTGTAGCGCTGCCCTTCCTCGACCACATAGGTGATGATGAAGTCCTGCTTGTCCGGCGTCAGTTCGGCCACGGCCGAGATCACGCGGAAATCGGCATAGCCGTTGGTCAGGTAGAATTGGCGCAGCTTCTGCTGGTCATAGGCCAGGCGGTCGGGATCGTAGCTGGTGCCCGAGGAAAAGATGCGGAACCAGCGCGACTGTTTCGTCACCATCTGGCCGCGCAGTTCGCCGTCCTTGAACTTCTCGTTGCCGATGATGTTGATCTGGCGGACCTTGGACTTGGGGCCCTCGCTGATCTCGAAGACGATGTCGACGCGGTTCTGGTCGAGCTGCACCATCTTCGGCTCGACCGTCGCGGCGAAGCGGCCCTGGCGGCGATACAGTTCGATGATGCGGGCGACGTCGGCGCGCACTTTCGAGCGGGTATAGATCTGGCGCGGAGCCAGTTTTATTTCAGGACGTATCTTGTCTTCCTTGAGGCGCTTATTACCTTCAAGGACGATGCGGTTGATGACCGGGTTTTCCTTCACCTCGACGGTCAGCGCGCCATTGTCGTTGCGGATCTGGACGTCGGCGAACAGCTCCGTCTCGTAAAGGTCGCGCAACGCCTGGTCGAGCGATTCCTGGGTGAAGGTCTGGCCGACGCGCAGCTTGGTGTAGGACAGCACCGTGTCCGGCTCCAGACGCTGGATGCCGGTCACGGCGATATTGCGGATCGTTCCGGCCGTGGGCGTCGTCGCAGGGACGGGCGCAGGGGCAGGAGCCGGCGGGGCGTTTTGCGCCACAGCCGGAACCGCAGACATGCCCGCGATCATCGTGGTCGCCAACAGGGCCACGACGACCGGGCGGTGCCTGTTGCTGCTCTTCATCGCTGTCACCCGCTCCACCTTCTACCAAAAAGCAACATGTCGTTCACGCCGGACTCATTCCGTACACATCCGGAAAGACGGCGCCAAATCGCGTCCTCCTGCCCGATACGGCTCAGCCGATCAAGCCGGACAGACGATCCCAGAGACCGAAAGAGGATAAATCGTTGAATGTTACCAGCACCATCATCGCCAGCAGGACCGCCAGACCCGAGCGATAAGCCCATTCCTGCACCTGCGGGCTGACGGGCCGCCGCTGTATCGCCTCCACCCCGTAGAACAGCAGATGGCCGCCATCCAGCATGGGGATTGGCAAGAGATTGATGAATCCCAGATTAATCGAGATGAGGGCCATGAAGAAGACGAAGCTCTCCACCCCCAGCGTGGCCGCCTGACCCGAAACCTCCGCGATCTTGAGCGGCCCGCCCAATTCCTTGACCGACCGGCCGCCGCCGATGATCTGGCCCAGGGTTTCGACCATGGTGCGGATGATCTGACCCGTCCGCTCGATCGCGACGACCGGCGCGCGCAGCAGGCTCACCGGCTCGATCACCGGTTCGCCGGGCGCGATGCCAAGGCGGCCGATGCGGAACTTGTTGCCGAAGCCGTCATCCTCCTCGATCGCGCCGACCTTGCCCTGCTTTTCGAACAGCTTGCCCTTGCGGTCGATCATGATGGTGACAGGCTCGCCAGGGCGGATTTGCGCGAACAGGCGAATATCGTCGAAGGTCGCCATTTCCCGCCCGTTGAGCGAGACGATGCGATCGCCCGCGACGATGCCCGCCGCGGCAGCCGCGCTGCCTGCCTGCACCTGTCCCGCCACAGCGGGCGTGCGGCTCTCGCCATGGACGAAGGCGAAGGTCGCCAGGATCAGGATGGCGAAGAGGAAATTGATCGCCGGTCCCGCCGCGACGATCGCCGCCCGCTGCCACAACGGCTTGGCGGGGAAGCTCTGCGCCCGCTCGGCCGCCGGCATTTCCAGCCAGCGCGGATCGGTCTGGCTGGCGGCGTTCATGTCGCCCTTGAACCGCACATAGCCACCCAGCGGCAGCGCGCCCAAACGCCAGCGGGTGCCCCGCCTGTCCACCCAGGCTGCGATTTCGGGGCCGAAGCCGATGGAAAAGGCCTCGGCCTTCACCCCGCACCAGCGGCCCACCAGATAGTGGCCCAGCTCATGCACGAAGACGAGCGGTCCGATGACTGCCACGAAAGCGAGTACAGTCAGCAGGAAACCGGGATTCTGGATCAAGCGGTCAATCTTTCCATCACTTGTGCGGCCATATTACGCGCCTGCGCGTCCGCTTCCAGCACATCGTCGATCTGGCGGGGCACAGGCGCGCTATAGCGGTTCAGGACATCCTCCACAATCATGGCGATATCAAGGAAGCCGATGGCGCCTTTAAGGAAGGCCGCGACCGCGACCTCATTGGCGGCGTTCAATATGGCGGGGGCCGCGCCGCCCGCCTGCGCCGCCTGCCGCGTCAGGCGCAGCGCCGGGAAGCGCTCCTCATCAGGCGCCTCGAAATCCAGACGGCCGATCCGGGCAAGATCGAGCGGCTGGCAGGGCGTCGCGATCCGCTCCGGCCAGGCGAGCGCGTGGGCGATCGGAATGCGCATGTCGGGCGAACCGAGCTGTGCCAAGGTGGAACGATCGCGAAATTCGACCATGCTATGGATGACCGACTGGGGATGGACGAGGATCTCGATCCGGTCGAGCCCGACCGGGAAGAGATGCGCCGCCTCGATCAGTTCCAGCCCCTTGTTCATCATCGTCGCGCTGTCGACGCTGATCTTCGCGCCCATCGACCAATTGGGATGGGCGACCGCCTGCGCCGGGGTGATGCCACGCATCTCCTCCCGGCTGCGGGTGCGGAAAGGGCCACCGCTGGCCGTCAGGGTGATCCTTGCCACATCGTCCAGACGGCTGCCCGCCAGGCACTGGAATATCGCATTATGCTCGCTGTCGACGGGCAGCAGCGTGGCGCCGGACGCGGCAACCGCGTCCATCATCAGCGCGCCCGCCGACACCAGCGATTCCTTGTTGGCAAGGGCAATGGTGCCGCCTGCCTTCAGCGCCGCCATGGTCGGGCGCAATCCCGCGCAACCGACGATCGCGGCCATGCTCCATTCCGCCCCGGCCTGCGCGGCATCGACCAGAGCGTCCTCGCCCGCCGCCGCCTCCACGCCGGAACCGCGCAGCGCGTCCTTCAAAGCCCGATAATGCGCTTCCTGACCGATGACGGCGATCTTCGCATTGCTTTGGCGCGCAGCGGCGGCGAGACCCGCCACATCGCTATGCGCGGTGAGCGCGACGACCCGATAGGCGTCGGGTTCGCGCTGGATCAGGTCCAGCGTCGACATGCCGACCGACCCGGTCGCACCAAAGATCGAAACCGTCTTCATGAGGACAACACCAGAAAGATATAGCAGATCGCCGCCAAGGGCGCTGCGGCGACCACGCCGTCCAGCCGGTCCATCACACCGCCATGTCCAGGGAGCAGCGTCCCGCTGTCCTTGACCCCGGCCCGGCGCTTCATCCAGCTTTCGAGCAGGTCGCCAAGCTGCGCGGCCACCGCGAGCAGACCGCTAGCCGCCGCAAGCTGGACCGGC
Source organism: Sphingobium sp. LB126 (assembly GCF_002795205.1). Classification (NCBI taxonomy): domain Bacteria; kingdom Pseudomonadati; phylum Pseudomonadota; class Alphaproteobacteria; order Sphingomonadales; family Sphingobiaceae; genus Sphingobium; species Sphingobium sp. LB126. Next base: position 1,010,894 of record NZ_NETV01000001.1, read on the forward strand.
AATCCGACGAAATGATGGAGCAGGAACCCCACCGACAGCGCCGCCAATATGCCCCCGCCCAGGCCCGACCAGGTCTTGGACGGGCTGACATGCGGCGCCAGCTTTGGCCCGCCGATGGAGCGACCGGCAAAATAAGCGCCGATATCCGTCGCCCATACCAGTGCGAGCGCCCAGAAGGCCAGCAGCAGACCCCGAAGATCGGGCGCCTGTTCGCGCAGGAACAGCAGCGCCATCACCGGCACGACGATATAGGGCACGCCCAGCGCCAGCTTCACCGACCGTCCGACCAGCGCTACGAAGAAGAAGGCGGCCGTCATCAGTCCGAAGGCCAGCCACGACACCCCGGCCGCGACCGGACACAGGATCGCCAAAGGCACCGATATGGCGAACATCGCCAGTTTACGGTTCTCCGGCGTCGCCCCGGTCAAATCGCCCCATTCACCCTGCATCAGCACGCCAGCGACGACCAACAGCAGCCAGAACAGGAATCCGCCGGCAAACAACGCGCCCAGCGCCACCGATATGAGGATGGCGCCAACCACTGCGCGGGTGCGAAGCTCACTCGACATGCACGTCACAGCCCGCCGAAACGGCGGTCCCTCAGGCGGAAGGCATCCAGTGCCGTGGCGAGCGCCCGCGCGTCGAAATCCGGCCACAACATGTCGGTGAAATACAGTTCCGCATAGGCGGCCTGCCACAGCATGAAATTGCTGAGCCGCTGCTCGCCCGAGGTACGGATCATCAGGTCCAGCGGCGGCAGATCGGCGGTGTAGAGCGCCGCATCGATGTCACCGATGCCGATCTCCTCCGCCGCGATCTCTCCGGCGGCCACGCGGCGGGCCAGTATCTGCGCCATCCGCACCAGTTCGTCCTGCGCTCCATAATTGAGCGCAATGGCGATGATCGGGCCGGTATTCGCGGCCGTGCGCGCCATCGCTTCCTCGATCAGTTCGACCAGCGACGGGTCTAGCGCCTGATAATGGCCAATGATCCGCAACCGCACGCCATTGGCATGGAATTCATCCAGGTCGGACTGGATGAAATGGCGCAACAGACCCATCAGGTCCGCGACTTCGCTCGCCGGGCGCTTCCAGTTCTCCGAGGAGAAGGCGTAGAGCGTCAGGCATTCCAGCCCCATTTCCCGCGCCGCGCGGGCAACGCGGCGCACCGCCTCCACCCCCGCGCGATGGCCGGCGATGCGCGGCAGGAAACGCTTTTTCGCCCAGCGTCCGTTGCCATCCATGATGATGGCGACGTGACGGGGTCCGGGGGACCCCGTGCGGATGCCGTCGACGGGGCGCGCGCCATGGGCTGGCGCACCACTGCTGAGGTCGGGCTTGGCCTGGCTGGCCATCAGATGGTCGTTCGCGCCATGAGGAAGAGTGGAAAGCCTCGGCTCACTGGCCGAGAATTTCCTTCTCCTTCGCCGCCGCCGCCGCATCGATATCAGCGATGGTGCTGTCGGTCAGCTTCTGGACTTCGGTTTCCAGCCGCTTGCGCTCGTCCTCGCTGAGCTCGCCCTTCTTCTCGTCGGTCTTCAGGCTGTCCATGCCGTCGCGGCGGACATTGCGCACGGCGACGCGGGCGCCTTCGGCATATTTGCTGGCGAGCTTGGCCAGTTCCTTGCGGCGTTCCTCCGTCAGGTCCGGGATCGGCAGGCGCAGCGTCTGGCCGTCAACGATCGGATTGAGGCCGAGACCCGCCGAACGGATCGCCTTGTCGCAGGGGCCGACATTGGTCTTGTCCCACACCTGCACCGACAGCATGCGCGGTTCGGGCGCGGAAACGGTCGCCACCTGGTTGAGCGGCATATGCGCGCCATAGACCTCGACCGTCACGGGATCGAGCAACTGGATATTGGCGCGGCCGGTGCGCAGGCCCGCCAGATCGCCTTTCAGCGATTCGACGGCGCCGTGCATGCGGCGTTCGAGGTCGGCCTTGTCATATTGAGCCATTTTGTTTCAGCGCTCCTGATTTTGCACGATCGTCGCCACACCGTCGCCGGCCAGCACCTTGGCCAGATTGCCGGTTTCGCGAATGTTGAACACGACGATGGGGATATTGTTTTCGCGGCAGAGGGCAATGGCGCTCGCGTCCATGACCTTGAGGTTATCATTCAGCACCTGATCGAAGCTGATTTCCTCGTAACGCGCGGCGTCCGGCACCTTCTTGGGATCGGCATTGTAGATGCCGTCGACGCTGGTGCCCTTGAACAGCGCGTCGCAGTCCATTTCCGCCGCGCGCAGCGCCGCCGTGGTGTCGGTGGTGAAGAAGGGGCTGCCGGTGCCCGCCGCGAAGATCACGATCCGGCCCTTTTCCATATGCCGCACCGCCTTGCGCCTTATATAGGGCTCGCAGACCGACGCCATCGGAATGGCGGACTGGACGCGGGTGTCATAGCCGATCTTCTCGAGCGCATTCTGCACCGCCAGTGCGTTCATGACCGTGGCCAGCATGCCCATATAGTCGGCGCTCGCCCGGTCGAACCCCTTGGCCGCCCCGGCAAGACCCCGGAAGATATTGCCGCCGCCGACGACCACGCACAGTTCGAAGCCCGCATCCTTGGCCGCCGCGATCTCCCCGGCGACGCGGTTCACGGTCTCCGGCTCGATGCCGAACTGCCCCTGCCCCATCAGCACTTCGCCCGAGAGTTTCAACAAGATGCGCTTGAAGGCGGGTCGGGTCATGCGGGGCGCTGTTCCTTTTATGATTGGGCAAGGAAATGGCGCGCACCTTAAGCAGCGCGCGCCATTATGTGAAGCAGGGTTTTGAAACCCCGAACTTCCTTAGCGTCCGCTCCCGGCTTGTCGAGAAGCCTCTGCCTCCCGACACCGCCCGAAGCGAACCATCTGTCGGATCAGACGCCAGCGGCAGCGGCGACTTCAGCGGCGAAGTCGCTCGTTTCCTTCTCGATGCCTTCGCCGAGCTGGAAGCGAACATAGCTCTTCAGCGTGATCGACGCGCCGGCATCCTTGGCCGCCTTGGCGACGACGTCGGCGACCGGGGTCTTGTTGTCCATCACGAAAAGCTGGCTGAGCAGCGCCTGCTCCTTGGCGAACTTGGCGACCGCGCCGTCGACCATCTTGGCGACGATCTCGGCGGGCTTGCCCGATTCGGCGGCCTTTTCAGCGGCGATGGCGCGCTCCCGCTCCAGCAGGGCCGGATCGATATCGGCAGCCGACAGCGCCAGCGGGAAGGCAGCGGCGATGTGCATCGCGATCTGCTTGCCCAGCGGCTCCAAAACGTCGACTGAGGCGTCGCCTTCCAGCGCAACCAGCACGCCGATCTTGCCCAGGCCCGGAGCAGCCGCATTGTGGACGTAGGGAACGACCACGCCCTGGCTCACTTCGACCTGGCCGACGCGGCGCAGGGTCTGGTTTTCACCGATGGTGGCGATATTGGCGACCAACTTCTCGGCCACGGTGCCGCCCGAGGGATAGGCAGCGTTCGCCAGCGCGTCGACGTCGGCAACGCCGTTCTCCAGCGCGATGGTGGACACGGTGCGCACGAAATCCTGGAACTGGTCGTTCTTGGCAACGAAGTCGGTTTCGCTGTTCACTTCGACGGCGACGCCCTTGGTGCCGGCGACGGCGACACCGACCAGGCCTTCAGCGGCGGTGCGGCTCGACTTCTTCTGCGCGGCGGCCAGACCCTTGGCGCGCAGCCAGTCGGTGGCCGCTTCGATGTCGCCATTGGCTTCGGTGAGCGCCTTCTTGCAATCCATCATGCCCGCGCCCGAACGGTCGCGCAGTTCCTTGACGGCGGCAGCGGTAATCTCGGCCATGTTGAGGCTCCTAATGTTTCGGGTGTTTCCAATAAGCGCTAGGGCGCGTTCCAGTGGAGCGCGCCCTAGCCTGTCAATCTTGCAGTTCGAAGACCGCGCCTCAGGCCTGAGCGACGACCTCTTCGGCCTCCGGCTCGTCCAGAGCGCCCAGATCGACGCCCGAAGCCTGCTGCGCACCACGGTTGCCCTTGGTGGCGGCGGCGGCGATGGCATCGCAGTAGAGGCGGATCGCGCGGCTGGCGTCGTCATTCGCCGGAACCGGGAAGGCGATGCCGTCGGGCGAGACGTTCGAATCGAGGATCGCGACGACCGGGATGCCCAGCGTGTTGGCTTCCTTGATCGCCAGCTCTTCCTTGTTGGCGTCGATCACGAACATGACGTCGGGAATGCCGTTCATGTCGCGGATGCCGCCCAGCGACAGTTCGAGCTTCTCGCGCTCGCGGGTCATCTGAAGGACTTCCTTCTTGGTGAAGCCGTGGGTGTCGCCCGACAGCTTCTCTTCCAGGGTCTTCAGACGCTTGATCGAGCCGGAAATGGTCTTCCAGTTGGTGAGCATGCCGCCCAGCCAGCGATGGTTGACGAAATGCTGGCCCGACTTGCGGGCGGCTTCAGCGATCGGATCCTGCGCCTGGCGCTTGGTGCCGACGAACAGCACCTTGCCACCGGCGGCGACGGTCGCCGACACGAAGTCCAGCGCGCGGCCGAAGAGCGGCACGGTCTGCGACAGGTCGAGGATGTGGATGCCGTTGCGCTCGCCGAAGATGTACGGCTTCATGCGCGGGTTCCAGCGGTGGGTCTGGTGGCCGAAATGGGCGCCAGCCTCGATCAATTGGTGCATGGTGACGACAGGTGCCGCCATAATAGTTCTCCTTCCGGTTACACCTCTGGGAATCAGGAACCGGGCGTCACGCCAGGCACCGGATATGTCGATTCCCATGTGGAATGGGCGCGCCTTTAGCGAGCCGGGAAAGCCAATGCAAGGGGTTGACTCTCCATTCTGGATGGAACATAAGAAGAACATAGGGAACAAATGACGGTTTTCGGCCATTTGCTCACCCATAGTGAACCAAGCCGTGAAAATGGCAAGACGGAAAGTGATCTGCTTATGTTCGCACTGGTCGCAGCATGTGTTTTCATCGGATCGTTCCTGCTTGCCGCAGGCACCATCATCGCGATGTTCGCCCTTTATCATGACAAGATCGTCGCGGCGCTGACGTTCGAGCCCATCCCGCAGGAAGTGCAGGTCTATCGCCTGCGGATCACCCGCCGCCGCGCTGTTCCGGCCATGCGCCGGTCCGGTCCGGCCTTCCCGGCCGCCGCCTTCGCCGCCTGAGGAACTACTGCCCCTCGCCCGACCGCTGGCCGCGCACCTTGGCATAGGACATCATGCCGAAGGGGATGAGCGAGAGGTAAAGGGCGCACAGGACCAGCAGCGTCAGCCAGGGATCGGTGATCAGCAGCGCCGCCAGCAACCCCGCAAGCGCGATCGCCTCCAGCCTGATCCGCTTGCGCAGCCGAAGCGCCGACCAGCTATAAGTCGCGATGCTGGAGATCATCAGGAAAGCGGTGAAGGCCGTCCAGGGCGCCACCACATACCATTCACGGAACAGCGGCTCGCCCGTCACCAGCCAGAGATAGAGCGGCACGAAGGCCAGCCCCGCCCCGGCAGGCGCCGGAACGCCGGTCAGGAAACCGGCCGATTTGTGCGGCTGTACATCGGCATCGATATTGGCGTTGAACCGCGCCAGCCGCAGCGCGCAGGACAGCGCATGCGCCAGGGCGAATATCCAGCCGAATTTCGGCATGGCATGCAGCGACCAGAGATAGAGCACCAGTGCAGGCGCCACGCCGAAAGCGATGGAATCCGACAGCGAGTCCAGTTCCGCCCCGAAACGGCTTTCCCCCCGCAACAGCCGGGCGATCCGTCCATCCAGCCCGTCCAGCACGCCAGCGATCAGGATGGAGAGCACCGCCCTCTCCCACTCGCCCGAAATGCCGTAGCGCACGCCGGTCAGGCCGAAGCACAGCGCCATCGCCGTCACGGCATTGGGCGCCACCATCCGCAGGGTGATCCCCCGGCGCAGGCCGCGCGGGATGGCGCGCCGCTGCCGCATTATTGCTGAATCCCCGAAATCACGCGCATGTCGCCGATCTGGCCGAGGATCGTCTCGCCCGCCACGGTACGCTGCCCCAATACGACCCGCGGCGCGGTACCCGCTGGCAGATAGACGTCGACCCGGCTGCCGAAGCGAATGAGGCCGATGCGCTGCCCCGCCGCGACCATGTCGCCCGGCTTCACGAACGGCACGATGCGCCGCGCCACCAGGCCCGCGATCTGCGTGAAGCCGATCCGCACCCCGTCATGGCGCTCGACCAGTATATGCTGCCGCTCATTATCCTCGCTTGCCTTGTCGAGATCGGCGTTCAGGAACTTGCCCGATATATAGACCACCGACTTCACCATGCCCCCGATCGGCGTGCGGTTGATATGCACGTCGAACACGCTCATGAAGATCGACACGCGGATCATCGGCTGGTCGCCCAGCCCGTCCGGGCCCGCCATCTCGCGCGGCGGCGGCACCCGCTGGATCAGCGTCACCAGCCCGTCGGCGGGCGCGACGATGGCACGCTCGTCCTGCGGCACGGCACGCACCGGATCGCGGAAGAAGGCCAGCACCCAGATCGTCACCATCACCATCAGCCAGCCGGGAATCTCCCAGCCGACCAGGAACAGCACGGCGGTGATCGCCGCCGCGATCAGGCCGAATTTGACGCCCTCCGGATGCACGGAAGGAAATCGCCATTTCACATTGCCGCCCAGCGCGACGGTCAGTTCGTCATTTTCCATGGGCACCGTCTTTAGGCACAGTCAGTTACAGTGACAACGCCCGATCCCGCTCCCGGACCCATGAAATGATCCTACCCTGCAAACGCCATTACCCGGACAAACTGCGCAGTTGAACATTGCCGCCGCTTTGCCTAGGGCGGGTCCCAAATTCCACCCGAACGAAGAAAGCGAATAGGCGCTATGGCTAAGATCAAGGTGAAAAACCCCGTCGTGGAGATCGACGGCGACGAAATGACGCGGATCATCTGGCAATGGATCCGTGAGCGCCTCATTCTCCCCTATCTCGACATCGACCTCAAATATTACGACCTTGGCGTCGAGAAACGCGACGAGACCAACGACCAGATCACCATCGATTCCGCCAACGCGATCAAGGAACATGGCGTCGGCGTGAAATGCGCCACCATCACCCCCGACGAAGCCCGCGTCGAGGAATTCGGCCTGAAGGAAATGTGGAAGTCGCCCAACGGCACCATCCGCAACATCCTGGGCGGCGTGGTGTTCCGCGAACCCATCGTCATCCGCAACGTGCCGCGCCTGGTCCCCGGCTGGACCGACCCGATCGTCATCGGCCGTCACGCGTTCGGCGACCAGTATCGCGCCACCGACTTCCTCGTCCCTGGCCCCGGCAAGCTGCGCATGGTGTGGGACGGCGAAAATGGCGATAAGATCGAGAAGGACGTCTTCAACTTCCCGAGCTCCGGCGTCGCCATGGGCATGTACAATCTGGACGACTCGATCCGCGATTTCGCTCGCGCCAGCATGAACTATGCGCTGGGTCGCGGCTGGCCGCTCTATCTGTCGACCAAGAACACGATCCTCAAGGCCTATGACGGCCGCTTCAAGGACCTGTTCCAGGAAGTGTTCGACAATGAGTTTGCGGCAGAGTTCAAGAAGGTCGGCGCCGTCTACGAGCACCGCCTGATCGACGATATGGTCGCCTCCGCCCTGAAGTGGAGCGGCAAATTCGTCTGGGCGTGCAAGAATTATGACGGCGACGTTCAGTCCGACACGGTTGCGCAGGGCTTCGGCTCGCTCGGCCTCATGACCTCCGTGCTGCTCTCGCCCGACGGCAAGACCGTGGAAGCGGAAGCCGCGCACGGCACCGTGACCCGCCACTATCGCCAGCACCAGCAGGGCAAGGCGACCTCCACCAACCCGATCGCGTCGATCTTCGCCTGGACCCAGGGCCTTTCCTATCGCGGCAAGTTCGACGAGACGCCGGAAGTCACCAAGTTCGCCGAAACGCTGGAGAAGGTCTGCGTCGAAACCGTCGAGAGCGGCGCGATGACCAAGGACCTCGCCCTGCTGATCGGTCCGGAGCAGGCATGGATGACCACCGAGCAGTTCTTCGAGGCGATCCGCGTGAACCTGGAAGAAGCCATGGGCAAGTGGGCCTGATCCGACGGGCCTGAACCATCTGCATTCCGCGAGCCGTCGGCTATCCCGGCGAACTTGGAAATGCTCAGAGGGAACTGATCCGCATCCGCGCGGTTCAGTACGCTAACGGAACGAGGCGACGCCCCATCGGCGTCGCCTTTTCCATGGAACCGGGACGGTGCGGGAGGTGCAGCGATGACGACGACAGCCAAGAAACGCCTGGAGGTCCGGGCAGCCGTTCCCGCCGACGTGCGCGGCATCCAGCGGCTGATCGCCCGCGTTTATCCGGGCCTTCCCAATTATTCGCTCGCCACGCTGCGCGGCCAGATCAACAATTTCCCCCATGGCTGCTTCGTCGCGCTCTACGACAACAAGGTCGTGGGCTATTGCGCCACCATGCGGGTCAGCAGGAGCATGGCCTTCTCCAAGCATGACTGGGAGGAGATCACCGCCAACGGCTTCGGCACCCGTCACAGCGCGGCGGGCGAGTGGCTCTATGGCTATGAAATGGCCGTCGATCCCAAGCTGCGCGGCCTGCGCATCGGCCAACGCCTCTATGACGAACGCAAGGAACTGGCCGAGGAACTGGACCTGCACGGCATCGTCATCGCCGGCCGCATGCCCGGTTATGCCCGCGCCAAGCGACGCGTCCATGGCCCGGCCGATTATCTGGACAAGGTCGTCACCGGCAAGCTGCGCGACCAGGTGATCAGTTTCCAGCTCAAGAACCAGTTCGAACCGCTGGGCGTCCTGGAAAACTACCTGCCCGAAGACAGGCAGTCGGATGGCCACGCCGCCCATCTGGTCTGGCGCAACCCCTATGTCGATCCCGACGAAGCGCCCGAAATGCGCGTGCCCCGCGGCGTCGAGAGCGTCCGTCTCGCCACCTGCCAACTCCAGGCCCGCGCCGTGCAGGATTTCGACGAATTCGTCCGCAACATCGAATATTTCGTCGATGTCGCAGCCGATTACCGCTCCGACTTCATCGTCTTCCCCGAACTCTTCACCCTTCCCCTGCTCTCCTTCGAGACGAAGAAGCTCTCTCCCGTCGAGGCGATCGACAAGCTGACCGGCTACACCCCGCGCCTGACGAAGGAACTCACGCGGATGGCGCTGGAATATAATATCAACATCATCGGCGGTTCCCACCCGACCCGCGCCGAGGATGGGGATATCCAGAACATCGCCTATGTCGCCCTTCGGGACGGTTCGGTTCATACCCAGGAAAAGATCCACCCGACGCCCAACGAAGCCTTCTGGTGGAACATCAAGGGCGGGGATTCGCTGGACGTGATCCAGACCGATTGCGGGCCGATCGGCGTGCTCATCTGCTATGACAGCGAGTTTCCGGAACTCGCCCGACGGCTGGTGGACCAGGGTGCGCGGATCATCTTCGTGCCGTTCTGCACCGACTCGCGGCTGGGTTATATGCGCGTGCGCTATTGCGCGCAGGCCCGCGCGATCGAGAACCAATGCTATGTCGTGATGTCGGGCAATGTCGGCAACCTGCCCAATGTCGACAATATGGACATCCAATATGCCCAGAGCGCGATCCTGACCCCCTGCGACCTACCCTTCGCGCGCGACGGCATCGCGGCGGAATCGACGGAGAATGTCGAGACGCTGACCATGGCCGACGTGAACCTTGCGGACCTGAGCTGGGCACGGGCGGAGGGCACGGTCCGCAACCTGCGCGACCGGCGCTTCGACCTCTATCATATCGACTGGGACAGCAATCCCGACCATGCCCATGCGCAAAGCGGCGGCCCTGTGCCCGCGGGCGGGCATAACGCGCCGGGTGGCGGGTGATGATAGCCCGCACGACGGATGGGAGTGAAGCGCGGACATAACCGCCTCTCCCAACGGGAGAGGGAATGTCTGCAACCGGCCAACTCTGTTAAAAAAGGATGCCGCCTCAGGCCGCCTTGCGCGCCTTGTTCAGCTTCTTCATCAGCATGTCGCGCTTCAGGCGCGAGAGATGGTCGATGAACAGCACGCCCTGCAAATGATCCATCTCATGCTGGAGACAGGTGGCGAGCAGCCCTTCCAGCCGCTCTTCATGGATGCGCCCGTCACGGTCCATCCAGCTTGCCCGGATGCTCGCAGGCCGCTCGACCTCGGCAAACTGGTCGGGAACCGACAGGCAGCCCTCATTATAGACCGACAGGTCGTCCGAACCTTCGAGAATCTCGGGATTGATGAACACCAGCGGCTTCTTGACCGGCGGTGCGTCTTCCTCGTCCGATTCCGGTTCCTGAAGGTCGATCACCAGCATCCGCTTCGGCACGCCCACCTGGATCGCGGCCAGGCCGATGCCCGGCGCGTCATACATGGTCTCGAACATATCGTCGATCAGGCGCTGCAAATCGTCGTCGATCGCCTCCACCGGAGACGAAATGGTACGCAGGCGCGGATCGGGCGCCTCCAGGATGGGAAGAATGGCCATGCCCCCAAAATAATCGGACGGGCGGGAAAATTCAAGCGACCGCCCGATTCAGCCTGAGGCCGGCTTCAACCCAGCGGACGACGCGCCCGAAGCGCCTGCGCCAAAGTGCCTTCGTCCAGATAATCCAGTTCCCCGCCGACCGGCACGCCATGGGCCAATTGGGTCAGGCGCACGGGAAAGCGTTCCAGCCGCTCCGCCAGATAATGGGCGGTCGTCTGCCCCTCCAGCGTGGCGTTCATCGCCAGCACCACCTCGTCTATGCCGCCCGCCTCGACCCGCGCCACCAGTGCGTCGATGGAAAGATCCTCCGGCCGGACCCCTTCCAGGGCCGACAAGCGCCCGCCCAGCACATGGAAGCGCCCCGGGAACAGCCGCGACTTGTCCAGCGCCCAGAGATCGGCGACATCCTCCACCACGCAGAGCGCCCGCGCGTCGCGGCGCTGGTCGGCACAGATGCCGCAGGGATCGACGGTATCGACATTGCCGCATATGCCGCACGTCACCAGCCGGTCGTTCACCGCGTCCAGCGCCCGCAACAGCGGCTCCAGCGCGGATTCGCGCCTCTTGAGCAGGTGCAGGACGGCACGCCGCGCTGAACGCGGGCCAAGGCCGGGCAGGCGGGAGAGCGCCTGCGTCAGCGCTTCGATCTCTGGAGAAGCCATGGAACCGAGATAGGGGCTTGCAAGTCGTCGGCACAAGGTCTTTGAGGTGGCGTCATGCGCATAATCTATATGGGAACCCCCGATTTCGCCGTTCCGGCTCTGGTCTCGCTGGCCAAGGCAGGGCACGAGATCGTCGCGGTCTACAGCCAGCCGCCCCGTCCGGCGGGTCGGGGCAAGGCGCTGCGCCCCTCCCCCGTCCATGCCAAGGCCGTGGAAATGGCGATCGAGGTCCGCACGCCGGTTTCGCTGAAGGACCCGGACGTGCAGGCCGCCTTCGCCGCGTTGCAGGCCGATGTCGCGGTGGTCGCCGCTTACGGGCTGATCCTGCCGCGCCCGATCCTGGATGCGGCGCGCTTCGGCTGCATGAACATCCATGCTTCCCTCCTCCCCCGCTGGCGGGGCGCCGCGCCGATCCAGCGCGCCATCCTCGCCGGCGACAATGTCACCGGCGTCACCATCATGGACATGGAGGCGGGCCTCGACACCGGGCCGATGCGGGCCAAGCATGTCACCCCCATCGAAGGCAAGACCGCCGGCGAATTGACCGAGGAACTGGCTGAAGCCGGCGCGGAGCTGATGGTCGAGGTACTGGACGATATCGCGCTGCATCCGCCGGTGCCGCAGCCGGAAGAGGGCGTCACCTATGCCGCCAAGATCGACAAGGCGGAAGCGCGCATCGACTTCGGCCGCGACGCCCATCAGGTCGAACGGCAGATACGCGCCTTCAACCCGTTCCCCGGCGCCTTTTTCGAATATCGCGGCGAGCGTTTCCGTATCCTCGCCGCGCATGTCGAGGAAATGGCGGGCCCGGCCGGGGAATTGCTGGACAACAGCCTGCTCATCGGCTGCGGTCATGGCGCGATCCGTCCGACGCTGATCCAGCGCGCGGGCAAGGGCGCGATGTCGGCGGGCGAATTGCTGCGCGGCTATGACATGCCCGCGGGCAGCCGGGTCGACGCCTGAGCCGCCATGCCCCAGCCAACGACGCGCTTCGCCTTCACCGTCGAATTTGACGGCCGCCCCTTCATGGGCTGGCAGCGACAAGCCCATGGCCCCAGCGTCCAGCAGGCGATCGAGGACGCGATCTTCGCCGTCACGGGCGAGCGGGTCGCGATCCATGCCGCCGGACGCACGGACGCGGGCGTCCATGGCCTCGCCATGCGCGCCCATGCGGACATTGCGAAGGACATGGCGCCCTTCCGCCTGATGGAAGCGCTGAATGCGCGCCTGCGGCCCGATCCGGTCGCGATCCTGGCCTGCGAAATGGTGCCGGACGACTGGCATGCGCGCTTTTCCTGCACGGGCAGATCCTATGTCTATCGCATCGCCAATCGCCGGGCGCCGCTGACCTGGGAGAAGGGGCTATGCTGGCGGGTGATCCAGCCGCTGGACGAAGCCGCCATGCAGGAGGCCGCGCAACTGCTCGTCGGACGGCATGACTTCACCACCTTCCGTTCGGCCCATTGCCAGGCGGAAAGCCCGGTCAAGACGCTGGACCGGCTGGATGTGGAACGATCGGGCGATCGCATCGCCATCCATGCCGAGGCACGGTCCTTCCTGCATCATCAGGTGCGATCGATGGTGGGATGCCTGGCCATGGTGGGCATGGGCCGCTGGTCGATCGGCGATCTGGAGGCGGCGCGCGACGCGAAGGATCGCGCCGCACTGGGACTCAACGCGCCGCCGGACGGGCTGTATTTCGTGAGCGCCCGTTATCCCGACGCTCTATGAGAGGCTGGCGCGGAAGGGCGTGAAATTGGTGCCCTCATCGAACACGTCCAATCCCTCGGCACGCTTGAGGCCGCCGACCACCATATAGGTCACGGGCGTCAGCACCGCTTCCCAGGTCACCTTCATCAGCCAGTTGGTGATCATCACCGTCACCACCTGCGCATTGGTCCAGTCGCCATAGAAGGCCAGCGGATAGAAGAGCAGGCTGTCCACCCCCTGCCCCACGACCGTCGACCCGATCGTGCGCATCCACAGATGCTTGCCCTGCGTCAGCAGCTTCATCTTGGCGAGCACGAAGCTGTTGGCGAACTCACCCGCCCAGAAGGCGGCGACGGACGCGAAGACGATGCGCCAGGTGCTGCCGAACACCGCTTCATAGGCCTTCTGGTCGGGCCAGCCCTCCGACGGGGGCAGCTTCACCACCACCCAGCTCATCAGCGCCATGAACAGCATCGCGCCGAAGCCCGCCCAGACGCAGCGCCGCGCGCGGGCATAGCCATAGACTTCGGTCAGTACGTCGCCCAGCACATAGCCCAATGGGAAGAACAGGATACCCGCGCCGAAGGTGAAACCGCCCACGGTCGACAGCTTGGCCGCGCCGATCAGGTTGGAGAGCAGCAGGATCGCGACGAACCCCGCCATGCAGAAATCGAAATAGCGCAAGGGACGAGCGCCCAGCGCATAGGCATCGATTTTCCTGACCCCCGGTTCGCTCATGCCCCTGTGCATAAATAGCATTCCGGCAAAAGCAATGCCGCGCATGATCGCGCCACATGATTGCGCCACATGATTGCACTGGCGCCCAAGCCCGGCTATCGAACGCGCCGACGGCCCCGTAGCTCAGCTGGATAGAGCATTCGCCTTCTAAGCGAATGGTCACAGGTTCGAATCCTGTCGGGGTCGCCAATCCCGGCCTTCAGCCCTTCGACCCGCCGGCGCGCGCCGGCTTCATCGCCTCATAGACCATGCCCGTCAGCATCAGGCTGCCCTGCCGCGACAGATGATCGTCGTCGGAATAGAGCGGCACGCCCTGCGCCGTCATCGCGCAATGGCCGGTCCGGCACAGCAGCCGGTGCGGATAGAGGATCTTGACCGGGAAATGGCGCTGCATCTGGTCGAAGGCACTGAAGACGCCGCGCTGCCGACGCATATAGTCCGCCCTTGAAAGCACCAGCGGCGCCGGTTCGCTGTACAGTTCCGCCCGCGCCAGGGCCTCGGGCACATTGCGGCGGAATTCGGGAATGGGCGCGACCAGGATCACCTGCTTCCCCATGGCGGAGAGCGTCCGCACCGTTTCCTCAAGACCCGCCCGGAACAGCAGGGCGTCGCGGCCAAGGCTCCGGTCGTCATCCTCGCCCCGGCCGAGATAGCAGGGCGTGCCCCCTTCGGGCCGCTTGCCATTGGCGCACAGCCCCCAGCGGGACACGAGAAAGACCGTGTGGATGGATGGGCTGATGCGGAGCGTTTCCAGCACCAGCCGGTTGAACTCGCTGCAATCATGGGACGGCGGCTGGTCGAGCCGGTCGAGGCCGAGCAGCGTCGGGCAGGCGGGATAGGAGGCGATCCGTCCCGACAGCCCCAGCGCACTCCCGGCCCGGTCGAACGCCGGCTTCAGCGCATGGGCGTGGGAATCGCCCCAGAGGAGGAAGCTGGGGGCCGACCCGTTCCGCGCGCCGACCGGGCAGAGGCGGTGACGCCGCGCGGGCACCATGCCGGAACAGCGCGCGGGCAGATAGGCCATGCTCCGGCTGGCCGCGTCGAGCGCCGCGACCGACGGCGCGACCCGCGACGGCAGCCCGCCGGTCAGATACAGCATCGCCCCTGCGCCGCAGCCCATCATCACCATCGCCCCGGCAAAGGCGAAGGCGCGGCTTGTGGTGAAGCGGCGCGTCCGTCTGAACGGCTCCTCGATGAAACGCCAGGAGAGAAAGGCGACCGCGAGCGACAACAGCATGACCAGCATCTGCTCCCGCAAACGCCAGTCGCCATCGGTGCGGTAGGTCCAGAAGACGATGATCGGCCAGTGCCAGAGGTAGAGCGAATAGGAGATGCGGCCGATCGCCACCGGCACGGCGCTGCCCAGCAGCCGGTTGACCGCCGATCCGGCCTGTCCCGCATGCAGGATCAGCATGGCGCCGAGGACCGGGAACAGCGCATGGGCGCCGGGAAAAACAGTCGCATTCGAAAAGTGCAGGATCGCCCAGCCGATCAGCGCCAGTCCGGCGAGCGCGCAGAACTGCGCCGCGACGGCGCTGCGAAGAGCGGGCATCCGGCCGGTCCCCAGCAACGCCCCGCCCAAAAACTCCCAGGCGCGCGGGAAAGGCAGGTAGAAGGCCGCGACCGGTGACCGATCCACCAGCAGCAGCGCCGTACAGAAGGACAGCAGTGCCAATGTGCCGAGCAACAGGCGGAAGCGGCCTCCCACCCGGAAGGCGGTCAACATCAGCAGCGGGAAGAGGATGTAGAATTGCTCCTCCACCGCCAGCGACCAGCCGTGGAGCAGCGGTGCTTCCTCCGCCGCGCTGCCGAAATAGCCGCTGTGCCGCGCGAAATAGAGGTTGCTGGAAAACAGCACGGTCGCGACCGCGCTCATGCCCAAGGCGCGATAGTCGAGCGGCAGCAGGATCAGGCTGCCCACCGCGATGGTCACCGCGATCATCGCGAACAGCGCCGGGAATATCCGCCGGATGCGCCGCGCATAGAAGCCGGTCAGGCTGAACCGCCCCTCTTCCAGTTCGCGCGCGATGATCGAGGCGATCAGATAGCCCGAAATGACGAAGAAGATGTCGACCCCGACAAAACCTCCGGAAAAGGGCCAGAGGTCGAGATGGAAGAACAGCACCGGCAACACCGCCAGCGCGCGCAACCCGTCAATGTCGCGGCGATAGGCAAGGGCAGTCTGCCCCCCGCCTGCCGGCGAAACCGGCATGGCGGCAAGGGATGCGCTGGCAGCGATGCTCTTTCCCTCCGGTTTTCAAGGGGCTTGGGGGTAGAGCCATGGTGATAGCCGCTATGCCCGCCAGCGCATCGGCGCATGAGGGGCAGCGCGCAGGGCAAAGGTGGTAGGGCGATCGGTCAGGCGCGCGAACGCAGCAGCAGGTCGTCGGTCACGGTCATGGTGAAGATGGGATCGGCATCCGCCGGCACCTCCGCGATGGCATCGACGAAGGCGGCGCGCGTTTCCGGATCGTCATAGACCATCTTCCGGTCGAAAGCCGCCCGCCAGGTCGCTTCGTCGGGCCATTCGGCATAGCCGACGAAGCGCCCGTCCGCATCGCGGTGCAGGCGTGATCCGTAGCTGCCATATGTCTCGCGGATCAGATCGGTTCCCCGACGCCAAGCCTTGCGGAACTGTTCTTCCTTGCCGGGGTGGACGCGCCACCAATAGACCGCGACGAACATCGGCTCTCTCCTTTTGGAGGAAAGAATGATGTGGGTCGGCGGAGGTTGCAATCACCGTGCTCCTGCTTCCGCAGGAGCACGTCATTCCCCGGGGTCAGGCCTTGAAAATCAGAGAACCGACTGGCCCGTCTTCTCCCAGTCCGCCAGGAAGCCGGCAATGCCCTTTTCGGTCAGCACATGGTTGAACAGCGCCTTGATGACCGAAGGCGGCGCGGTCATGACATCCGCGCCGATCTTCGCGGCTTCCAGCACATGGATCGGGTGACGCACGCTCGCGACCAGGATTTCCGTGTCGAACGCATAATTGTCATAGATGAGGCGGATATCCTCGATCAGCTTCATGCCATCGAAGCCGTTGTCGTCATGCCGCCCGACGAAGGGCGAGATGAAGGTCGCACCCGCCTTCGCCGCCAGCAGCGCCTGATTGGCCGAGAAGCAGAGGGTCACGTTCACCATCACGCCCTCGCCGGTCAGCGCCTTGCAGGTCTTGAGCCCATCGATGGTCAGCGGCACCTTGATGCAGACATTGTCGGCGATCTTCCGCAGCACGGCGGCTTCCTTCATCATCGTCTCATGGTCGAGCGCGACGACTTCGGCCGACACCGGGCCTTCCACGATGCCGCAGATTTCCTCGACCACTTCCAGGAACTTGCGGCCCGACTTGTGGATCAGCGAAGGGTTGGTGGTGACGCCGTCCAGCAGGCCCGTAGCGGCAAGCTCGCGGATTTCACTGGTGTCGGCGGTATCGACGAAGAATTTCATATATCTGCTCCGGGGAGGGAAGGACGAATCGCGTTCCCTTTAGCGGCTCCATGACGGATTAGCCATTATTGCCCGAGTCCGGCCCTTTACCTGACGCCCGGCGCAACATTATGACGGCGGCACCTTTCCAAAGGACCGATCCATGCCTCGCTTCCGGCGTCCCCGCACAATATGGGACGCGCTTGCCGCCATCGCAATGGCCGCCGCCACGCCCGCCGCCGCCGCAACCAGCGAAACCCAGGGGTGGATGACCGAATCGCTGATCATCAAGGCCGGCGATGCCAATATGGTCAGCCTCGACATCAGCGAGCGCTTGCGCCGCGATGCCTCCAATGGCGACCAGCAGACCTTGCGTGTCATGATCGACCATCGCATCGCGACCGGCGTGCAGGTCGGCGGCGGCCTTGCCTATTTCCATTCGGGACCGGAGCAGGAAATGCGGCTGTTCCAGCAGGTCACGCTGACCCAGGGGATATGGATGAGCCGCACCCGGATCGAACAACGCTTCTTCGACACCGCCGATGAGGCGAGCTGGCGGCTGCGGCAACGGGGGCAGGCGTCGATCCCGCTCGACCGGGCAAAGCGATGGACGCTGGTCGCCGCGACGGAGCTGATGTTCCATCTCAACCGCGCCAAGCCCGGCGACAAGATGGGACTGGCCGTGATGCGCAACCAGGTCGGCCTGCGCCATCCGATCGGCAAGGCGCTCGAGGCGCAATTGCTCTATATGCGTCAGCAGACCTTCCGCGACGGACGCCCCGACGCGGTGGCGCACATCCCCTGGCTGACATTGAGCTGGAAAATCTGACGCTTCCCGACCTTGCGCGCCCCGCCCCTGCCATTAGGGAGGGAGCCATGAATTCGCGCGCCCGTGTCATCCTGCTGAACGCCGCCCTGGGGCCGCTGGATTATCGCGTGCCGCACGGGATGAGCGTCAAGCCGGGCAGCATCGTCGTCGCGCCGCTCGGCCCGCGCCAGATCGTCGGCGTGGTATGGGAGGAGGACAGTTTCCCAGACATAGAGACGGTGGGCGACAACCGCCTGCGCAACATCGCGGGGCTGGTCGACGCGCCGCCGGTGCCCGAAACGCTGCGCCGCCTGATCGAGTGGACGGCGGACTATTATCTCGCCCCTGTCGCCGCCGTGCTGCGCATGACGCTGGCGTCGATGGCCGCGCTGGAGGGCGCGCGCACCGTCATCGAATATCGCGCGACCGGCGACCTGCCGGACCGCATGACGGAACAACGCGCCCAGGCCATGGAACGCATCGGCGAGCGGCAGGGGCTGATCCGCGAACTGGCGATGATCGGCGGGGTCAGCGACGCGGTGATTCGCGGGCTGGTGAAGGCGGGCGCCTTCGAGGCGGTGGAGGTGAGCGTCGACACCCCCTTCCCCATGCCGAATCCCGACCATGCGCCGCCGCTCCTGTCGGACAAGCAGGGCGCGGCCGCCGACCAGTTCATCGAAGCGGTCGGCGCGCGGGAATTCGCCCCGTTCCTGCTGGACGGCGTCACCGGTTCCGGCAAGACGGAGGTCTATTTCGAGGCCATCGCCGCCGCCATCCGGGAAGGCCGGCAGGTGCTGGTGCTGCTCCCCGAAATCGCGCTGACCGAGCCGTTTCTGGAGCGCTTCGAAAAGCGGTTCGGCACGATCCCGGTGAACTGGCACAGCGGCCTGCGCCAGAGCGAGCGGCGGCGGGCATGGCGGGCGATTGCGGCGGGCGAGGCCTCAGTGGTCGTCGGCGCCCGCTCGGCGCTGTTCCTGCCCTATCCCGATCTCGGCCTGATCGTCGTCGACGAGGCGCATGAAGCCAGCTTCAAGCAGGAGGATGGGGTCCACTACCATGCCCGCGACGTGGCGGTGATGCGGGGCCTCATCGAAAAATTCCCGGTCATCCTCGCCTCCGCCACGCCCGCTATCGAGACCCGGCACCAGGTCGAACTGGGGCGTTATCGCGAGATCAAGCTCCCCTCCCGCTTCGGCGGAGCGGCGATGCCGGATATCGAGGGCATCGACCTGCTCACCGACCCGCCCGAGCGTGGCCGGTGGATCGCGCCACCGCTGGTCAAGGCGATCGACGAGACCATGGCGAAGGAGGAGCAAAGCCTCCTCTTCCTCAACCGCCGGGGCTATGCGCCGCTGACGCTCTGCCGTCATTGCGGCTATCGCTTCCAATGCCCCAATTGCACGGCCTGGATGGTCGAGCACCGGCTCACCCACCGCCTCGCCTGTCATCATTGCGGCCATGTCATCCCGGCGCCCCGCTTCTGCCCCGAATGCAAGGAAGAGGACAGCCTCGTCGCCTGCGGCCCCGGCGTGGAGCGGATCGCGGACGAGGTGAAGGCGCTGTGGCCCAATGCCCGCACCGCCATCGTCACCTCCGACACCCTCTGGTCCCCGGCCAAGGTGGCCGAGTTCGTGAAATCGGTGGAGGCAGGCGCGATCGACATCATCGTCGGCACGCAACTCATCACCAAGGGCTATCATTTCCCCAACCTGACGCTGGTGGGCGTGATCGACGCCGATTTGGGCCTGGAGGGCGGCGACCTGCGGGCGTCGGAGCGGACCTTCCAACAGATCGTGCAGGTGGCCGGCCGAGCAGGACGGGGACAAAAGCCGGGCCGCGTCTTCATCCAGACCCGCATGCCGGAGGCGGAGGTCATCAAGGCGCTGATCGCGGGGGATTCGGAACGTTTCTACGAAGTGGAAACGGCCAACCGCCGCCACGCGGGCGCCCCACCCTTCGGCCGCTTCGCCGCGATCATAGTTTCCAGCGAAAATGCGGACGAGGCCGCCGAGGTCGCCCGGCTGATCGGCAAATCCGCTCCGTCGATCGAGGGAATGCACGTCTACGGCCCCGCGCCCGCGCCGCTCTCCGTCCTGCGCGGGCGGCACCGCCACCGCCTGCTGATCCACGCCACGCGGCAGGTCGACGTGCAGGGCGCGATCCGCGAATGGCTGGGCAATCTGACCTGGAAATCGGGCACGAGGGTCGCCGTCGACGTCGACCCCTACAGCTTCATGTGATCGCCTGAGACCCCCATGGAAAGCCCCTGCGTCAACATCTGCAAGCTGGACAAGGCGGGGCGCATCTGCACGGGGTGCGGCCGCACGACGGATGAGATCGCGCGCTGGAGGGGCATGAGCAAGGCCGAGCGAAGGACGATCATGGAACGGTTGAGGAAAGGCTAGGCGCGCTTCTCCCTTTCCAGCAAGGCTTTCTTGCGCTCCACACCATAGGCATAGCCGCCCAGACTCCCGTCGCTCCGCAAGACCCGGTGACAGGGGATCAATACCACCAGCGCATTGTCGCCGCAGGCCGTCCCCGCCGCCCGCACGGCGCCAGGCTTGCCGATGGCCGCAGCGATTTCGCCATAGCTGCGCGTCTCGCCCGGCGGTATGGCGCGAAGCGCGGCCCATACGGCTTGCTGGAAAGCCGTGCCGCACACATCCAGCGGCAAATCCAGCGGACGCGCCGGATCGTCGATCAACTGCTCGACCTGCGCCGCCAATCCCTCCAGCCGGGCATCGGCGGGCAATATCGTCGCCTTCGGGAAGCGCTGCCGCAAATCCGTTTCATCCTCGTCGAAGCTGATCCGGCACAGACCCCGCTCCGTCCCGGCCACCAGCACCGGACCAAGGCTGGTCGCCCGCTCGGCATAGCGAATCACCACCCCCCGGCCGCCATCCTTCCAGGCGCTGGGCGTCATGCCCAGATGCCGTTCGGCATCGGCATAGGCACGGCTGGGCGCGTTATAGCCGGCTTCGTAGATCGCACCGGTAACGCTGCCGCCTTCCTCCAGGGCGTTCTTCAACCGTTCGGTGCGCAGCGAGCGGGCATAGGCCGCGGGCGTCATGCCCGTTTCCCGCTTGAACAGCCGGTGGAAATGATGCGGCGCATAGCCGGCATGGGCAGCCACCTGCTCCAGCGAGGGCGGTGTTTCGGCGGCGGCGATGAAGGCGACAGCCGCCTCCACCGCCAGCCGGTCGCGCCCCACCTCATCGGGGCGACAGCGCAGGCAGGCGCGGAACCCCGCCGCCCGCGCCGCCTGCGGGTCGGCCAGGAAGACCATATTCTCCCGCCGGGGATGCCGCGCGGCGCAGCTTGGCTTGCAATAGACGCCGGTGGTCAGCACGGCGCCCACGAATCGCCCGTCAAGGCCGCGATCCCGGCGAAGAAACGCATCCCAGCAGGCCTCCGCGTCCGGCATGGCTGGGGTCGGGGCTTCCATCTGTCTCATCTCGGTCATGCATATGGGATAGACGTCCCGACGTCGCCAGCCTTCCCGCCGCTTGCGGTCAAAAAGCGATGCCGCGCTTTTTGCGCATTGCCTCAATCCCATCATCGCATATGAATGCCCGAATTCATGGTCGCATTATTCCGTCGCCTCGCCCTGATCCTTGCCCTCATAGCGCCGCTGAGCGCGCGTGCGGAACAGCAGGATATCGCCGCCGCCGCCCGCGGCGTTGTCCGCGTCGTGCTGGTCGCGACCAACGGCTCCGACGCCTATTTTGTCGGCCATGGCAGCGGCTTTGCGGTCGCCCCCGACAAGATCCTCACCAACGCCCATGTTGTCGAACTGACCCGGCAGGAGAAGGATCTCGTCATCGGCGTCATCCCGTCGCAGGGGACCAAGACCTATGGCGGCAGGATCGTCGCCTATTCGCCGGGCAACGACCTGGCCCTGATCCAGCTGGAGGAAGGCAGCCTGCCGGTCAGCACCTTCTACGCCGGGGCGGTGAGCGACGGGCAGCATGTGACCGCCATCGGCTATCCCGGCACGGTCGACCGCGCACAGGGCCTGGGCCTCAAGCAACTGGTCGAACCGCTGGGGACGGTGAAGACCAGCGGCAATGTATCCTCCGGCCGGGCCAGCCAGAGCTTCGACACGGTGCTGCATACCGCGCCGCTGGCCGCGGGAAACAGCGGCGGCCCGCTGGTCGACGATTGTGGCCGGGTGCTGGGCGTCAACAGCTTCGGGTCGGTGTCCGACGGCAATGATGCCGAATTCGGCTTCGCGGTGTCGTGGCGCGAAATCGCCTCCTTCCTGCGGCAGGCCGGGGTGTCTTCGCTGCACACCGTCGTCCCCTGCCGCTCCATGGCGGAGGCCGACGCTGCCGAAGCGTCCCTCACCCAGCGCGAGGAAGCACAAAGCGAGCAATCCGAACGCGCGCGCGCCGACGCGCGCGAAGCGGCGATGAACAAGGCCCGCGACACCGCCGAACGGGACGTCATATCCGCGCGCGAAAACGCGATGGCGGGGGCGGCCGTGCTGCTGGCGCTGGCGGTGCTCGGCCTCGGTGCGGGCGGCCTGTTCTACAGCCAGGGCCGGGAAAAGCGTGCGACCTGGTGGCTGGCCGGGGGCGGCATATTGCTGTTCGGCGCGATCGGGCTGTTCTTTTTGAAGCCCAGCTTCTCCAGCATCGACGAACGCATCAAGCTGCCCGAGG
Organism: Sphingobium sp. LB126; assembly: GCF_002795205.1. Lineage (NCBI taxonomy): Bacteria > Pseudomonadati > Pseudomonadota > Alphaproteobacteria > Sphingomonadales > Sphingobiaceae > Sphingobium > Sphingobium sp. LB126. The sequence goes on from NZ_NETV01000001.1 coordinate 1,033,360, forward strand.
ACAAGAGCGTCACCGGCAATAACGCCTATGCCTGGGCCGGCGACAATATCTGCCGGGTGGACGTCAATCGCAGCCGCCTGACCATATCGGAACCCAATGACATCGGCTTCCACTGGGCCGATGGCGGCTGTGTCGACGGTAACAGCCAATATGTCACGTCGGGCACCGGCTGGCAGCGGGCCAACATCCCCGATGACCGCAATTTCGTCACCGTCAGCCGCTTCGATCCCGCCACCGGCACATTGCGGGTCCAGCGCTGGCTGCCGGACCTCGACACCATGGCGAAGGCCCGCGCCCTGCTGAAGAACGGCCCGATCAGGGGATGCGGCAGCGACTCCGCGCTCTTGGGGAAAATCGCCTCCCTACAGAATGATCTTTCCGCCCTGCTCCCGGCCCAGCCCAATGAGCGGATCGTCTATCACTGCCAAAAGGGGCGGCTGGCCCCGCTCGATGCCGGGAATAACCCATAAAAGGCGTTATTCGGGCATCATAAAAACTCAGTCAAATCGCGATGATTTCATCCTGAGGGTCGAATCGCGTTCCATGACTTGCATAGTCACAATCCCACTGCTAACCGGCCCCCCAACAGGGGACCGGGACGGATCAGAACCGCGCCCCCTTTTTGCATGACCGGCACATCAATTGCCAGGAATCAAGTGGAGGACGGTAAGCGCGTGGAGACGACCGGCGGTATTCAGGCCAGCCTCAGCGGCCGCTATGCGGTGGCGCTGTTCGATCTGGCCCGCGACGGCAAGACGCTCGACACCGTCGCGGCGAGTCTTGCGGCGCTCAAGGCGGCATTGGCCGAATCGGCTGATTTCAAGGGGCTGATCAACAGCCCGGTGCTCAGCCGCGACGCACAGGGCAAGACGATCGCCGCCGTCGCATCCTCCATGGGGATCGACGCGCTGACGACGAATTTCCTCGGCGTGCTGGCTCAGAACCGCCGCCTCTCGCAGCTGCCGGCGGTCATCCGCGCCTATGAGACGCTGCTGTCGAATCACAAGGGCGAGGCCCGCGCCGAAGTCACGAGCGCGCATCCGCTCAGCGGCACCCAGATCACCGCTCTGCAAAAGAGCCTGAAGGCCCGCGTCGGCCGCGAAGTCGCGGTCGATGCCAAGGTCGATCCCGCGATCCTGGGCGGGCTGGTCGTCAAGATCGGCAGCCAGATGATCGATTCCTCCATCCGCACCCGTTTGAACACGCTCGCCCACGCGATGAAAGGCTGAAAGGCTGAACATGGATATCAACGCCGCAGAAATTTCGAAGGTCATCAAGGACCAGATCGCCAATTTCGGCACCGAAGCGCAGGTGAGCGAAGTCGGTTCCGTGCTGACCGTGGGTGACGGCATCGCCCGCGTCCATGGCCTCGACAACGTCCAGGCGGGCGAAATGGTCGAGTTCGCCAATGGCGTGCAGGGCATGGCGCTGAACCTCGAAGCCGACAATGTCGGCGTCGTGATCTTCGGCTCGGACGCCGAAATCAAGGAAGGCGACACCGTCAAGCGCACCGGCACGATCGTGGACGTTCCGGTCGGCAAGGGCCTGCTCGGCCGCGTGGTCGACGGCCTGGGCAACCCGATCGACGGCAAGGGCCCGATCCAGTATACCGAGCGCAAGCGCGTCGAAGTGAAGGCGCCGGGCATCATCCCCCGCAAGTCGGTGCATGAACCCGTGCAGACCGGCCTCAAGGCGATCGACGCCCTCGTCCCCGTCGGCCGTGGCCAGCGCGAGCTGATCATCGGCGACCGCCAGACCGGCAAGACCGCCGTCGCGATCGACACCTTCATCAACCAGAAGGGCATCAACGCGGGCGACGACGAATCGAAGAAGCTCTACTGCATCTACGTCGCCGTCGGTCAGAAGCGTTCGACCGTCGCGCAGATCGTCAAGCAGCTCGAAGAAAATGGCGCGATGGAATATTCGATCGTCGTCGCCGCGACCGCTTCGGAACCCGCCCCGCTCCAGTATCTGGCGCCCTATACCGGCGTCACCATGGGCGAATTCTTCCGCGACAACGGCATGCATGCCGTGATCGTCTATGACGATCTTTCCAAGCAGGCCGTCGCCTATCGCCAGATGTCGCTGCTGCTGCGCCGTCCCCCGGGCCGCGAAGCCTATCCGGGCGACGTCTTCTACCTGCACAGCCGCCTGCTGGAGCGTGCAGCCAAGATGAACGACGCCAACGGCAATGGCTCGCTGACCGCGCTGCCGATCATCGAGACGCAGGCGGGCGACGTGTCGGCCTACATCCCGACCAACGTGATCTCGATCACCGACGGCCAGATCTTCCTGGAAACCAACCTCTTCTATCAGGGCATCCGTCCGGCCATCAACGTCGGCCTGTCGGTGTCGCGCGTCGGCTCGGCCGCGCAGACCAAGGCGATGAAGAAGGTTTCCGGCTCGATCAAGCTGGAGCTGGCCCAGTATCGCGAAATGGCGGCCTTCGCCCAGTTCGGTTCGGACCTCGACGCTTCGACCCAGAAGCTGCTGAACCGTGGCGCGCGCCTGACCGAGCTGCTGAAGCAAGCCCAGTTCTCGCCGCTGCCCTTCGAAGAGCAGACCGCGTCGATCTTCGCCGGCACCAACGGCTATCTCGACTCGATCCCGGTCAAGGACGTGACGCGTTATGAAGAGCTGATGCTCGCCTATCTGCGTCACGACCATGCCGATGTCCTCGCCGTGATCCGCGACAGCAAGGATCTGGGCGATGAGCCCAAGGCGAAGCTGAAGGCCGCGCTGGACTCGTTCGGCAAGACCTTCGCGTAACGCACCAACCCCGTCATCCCAGCGGAAGCTGGGATCTCAGGCCGGATAGGGCGACCCTAGAGGCACGAGATGCCAGCTTTCGCTGGCATGACGGAAAAAAGGAAGAACGAAGCTGCGATAATGCTGACCGCCCAATCCCTCCTCGCCTGGACCGTGATGTCGATCGGTCTGGTGCTGCTGCCGGGACCGGACACCATGTTGGTGGCCGGTCACGCGGCGCGCCGTGGGTTGAAGGCGGGGATGGCGGCGATCGGCGGCATCCAGCTCGGCGGGCTGTTCTACATGGCGCTGTGCGGCTTCGGCTTCCTGAGCGTGCTGAACGCCGTGCCCGGGCTGTTCATGGCGGTGAAGATCGCGGGCGCGATCTACCTCGCCTGGCTCGGCCTTTCGATGCTGCGTGGCGCTGTGAAGCCCTCACCCGCTTCGGAAGCGCCCAAACTGCGGATCGGCGGATCGCCCTTCACCCAAGGGTTCATCAGCACCGTGCTGAATCCGAAGGTCGCGATCTTCTTCCTCGCCGCGCTGCCGCAGTTCGTCGGCACCGGCCCGGACGCGCCGTTTCAGGGCATGCTGCTGATCGCGATCGTCTATGCGCTGGGTTTCGTCTGGTGCGCCCTCCTCGCCGTGCTTGCCACCAAGGCGGGGCGCAAGGTCGGGCAGAGCAGCGCGATGCGCTGGTTCGAAGGCGCCATGGGCGTCGGTTTCTTTGGTCTCGCGGGCCGTCTGGCCCTTGCTCGGAATATTTGAACTATGGCTAGCCTCAAGGAACTGAAGCTGCGCATCGGGTCGGTGAAGTCGACCCAGAAGATCACCAAGGCCAAGCAGATGGTGGCCGCGGCCAAGCTGCGCAAGGCGCAGGCTGCTGCCGAAGCTGCCCGCCCCTATTCGAGCCGCCTGGAAGCGGTCGTCGCCAGCCTCGCCTCGAAGATCGCGGGCGGTTCGGGCGAAGGCGCCTCCCCGCTGCTGGCGGGCACCGGCAAGGATGAAGTGCATCTGCTGGTCGTCGCCAACTCCGACCGTGGCCTTGCAGGCGCGTTCAACGCCAACATCGTCAAAGCCGCCCGCGCCAAGGCGGACGAACTCATCAAACAGGGCAAGACCGTCCGCTTCTACCTGATCGGCCGCAAGGGCCGCCCGGTCATCAACCGCACCTTCCCCGGCATGATCGTCGCCCAGTTCGACACGACCGGCGCCAAGGAACCGGGTTATGCACAAGCCGAGCAGATCGCCCACGAACTGACCGACATGTATCTGAACGGCAAGTTCGACGTGGCGCACCTGTTCTTCTCGCGCTTCAAGTCGGCCCTTGCCCAGATCCCGACCGAACAGCAGATCATCCCGGTCAAGATCCCGGCCGACGCCGACCGCGACGCCATCGGCGCGACGGTGGAATATGAGCCGAGCGAGGAAGCGATCCTCGACGACCTGCTGCCGCGCAACGTCACGGTGCAGATCTTCAAGGCGCTGCTGGAAAACAACGCGTCCGAACAGGGCGCCTCGATGACCGCCATGGACAATGCGACCCGCAACGCAGGCGACCTCATCAACAAGCTGACCATCCAGTATAACCGCAGCCGTCAGGCAGCGATCACCACCGAACTGGTCGAAATCATCTCGGGCGCCGAAGCCCTTTAAGATCACGCACGCAAGGAAGCAGTCATGGCAACCACCAACAATGTAGGCCGCATCTCGCAGGTCATCGGCGCTGTCGTCGACGTGACCTTCCCCGATGCTCTCCCCTCGATCCTCTCGGCGCTGGAAACCAGCAACAACGGCCAGCGCCTGGTGCTGGAAGTCGCCCAGCATCTGGGTGAGAACACCGTTCGCACGATCGCGATGGACTCGACCGACGGCCTGACCCGCGGTCAGGAAGTCACCGACACCGGCGCGCAGATCAGCGTTCCCGTCGGCCCGGCCACGCTCGGCCGCATCCTGAACGTCGTCGGTGAGCCGATCGACGAGCGCGGCCCGGTCGGCACCACCCTCTCCGCCCCGATCCACGCCAAGGCGCCTGAGTTTGTCGACCAGTCGACCGACGCCAGCATCCTCGTCACCGGCATCAAGGTCATCGACCTTCTCGCCCCCTACGCCAAGGGCGGCAAGATCGGCCTGTTCGGCGGCGCGGGCGTCGGCAAGACCGTGCTCATTCAGGAGCTGATCAACAACATCGCAAAGGGCCATGGCGGCACCTCCGTGTTCGCGGGCGTGGGTGAGCGTACCCGCGAGGGCAACGACCTCTATCACGAGTTCCTCGACGCCGGCGTTATTGCCAAGGACGCCGACGGCAACGCGATCAGCGAAGGCTCCAAGGTGGCCCTCGTTTACGGCCAGATGAACGAGCCGCCGGGCGCCCGCGCGCGCGTCGCCCTGTCGGGCCTGACCATCGCGGAATATTTCCGCGACCAGGAAGGCCAGGACGTGCTGTTCTTCGTCGACAACATCTTCCGCTTCACCCAGGCGGGCGCGGAAGTGTCGGCTCTGCTCGGCCGTATTCCTTCGGCCGTGGGCTATCAGCCGACCCTCGCCACCGACATGGGCGCCCTTCAGGAGCGCATCACCTCGACCAACAAGGGTTCGATCACCTCGGTGCAGGCCGTGTACGTCCCCGCGGACGACTTGACCGACCCGGCGCCGGCCACCAGCTTCGCGCACTTGGACGCCACCACCGTTCTCAACCGCGCCATTTCGGAACTGGGCATCTATCCGGCGGTCGACCCGCTGGACTCGACCAGCCGCGTTCTGGAACCCCGCGTCGTGGGGCAAGAGCACTACGAGACCGCCCGCGCGGTTCAGGCGATCCTCCAGAAGTACAAGTCGCTTCAGGACATCATCGCGATCCTGGGCATGGACGAGCTGTCCGAAGAGGACAAGCTGACCGTCGCCCGCGCCCGCAAGATCCAGAAGTTCCTGTCGCAGCCGTTCCACGTCGCCGAGGTCTTCACCGGCATCTCGGGCAAGTTCGTCCAGATCGAAGACACGGTGAAATCGTTCAAGGCCGTGGTCGAAGGCGAATATGACCATCTGCCCGAAAACGCCTTCTACATGGTCGGCGGCATCGACGAAGCCATCGAAAAGGCGAAGAAGCTGGCTGCCGAAGCGGCGTAAGCGAACTCATGACACCCCTCCCCACGCGGGAGGGGGCATAGGACATACAGAATGGCACTGCATTTCGAACTCGTGACCCCCGAAAAGCTCGTCCGCTCGGAAGAGGTCTATCAGGTCGTCGTCCCCGGCACCGATGGCGACTTCGGCGTGCTGGAAGGCCACGCGCCCTTCATGTCGACCGTCCGCGACGGATCGATCCAGATCTTCGCCAGCGCGGGCGCAGCACCGGAAGTCATTCCGGTCCGCGGCGGCTTTGCCGAAGTCAATGAAAAGGGCCTGACCGTCCTTGCGGAGCATGCCGGCTAGAGCGCGCTGCGTTAAATCGTACGCAAGTCGCGCGCTCTCAGCTTTTGTTGTCGCATCGCTTTAAGCGCAAAACCGGTTCCCACTTTTGCGCACGATGCTCTAGCGCAACGCACGGCCTGACCGCAAACCGAACCAAAAAGGCCGCGCTCCACCAAGGAGCGCGGCCTTTTTGGTTAAGCTGCTCTGTATAGCGGCCACTATCCGGCAGTATGCGCGTCGGCCGGCAACGCATCCGGCTGAGCGCGCGCCGCCCCGCGCTTCGTCACCCCACCATCCCCTCCGCATTAGCCATTTATCAAAGTTTCCACCCTATTCACCTTTAACCATCAGAGCTGATCCAGATCATTTCGGCGGAGAATTATGAGCGCGTTTGGACGAAAAAATGGACCCGCGGGCATCAAGCCGGGCTTCGGCATTGCCCGCCCCATGCAGGGCGGCGCGCCCCGGGAAGAGGTCAAGGGAGGCGAACAATTCCCCCCCTGGACATGACGGCCCTGCCCAGCGAGGCTCCCGTCGATCCGCTTTCCGCTCCAACCGGCCAGATGCAGCGCAACGCCGATGCCATGCAGCGCCTGTCGGAGCGCGCCAATGCCGAACATGCGACCGACACCGGCCCGCAGGGTTTTGAAGCATCGGTCCACACGATCAAGGAGCAGGTCCTCCCCCGCCTGCTGGAGCGCGTCGATCCCGAAGCCGCAGCGACGCTGACCAAGGATGAACTGGCCGAGGAATTCCGCCCGATCATCATGGAAGTGCTGGCGGAACTGAAGCTGACCCTCAACCGGCGCGAGCAGTTCGCGCTGGAAAAGGTACTGGTCGATGAACTGCTCGGCCTTGGCCCACTGGAGGAATTGCTGTCCGACCCGGACGTCACCGACATCATGGTCAACGGTCCGGAGCAGACCTATATCGAAAAGAAGGGCAAGCTCCAGATCGCGCCGATCAAGTTCCGCGACGAGGAGCATCTGTTCCAGATCGCCCAGCGCATCGTGAACAAGGTCGGCCGCCGCGTCGACCAGACCACGCCGCTGGCCGACGCCCGCCTGCCCGACGGCTCTCGTGTGAACGTGATCGTGCCGCCGCTGTCGCTGCGCGGCACCGCCATCTCCATCCGTAAATTTTCCGCGAAGCCGATCACGCTGGACAATCTCGCCCAATGGGGCGCGATGAGCCAGAAAATGTGCACCGCACTCAAGATCGCGGGCGCCTGCCGGATGAACATCGTGATTTCGGGCGGTACGGGTTCGGGCAAGACCACCATGCTCAATGCCCTGTCGAAGATGATCGATCCGGGCGAGCGCGTGCTGACGATCGAGGACGCGGCCGAACTGCGCCTGCAACAGCCGCACTGGCTGCCGCTCGAAACCCGCCCGCCGAACCTGGAGGGTCAGGGCGCGATCACCATCGGCGATCTCGTCAAGAACGCCCTGCGCATGCGTCCCGACCGCATCATCCTGGGCGAAATCCGCGGCGCGGAGTGTTTCGACCTGCTCGCCGCGATGAATACGGGCCATGACGGTTCCATGTGCACGCTCCACTCCAACAGCCCGCGCGAATGCCTGGGCCGTATGGAGAACATGATCCTGATGGGCGACATCAAGATCCCGAAGGAAGCGATTTCCAAGCAGATCGCCGATTCGGTCGACCTGATCGTGCAGGTGAAGCGCCTGCGCGACGGCTCTCGCAGAGTCACCAACGTGACCGAGGTGATCGGCATGGAAGGCGACGTCATCGTCACCCAGGAACTGTTCAAGTTCGAATATCATGACGAGGACGACAGCGGGAAGATCATCGGCGAATATCGCTCGATGGGCCTGCGCCCCTACACGCTGGACAAGGCGCGGCAGTTCGGCTTCGATCAGCCCTTCCTGGAAGCCTGCCTGTAATAACCGGGCTATAACGGCCGGGCCATGACAGCCCGACCGTAACAATCTGTTTCCGGCGGCGAATTTCACCGCCGTGCGGCTTGCATCGCGGATACGCGAACGGCACATCGGGAAACCTCACGATCAGGAGAGGATTCCCGATGAACCGTGTCGTCCATGCCGCCGCCCTGCTGACCGGCCTTACCCTGCCCCTTGCACCGCTCGTCGCGCAACATGCGGGGCATGGCGCGCATCGGACGGCCGATCCCATCGCGGCGGCCGTCGCGGCCACCAGCCGCACCCCGGCCAATCTGGCGCGCGACCGCTATCGCCACCCCGCCGAAACCCTCGCCTTCTTCGGCGTCAGGCCGGACCAGACGGTGGTGGAATATTCGCCGAGCGGCGGCTGGTACACGGAAATCCTCGCCCCGCTGCTGCATGACAAAGGCAGCTTCTACGCGCTCCAGCCGACCGGACGTTCCCTGGATAGCTACAAGGCTTTTCTCGCCGCCAAGCCGGAGGTCTACGGCAAGGTCACGCTGGTCCCCTTCCCCGACCAGACCGGCCTGATCCCGGCGGGCAGCGTCGACACGCTGCTGACCTTCCGCAATATCCACAATATGGTGATGGGCGGCACGGAAACGGCCACCTTCAAGGTCTTTTACGACCTGTTGAAGCCCGGCGGGACGCTGGGCATCGTCGATCACCGCCTGCCCGAGGGGCGCGACACGGCGCTGGAGAAGAGCAGCGGCTATCTCAAAGTGTCGACGGTCCGCCGCATCGCGGAGGCCGCCGGGTTCGAATATGTCGGATCATCGGAGGTCAACGCCAACCCGAAGGATACGGCCGACTGGGAAAAGGGCGTGTGGACGTTGCCCCCGACCCTGCGCAATGGCGAAGTCGACAAGGCGAAATATCTCGCCATCGGCGAGAGCGACCGGATGACGCTGCGCTTTCGCAAGCCAGTGAAGTAAGGCGGCGCGAATGGCGGTTTCGAAGCGATCGGAACCGATCGCCAGTCAAGAAATCGCGGCAAACAAAAGGCTTGGAGCGGCGATCTGATGCCATCAGATCGAAAACCGCTCTAAGCGGTTGCATCATGCTTCCGCCGGGCTAAGGCGATGCGGTGTCACCCGCTTCGCCTTCCGCACGCCCGCATCGCCCGCTCGCGGCCATCGGCCTGCGGCTGATCGCTGTGATCTGCCTGTCGGTCATGTTCATCGCGGTCAGGCTGGCCGATGCGCGCGGCGTGCATATCGTCGAATCGCTCTTCTATCGCCAGGCGCTGGCGCTGCCCGTGGCCGCCCTCTGGATCGCCATGACCACAGGCGTCGGATCGTTCCGCACCAGCCGCGTCGGCGCCCATGCCACACGCATGATCGTCGGCCTGACCGGCATGATCCTCAACTTTCTCTCCTATATCCTGCTGCTGCCGGCGGAAGCCGTGACCATCGGCTTCACCATGCCGATCTTCGCCACCATATTGTCCGCCCTGATCCTGCACGAAGCGACGGGCATCCACCGCTGGAGCGCCGTTCTGCTCGGCTTTGTCGGCGTGATCATCATGGTCCGGCCGGATGCGGGACATTTCCCCGCCACCGGCGTTGCCGTGGCTCTTGCCGGCGCGCTCTTCACCGCCAGCGTCAGCCTGATCCTGCGCCAACTGTCCCGGACGGAAAATTCCGGGACGATCGTCTTCTGGTTCACGCTGTTGTCCTTGCCGCCGTTGGGCGTCGCCATGCTATTCTATGGGCAGGCCCATGATGCCGCGACCTGGGGACTGCTGATACTCATCGGAGTCGCCGGTGGCATTGCGCAGATATGCATGACCGCCGCCCTGCGCTGGGCACCCGTGTCGGTGGTGCTGATGATGGATTATAGTTCCATCATCTGGACGACGCTGCTCGGTTGGGCGATCTGGGGCAATTGGCCGATGGTGACGACCTGGATCGGTGCCGCGCTGATCGTGGCCAGCGGTCTTTATATCACCTGGCGCGAACAGATCCGCGCCAGGCGCCTGACTTCAACTCAATAATTCGGCATCCAGGCTGATTTCGGCATTCAACAGCTTGGATACCGGGCAATTGGCCTTCGCCTTGGCCGCCAACTCCTGAAACTGCGCCTCTTCCGCGCCGGGAATCGTCGCCTTGAGGTTCAGCCTGCTCGCCGTGATGGCAAAGCCGCCATCCTGCTGCTCCAGCGTCACGACGGCATTGGTCTCCATCTTTTCCGCCGTCAGCCCCGCCTCGCCCAAAATCAGCGACAGCGCCATGGTGAAGCAGGAGGCATGGGCGGCCGCGATCAGTTCTTCGGGATTGCTGCCGGGCACCCCTTCGAATCGCATCGCAAAGCCATAGGGATGGGCGTCGAGCGCGCCGCTCTGAGTCGAGATCGCGCCCTTGCCGTCCTTCAGGCCCCCGCTCCAAACGGCCGACCCGCTGCGATTGATCTTCATATCCGTCCTCCTATGTTCCCGGAGGAACCCCGCCGGTCCCCCTTGGTTTCACCAGCATAAGGCGAAATTGCGCAGGAGAGTGACAATGACGGGTATGGCGATGGAAAATCATGGCGACCTGATCGCATCCGACCGGGTCGAAGGCACGGCGGTCTATAATCGCGCGGGCGAACGGCTGGGCCATATTTCCAATTTCATGGTCGACAAGCGCAGCGGGCAGGTCCGTTATGCCGTGCTGTCGTTCGGCGGTTTCCTGGGGATGGGACATGACCATTATCCCCTGCCCTGGTCGATGCTGAGCTATGACATCGACCAGGGCGGCTATGTGGTCGATCTGGCCAAGGAAGTCCTGGACGACGCCCCCCGGCACGAGCCGGACGAGCGCCCCGATTATGACGAAACCTACGGCCGCAGCGTCTTCCAATATTATGGGCTGGTCTATCCCTGGTAAGGATTTTCAAGGACTTGGTTTCTGGCCGCCGGACAGGGCCCGTGCGCCCTTGCGGCCTGCCTGCATGCTGTTGCCGAACGACATCCTTTGCGTTTGGCAGACGATGTTTTTAACATGAACGCCAGATGAATCGGGCTGCCTAAATTCAGACACATTTTGTCGCTTGCCCATTGTCTACTTAATAAATAGAATTATCTCTGTGCCTCAAACAGGATGAGGATGAGTCCATGGAGCGATTCGGACATTCAGGTGACGCGCGCCAGCCGGTCGTGCTGACCATTCCGGGCCTCAACAACAGTGGCCCCGGCCATTGGCAAACCCTTTGGGAAGAGACGCGCGGCGATTGCGAACGCGTCGATCTGGGAAGCTGGGCCAGCCCCAACCGCAACAGCTGGGTCACGCGGCTGGATGCGGCGATCCGGGCGGCGGATGGACCGATCATATTGGCCGCGCACAGCCTGGGCTGCCTGGCGGTCGCCTGGTGGGGCGCCTTGCAGAGCCAGGCCTATGGCTGGCCGGTGACCGGCGCGCTGCTGGTGGCGCCGCCCGATTGCGACCGGATGGAAACGCCCGAGACGATCGGCGGATTCGGCCCGACGCCGCGCGCGCAACTGCCCTTCCCCTCGATCGTGGTGGCGAGTCGCAACGATCCCTATATCTTCTTCGAGCGCGCCCACAGCATCGGCAAGAATTGGGGCAGCAGCTTCGTCGACGCCGGCTTTTGCGGCCATATCAACGCGGAATCGGGCCTGGGCGAATGGCGTTTCGGCCAGGCGCTGCTCGAAAAGCTGATCGACAACGCGCATGAGCAGGCCTCTGCCATGCGGCAATTACGGCCCGCCATACCTCTGGCCCATCAGGAGCGGCGACTGGCGGCGCTGAGGGTCAACGGCTGAGTTTTTCGGGGCGCGACAAGAGAAACTTGAGCGCCCCTTATATTTGCTTTTTTGTCTATCATAATAGTTGAGATAAAAGCGGCGAAGAGGTGTTTATGAGTGAAAACCGATCGATTGAATTTGCCCGGAACGGTCGCAGCGATGGGCAGCGCCATGATATCGCCGTTACGATCGACAAGGTGCGCAACGTATTGGAAGCGCTTCGTTTCGGATCTGTCACACTGACCGTGCACGACGCGCGCGTCGTGCAGATCGACGTGACGGAAAAAACACGCCTGACCGCCTGAAGGAAGCGCGGGGGCAAACAGGGTTGCTGAATAAAGGCCGCCTCAGGGCTGGCCGGATAACAGGCGGCAAGGGGTGGGCCGCACTTTACCATTCCCACGACCAACGGCTTTGAGCGGATCACCGCAGAGGCCGCGATCAACATTCACCGGACATCCGGAAGGGGAATTATCATGATTGCGCGTTTTCTGTGGCTCGCCGGGGTGGCGAGCGCATCCATCATTGCGTCCAACGCCCATGCGCAGGACACGGCTCAACCCGTTGCGGACAGCGCCGAACAGGCCACTGCCCGCGGGGAAGTGATCATCGTCACCGCCCGACGCCGCGCGGAAACCGCGCAGGAAGTGCCGCTGGCGATCTCCGTCATCCGCGGCGACAGCATAGAGGCCACAGGCAACTTCAACGTCGTGAAGCTCCAGCAGCTCGCGCCGACGTTGCAGGTCTACACCACCAATCCGCGCAACACCTCGGTCAACATCCGCGGCCTTGGCGTGCCGTTCGGCCTGACCAGCGACGGCTTCGAGCAGGGCGTCGGCATCTATGTCGATGACGTTTACAACAGCCGCGTCGCCGCCGCGACCTTCGACTTCCTGGACGTCGCCCAGGTCGAGGTGCTGCGCGGCCCGCAGGGCACGCTTTACGGCAAGAACACCACGGCCGGCGCGATCAACATCACGACCAACCAGCCGACCTTCGATTTCGAGGGCCGCGCCGAACTGACCGTCGGCAACCTCAATTACAGGCAGGCAAAGGCCGCCGTCTCCGGTCCGCTGTCGGATACGATCGCCGCCCGCATCGCCGTCGCCGCGACCAGCCGCCGGGGCACGCTGTACAACACGGTCACCAACCGCTGGATCAACGAACAGGACAATCTGGGTCTCCGCGGCCAGTTGCTGTTCAAGCCCTCCGACAATTTCAGCCTCACCTTGTCGGGCGACTACAGCAAGCAGGACCCGGAATGCTGCGGCACGGTGTTCGTGCGGGTGGGCACGACGCAGCGCCCGATCACGCGTCAATATGATGCGCTGGTCGCCGCGATCAACGCCGCCAATCCCGGCCGCAATTACGCAGTGCCCAGCCGCAATCCCTATGATCGTCTGACCGATCTCGACAGCAACCTGAACGCAGGCAACAAGATCGGCGGCGTCTCGGCCAAGATCAAATGGGATGTCGGCCCCGGCACGCTGACCTCCGTCACCGCCTGGCGCTTCTGGGACTGGAAGCCGGAGAATGACCGCGATTTCACCGGCCTCTCGGTCGTGTCGAAATCGCAGAACCCCTCGCAGCAGGACCAGTATAGCCAGGAATTCCGCTATAATTATGAAAGCCAGAAGATCGACTTCGTGGTCGGCCTGTTCGGCTTCAAGCAGCGGATCGACACCCAGGGCACAGAGCAACAGGGCGCCGACGCCAGCCGCTGGAGCCTGACCGGCACGCAGGCCACCACGCCCAGCATCCTTCAGGGTCTGACGGCCAGCAACACGCAATGGCTCAAAAGCACGAGCGCGGCGCTGTTTGGCCAGTTGAGCTGGAAGGTTACCGACGCGCTGACCATCCAGCCGGGCGCTCGCCTCAACTATGACAAGAAGTCGGGCTTCTACCAGCGTATCGTGACCAATGGTGCGGGCCAGGTCATTTCCTGCACGCCCACGCCAACCGCCGGCTCGGTGCTGGCGGCACAATGCGGCGTCTACCAGCCGCAGGTCAGTGCGCCGTCGGACAGCGCCTGGAACTTCACCTACGACTTCAACGTCAATTACAAGATCGCTCAGGACATCCTTGCCTATGCGACCTATGCCAAGAGCTTCAAGACGCTGGGCATCAACCAGAACGGCCTGCCGCTCAATTCGGACAATACGGTGAATTACGCCGCCGGCACGGTGAAGCCGGAATCGGTCAACCATTTCGAAGTGGGCCTCAAGACCCAGTTCTGGGACCGCCGCGCTACCTTCAACCTCACCGCTTTCCGCACGGACATCAAGAATTTCCAGGCGACGGTGAACGGCGGCCAGTTCGGCACGGTGCGCGGCTACCTTGCCAATGCGGACAAGGTCCGGTCGCAGGGCATAGAGGCCGACTTCAAGATCGTCGCCAGCGACCGCTTCACGGCCTATGCGAACGGCGCCTACACCGACGCCAAGTACAAGAAGTTCACCAATGCCCCCTGCCCGCCCGAACTGTCCGGCGGCACCTTCGTGACCGGCAACCAGACGCCCGATGCACCCGGCCAGGCCGGCAACACGCCCAGCCATCCCACCGCGTCGCTCAGCCCGCGGGCCTGCGACATCTCGGGCCAGGGCCTGCCCGGCGTGTCGAAATGGGCCTTCTCCTACGGCGCGGAATATAACATTCCGGTCACGCTGCTGGACAAGGACGGCCAGCTCTATCTGGGCGTGGACGGCAATTACCGGTCGCACTGGAACTCCAACGCCTCGCCGTCGATCTACACCGAGGTGAAGGGCTATGCGCTGACCAATTTCCGGGCTGGTTTCCGTGGCGAAGGGTTCGACATCTTCGGCTGGGTCCGCAACGCCTTCGACGTGAACTACATCGAAAACCTACAGGTCGCGCCTGGCAACACCGGCCTGATCGCCGGCCAGCCCGGCGACCCGCAGACCTGGGGCGGAACGATCAAATTCTCCTTCTGACCCTTTAACGAGGTTCACCCCCTGCGGGGAGCGACACAGCCCTGTCGCTCCCCGCATTTTTCGATGCCGCCCTGAACCGACTGGATACCTGCCCGATTTGCGCCCGGCGCGCCGCTGCGGTAGAGCGCGTGCCATGTCCACGACCTTCACGCTCGACACGTCGACCAGCCGCGCCAATCCGACCCCCGCGCCGATGAAGCGCCTGACCGTGCCCGCCATCCAGCGCCGCAAGTTCGAGGGGAAGACGGAACAACCGCTGGTGATGCTGACCGCCTATACGGCGCGGCAGGCGCAGTTGCTCGACCCGCATTGCGACATGCTGCTGGTGGGCGATTCGCTGGGACAGGTGATTTACGGCCTTCCCTCCACCCTTGCCGTCACGCTCGACATGATGATCGCCCATGGCGCCGCCGTGGTGCGCGGCAGCTACCACAGCGTCGTCCTCGTCGACATGCCCTTCGGCAGCTATGAAGCCTCACCCCAGCAGGCCTTTGCCAGCGCCAGCCGCATCATGGCCGAAACCGGCTGCGCGGGCGTCAAGCTGGAGGGCGGGGCCGCCATGGCCGAAACCATATCCTTCCTCAGCCAGCGCGGCATTCCGGTGATGGCGCATATCGGCCTCACCCCACAGGCGGTGAACGCGCTGGGCGGCTATGGCGCACGCGGCAAGAGTCAGGAGGAGCATGCCAAGATCATCTCCGACGCCCGCGCCGTCGCACAGGCAGGCGCCTTCGCCATGGTGCTGGAGGGGGTGATGGAAGACATCGCCGTCACCGTCACCGACAGCGTGGACGTGCCGGTGATCGGCATCGGCGCATCGGCCCATTGCGACGGCCAGGTGCTGGTGACGGAGGACATGCTGGGCATGTTCGAACGCGTGCCCCGTTTCGTGAAGCGCTATGAAAATATCGCGGAAACGATCGATCAAGCGGCCGCCCGCTATGCCGAGGATGTCCGAAACCGGAACTTTCCGACCGAAGATCAGGTCTATCGGCCCAAAAAGTGATTTGCGTGAGCCAAGAGCGCCGCTAATGATCGCGCCTTCCGCCTGCCTTTTCTGACGAATTTCTGGAGACCCAAGTGGCCCTGACGCCGCAAAATAGCGAAGCCTTCATGCGCGAGGTCGACGAGGCCGTCCGGCAGGACCAGTTGCTGACCTTCTGGCAGCGCTTCGGCCGCTGGATCGTTGCCGCGGTCGTCATCGGCCTCGCGGTCTTCGCCGGCTGGCTTTATTGGCAGCATTACACCAAGACGCAGTCGCAGGCCGTGTCCGAGCAAATGGACAAGGTGATCGCCACGGCGGTCGGCGGCGGCACGCCCGATGCGAAGGAACTGGACACGCTCACTCAGGCGAGCCAGCCCGGTTTCCGCGCGTCGGCCCTGCTGGTGAAGGCCGGGACTGCCGCGCGCAAGGGCGACAGCAAGGCCGCGATCGCCGCCTATAAGGCGATGGCCGATGACGGTTCGCTCGACCAGCCCTATCGCGACCTGGCGCTGATCCGCCAGACCACGCTGGAATATGAAAGCCTCGCTCCGCAACAGGTCGTCGACCGGCTGAAACCCCTGGCGGTCGAGGGTGCGCCCTGGTTCGGCAGCGCCGGGGAACTGGTCGCCATCGCTTATATGAAGATGCGCAAGCCCGACCTCGCCGGGCCGCTGTTCGCCGCCATGGCAAAGGACAAGAACGTGCCCCAGTCGATCCGTTCACGCGCGCGACAGATGGCGGGCTTATTGGGTGTGGATGCAGTCGAGACGCCGGACGCGGCGGGACAGGAATGATGGGGCGCATGGGGATGCACAGCATGACGAAATTTTCGGGCGCCGGTCGCGCCGTGACTGTTGCCATGATGATCGCCCTGCTTGCAGGCTGCGGCGTGATCGGCGGCAAGAAGGGTGGCCCCAAGACCCCGGTGGTCGGCAAGCGCACCTCGATCCTCAGCAATGAGCAGGGGGTGGAGGTCGACCCGACGCTGGCCGATGTGCCCGTGACCCTGCCCGAACCCTATGCCAACGACCAATGGTCGCAGCCGGGCGGCAGCCCCGCCAAGACGATGGGCAATCTGGCGCTGGGCGCGTCACCCTCGCAGGCCTGGACCGCCTCCATCGCAGGCAGCACGCCGCAGGCCCGCCTCGCCTCCGCCCCGGTGGTGGTCGGCGGCAAGCTCTATGTCATCGACGCCGATGCGCGGGTGATCGCGTTCGACGCCAATAGCGGTGCGAAGCTGTGGCAGACCGCCCTGCCCGCCGAGGGCAGCGGCCGCGCCCTGTTCGGCGGCGGCGTCAGCGTGATCGACGGCAAGCTCTATGCCAGCACCGGCGTGGGCGACGTTGCCGCGCTAGACGCCAATACGGGCGCGGTCCTGTGGAAGAAGCGCCCCGGCGGCCCGCTGCGCGGCGCGCCGACCCTGGCCAACGGCCATGTCTATGTGATGGGCCAGGACAATCAGATCTTCGCCCTCAATCAGAGCGATGGCGAAGTGCAGTGGACCGACAGCGGCACGTTGCAGGTCACGGGCATTTTCGGCGTGGCGGCTCCGGCCGCGGCGCAGGGCACAGTGATCGCTGGCTACAGTTCGGGCGAACTCACCGCCTATCGCTATGAAAATGGCCGGACGCTGTGGGGTGACGCACTCTCGCGCACCAGCATTTCCACCGCCGTCGCCACGCTCACCGACATCGACGCCGATCCGGTGATCGATCGCGGCCGGGTCTTCGCCATTGGCCAGGGCGGCCGCATGGCCAGTTACGAACTGGTGAGCGGCCAGCGCCTGTGGGAAATCAACATTGCGGGCATTTCCACCCCTTCGGTCGTGGGCGAATGGGTGTTCGCCGTCACCAGCGACGCGAAACTGCTCTGCGTCGCCCGCGCCACCGGCAAGATTCGCTGGATCAGCCAGCTTCGCCGCTGGGAAAAGGTGAAGAAGAAGGACAAGGCGATCCGCTGGACCGGCCCGCTCCTGGCGGGTGGGCGCCTGATCCTGGTGTCGACCCATGGCGACCTCAATTATGTCGATCCGACGACCGGCAAGATCGAGGCGGAACGCGACCTGAAGAAGTCCATGTCGCTTTCGCCGGTAGTGGCGAACAACACGCTGTATATCCTCGCCGATGACGGAAAGCTGACGGCGTTTCGCTGACGCCTTCAATAATGCTAAGTAACCGTGCTCCTGCGCAGGCGGGAGGCCAGTTCCGCCTTCTGGACTGGACTCCCGCCTGCGCAGGAGCACCACTATTTTAAAGGATACGGGCCTCTCATGCTGCCCACCGTTGCCATTGTCGGGCGCCCCAATGTGGGAAAGTCCACCCTCTTCAACCGTCTGGTCGGCAAGAAGCTGGCGCTGGTCGACGATCAGCCCGGCGTGACCCGCGACCGGCGGGAGGGGCAGGCCAATCTGCTCGGGGTCGATTTCACCATCATCGACACTGCCGGTTACGAAGATGAAGACCCGCAGACCCTGCCCGGCCGGATGCGCATGCAGACGCAGGCGGCCGTGGAAAATGCCGATGTCGCCCTGTTCGTCGTGGATGCCCGGGCCGGCATCACCCCGCTGGACGAGGAAATCGCCCGCTGGCTGCGCGAGGGCGACGCCCCCGTCGTGCTGATGGCCAACAAGGCCGAGGGCAGGGCAGGCGACGATGGCGTGATGGAGGCGTTCAGCCTGGGCCTGGGCGACCCTGTCCCCTTCTCCGCCGAACATGGCCAGGGACTGGCCGATCTGTTCCAGGCGCTGCTCCCCTATATCGACCGCGAGGAGGAGGAAGAGGAGGCTGAACCCGAAGAGGCCGATCTCGAATCCGCGCCGCTGAAGCTCGCCATCGTCGGCCGCCCCAATGCGGGCAAGTCGACCCTCATCAACCGGCTGCTGGGCGAAAACCGCCTGCTGACCGGCCCGGAAGCAGGCATCACCCGCGATTCCATCGCGGTGGACTGGCAATGGATCAGCCCCGACGGCGAAGAACGCCCCGTCCGCCTGATCGATACGGCGGGCATGCGCAAGCGCGCCAAGGTGCAGGACAAGCTGGAAAAGCTGGCCGTTTCCGATGGCCTGAACGCTGTGAACTTCGCCGAAGTCGTGGTGTTGCTGCTCGATTCCACCCGTGGGCTGGAGGCGCAGGACCTGCGCATCGCGGACAAGGTGATCGAGGAAGGCCGCGCCCTCGTCGTCGCGCTCAACAAATGGGACACGGTGGAACATGGCTCGGCGCTCTATCAGGGCATCAAGCAGGCGCTGTCGGACGGTCTCGCGCAGATACGCGGCGTGCCGATCATGACCGTCTCCGCCGCCACCGGGAAGGGGTTGGACGACCTCATCCGCGTCGCCTTCGAAACCCGCACCGCTTGGTCGCAGCGCGTTTCGACCGGCATCCTCAACCGCTGGTTCGAACGCGCGCTGGAGGCCAATCCGCCCCCCGCCCCCGGCGGCAAGCGGATCAAGCTGCGCTACATCACCCAGAACAAGACCCGTCCGCCGACCTTCGTGCTGTTCGGCACGCGGCTGGACGAACTGCCGGAAAGCTATCGCCGCTATCTGGTGAACGGCATCCGGAAAGAGCTGGGCTTTGGCGCGGTGCCGGTGCGCCTGACGCTGCGCAGCGCCAAAAACCCCTATGCCAGCAAGTGAAGGCGTGCATATCGACGCCAGGGGCATGAAATGTCCCTGGCCCGCGCTGCGCGCCGCCCGCGCCATGCGCTCGGCCAAGGCCATCACCATCGAGGCCGACGACCCCATCGCTCCCGCGGAACTGGAAGCGCTGGCCCGGCAACAGGGCTGGATCTTCACGGCCAGGGGACCGCATCTCTTCGCGATCGCCCTTGCGGTAACGGCTTAACCGGCTGTTTACGCCCCTCTTCTATACAGGCTGCGGCAAAACAGGGAGTGTCGCGAAGGTGTCATATCAAGAGGCCGAACTGGTCAACTGGACCGAGTTTGCCAAATCGCGGGGGGAACTGGGCAGCGCATTTCTGCGCATTCTCGGCTATTTCCGAGAAGATGGCGAAAAGGCCATCGGCGTGATCGAGGAAGCCTTCCGCGCACGCAGCGCCACTGCCCTGGTGACGCCCGCGCACACGCTGAAGGGCGAATCGGCCCAGTTCGGCGCCTATCGGCTGAGCGCCCTGGCGGAAAAGATCGAGATGGTCGCCCGCCGCTGCGTGGAAACCCGCGAAGAGCCCGATGAGCTGATCGAGGATGTCGTCGCCCTGCGCCCTTGCTTCACCGAAACCATGGCATTGCTCGACCGTGACGCCAATCCGCTGGTCGCTCGGCGCCCCACGGGTTTCGGCCGCCGCGTCGACGCACCGGCCCAGGGTTTCGGCCGCGCCGTCTGATCCTGAAAATCAGGTATTGAAATAAAACGGGTTATCGCCCCATATCCGGGGCATGACCCGTTTTTCCGTTTTGGACCTTGTCCCCGTCAATGAAGGCAGCACCCCCGGCGAAGCGCTGGAGCGGGCCGCAGCCTTTGCCGCCCATGCCGAAGCCCTGGGCTTCCATCGCTATTGGGTGGCGGAACATCACGGCATGGCGGGCATCGCATCGGCCGCGACTGCGGTGGTGCTGGCGCATATCGGCCGGGCGACGAGCCGCATCCGCATCGGCGCGGGCGGCATCATGCTGCCCAATCATGCGCCGCTGCTGATCGCGGAACAATTCGGCACGCTTGCGGCGCTGTTTCCCGGCCGCGTCGACCTGGGGCTGGGCCGCGCGCCCGGTTCGGACCAGCGCGTCGCCCAAGCCATGCGCCGGACGCTGACCGGCGGGCCGGACGAATTTCCCCGCGACGTCATGGAATTGCAGGCCTATTTCGCGGGCGACGCCCGCCTCGGATTTCAGGCGACACCCGGAGCGGGGGAGGATGTGCCGCTCTGGATTCTGGGTTCCAGCCTCTATGGCGCGCAACTGGCCGCCGCGCTCGGCCTGCCCTATGCCTTCGCCTCCCATTTCGCGCCCGGAGCGCTGGACGAGGCGATCGCCATCTACCGGCGCGATTTCAAGCCTTCGGCCCAGCTCAAATATCCCTATGTCATGGCGGGGTATAATGTCTTCGCTGCCGACACGGACGAGGAAGCGCGCCTGGTCGCCACCTCCATGCAGCAGGCCTTTGTCCGCCTGCGCACGGGCCAGCCGGGCAAGTTGCAACCGCCGGTTCCCGGCTATTATGAAAGCCTGCCACCGCAAGCGCAGGCGATGCTGGCCGATGCGCTGAACGCCTCCACCATCGGGACGCAAGCCGATGTCGAGCGCGACCTTGCCGCCTTCATCCGTCGCACCCAGGTCGATGAGATCATATTGGGCGGCCAGATTCATGATTTCGACGCCCGCAAACGCAGCCTGGAAATCGCCATGACCGCCGCGAAAGCAGTGTCAGGCGGCCATGAGGCGGCCGCCGCTGAGTAGCTTCGCCAGCCGCGGCGAGGCGCGGCTGAGCAGCGATCCCAGCAGGATCACGGCCACCAGCACCAGCAAAGGCTGCACCAGCAGATAGGCGGGATAGAAGGGCGAGCCGAGCTTTCCGAACAGCGCGCCCAGCACCGGCCCGCCCAGCCAGATCAAGATCAGGTGCGAGCAGAAGAGGAAGAAGGCGAACGGTTCGATCCGCAGCAGCATCCCCCGCGCCACGCTGGCAGCGAGGCTCCAGGCGAACCGCCAGAAGAAGACCGCTGCGGCGATCCGCACCGCCATGTCGAGCGTGGAAATGGCGACGCCCGGCATGCCGCTGCCGGGATGCAGCGAAACATAAAGCTGCGCGCTCATCAACAATGCGAAGGGCGCCGCCGCGACCATCCAGGGAAGCCCGGCCACCCGATCGGCCAGCCCTTCGCGGCGGGCGATGATGCCGATGACGAAGAAGAACAGGATCGACGCCCGCATCAGCACCGGCGGTCCCCAGCCCATGATCTGGCACAGCGCCGCCATGACCGCGATCGACCCCAGCAGCCAGCCGGGCAGCCGCACGAACAGGGGTGCCGCG
Organism: Sphingobium sp. LB126; assembly: GCF_002795205.1. Classification (NCBI taxonomy): domain Bacteria; kingdom Pseudomonadati; phylum Pseudomonadota; class Alphaproteobacteria; order Sphingomonadales; family Sphingobiaceae; genus Sphingobium; species Sphingobium sp. LB126. Next base: position 1,055,112 of record NZ_NETV01000001.1, read on the forward strand.
AGCATGCACAGGAATAGGTCGCGCAGGAACGGCATCTGGACATTGATGTCGGGATTGCGGCTGACGATGAACAATTCCTGGAACATCCAGCCGGTCGACGACGGCACCGGCGCCGCCAGACCCAGCGCCCAGGCCGCGCCCGACACGAACAGGATCGCCAAACCGTTCCACAATATCATCGGCAACAATATGGTCCGGGCCTTGCGCCCGACATGCCGCACCCAGTCTTGCGTGCGCGCCGATCCGCCCACCAGCCAGCCGGAAATCAGGCCGAGCAGCGGCACCGCGCTCCGCCCGAAAATCTCCATCAGCGTCCAGCGCAGGCTTTCCTGAGGCGTGCCGCGCAGACCTTCCAGATCATGACCGCTCAGGCCCGTCCAGGCATGGACATAGACCACGCCCAATATGCAGATGACGCGGGCGATGGAAATCGCATCGGATCGGCGCGCCGCGTCGGTCGTCAGCATCTGGATCAAATGATTTTCCCGATTGTTGGCAAGTGTTTGAACGGCCAATTCCGACACAGGGTTCCTCTGGGCATCACGGCCCGAGCGATCGGCCGTTCCATCTTTATGGGGCCGGGATAAGCATATTCTTTACCAGTCCCCGGTTAAATCGGTCCGACGTGCCGGAATCCGGTCGGGACGAAAGGGGAAATAAAGGCTCATGACCCATATGCAAGGTGCTGAACATTTCGTCGGCGCGCAGGCGCACGCTTTTCAGGCACCTGCCGACGCCATGGGTATGGTTTTCCAGATCGCCGGGTCAAGCTCCCAGATCATCATCGACAGCACCCGGATCGCCGTTCTGGCCCATGATCCCGATCCCTGCATCGCCATGGCCGGACAGGTCGGCAGTCAGGTGAAGATGCGGGTCGGCCATGTCTGGCTGATCGCCAGCGTCCGGGCCATGGCGATGGACCGCCGCGACAGCAACAGCATCATCGTCGACATCGATTTTCTCGGCGAAGGTGACGAGGAAAAACTGACCGGCCGCATCTACCGCTTCCGCCGTGGCGTCACCCGCTATCCTGCTCCGGGGACGGAAGTCTATCCGGTGTCGAGCGCGGACATGCAGCAAATCTATTCGGCCGACGATCGCCCCCATGTGCAGATCGGTACCGTCTATCCGACCGCCGACACGCGTGCGGCGCTCTATGTCGATTCGATGCTGGGCAAGCATTTCGCGCTGCTGGGATCGACCGGCACCGGCAAGTCGACCAGCGCCGCGCTGATCCTCCACCGCATCTGCGACCTGTCGCCGCAGGGGCATATCGTGATGATCGATCCCCATGGCGAATATGGCGCGGCTTTCCAGACCAATGGCGCCGTGTTCGACGTCAACAACCTCGCCCTCCCTTATTGGCTGATGAATTTCGAGGAGCATTGCGAGGTGTTCGTCACTTCCGAGGGTTCGGAGCGGACGGTCGACTGCGACATCCTCGCCAAATGCCTGCTGGCGGCGCGATCGAAGAATCGGCTGGCCGAGAGCATCGGGCGACTGACGGTCGATTCGCCGGTTCCCTATCTGCTCTCCGACCTCACCAACATCCTCCAGAACGAGATGGGCAAGCTGGACAAGGGCACCGGATCGCTGCCCTATATGCGGCTGAAGACCAAGATCGACGAGATCAGGAGCGATCCGCGCTACAGCTTCATGTTCTCCGGCATGCTGGTCGCAGACACGATGCAGGAATTCATCGCCAAGATCTTCCGCCTGCCTTCGGGCGGCAAGCCGATCTCGATCATCGACGTATCCTCCATGCCGTCCGACATCACGTCGGTCGTCGTGTCGGTGCTCTCGCGGCTGGTGTTCGACTATGCCCTGTGGGCGCGCGACGAGCCGCAGCGGCCCATCCTTCTCGTCTGCGAAGAGGCGCATCGCTACATCCCCAGCAGCACCACCGGCGGCGGTCAGGCGGTACGGCGCATATTGGAGCGTATCGCCAAGGAAGGCCGTAAGTATGGCGTTTCGCTGGGGCTCATCACCCAGCGTCCGTCCGATCTGGCCGAAGGCGTGCTGTCGCAATGCGGCACGATCATCTCGATGCGCCTCAACAACGACCGCGACCAGGCCTTCGTCAAGGCGGCCATGCCCGAAGGCGCGCGTGGGTTCCTCGATTCCATCCCGGCGCTCCGCAATCGCGAAGCGATCATCTGCGGCGAAGGCGTCGCCGTGCCGATCCGCGTGGCGCTCGACAATCTGGAGGAGGAACGGCGTCCCGCTTCGGGCGATCCGAGCTTCACCGAATTGTGGCGGCAGTCCGGCGGCGAATCGGATATTCTCGACCGCACCATCACCCGTTGGCGCAGTCAGGGACGTTAACCTGCCGGAAGGCAAGCGGACCGCAACTCAGCCCGTCGGTGCAATCCGCCCGGCGGGCTCCCCTTCCGCATTGATCGCTTCGCGGCATTCCTCCTCATTGGGCGGCGCGAGCAGCTTCGCTTTCTTCCACCCGCCGCGGATATAATAAGCGAGGGCCAGCAACAGCGTCGCGCCCGATCCGATCGGGAAGCTCAGCCATAGCGCGTCCGCACCGATCGATCCGTAGCTGAGCTTGTAGAAGCCCAGCCGGACCACGAACATGGTGAAGGCCAGGATGATCAGCGGTCCCACCACGACGCCGTTCGCCCGCATCACGCCGAAGAAGATCATCGAGCAGCCGAAGAAGATGAAGCTCCAACTGGCCAGCAATTGCATGTGCCAGGCGACCGGAATGGCGGGACTGCCCGATCCCAGGAACAGCGCCAGCAAGGCTTCGTGGAACAGGAGCATCACCGCGACCATCGCCCCGGTGACGAGCAGCAGATAGCCGATGCCATAGGAGGCGATCCGCCCCACCCGGTCCCATCGCCCCGCGCCGATATTCTGCGCCGCCATGGCGCTGACCGCCGCGCCCATCGCCATGGCGGGCATCTGCAAATAGGTCCAGAGTTGCTGCGCCGCGCCATAGGCGGCGGTCGTCACCAGCCCCTCCCGGTTGACGAGGCCAATCATCACCAGCCCGGACGCCGACATGACGATCATCTGCAAACCCATGGGCAGCCCCTTGCCCACCAGCAGCCGGACCTGCTCAGCGGTGGGCAGCAGATAGGCGAGTTCCTCGCCCCGCAAGCGCAGCGGCAGGTCGTTGCGGTATATATAGACGATGACGCCGATCAGGCTGACGATGCCCGCCGCGGCGGTGGCGGTGGCCGATCCGGCTATGCCCATCTCCGGGAATGGCCCGATGCCGCGGATCAACACCGGGTTCAGCACCAGGTCGACGCCGACGCTGACGAACATGAAGATCAGCGGCGTGCGCGCATCACCCGTGCCGCGCAGCCCCATCATGATCATGACGCTAAGCAGCGTGGCAGGCATGGCGATGAAGATCACGCGCAGATAGACGAGTGCAGGATCGAAGGCTTCGGCGGGCGTCGCCAGCAGGCGCAGCAGGGCGGGCGCGCCCAGCCATCCCGCCAGCGCGACGACCAACGCCAATATCGTGCAGAAACCCACCGCCGAGCCGAAGGCCCGCCGCGCCGAGGCGATGTCCCGCGCACCGAAGGATTGGGCGATGACCACCGTCGCCGCCATGCCGAACCCGAAGACGATGGAGAACATGAGGAACATGATGATGTTCGCATTAGCCGTCGCCGCCAGCGCCCGCTCGCCCAGGAAGCGGCCGACCCAGATCGCGTTGATCGATCCGTTCAGCGATTGCAGCACGTTGGAGCCGAGCGTCGGCAGCGCGAACAGCAGCAGGGCCGGGCCGATCGGCCCCCGCGTCAAATCCCGTCCCTTTGCCCCTCCGTCCATCGTCCCTCTTCTTATGTCCTGTCGTCGATGGACGGAAGGCCGATCAGGCCAAGCGCTCCAGCGCAGCCTTCAATCTTTCGGCTTCGGCAGCCTTTTCAGCATGGTCCTCCCGTGCCTTGGCGACGGCTTCGGCTTTGGCCTTTTCGACGAAGCTGGGATTGGAAAGACGCCCGGAGAGCGAGTCCCGTTCCTTCTCCGCGCTGGCAAGCGCCTTGGCGAGGCGCGCCTTTTCTGCGGCGATGTCGATCACCCCTTCCAACGGCAGGATGAAGGTGGCTTCGTCGACAACGATCTGCGCCGCGCCGCCTTCAACCTTGTCGCCGAAAGACAGGCTCTCGACGCGGCCGAGCCGCGCCAGCGCCGTACCCTGACGATCAACGCGACGGCGGGTTGCCTCAGACGAGTCATGGACGACAACGCCCAGCTTCGCGCCCGGCGGGACGTTGAGTTCCGTGCGCGCCGTGCGCATCGCGCTGATCAGGCGGATCAGCCAGTCGATCTCGGCCTGCGCCTCACGGTCCACGGCATACAGAGCCTGCGGCCAGCGGGCGACGATAAGCTGCGTCTCGCGCGTACCGGTCAGGCTCCACAACTCTTCGGTGATGAAGGGCATGAAGGGGTGGAGCATCACCAATATCTGGTCGAACGCCCAGCCCGCGACGGCCTTCGTCTCCTCATCCATCGAACCCTTGGTGAGTTCGATATACCAGTCGCAAAACTGGTCCCAGACGAAATGGTAGATGGCGTTCGCCGCCGCGTCGAAACGCAGTTCGGCCATGGCGGTGTCGATCGCCTGCACGGTCGCGACCGTCTCGGCGACGATCCAGCGGTTGACCGGGGCGTCGGCATGGGGCGCCTCATGGCTGGTCGAGGCGGTGACGCCGTTGGATTGCAGGAAACGCGCCGCGTTCCACAGCTTGGTCGCGAAGTTGCGATAACCCTCGACGCGCTTCTCATCCATCTTCACGTCGCGGCCCTGGCTTTCCATGGCCGCCATGAAGAAGCGCAGCGCGTCCGCGCCGAACCTGTCGATCAGGCCCAGCGGATCGACGACATTGCCCTTGGACTTGGACATTTTCTGCCCGTCGGCGGCGCGCACCAGCCCGTGCAGGTAGAGTTTGCGCCACGGCACCTTTTGCTGCGGGTCGCTCCGCTCCGGGCCCATGAACTCCATCCCCATCATCGCCATGCGCGCATCCCAGAAGAACAGGATGTCGAAGCCGGAAATCAGCATGTCGTTGGGATAATGGCGCTTGAGCGTCTCCGTCTCTTCCGGCCAGCCCAGCGTGCCGAAGGGCCACAGCGCAGAGGAGAACCAGGTGTCGAGCACGTCGGGATCGCGGATGAGCTTCTTGTTGCCTGCGAGAGCCTGCGCCTCCCCTTCGCTCTCCGCGACATAGGGATTGCCGTCCTCGTCATACCAGGCCGGGATCTGATGTCCCCACCAGAGCTGGCGGGAGACGCACCAGGGCTGGATATTCTCCATCCAGTTGAAGAAGGTCTTTTCCCAGCTCTTGGGGACGATCTCGATCCGTCCGTCGCGCACCGCCTGCATGGGGGCAACCGCCAGCTTCTCCGCATCGACATACCATTGATCGGTCAGCCACGGCTCGATCACCACGCCCGAACGATCGCCGAAGGGGGTCTGGATCGTGCGCGGCTCGGCGTCGGAGAGGACTTCCTCGCCGTCCTTGGACTTGGTGACATGCGGCACCAGCAGACCCAGCGCCTTCATCTCCGCCACCACCAGCTCGCGCGCGCCGTCCACGCCGTCGCGGCGGAAACGGTGCAGCCCAAGGAAGCGATCCGGGATCAGACCGTCCGCGGTCTGCACCACATTCGCGTCGGCATCGAACATGTTGAGCATGTCGGCGGGTTTGAAGCCCGCCCGCTTGCCGACCTCGAAATCGTTGAAGTCATGGCCCGGCGTGATCTTGACCGCGCCCGACCCCAGTTCCGGATCGGCATGTTCATCCGCCACCACCTTGAACCGGCGGCCGGTAATGGGCTGGAGAATATCCTTGCCGATCACATCCTTGTAGCGCGGGTCCTCCGGATTCACGGCGACCGCCATGTCGGCCAACATGGTTTCCGGGCGCGTGGTGGCGACGACGATATGGTCCGCGCCGTTGGCCAGCTTCACGCCATCCGCCAGCGGATAGCGGAAGTGCCAAAAGCCGCCCTTCACTTCCTTCGTCTCCACCTCCAGATCGGAAATGGCGGACCGGAAATGCGGGTCCCAGTTCACCAGCCGCTTGTCGCGATAGAGCAGGCCGCGCTGGTGCAGTTCCACGAACGTCTTGATGACAGCCTTCGAAAAGCCCTCATCCATGGTGAAGCGCTCATTGGCCCAGTCCATCGAACAACCCAGACGACGAAGCTGGCGCGTGATCGCGCCGCCGCTTTCGGCCTTCCATTCCCAGACCTTGGCGACGAAATCGTCGCGGCTGAAGTCGGTACGCTTCTGGCCCTGCGCGTTCAATTGCCGCTCGACCACCATCTGCGTGGCGATACCCGCGTGGTCGGTGCCCACCACCCACAGCGCATCCTTGCCGCGCAACCGCTCGTAGCGGATCACGATATCCTGCAACGTATTGTCGAGCGCATGGCCGATATGCAGGCTGCCCGTCACGTTCGGCGGCGGATTGACGATGGTGAAGGGTTCCGCGTCCGGCCGTTCCGGGCGGAACAGACCCTTTTCCTCCCAATGGGCGTACCAGCGGGATTCGATTTCTGCGGGGTCGAAGGTCTTGGGCAATTCGGTCATGAGAAGGCGCCTTAGAGCATCGCGCGAAAAAGTGGGAACCGGTTTTTCGCTCCAAAAGGTGCGACCGTCAAAAAATCGGCCGCCTTCTCACGCCAATCCGCTTTACTTGCCGGTCCACTTGTCCAGCCAGCCCAGCGCCTCATCATACCATTGCAGCGAGTTGCGCGGCTTCAAGACCCAGTGATTCTCGTCCGGGAATACCAGCAGCTTCGACGGCACTCCCCGCCGCTGCAACGCAGTGAAGGCCGCCAGCCCCTGGGTGTAGGGGATGCGGAAGTCCTTTTCGCCGGTCACCACCAGCATCGGCGTCTTCCAGCTCGTCACATGGTTGACCGGGTTCCATTTCTCATATTGCCCGGCCTGTTCATGATAAGGCCCGCCATGTTCCCATTCGTCGAACCATAGCTCTTCGGTCTCATAGGCCATGGCGCGGGCGTCGAACACGCCGTCATGCTGGACCAGGCATTTGAACCCGTCGGGCCAGTTACCCGCGATCCAGTTCATCATATAGCCGCCATAGCTGGCGCCCAGCGCGCAGGCATTGCCCGCATCGACCTGCGCGTCCTTCGCCGCGGCCGCCGCGAGGCCGAGCTTCAGGTCCTCCAGCGGCTTGCCGCCCCAATCCTGGTTGATGCTGTCGACAAAGGCCTGGCCATAGCCGGTCGACCCGTGGAAATCGACGATCACCGCCGCATAGCCATGGCTCGCGAATGCCTTGGGATTCCAGCGATAGGACCAGCTGTCGTTGAAGCTGCCCTGCGGCCCGCCATGGACCAGGAAAGCCACCGGCAGCTTGCCCACCGCGCCTTTGGGCTTCACGATCTGGCCCCAGACGGTATCGCCATTGGCGCCCCTGAAGCTGTAGCGCTGGACCGACACATCATCGATTCCGGCCAGTTTCTCCGCATTGACGCTGGTAAGGCGCGCCGGCTTGACACCATTGCCCTTGCCGCCCGGCATTTTCCAGAAATCGGCGGGCGACTGTATGCTGTCGAGCGTATAGACGAAACCGCCCCTGGGCAGCGGCACGACGCTGCCCGCATGGCCCGCCTGCGTCAGCCGCACGACCTTGCCCGAAGCCGCGTCCACCCGGAACACCGGATGATCCAGCACATCATCGGCGGTCACGAGGATGCCCTTGCCATCCGCCTCCCAAACAATGGAGGCCACCGAACGGTCCCAGGCGTCGGTCAGCGCCTTCGTCTCGCCCGTCGCCAGGTTGCGCAGCATCAGCACCAGCCGGTCGCTCTCATAACCGGGCCGCTTCATCGCCGCATAAGCGAGCCATTTCCCATCCGGTGACACGGCGGGCATGGTGTCGGTCGCATCATTGGCATCGGTCAGGTTCACGGGCGCAGCGCTGGCGTCCGCCGGGACCGCGAAAATATCAAGATTGGTCGAGAGCGATTCGATCCGCCCCGCCTCGCGCAGCGCAAAGAACAGCGTCTTGCCGTCCTGACTCCACGCCATTTCCTCCGCCCCGCCAAAGGGTTTGGACGGGCTATCCCCGACCAGCGCTCCCATCACCGACACAGCCTTGCCGCTCCCGGCGCCACCGTCCAGCGGCATGACGAAGATTTGCGAGCGCTGTCCATCCGCCCATGTGTCCCAATGGCGCACGAACAATTGCTCATAGACGCGCCCGGTCCCCGCGCCGGGCGGGGGCGCCGACTTCGCATCGTCGAGCGTCTTCGCGCCGACCGGCCGGTCCGCCCACAAGGCGACCCGATCGCCCGCCGGGCTCAGCAGGAAACCCGAAATCCCGCCCGGCGCCTGCGTGACCTGCTCGGTCTGACCGCCCGTGACGGCCACCCGCCAAAGCTGATCGTCGCCGCTCTGGTTGGAGAGATAGTAAAGCGACTTGCCGTCTGTCGAAAAGACCGGCGCGCTTTCATTCTTGTCCGCGGCCGAGGCGATCATATGCGGAACCGCGCCCGCCTTGCTCAGGTCCAGCAGATAGAGATCCGTCCGCCCCTTGTTCCCGGCGAGATCGGTCGTGCGCAACTGATAGGCGAGCCACTGCCCGTTGGGCGAAACCGCGGGCGCCGACACGCGATACAGGCCGACCATATCGGCGGGCGTGAACGGCCGGGCAACGGCCGGTGCGGCAGCCAACGCCGCCTGGGCCAGAGCCAGCGCGCTCAGCCCCCTGTACAGAAGATCTTTCATGGAATGACACCCTCGGATCGGATCGCGCCGCGCCTTTTCAGAAGCGGCGACAGCTATGCGGGAGGGTGTAAGCGGCGCCTTGCCGACGCGCAAGGATCAATCACCGACGCGTAATAAAGAAACAAAGGCCGACTTTGCGATCATCCGGACGGCACAGCAAGCGATCGGGAAGGATGAGCCGTTCCCCCGCTTCCCATCCGTTCATGCGGCTATCTCAGCGGCCGGTGATCCGGGCGATTTCCTTCGCCACCATGTCCTCGACCATCTGCGGCAGCCGGGTGTCCAACCATTCCTTCAACATGGGCTTCAACAGCGAGCGGACCAGGCCGTCCAGCGTATTGTCCTCGCCATCCTTGGGCGCCACCAGCATCGACGACAGGGCCGACAGAGAATGACGCGCGGCCACCTCACTCTCGACCGATAGGATGGATGCGTCCGCTTCTTCAACGACGGGACGCGGCGCACGGGACGTTCGATGGGCAGGCATGGGTTCCTCCACAGCAACCGCGTCGGTCAATTCCAGCACTTCGTCGATCGCAGCTTCCGGCGCCGATTCCTCGGCAGCCTCCGGCGCGACGGGACTCCGTGGCGGCGCCTTGGGCGCGGCCTCGCCTCTTACCCGGCGCGGCAGCGTCTGTACGACCTCCTCGCCCTCTTCCGCGATGATCCGCTTGATGGACGAGAGAATGTCCTCCATCGAGGGTTCCTTGCTCATGTCGCCCATGGTCAACCCCTATTCCATTCCCCGTAACGCCATACCACCAAAGGAACGCTCTTGGGGTTAAAATTGCGTTAAGGCTGCGCCAAACCGGGGTCCACATTGGCATTTTGCGCCGGCGAGTCAACGGTCCGCGTCGCCTGCACCCGGGGTGGAGCATCGAAATCCCAGTCGAACCATTTGCCCTTCACCCGGTCATAATTGACCATCGGGTCGTAGAGCGTGCCCGCTTCGAGGCTAAGGTCGTCCGCCTCCGCATGCCCCATGGCGGCGAGCAGGGTGAAGCCCGCAACATAGGCATTACGCCGCGCCGTCACCAGTTGGACCTTGGCATTCACCGCTTCCTGCTCGGCATTCAATATGTCGAGGATGGTGCGGCTACCGACCGAATTTTCCGCCCGCACTCCCTCCAGCGAGAGGTTCGCGGCATCGACCGCCTTCTGGTTCGACTGGATGCTCTCCAGCGACGCCTGCCAGCTCGCATAGGCGGATCGGGCCTGCGCGATCACCGAGCGTTCGACCTCGATCTCCTTCTCCATCGCCTGCGACTCGAGCGCCTGGTTGCGCCGCACCTGCGCCGCCGGACGGCCGCCCTGATAGAAGGGAATGTTGAGCTGGACCCCGGCGGCCGCCTGCTTGTTGATCTGGGACCCTGTGGCGCTGCTGGTCAACGTGTCGAGATAATTGGTGTAACCGGCCTGGGTGAAGGCGGACACCGTCGGCAGCACCGTGCCCTTGGCCGCGCGCACGTCATATTCCTGCGCCTCCCGCAGCTTTTTCGCGGCGAGAATGTCAGGATTGTCCTTGAGCGCCACCTGCACGGCCGTGTCAGCGGAGGCGGGCAGGCCCGGCAGGGGCGGCGGCGGTTCCAGATTTTCCGGCACCTCGCCCACCAAAGCGATGTAATTTTCGCGGGCGGTGATGAGATTGGATTCGGCGCCTTGCAGATCGGACCGCGCGAGCGCGAGACGCGACTCGGACTGCGCGACGTCGGTGCGGGTCACATCGCCCACCTCGAAACGATCGCTCGTCGCCTGGAGATTGACCTCCAGCGCCCGGACATTGGCCTGGTTGAGCGCAACCACCGCGCTGTTGCGGATGACGTCCATATAGGCGGCGACGACCTGCGAAAAGATGCTGGCCTCCGTGCCGCGCAGATCGGCCTGTCCGGCCGCCACCCGCGTCTTGGCCGCCTTGATGCCGTTGCGCACGCTCCCGCCCGTATAGAGCGGCACGCTCAATTGCGCGTTCGCGCTCACCGTCCGCTGCGGCGAGGTGAAGCTGATCGTCGGCTTCAAGATGCTTTCGGAATAGTTGGCCGTCGCGTCCAGCGCAGGGCGCCCGGCCGCCTTCTGGATCGGGACATTTTCATCCACCGCCCGCTGGCCCGCCCGCGCGCCGGTCAGGACCGGGTTCGAGCGATAGGCCTTGGCCAGCGCGCCCTGCAGCGTTTCCGCCTGAACCGCCCCGGCCATGGCTGAGGAGACGAGGAGCAAAACCGATACGGCGTAACGCCGAACAACCTGATGCCTTGCCGTCATGTCGCCCCCAAGCTGTTCCTTCAGAACACAAATCGTTCCGGCGCGGCAAAGCCCGGAAGCACAACCATTTCCAAATCGGCGAGGCTGGCAAGCCCCAGCGCGCCGGCCACGACGCGGCCGCTGCACAGGCGCGTGACGCCACGTTCGACGATTCCCGTCGACACACGCGCGCCGTCGGCAAGCTGCTCAACGAGTGCGGCGGGAACTTCCTCCACCGCGCCTTCGATGAGCAGCACGTCATAAGGCGCACCGGCAGGGGCGCCCGCGTTCAGCGCGCCGCGCACCACGGTCACACCGGGCACGGCGATTTCCGGCCCGCCTTCTTCCTCGACCGCCGTCACCTGCGCGCCCATCGACGCCAGCAGCGCCGCGCTGTAGCCGGTGGCCCCGCCGATCAGCAGCACCTTGTCCCCCCGCGCGATCTGCGCTTCCTTGAGCAGGCGGCCCGTCACCAGCGGCGGATTGAGCGAGCGGCCGCTGGAGAGCGGGATCGGACGGTCGACATAGGTCATCGCACGACGCTCTGCCGGCACGAAATCCTCACGCGCGACATGCGCCATCGCGGCGATCACGCGCTGATCGTCCACATCGCTCGTGCGAAGCTGGCTTTCGACCATGGCGGTCCGCATCGATGAAAAATTCTGCTCGGTCACGACAATTCCCCGATTGGCACAACTGTATTATGAAAGCAATACAGCAAGGACATAATCGGACCTCTAAATCAGCGGACAGGCCACGCCAAGCGGCTTTGCGTGCGCCATCGCCAGAATCTTGCCCGACAATATCACAGCGCTGCTTGACTTTGCATCAAAAGCCGCACATTTGCGGCCACCCACGCCGAGGCCCGATGGCGGAGTGGTGACGCAGCGGACTGCAAATCCGTATACGCCGGTTCGATTCCGGCTCGGGCCTCCATAGTTTCGGCGATCAAGCGATCAGGCGCCACCCCACCACCACCAGCACTGCCGCCAGCAAGGGCTGGAGCACGCGGTCCGACGTGCGGGTGGCCAGCAGCGATCCGATCACGATACCGGGCAGCGATCCGGCCAGCAGGTTGACCAGCAGCGTGGGATTGACATTGCCGATCCACAAATGGCCCAGGCCCGCCACCAACGTCAGCGGCACGGCATGGACGATGTCGGTCGCCACCAGCCGGTGCATCCGCATGCGCAACGGATAGAGCGCCAGCAGCAGGGTCGCCCCGATCGCGCCCGCACCGACGGAGGTGAGCGTCACCATCGCACCCAGCAGCGCGCCCGCCAGCACGGTCAGCGCCGGTTGCCAGCGGGTGAAGCGGTCAGCCGTACCGACCCTGCGGGCCAGCGCCCAGGCGTGGAAACGCCCGCGCAGCAGCGTCGCGACCGCCGTCGCGATCAATACGATACCCAGTGCCCCTGTGATGACCCCGGTCTTGATCTGCCCCACATGCATTTGGGACAGGACCGTCAGCATGATCAGCGAGGCGGGAATGCTGCCGATCATCAGGCGCTTGATGACCTCATAATCCGGCCCGCCTTCGGGACCGCCATGATGGTGGTGCACCGCGCCGCCAACGGCCTTGGTAATGGACGCGAACCAGAGGTCGGTGCCGACCGCCGTCGTCGGCGCGACGCCGAACAGCAGGATCAAGATCGGCGCCATCAGCGACCCGCCCCCCACTCCGGTCATGCCGACCATCAGGCCGACGAACAAACCGGCGACCGCGTGCAACCAATCCATATTCCGCCCCGAATTCTCTATGATTAATTTGGTAGACATCTAGGGCTCAAAGGCCTCGCCAGCCAGCCCCCTTTTGGATTGGAAATTTATCGCCGCGGAAACAATTGCTGTTCGGGCGGAAGACGTGACGACGGCGATCCTCTCGACTTCCCTTCCCTCCCGCGTCTAAGACAGACGCATGATGAAGCTGTTCATTGGCAACAAGGCCTATTCGAGCTGGTCGCTGCGCGGCTGGCTGGCGTGCAAGCTTTCCGGACTGCCGTTCGAGGAAGTCGTGGTCCCGCTCTATGACGAAGCGTGGGAGAAGCGGCGTGAGGGCGACGAGTTCGCGCCCTCCTCAGGCAAGGTGCCGATTCTGTGGGATGGCGACGACATCGTCGTGTGGGACAGCCTGGCCATCGTCGAATATCTGAACGAGAAATCGGGCGGCGACATGTTCTGGCCCGCCGATACCGCCGCGCGCGCCATGGCCCGGTCGATGGCGGCGGAAATGCATTCGAGCTTTGCGGCGCTGCGGCGCGAGCACAGCATGAACATCCGCCAGATCTATGCGCCGGTTCCCCCGTCCGAAGCGGTGGCGCAGGACATCGGCCGCATCATGCAGATCTGGGCGGAGGCCCGCGCCCGTCATGGCGGCCAGGGAGAGTTCCTGTTCGGGGAGTTCGGCGCGGCGGACGTGATGTTCGCGCCGGTCGTGACCCGCTTCATCACCTATCAACTGCCCGTGGCCCGCTTTGCCGAGGCCTATATGCGCGCGGTCATCAACCATCCCTGGATGCAGGAGTGGATCGGCGGCGCCCAGGCCGAAGAATGGGTCATCGACAAGTTCGAGGCGCCACCGCAACCGGAGTGAGGTGGGTTTTGGCTAGGACCGGACATAAGCCCTTCACGCCCCGGGTTTGGTCCCGGACGGTGGGAAGGGCTGGAATCCACCCCGATCGGCCACGAAAAAGGGGCCGGCAGCACATCGCCCCGGCCCCTTTTCTACCACTGTCGTGCCGGATCAGCCGACGATTTCGTCAGCCTTGAAGAAATAGGCGATCTCGATCGCGGCATTTTCCTCGCTGTCCGAACCGTGGACCGAATTGGCTTCGATCGATTCGGCATAGTCCTTGCGGATGGTGCCCTCATCGGCATTGGCCGGGTTGGTGGCGCCCATGATGTCGCGGTTGCGCTTCACGGCATCTTCGCCTTCCAGCACCTGCACGACCACCGGGCCGGAGATCATGAAGGCGACGAGATCGGCGAAGAAGGGGCGTTCCTTGTGAACGGCGTAGAAGCCCTCGGCCTGCTCGCGGCTCATGCGGATGCGCTTGGAAGCGACGACCCGCAGGCCCGCTTCCTCCAGCTTCTTGGTCACGGCGCCCGTCAGGTTGCGACGGGTCGCGTCGGGCTTGATGATCGAAAAAGTGCGGGTCACGGCCATGAGGCTCAAAAGCTCCGAATTATGTGGGATAAGATGGCGCGCCCTTTAGACCGGGCCGAAAGCTATCGCAAGAGGGACTGGATTCACGGTCGCGCTAGGGACCTTGCACCCATTTTCGGCCTTCCTGCCGCCAGAATCGAGGCGTCACACCCTCGCGCTTGGCGAGATCGCGCCAGCTTGCGCGTGCCCCCTCGACGGTTTCCGCGTCGAAGAAATAGAAGACCCGCTCGAAACCCAGCGCTTCCTCTCGCCAGAGGCCGTCCACCAATGCGACATGCCGTGCCCCATTAGCGGCAGCACAGTCCATCGCCAGCAGCACCGGCTGTACCGACTCGGCGCCTTCGCCCGCCCGGCCATGCGCCAAGAAGCTCTCCGGCGGCCCCGCCCAGAGGCCTGCGGAAATCCGCTCCAGCCGATCGGGCTCCTGCGCCACCACCAGCAGCCGCGCGCCCATATCCAGGATGCGGCCGGCAATCGCGGGCAACACCTGTTCCACTGGATCGCGGCTGAGCTGGTAGAAATCGACCTGCATTATTGCTCGAACTTGTCCGCGACATAGCGGTCGAGCAGCCGCACGCCATAGCCGGTCGCGCCCTTGTCCCACGTCGCGCCGGGCTTGTCGGCCCAAACCATGCCGGCAATGTCGAGATGCGCCCATTTGACGCCATCATCGACGAAGCGCTTGATGAACTGCGCCGCCGTGATCGACCCGCCATAGCGCGGCCCGATATTCTTCATGTCGGCGATCGGACTGTCGATCAGCTTATTATAGGCATCGCCCAGCGGGAAGCGCCACAGCGGGTCGCCCGCCGCCTTGCCCGCCGCGATCAGATCGTCGGCGAGGCCGTCGTCATTGGAAAAGATGCCCGCATATTCATTGCCGAGCGAAATGACCATCGCCCCGGTCAGGGTCGCGAGGTCAATGACAACCTCCGGCGCGTAGGTCTTCTGCGCCCAGGTGATGACGTCGCACAGCACCAGACGCCCTTCGGCATCGGTGTTCAGCACCTCGATCGTCTGCCCGGACATGGAGGTGACGATGTCGCCCGGACGCTGCGCATTGCCGTCGGGCATATTCTCGACCAGGCCGCAAATGCCGACGACGCGGACCTTCGCCTTGCGGCCGGCCAGCGCCTTGATCGCACCTGCGACGGCGCCCGCGCCGCCCATGTCCCACTTCATGTCTTCCATGCCCGCGCCGGGCTTCAACGAGATGCCGCCCGTGTCGAAGGTCACGCCCTTGCCGACGAAGACCAGCGGCTTTTCGGTCGCGCCGCCAATCCCCGCCGAAGCCGTTCCGTCCCATTCCATCGCCAGCAGCCTGGGCTCGCGCACCGAACCCTGCGCCACCCCCAGGAGCGACCCCATGCCGAGTTCCGTCATCGCCGCCTTGTCGAGCACGGTGATCTTGACGCCCAGCTCGGCCAGATGCTGGCAGCGCTCGACGAAGCTTTCGGGATAAAGGATATTCGCCGGCTCCGACACCAGCTCGCGGGTGAAGGCCACGCCCGCCGCCACGGCCGCCTTGCGTTCCCAGGCCGCACCTGCGTCCGCCGAAACCAGCGTGATCTTCGCCAGGGTGGGCTTCGCCTTTTCCGCCTGTCGCGTGCGATAGGTATCGATCCTCCAGCCGCGCAAGGACGCGCCGAAGGCCAGCGCCGCCGCCTTGTCGCCGCTCGCGCCGCCGAAAAACTCGACCGCCGCATGGACGGCACCGCTGGTCGACAGGCGCGCCGTCAGAGCGCTGCCCGCGCGCTCATAATCGCCGTCGCTGCCCGCGCCGGTGCCGACCAGCACCACGCGGAGCACCTTGCCGCCTTCATCCACGAAACTCTCGAAGCTCGATCCCGCTTCGCCCGTGAAGCGTGCCGCCACGGCACCCGCCGCCAGCACCGGCGCGGCACTCAACGGCAGGGCGTCGAAACCGCCCTTGGGCACGGCGAACACCAGCGTATCGGCTTCGGGACGGACGGGGCTGAAAGCGATTTCCATCAAGGGTCCTTTATTTCCTGCAAGACTTTATATCTGTATCCCTTCAGATAGTGCGGGTTCGGTCGTCTGGCAAAGCCGTTCGACCGATTTTCCGGCAAAAGACTGGCCTTGAAAGATTGCGGCGCGCGCAAAGCAGTGCGATAGGCGGGAAACAAAGCGCCCCCGAAGAGGCCCCACCCTTTGCAGATTTCCCCTTTCCCCTTGCGTTTCAAACAGGCCCTGGCCGCGGGCGTCGCCTTTTCGTGTCTGGGCGTCGTCCCGCACGCAACGGCGCAGCAGCTTCAGGAACCGCAGACGACCGTCAGCGCCCCCGATGCCCCGGTGCCCGAAAGCGACGAGCAGATCGGCTTTGCCGCCGATGCGCTGGAATATGACAACAACAGCGAGGTCGTGACCGCCAGCGGCAATGTGCAATTGCTGCGGGAGGGCAACCGGCTGCGCGCCGACAAGGTCGTGTGGAACCGCAATACGGGAAAGGTCGAGGCGACCGGCAATGTTTCCGTCACCGACCCGGAAGGCAATATCGCCTATGGCGACCGGTTCGACGTCACCGACAGCCTTCAGGACGGCATGGTGCAGAACATGCTGCTGGTGCTGCAATCGGGCGGGCGCCTCGCCGCGGCCAATGGCGAGCGGGTGAAGGGCGTCTACACGCTGCACAAGGCCGCCTATACCGGCTGCGTGGTCGAGGACCATGATGGCTGCCCGAAGGAGCCGACCTGGCAGATCAAGGCGGTGAAGGTCGTCTACGACCCGGTGAAGGCCCGCGTCAAATATACCAATGCCAGTGTCGAGCTGTTCGGCCTGCCGCTGATCCCGCTGCCCGGCTTTTCCCATCCGGTGGGCGACAATGGCGGCAGCGGCCTGCTGGTGCCGAACCTGCGCTATGACCGGAACAACGGGTTCGAGGTCGCCCTGCCCTATTATCTGAAGCTGGCGCCCAATCGCGACCTCACCATCACGCCGCATGTCTACACCGGCACGCTACCGATGCTGGAAACCAATTACCGGCATTTGTGGGATCGCGGCGCCTACCAGATCACGGGCTACGCCACCTATGGCAGCCGCCTTGCCACCAGCGGCGCCGCATCCACCATCCCCGCAAACTCGCAGAAGGATTTTCGCGGCTATCTGGACGCCAGCGGCGCGCTGCAACTGACACCCGAATGGCGCATCGGCGGATCGATTCGCGCCACGACCGACCGGACCTTCCTGCGCCGCTACGACATCAGCAATGACGACCGGCTGCGCTCAACCCTCAATGCGCAACGGATCGGCGAGAGGAGCTATTTCTCCATTGCCGGCTGGGCGGTTCAGACGCTCCGCTCCGGCGATTCGCAGGGACAGCAGCCGATCGCGCTGCCCGTCATCGATTACCGCCTGCGCATGAAGGACCCATGGCTGGGCGGCATGGCCCAGTTCCAGCTCAACAGCCTCGCCATCACCCGCACCCATGGCGAGGATACGCAGCGCGCCTTCGCCGCCTTCGAATGGAACCTGCGCAAGCTGACCGGCATGGGGCAGGAACTGACCTTCACCACCTATTTGCGTGGCGACATCTATCACAGCAGCGACAATCTGCTGAGCAGCGTGGCGAGCTATGCCGGCGATCCGGGCTGGAAGGCGCGCGGCATCGCGGCGGCGGCGGTCGACATGCGCTGGCCCTTCATGGGAGAAGCCTTTGGCGGCGTGCAGCGCATCGCCCCGCGCGTCCAGATCGTCGCGGCGCCCAAGATCGCCAACCTTTCCGTCCCCAATGAGGACGCCCGCGCGATCGATCTGGAGGATAGCAACCTCTTCGCGCTCAACCGCTTTTCCGGCTACGACCGGTTCGAGGATTCGACCCGCGTCACCTATGGCCTGGAATATAGCCTGTCCTTGCCGAACTTCTCGCTGGAGACCGTGGTGGGGCAGAGCTATCGCCTCAACAGCCGCGAGAGCATCCTGCCCGACGGGACCGGCCTGGCGGATCGCCTGTCCGACATCGTCGGGCGCACCACCATCCGCTACAAGGATTTCATCAGCTTCACCCACCGTTTCCGCGTGGACAAGGACAAGCTGGCCGTCCGCCGCAATGAAATCGACGCGACCATCGGCAGCAAGAAGACCTACGCGATGGTCGGTTATCTGAGGCTCAACCGCGATGCCAACCTCAATCTGGAGGATTTGCAGGACCGTGAGGAACTGCGCCTGGGAGGCCGAATCCAGTTCGCGCGTTTCTGGTCGGTGTTCGGCTCGACCGTCATCGACCTCACCGATGCGAAGGAAGATCCGCTGAGCATGGCGGACGGCTATGAACCCGTACGCCATCGCCTCGGCATCGCCTATGAAGATGACTGCCTGACGCTCGGCCTCACCTGGCGGCGCGACTATCAGGTGCTGGGTGACGCACGAAAGGGCAACAGCTTCCAGCTTCGGCTGGCTTTTCGCAATATTGGCATATAAGGATCAGCCTTCCCGCTTCCTGCTCAGGGCCGGTTAAGGCGGATCGGCGCATCTCGTGCCGAACCGATTGGAGAGTTTTGTCGACGATGCAGCCTGTCGTTTTCCCGTTTTCCCGCCTTGGCAGCACGGCCACCAAGGGCCTGCGCACCCTGTTCCTGTCTTCCGCCCTGCTGGCGACAGGAGTGCATGGCGTAGCCGCCCAGACGGTGGGCGACGACGATGCCGTCGCCTCGCAGCAGCTCAACCTGCCCAAGGATGTGACGATCTTCGGCAAGAGCGATCCCAATGTCCGCAAGGCGACCGCCATCGTCAACGGCCGCATCATCACCGGCACGGATGTCGACCAGCGCCTGGCCCTGATCATCACCGCCAATGGCGGCAAGGTGTCGGACGAGGAGAAGGAGCGGCTTCGCGTCCAGGTTCTGCGCAACCTGATCGACGAGACGCTCCAGATCCAGGAAGCCGCCGCCAACGACATCAAGGTCGACAAGGCCGAGATCGAACAAAGCTATGAGCGGGTCGCGGCCAATTTCCGCCAGTCGCCCGCCCAGTTCGACCAGTATCTGCGTCAGCAGGGCAGCGCGTCCGCCAGCATCAAGCGGCAGATCGAGGGCGAACTGGCCTGGAGCCGCCTGCTCCGCCGCAACATCCAGCCCTTCGTCAACGTGTCGGAGGATGAGGTGAAGTCGGTGGTCGACCGCATGAACGCGGCCAAGGGCAGCGACGAGTTCCGCATCGGTGAGATCTACCTGTCGGCCACGCCGGAAAACCAGCAGCAGATCGTCGCCAACGCCCGCAACATCATCGAACAGATCAAGCAGGGCGGCAGCTTCGCCGCCTATGCGCGGCAATTTTCCGAAGCCTCGACCGCTGCGGTCGGCGGCGATCTGGGCTGGGTCCGCCCGGCACAGTTGCCCGATGAACTGGCGCAGGCCGCGAACGAGATGCAGGTCGGCCAGATCGCCGGCCCCATCAGCGTGCCCGGCGGCGTGTCGGTCATCTATGTCATGGACAAGCGCAAGGTGCTGACCGCCGACCCGCGCGACGCCCTGCTCAGCCTCAAGCAGCTTTCCGTCAGCTTCCCCGCCGGCACCACCAAGGAACAGGCGAGCACTAGGGCCGCCGCCTTCGCCGCGCAGGTCAAGACGATCAAGGGCTGCGGCCAGGCCAATGAGCTGGGCGGCAAGATCGGCGCCGACGTGGTCGACAACGACAATGTGAAGCTGCGCGACCTGCCGCCGCAGTTGCAGGACATTTTGCTCAACCTCCAGGTGGGTGAGGCGACGCCGCCCTTCGGCTCGATCGCGGACGGTGTGCGCGTGCTGGTCGTCTGCGGCCGTGACGAAGCATCCTCCGCTGCCGCGCCCAATGCCGAACAGATCATGGCGCAGCTTGAGGAAGAACGGGTGAACAAGCGCGCCCGCATCTACCTGCGCGACCTTCGCCGCGATGCCGTCATCGACTATAACTGATCCGGCGGACCCCCAGGCAATGGGGCCGCCCTTCGCCGTGTCGCTCGGTGATCCGGCGGGCATCGGCCCGGAAATCGTCGCCAAGAGCTGGGTGATGCGGGAGGCGCGCGGCCTGCCGCCCTTCTTCGCCGTGGGTGACGCCGCGTCGTTGCGCGCGGTCTGGCTCGGACCGGTCCAGACAGTCAGCACGCCGGAGGAGGCGGCCGATGTCTTCGACACCGCCCTCCCCTGCCTGCAAGTCGCGGACGCGGGAGACATCATGCCCGGCACGCCCAGCATCGACGGCGCACGCACCGCCTTCCAGGCGCTGGAAGTCGCGGTCGGCCTTGCGCGCAGCGGATCGGCGGCGGGCATCGTCACCGCCCCCGTGGGCAAGGAACAGCTTTACGGCGTCGGCTTCACCCATCCGGGCCAGACAGAGTTCATCGCCGAACGCTGCGGCGTCGCGCCGCACAATGCGGTGATGATGCTGGCCGGGCCGTCGCTGAAGGTCGTGCCGATCACCATCCATATCCCGCTGGCCGATGTCCCCTCCGTCCTCACGATCGACCTGATCCGCGCCCGCGCGATCACCACCGCCAAGGGGCTCCAGCGCAATTTCGGCATAGGCCGCCCGCGCCTCGTCGTCGCCGGTCTCAACCCCCATGCCGGCGAAGGCGGTGCGCTGGGCCGGGAGGAGATCGACATCATCCGGCCAGCGGTGGAGTCACTTCAGGCCGAGGGCTATGACATTACCGGTCCCCTCGCCGCCGATACGCTGTTCCACATACGCGCCCGCGAAACCTATGACGCGGCGCTCTGCATGTATCACGACCAGGCGCTGATCCCGATCAAGACGCTGAATTTCGATGAGGGCGTCAACATCACCCTGGGCCTACCCATCGTGCGCACCTCGCCCGACCATGGCACGGCCTTTGGCATAGCGGGCCAGGACAGCGCCAATCCCGGCGCGATGATGGCGGCGATCAGGATGGCCGCCGAAGCCGCCCGCGCCCGCCTGACCCCCGGTTGCTGAGGCCCATGACTGCCGATACCCGCACCCAGCTCCCGCCGCCCAAGCTCCCACCACTGCGTGACGTCATCGCCGCTCATGGCTTGCAGGCGAGCAAGGCGCTCGGCCAGAATTTCCTGCTCGACGAACAGTTGCTGGACCGCATCGCAGCCATTCCCGGTTCGCTCAGGGATCAGCCCGCCTTCGAGGTCGGCCCCGGCCCCGGCGGCCTCACCCGCGCGGTCCTGCGCGCGGGCGCGAAGCTGGTCGCCGTCGAGCGCGACCAACGCTGCCTTCCTGCCCTCGCCGAACTGTCCGATGCCTTTCCGGGCCAGCTCCGCGTCCTGTCCGGCGACGCCATGCAGGTCGACGCCCGCGCCGAAGCGGGTGACGGCGCGCATATCATCGCCAACCTACCCTATAATGTCGGCACCGCCCTGCTGATCGGCTGGCTCTCGGCGGAATGGACCCCGCTCCCCTGGTGGTCGACGCTGACGCTGATGTTCCAGATGGAGGTGGCGGAGCGCATCGTAGCAAAACCGGGCGGCGACCATTATGGCCGCCTGGCCGTGCTGTCCCAATGGCGCAGCGACGCCCGCATCGCGATGAAGGTCCACCGCAGCGCCTTCACCCCGCCGCCCAAGGTCATGTCGGCGGTCGTCCACATCACCCCCAAGCCCGCTCCCGAAGGCGTGCAACTCAAACATCTGGAGCGCCTGACCGCCGCCGCATTCGGCCAGCGCCGCAAGATGCTGCGCCAGAGCCTCAAGGGCCTTCCCGGCGCGCTCGAAGCGCTGGAAGCGATCGGCATCGACCCGCAGCGCCGCGCCGAAACCGTCAGCGTGGGAGAATTTGTCGAAGTCGCGCGTATAATGGGTAAATCCTGAACCGATAGGGGTGTCATGATCGCCAGAATCGCTCCGCTGACGCTCCTCGGCATGGCCCTTCTTCCAACGGCTGTCCGGGCGCAATTGCGCGACCTCTGCCCGGAACGGCCCGGCCTCGATACACCGCCCTGCATCCTCGACAAGGGACATGTCCAGATCGAAATGGGGCTTGCGGACTGGACCCGCGACCGCGACGCCGCCCAGTCCACCACAACCCTTTCACTGGGCGATACCGAATGGCGCTACGGGCTGGACGGCAACACCGAGCTGCGTGCGAGCTGGACCGCTTTCATCCGGCAAAGCGAGCATGACCGGATCAGTGGCGACCGCAACCATGCCTCAGGCACCGGAGATTTGAGCGTCGGCGTCAAGCATGCGCTATTCCATCCCGACGGAAGCGGCTTCTCGCTGGCGATCGCCCCGGGCATCACGCTGCCGACGGGCAGCCACGACGTCAGTGACGGCACATGGAGCGCTTCCCTGCTGATCCCGGCCAGCTATGCGCTGACAGAGGACATCAGCCTCATCGCCACGCCCGAAATCGACGCGGCCCCCGACGGGGACGGCCATGGCCGTCATCTCGCTTATGGCAGCGCGGCCGGTCTGTCCGTCGACCTCGACAAACAGGTCAATGTCTCTGTGGAAATGCAGGCCATCCACGATCGCGATCCTGCCGGCCCATCGACCCAGGCGCTGACGTCCCTCTCGCTATCGTTCCAGCCGGGCGCGTCATGGATGCTCGACGCAGGCGCCAATTTCGGCCTCAATCATGCCAGCCCCGACGCGGAAGCCTATATCGGCGTATCACGCCGCTTTTAGGACAACAGATAGCAGGCGAAGTTGTTTGGAAAGGCAGGAAGCCCACGCCTTTCCCATCCGCTGCATCACGGCGTTTCCGTGGCCTGCGCCTTGGGGGCGGGAACAACATCCTTGGCGCTCAGGACCGTAGCAGGCGGCCCCTTCTCGATCGCCGCAGCCAATTGCCCGACGGCCGCGCAACCCTGTTTACACAGGCTCTGTGCCTGGGCGAGATTTTCCTTCGCCTTGGCGATGGCGCCCTTCTCGACCATGGCTTCACCCTGGCCCACCAGCGCGGCGACATCGTTGGGTTCCAGCAGCAACGCCTCGCGGTAGAGACGGATCGCCTTGCCCTGCAAACCCTGCGCCCGTGCGACCTGCGCCAACTCGATATAGGCGATGCGATTGCGCGGATCGACGGCCAGCGCGCTTTCCAGCGCATCGGTCGCGCCCTGATAATTGCCCGCCTTGCGCGCGGCCTCACCCGCCTTCTGCCATTCGACCGACAGCGGTGAAATCTGCGAATCCGGCCGCTGCGAAAGGCCCGCGCTGGAAACGGTGGTCAGCAGGACAGCGAGAGCAATCGAAGCAGGGGTAAAGCGCATGCACAACTCCAGCCATGTTTCAGGCGTTGATTCCAGCCCGGAAGTGTCGCGATTTTGCGCCCGCTTGTCCATGACCTCTTTCACGGCATTCGTCGCAACCGGGCGAAATAGAAACCGTCGGTGCCATCATGCCCCGGCGTCAGCAGCCTTCCGTCGCCATGGGACCGCCCGAGGACGGCCGTCAGCGGTTCGACGGTCCATCCGTCATGCCGGTTCAGAAATGCCCGCACCTGATCCCGCCCCTCCCGGTCCGTCAGCGCGCAGGTAGCATAGACCAATGCGCCACCCGGTGCCAGCAAGGGCGCGGCAAAATCCAGAATCCGCGCCTGCTCCGCCGCCAACCGGTCGAGCCGGGCGGGCGTCAGCCGCCAGCGCGCCTCCGGGTTGCGTCGCCAGGTCCCCGTGCCCGAACAGGGCGCATCGACCAGCACGACATCCGCCCGCCCATGAAGGCGTGCCAGCGCGCCCGCCTCATGGCCCTGATCGAGCAGCAGCGTTTCGATGAAGGTTGCCCCTGCCCGCTCGGCGCGGGGGCCGAGCCGGGCCAGACGCGAACGGATGGTGTCGGCCGCAATCAGCGTGCCCTTGCCCGCCATCGCACTTGCCAGCGCCAATGTCTTGCCGCCCGCCCCAGCGCACAGATCGATCACGGTCATGCCCGGCCGGACCGCGCAGGCCGCCGAGATGAGCTGGCTTCCCGCGTCCTGCACTTCGACCAGCCCCTGTTTCCAGGGGTCGCTCTGCTCGACCGGCGCACCTTCGGGCAGACGCAGCGCATCGGGCAATCCCGCAAGTTCCACCGCATCGGGAAAGCAGGGCGCGACCCCGGCTGGCGTGGCCTTGAGCCGGTTGACGCGCAGATCGACCGGCGCCCGGCCGAGAAGCGCATTCCGCTCCACCGGCGCGGCCAGCAACGGTTCGATCCAGGCCGGCACGATACCCGGCGGGGCTCCCGTCTCCGCGATCGCGATCGGCGCAGGCGCATGGGTGGACCCATCGAACAAGGCAGCCAGTTCGGGCCGTTCGCTCGCCAGCCCCACCATGGCCGCGCGTCCGTCGACGGGCCGCTCCGCCACCCGGCGCACCGCGTCATAGACATGGTCGCGCACCGCCCGCCGGTCGCGCGACCCGGCATAGCGGCGTTCCTTGAAATAGCGGGCGATCAGGGTATCCGCCGCCGGTCCGCCGTCCCGCGCGGAGGCGATGATGGCGTCCAGCAAATCGATCGCGGCCTGCACCCGCGCGGAAGGCGTCATATGACGGCAGCCCGGTTTTGCCGCAGCAGCACATGGTACGGAAAACCGGTACCCACCGTCGCGCGCAAGGCTTCAGCGCGTCGGATAATTGGGCGCCTCGCGGGTGATCGTGACGTCATGCACATGGCTTTCCGACAGACCCGCATTGGTGATCTGGACGAAACGGGCGCGTTCCTGGAGGTCCTTGATCGTGCGGCTGCCGGTATAGCCCATGGCCGCCTTCACGCCACCCACCAGCTGGTGGATGACATCCTTGGCCGGCCCCTTGAACGGAACCTGGCCCTCAATGCCCTCCGGGACCAGCTTCATCTGGTCCTTGATGTCCGCCTGGAAATAGCGATCGGCCGAACCGCGTGCCATCGCGCCGACGCTGCCCATGCCGCGATAGCTCTTATAGGCGCGGCCCTGGTAGAGGAAGGTTTCGCCAGGTGCCTCCGCGGTGCCCGCCAGCAGCGAACCGACCATGACGCAGCCTGCGCCCGCCGCCAGCGCCTTCGCCACGTCGCCCGAGGTGCGCAGGCCGCCGTCCGCGATCACCGGCACCCCCTGCTTGGCGGCTTCTTCCGCCGAATCCATGACGGCAGTGAGCTGCGGCACGCCGACGCCCGCGACGACGCGGGTGGTGCAGATCGATCCCGGCCCGATGCCGACCTTCACGCAGTCCGCGCCCGCGCCGATCAGCGCCTTGGTCGCTTCGGCAGTGGCGACGTTGCCGGCGACCACCTGGACATGGTTGGACAGCTTCTTCACCGCCTCGACCGCGACGGCCACCTGCTTGCTGTGGCCATGGGCGGTGTCGATGACGATCAGGTCGCATTCCGCGTCGATCAGTGCCTTGCTGCGCTCCAGCCCCTTGTCGCCGACGGTCGACGCGGCGGCGACACGCAGGCGGCCCGAGGCATCCTTGGTCGCCTGCGGATAGGTGACGGCCTTTTCGATGTCCTTGACGGTGATCAGGCCGACGCAGTGATAATGGTCGTCCACCACCAGCAGCTTTTCGATCCGGCGCTGGTGCAGCAGGCGCATCGCCTCGTCCTGGCCCACGCCAGCCTTCACGGTGGCGAGGTTGTCATGCGTCATCAGCTCGCTGACCGGCTGGGTGGGGTTTTCGGCAAAGCGCACGTCGCGGTTGGTGACGATGCCGACCAGCTTGCCCGACGCCTCGACCACCGGAATGCCGCTGATCTTGTGGCGCGCCATCAGCATCTGGGCATCGGCCAGCGTCGCATTGGGGGTGATGGTGATGGGATTGACCACCATGCCGCTTTCGAAACGCTTGACCGCGCGCACCGCATCAGCCTGCTCCTCGACCGACAGGTTGCGGTGGAGCACGCCGATCCCGCCCAGTTGCGCCATGACAATCGCCATGTCGGCTTCCGTCACCGTGTCCATGGCGGAGGAGAGGATCGGGATGTTGAGCTTGATCTCGCGGGTCACATGGGTGCTGGTGTCCGCCTGGCTGGGCAACACATCGGATTCGGCGGGCTGCAACAGCACGTCGTCGAAGGTGAGGCCGAGGCGGATATCCATGTGAAAGCCACTTTCTGCTGCGCGGGCCGGGGGCAGGCCGCTGGGGATTCGTGGCGGCCCATGTAACCATTAAGCAGGAAAACGACCAGACCCCTTGGGGCATTTTATTGCGCGATGCGTCGGATCTGCCCGGCAGCACAGGATGAGGCGTCCGTCACCGGCCGACCTTTCCGCTTCAACCGTCGCTCTCGCTTGCCAGTCGATCCAGCCAGAGCTGCGCCTGTTTGGGTTCGCCAACGGCATGCGCGCTGACCGGACCGCGTGCCGCGAGAAATTGCTGCTGCAACGCGAACGGCTCCATCATCAACTGTTCGCGCAGATCATCGATCGCTTCGCCGATTTCCGCCAGATGAGCGATGACGGGCGCGGTCGCCGCGCGGGCCGCACGATCGCCATTATGATCGAAAAGACCCCATTTACCCGAAGCCGTGACCCGCAACGCCTCCAGCAGCGCGGCGCGATAGTCGGCCTCCAATTCCAGACGGCGGACGTCCATGCGTTCAAGTCGGTCAGCTTTGGCCATGCTCCGCCCCTATCGCACCAAGGCTGCCGTCGCAATCGTGCCTCTCCCGCGCCCGATAGACGAAGAAGGGCACCACCTCCCGGCAGCGCCCCTTTTCCCTGTCAACCCGAATATATCAGGCCCCGGCGGGCGTCGGATCACCGAACGGCCCCTTGCGCCGCCGCGTCTTCGGGATGGAAGACCCCGCCGCCGGAATCACCGAAGGCTTGATCGTCGTGCCGTCGTCGCGGGTGATCTCACCCTTGTCGAGCAGCGTCTTGATCTCCTCTCCACTCAGCGTCTCATATTCCAGCATCGCATTAGCGAGCAGGTGCAGCTGATCCTCATGACCCTTCAGCACTTCCTGCGCCCTTGCATAGCCCTGCTCGACCAGGCCACGGATTTCCTTGTCGATCAGCTTCGCCGTCTCGTCCGACATATGGACGCGCTGGCTCTGCGAATAACCGAGGAAGGTCTCGCCCTGCTGCTCCTCATATTGCAGCGGCCCCAGCTTGTCCGACATGCCCCATTGGGTGACCATGTCGCGCGCCAGCTTGGTGGCGTACTGGATATCGCCCGACGCACCCGACGACACCTTGTCGTAACCGAAGATGATCTCCTCGGCAACGCGGCCGCCCATGGCAACGGCCATGTTCGCGTGCATCTTGTCCCGGTGATAGCTGTAGCTGTCCCGCTCCGGCAGGCGCATCACCATGCCCAGCGCGCGGCCGCGCGGGATGATCGTCGCCTTGTGGATCGGGTCGGACGCCGGTTCGTGGACCGCGACGATGGCATGGCCCGCCTCATGATAGGCGGTCATCTTCTTCTCATCGTCGGTCATGACCATGGAGCGGCGCTCGCTGCCCATCATGACCTTGTCTTTGGCCGCCTCGAACTCGTCCATGGCGACCAGACGCTTGCCACGACGGGCCGCCATCAGCGCCGCTTCGTTGACCAGGTTCGCCAGATCAGCACCCGAGAAGCCCGGCGTGCCGCGCGCAATGGTGCGCGGATTGACGTCGGGCGCCAACGGCACCTTCTTCATATGGACGGCCAGAATCTTCTCGCGGCCCTCGATGTCGGGGCGCGGCACCACGACCTGACGGTCGAAACGGCCCGGACGCAGCAGCGCGGGGTCCAGCACGTCGGGGCGGTTGGTCGCCGCGACGATGATGATGCCTTCATTCGCCTCGAAACCATCCATCTCGACCAGCAGCTGGTTCAGCGTCTGCTCGCGCTCGTCATTGCCATTGCCCAGGCCCGCGCCACGATGGCGGCCGACCGCGTCGATTTCGTCGATGAAGACGATGCAGGGCGCATTCTTCTTCGCCTGCTCGAACATGTCGCGCACACGGGACGCACCGACGCCCACGAACATCTCGACGAAATCCGAACCCGAAATGGTGAAGAAGGGCACGCCCGCCTCGCCCGCAATCGCGCGGGCCAGCAGCGTCTTGCCCGTACCGGGCGAACCGACCAGCAGCGCGCCCTTGGGAATCTTGCCGCCCAGCCGCGCGAATTTGCTCGGGTCCTTCAGGAATTCGACGATTTCCTGCAATTCCTCGCGTGCTTCGTCGATGCCTGCAACGTCATCGAACGTCACCTTGCCATGTTTTTCGGTCAGCAGCTTGGCCTTGGACTTGCCGAAGCCCATGGCGCCGCCCGCGCCGCCGCCCTTCTGCATCTGGCGCAGCACGAAGAAGGCGATGCCCAAAATCAGCAGGAACGGCAGCGACTGGTAGATCAGGATCATCCAGAAGCTGGGCTGCTCCTCCGCCTGGCCGGAATATTTGACATTATAGTCGTCCAGCAGGCCGGTGAGGCCCGGATCGTTCACCGGAACCGTGCTGAATTTCTGCCCACTCGACAGCGTGCCGGTGATGCGGTCGGTGGCGACGGCGACGTCCTTGACCTGCCCTTCCTGCACCTTGGCGCGGAATTCGGAATAGGCGATGCCGGTCCCGGCGCTCGACGCCGTGCGGCTGTCGAACATCGACACGAACAGCAGAAGGGCGACAATCACCCCTGCCCAAATCATCGCGCTCTTGATCCAGGGATTACCCTGCGGGTCCTTCTCGTCGTTCATTCACCACTCTCTTTCACCCGGCAAGATAGGATGCCGCGGCAAAATCGCAAGCATGTGTCGCCCGCAGGCCGGCCGTCACCCGCCGACAAATTGCGACAGGGCAATATAGGCCAGGATCACCGCGATCCCCGCGGAAAGGCCGCACAGCAGATAGCCCGTGCAAAGCAACATCGGCGGATGCGGCAGTGCCAGCCGCCGGTTACGCTGCGCCGCCGAAAGGATGACACTGGCCAGCAGACCATAAGTCAGTGCCGCGAATTCCACCATGAATCGAAAATTCCCACGCTCTTGCATCCTCATTAACCAGCATAGGCGTTAAGGAAAGGTCATTGCGCCCTATCAATTCGACGGATTGTGGGAGTCGCGCGGTGGCCCGTGGAACTTTTCCGTAACGACCGTCATTGCCATCGTCGTGGGGGAGCGATCCGCATGGTCCAACACGGCCCGCCCTTCAACACCACGCGTCCCAGGCTGATCTTCGCCCCCGCACGGGCGGCGGCAATCGCCCGATCCAGAGCCTCACCACGCGGCGTGGCGGCCTCTGGCACCAGGCGATCCATCATCAGCAGCACCAGACGGCGCAACAATTCGCGCGGCAGGTCGGTCCGGTTCAACACCCATCCCTCGCCGTCGGGCAGGACATAGCGGGCCGCCAGCCCGTCCACCGTCCAGCCGAGCGCCTCTTCGGCCTCCGCCAGCGCCGTGGCGCTGCGGCCGACCGCCTCCGCATCGATCCAGTCTACCCCAGCCAGAGCCGTCCGCAGCGCAGCCCGATCGAAACGCGGATCGCTGTTTGACGGATCTTCCGCAAAAGGCAGCCTCCTCTCCTTCACATGATCCAGCAGGTCGGACTTGCGCAGAGCCAATAAGGGCCGCAGCACGACGCCCTGCCGCGCCCGCACCCCGGCCAGGCCGCCGACACCCGCGCCCCGGTTGAGCCGCATCAGCAGCGTTTCCAACTGGTCATCGGCATGATGCGCGGTCAGCAGCCAGTCCAGCCCGCGCTCGGTCCGCCAGCCCTCCAGCAAGGCATAGCGCTGCGCCCGCGCCCAGCTTTGCACATTGCCCCGCACCGCGCCGGATGGGTGCAGCGTGGCATGGGCGATCCCGGCATCCCGGCACCAGTCGGCGACCATCGCCGCCTCCGCAGCGGACGCCGCGCGCAGGCCATGATCGACCGTCGCTGCCTCCACCTGCCCGACGAAAAGGCGGGCCATGAGGTCCAGCAAGGCCATGCTGTCCGGTCCGCCCGAAACCGCGACGCCGAAACGCGCGTCGGCAGTATCCCCCACCAGCGCCCCGATCGCCTGCTTCAGGTGCGTTTCAAGGCCGCCTTCAGCCATGGGGCCTTCAGGCGCTGCACTTCGCCCTGGCACGGCCCTTGTCCATCATGCCGCGCAGGCTGGCCGACAGGCTGCCGCCATAGACCTGCTCCAGTTCCGCATAGACCTTGCAGGCATCGGCGGGTTTCTTGAGCTGGATCAGCGCTTCGCCCAGATAGGCGAGGCTGTCGGCCGCACGGTCGCCCTTGGGCCGCTTCTGGTAATTTTCATAGAAGGCAACGGAGGCCAATGCCGGCTTGCCGTCGTCCAGATAGGCACGGCCGAGCAGGTTAGCCGCCTTGCTCGCCACCGAAGAGGTGCCGAACTTGTCGACCGTCGATTTGAGCTGCGTCTGCGCCTCGGGATAGAATTTCGCGCCCCACAGGCGGAAGCCGTAGGTGTAGGCGTCGTCGGCTTCATTGCCGGTCGAGGGCCGCTCGATCGCGGCGACGGCGGTCTTGCGGTCCTCGCTCGCGCCCGTCGCGGCGGCCGGCTTTGGCGTGCTTGGCCGGGTCGCGGCGGGCGCGGGATCGGCTGGACGCGTGGCTGGGGGCACGACCACCGGCGCAGCCCGGCTTTCCTGCTCGGCCTTGTAGCGGTTGAACGCCTCCTCCAACTGCTTGAGCTTGAAGCCGTTTTCCTCGACCTGCCCGGTGATCGAGGCAAGCTGCGATTCGAGCGCGTTCACCCGCGCTGTCAGGTCCGCCACCGGCGTCGAACTGGGCGAACCCGGCACGACCGCGGGCGCGGCGGGCCTGGTGATCTCGGCCTCCAGCGGCGCGCCCGCCGGAAACACCTTGCGCTGCACCGCGCGCATTTCCTTTTCAAGCCGATCCACCCGCACGTCGACGCTGACATTCTGAGCCGCTACCGGTGAGGCCGACGCGAGCAGTACAGGCGCGAGCAACACAGGCGCGCCCAGCGCCAATGGGCCCGCAAGAAAGGCGTTACGCATGATCATCCCCGACTAAATATTCATCCTTAACCATAAGGCGAGATTTCGCGCGGTAAAGCACGACATTGACCGCCGGACGCCGAAGCGCTCCTGCTTGTCGCCTCAATCGTTCGCGGCAGGCGCGACGGGCACGGGCGCGGGCACGGCGGGTGCCGGTGCGGGCTGCGCCGATGCAGCAGGCGGAACCGGCGCCGTCACCTGGGAGGCGGGAGCAGCGCGGGCCAACAAGGCCTCCGCATTGACCGGCACGTCGGATATGGTGCGGTCCGGCGCCCCCAGCGGAGCCACCGGCTTGCCACCCACCGTCACCGTCAGTGCCTGCGGACGCCCGGTCAGGATCATCGGATTGCGCGCATTGGCGGGAAGGGTGAAGCTTTCGCCCTTCTTCATCAGGCCGTCCTTGAGCCGCTCGCCCGTTTCGTCATAGATGCGCAGCCATACATCGTCATTGGCGGTGAAGACGACCGTCTGGACCACCGGCGCGGCGGGCTGCGTGCCCGCGGCCGGCTTGGCCGCGGCGGGGGCTGGCGCGGTCTGCTGCGCGGCGATTTCCTCGGTCGTGGGCGGCGTCATGACCTGCGTGCGCCACACCGCGAAGCCCGCCACCAGGATCACGACGATCGCCGCCGCCGTCCAGGCCAACATGCGCGAAGGCACCCGCGCCGGATCGGCCGGTTCGAAGGCCTCGTAACGGTTCGCGCCCATATCCGAATTATGCACGGCATTGCGCACGTCGGCCGCGATCGCCACCTCGTCCACGTCGATGGCGCGCGCATAGGCGCGGGCGAAGCCGACCGCATAGGGAATGCCGGGCAGAGCGGCATAATCGTCCCGCTCGATCGCCTCCAACTGCCGCTGGGCGATGCGGGTGCGGGTCGCGACATCCTGTATCGACAGGCCTTGCGCCTCCCGCGCGGCGCGTAGGCGTGCGCCGGGAGTGCCTGGCCGTTCCGGCGCCGCGACGCCGGGTTCCTGTTCAACTTCTTCTGCCATGCTGCTCCGTGTCTCATTCCGAGACGGGGATTGTCAACGCCGCTTGCGGCCCGGTCGAACGGAAAAGGCCGCCACAATCCCGTTAATTCAATTCGATACCCCGTTCATCCGCCCAATCGGTCAGTGCCGCACGCATATCCACGACCCCCTTGTCCAGCAGGTCGCGCATCAAAGCGCGCAATTCCGCCACGTCGATGGCGCGGATCATCGCCTTGACCGGCCCGACCGAAGCCGGGGTGATCGACAACCGCCGCACACCCAGGCCGATCAGGGCCATCGCCTCCAGCGTCCGCCCGCCCATCTCGCCGCAGACGCCAACCGGCACCTCATAGGCCTCGCACGTGCGCACCACGCGGTCGAGGAAGCGCAATATGGCGATGCTCAGCCAGTCGTAGCGCTCAGCCAGCTTGGGATGGGCGCGGTCGGCGGCGAACAGGAACTGGGTCAGGTCGTTGGTGCCGATCGACAGGAAATCCAGCTTGGGCAGCAGCAGGTCCAGCACCTCCGCCAGCGCCGGCACCTCCAGCATCGCGCCATAGCGGATCGCCACCGGCAGCTTCTTCTTCTGCGCCACCAGCCATTCGCGCTGATGTTCGACCAGCGCCCTGGCCTGCTCATATTCCCAGGGTTCCGACACCATCGGGAACATGACGTGCAGCACCTTGCCCGCCGCCGCCTCCAGCAATGCGCGGGCCTGCGCCTTCATGAGGCCATCCCGGTCCAGCGCCAGCCGCAACGCGCGCCAGCCCATGGCGGGATTGTCCTCCAGCTCCTCCTCATCGTCGCGCGACATGTAGGGCAGCGCCTTGTCGCCGCCGATGTCGACGGTGCGGAAGATCACCGGCCGGTCGCCCGCCGCATCCAGCACGTCGCGATAGAGACGCTGCTGCTTCTCCCGCTGCGGCAGGGTGGCGGAAACCAGGAACTGGAACTCGGTGCGGAACAGGCCGATGCCGTCGGCGCCGACGATATCCAGCGCCTGCGCATCCTCGCGCAGGCCGGCATTCACCATCAATTCGATCCGCTGCCCGTCGGTCGTGACGGAAGGCAGGTCGCGCATCGCCGCGAATTCGGCCCGGCGCTTCTGCGTGACATGCAGCTTGTTCTCGAACGCCTCCTCCATGTCGGGCGTCGGGCGGATCAGCAGATTATTGTCGGCGACGTCCATCAGGATGAGGTCGCCCTCATTCACCTGACGGCGGATGTCGCGCACGCGGCCCAACACCGGCACCCCCATGGCCCGCGCGACGATGGTGACATGGGCGGTAAGCGATCCTTCCTCCAGGATGACGCCCTTCAACCGTCGCCGGTCATATTCGAGCAGCTCTGCCGGCCCCAGATTGCGCGCGATCAGGATCGCATCCTGGCGCAAGCCGAGTTGCGCCGCCGTCCCCAACTGCCCCGACACGATGCGCAGCAGCCGGTTCGCCATGTCCTCCAGGTCGTGCATCCGGTCCTGGAGCAGCGGATCGTCGATCTGGCGCATCCGCATGCGGGTGCGCTGCTGCACGCGCTCGATCGCCGCCTCTGCGGTGAGACCGCTGTCGATCGCCTCGTTGATGCGCCTGATCCAGCCCTCGTCATAGGCGAACATCTTGTAGGTTTCCAAAACCTCCTGATGCTCGCCCTCGGTGCCAAACTCGGCCGTGCCGGTCATCCGGTCGATCTGTTCGCGCATCTTGGTGAAGGCGGAAATGACGCGCTGGCGCTCGGCCTCCGTATCCTCGGCGACGGTATGTTCGATATGGACACGCGGCTGGTGGAACACCGCATGGCCGCGCGCCATGCCCATGACGAGTTGCAGCCCATGCAGGATCGCCGTGCCGGTATCCTGCACCCGCGCGTCGAGCGGCCCGTCATCGGCCAGTTCGGCATTGGCGATCAGTTCCGACAGCACCATCGCCACGGTCTGAAGCGCCTCGATCTCCACTTCCTCGTAGCGGCGGGGTTCGACATGCTGGACGCAGAGCACGCCGATCGCCCGTTCCCGCCGCACGATCGGCACGCCGGCGAAGCTGTGGAACAGTTCCTCACCGGTTTCGGGCCGATAGCTGTAGTCGGGGTGGGAGGCCGCTTCATCAAGGTTCAGCGTCTCGACATTGGTGGCGATCATGCCGACCAGCCCTTCGCCCATCGCCATGCGGGTGACGTGGACGGCTTCCTGTTTCAAACCCCGGGTCGCGAACAGCTCCAGCAACCCCTCGCGCACCAGATAGATGGAGCAGACCTCGCTCGACAGGGACTCGCCGATGATCTCGACCACCTTGTTGAGCTTCGCTTGTGCGCTGGTGCGCGCGGCCATGACTTCCTGCAAACGGATGAGGATCTGTCGGGCGGCGGCGGCGGGCGTACTGGGCATGATATGAGCGCTAACAGATCGCACGCCCGCTTTCCAAGGCGAATATGCGCGGTTGCGGCGGATTTTCCCTGCATGGACATGGCGGAAATGGAGCCTAGTTTCGTCTACAGCCGTAAAATCTCTTAAGTCAGCGAGTCAGGGAGACGAGCATATGGCAGAAATCGACACCCAAGCCTTCGAACAGGATCTGATCGACCGCGGCTATTCCCGCCGCCAGATGGGCAAGGTCGCTGCCCTGCTGGGCGCGGGCGCCGTCGCGATGCGCGCCGTCGGCGCTGCCGCGCAACAGGCCGCCAAGCCTGTCGAAGGCGCGGTGCGCATCGGCGCCAACGAATGCTGGACCGGTCCCTTCCCGATCGCCGCCGAAGCCGCCTTCAAGCTGGTGCAGGAAGGCAATCGCTACGAACCCAATGACGAGCATGCCAAGCTGTTCGCCGCCGTCGCCGCCGCGGAGGGCATCCCGGCAGACCGCATCACCGCCTGGCCGGGCTCCAGCGACCCGCTCAGCCGCGTCGCCGTTGCCTATGCCTCGCCCACGCGCGGCATCGTGACCGGCAACCCAGCCTATGAAGCGATCTGGCGCACCGGCGACTGGCTGGGCGCCAAGGTGACGAAGGTGCCGCTCACCAAGGATTACGCTCACGACGTGAAGGCGATGCTGGCGGCCGATCCCAATGCGGGGGTCTATTATATCTGCTCGCCCAACAATCCGACCGGCACGATGACGCCGCTGGCCGATATCCAGTGGCTGGCCGACAACAAGCCCAAGGACGCGATCCTGGTCGTCGACGAAGCCTATATCCACTGGTTCGACGGCCCCAATGCCGCGAAGATGGCGGCGACCCGTGACGACGTGCTGATCCTGCGCACCTTCTCCAAGCTGTTCGGCATGGCGGGCATGCGCCTGGGCCTCACCTTCTCCAGCCCTGCTATCATGGAAAAGATGATGCGCTATGACGGCGGACAGGTGACGGCGATGCTGCCGATGACCGCAGTCGCCTGCGGCACGGTGTCGGTGGCACAGGCCGACCTCATCAAGCAGCGCCGCGCCGAAATGGTCGCCGCCCGCGAAATGGCGATCACCCATCTCAAGAAGAAGGGTATCAAGGTCATTCCCGGCAGCCAGGCCAATATGTTCATGGTCGATTGGGGCAAGCCCGCCAAGGACATGCAGGCCGCGATCCTCGCGGAAAAGGTGCAGATCGGCCGCAACTGGCCGATCTGGCCCAATGTCTCGCGCATATCGGTCGGTTCGGCGGAGGAGATGAAGGCTTTCTGCGATGCCGTCGACAAGGTTTGGAAGGCCTGAGCCCGAACCCACGCATAAAATTCAAAATTTCCGGGGCGGCGCATTGTGGAAATGTGCCGCCCCTTTCGTTTCCCCCTTCGGAATAGGCGCAGTTTTGGAACAACAAGGGGAACAGACGACATGACCATGATGTTGGAAAAGGACGCCCGCGAAGACCTGCTCGAACGGGGTTATTCACGCCGCACGATCGGCAAGCTGTCCGCGCTGATGGCCGCCGGCGCCGCCGCCAATTCATTGCTGATCCAGCCCGCTTTCGCGCAGCAGCAGGCCGCGCGCGGGATCAAGGGCGCAGTGCGCATCGGTTCCAACGAATGCTGGACCGGCCCCTTCGAACCCGGCGTTCAGGCCGCCGCGAGGGCCGCCGCGCTCGGCAACTGGTATGACCCCGACAATTACAAGGGCGATCTGGTCGCGACCATCGCCAAGGTGGAGGGCATCCCTGAATCGCACGTCATGCTGTGGCCCGGTTCCGGCGGCCCGCTGGTCAGCACGGTCGCGGCCTTCTGCTCGCCGACCAAGGGTCTGGTCACCGCCGATCCGACCTTCGAATCCGCTTGGCGTACCGCCGACTATATGAACGCGCCCATTGCCAAGGCGCCCCAGGCCATCGGCAAGGGCCATGACGTCAAGGCCATGCTGGCCGCCAATCCCAATGCGGGCCTCTATTATATCTGCACGCCCAACAATCCGACCGGCACCGTTACGCCGCTGGCCGACATCGAATGGCTGCTCGCCAACAAGCCCAAGGATTCGGTGCTGCTGGTCGACGAAGCCTATATTCACTTCTCCGAAGCGCCGAGCGCGGCGAAGCTGGTAGCGGGCCGCAAGGACCTGATCGTCATGCGGACCTTCTCGAAGCTGTTCGGCATGGCGGGCGTTCGCCTGGGCCTGACCTTCGCGGACCCGGAAGTGCAGAAGCGGATCGGCCTGTTCGGCCCGACGGCGGGCGGCCTGTCGATCACCGCCATGGCCTGCGGCAATGCCGTCTATCCCGAAGCCGGCCTGATCAAGGCCCGCCGCGCGGAGATGATCGCCAACCGCGAGGAAACGATCGCCTGGCTCAACAAGAAGGGCCTGATGGTCCAGCCCGGCAGCCAGGCGAACATGTTCATGGTGGATTGGAAAAAGCCCGCCAAGGAAGTCCAGACGGCGCTTCTCGCTACCCCGGAAAAGGTGCAGATCGGCCGCAACTGGCCGATCTGGCCGACGGTATCGCGCGTCACCGTCGGCTCGGCGGACGACATGGCGAAATTCCGTTCCGCCGTGGAAAAGGTCACCAAGGCCTGAACCCTCCCAGAGGGCCCGGTGAAGGGCGCCCGGTGCGATCCGGGCGCCCTTTCTTCATGCGCTCACGGCCGAAGTCTCGCAAAGCGCCTTGAACTGCTCGGCCATCTGGTCCCAGCCCGGATGGAATCCCATTTCCTTGTGCTTCTCCAGCGCCCGCGCATCCCAATGGCGTGCCGTCGCGGTGAAGCACGTCCCCTCGCCCTCCTCGGCAAAGTGCCAGATCGCGGTCATGAAGGGCATCTGCGGAATCCAGCCCGAAGCATAGGCATCGGTCGTCACCACCTTTTCCTGGGGCACCACCTCCAGGATAATGCCCTCCATCGGCCCTGTATCCTCGCCATCGGGGCCAAGCATCCGGACAGCGCTGCGCCCGCCGGGCCGCAAATCCTCCTCGATCACCTCGGCCCGCCACGGCCTGGGGCAGAACCATTCGTCCTTGAGGTCGGTCCAGACCTTCCACACGATCTCCCGCGGCGCGGCGATATGGCATGTCACCGAGAGTTCGAATTCGGCCGCGCTCATACGCTTTCCCCTTCGAAAGCGGCCTTCATCCGGGCTGCGTCCAGCTTCTGCATGGTCATCATCACCGCCATCATCCGCTGGATGCCCGGCCCGTTGCCGCTCTTGTAGAGGGCCATGATCTCCCGCGGCACGATCTGCCAGGACAGGCCATATCTGTCCTTGATCCAGCCGCATGGCCCCGGCGATCCGCCCTCGGCGGTGAGCGCGTCATGGACCCGATCCACCTCCGCCTGATCCTTGCACGAAACCGACAGCGACACCGCTTCGGTAAAACCGAATTCCGGACCGCCGTTCAGCGCCTGATAGCTTTCCCCGGCCAGCGTGAATTCGACCATCAGCACTTCGCCCCCCTTGAACGGGCCGGGCGTCGGCTGATCATCCGGATAATGGCTGACGAAATCCACCGATCCGCCCAGGACCGAGACGTAGAAGCGCGCCGCTTCCTCCGCCTGCCCATTGAACCACAGGCAGGGTGAAATCTTCGACATGGCTTCTCTCCTTATGTCAGTTCCGGCGCCCGCATGCCGACCAGGGCGAACATCGCCCCCTGCGGATCGGTAGCCTGGATGATCCAGGCCCCGCCCGGCACCTCCATCGGCCCGTTCAGCACCGTTCCGCCGCCGGACCGCACCTTGTCCGTCGCCACGTCAATGTCGGGCACGACGAAATAGAAGAGCCAGAGGGGCTGATGCATTTCCTTGGGCAACGCCATGATGCCGCCGCTCATCTGCTGGAAATCCGTGGCCCCGCTTTGCGAAACGAGTTGGTAGCTGCCCATCTCGCCCATATCCATGGCCTCGCCCTTTCCCCATCCGAACTGGGATGTGTAGAAGCCGAGGTCGGCGTCGAAATTGCCGCTGTACAGTTCATGCCAGCCGACATGACCGTCCGCCATCGGCGGCGGGGCATCCATCCCATCCGGACTGGAGCCCTTGAGCAGCATGAACACCGCGCCGCCCGGGTCGCTCATCACCGCGAAGCGGCCGACACCCGCTATATCCTCCGGCGCCCGTTTCACAGTGGCGCCGGCCTCCGCCAGCCTTTTCACATCGGCATCCACATCGGCCGATCCGACATAGCCGCCCCACCAGGGCTTCATGCCGCATGATGCTGCCTCCGCGGGGATCGCCATCACCCCGCCCATGGGTCCGGCGCTGCCGGAAACCACCTGATAGTCATGGCCGCCGCCAAAGGCCTGCGCCGTCCAGCCCACCACATCGCCATAAAAGGCCAAGGCCGCCGCCGGATCGCTGGTCATCAGTTCGTACCAGAAGAATTTGCCGTTCAGATCGGTCATCTCACCTCTCCCGTTCAGGCCTTCGCGTCGAGCAACACCTCAAAGCCGCCATAGATCAGCCGCGCGCCGGAAAAGGGCATGTCTTCCCCTTCCTTCGGCTGCATCCGGGGATCGGCCATCACCTTCTCCGCGCCCGCATCGCGCGTCGCCTTGTCCGGCCATTCGATCCAGGAAAAGACGACGTCCTCATCCTCCTCCGCAATGACCGCGGTGCGGAAGTCGTTGACCTTGCCGGGCTTGATGTCGTTCGCCCAGCATTCCACGATCCGCAGCGCACCATATTCGATGAAGATCGGCGCGGCAAAGGCCGCGATTTCCCTATATTTCTCCTTGTTGCCCTTGGGCACCGGGATCACGAAACCGTCCATATAGCTCATGGCATCTCTCCTCTGCGCCCGCATTACGATCAGGCGGTGGCTTCCTTGTTCGCCGCCAGCGCCGCTTCGAGGTCCATCCATGTCACTTCCCAGATATGGCCGTCCAGATCGGCAAAGCTGCGGCCGTACATGAAGCCATGGTCCTGTTGCGGATTGGGTTCCGTCCCGCCCGCCGCCAGCGCCTTTCCGGTCGTGACATCGACCTGCTCGCGATTCACCTCGCTCAACGCCAGCAGCACCTGCGCGGTTTCATGCGCGTCGGGAATCCTGCGCGGCGTGAAACTGGTGAACCGCTCATGCGTCAGCAACATGACATGGATGCTGTCGGAAAAGCTCAGCATCTGGGCACTGTCGTCCGCAAAATCCTTGTTCGCGACCGCACCCACTGCCTCGTAAAAGGCGATCGAGGCGGACAGGTCCTTCACCGGCAGGTTCACGAAAATCATCTTCGGAGCGGAGGCATTCGACATCACACATCT
The DNA here is from genome assembly GCF_002795205.1 of Sphingobium sp. LB126. Taxonomy (NCBI): domain Bacteria; kingdom Pseudomonadati; phylum Pseudomonadota; class Alphaproteobacteria; order Sphingomonadales; family Sphingobiaceae; genus Sphingobium; species Sphingobium sp. LB126. The sequence continues at coordinate 1,094,717 of NZ_NETV01000001.1, forward strand.
CCTCTGGATTGTCTGGTCGCGATTCTCTTGCACGACTCATCGGCTTGAAACTTATGGACTGGTGGATTATTTTTAACAACATTTAAGTTATAAAAGATAACTAGAGGCGCAGGCAGGTGAAAAAAAGAGTATATCAGGACGGCTGCGCGACGGCCCATGCGCTGGATCTCGTCGGGGATCGCTGGGCCATGCCGATCATGCGGGAATTGATGCTGGGGCCCAAGCGTTTCACCGATCTGCGCGCCAGCCTGCCCGGAATCAGCGCCAATGTGCTGACACAAAGGCTGGAGGAGCTGGAGGCTGCCAGCATCCTCATCCGCCGCCGCCTGCCCCCCCGGCCGCCAGCCAGATCTACGAACTGACGGAATGGGGTCGCGAGTCGGAGATATTGTTCAAGGTGCTGGGCCGCTGGGCCTGCCGCTCGCCCACGATGCGGCCGGGCATGCCGATGAGCATCGTGTCGGTGATCCTGTCGATGCGTACGATGATCGACCACAGCCGCATCGGCGACATGGACGCCACCATCGGCCTGCGCTTCGGGGAGGAGGAGTTCCGCCTCGTCCTGAAGGACGGCGACTTCACTGCGGACCGCGGCCGGGCAACGGGTGCCGACGTGATATTTTCCGGCGACCAGAATGCATTCGCGGCCGTCGTTTATGGCGGCGTGCCGTTCGAGGATGTCGCGGGTGCGCTGGAGGTGGAGGGGAACAGGAGGCTGGCAGGGCGATTCGTCCGCCTCTTCCCCCTGCCTCCGAAGGCGCCTTCGACCGTCATGCCAGCTTCATGAGCACCAGTCCGCCCAGGATCATCATCGCGGCCAGCAGGCGCATGGCCGTCGCCGCCTCCCCGAGGAAAGCGATCCCGACCAGAAACGCGCCGACCGCGCCGATCCCGGTCCAGATCGTATAGGCGGTGCCGAGCGGCAGGCTTTTCATCGACAGGGACAGCAGGGCGAAACTGCCGATCATCGCGCCCAACGTCACCACGGTCGGCATCAGCCGCGAAAAGCCCTGCGACTGCTTCATCGCAAAAGCCCAGACGATTTCGAGCAGACCGGCAATGATGAGATAGACCCAGGCCATGGGACGGCCCTCCTTTGCAAGAGAGCCGGGCCGTCCCGGACTTGTATCCGCCATGCGGAGGAGGACGTGGCCTCGCTTGCAAGATGGGGTAGAGGGTTGGTTTCGCCTTCGCAAGCGAAGGACGGCGCAAATCCTCCCCATCGCTCGACAGGGAGGATCTAATCCCCGCTCAATGCGCCTCGTTCAACATCCCGAGCACCTGCGGGAACGCCCCGCGTTGCTCCGCTTCGCGCAGGAACTTCACCCGCTCGACGCAGATTTCCTCCAGCGCCGGTTCCTGCCGCAGCAGCCCCATGACCTCGGCAATATACTCGTCCAACGGCATCATCTGCGGATTGTCGGTTTGGCCGGGCATCAGGTCGGTCTGCACACCCGGAGGAGCCAGTTCGATCACCTCGACATGGGTGTCCTTGAGCTGATGCCGCATCGACAGCGACCAGTTGTGAAGCGCCGCCTTTTGCGGTGTCTGGGTCTGAGCGGAGCGCAATCTCGAGGCGGTGGAGGAATCGCGCCACCGCTTCGATACGCGCGGCAACACATGACGGCGCGCTATTTTACCGGAACAAATGTCTCGCGCATCGGCGTCAACGGAAAGGTCGGCACCTCGACCCGCACCGGCGCGCCCGGCATCATGGCCGACGGAGGCGTCATCGGAGCGCCATTGGGCGTAAAGCCCGGCGTCACTTCCCTGGGCGCCATGGGCGGCGGCGGCAGGGGCGTGGGCGACACCACCACGGTCACCGTCCCGCCGAAGCGCGATTGCCACTCCGCCAGGCGCCGCAGATAATCGGCATAGGCCTGGTAGAAATCCTGGAACGGCTTCTCCAGCGCGGTCAGCGCTTCGGGGGCATAGGCCAGCAACTGGCTGGAAGGCATGGCCAGGATTTTCGTGCCAACCTCGATCGCCACGGGACAGAAGCTTTTGGTGACCGGCGGCAGGGCGAAGAAATTATAGACGACGGTGTTCAGCAACTCCCGCGCCTTGAGGCCGCCGGTGCCGTACGCAGCCAGATAATTGCGGTCGACCGCCGCGTTGGCCTCCCGCAACGCCGCCTCATGCACATGCAATATCTGGTTATACTGAATGCGTGCGGGTTCATGGACGCCATGGCACGAAAGTGCCGCCACATTCAGCGCCATCCGCACATGCCACAGCGCGGTATTGGCGGTCACACCGCGATTGGGCGTCAGATATTCGCCGTCATCGCCGACTTCGGGGATGCTCATTTCCTCCACCGCGCCCATTGGCGGCAAAGGCTTGATCGTCGGCACGACCGGCGGCGGCGGCGTGGGCGGCGCTTTCTTCGCGGGCGTCGAACACCCTGCGATCAACGCCAGCACTGCTATCGATGCGATTCTGTAATTGCGACGAACGCCGGTACGCGACGGCACCCTCAAATCCTTTGTTCATGATCCGGACAGAGCAAACTCATGGCAAAGCCATGCGTTCCTGACGACTAAGCCACCGCTCGATCCGTCCGGCGAAGGATTCGCTTCGTCGCGTTCAGCCGCGCCGTTCCAGCGCCACGGCGGCTTCGTCCATCAACTGGGCGATGATGTCTGCCACCGGTTCCTCCTTCGACACCATGCCGACCGACTGGCCGGCCATCAGCGAACCGCCTTCGACATCGCCGTCGATCACCGCGCGGCGCAGCGCGCCCGCCCAATAATGTTCGATCTGGAGCTGCGCCTCGCCCATGTCGACCGCGCCGCTGTCGAGCAGATTGGCGACCTCGCGCTGCTTGGCGGTGAAGGCTTCGGTTCCGGCATTCTTGAGCGCACGCACGGGGATGACCGGCAGACGCGGGTCGATCTGCACGCTGGCGATCGCGTCGCGGGCCGAAGCGCGAAAAAAGCTCTTCTTGAAATTGGGATGGGCGATGCTCTCGGTCGCGCAGGCGAAGCGGGTGCCCAACTGCACGCCTGCCGCGCCCATTTCCAGATAGGCCGCGATCGCCTCGCCGCGCCCGATCCCGCCCGCGACGAACACCGGCACCTGCGATGCCATTTCGGGCAGGATTTCCTGCGCCAGCACGCTGGTCGCCACGGGACCGATATGGCCGCCCGCCTCCATGCCCTCGACCACCAGCGCGTCCACGCCCGAGCGCACCAGCTTCTTCGCCAGCGCCAGGGCCGGAGCGAAGCAGATCAGCTTCGCGCCCCCCCTCCAACCCGAGGCGCCTTGATCGCCTCTATGCTGCCCTTGGGCGGCAGGCCACCAGCGAGCACGACATGGCCGACCTCATGCCTGGCGCACACATCGATCAGATCGAACAATTGCGGGTGCATGGTGATCAGATTGACGCCGAAGGGCTTGGACGTCAGCGCCTTCGTCGCCGCGATCTCCCGGTCGAGCAGTTCCGGCGTCATGGCGCCGCAGGCGATCACGCCGAAGCCGCCCGCATTGGAGATCGCCGCCACCAGGTTACGTTCCGAAACCCAGCTCATCGCGCCGCACATGATCGCGACCTCGCAGCCGAGAAATTCGGTGCCGCGAGCCATCAGGGAAGCGAGTTTGGCGTTCGTCATAGTCCGTTCCATCGAATCAAAAGCCCCTCCCGCGCAGGGAGGGGGCATTGACGGGCAATCCGAAAGACCACCCTTCCGTCATTATCTTCCCTGACCGGGAGAAAGCCGGCGGTCAAGCCACCGGCGCGTCGAGGCCATAGGCCGTGTGCAGGACACGCACCGCCAGTTCGGTTTCATCCTCGTCGATCAGGACACTGACCTTGATCTCGCTGGTCGAGATGGCGAGGATGTTGATCCCGCGATCGGCCAGCGCCTTGAACATGGCCGATGCCACGCCCGCATGACTCTTCATGCCGACGCCGACGACCGACACCTTCGCGACCTTCGTATCCGGGATCACGCGGTTGAAGCCGATGACGTCCTTCTGACTTTCCAGCACGTCCAGCGCGCGGGCGAGGTCCGCGCCCGGCACGGTGAAGGTGACGTCCGTCTCGCCCTTGTCGCGGCCGACATTCTGGATGATCATGTCGACATTGATCGCGGCATCGGCCAGCGGCCCGAAGATGTGCGCCACGGCACCCGGACGATCCGGCACGCGGGTCAGGGTGATCTTCGCCTCATTCTTGTCATGGGCGATGCCGGTGATGAGCTGACGTTCCATCTTGTCTTCCTTGAGCTTGGCTTCCAGTTCCTCTTCGCTGACGATCAGCGTGCCGGGGAGGTCGTCCTGGGTGGGATCATCGAAGGAGGAAAGCACCTGCACGACCACGCCTTCCTTCATGGCGAGGCCGACCGAGCGGGTCTGGAGCACCTTGGCCCCGACCGAGGCCAGTTCCAGCATTTCCTCATAGGTGACGAGGTCGAGTTTGCGCGCCCGCGCCACGATGCGGGGGTCGGTGGTGTAGACGCCGTCGACGTCGGTGTAGATGTCGCAGCGATCGGCCTTCAGCGCCGCCGCCACGGCCACCGCCGACGTATCCGAGCCGCCACGGCCCAGCGTCGAGATGCGGCCATCCTCCATCATGCCCTGGAAGCCGGGAATGACCGCGACCGTGCCCGATCGCATGGAGGCGAGCAGGTCGATCGTATCGATCTCCCCGATGCGCGCCTTGGCATGGGCTTCGTTGGTGCGGATAGGGAGCTGCCAGCCGAGCCAACTGCGCGCATCGACGCCCATCGCCTTCAGCGTCATGGCGAGCAGACCGCTCGTCACCTGCTCACCGCTGGCGACGACCACATCATATTCCGCCGGATCGTAGAGCGCGGAGGCTTCCTTGCAGAAACCGACCAGCCGGTCCGTCTCGCCCGCCATGGCGGACACGACGACGGCGACTTCATGGCCCTGCTCGACGACATGTTTGACGCGCGCGGCCACGTTGCGAATTCGCTCCATCCCCGCCATGGAGGTGCCGCCGAATTTCATCACGATGCGCGCCATTTGCTTGTCGAGCCTGCCTGGTTGTAAGAAAGAAAATGTCCCGTAGGTACGAAAACGGCGCCTCTCTTAGCAGCGGAATTGAATATGGCAAGCAAACCCACCACCATCGACCCCCGTGAGGCCGCGCATTTCGGGACGATGGCGGCCGACTGGTGGGACCCGCGTGGATCGAGCGCGATGCTGCACAAGCTGAACCCGGTCCGGCTGCACTATATCCGCAACGCCATCGATCATCATTGGCCTCAGGGAAATGGCGGATTCCGGCCGCTGGAGGGCAAGCGGGCCATCGATGTCGGCTGTGGCGCGGGGCTGCTGGCCGAGCCGCTGGCGCGCTTGGGCGCGACCGTCACGGCGCTGGACGCCGCGGAGGAAAATATCGCCGTCGCCCGCGCCCATGCACAGGGCCAGGGTCTTGCCATCGACTATCGCGCAACGCCGGTTGAAGCGCTGGAGGCGGAGGGATTCGATCTCGTCACCTCAATGGAAGTGATCGAGCATGTCGCCGACCCCGCCGCCTTCGTCGCCGCACTGGCGGGCAAGCTGGCACGGGACGGGCTGCTGGTCATGTCGACGCCGAACCGCACGCCGCTGTCGCGCCTGGCCATGATCACCATCGGCGAAAGCATCGGCGGCATCCCCAAGGGCACGCATGACTGGCACAAATTCCTCAATCCGGAGGAACTCGCCGGCCTGCTGGAGGGAGCCGGGTTGGAAGTCACCGACGTCACCGGTCTCAGCTTCGATCCACGCTACGGCTTCGCCCTTTCGGCGAACAAGGCGATCAATTATCTGCTGACCGCCCGGCACCCGCGGGGCTGAGCCGCCACTGCGACCAAGCCGAGGGCGATGCCTGCATCGGACCTAAGGACATTCAGGCGGTGCCACGCTCCCCAACGGCGCGGTTCCCTTTCCGCCGGTCTCAGCTTACCGGCTTGGCCGACGCCATGACAGCCGGCTGTGCCTCAACCTTGCCGTCCGCAGGCGCATCCGCTGTCGCGGCAGGCTGCGTCTTGAGCGATGCCGCCGCCGTATGAAGCGCCGCCGCCGCCGCTTCGAGCGCCGCTGCCGCCGATTCCGGCGTCACTTGCTGAGGAACAGCAGGTGCGGCCGCAGCTGCGACAGCCGGGGCCGCGGGCGGATCGCTCGCCACCACCGTTTCCTTCGCCACGACCGGCGCACTCGCCGTTATCGCGCAGACATCGCCGACCCCGGCGGGTTTTTCCGAAAAATTCCGCGCGAGCACGGCGAATTCACTGTCATTGGCGTTGGTCGCCAATCCCAGCAGCGTATCCGCCATCTGGCAGAAACTCGCCGACTGCATATCGCCATGACTATTGGCCAGCCTCGTCAGAAAGTCATTATACGCGTCCTGCCCACCGGAAATCCCATTTTCCCGCATGAAACGCAGCTTCAACGCGTTATTATATTTATCGAGACCTCCCGATTTTGCATAAAATTGATCATATTTCGTTTGTATCTCGCTGTTGGTCGCCCGGCATTTCAGTGCACCGAGCATCAGCATGATTTGTAGATCTCGGACGCGTGCCGCCTCTACTTCATAAGGCTGCCAACATTGCGACTCCCCTGCCGCGGCAACCCCGCCGAAAAAGAGCGCGCCAAAACAGCAGGCGGCTCCCACCGCCATCCGCAATCTAGACATGATGGACCTCGCAGACTCACCCAGACCCCGCAAAGGAAATATTAACATTTTGCCATGAAATTGCCATGTTTATTCACTTGACAGTTGCAAAAAAGACGCAGCCGAAACGACTGCAAAAACTCCCCGCCTTTCTCTTCACTTACCGGGGAGCCACCCCTTCTCTCGCCACAGCGCCGAGGCGGAAAATTGTGCCGGAATGGGAAATCGCGGAATCTACAGCTTGCTTGCCCTATTCCCCCACGGCTTCCGCTCTGGCGATAAGCGCCTTGGCTTCCGCGACATGCATGCCTTCGACCATGCGCCCCTCGAAGCGCTCCGCGCCGCCCGTCACCGCCTCGATCAACCGGCGCGCATCCGCCACGGCCTGCGGGTCGGGGCCGAACACCTGATTGGCGACCGGCACCTGGCTGGGGTGGATCAGCGTCTTGCCGTCGAAGCCCAGCCCATGGCCAGCAGCGCATTCGGCCTCGAACCCAGCCTCGTCATCCAGCCGGTTGAACACACCGTCGAACACCGCGATCCCCGCCGCCCGCGCCGCGAGGATGACCGATTGCAGGGACAGCGCCAGCCCCTCGCGCCCGACCGACGGCGGGATGCCCAGATCCTGCCGTAGGTCATTATTCCCCATGAACAGCGCGGCGCAGCCTTCCACCGCCGCGATCGCGGGCGCCGCCATCACGCCCGCCGCGCTTTCGATCATCGCGATCACCGGTTTCTGGCAGACGCTGAACACATCCTTCACCTGTTTGGGATTTTCGGCCTTGGGCAACACCACATAATCAGCGGCAGACCCCTTTACCGCCACCATTTCCCGCCCATGCCAGGGCGTGCCCTCGATATTGATGCGCACCGCGACCAGACGTCCGCCGAACCCTTCCGCCACGGCATCGACCGCATGGGCCAGCGCCTCGTCCTTGCGGTCGTCAGGCACCGCGTCCTCGAGGTCGAGGATCACCAGGTCGCACGGCAGGGTCCGCGCCTTGGCGATGGCGCGGGCGTTCGATGCAGGCAGGAACAGCAAGGATCGGGCATGGCGCAACAACATGATGAAACTCCTATCGCTTTGCCTTTTCCCATTCATGATTTCACGTCATAGTCCAAGCGGATTCCGGGGGAGTACAGCCATGCTGACGACATTCGCGCTGACGGTGACATTTCTGGTGCTCTTCTATCTGGCGGTGAGCGTCAAGGTGGTGCGCCAGGGCTATCAATATACCATTGAACGGTTCGGCCGCTTCACGGAAGTCGCGCGCCCCGGCCTCAATTTCTATCCCGCCTTCTTCTATGCGGTGGGGCGGAAGATCAACATGATGGAGCAGGTGGTCGACATTCCGGGGCAGGAGATCATCACCAAGGACAATGCCATGGTCTCGGTCGACGGCGTCGTGTTCTTCCAAGTGCTGGACGCGGCCAAGGCGGCCTATGAAGTGTCGGAACTTTATGTCGCGATCATGCAGCTCGCCACCACCAACCTGCGCACGGTGATGGGGTCGATGGACCTCGACGAAACCCTATCCAAGCGCGACGAGATCAATGCGCGGCTGCTTTCGGTGGTCGATCATGCCACCAATGCCTGGGGCATCAAGATCACCCGCGTCGAACTCAAGGACATCCGCCCGCCCGCCGATATCGTCAACGCCATGGGCCGCCAGATGAAGGCCGAGCGCGAAAAGCGCGCCCTCATCCTGGAATCGGAAGGCCTGCGCGCATCGGAAATCCTGAAGGCGGAGGGACAGAAGCAGAGCCAGATCCTGGAAGCGGAAGGCCGCCGCGAAGCCGCCTTCCGCGACGCCGAAGCCCGCGAGCGCGAGGCGGAGGCCGAAGCCAAGGCGACGCAGATGGTCTCCGAAGCCATCGCATCCGGCAATGCGCAGGCGATCAACTATTTCGTCGCGCAGAAATATGTCGAGGCGGTCAGCCAGTTCGCCACCTCCCCCAATGCCAAGACCATTCTCTTCCCGGTCGAGGCGACCCAGTTGATCGGCACGCTGGGCGGCATCGGCGCGTTGGCGAAGGACGCACTGGGCGGCGAGACACCGCCCCCTGTCCCGCCCCGGCGCGCTCCCTTCGGACAGGGGCAAGGCTGATGGAATGGCTCAGCCTGCTGGACGACCATTGGGGTTGGCTGGTCTTCGCCGCGCTATTGGGCGTGGGGGAAGTGCTGCTGCCCGGCGTATTCCTCATCTGGGTGGCGCTGGCGGCGGCCGTGACGGGGCTGGTCGCGTTAATTCTTCCTGTTCCGCTGCCGGTGCAATTGCTGTTGTTCTCTGCGCTGTGCCTGGTTTCGGTCTGGGGCGGGCGACGCTGGTACAGCAGCAATCCGGTGGATTCGCAGGATCCGCTGCTCAACGACCGCACGGCGCGGCTTGTGGGCGAGATCGTCACTGTGGTCGAACCGATCGACAATGGCCGCGGACGGGTGAAGGTGGGAGACGGCGTCTGGTCCTGCCGTGGACCCGACGCGCCGGCAGGCACCAGAGTCCGGGTGATCGGCGCGGAAGCTTCGGTGCTGAAAGTGGAACTGGCCTGAGGGTGGTTTCGCATCCTTTCCCGTTCGTCAACCCCGACCGATCCGGTATCCCGCTTCCTATCATGGACGAAGCCAAGCGGCCTGTCCCCCAACTGGCCGAAGGGCTCCGCGGCGACGATCGTTGCATGATCGGGGGATAACCCGCTATCCCTTTCCCATGCCTCAGAATCATCTCTACCTCGTCGACGGCAGCGGCTACATCTTCCGCGCCTATCACCAGCTTCCGCCGCTCACCAACAAGCATGGCCAGCCCGTCGGCGCGGTCTATGGCTACACCACCATGCTCTGGAAGCTGGCGGACGAGTTGGGCAAGGCCGAGGGTCCGACCCATCTCGCGGTGGTGCTGGACAAGGGCAGCCACACCTTCCGCAACGACATGTACGACCAGTATAAGGCGAACCGCCCGCCCGCGCCGGAAGACCTGGTCCCGCAATTCCCGATGATCCGCGACGCCACCCGCGCCTTCTCCCTCCCCTGCATCGAGGAAGCGGGTTTCGAGGCCGACGACATCATCGCCAGCTATACGAAAGCCGCCGTTGCGGCGGGCTGGCACGTCACCATCGTCAGCTCCGACAAGGATTTGATGCAGCTCATCCAGCCCGGCGTCGACATGTATGACACGATGAAGAATGAGCGGCGCGGCGCCGACTATGTCATGACCAAGTTCGGCGTGCAGCCCGAACAATTGGGCGACGTGCTGGCGCTGATGGGCGACAGCGTCGACAATGTGCCCGGCATCCCCGGCATCGGCCCCAAGACCGCCGCCAAGCTCATCACCGAATATGGCAGCCTGGAAGCCGCGCTCGAAGCCGCGCCTTCAATGAAAAAGTCGAAGATGCAGGAAAATCTCATCGCCCATGCCGACATGGCGCGGCTGTCGCGCCGCCTCGTCGCGCTGCACGATGCGATGGACCTGCCCGAACCGCTGGACGACCTGACGCTAAAGGGCATCCCGCTCGAACCATTGCAGGCCTTCCTCGAACATCATGGCTTCAAGTCGCTGCTCGCCCGTGCGGGCGCGCCCGCTGCCGCTGTGGCCGTGGCAACCGCAGCAGCCGCCGTCACGCAAGCGACGCCCCCCGCCGCCCCGGTCCATGAGGAAGAGCCGCCGATCGACCGCAGCCTCTACGAAACGGTCGTTACCGAGGAAGCGCTCGACCGCTGGATCGCCGCCGCTCATGCTGAAGGTCTGGTCGCCGTCGACACCGAAACCGATATGCTGGACTGCGTCTCCTGCGCGCTGGTCGGCGTCAGCCTCGCCGTCGGCCCCAACGCCGCCTGCTACATCCCCGTCGGCCATGGCGGAAGGGACATGTTCGCGGAAAAACCCGACCAGCTCCCCCTCACCCTCGTCCTTGCCAAGTTGAAGCCCCTGCTCGAAGACGACAGCGTCCTCAAGATCGGCCAGAATCTCAAATATGACATGACGGTCCTGCGCCGCCATGGGATCGAGATCACGCCCTATGACGACACCATCGTCATGAGCTTCGACCTCGACGCAGGCCAGAGCCTCGCCGGCCACGGCATGGACGAGGCGGCACGGGTCCACCTCAATCATACATGTATCAGCTTCAAGGATGTGTGCGGCACCGGCAAGAGCCAGATCAGCTTCGCGGAAGTCCCGCTCGACAAGGCGACCGAATATGCCGCCGAGGACGCGGACGTCACGCTGCGCCTGTGGAAGCTGTTCAAGACCCGCGTCGCCCATGAAGGCGCGACCCGCGTCTATGAACTGGTCGACCGCCCGCTGGTCTCCGTGATCGCGAAGATGGAGCATGAAGGCATCAAGGTCGACCGCGAAGCCCTGTCCCGCCTGTCCGCCGAGTTCACCGCCGGCATCGCCGCGCTGGAAACGGAAATCCATGGCTTGGCGGGCCAGCCCTTCGCCATCGGCTCGACCCAGCAGCTTGGCGCGATCCTGTTCGAGAAAATGGGATATAAAGGCGGCAAGAAGGGCAAGTCCGGCGCCTATTCCACCGATGTCACCATCCTCGAGCAGTTGAAGGCCCAGGGCGCGGAAATCGCTGGAAAAATCCTCGACTGGCGCCAGCTTTCGAAGCTCAAATCCACCTATACCGACGCGCTCCAGGCCCAGATCAACAGGGACACCAGCCGCGTCCACACCAGCTACAGCCTGTCGGGCGCCCAGACCGGCCGCCTGTCCTCGACCGACCCCAATCTCCAGAACATCCCGATCCGCACCGAAGTCGGCCGCCAGATCCGTCACGCCTTCGTGGCCGAGCCGGGCAATGTCATCCTGGCGGCGGACTATAGCCAGATCGAACTGCGCCTCGCCGCCCATATGGCGGACGTGCCCGCGCTCAAGGAAGCCTTCGCCAATGGGGAGGACATCCACGCCGCCACGGCCCAGCAATTGTTCGGAGAGGTCAACCGCGACACGCGCGGCCGGGCCAAGACGATCAACTTCGCGATCCTTTACGGCATTAGCCGCTGGGGTCTCGCGGGACGGCTGGAGATCAGCGCCGACGAAGCGCAGGACATGATCAGCCGCTATTATGAGCGCTTCCCCGGCATCAGCCTCTACATCACCGATACCATCGAAAAGGCGCGGGAGCGCGGCTACACCGAAACCCTTTTCGGCCGCAAAACCTGGTTCCCACGGATCAAGGCGTCCGTCCAGCATGAACGCCAGGGCGCCGAACGCGCCGCGATCAACGCCCCGATCCAGGGCACCAGCGCCGACATCATCAAACGTGCCATGGCCCGCATGGGACCGGCGCTGGCGGCGGAAGGGCTGCATGACGTCAAGATGCTGCTGCAAGTGCATGACGAGCTGGTGTTCGAACTACCGGAGGGCGATGTGGAGCAGGCCAGTGCCATCATCCGCCGCGTCATGGAAGGCGCCGCCGAACCGATCGTGAAACTCAGCGTGCCGCTAGGCGTAGAAATCGGCCATGGTCCAAGCTGGGGCGCGGCGCACTAAAAATTCTTCCTGGCCCCGTCATCCCAGCGAAAGCTGGGGTGACGGATGAACGTTCACTTCCGCGCATACCTATCTTCATAACGGACGATATCATCCTCACCCAGATAGGTTCCGGTCTGCACCTCGATGAACACAACGGGAATCTTCCCCGGATTCTCGACCCGATGCTTCGCTCCGGCGGGTACATAAAGCGATTGGTTCTCGGTCAGCAGCGTCACATCGCCGTCCACCGTGACCTTGGCCGTCCCCTCGACGACGATCCAATGTTCCGACCGATGGAAGTGACTCTGTAAGCTCAGCGACTGGCCCGGCTGCACGGTAATCCGCTTCACCTGGAAACGCTCCCCCGCAAGCAGCCCTTCCACCCAGCCCCAGGGCCGGTGGTCCTTGGGAAAGCTCTCCGCCTGCACAGCGCCCTTGGCCTTCAGCGCCTCGACCGCCAGCTTCACATCCTGGGCCCGGCTCTTGTCCGCAATCAGCACCGCATCGTTCATCGCCACGGCAATGATGTTGCTGAGCCCGATGCCGACCAGTTCCATGCCCTCGCTGTCCGACCGCAGCAATGTGTCGCTGCAATCGATCGCCGTCGCTCCGCCGCTCACCGTGACGCCGTCCCCGTCCGGCCCGGCATGGCTCCACACCGCATCCCAGCCGCCCAGGTCCGACCAGCCGGAATCATAGGGCACGACCGACAGATTGCCTGCCCGCTCCATGATCGCATAATCGATGGAAATGTCCGGCGCCCGCCCCCAGGATTCCGGAGCCAGGCGCAGGAAACCAAGGTCGCCCTCCGCCTGCTCAACCGCAGGCACCACCGCCGCAAGGACATCGGGGGCATGCGCCTCGAACGCCGCGACCAGATCCTTCGCCGCGAACAGGAAAATCCCCGCATTCCAGAGATGATCGCCACGGGCCAGCATCTCGCCCGCCCGCTCGGCATTGGGCTTTTCGACAAAGCGGGCCAGCTTGATCGGCTCGCCCGACCCATCGGGCTTGGCGACGACCTGCAAATAGCCATAACCGGTCTCCGGTCGCGTCGGCGCAATCCCGAAGGTCACCAGATCGCCGGCACGAGCAGCGCCGAGGCCCCGGCTCACCGCCGCGCGGAAAGCATCGGCATCGGGAACCACCTGATCCGAAGGCGCCACCAGCATCACCGCTTCGGGGTCATGCGCGATCAGATGCAGTGCCGCCGCCAAAATGGCGGGCGCGGTATTGCGCACCGAAGGCTCGATCATGATCGCCTCAGCGTCGACGCCTTCCTGCGCGAGCTGCTCGGCCACGATGAAGCGGAAGGTCGCATTGGTCAGCACCACCGGACGAGCGAACGCATAGCCTTCACCCTCGCCCGACAAGCGCCGCACCACCGAACGGAACAGCGTATCTTCGCCCAGCAGGGGCACGAACTGCTTGGGATAGGATTTGCGCGACAAGGGCCACAGCCGCGTCCCCGATCCCCCTGCCAAAATAACCGGCGTAACCTTTGCGTTCAGATCCGACATGCAACCCACTTGTTCAAAACGGCAAAACGATCCCGCGGGACCATGATTTCCCTCCATATCGCCATTCCGTGAAAGCGCCTATGACGACAGCACAAAAAAAGCGGCCCGCAAATGGGCCGCTTTCCGTCAATCGAACAGCTCTTCGAGAAAGCTCTTCTTCCGCTTCTTCCGATCATATCGCCCATCGTCGCGATCCGGCCGGTAGCTGGGCTGCGGAGAGGGCGCCCCGCCCGCCGACCGCTCGATGATCTTGTCGAGTTCGCCACGATCGAGCCAGACCCCCCGGCATTGCGGACAATAGTCGATTTCGACCCCCTGCCGGTCCGTCATGGAGAGGCCCACATGGCAGACCGGGCAGAGCATGGCCGACACCGCAGCCTGATCCCGCATCGCTTACTCCCGCTCGCCGGTGAGGCTCAGCAGCATCTGGAACAGGTTGACGAAGTTGAGGTACAGCGACAGCGCGCCCATCACCTGCATCTTCTGCGCCACTTCATGGCCGGCGTAAGTGAAATATTCCGACTTGATGCGCTGCACGTCCCAGGCGGTGAGACCGGTGAACACCACCACGCCGATGATCGAGATCACCATCTGCATGGCGGAAGAACCCAGGAAGATGTTGATCAGGCTCGCAACGACGATGCCGATCAGACCCATCATCAGGAACGACCCGAATTTCGACAGGTCGCGCCCGGTGGTATAGCCCCACAGCGCCATGGCGAGGAACATCACGGCGGCCGAGAAGAAGGCCTGCGCGATCGACCCGCCGGTAAAGACCAGGAAGATACTGGCCAGCGACACGCCCATCACGCCCGAAAAGGCGTAGAAGGCCATGCGCGCGCCCGCGGTCGTCATCTTTTCGATGCGGAAGCTGAAGAAGAACACGAAGGCCAGCGGCGCGAAGATCGCCACCCACTTCAAGGGCGTGCCGAAGATCGCGGCGGCCAGCACCGGCGTATTGCCGATGAAAGCGGCGACCAGCCCGGTGATGACCAGGCCGATGCCCATATTGCGGAAAACGCCCAGCATGTGCGCGCGCAGCCCGGCGTCGGTCTGCGCCGTCTGGCTCGCACCATAGCCCGGCATACGAACGGGATTGTTCACGGCGTTATCACTCCATCCAAAACACTGTAACGGATCGAGTGGCCGGCGCGGTCTTCGTGAGGTCAGAGGGGGGCAAACACTCACGAACCTGCACCGAGCACACTCGATGCGGTCCGACATCACGGCTGGACATGTCACATCATCCAACCGCCAGAGGGGCCCGGCCCGCACAAGCAATATCGGTCGACCAACACGCCAATGCAAGGGATGGGGCAAGGGATCGGCGCCTCAGCAACAATTTGTTACAAATGCCAAGGCCAGTTGACGCCTCGATCCGATCGCCGCATGGCTGCGCCCATGAGCGACCAGTTCACCCCCGCCGAGCAGCATGCCGACGCGCCCCTGCGCCTGTTCAACAGCCTGACGCGCACCGTCGAACCCTTCGCGCCGATCGAGCCGAACCATGCCCGCGTCTATAGCTGTGGGCCGACGGTCTATAACTACGCCCATCTCGGCAATTTGCGCGCCTACGTCTTCACCGACACGCTCCGCCGCACGCTGTTGTGGAAGGGCCTCGACGTCACCCATATCATCAACATCACCGATGTCGGCCACCTGACCAGCGACGCCGATGCCGGCGACGACAAGATGGAGGCCGCCGCCCGCGCCCAGGCGAAGAGCATCTGGGACATAGCGGCCCATTATACCGACGCCTTCAAGCGCAACATCGCCGACCTCAACATCATCGCGCCCAGCGAATGGACGGTCGCCACCGACTATGTTCCGCAGATGATCGAATTCGCGAAGAAGATCGCGCCCGCGCATTGCTACGAACTCGATACCGGCCTCTATTTCGACAGCAGCACCGTCCCCGATTATGGCGCGCTGGCGGGCGGCCGCGACGACGCCGCCCATGCCCGCATCGATCCGGTCGCAGGCAAGCGCAACCCGTCCGACTTCGCCATCTGGCGCAAATCCCCGCCGGGCGAGCAGCGCCAGATGGAATGGGACTCCCCCTGGGGCAAGGGCGCGCCGGGCTGGCACCTGGAATGCTCGGTGATGAGCGAGGCGCGGCTTGGCCACCCGTTCGACATCCACACCGGCGGCATCGACCATCGCGAAATCCACCACCCGAACGAGATCGCCCAGAACCAGGCCTATTGCGGCTGCAACGACGCGCAGCCCGGCTTCACGGGCGCGAAATGGTGGATGCACAACAACTTCCTCGTGGACCGCCAGGGGAAAATGAGCAAGTCGAAGGGCGGCTTCACCACCCTCTTCTCGCTGATCGATGCGGGCGTGCATCCGCTGGCCTATCGCCTGCTGTGCCTGGGCGCCCATTATCGCAGCGAACTGGAGTTCAGCGCCGAGAGCGTCGGCGCAGCCCTGACGCGCCTCAAGCGCCTCGTGATGGGGGTCGAGAATCTCAAGGCCCGCGCCGAAGGCATCACCTGGCAGTCGCTCCGGCTCGACTGGCTGCGCGCCAACCTCCATCCGAAACTCGCCCCTCTGCTCGAACAATTCGACGCCGCGATCAGCGACGATCTGATGACCCCGCGCGCCCTTCCGCTGCTGGAAGAGACCATCGCGCTCAAGAAGGTGCCGGTGGATGAAAAACTCTGCCTGCTCGCGGCTTTCGATCAGGCTTTGGGCCTCGAACTGCTGACCATCGGCCGCGCCGACCTGCGCCTCCGGCCCAGGGACGCCGGGATCGCGCCGGAGGAAATCGAAGCCGAACTCGACCGCCGCCAGACCGCTCGCGCCGAAAAGAACTTCGCTCTGTCGGACGAAATCCGCGACGCGCTGATCGCGCAGGGGGTCGACGTCATGGACGGCGATCCGCTGCGCTGGGACTGGCGCCTTACCCTCACCTAGAGACGCCCCATGCTCCTGCGCAGGAGCGCGGCGATTCCTGGCAGCGGGCCTATCCTTTCGTCCGCTGGAAAACTGCCCCCATCTGAGGCAGGATGTGCGCGGGAAAGGTCGGCCCGTTTGGACAGGCCGCACCGAAACGGGCAGATTCCGCACATGCCAAGATATGCAATGGCAGCGTTCATCGCGCTCAGTGGAATGGCGGCACTCCCCGTTGCTGCACCTGCTCAAACCTATATGTTCGAAACCGGCAACACGCTGCTCGCCAAATGCCGCAACAAGGCGCCCGAATATGGGCTTGCCTGCACCGCCTATATCGTCGGCGCGGTGGACGGCATCAAGAAGGACGTGTTTATCGGCCGCGCCAAGCCCAGTTGCTGGCCCGCCCAGATGGATGCGGAGGAGGTGAAACGCATCGTCGTCGCCTATCTCACCCGCTATCCCGACCAGCGCAAGGCACCCGCCTCCGTCCTGGTGAGCGTGGCGCTCAACGAACACTATCCTTGCGAGAAATAACGCCGATCACCCTGATCGAAACCGTGCGTTAGGCAAAAGCGCGCCGCTACCGCTATAAACTTGCGTCAGGCTCTGGTTGCGCGTAGGTGCGGCCCCTATTTTATGATCTTTGGGAGACTCAAAGTGGCGGCGAAGTGGACGCCGGAAAGCTGGCGGGAGCATAAGGGCATTCAGATGCCCGTCTATCGGGATGCCCAAGCGCTTGGCGCGGTGGAGGCACAGCTCAGCCAGTTTCCCCCGCTCGTCTTTGCCGGCGAAGCGCGCAGCCTGAAGGCGGAGCTCGCCAAGGTGACGAATGGCGAGGCTTTCCTGCTGCAAGGCGGCGATTGCGCCGAAAGTTTCGCGGAGTTCCACCCGAACAACATCCGCGACACCTTCCGCGTGCTGCTGCAAATGGCGGTGGTGCTGACCTTCGCGTCCAAGCTGCCGGTGGTGAAGGTCGGCCGCATGGCGGGCCAGTTCGCCAAGCCGCGCTCCGCCGATACCGAGACGATCGGCGGCGTGGAACTGCCCAGCTATCGCGGCGACAATGTCAACGACATCGCCTTCACGCCCGAAGCCCGCGAACCCGACGCGCAGCGCATGATCCGCGCCTATAACCAGTCGGCGGCGACGCTGAACCTGGTGCGCGCCTTCTCGACCGGCGGCTATGCCAGCCTGGATCGCGTCCATGGCTGGATGCTCGATTTCATGGGCCGCTCGCCCTGGGCTGCGAAGTTCGAACAAATGGCCGACCAGATCGGCCAGGCGCTCGACTTCATGCGCGCCTGCGGCCTGTCGCCCGATACCGTGCCGCAATTGGGCGGCACCAGCTTCTACACCAGCCACGAAGCGCTGCTGCTCCCCTATGAGCAGGCGCTGACCCGGCAGGATTCGCTGACCGGCGACTGGTACGACACCTCCGCGCACATGCTCTGGATCGGCGACCGCACGCGGTTCGAGGGTTCGGCCCATGTCGAATATCTGCGCGGCATCGGCAATCCGATCGGCATGAAATGCGGCCCCAGCCTGGAGCCGGACGCGCTCATTCGCCTGCTCGACATCCTCAACCCCTCGCGAGAGGCTGGCCGCATCACGCTGATCACCCGCTATGGTCATGACAAGATCGAGGCGGGCCTGCCCAAGCTGGTCCGCGCCGTCCTGCGCGAAGGCCATCCGGTGGTCTGGTCCTGCGACCCGATGCACGGCAATGTCATCAAGGCGGCCAATGGCTACAAGACCCGTCCCTTCGACCGCATCCTGGCCGAAGTGCGCGGTTTCTTCGCCGTCCACCGCGCCGAGGGCAGCTTCGGCGGCGGCATCCATGCCGAAATGACCGGGCAGAATGTGACGGAATGCACCGGCGGCGCCATCGCCATCACCGACGAGGGCCTCGCCGACCGCTACCACACCCATTGCGACCCGCGCCTCAATGCGGCACAGAGCCTGGAACTCGCCTTCCTGCTCGCGGAAATGCTGAACGAGGAACTGAAGGAACGCCGCGCAGCCGCCTGATCCTCTCCACCGGACAGAAAGGCCCGTCTCCCGCGATGCCGGGGACGGGCTTTTTTTCGTCATGGTCGACGCGCCCAGCCCACCCGTCACGATCATCCGTCATCAAGGCGTAACAATGCCATGATTCAGCCCTTGCTTTGGCGGTGCAGCAAGATAGCCTCCGCGCATGGCAAAGGAACCGGCATTGGCGACCATCGCCGTCTACAGCCTCAAGGGGGGCGTTGGTAAGACGACCTTCGCGATCAACCTCGCCTGGGCATCCGCGAGCATCTCGAAACGCCGCACGCTGCTATGGGATCTCGATCCCCAGGCGGCGTCGAGCTGGCTGATCTCGACCGACATGGAAAGCCGGGATGCCGCGCACGCGATCTTCAGCAAGGATGTCGAGGTCCGCAAGCTGATACAGCCTTCGACCGTGCCGGGACTCGATCTGATCGCCGCCGATACCTCGCTGCGCAGCCTCGACCATCTCTTCCGCGAGATGGACAAGAAGAAGCGCTTGGCCAAGCTGATCGAGAGCCTTGGCAAGGATTATGACCGTATCATCCTTGATTGCCCGCCCGGCCTCACGGAGACCAGCGAACAGGTGCTACGTGCGGCGGACATGATCGTGATCCCCGTCATCCCGTCACCCCTGGCCCAACGCGCCATGGGCGAGGTCGCGCGCTATCTGGTGCAGCGCGGCGGCACCCATCCGCCGATCATGCCGGTCTATTCGATGGTCGACCGCCGCCGCGGCCTGCATCGCGCTGCGCTGGACGCCCAACCCGGCTGGCCCGCCATCCCGATGGCCAGTGCGGTGGAGCAGATGGCGGTCCGTCGCAAACCGCTCGGCGCCTTCGCCGCCTCTTCGCCCTCGGCGCAGGCCTTTGCCGGCCTTTGGACGACGATCGAACGGCAATTGCAGCGGCGTTAGAGCGATTTTCGATCTGACGGAATCAGATCGCCGCCTTTTGTCTGCCGCGATTTCTTAACCAGCAATCGATCCCGATCGCCTGGAAATCGCTCTAGGCCCGCGCCCGAAGCTGATCTGTCGGAAACAGCGCCGCCGCCTCGACGGCAGGCATCGGCCGCCCGAAATAATAGCCCTGCACCTTGCGGCAACCAAGGCCCCGGACCATCGCCAGTTCCGTTTCGGTCTCCACTCCTTCGGCGGTGGTGGCCATCCCCAGGCTGTCGGCCAGCGTCACGACCGCGCGGATGATCGCCAGGCTTTCCGCCTTGTTGTTCGACGCGCCCACCACGAAGCTGCGGTCGATCTTGATCGTGTCGAACCGCGTGCGGCTGAGATATCCCAGAGAGGAATAGCCCGTTCCGAAATCGTCGAGCGACAATTGCACCCCAAGGCCGCGCAACTGGTCGAGGATCTTGAGCGCCCCGGTATCGGCGTTGACGAACACGCTTTCGGTGACTTCCAGTTCCAGCCGCCGCGCCTCCAGCCCGCTCTGGGCCAGGGCCGATACCACCGCGCCCACGAAGCTGGGGTGCGACAATTGCTCGGCCGACACATTGACCGCGATGCGGACCGGCGCGGGCCAGCGCGACGCCTCCATACAGGCGGTCCGCAGCACCCATTCCCCGATCGGCCCGATCAGCCGCGCCTCCTCGGCCACAGGCACGAATTTCGCGGGAGAGATCGGCCCCATTTCCGGATGAGTCCAACGGGCCAGCGCTTCGAACCCGACGACGGTCCCCGTCTCGGCTTCCACCACCGGCTGGAACAGCACATGGAGCTGGTCCTTCTCCAGCGCATCGCGCAGCGCCAGTTCCAGTTGCCGCCGCTCTTCCGCCTGGGCATGCAATTGCGGCTCATAGGCGCAATGGACACCGCCCCCTTCGCTCTTCGCCTGATAGAGCGCCAGATCGGCGCTGCGGATCAACGCTTCGGACTCGCTGCCATCCTGCGGCGCCAGCGCCGAACCCACCGACGCCCCGACATAGAGCAGATGTTCGTCCACCTGATAGGGCGCGGACAGGCCGCTGATGATAGCCCCCGCCAGCGTGTCGATGCCGCGATTGGCCGCGACATGCGGGATCACCACGGCGAATTCGTCACCGCCGATCCGCCCGCAAAACTCGCTGCCCGAACAGATGTGCCTCAACCGCCGCGCCACCTGGGTCAGCAGCTTGTCTCCGACCTGATGGCCCAGCGTGTCGTTGACCGCCTTGAACCGATCGAGGTCGATCATGAGGAAGGCGCAGCCCGGCACGCCTGTCCGCATCCCGACCATGGACTTGTCCAATACCTCCCGCAGATGCGCGCGGTTGGGCAGGCCCGTCAGCGGATCGAACCGCGCCAGCTGGGTGATCCGTTCCGCCGACTCGCGTTGCTCGGTAATGTCGGAGCCCACACCGCGGAAACCCAGGAACACCCCCGTTTCATCATAGCGCGGCGACGCGGACAATTCCCACCACCGCACACCCCCTTGCGCCTCGACCGGCAAGGCGATGGCGCTGAAATTCTCCCGCCGCTTCAGATGATCGGCCAGTTCATGCAATTCGGCCGGGAACAGACCGCTTTCCCAGGCGCTGCCCGCCAATATCTGCACCAGCAACGTGCCTTCGACTTCCGCCGGGGTGCGCCCCAGCATTTCAGCCATGCGCGGCGACACGCCGTTCAACCGCCGCGCGGGATCGGTCTGCCACAGCCAGTCCGATGCGCCATGCTCATATTCGCGGAGCAGCAGGCTCACCACCTCGCTCTTTTCCTCCAGTTGCACGCTGGCGCTGTGCTGACGGGCGAAGGTACGCGCATAGATGAAACACCCCACCAGCAACGACAGCGCATAGCTGGTCGCCAGCGCGCGCAGGGGCAACTCCTCCGGACCGTCGAACATGAAGAACAGCCCGACGATGCACGGCAGCAGGAACCCGGTCGCGGCCAGCGGCGTCGCGGCATAGCTGATCGCCCCGCATATCATGATACAGCTGATCAGCGTCCAGTGCGCCACCAGTTGCGACGCGCTATGTCCCGAAGAGAACATCATCATGCATGCCGCCCAGACCAGCCCGTGCATCAGGCCGGTGCAGCCATGAACACGCAGGTCGGCGGCCGTCACCCCGGAACCCGTGCGACGGCGACGGTCCAGCAAGACCCCGCCGGCCATCGATGCCACCAGCCCGACGCTCCAGAGGATCAGCATGGATGCCGAGCCTTGATGGCCGAAAACCTGCCACAGGAACATGAGGCCGAAGACGTTCATCGCCTGCCGCAGCAGGGCGACGGCGGCGGCGGATTGTAATTGCCCCGCTATCACGCGCTCCACCGCGTCGCCCGACAAAGCGGTAAAGCCCATCATCGCCCGAAGCGATATGCGCTCCTGAGGTGCCTGGTCGGAGGATGAACTTTGCCCGCGTCTCACCCACCCGGCTTAGCAGCAAGCGGTTAGCAATCCGTAACGCCTGGGACGAACGCGGCAGAAAAATTGCAGCGCCGGGAAAGGCGCCGCGAAAGGATCAGGCGGCGATGTCGTAAGGCCGGATTTCGCCGGTCAGATAGAGATTGCGCGCCTTCGACCGGCTCAATTTGCCCGAGCTGGTGCGCGGCAGGGTACGCGGCGGCACCAGTTCGACCACGCAGTTCATGCCGGTGATCGCCCGCACCCGCTCGCGAATCTGGTCGCGCAGCCGCGTGCGCTCGTCATTGTCGGAGGTGCGGCAATGCACCAGCACGGCGGGCGCTTCCTCCCCGCCCGGCGTGGTGATGGCGAAGGCGGCGATGTCGCCCTGCTTGAAGCCGGGAAGCTGTTCCACCGCCCATTCGATATCCTGCGGCCAGTGATTCTTGCCGTTGATGATGATCATGTCCTTGGCGCGACCGACGATGTAGAGATAGCCGTCGCTCAGATAGCCCATGTCGCCGGTGTCGAGCCAACCGTCGAGCATGCAGGCGTCGGTCGCCTCCTGATCGCGGAAATAGCCGACCATCAGGCTCGGCCCGGTGGTCCACACCTTGCCGATCTGACGCTCGTTCAACTTGCCCCCATCCTCGTCACGAATCTCCACGATCATGTCGCGGGCGGGCTTGCCGCAATTGACGATGGAACGGAAACGCTGCGGACGACCCTCGGTCGCGTCGCCGCCCGACAGGTCGGTTTCCTCGACCAGTTCAACGATGATGCCCTCGCCCGGCGGCATGATGGTGACGGCCAGCGTCGCCTCGGCCAGACCATAGCTCGGCAGGAACGCCTTGGGCGAAAAGCCCGCATCGCCAAAGGCATCGACGAAGCTCTGCATCACGTCGGGGCGGATCATGTCCGCGCCATTGCCCGCCAGTCTCCAGCGCGACAGGTCGAAACGGTCCTGCGCCTTGGTCTGGCTCGACATGCGGCGGGCGCAGATGTCGTATCCGAAGGTCGGCGAATAGCTGATCGACGTGCCTTCGTTGCGGCTGATGAGGTCCAGCCACGCCAGCGGACGGCGGGCGAAATCCTCGGTCTTCATATAATCGGTCGATACCTGGTTGGCGACGACCGACAGGAAACAGCCGACCAACCCCATGTCATGATACCAGGGCAGCCAGCTGATGCAGCGGTCGCTGTCCTGCAATTCCATGCCATGGCTGTGCGCGGCAAGGTTGCTCAGCAGCGCATGGTGCGTCACCGCCACGCCATGGGGGAAGCGGGTCGAACCGCTCGAATATTGCAGATAGGCGATTTCTTGCGGCTGCGCCTGCGGCAGGTCGCAGGGCACGGCATCCCGCGCGATGAAATCCTCGAAAGCGATACTCTCGACCGCCTTCTGGCGACCGGACTCGCCCGCCATCTCCTCCAGTTCCTTGGGGAAGAGGAACAGCATCGGGTCGCAGCTCGACAGCTGGACGTTCAGCTGATCGATATAGCTTTCCTTGCCGCCGAAGCTGGTCGGCAGCGGCAACGGCACCGGCCATGCGCCGGCATAGACGATGCCGAAGAAAAGCTGGGCGAAATCGGGGGCCGTCTCCGCCACCAGCGCCACGCGATCCTCCGGCTTCACCCCATGGGCGATCAGCCGATGCGCACAGGCGATCGCGTCCTCGCGCAGTTCCGAAAACGGATAGGGGCGCGCCAGATTCCCCCGCGCATCGTGGAAATTCAGGCCACGCCGCCCGGTCGCAGCATAGTCCAGCGCTTCGCCCAGCGTCTCGAAATCCGAGAAGCGGCGGGGCAGATCGTCGGTGGTCGGCGTCGGTGCCATCATGCTTTGCGAACCCGTCATATTGGCGTCACCCAATGTCATGTTTGTCATATTCCGGCGCGCCGCTAACAGCTTTCAAGCCACTTTGCACCGGATAGTTGCATTCCAGCTTGGGCTTTTACCTCAAAAGGGGCGGTAAAATTCCGGCCCGACTGTGGCATAATCAAGGCGCAACAGGCATGAAGCATTGCCATGGCTGATAAACGCGCCCCTCCCCCGCTCGATGAAGAGGCCTTACGCGAGCTGGCGCTACGCTATGTCGGCCGTTTTGCCACCAGCCGCGCCAAGCTGCACGCCTATCTTGGCCGGAAGATAAAGGAACGCGGCTGGGGGGGCGAAGGGCCTGCCGACCCGCAAGCGCTGGTCGATCGGTTGAGCGATCTCAAATATGTCGACGACGCCAGCTATGCGGCGATGAAAAGCGCCTCGCTCGCCCGCCGCGGCTATGGCGCCCGGCGTGTTGCCGAAACCCTGCGTGCCGACGGCATAGCGGAGGCCGACCGCGAAGAGGCCGACGCCCGGACCGCCTCCGAAAGCTGGCAGGCGGCCGACCGTTTCGCCCGCCGCAAGCGCCTCGGCCCCTATGCGCTGGAACGCCCCGACCCCAAGCAACGCGAAAAGTGGATCGCCGCCTTCCTCCGCGCCGGCCACAGTTTCGCCACCGCCCGCCGCTGGACCGATGCCGCGCCGGGTGAAATGCCGGAAGAGGAAGAATAAATCACATGAGCCAGCCTAAAAACGCAGCGTTTTCAACCGTGAAGTTGCGCTACTCCGCAATCATGACATCCCTCTCCTTCTTCATCCTTCTCACCGCCTGCTCCCAATCCGCCCCCAAAACCGAAAACACCTCCTCCCCTGCCGCCACCCGGCAAGCCGCCCTCATCCCCCTCGCCATCCGCACGGCCAAAGCCACCCATCGCTTCACCGTAGAGGTCGCCCTCACCGAACAGCAGCAGGAACAGGGGCTCATGTTCCGTAAGACGCTGGCACCCGACTCCGGCATGCTCTTCCCGATGGAACCGCCGCGCACGGCCAGCTTCTGGATGAAGAACACAGTGATCCCGCTGGACATGCTGTTCATCCACACCGATGGCAGCATCGCCTTTCTCAAGTCCAATGCCGCGCCCTATTCGCGCGAGCCGGTGTCCGCGGGCATCCCCGTCGCCGCCGTCCTCGAACTGGCGGGGGGCCGCGCAGCGGAACTCGGCATCCAGCAGGGCGACCGTGTCAGCTGGGGCAATTGCGTCCTCGCCGCTCGCGCCGATCACGCAACGAACAGCCCCAAGGATCGCCTGAATTTCTGCCCGAACGACTGATCCGCCCTTGCCAAGCGCCAGCCCCAGCGGCTAAGCGCTTCGCCCATGGGAATCCTTGGCAAGATCTTCACCTGGTGGGATGGCGCGACCATCGGCACCGCGCTCTACACCTCCCGCAAGGGCACCAAGGTCGGTGAGGATCATCAGGGCAATGTCTATTATGAAGGCGGCACCGACCCCAACGGCCTGACCCGCCGCTGGGTGATCTATAACGGCGCCAATGATGCCAGCCGCGTGCCCGCCGAATGGCATGGCTGGCTGCACCATTCGATCGAAGGCGCGCCGGAAAGCTTCCTGCCACCGCCCCGCATCTGGGAAAAGGACTTCACCCCCAACGCTACCGGCACGGCCCAGGCCTACCGCCCTTCGGGCGCGCTGGAAAAAGGCGGCCTGCGCCAGAAGGCCACCGGCGATTATGAGGCGTGGAGCCCCGACGCATCATGACGCTGCGCCCGGCGGGACGTTTCCTGCCGATTCTCGGCTGCACCCTGATGCTCGCGGGCTGCGGTGGCGACGACATGCCCAGCGGGAACCGTACCGGTCCCGTCCGGATCGAAGGGCAGAAGATTCGCAACGGCGACGAATCGGCCCTGACCGGTACACCGATGAACGAGCGGGTCGCGGTGATCGGCCTGCTCAACAAGCGCAACGGCATCACCACCGACCTCAAGATGAAGCCCGGCGAAGCGCTGCGCGTGGGCGACGCCATCGTCCGGCTCCAAGCCTGCGAAACCACCGCCCCCTGGGAAAATGTTCAGGAAACCGGCGCCTTCGTGCAACTCGACGTGCGCAGCACCGCCGACAATAAATGGCGCCGCAACTTTTCCGGCTGGCTGTTCAGGGAACGGCCGGACCGCAATGTGGTCCAGCACCCGATCTATGACGTCTGGGTGAGAAGCTGCACGATGGCCTGGCCCGAAACCGGCCCCGACACGGTGAAGCTGGGCGACAAGGGCGATGTTCCGGACGGACCGGCCAAGTCATCCCCGGCGAGCGGCGAAAATGCCAGTTCCGCCCAGACACCCGAACCGCCGGCAAGCACGCCGCGCCCGGCGCCCAGCGCCACGCCGTCAAGCGCACCCGCCAACGATTGAAGATAATCGCACTGGCTGATCTCGATCGCGCCCAATGACCGCAGATGCTCGGTCATGAACTGGCAGTCGAGCAGGGCGAAGCCCCCGAACCGCATCCGCGCCGTCAACCAGGCCAGCGCCACCTTCGACGCGTCGGTGCGCCGCGACACCATGCTTTCCCCGAAAAAGGCGCGGCCCAGGGCGACTCCATAAAGCCCGCCAACCAGTTCGCCCTCCTCCCACACCTCCACCGAATGGGCGAAGCCGATCTCGTGCAGATGCCGATAGGCACGCTCGATCGGATGATTGATCCAGGTCGACGGCCGGTCTGGCGCTGCTTCCGCGCAAAGCTGGACGATCCCGCCAAAATCGCGATTGGCGGTAACACGAAACCGTTCCCGCCGGATCGTCTTGGCCAGCGAATGGGAGATATGAAAGCCGTCGAGCGGCATGATCGCCCGCCGCTTCGGCTCGATCCAGTAAACCTCGTCCGCTTCCCGGTCGTCCGACATGGGAAACACGCCGATGGCATAGGCCTGCAACAGCACCAGCGGATCAATCGTCATCAGGGAAAGACTAACCCGCCACGACGCAACGCGCCAGCCCGAGTTTGATCCAAACCATTGCCCACTTTCGAAAAATCACAAATGAGTGGTTTCCCGCCGGTCGCCACTCGTCACCGGACTTGATCCGCAGTGACGGGAACGGCATTTTTCTAAATTGACCAGGACAGGCCTTGTCCCGCAAGACAAAAGGGCCGGCATTTCGCCGGCCATTTTGTCTTGCATCATGAAATCAAACGATCAGCCGACAAACGCCCGCTCGATCACATAGGCACCCGGCGCGGCGTTGGAACCTTCGACGAAGCCATGCTCCTCGAACCATGCGCCGAACTGCTTGATCATCTCCATGCTCCCGCACATCATGATCCGGTCGGTTTCGGGATCGAATTTCGCCTCGCCCGCTATGCCCTCGAACAGCGCGCCGCTTTCGACCAACTTGTCGATGCGGACATTGTTGCGGAACGGCTCGCGCGTCACGGTCGGTACATAATGGAACTGCGCCGCCGCCTGCTCCGACACCAGTGGGTCTTCCGCCAGCTTGCCGGTCAGCTCGTCATGGAAGGCGAGATCGCTGACCCGGCGGACCGAATGGACCACCACGACCTGCTCGTAAAATTCATAGACGTCGGGGTCGCGCGCCAGGCTGAGGAAGGGCGCCAGCCCCGTGCCGGTCGACAGCATGAACAACCGCTTGCCCGGCAGCAGCGCGTCCGTCACCAGCGTGCCGGTCGGCTTGCGGCCGAGATAGATCTGGTCGCCCGGCTGGATCAGTTGCAACTTCGACGTCAGCGGACCGTCCTGCACCTTGATCGACAGGAACTCCAGTTCCTCGTCCCAGGCGGGGCTGGCGACAGAATAAGCGCGCAGCAGCGGCTTGCCGTTGTCGCCCTGCAAACCGATCATCACGAATTCGCCCGAACGGAAACGGAAGCTGGCCGGCCGCGTGATGCGGAAGCTGAACAGATGCTCGTTCCAGTGCTTCACCGACAGCACGGTTTCCACGGAGAGCGCGCCGGTCGGTTCCAGTACCGGCTTTTCGATGGTCACGTCGTTCAAAACCTTTTCCCCTGCCAAATCCACGAACCGCCGACGCTCGAAGGGAGCGCCAGTTGCGTGGGCTTCGCAATAAGCTATGCAGCGCGAATGCCCCCTGGGCCGCGCGAAGGCAAGGCGAAAAAAACTTGTCGCCGCGAAAGCTGGCGATCAGGCGCGCGGGCAGGTGCGCGGATTCACCCGGCGGGCAGGGACGCAGCAGGGGAAACCGCCCGGTGGCGACAAGCGAACACTTGTGCCGCCGCTCGCACAGGCTCCGTCCTGCCCGCGTTCATCCATCGGGCCTTCCTTCATCGGATAGTGGACACTCAATATCGCCACAAGGGCAGCGCCGCCCCGCAACATCTCCCCGATCATGGTCGCTTCCCCTTGCACGATCGCCACAGGCGTCCGTCCCCAAGGCAGGCCCATAGCCGTTTATCTATCCAAAGGCATACCTAAAGCAGGGTATTATTGTACGATATTGCAAAATGACGCTCGCCCACCGACAAAACCTGCCCGAAGGCCCCTCAGCCGAACAATCCCTTCGCCAGATTGCCCAGTTCGTTGAGCGGATTGCCGTCGCCGTCCCGGTCGAACAACCCGCCAATCTTCGACAATATGGCTTCCGGCCCACCGAAATGCGCGAAAAGTTCCTGCAATTTGTCCGCCGACACGCCATGCTCCGCCGCCGTCGTCGCCAACGCTGCGACATCGGTTTCGCCCGACGCGATCTTGCCGCCGATTTCGCTCATCAGCGCCTGCATCTGATCCGGCTGAAGGCCGATCTTCGCGGCAACCGCTTCCAGACCGCCCATATTGCCCAGCAAATCGTCAAATAGTGCCATAGCTCATATCCCGCTAAAAATTCGATGCAGGATAGCATTGCGCGCCGGCAACAGAAAGCAAAAGAGGCCGGAAGATCGCTCCCCGGCCCCTTTCGTTACGGATCGCTGCGCTGTCAGGCGGCGGTCAGCGCCGCATCGCGCACCGATGCGTCGACATGATCCTCGAACTGGGCGAAATTATCGACGAACTGCTTCACCAGCTTGCCGGCGGTCTCGTCATAGGCCGTCTTGTCGGCCCAGGTCGCGCGCGGATCGAGGATCGTCGCATCGACGCCCGGCACCGCCACCGGCACCTGGAAGCCGAAATTCGGATCGACGCGGAACTCGGCGCTGTTGAGGCTGCCATCGAGCGCCGCGTTGAGCAGGGCCCGAGTCACCTTGATCGGCATGCGTTTGCCGACGCCATATTTGCCGCCGGTCCAGCCGGTGTTCACGAGCCAGCAGGTGACGCCGCCCTTGTTGATCCGTTCCTTCAGCAGATTGCCGTAGACCGACGGATGACGCGGCATGAAGGGCGCGCCAAAGCAGGTCGAGAAGGTCGCCGAAGGCTCCGTCACGCCGATCTCGGTCCCCGCAACGCGCGCGGTGTAGCCCGAGAGGAAGTGGTACATGGCCTGATCCGGCGTCAGCCGCGCGATCGGCGGCAATACCCCGTAAGCGTCGGCGGTCAGGAAGATGATGTTCTTGGGCACCGGCCCCAGATTCTTTTCCGACGCGTTCGGGATGAAGTCGATCGGATAGGAACCGCGGCTGTTTTCGGCCAGGCTGTTGTCGTCCAGGTCGATCTCGCGGGTTTCCTCGTCGATCACGACATTTTCCAGCACCGTGCCGAACCGCTTGGTGGTGGCGAAGATCTCCGGCTCGGCTTCGGCCGACAGGTTGATCATCTTGGCATAGCAGCCGCCCTCGAAATTGAAGACGGCCGTGTCCGACCAGCCATGCTCGTCATCGCCGATGAGGGTCCGGGAAGCATCAGCCGACAGCGTGGTCTTGCCGGTGCCCGACAGGCCGAAGAAGACGGCGGTGTCGCCGTTGGGGCCGATATTGGCGGAACAATGCATCGGCATCACGCCATGGGTCGGCAGCAGATAGTTGAGGATGCCGAACACCGACTTCTTCATCTCGCCAGCATAGCGGGTGCCGCCGATCAGGATCAGCTTCTCGGTGAAGTTGACCGCGATCACCGTCTCGCTGCGGCTGCCGTGGCGGGCAGAATCGGCCTTGAAGGTCGGCAGGTCGATGATCGTATATTCCGGCGTGAAACCGGCCAGCTCATCCGCGCCCGGACGGACCAGCAGGGTCCGGATGAACAGGTTGTGCCAGGCCAGTTCGTTGATGACGCGCACATTGACGCGATGTTCCGGCTGCGACCCGCCATACAGGTCGGCGACGTAGAGCTTGTCCTTCTGCCCCAGCGCGGCGAAGAAATCGGCCTTCAGAGCCGCGAAATGCTCCGGCGTCATGGGCACGTTGGTCTTGCCCCACCAGACGGTGGATTCGGTTTCCGCATCCTTGACGATGAATTTGTCGCTGGCCGACCGGCCGGTATGCTTGCCGGTCTTGACGACCAGCGGGCCGTCCTTGGCCAATATGCCTTCGCCATTGGTGAGCGCGGCTTCGACGAGGGGCGCAGTGCCCAGATTCCAGTACTGAAGGGCGCTGGTGGAAATGCCCTGCTGATCGAGGGTGAACGAGGATTTGGCCTGCACGCCTTTGCTCCTGAATATCATTATGTCCGGCCGCCATCTTATCATGCTTACGACCGGTCCGCCTCTCGACGCCGCGATCTTCGGACCGCATGGCGCCATTTGCTGCAGACAAAGCGGGCATAAGCCTTTGCGGTAGGTGCGTCAAACCCCGGAAAAGGCCACAACTGCGGCATTTATCCCGAATTCCCATGGCTACGCCGCATAACCCGCCCCAACGGACCTTCCTTGCGGGGGGAGCCGCCATCGTCTAACGCAGGGGCATTCCCATGCCGAAGATTTTCCGGGACACAGCATGACCGCAACCATCGCTCTGGTGGACGATGACAAGAATATCCTGACCTCTGTATCCATCGCGTTGCAGACGGAAGGGTTCCTGACGCGCCTCTATTCCGACCCGGAAGCGGCGCTGAAGGCCCTGGTCGAAAACCCGGCCGACCTCGCCGTGTTCGACATCAAGATGCCCCGCATGGACGGGCTGGAACTGTTGCGGCGGCTGCGCGAGAAGAGCCAGATGCCGGTCATCTTCCTGACGTCCAAGGCCGATGAGCTGGACGAGGCGCTGGGCCTGGCCATGGGAGCCGACGACTATATCAGCAAGCCCTTTTCCCAACGGCTGCTGATCGCCCGCATCCGGGCGATCCTGCGCCGGGCGGAGGCGCGCCGGGTCGACGCCGCGCCCGACGAGCCGGTGGCCGAACCGATCGTGCGCGGCCGGCTGGAGATGGACCCGGCGCGCCACCGCGTGAAATGGATGGGCCGCGACGTGACGCTGACCGTCACCGAATTCCTGATCCTGGAAACGCTGGCCGCGCGCCCCGGCGTGGTCAAGAACCGCAACCAGTTGATGGACGCGGCCTATCAGGACGATGTCTATGTCGACGACCGCACCATCGACAGTCACATCAAGCGACTGCGCCGCAAGTTCCGCGAAGTCGACACCGAATTCAACGCGATCGACACATTATATGGCGCCGGTTACCGCTTCTCCGAAGAGGTTTGACCCGGTCGCCGGGTTGAGCTGGTCCGGCCGGATCAGCCTGACCCCGCGCATCCTGGCGGTCAATGTGTTCGCGCTGGCGTTGCTGGCGGGCGGCTTCTTCTATCTCGACAGCTATCGCACACGCATCGTCGATGATCGGCTGCAACAGTCGGCGCGGGAACTCCAATTGCTGGCGATCGGCCTGGAAAATGCGCCCGCCGACCGGCAGAATGCCCTGATCGCCGCCTATTCCCGCCAGACGGAGGATCGCGTCCGGCGCTATGATGCGCAGGGCACGCTGATCGCGGACAGCTTCACCATGAACGCGCCGCGTTATCGCCTGCGCCTGCCGGAGGAGGAGGAATGGCAGCGCCATGTCGCCCGCTTCCTCGACAAGGCGATCGACCGCATCGTTTCCGCCGACCGCCCGCCGAATTTCGAGGAACCTGCGGTCGACCGGGCGCAAACCTGGCCCGAACTGGTGGAGGCGCGCCGAACCGGCCGGATGCAGGCGATGAACCGCTATGCGCCCGACCGCACCTTCATGATTTCCGCCGCGGTGAACATGAAGGATGGCACCAGCCTGCTCGCCACCGAAAACGCCCGCGACATCACGCGAATCGTCCGGGCGGAGCGGTTCCGCCTGGGCATGGTGCTGGCTGCGGCGGTACTGGCGTCGGTGCTGCTCTCGCTCTTTCTCGCCCGGACCATCGTGCAACCGTTGCAGCGCCTCGCCCGCGCGGCGGTGCGGGTGCGCCTCGGCCGGGCGCGCGAAGTCACCGTGCCGCGCCTGCCCGACCGGCGCGACGAGATCGGCATGCTGGCCCGCGCCCTCTCCGACATGAGCCATGCGCTGCGCCAGCGGATCGACGCGACCGACGCCTTCGCCGCCGATGTCAGCCATGAACTCAAGAACCCCATCGCCTCGCTGCGGTCGGCCCTCGACGCGCTCGACCGGGTGGACAAGCCGGAGCTGCGCGCCCAGTTGATGGCGATCGCGCAGGACGATGTGCGGCGGCTCGACCGGCTCGTCACGGACATTGCCGAAGCCTCGCGGATCGACGCCCAATTGTCGCGCACCCGGTTCGAGCCGATCGACCTTGGCCTGCTGATCGAGCGGATGGTCGTCGCCCGCGAAGCGCGCGGCGTCCCCCGCGGCGTGCGCCTGGCCTTCGCCCGCCCGCGCAAGAATGTCGCGGTGGTGCTGGGCGAGGAGCAGCGGATCATCCGCGTGCTCGACAACCTCATCGACAATGCCGTGTCCTTCTCCCCCGATGGCGGGCTGGTCCAGATCGTCGCGACCGTGGCGGACAATGAAGTGCTGGTCAGCGTCGAGGATCAGGGTCCGGGCGTCCCCGAATCCGAACGGGAACATGTCTTCCGTCGCTTCCACAGCGTGCGCCCCGAAAATGAGGCGTTCGGCAAACATTCGGGCCTGGGCCTTGCCATCGCCCGTTCGATCGTGGAGGGACATCAGGGCAAGATCAGCATCGCGGACCGCCAGGATGCGCAAAGCGGCGCCTGTTTCATCATGCGCCTGCCCATGGCGGTGGAACGCGACCCCGGCATCGTTTCGGAATAGATTTGCCGGGATCAACCCCGGGTCACGGGAAGATAATGACGGAAAATGCGCATTTCCCGCCAACCCGCAAAGTGCGCCATAATGAGACCGCCCCGGTTAATTCGATTCCCACCAGCGCCAACAAGAGCTAGTATGGCGACGAAACGATAAGTTTGAACATGGCGTCGACACCTTCTTCCGAAACCCTTCATGCAACCAGCGTGGCGATCGACGGTCAGGCTGTGCTGCTCTGCGGCCCCAGCGGCATGGGCAAATCGGACCTGGCACTGCGCCTGATCGATCGCGGCGCCGTGCTGGTCAGCGACGACTATACCCGCGTGCTTGCGATCGAGGGCCGGCTGTTCGCCCGCGCGCCCGACCGGATCGTCGGCATGATGGAAGTCCGCGGCCTGGGCCTGGTCGACATGCCGCATGCGGACAATGCCCCCGTCGCGCTGGCCGTGGACCTGAGCGACGCGGTCGAGCGCATGCCGCTGGAGCCGGCGATGCGGGCCATGGCCGGTGTCGATGTGCCTGTCGTGCAACTCGCGCCGTTCGAAGCCTCCGCCCCGATCAAGGTCGAGCTCGCGCTCAGGAACATGGGCCTGAAGAGCGTCGGTCCATCATGAGTTTCGAAACACCAAAGACCATATTGCTCGTTTCCGGCCTGTCTGGCGCCGGCAAGACCACGGCGCTCAAGACGCTGGAGGATATGGGCTGGGAAGTGGTCGACAATCTGCCGCTGGTGCTGCTCGACCGGCTGCTCGACACGCCCCTGCCCGAGGGGCATGACGAGGGGACCGACCGGCCGCTGGCGCTGGGCATCGACGCACGGACGCGCGGCTTCGACGCGGCCGCCATAGCGCAGCGTATCAAGGCATTGCGATCCCGCCACGGCCATGATGTCGAGACGCTGTTCCTCGACTGTTCGGATGCTGAGCTGGAACGGCGCTTTGCCGAGACGCGCCGCCGTCATCCGTTGGCGACCGACCGTCCCGCCGCCCACGGCATCGCCCGCGAGCGCGAACTGACCGAGCCGCTGCGCCGCTGGGCCAATCAGGTGATCGACACCAGCAGCCTCACCAGCAACGCCTTGCAGCAGGAAATCCGCAACCGTTTCTCACGCGACGGGCTGTCGGACCCGGTGCTGACGATCATGTCCTTCGGCTATTCGCGCGGCGTACCGCTGAGTGCCGACCTGATGTTCGACATGCGGTTCCTGCGCAATCCGCATTGGGAGGAAGCGCTGCGGCCGAAGACCGGCCTCGATCCCGATGTCGCCGCCTATATCATGGACGATCCGGCCTATGAAAAGGCCGTCGGGCGGATCGAACAATTGCTGACGCTGCTGCTGCCCCGTTATGCCGAGGGCGGAAAAAGCTATGTTACCGTGGCGTTCGGCTGTACGGGCGGCCGGCATCGTTCGGTCCATGTGGCAGAACGCGTCGCCAGATACTTGCAAGATGCGGGCTTTTCGCCCACGGTCTCGCACCGCAATATGGAATCAGCGCCCCAGGACGCCCTGGAGAAGCGCGAACCGGGAGGCCCGAAAGCGTAATCCATGAAAAACAGGTGGGCCACGTAAGCAAGATGATTGGACTGGTACTCGTCACCCATGGGGCGCTGGCGACGGAATTCGTCGTGGCGATGGAGCATGTGGTCGGTCCGCAGCAGCAGATCGAGACCATCTGCATCGGCCCCGAGGACGACATGGAGATGCGTCGCGCCGACATCGCGGACGCGGTTGCCCGCGTCAATGACGGATCGGGTGTGATCCTGCTGACCGACCTGTTTGGCGGCACTCCGTCGAATCTCGCCATTTCGCTGCTAAAGGCAGGCGAGATCGAGGTGATCGCGGGCATCAACCTGCCCATGCTGATACGCCTGGAAAGCGCCCGCAAGGTGATGGACGTGCGTCAGGCCGTCGCCGCTGCGCGGGAAGCGGGTCAGAAATATATCAGCGTAGCGTCGGAACTGTTGGGCAGCACCACATGAGCGAAATCAGCCAGGAAGTCAGGATCAGTAACCGGCGCGGCCTCCACGCCCGTGCCAGCGCGAAATTCGTGACCCTGGCCAGCGGCCTGCCCGCGCAGATCACCGTGCGCAAGGACGGCAGCGAAGTCACGGGAACCTCCATCATGGGCCTGATGATGCTGGGCGCGGCGATGGGCGACAGCATCACCATCAGCGCGACCGGCCCGGAAGCAGCCGATTCGCTGGGCAAGCTGGTGACGCTGGTCGAGGACAAGTTCGGCGAGGAATAAGACGGATCACCGCCGCCAAATCTTTGTTAAGCCTCGCCCAGCCATTATCATAGGATAAGTTTGAACCAGAATCGCGGGGCGCGGCAGGCTGCGTCACCAGTTGAGGTGCCTTGGCAATGCTCGATCCGAAGCTGACAGACGAACCGGCCCGCCTCGCCGCGCTCGAACGCTATGAAGTTCTGGATACGCCAAGGGAACCCTCCTTCGATCGCATCACCGATCTGGTCCGCGGCATTTTGGGCGTGCCGATTTCCGCCGTCTCGCTGGTCGACGCCGATCGGCAATGGTTCAAGTCGCTGGCGGGCCTCGACGACAAGGAAACATCCCGCGACGTCGCCTTTTGCAACCATACCATCCGCCAGCGGGCGCCCATGGTCATCACTGATGCCAGGGAGGATGCGCGCTTTTGCGACAATCCGCTGGTAACGGGCGATCCCAATATCCGCAGCTATGCCGGTATCCCGCTGGAGACCCCCGACGGCTACAATATCGGTTCGCTCTGCGCGATCGACACGGTGCCCCGCCAGTTTGATCCCGGCCAGATCGCCATCCTCCAGAATCTCGCCGCGCTGGTGGTGGAGCAACTCGAACTGCGCCGCATCGCGGAACGCGATCATCTGACCGGCGCGCTCACCCGCCGCGCTTTCCTTAGTGAAATGAACCGCGCCATCGCCCTGTTCGAACGGCATGATCGGCCCGCGAGCCTGCTGCTGTTCGACATCGATCATTTCAAGCGGATCAACGATACGCACGGCCACCCCGCCGGCGACCAGGTGATCCGCGGCATCGCCCGGCTCTGTACCAGCCTGCAACGGCCCAGCGATTCGCTGGGGCGGTTGGGCGGCGAGGAATTCGGCATATTGCTGCCCGAAACCGCTGAAGAGGATGCCGCCAGGGCCGCGCAACGCTTCTGCGATGCGATTGCCGCGACCGAAATCCCCGGCACGCCGCCGCTGCACGTCACGGTCAGCTTCGGTGTGGCGGAACTGCGCGGAGATTGGCCGACGAGTGAAAGCTGGCTCGCGGTGGCGGACATGGCGCTCTACGAAGCCAAGCGCTCGGGCCGCAACCGGATCGCCATCGCCCGGCACGACGCGACGCACGCGACTTAGGGCGCGAAGGAGGCGGAAGGAAAGGCGGGTTCCCCGCGTCCTTTGGCGCAACGCTGGAGCGCGCTGCGTTAAATCATACGCAAGCCGCGCGCTCTCAGCTTTTGTTGTCGCATCGCTTTAAGCGCAAAACCGGTTCCCACTTTTACGTACGATGCTCTAGGTTTCCATACCGACGCCCATGCTGCGCGGGGCTTTCCACAAGGCGCCGGGTTTGGGCAGCAGGAAATGGCTGAACGGCAGGATTGCCGCACCGACCGCGGGGGCATCTTCGGACAGGGCGGCGCGCGCGACCGGGGCGACGGCGGGCAGGCTGGCCGCCATCTCCTGCATCCGCGCGTTGATCCGTTCCGCCAGCCGTTCCACCAGCCGCATCGGCAACCGGCCACCCAACAGCACCGCTGCGGGATTGACGAGGCAGTTCACCGCCGCCAATGGCTCGGCCAATTGCTGCGCCGCCAGGCTGATCCAGCGGTCGGCGCAGGCCGCGGCGTCCGTTTCCCCGCCGAAAGCGTCTGCCAAGGTGAAACCCTCCGCCGACAATATGTTGGCCAGGGCGGACAGTGAGACGATATTCTGAAGTTGCGCATCCGGGCCGCCGCCGACGCGATGCGCCTGCATGAAGCCGATCTCGCCGCTGCGGCCGTCCGCGCCGCGGACATAATTGCCGTCGATCACCAGCCCGCCGCCCAGGCCCGAGGATAGCAGGATGTAGAAGAAGCTGTTGATCTTCTGCCCCAGCCCCAGCTGCATTTCGCCCATGGCGGCGGCGGCGGCGTCATTTTCGGTGAAGACAGGCGGGCCGTGGGGGCCCGAAAAGAGCGCGGCCATGTCGGCGCCTTCCCATTCGGCATAGGCGGCGGGACGTCCGGGCAGGTCGATCGATCCAAGGTCGTCGGGCACCGCGACACCGATGCCGACCAGCTTGGCAGGGTCGACCCGGGCGCCTTTCAGCATATTTTCGATCGAGCGTTCGTAGAGCGCCTTCACATGACGGGGCAGGGCATAGTCGATTTCCTCGCTCGCCCGCGCCAGCGTCTGCCCGGCGAAGTCGACCAGCACGATGGTGATATGATCGCGGTCGATATTGATGCCGATCGAATAGCAGGCGTCTGGGCGGATCACGAGCTTGGTCGGCGGCTGGCCGCGTCCGCCGCGCCTTTGTCCCGCTTCCTCGATCAGTCCGTCCTGTAGCAGGCGCTTGGTGATGTTGGCGATGGCCGGCGCGGTGAGCCCCGTGATCCCCGCCAGTTCCACCCGCGTCAGGGCCCCGCACACCCGGATCGCATGCAAGGTGATCCGCTGATTATGGTCCGCCGCGCGCTCCAGATTGGTGCCGGACAGCCGGGGGCGCACGGAATGCAATATGCCGTTCATCGATGCCCCAGCCCATGGCCCGTCCGGGCTGCTTGAATGCGCGTCATGCTGCCGGTCTTTCATGCTGTACGGAACCCGTCAATGGTTGCTGCACCTCCTCCAGCGAGCGGCCGCTTGTTTCAGGGAAGTAGCGGCGGATCAGGATGAACTGGAGGAACATGGCGACAGCGAAAATCGCGAAAGGGACGGCGCGCGACCATTGGCCCACCACCGGAAAGCCGAAGGCGATCAGGGCATTGAGCAGCCAATGGGTTGCGCTGCCGATCGATTGCCCGCGCGCCCGGACGGCGGTCGGGAAGATTTCCGAGAGATAGACCCAGATGACCGCGCCCTGCGACACCGCGAAGAACAGGATGAAGACCACCAGTGCCGGGAGCAGCAGATATTGCCCCCGGCCGGTCGCGTAGATGGCGGCGACGCCGGCCAGGGCGAGAGCGGAGGGCGAGAGCGGTGCCGACCGCGCCGGTCCGCAGCAGCGGCTTGCGTCCGAAGCGGTCGATGACCGCCATGCCCAGCCCAGCGGAACTCAGGAGAAATTCATGGGTAAGGGCGCGGGTGACGCCCGCGATGACTGCCGTGTCGAAACCGAACAGCAGGCCCGCAGTCCCTCCGGCGATGATCGCGCTGGCCCGGAAACTGGCGGTTTTCGATCCCGGCATTCATCTCTCCTGCAAGGCTCCCGCTTGACTGCGGATTGAATAACGAAATTTAATGTATTAATTCGGCAGTCGATGCAACCGCCTAGGGCTTTTGCCGTTGCGGTTGCGATGAAGACGAGAAAAACAGGGGGCAGACGCGAGTGGGACAAGCGCGTCCGAACCATTAGAGCCGGGAGGCAATGGATCATGATCGGGCGAACCCTTTCCTTCACCCCCTTGCCCTTCGCTGCCGCGCTGCTGCTGTCCGTTTCGGCATGGCCGCTCGCCGCTGAAACGCCTGTGGACCCCCTGGCCTTCGTCGATCCCATGATCGGCACCGGTCCCGAGGGCCATACATTCCCCGGCGCCTCCGCACCCTTCGGCATGGTGCAGCTTTCGCCCGATACCGATGCGACCTGCCAGATTCGCGACTGCTATGCCCATGCCGCCGGTTACAGCTATCACGATCCGACTATCCAGGGGTTCAGCCATACCCATTTCTCGGGCGCGGGCCATTCCGATCTGGGCGACATCCTGGTGATGCCGCAAACCGGCGCGGTCCTGCTCGATCCAGGCGATCCGAAACAGCCACGCTCCGGCTACCGCCAGCGTTTCTCGCATGACAGCGAGAAGGCGAGCCCCGGCTATTATGCGGTGACGCTGGCCGATAGCGGCATCCGGGCCGAGCTGACCGCCGGCGAGCGGGTGGGCATCCACCGCTACGCCTTTCCCGCGGGGCAGGAGGCGCATCTGCTGATCGACTTGCGCTCCTCGCTTTACGATTATCCGGGCAAGATCCTCTGGTCCGGCCTGCACCTTCATCCCGACGGCACGCTGACCGGCTTTCGCGAGACGCGGGGATGGGCGCCGGGCCGCAAACTGTTCTTCGCCATGCGTTTTTCCGCGCCGCTCAAGGATCATGCCTTTCTCGACCGGGATCAGGCGGTTCCCTACAAGGGCTTTCAGGCGCCCGGCCGGGGCAACGACGCGCTGGCCGAAAAGCTGGGCAAGGCGCTGGAGGCGCGGCTCGATTTCGGCAGGCTCGCTGGCCCATTGGAGGTCCGCGTGGCGCTCTCCGGCGTGGACGAGGCCGGCGCCATTGCCAATCTCGATGCCGAAGGCGCCGACTTCGACACCGTCCGGAAAAGGACCGAGGACGCTTGGCGTCGGGCGCTCGGACGGCTGGAGATGGACGCGCCGGAGCCGATGCGCAGGAACCTCTACACCGCACTCTACCACACGCTGCTGGCGCCCAGCATCTGGAGCGACGTCGACGGCCGTTATCGTGGGCCGGACGATCAGGTCCGTCAGGCGAAGGATTTCACCTTCCGGTCCACCTTCTCGCTCTGGGACACGTTCCGCGCCGAACATCCCTTGCTGACGCTGGTCCAGCCGGAAAAGACGACATCCGACGTCGTCAATTCGCTGATCGCCAGCCAGCAGCACAGCCCGCATGGCATCCTGCCGGTCTGGCAATTCGCCGGGCGGGAAACCTGGACGATGATCGGCTATCATGCGGTGCCGGTGATTGCCGACGCCTATCTGAAAGGGTTCAGGGGCTTCGACGCGGACAAGGCGCTCGCCGCCATGGTCGCCAGCGCGGACTATGCCCCCTATGGCGGCCTGGGCGACTATATGAAGCTTGGCTATGTGCCGATCGACCGGGAGCCGGAGGCGGCATCGAAGACCGTCGAATATGCCTATGACGACTGGACGATCGCGCGCATGGCGCAGGCCATGGGGCGTGACGATGTGGCGAGGCGTTTCCTCGCGAGATCGGGCTACTGGCGCAACAGCTTCGACGTGAAGAGCGGCTGGCTGCGGGCGCGCAAGGCCGATGGCAGCTTCCGCACCCCCTTCGACCCCACGGCGATCAATTACGGGTCGGATTATACGGAGGGCAATGCCTGGCAATATAGCTGGTTCGTGCCGCAGGACCAGGCCGCTCTTTTCCGCGTGCTGGGCGGTGATGCGAAGGCGATCGCCAGGCTCGACGCCATGTTCGACTATGACATGTCGAAGCTCGACTATAGCCATGCGGAGGATATTGCCGGGCTGATCGGCCAATATATCCACGGCAACGAACCCAGCCACCATGTGGCCTATCTCTACGCCCATGCGGGCGCGCCCTGGCGGACGCAGGCGCGGCTGAAGCAGATTGTCGAGAGCCAGTACAAGCCGACGCCCGACGGGCTGTCGGGCAATGACGATCTGGGACAGATGTCCGCCTGGCTGGTCTTCACGGCCCTGGGTTTCTATCCTGTCACGCCCGGTTCGAACCAATATGTCATCGGCCGGCCCTTCGTCCGCCGCGCGGTGCTGACCTTGCCCGATGGACGGCATTTCACGGTGGAGGCGGAGAATATGTCCGACGCCAATATCTATGTCGGATCGGTGGAACTGAACGGCCGGCCGCTGGATCGAAGCTGGATCGCCGATGAGGATATCCGCAAGGGCGGCAGTTTGCGCTTCATCATGCAGTCCAGGCCCAATATCGAATGGGGGAAGGGAGCCGGCACGCGGCCTTATTCGCTTTCCACCGCCGCGCCGGCCCGCTGACGCCGCTTCGGCGGTGCCGTTTCGGGCAAGGTCCAGAAAACCGGCAGAACGCCGAGCGCCACCATCGCGATCATCAGGCCAGGCACCAACGGCCATCCGGTCCGATCGATCGACCACTGCGCCAGAAACGGCGTCAGCCCGCCGAACAGCGCCGTCGCGCTCGTCGCCCCGAAGGCAAGGCCGCTGAGGCGCCCTTCGCCCGGAAATTGTTCGGCGGTGGCGACCGCGCCCACGGCGCTGACCGCGCCCCCCAAGGCAGCGAGAAGAAGCG
This sequence comes from Sphingobium sp. LB126, assembly GCF_002795205.1. Classification (NCBI taxonomy): domain Bacteria; kingdom Pseudomonadati; phylum Pseudomonadota; class Alphaproteobacteria; order Sphingomonadales; family Sphingobiaceae; genus Sphingobium; species Sphingobium sp. LB126. The sequence continues at coordinate 1,135,742 of NZ_NETV01000001.1, forward strand.
CGCCGGTCAGCGCGCTCCCGAAATCCCCCTGCATCATTAGCAGGAACAGACCCGTCGGCGCGAGCATGGCCGTCAGGGCCAGCGCGACCAATATGGGCCTTCGCCCGATCCAGTCGGCCAGCAGACCGGTCAGCGGCGTCACCAATATCACCACGACCGCCGCGATGGTCGACAACCAGAGGGCAGCCCCCTCCCCCATGGCCTTTGTGCCGGTGAGGAAAGTGGGGACATAAGTGATGCCGACATAATAAGTGATCGATCCCAGCGCCGAGATGGCAAAGCCGCGCGCTATGGCGGGGCGGTGGCGGCTCAGGCTGTGACGCAGCGGATGGCGCGGCACGGTTCGTTGCGCTTGTTGCCGTCTGTGTTGATTACCGTTGAGAAGTGACCCGGGAAGGGCCGATATTTCCACTGAGAAGTGACCCATGTTGAACTCACCCCTGGCATTGACGAGCGAGGGGTCATGGAGTGTTGGACATGGCGTTATTGAGCGTTATCCGGCGCTGGCATTTCCGCGATCATCTTTCGATCCGCGAGATTGCGCGGCGTACCGGGCTGTCACGTAATACGATCCGTAAATATCTACGTTCGGACACGATCGAGCCGCGGTTCAAGGTGCCCGATCGGCCGAGCAAACTGGACCCGTTCGCGGAGCGGCTGTCAGCCTGGCTGAGACGGGAGATGGGTCGGACCCGCAAGCAGAAGCGGACGATGAAGCAGCTGCATGCTGATCTGGTCAGCCTGGGCTATGACGGCTCCTACAATCGGGTGGCGGCCTTTGCCCGGGACTGGCGCGATGATTATCGTCGTGAGCAACAGATGAGCGGGCGCGGGACATTCGTGCCGCTGTCCTTCGCACCGGGGGAAGCATTCCAGTTCGATTGGAGCGAGGACTGGGCGATCATCGGCGGCGTGCGCACCAAGCTGCAGGTGGCGCACTTCAAGCTCAGCTACAGCCGGGCCTTCCTCGTGCGGGCCTATTTGCTCCAGACCCACGAGATGCTGTTCGATGCCCATAATCACGCATTCCGCGTGCTGGGCGGCGTTCCGCGCCGTGGGATTTACGACAATATGCGCACCGCCATCGACAAGGTCGGGCGCGGCAAGGAGCGCAACGTCAACAACCGCTTCCTCACCATGGTCAGTCACTATCTGTTCGAGGCCGAGTTCTGTAATCCGGCAGCGGGCTGGGAAAAGGGCCAGGTCGAGAAGAATGTCCAGGATGCCCGTCATCGGCTATGGCAACCCACGCCGCAGGCGGAAAGCCTGGATGCCCTGAACCTGTGGCTGGAGGAGCGCTGCAAGGCGCTGTGGCAGGATATCCCGCACGGGATCGAACCGGGTTCGGTCGCCGATGCCTGGGGCGATGAAGTGGAAAGCCTGATGCCGGTGGGCAGACCGTTCGATGGCTTTGTCGAATATGGCAAACGGGTCTCGCCAACCTGCCTGATCCACCTGGAACGCAACCGTTACAGCGTTCCGGCGTCCTTCGCCAATCGGCCCGTCAGCCTTCGGGTTTATCCCGATCGCTTCCTGGTCGTCGCAGAGGGACAGGTCATATGCGAGCATCAGCGCATCATCGACCGATCCCATGATGGTCCCGGCCACACCGTCTATGACTGGCGTCATTATCTCGCCGTCGTTCAACGCAAGCCCGGCGCCCTGCGCAACGGCGCGCCGTTCCTCGAACTGCCCGATGCCTTCCAGCGGTTGCAACGGCATCTGCTGCGCAACCCCGGCGGCGACAGGGAGATGGTCGAGATCCTGGCGCTGGTCCTCCATCATGACGAGCAGGCGGTGCTGACCGCCGTCGCCATGGCGCTGGATGCAGGCGTTCCGACCAAGACGCACATCCTCAACCTGCTGCACCGGCTGCTTGATGGAAAGCCGCTCTCGACGCCGCCGGTGACGGCGCCACAGGCGTTGAGGCTGGTCAGTGAGCCGATGGCCAATGTCGAACGCTACGATGCCCTGCGCCGGGAGAACCGTCATGCGTCATGATCCCGCCACCGGCGCCCTCGTCGTGATGCTGCGCGGCCTGAAAATGCCCGGCATGGCCCAGGCTGTGACCGACCTCATGCAGCAGGGATCGCCCGCCTTCGAGGCGGCGGTGCCGATCCTCTCCCAGTTGCTGAAAGCCGAAACAGCCGAACGCGAGGTGCGGTCTGTGGCCTATCAGCTCAAGGTCGCGCGGTTCCCCGCCTATCGCGACCTCGCCGGCTTCGACTTTGCCAGCAGCGAGGTGAATGAGGCGCTGGTGCGCCAGTTGCACCGCTGCGACTTCATCGACGTTGCCGACAATATCGTGCTGGTCGGCGGACCGGGCACCGGCAAAACCCATGTCGCCACGGCGCTGGGTGTTCAGGCTATCGAGCATCATCGAAAGCGCGTCCGCTTCTTCTCCACGGTCGAGCTGGTCAATGCCCTGGAACAGGAAAAGGCCCAGGGGCGCGCCGGGCAGATCGCCAACCGGCTCGTCCACTCCGACCTCGTCGTCCTCGACGAGCTAGGCTATCTGCCGTTCAGCGCATCAGGCGGCGCACTGCTCTTCCACCTGCTGAGCAAATTATACGAACGCACCAGCGTCATCATCACCACCAACCTGAGCTTCAGCGAATGGGCCACCGTGTTCGGTGACGCCAAGATGACCACCGCGCTCCTCGATCGGCTCACCCATCACTGCCATATCCTGGAAACCGGCAACGACAGCTTCCGGTTCAAAAACAGCTCGGCCCACCAGGCCAAACCCAGAAAGGAGAAACCTGCACCTTGACCCATCAATGACATCCGAAACATAATATCAGGCGGGTCACTTCTCGGTGGAAATCCCGGGTCACTTCTCAACGGTAATCAACAGACTGATGAAATAGGTGCCAGCTCCCAGAAATCCTAACAAACAGACATATAAGGAGCGCGTCAATGGTGCGCCTTGCGCTAATAGAGGCACGGCAAGGGCAAAGGAGGCCAGCGCAATCCAGATCGTACCTAAAGGATTGACGGGTAAGGCGCCTGGCGGATGCTGGATATATGCGAGGAATTCCCAGAGCTGAATCGTTCCTGCTGACAGAAGCCACAATGTCAGTGCTAGGCCGCAGGCGCCCGTAGCCAGGGCGCAGGCGCCTCGCAAACCACCCTTAGCGAGGGCGATGATGGCTCCCCGCCATCCACTGGCACCCTCGGCATCGCGCAGGGCGAGATAAGGCCACCAGATCAGTGTCCCGAAAAATGCTGCTTCGGGAGACCAAAAAAGATCGATCAGCCAGATGGCATGGCCAATCCAATCACGCCTGATCTTCCGCTGCTCGGCATAAAGGATGTGAAACAACAGGGCAGATATGGACAAAAAGCGTAGACCCGCCACCGAGGGCGTCATTGCGGGACCGGCAAAATCTATGGGGAAGCCTGTCCAGAAATATGTCGCGAAGAACATCGCGAGCAGCGCAAGCCATCGAACGCCTTGCGAGAGCTGAACTGTCATCAGGATCACGCTACCGCATAGTGTCGCGAAATACAGCGCATTGGCAATGACCGCGGTTTCGTACATGCCGCGCCAGCAATCCTGGCCGCAACTTGCCATCAGCACTAAAGTGGGACCCAGGCCATATTGGATTGGAAAATCGCGATAGGGGACGCCGCCGCCACGCCAGGCTTCGACCGGAGCAAGATAGGCGCCCCAATGATGCCATGCGAGATAGATCGTGTTGGACGCTTCGAACGGGGCAGTGAAAAGCCCCATTGCAAGGCCGATGATCCCGCAAAGAATCATGCGCGGAAACAGTTGGGGGGCGCTCGCAGCGGACACGCCTTTCCAGCGCGGCAGATATCCTGCAGCCAAAGCGAGTGCCGCTGCCAGCAGGGTTGGGATGAGGCCCAGTTGAAGGGATGATGGCCACCAGAGGGCTGTTGCGAACAGCATGGCGGCGGTTGCGCCTCCGAGAAGCGACGGGATACCACGTCCTATCAGTGGGATCAGTACAAAAACGCCGATCAGCGGGATGGCTCCATGCCGGACGATGGTCAGCGCGATGGCACACAAGAGCAGCAATGTGCAAATGACCCGGTCGGCAGTTGGCTTACGATCTGCGCGCGGCGGAAAAAAGGCCGAAGCATAAGGCGTCAACAGCGCTACGATGAGCAACGCTGCATAGATGGAAAGGATCATGGATGAGGTCATGGTCGAGCCTGCTGTTCGACGGTGGATCCGATCGGCATTTGCCAGGGATGGTCCCAGCAATCGGCTGGATTGACGCTATTTACCCTGTCCGCGGGATTGAGGGTGAATTTGAATGCGCTACGATCGGCAAAATAGGAACTATGCGGGGCGGAAAGGCCAATCTGATGATCCCAAACGCCAGTGAGCGAGCAATGCGGAACCGGTGAAGGCGCAAAGCGAAAGGCATTGGCGATCTCGATCACGCCGGTTACCGCGCCCAAGGCGATGATCGTCAGAAAGACGATCTTCGTGCGCCAGTGATCAAGGCGACAGGCCCAGTCGCCATAGGCTATGGCGATGAGCGCCAACGGCATGATCGATGCCCGCATCTGAAAATCGTTGAACATGCCGATCGTCCAACTCGGCATGAGGAAGAGACAAGCGCCTGATATGATGATTGTAGTTCGATCAATCCCGTTGTCGGTGTCGCGAAGCACTGGCAGGAGAAAGGGCATCACCTCAAGCAGGATGATCAGGACGTAGACGACGGCCTTTGGTGGGTTCAGGCCACTACCGACGGCTGTAGCACCGGTAGTCAGATAGATGAGCGCCGGGATCGCCAGACTCGTTGCGATCGTGCAGCACCGCACATCTCGCCAGTTCCATGTTTTGGTTGAAAGGGCGCGAAATCCCGCAAACAGGGCGAAAGGCATCGCTCCGAACAGAATGAGCGGTGACCACAGGGCCATTAAAGGCAGGATGGCCGCAAACACACCGATCGGTGCGAGATTCCTGCGCCAGAGCATATAGGTCAGGGCTGCGACCCAGCCGGCTATGGCATGCTGAGGAACCCAAAAAATCTGGGTGATATGGGAGCTAAATTGATAGCCGTCTCCCCAATCCTCGATATGGTCCCATCTTGCCTCACCGTTTGCCAACTGGACGAGGAGATTGCCCAGGACATCCAGTCCGCTGAAGGCCACGAAGACTATGAGCGCGATCAACCGCGCTCGGCGATCTTCGAACAGCGTCGAACCTTGGGCAAGCAAAAGGCCAAGGATGAGGCTGTTATGGGCGAACAATATCCAGTCGCGGCCAAGCTGGCTGGCGCCACCGAGCAGCGCGGGTACCAGATACATCCCGACCGGGGCGCGCAAAAGCTGCGATCGCCCGTCCAGCCAGTAATCAAAGGGCCAGCGATGGGTGCCCATATCCGCCAGTACTGCATCGCGAACCTGCCAATCGGGCGTGGCATATAGAAGGCGTCCTTCTCCGCCGAGCACCAGCAAAATGGCGGCGATCAGGAAGCAGAACATGACTGTCGGAACACCGATCCGGCAGGCGCCCGGCATGATCCTGTAAGTGATCATCGCCAGTGCCGATGGCAAGACCAACGCGATCGCCGCTACCAGTATGGACGGACTGCCGAGGAATCGCAGCAGCAACACATTGTCGAGCGCGAACAGCGCGAACATCGCTGTCGTCAGCGTCCGCAGGGGGAGGGAAGCGGGTATTTTGAACTGAACGCCTGTGAAATGCGGGAAAGTAGAGGCGCGTGTCACGCCGCCTCCGTACCCAATTTGCGCTGAAGTGTGTGGATCTGCTGTTCGCTGGCGGTTGTGCTCTCCATGTTGATCCGTTCCCGCTCGACAACCAGCGGACGCTTGCGGACTTGTGCGTGGATCGAGGTCACATATTCGCCCAATATGCCCATGAAGGCGAGTTGGAGACCAGATAAGAAAAAGAGCGCGACGATAAGCGTCATGGTGCCTCGGGGCGCAAGGTCAGGTCGTGCGATATAGAGACCGATGGAGACCAAAGCATAAAGGATGCATAGCGCCGCCATGACGATGCCAGCGAAGGTGCACAGACGCATCGGGACGTTCGTAAAGCTGAAGATGCCGTTCAGCGCCTGATCGATCAAACGGGGCAGGTTGTTCTTGGAAATGCCGGAACGGCGCTCCGCCCAGGTATAGGGGACAATTGCACGGCGGAAGCCGACCGACGCGATGATGCCGCGAATATAGGGGTAATGGTCGTCGTGGCTGACCACAGCTTCCCATACTTTGCGGTCCAGAAGTTGAAACTCGCCCACATTCAGAGGAATGTCGATATCGCTCAAGCTGCGCACGGTGCGATAGAAGATTGCCCGGCAGGTCCGTAACGCCAGGCTTTCCTGGCGGTTGACGCGAGCGCCCGCGACGACCTCCATGCCGCTTTCCCACAGTCTCACGAATTCCGGTATCATATCCGCGGGATCCTGGAGGTCGGCCGGCAGGAAAACCACTACCGCATCGCCGGTGGCGGCGCGGAGCGCGTTGAAGTTTGAACGGAACGGACCATAATTGCGGGCGTTGAGGATCACCTTCATCGACGGGTCGCTGGCGGCTAGCGCGCGCAGGATGTCCTGCGTGCCGTCGCTGCTGTCATTGTCGGCGAAGATATGCTCGCGGGCGTAAGCTGCCAGTGGTGCGCCCGGAGCGAACAGAGCGGCAACCGCATCACGGCATGCCTCCACATTATCCGCTTCATTAAAGCAGGGCGTCACGATGGAGATGGTCTTCATGATGTCTGCTCCGGCGAGGCCGCAAACACGAAGCGGCGCATGGCAAGAAAGGTGAGGGTAAAGATCGGCAGGACGATCGCCTGGGCGAGAAGCGGCCCCAATCCGGTGCGCATGGTGAGATCCAGCAACAAAATATTGAGGCCCATCATGGCTGCATAGACAGCCAGAAACCGCGGTAGCCGACGCAGATCACGCGAGCGGAAGACGGCGCTGGTCGTCAGGAAATTGAAGAGGATGCCGACTATGGTGCTGACGACCACGGCAACATGGGGGATTACGCCCAGCAGTATCTGAGCGGTGTACACGCTATAGCCGAACAACGTGTTGATGCCGCCCGAGAACAGGAAGGCGAAGAAGCGCCGATCGAAAGCGGGTGCCATCATGCTGCCTGCCTTAAAGCGTCGACGACCGTGACCAGGCCGTCCTCGATGGCGATGCGAGGTGCCCAGCCTGTGGCGGCGGCAAGACGGGTGCAATCGCCTTCGAGATGCATGATCTGGTTGGGACCGAACGGAATCTCGCCAAAGGTGAGGGGAAGGGCTGGGCAAGCCAGATCGCGGATATGTTCGACGATTGTGCGTACTGTGATGGCCCGGCCGCTCGACAGGTTGAAGACGCCTTGCGCGCTGTCGGTCAGCGCCGCGGCCATCACGCCTTCCGCTGTGTCGGCGATATGAAGATAATCCCATTTTTGGGTTCCCGCGCTGGTTCGCGGCGCCGTTCCAGTGAGGATTTGGGTCGCCACCGAGGGTATCAGCCAATTGGGATTGTCGCCCGGACCATAAGGCGAAAAGAGGCGCAGCCAGGCGAAGCCGATTCCGGCGTCGCTTGCACGTTGCCGTGTGAGATGGCAGGCGGAAAGCTTTGCGGCGCCATAGAGAAGGAAGGGCTCGGTCGGCGCGGTCTCATCGATCCGGCGATCATGGCGGCCATATTCGGCCTGGCTGCCGATGCCAACGAAGCGGCTGGCGCCCGTCGCGATAGCGGCATCGAGCAGCGCGACAGTGGTCCGGATATTATCAAGCTGGACATCGCTGGCACGGGCTGGGCCGCCAACGCCTTCCCAGGCGGAATGGATGATAATATCGGGACGGGCTTGCACAAGCGCGTCGCGCACAGCTTCGCCATGGGCCAGATCGGCAACAGTGATGTCGCAACGGTCGGCTAGTTCCACCACACGGGGCGCGGAGGGATTACGGACCAGCGCGGTGACCTGATGACCCCGCCGTGCAGCCAGGCCAGCAACGGCCGCGCCCACAAAGCCCCCTGCTCCAGTGACGAGGATGCGGCTCATGCTGGTACCATGGCGAGGAAAGCCTCGGCCTGTGCATGGGTCACGGCGCGTTTGTCGTCAGAACGATACCAGTCGGCAGTCAGTGCCAGTGCCTGGCTGAGCGGCAGGCGGGATCGCCAGCCCAAAGCTGTGGCCGCCGCGGATGAATCCAGAGTGAGCATAGCCGCTTCATGAGGGTGACTCCCTGGCTGCGCCATCCACGGTTGGGTCGCGCCCCAATGGTCAGCCAGCAGATCGATGACGTCGCGGACGGTAGCCATGTCGGCTGCCGCCGGACCGAAATTCCACCCCCGCGCAAACCGCGCCGGGTCGGTCGTCAGGGCTTGCGCGAGCAGGAGATAGCCGGTCAATGGTTCCAGCACATGCTGCCACGGGCGCACCGCATCGGGGTTACGGATTTCCAACGCGCGTCCTTCCAAAAAGGCGCTAATGGCATCGGGAACCAGTCTATCGGCGGACCAGTCGCCGCCGCCAATGACATTGCCGGCCCGTGCGGTGGCAAGTCCAACCCCGCGTTCGGCAAGGAAACTGTCGCGCCAGCAGGCACTCACCAGTTCCGCGCATGCCTTGCTGTTGGAATAAGGATCATGCCCCCCGAGCGGAGCGTCTTCGCAATAGCCCTCCATGCGGCCATCATTGGCATAGCATTTGTCGGTGGTGACGGAGACGATCGTACTCACGGACGGTGTCTTGCGGCATGCCTCCAGCACGTGGGCGGTTCCCATGACATTGGTTTGATAGGTGCCCAGCGGGTCGGCATAAGAGGCGCGCACCAGCGCCTGTGCGGCAAGATGCAGGACGATTTCCGGAGATGCACGCGTAACGATCGTTTCGACAGCAGCAGCATCGCGAATATCGGCGACATGATGTTCGCACAGCGTTGCGCCATCGATCAGGCCGAACATCGACGGAGTGGTGTCCGGCGCCAGTGACAGGCCGGTGACGTGCGCGCCAAGTGCTTCCAGCAGGACAAGCAGCCAGCTGCCCTTGAAACCGGTGTGGCCGGTCACCAGTACGCGCCGGTTCACCCAGAAGGCGGGGTCCGGCGCGAGCGCGTTGGCGTTGGTGCGCTTTAGTGCCAGGTCTTCCATGGTGCCTCTTGCCGCTCCCACATGCCTTCAAGCATCTGCCGATCGCGCAGTGTGTCCATCGGTTGCCAGAAACCATCGTGAAAAAAGGAGCGAAGCTCACCGTCCGAGGCAAGGCCCTCCAGCGGCTCGCGTTCCCAGACGCAGGCATCTGAATTGCCCAGATAGTTGCCGATCGACCGGTTCAGGACAAAGAAGCCACCGTTGATCCAGCCGCCCTCCTCCACTGGCTTTTCCGCGAAGGCCGCTACCCGGTCCCCATCCAGGTCGAGTTGGCCGTAGCGACTCGCCGGACGAACGGCGGTGACGGTTGCCTTTCGCCCGTGCGAACGATGGAATTCAATGGCCTCACGCACATTCAGGTCGCTGACACCATCACCATAGGTGAGGCAGAAATCATCATCATCGCCCAGATAATGCATCGCCTGTCGCAGGCGGCCGCCGGTCATCGTTTCGGCCCCTGTATCGATCAGGGAGATTTTCCAGTCCTCGCAGGCATTGCGGTGCACATCGGTCGTGCCGCGACGCAGGTCGATCGTCACGTCCGACATGTGCAGCGCGTAGTTGAAAAAATATTCCTTGATCATGTAACCCTTGTAGCCAAGGCACACGATAAACTCGTCTACGCCATGTTGTGCGTAGATCTTCATGATATGCCACAGGATCGGCTTGCCACCGATCTCCACCATGGGCTTGGGCCGGACTGACGTTTCTTCGGCGAGGCGGGTGCCAAGGCCCCCTGCAAGGATGATCGCTTTCATGGGTCAAATCCTATGAACAGGCATGGTAAAGAAATGGTTATACCGTGAGGCCGCCGATCCGGTTGAGCGTTGATTGACCGGCAACCAAGTCACAAATTTCCGCAGACAGTGCGATCGGCTGAACGCAGGCGGCAGCAGGCGTACCCGCGACCGATTCCGCCAGCCAGGAGCCGAAGCCGCCATCGGCCAGGTGATCTTCCAGCGTCGTTACCCGTTTGTGTCTCGCGATTTGGGAAGGCTGGTCTGCCTTGGCCGCCATGCTCCATAGCGGCAGCGACCAGACCGCGCTGCCATTTGCGCGCGCCACAGCAGCGCCAAGCGCGGCGCCAGTTGATAACAGGATCGATCTGTCATCGCCATCTCGGACCTGAACCCAGCCGCCGGGTGTAACGTTGGGCACGGTATCATGAAAGCGGGGTTCGCCTGCTTTTCCGAGGCGTAGATAGGAAGGGCCGGGATTCTGGACCAGCCAGCGCAGGCACGCTCGTGTTTCCAGCGGATCACCAGGTGCGGCAATGATCATGTTAGGCATCGCCCGTATCAGCGCATAATCCTGAACCGCGTGATGGGAGTAGCCCAAGGCCCCATAGGATACGCCGCCACCGACCGCTACCACCGTCACCGGCAGGCGATGATGATCGACATCGTTCCTGATCTGCTCGGCGCAGCGAAAGGTTGGGAAGTTGGCGATCGAATAAGTGAAGACATGATAACCTTCGCTCGCCATCCCGGCGGCCAGACCCGTCATATTCTGTTCTGCAACACCGGCATTGATGAAGCGGTCTGGAAAGCGTTCGGCAAAAGGCTCGATCACGTTGAAACCGAGGTCACCGACAATGAGGGCAATATTGTCATGTGTCTCGGCGAGCGTCGTCAGCTCATCGATGAATGCATCACGCATGGTTGTGCTCCCCAGCGCCACATCCTTGAATTTCCGCCAACGCGACCTCGAGCAGTTCAGGCGTGGGATTGCGATAATGCCATTCCACTTTGTTCTCCATGAAGCTGACCCCTTTGCCCTTGATGGTGTGCGCGATCAGCATCGTAGGCTTCCCGGTTACCAGAGGTGCTTTTTCCAACGCTTCGGTCAGCTCGCCATGGTCATGGCCATCGACTTCACGCACGGCCCAGCCAAAGGCTTCGAATTTTGAATGCAGGGGTTCGAGACGCAGGGTTTCATCCACTGTGCGCAGGCTTTGCAACTTGTTGTAGTCGATGATGCAGATGAGATTATCCAGGCCATGATGCGCTGCGAACAAGGCGGCTTCCCAGTTGCTGCCTTCGCCCCACTCCCCGTCGCTGGTGAGAACGACCGTTCGCCAAGCTTTGCCCTGCCTTTTGGCCGCCAATGCTTTTCCGGTGCCAAAGGGCAGGCCGTGTCCCAACGCGCCTGTGGAGAATTCCGCGCCGGGCACCTTGTGGCTGATATGCGCCATCAGCATCGATCCATCGGTCCCATAGCTATCCAGCAGTGCCGGATCGATGAAGCCGGTTTCCGCTAGTGTCGCATAGACGGCGACGCAAGCATGGCCCTTTGACAGGATGAAGCGATCCCGATCGGGATGGCGAGGGACTGCTGGATGGACTCGCAATTCCCGACCGTAAAGGACCGCCATAATATCAGCGATCGAGAGCGCCGAACCAATATGGGATGCCTTGGCTCGCGTAACCATGCGAAGGGCCTGACAGCGGATACGTTGCGCCAACGATTCCGTGCCGTATGGCTGGGCTGCGATGAGATGCGCTTCTTTCATGCCCCGCAAATTCCCCCGATATAGTTAACATTTGCTCAACCAACTGTCATTAGTCCAGCCATATGAAGAATGAATCCGCTGGCATTGCTCGTCTTTGTCCCCTCTGCGGAGCGGGATCGGATCAAGCTGAACCCTTTCTGTCCGATTCGCGGGACGAAAGCCGGATCAGCGCGTCGAGCTTCGCTTCCCGCAAGATTCCGGAATATATGAGCTATGCGATGGTTCGTTGCCGGTCTTGCGATCTGGCTTATGTGGACCGGCCCCCCAGCGTGGCTTCGCTCGCGGCCAGCTACCATGAGGCGGATTATGACAGCGCGGAGGAAGCCGAAGATGCTGCTGATGCCTATGCTCGTGCACTACAGCCGGTCCTTCGACTGCTGAAGGGGCGCGGCGCGGCGCTGGAAATCGGAACGGGCACAGCGGCTTTTCTTGAAAAACTAGGGGAGTCCGGTTTTGCGAAGCTCGTTGGCGTGGAGCCATCCCGGGCCGCGATCGCGGCCGCTCCTGCGCACCGTCAGCCATGGATTCGTGAGGGCATCTTCGAAGAAAACGATTTCGAGAGCGAAAGTTTCGATCTCATTTGTTGCTTTATGACTTTGGAGCATGTCCAGGATCCGGGTGCATTGATCGCTTCCGCCCATCATTTGTTGAAGCCGGGTGGCGTGTTTGTGGCGGTGACGCATGACCGGCGCGCGCTGCTCAACCGCCTGCTGGGGCGAAGGTCCCCGATCGTCGATATCGAGCATATGCAACTCTTCTCCGCCGAGAGTTCGAGGCGTCTGCTTCAACTTAATGGTTATGAAGCAGTCGATGGGGTGAGCTTTTGGAACAGCTACCGGCCGAGCTATTGGTTGCGACTGGTGCCTATGCCGGATGGGCTGAAGGGAGCGCTGAGCCGCATATTAAGGGGATCGTGGCTGGACCGCCGACGCCTTTCGGCCAATGTTGGAAATTTCATGAGTTGGGGCTTCAAGCCGCATTGAGATTGGTGGCTTTCTTGAACGCGGAAGATCGATAATGCCATTGGTCAACCGGATGGCAGCGCGCCTCAACCGGCATCCAATCGGCGAGCTGGCTATACGCTACCTGCCGGAAACCTTATTTTGCCTTGCCGCTATTGCTGCGCTGTTTTTGCTGCATGACATACCGATAACGCATGACGTCGTCTGGCAGTTCTGGGTTGCTCGTCAGATAAGCAACGGCTCGGTGCTTTATCGCGATATATGGGAAATCAATCCGCCGCTCTGGTTCTGGTCTGCGTTGCCCATTCACCATGCCGCTGCATGGCTACATATACCGCCGTTACGGCTGCTTGTGGCGGTTGTCATCGGGACCGGCGCTCTATCCGCGCTATTAACCGGACATCTTGCGGGCCTCTCTTCGCCGTTCCCACGATTGGCGATGATGCTGTTGATTTTGTGGCTTGTCGTGGTCATGCCAATCTATGATTTCGGACAGCGTGAGCAACTGGCGCTGATTGGCGCCCTGCCCTACGCTGCACTCATTGCGCGCCGGTCAATGGGGACTGCTATCCCGACAGCACTGGCGGTGCTCATAGGCACGATGGCCGCTTATGGCTTTGCACTGAAACATTATTTTGCCCTTATCCCGATCATGCTGGAGATCTGGTTGATCGTCCGGAAGCGTTCGCAATGGCGTGCGATTCGTCCGGAAGTTCTGGTTTTGGTGATTGGCGCTCTGATTTACGGCCTAGCCATAATCGCTTTTGCACCCGCCTTTTTTACCGAATCGGTGCCGATGGTTCGTGCGGCCTATCACGGATATGAATCGTCGTGGAAAATGATGTTCTTGAGGCCTTGGTTCTTGGTTTGGGCCTTTATGACTGCCTTCTTTCTCACTTTCGGTGGAGCTCTGGGGAAGAAGGCCAACCCCTTGGTTTCGACATTGCTGATTGTTGTTGTGGGATTCGCATTAGCCTACTTTCTGCAGCGCAAGGGATGGCTCTACCACAGCATACCGGTGACCGGCGCATTCGCTCTGGCGCTTGGCGTGCGGTTGGGAATGGTTGACCTGCGTCGGCCGATACCCCTCGTCATTGGGCCGATGATGCTGGTCTTGCCACTCCTTATGCCGTTTCTGACCGGTCAGTATTTTAACTGGTTCCGAGATGAAATAGATCCGATTTTAACCACAGTGCCGAAGGGTAGCGCAGTTTATATTGCAACGGCAGACCCGATGTGGGGATGGCCAACGGTGGAGGATCGGAACCTTATTTGGCCGTCGCGCCTTTCAGCTTTTTGGATGATACCTGCTATTGCGCATGGTGAAGTAATCGGGCCAAATCCTGCGCCACTGCGTCTGTTGGGAAAGCGGATACTGATTGAGGCGGATCAGGAAATACGTTGTTCATCGCCAACACTAATTTTTTTTGAGCGGCGAAAGAACTATATTTTTCAGCCCATGTCTTTTAATGTTCGTGATTTTTTTCTTCGTAATAATAATATTCGTTCCTACTTACTTAATAATTATGATGAATTAAAACCCACGCGGTGGCTTTATATCTATCGACGAGTTACTCCTGCGTATAGGGCGCTCAATGATCCGAGATGTCCGGACTTCAAGGCGCGGATCTCTTGACGCTGGATCGGTGGATTCCAGGCCGCGGCCCAGCATCGGCTGGAGCAATTAGGGCTGCTCGAGCTGCTATGGCGGGAAGATCCGCAAAATGGCGACATTGCCTACAACGCTCTGACCCAGCAGCGCGACATTGGGGTTGGCTGTCGGCCTGCTCATTGTAGATGCCGCGGACAAGGCCGGAAATGGCAAAGCCGTCAGAGTTGAAAGGGCGGCGGGTTTCGACATTGACCTGCTATAAATCACCTATATCGTGGTTTATAGAAAGGAGCATCGGGACCGTCGGAGAAGCCTTCGTTTGGGGTCGATCAAGGGCGGCGGTGGAGATGAGGGCGGGCCCGCTCGACGCCCGCTGCTGCTAGGACCATCGGTCCTCTCCGCTCTGGCCTTCGGAATTTTCGCGCATGTGAGATGCGAGATAATTCTTGCCCATCACGTCCATCATTGGGATTATTGCGCATCTGACATGCGAGATAATCATATGACGATCCATCTGGTGGGCGAGACGATCGATGCCAAGCGCGCGCACCAGCGCGCGCAAGCCGGCGAACTCGTGCAACTCGTGCGAGGCATATATGTCGATCAAGATGTCGATGCCGACGCCACAATAATGAATCATGCGATCCGCATCGCCCATTATCTCTATCCCCATGCCTATCTGTCGTCGGCGAGCGCCGTGCTGCTTGCGCCGACACCCGATGGCCGGCTCTTTATCAGCGGCAGGCGCAACCAGCGCACTAGGCTGCGCAGCCTGGAGATCGTCCAGAACGAAGCGCCGCCGCATCCTTCGACCGCGTCAGCGGTAGTGGGTGACGATCTGGGCGAGTTGCGCATCGACGCATCCTCACCCCGGCAGCGCTTTCTGGAAGCCTTTCGCCTGCGCAGCGAGCATGCCAGCGCCATTACTGCCGAGATGCGCGTGCAGATGGCCGCGCGCCTCGTCGAGGAGCATGGCGCGCCCAAGGGTGCCGCCGATGCAGTCTGGGCGCTGGCGCGCGAAAATGGCTGGTATCGCGAAGGCGAAGGCGCTGAACGCTTCCTCCTGGCGCAGCCGGGCACATCCAAAGCGCGCGTCAACAAGGCGGCGCTGGATCTGGTAATCGCCTGGCACGGCGAGTCGCTCGGCCGCCTCACTCATGACGGCTTTGAATGGCGCTGGAAGCCGGCCCGGCGTTCAGGACCGGCGCTCGTCCGGGAGACAACGCCCGGGAAACTTCCGGCATTTGTTGAATCCCTCTTACCGGAAGGCTGGCTCGCCCAGGTGCTTCGCGCGCGCGACGAGCGCGAGGCGTTGAAGCGTGGGCGGCGCTATATGTCGAACATCACCGTAGTCGAGGCCAGCGACGAGCTGGCGGCACTACCGGCGGACATTCTCACGACGAGGCTGAACGGCTTTATCGACGCAGGCCGCTTCACCGGCCGCTATGATGGCCCGGCGCGCGGCGCGATCGAGGAGAGTTTTGAGCAGAACCTCGCGCGCATGTTCGCTCGCGCGGAAACGCCGCGCCTGTCGGGCGTCCAGATCAAGGCGCCCATGCATCTGGCGCCCGATGGTGCACTCCTCCCGGCCATCGACCTGCCATTCACCCATATCCTCAAGCCGGCAGGCACCGCTGGCTTCGAGATGCTGCCGATCGTGGAATGGCTCTGCCTTGCGCTTGGCCGAGCGGCCGGCTTCGCGGCGCCTGACGTCGCCCTGACGGCGATGCCCGATGGCATGGCCCCAGCGCTCGTCGTGGAGCGGTTCGATATCCGCCAGGGACCGGGCGATCAAAGGCGGATCGCGCTTGAGGATTTCTGTTCGATCCTGGATCTTCCCGCCTCGGCCAAATATGATGGGACGATAGAGCGGATGGCGCGCGGACTGCGGCCGCTGTCGACCGACCCTGCGGCCGATCTCGACATTTTCTTCCGCCGCGCGGTTTTCGCCTGGCTGATCGCCGATGGCGACATGCACCTCAAAAACCTCGCGCTGCTCAAAATCGCCGAACCGGATGCCAAGGCATTTACCTCGGTTCGTTTCGCTCCGCTTTATGACGCCGTCACGACGCGGGTATTCCCGGGTCTTGGCGGCGATCGCATGGCGCTCAAGCTCAACGGCAAGGATGATCGGCTGACGCGCCGAGATTTCATGACGTTGGCGCGCACGATCGGCCTGCCTCAGAGCGATGCGGAGGCGGCGATCGCCGAATTGACGGGCAGCCTTGCACAGGCCGTCGAAACCGTCCGGCTACCGGCTTTTGCGGCGGAGGCCGAGGCCGCTGCTACCACCCAAAGCCAGATATTGGCCATCGTCAGCGAGCGCTGCACCGTGCTTGCCGGCGATGCGGGTTAGCGCTTGCAGGCGGTCGCATGCTTGTTCTTGATGGGCGAGCAGGATGAGAAAGGTGTAGGCCCATTATTTGGCGAATCGCAGCAGAAAACACACGGGTTTTTACGATTTGCGAATTTTGCTGCGCATTTCGGCCGAGTTTTTTAAATGGTTTGTTGACCGTCGCGTCAATATACCCATATTGCCGTGGAAACGCAAAGCAGAGAGAAAGGAGCTCGATATGCAATCAGTGCAAAAAAACCGTCGCGCTCCGTTGAAGGCGCGACCTCGCGAGGTGACCGACGCCGAGTTCGAGCAGGCTGTTCGTGATTTCAGCGACCGCTATAAGAAGACTCTCGAATACCTTGCCCGTTGAGCCCTTGTGGCTCTCCTACGAGCGCCTTCTAACAGTTCATGGCATTCAAATAGAGCGCTTTCGCGGCGTGCCGGGCGTCAAGGACCGGAACCTCGTAGAAAGCGCCCTGAGTAATCCTCGCAATCTCTTTCATTATGACGATGTCGATGATCTGCTGACGCTCGCCGTGCGGCTTTGCTACGCGATAGCGAAGAATCATGGCTTCAATGACGGCAACAAGCGCACGGCCTTTGCTGGCATGGGCGTCTTCCTCGAACTCAACGGCTTCACAATCGCCATGAACGATGACACGCTTGCGGGTCGGATGGTCGAAGGACTGATCGATGGCTCGATCAGCGAGGAAGAGTTCGCGGACGACATCGCGCCCTGGATCGTCTGCTTAGGCTGACCGAAGCGTCGCCACCGCTGGTGCCGCTTGTCGAAGCGATGGGACAATGGCTTCGCGCAGGAACATTATTTCATTGCCGTGCTTCTTGATTTCGCTGGAAATTGGAGCGAGCGAAGCAATTCGACCCTCGATCCAACCTTGGCAATGCGGCCATCCTCCGGGAACGCCCCCAAAACCCTCTTGGTCCCGACCACCGACTTCAATTCAGCTTGTTGATCGACTCCCGCATATGCTCCACGCTGACGCTGGAATAGCGCTGGACCATGCGCAGCGACTTCCAGCCGCCCATGTTCATGATGGTGATGAGGTCGATCCCCGCCATGACGCAGTGCGATGCCCAGTGGTGGCGCCAGTCATGGACGGTGAAATCCTCTACCCCTGCGCGCTTGCAGGCGGTGGCGTGCTGGTTCTTGATCGGATTGCCGCCGGGGGTCTTCGCCTTGCGCGTGTCCTGATAGGGTTTGCCGAACCGATTGAGGAAGACATGCTCCGTCGCCGGCTGGCCCCGCTTCTCCCAGATCGGGCGCAGCACGTCCATGACACGTGGATGCATCGGCACGGATCGGATGATCGCATTCTTGGTGTGATTGAGTCGGATCGAGCCCTCCTTCATATCGACGCCGTTCACGCCCCAGGGCAACTGCAACGCGGTCTGGATGCGTGGGCCATGGAAGGCGAGCAGGGTGATGATCGGCTGTATGTGGGGCGAGTAGGCCGCGATCAACCGGTCGCGATCCTCCTTGCTAAGGAAGCGTACCCGTTCATTGTTGAACGGGATCGCCTTGATCCGCAGGGGCGGGAGGTCGTGCAGCTCGTGATGGACATTGATGGCCGCCTGGAACACGGAGCGATAGCGATCCTGGCCCGCCGGATCGTGCCCGGTCAGATAGGCACGGCGGAAATGTTCCCATGCCTGTTTGGGCTCGCGCAGGGAAAAGTCGCCTATCAACCCGTTGAGCTTGCCGATGCGCAGGACATCGGACGGGCAAGGCGGCTTCGCCTTGGTCAGGTAGCTTTCAAAAGCGTCGGCTATTCTGCCTTGCGCCACGATCGCGGCCGGACCGAACATCAGCCGGTGCCGCAGCTTCGTCTCATGTTCCGCCATTAGGTGCGCCGCAGCATCGCGGTCACTCGTTCCTGTACTAAACTCCTTGACCTCAATATGCTTGTCGCCAAGCGTGACGGTGCCTCGGATATAATAAATGCCGTTCTTCCCACGGGTGCGGATGGAGAGCATCTTGTTTTCCTTTTGCATCTGATCGCGCGCTTGCGCCGGGAGTTCCGCTCCGAATGCATCAGCACGAGGCGCGACAGGTTTCATGAAGGTCTTAGGCATGCTGTCGTCCGGCTTGGTGCAGGCGCATGCTGAACCGGAACAGCGTGCCGTGCGACAGGATGGTGCTCATCCGTCACGCGGGGGCGCCCGGCTTCGTGGCAATGCGCGGTTGCGTCGTCCGGCAACGGCCGTGTTTGGTGAGCAGGACTGTGGCGGCTCCTGCGCGGCTGCGGGAGCGACCCTGCTCGCGACTGAAGGAGGCACATCGCCTGCCGACCGAGATAGTTTCAGCGGTGTACGCGACTCGGGATTTCGCTCCCGTCGCCCGGCATTTGTATGCCCAGAATTTGCCAAAACAGACCCGGACTTGCCCAGAATTTGCCCAAAAATCGCCGGGCACGGGGCTACTTCATGGTCTGCTCCAGGCAAACAAAAACCCCGCCAAACCGTTGATTTGACGGGGTTTTCGATGGTGGGCGTGGCAAGGATTGAACTTGCGACCCCTGCGATGTCAACACAGTGCTCTACCACTGAGCTACACGCCCACGGTGGAGTGGGCCAATAGCGGGGGGAGGCAGGTAGCGCAAGCGGGAAATTTCCCCTTTTCGCTATTCTTCTGGACAGCCGATGGCCAGCCCATATGCTGCGGCGCGAAAAGGGGACGCGAGACATCATGCTGCCATCGACCACGCCGCCTGACCGGGCCGTCCAGCGCCTGCCGCTCTATCGCCAGCTCTATGTCCAGGTGCTGGTCGCCATCGCGCTGGGCGTGGCGATCGGGCATTTCTTCCCGGACATGGGCGTCGCGTTGCAGCCGTTGGGCGAAGCCTTCATCAAGCTGGTGAAGATGATCATCGCACCGGTCATCTTCCTCACCATCGTCACCGGCGTCGCAGGGATGAAGGAACTGGGCGCGATCGGCCGCGTCGCGGCAAAGGCCTTCGCTTATTTCCTGACCTTTTCCACGCTGGCGCTGATCGTCGGGCTGATCGTCGCCAATGTCGTCCATCCCGGCGCGGGGCTGAACATCGACCCCGCGACGCTGGATGCGGGCAAGGTCGCCCAATATCAACAGCAGGCGCACGACCGCACGCTCACCGGCTTCCTGCTCGACATCATCCCCGGCACGCTGATCTCGGCGGTCGCGGACGGGCATAACATCCTTCAGGTGCTGTTCGTCGCAATCCTGTTCGGCATTGCGCTCACCATGGTGGGGGAGAAGGCGGAGCCGCTGATGACGGTGCTCGAATCTGCCAGCCACGCCCTTTTCAAGCTGGTGTCGTTGCTGATGAAGGCCGCGCCGCTGGGGGCATTCGGCGCCATGGCTTTCACGATCGGCAAATATGGCGTGGGCACGCTGGCCAATCTGGCCGGACTGGTGGCGACTTTCTACCTGACCTCGGCGCTGTTCGTGCTGGTGGTGCTGGGCATCGTGGCGCGTCTGGCGGGGTTCAACATCCTGCATCTGATCCGCTATCTGAAGGCGGAGCTGTTGCTGGTGCTCGGCACCTCTTCCTCCGAAGCGGCCTTGCCCAGTCTGATCGAAAAGATGGAACGCGCCGGTTGCCGCAAGTCGGTGGTCGGGCTGGTCGTGCCCACCGGATACAGCTTCAACCTGGACGGCACCAACATCTACATGACGCTGGCGGCACTGTTCATCGCGCAGGCGACCAATGTGCATCTGGGCCTGGAGGAGCAACTGCTGCTGCTGCTGGTCGCGATGCTGTCGAGCAAGGGCGCGGCCGGCGTGACCGGGGCGGGGTTCATCACCCTGGCCGCGACGCTGTCGATCGTGCCGTCGGTGCCGGTCGCGGGGATGACGCTGATCCTGGGTGTCGACCGCTTCATGAGCGAATGCCGCAGCCTTACCAATTTCATCGGCAACGCTGTGGCGACGGTCGTGGTGTCGGCCTGGGAGAAGGGGCTTGATCGCGAGCGTTTCGCCGCCGCCATGGCGGGCACGCCGCTGCCCCCCACGCCGGACATGGAGGAAGTGGTGGCCGCTTGAGGCCGACCCCGCCGAGATCGTCAGTTGAGGCCGGTCAGGCTCTCGCTGCCGAACATCCGCTCCACTTCCAGCACCAGTTCGCGCAGGTGGAAGGGCTTGGAGAGCACCTTGGCCTGCGGCACCGCCTTGCCGGCTTTCAGGGTGACGGCGGCAAAGCCGGTGATGAACATGATCCGCGTGTCCGGTGCGACGGAGGCGGTATGCTGGGCGAGTTCGATGCCGTCCATTTCCGGCATGACGATGTCTGTCAGCAGCAGGTCGAAGCGGTCGCTCTCGATATGCGGGACAGCCTGCGCGCCCGTGGCGACGGCGACGACGTCATAGCCCGACCTTTCCAGGGCGCGGGCCAGATAGGCACGCATGCTGTCATCATCTTCGGCTAGCAGAATTCGAACCATTGCCCCGTTTGTCTCGCCCCAGGCCCCGACCGGCCGTCCCCATGGATCGCCCCCTTCGCGGATGGCGTGTCGCCCCTATATATGCGACAAGGTGTAAATATTATCCAGCCGAGTAACCATTTTTGGGTGGCGGCGTGAAAGGGCATGATTTGGATCATAGCGCGCCATCCGTTCCCCGCCGATCCTGCGCCGCCTATGACCTCCATGGCCCGGAAGAGCCGATCAGTCCCGTCATCCTGTCCGTTCCCCATGCCGGCCGCGATTATGACGAGTCGCTGCTGGCGCAGGCGCGGGTCCGGCCGGAAATATTGCAGCGGTTGGAGGATCGCTGGGCGGACTTGCTGGCCCATCCGGTGATGGATGGCGGCCATAGCGTGCTGGTGGCGCGGGCGCCAAGGGCGATGATCGACCTCAACCGCCATGAACGGGAAGTCGATCCCGGCATGGTGACGGGCCTTCCACGCGATGTGGCCCTGCACAGCAGCGCCAAGTTGCGCGGCGGGCTGGGACTGATCCCCCGCCGTTTGCCCGGCGCGCATGAATTATGGTTGCGGCCGCTGGGCTGGACGGAGGTGCAGCGGCGAATCGAAACCGTCCATCGCCCCTATCATGCCGAACTGGCTCGGCTGATGCGGGCGGCGCGCGATCTTTATGGCCACGCGATCCTGATCGACCTTCATTCCATGCCGCCGCTGCCCCCACCCGCCGCTGGGCAGGCGCCGCCGGATCTCGTGCTGGGCGATCGTTTCGGGCGCAGCGCATCGGCCCGGCTGATGATGTTGGCGGCAGACGTGGCGGCCTCCCACGGTGTCACCGCGGCACTGAACCATCCCTATGCCGGCGGCCATATGATCGAGCGGCATGGCCATCCCGACCACGGCCTTTATGCCATGCAGTTGGAGTTCGACCGCAGCCTCTATCTGGACGCGGCAATGGAGCAGCCGGGGGAGGGATTGGATCGGATAAGGCGGGTCGTCTCATCGATCGTCGGTGCGCTGGCGGAGGAACTGCCACGATCGGGCTATGCCCTGGCGGCGGAATAGGTCGGCCTGCCCGCCATTGTCGCAAAAATGAAATATTACTGACGCTTCCATGTAATAATTAATTCATATTGGCGTCACCCGATATTTGTCGGGATTTCATTCATGCGGACCTCTCCTTGCGCCGGTATCTTGGGGGCTGGCGGACTCGCCCTCTGCCTGATGCCTTTACCCGCCGTCGCGCAGGCAATCAGCGAAACCGAGGCGCAGGAACTGCGCGCGCAGATCGCCACGCTCAAGGCGCAGGTCGATCGACTGGAAGCCCGCCTGGGGAGCGCCGCCCCAACGCCTGCGACCCCGCCACCGCCCGTACAGCCGGCAGCCCCGGCCACCAGCATCGGCTGGAAGGGCGGTCCGGTGTTCAGCAGCGGGTCGGCCAGCTTCAAGGTGAAGGGCCGCATCCAATATGATGCGGGCATGCTGATGACGCCGCCGAGCGTGCAGGATCGCGCCAAAGGATATTCCAACGAGTTGCGCCGGCTGCGCCTGGGTGGCGAAGGCAAGCTGGGCGGCGGTTTCGGTTACAAGCTGGAGACGGAGCTTTCCGACAATGGCGTCGATCTGGTCGACACGTTCATAACCTATGAGACGGGCAAATGGCTCGTCACGCTGGGCAATCACAACCAGTTCCAGTCGCTGGACGAACTGATCGGCGACACCACCGGCTCGGTGATGGAGCGGGCGGCCTTCACCGATGCCTTCGGTTTCGAGCGGCGACTGGGCCTGTCGGTGCAATATCAGGCCGGGCCGTTGCTGGCGCAGGCGGGCATCTTCTCCGACAGCGCCGACTCGCTGACCAATGACGCCGACGGGCCTGACGGAGGCGACGAGAATAACAGCTATGGCGTCGATGGGCGTATCGTGTTCGCGCCCAAATGGGGGGACACGCAGCTGCATTTCGCGCTGTCCGGCCATTGGCGCGATTTTCAGCGCCTGTCGGAAACGCCGCAGCGCTACCGGCAACGGGCCTATCTCCATAGCGCCAACAGCCGTTTCCTGGCCACGCCCCGGATCGCGGCCAAGGGGGAAAGCCATTACGGCGTGGAACTGGCCGGCACGCAGGGGCCGTTCTGGTGGGCGGGCGAGGCGCACTGGTTGCGGGTCGATCGGCCGTGGCTGGCCGATCCGACCTTCTTCGGCGGCTATGCCGAGGTCGGCCTGTTCCTGACCGGCGAGACCCGCAGCTACAAGAACGGCATTTTCGGCAGCACCAGGCCGAAAAAATCCGTCGGCAGCGGCGGCCTGGGCGCCTGGCAGGTGGCGTTGCGCTATGATTATCTGGATCTCAACGACCGGGACATCGTGGGTGGCACGCAGAATGCCTATGTCGCCGCGCTGGTGTGGACGCCGATCGAATATCTCCGCTTCAACCTCAACTATGCACGGATCGATTATCGGGATGCCGCGATCCTGGCGGGGACCAGGGCCGATTATGGGGTGAATGTGGTCGGCTGGCGGGCGGAACTGGACTTCTGATCCGGCCAAATCGACGGTGAAAGAAAAGCCGCACGGACATGGCCGGCGGCGGCTCGTGGGGCAACGGACGAGCCATCGGGGATAGAGGATGGCCAAAAGCTGACCATGAAAAAGGGCGGCACCTTCCGGCCCGCCCCCTTCTCATATCACCTGACGGTGCGCCTTAGTAAACGCGCGCCTTGGGCTTGATATATTCCGCCTCGTCCGTGAGCGTGTAGTCGTGCACCGGACGGTAATCGAGCGTCACCTTGCCGCCCTTGCCGCCCCAGCCTTCGAACCAGCTTACCGTGTGCTTCATCCACTCATTGTCGTCGCGGTTCGGGAAATCCTCATGCGCGTGGGCGCCGCGGCTTTCCTTGCGGTTTTCCGCGCTGACCATGGTGCAGACCGCCTGCGACATGAGGTTGTCCAGCTCCAGCGTCTCGATAAGGTCGGTGTTCCAGATCAGCGAGCGGTCGGACACGCCGACATCGGCCAGGCTCTGGTTGACCTGCGTCATCTTGGCGACACCCTCGGCCAGCAGCGCGCTGTCGCGGAACACGGCGGCATGCTTCTGCATGGTGTGCTGCATTTCGAGACGGATCTTCGCCGTGGGTGAACCGCCCTTGGCATTGCGATAATGGTCAAGGCGCGACAGCGCCAGATCGGCCGCATCGGCCGGCAGCGGACGGTGCGAACCGTTGGGCTTGATCGTCTCCTTGAGGTGCAGGCCGGTCGCGCGACCGAACACGACAAGGTCGATCAGCGAGTTCGAACCCAGGCGATTCGCGCCATGGACCGACACGCAGGCCGCTTCGCCGACCGCATAGAGGCCCGGCACCACCACTTCCGGATCGTCACCGACCTTGGTCACCACCTGGCCATGATAATTGCAGGGGATGCCGCCCATATTATAGTGGACCGTCGGCGTCACCGGCAGCGGCTGACGGGTGAGGTCGACGCCCGCGAAGATCTTGCCGCTCTCGGTGATGCCCGGCAGGCGTTCCGCCAGCACCTTGGGATCGATATGGTCGAGGTGCAGGAAGATGTGATCCTTGTTCGGACCGACACCACGCCCTTCGCGCATTTCCATCGCCATCGATCGCGACACGACGTCGCGCGACGCCAGGTCCTTCGCCGACGGGGCATAGCGCTCCATGAAGCGCTCGCCCTCGGAGTTGGTGAGGTAACCGCCCTCGCCGCGCGCGCCTTCGGTGATCAGCACGCCCGCGCCGTAGATGCCGGTCGGGTGGAACTGCACGAACTCCAGATCCTGGAGCGGCAGGCCCGCGCGCAGCACCATGCCGCCGCCGTCGCCGGTACAGCTATGCGCCGAAGTGGCGGAGAAGTAAGCACGACCGTAACCGCCGGTCGCCAGCACCACCGCCTTCGAACGGAAGCGGTGGATCGAGCCATCTTCCATGCAGATGGCGATCACGCCCCGGCACTCTCCATTTTCCATGATCAGGTCGATGGCGAAATATTCGATGTAGAAGTCGGCGTCATATTTCAGGCTCTGCTGATACAGAGCGTGCAGCATGGCGTGGCCGGTACGGTCGGCGGCGGCGCAGGTGCGCTGCACCGGCGGGCCGGCGCCCATATTCTGCATGTGGCCGCCGAAGGGGCGCTGGTAGATCGTCCCATTGTCGTTGCGGCTGAACGGCACGCCGGCATGTTCCAGCTCGATCACGGCGGCAGGCGCTTCGCGCACCATATATTCGATCGCGTCCTGGTCGCCCAGCCAGTCCGACCCCTTGACGGTGTCGTACATGTGCCAGGTCCAGTGGTCGGGCGAATTGTTGCCAAGGCTGGCCGCGATGCCGCCCTGCGCCGCAACGGTGTGGCTGCGGGTCGGGAACAGCTTGGTGATGCAGGCGGTCTTGAGGCCCGCCTCGGCGCTGCCCATGGTGGCGCGCAGGCCGGAGCCGCCAGCACCCACGACGACCGTGTCGTAGGTGTGGTCGATGATCTTGTAGGCTTCGCTCATTATTTGACGATCCCCGTGAAGGCGATCTTGGCGATCGCGAAGACGCCCGCGGCCGCGCCGCCAAAGGCATAGAAGTTCAGCAGCAGCATGGAGAGGAAGGCCAGCCCCTTGTCATGGACATAATCCTCCAGCATCACCTGCATGCCGAGGCGCAGGTGCCAGAAGATGCTGACGATCATCAGCATCAGCGGCACCGCGACCAGCGGATGGGCGATCCAGTTGTGAACGCTCTGATAATCCAGCCCCGGCAGGGCGATCAGGCTGAACAGCAGCCACAGCACCAGCAGCAGGTTGCCGACGGCGGTATAACGCTGCGCCAGCCAGTGATGTGCGCCGTGGCGGGCAGAGCCAAGACCACGGACGCGGCCGATTCCGGTTCCCGTTCCCATCAGAATTTCCCCGTGCAGATCGCGGCCCAGAAGGCCAGGGTGGCAAGCACCGAAAGGACGAAGGTCAACAGCGACCAGAGCTTGTTGTTCTTCAGCTCGTAGCCCGCGCCCATGTCGAGCACGAAATGGCGCAGCCCCGAAAAGAGATGCTGGAAGAAGAACCAGCTAAGGCCCGCCATCACCAGATAGCCGATGGGCGACGTCGCGCACTTCACGAAGGTCGCATAGGCTTCCGGTCCGCTTGCAGCGGCCATCAGCCACCAGACCAGACCCAATGCGCCGACCGTTGCCAGACCGTTGCCGGTCACGCGGTGCATGATGGAAACGGCCATCGCTGGCCCCCATTTCCAGATCGTCAAATGCGGCGAGAGCGGCCGGCTCGTGGTTCGCGCCATATCTTCCCTACGTCCCTGATGTTTGTCCCTCGAGTCCCGTCCCCTTAGGAGCGATCCGCGAAGAGGGCAAGCCGCCCTGGCCCTGCGGCGGACGGATAAAGGAAAGCAGACCGATATGAGCTAAGAAGTGATTAACCAAATGGCGCTATCCCGGCACGACCAACAAGACCAATTTGGGGTTCTGCCGCACATGACTTCCGCCGCCACGCCCAAAAACGCCATCCTTGCGATGATGAGGGAGGTCGACCCGCATGGTGAACTGGCGCAGGGCCTGCGCCAGATCCGCGACCTAGTGGGTGAAAATATGACGGTGGCGGCGCGCACTTTCTACGACGCCTATCTCGAACAGACGAATCTGCGTGCCAAGCTCAACCCCGCGACGCTCGCCAAGATCGAAACCGAAGCGCACGAATATGTGCGCCAGAAGCTCGGCTATTATGAAGCGGGCGAATGGGCATTGTCCTCGATCGCCTGCGTGCGCCATGCCCGCAAGCAGGGGGCGCCGTTGCGCGCTGTCCTGATGCCGGTGGCGGCGGCCAACGAAAAGCTGATCGATCTCATCTGGGAACGTACGGAGGTGGAAGCGGACCGCCGCCGGCTGGTCCATGTCATGATGCATGTCGGCATGATCGACGCCGGACTGATGGCGAATGTGCTCGCCAGCGATGAAGCGGAAGCCCAGCGCAACGAGCGCCAGCGCTTCGGCACCCTGTTCGAACAGCGGATCGTGGGCGAGATCGACGGCGCCTCGCAACTGGGCGAATCGCTGCGCGAACAGGCCAAGGACGCTTCGGCCGCCACGCGGGGCATGTTGGGCAAGGCGTCGGAAGTCGCCGCCGCCGCCGAACAATCCGCCCTCGCCATGCGCGAAGCGGCCCGTACCTCGGCCGGCCTCATCCGTGCGATCGAGGATGCCCGTACCGAGGTCGAAAGCGCGGCCGGCGTGGCCCAGCGCGCGGCACGCCAGTCAGGCGACGCGGTCGCCATGTCGACGACGCTGACCGATCATGCCAAGTCGATCGAATCGATCCTGGGCCTGATCCGCGACATTGCGGGCCAGACCAACCTGCTCGCGCTCAACGCCACGATCGAGGCCGCCCGCGCGGGCGATGCCGGACGCGGCTTCGCCGTGGTCGCGCAGGAGGTGAAGAGCCTCGCCAACCAGACCGCCCGCGCCACGGACGAGATCGCCGGCAAGATCGCCGACATCCAGGCCTCGACTCGCCAGTCGGTCGAAACCAACGAACGAATCCGCGACACGGTGGGCGAGGTTCAGGCCAGCGCCGAACGCATCCGCCACGCCATGGACGCGCAGGCGCAGACGGTGACGATGATCACCGCGGCGGTCGACGAAACAGCCCTGGCCGCCGACTCCATGTCCTCGACCATCAGCGCGATCCGCCAGGATACGGAAGTCGTGGCCTCCGAAATCGACCAGCTCGAACGGGGCTTCATGAGCGTGGAGGGCAAACTCTCCAGCCTGCGCGCGGCCTCCTCCGACTTCGGCAAGCAGGTCGCTTGACGGCGGCTTGGCCATGAACGGTCTCTCCTCGCTCCTTCTGGGCAGGGACTGAGCGAAGTCGAAGGCCCGTGTCGAAGGGGCCGCGCACAATCCTTCGGACGAACCGAACTGGAAAAGCCGACGGTCAACTCACCACCTGAAGCCACCCCGCTTCCCCTATCACGTCCAAAAGTCTAAAGGCGGCGGCATGACCGATGCCGCCTCCCCAACCCCCGAACCGGAACCAGCCACCCAAAGCTGGAAAGTCACCTTCCCCTGCACGCGCGCCGAGGCGGAGGCGCTGGACGGCGACATAGCGGCCTTCGCCCTGATGGACCGTCCGCCCGTGCTGATGACCAGCGAGGCGGCACCCGACGATGAAGAAAGCTGGCGGCTGGAAGCCTATTTCGAGGGTCAGCCCAGCTCCGCCGCGATCAAGCTGCTCCGTTCCCTGGTCCCCTCCGCCGCGGGTGTCAGGCCGCAGGTCGAACAGCTCCCCGACGAGGATTGGGTGACATTGAGCCAGCAGGGCCTGGAACCCGTCACCGCCGGGCGCTTCCACGTCCGCAATCTTGCCAGCGATCCGGAGCGACCCGGCCATGTCAATTTCCTGATCGAGGCAAGCCGTGCCTTCGGCACCGGCCAGCATGAAACCACGGCGGGTTGCCTGATCATGCTCGACCGGATGCGCCGCGTCGGCATGCGCTTCGGCAATGTCGCGGATATCGGCACCGGCACGGGTCTGCTCGCCTTCGCCGCCCTGCATCTGTGGCCGCGGACTTATGCGACGGCATCGGACATCGATCCGGTGGCCGTGGAGATCAGCGCGGCCAACGCCGCCGCAAACGGCATTGCGACCGGGAAGGGCCAGGGGCAGATCGCGCTCTATACGGCCGCGGGCGTCGACCACCCCGCCATCATCACCCGCGCGCCCTATGACCTTCTGATAGCCAATATACTGGCGGGTCCACTGATCGAACTGGCGCCTTCGCTTTGCGCCCTTGTGGAGGAAGGCGGCACCATCGTCCTTGCCGGCCTGCTCAAGGAACAGGCCGATGCCGTGCTGGCCGCCTACCGCGCCCAGGGTATGCGCCTTGCCGAACGCACCGATCGCGGCGACTGGCCAACGCTCCGTCTGCGCAAGCGCCCGCGCATCGGCTGGAAACGTCCGACCCGTCTCGACGGCAACGCCCGCGGCGAAGCGCCCGGCTTCGGCAGCCTGTGACCTACGGGAATGGGTGGGAAACGGGCAGCGGGCCCGATCTTAAGAGAAACGGAAAGGGCCTCGACAGGCTTGGCCCGAACGGCTTTCCCCCGGTCCGCTCGTGGCCGTTCCCACCCAAATCCTGACATTCCAAGCCCCCCCTACCCTTTTCCCCGCTCCCCCTATAGAGAGGCCGTTTCGGCGGACCTTCGAAAAGGCAAGAGACAGGATCGTGGCGCGAGAGATCACCGGATTTTCCAACCCGCTGGTGAAGCGCGTCCGATCCCTGCGCGAGAAGAAATTCCGCAAGGCCGAAGGGCTGTTCCTGGCCGAAGGGCTGCGCATCCTGACCGAAGCGCGCGAGGAAGGCGTGCTGCCCGAAATGCTGTTCCATGCCGGCTCGACCCATCCCCTCGCCGCCGATCTGATCGCGGCGATGGAGGCGGCGGGCGGCGATGTCATCGAAACCACGCCCGACATATTGGCCAAGATCAGCGGCAAGGATAACCCCCAGGCCGTGGTCGGCGTGTATCGCGACCGGCTGACCCCGCTGGCGAAGCTCGACAGAACCAAGGCCGATATCTGGATCGTCGCCCAATCGCTGCGCGATCCCGGCAATCTGGGCACGATCCTGCGCACCGGCGATGCGGTCGGCGCGGGCGGCCTCATCCTGATCGACGATTGCGTCGATCCCTTCTCCGTCGAATCCGTACGCGCCAGCATGGGCGCGCTCTTCACCCAGTCGATCACCCAGGCACGCTGGGGCGAGTTCATGCACTGGCTGCGCGAAGGGCCGGGCGAACTGATCGGCACCAGCCTGAAGGCCACGCACGACTATCAGGAACCGCGCTACCAAAGCCCCAGCTTCCTGCTGGTCGGCAATGAAGCGCAGGGCCTGCCTGAAAGCTATGAGGCGCAATGCGACCTGCTGGTGAAGATGCCGATGCTGGGCAAGGCGGACAGCCTGAACGCAGCGGTCGCTTGCGCGGTCATGGCCTATGAATTGCTGAACCAGAAAAGAGCGAAATGATGGCGACAGGGGCTGTGGCAGCGGGTTCGGGGGAAATGGACGGCATCGGCGCGATGCTGCGCCACAAGCGGGTGCTGGCGGCCAGCCTGATCGGCACGGCGGTCGAATTTTACGACTTCTATATCTACGCCACCGCCGCCAGCCTGGTCTTCGGCCCGCTTTTCTTTCCCTCCTCCTCCCCATCCGCGCAATTGCTGGCGGCCTATGGCAGTCTCGCCCTCGCCTTTTTCGCCCGGCCCTTGGGCGCGGCGGTGTTCGGCCATTATGGCGACCGCATCGGGCGCAAGACGACGCTGGTGACGTCGCTGATGCTGATGGGCGGATCGACCCTCGCCATCGGGTTCCTGCCGACCTATCAGAGCATCGGCTGGTGGGCGCCGCTGATCCTGTGCATCCTGCGCTTCGGTCAGGGCTTCGGCCTTGGCGGCGAATGGGGCGGCGCGGCTCTGCTGGCGGTGGAGAACGCCCCGCCGGGCTGGCGGGCGCGCTTCGGCATGTTCCCGCAACTGGGCGCGCCGGTCGGATTCCTCGCCGCCAACGGGCTGTTCCTGATCCTTGGCACCTTCCTCAGCGACGAGGATTTCTTCGCCTGGGGCTGGCGCCTGCCTTTCCTGGGCAGCGCGGTGCTGGTGTTGCTGGGCCTGTGGATTCGCCTGAAGCTCACCGAGACGCCCGAATTCGTGGCCGCCCGCACCGAGGCGCCGCCGCCCGCCGTGCCGCTCGCAACCTTGTTCCGCAGCCATCTCGGCGCCGCGATCGCGGGCACCTTCGCCTGCGCGGCCTGCTTCGCCGTCTATTATATCGCGACCGCCTTCGCGCTGGGCTATGGCACGACCACGCTCAAGATCGACCGCGAAACCTTCCTTGCGATCCAACTCGGCGCAATCCTGTTCATGGCGCTCAGCATCATCCTCGCCGGCTGGTGGGCGGACAGGAGCAGCCCGACCCGCGTGCTGGTGGCCGGCTGCATCGGCACGGTGCTGATGGGCGTGATTTTCGGCCCCGCCATCGGCACCGGGCAATTGCTGCCGATCTTCCTGATCCTCAGCCTCGCCTTGTTCCTGATGGGCTTCGTCTACGGGCCGCTCGGCGCCTATCTGCCGCATCTCTTTCCGGTGCAGCTCCGCTATACCGGCGCCTCCTTCGCCTTCAACCTGGGCGGGATCATCGGCGGCGCTCTGGCGCCGATCGTCGCGACCTGGCTGATCCAGGTTCAGGGGGTCGAACTGGTCGGGCTCTATATGTCGGCGGCGGCGGCGCTCAGCCTGATCGGCCTCTGGTTCACGAGTCGGAACTCCGGCCGCCGATAGGCTTGCGCATCAGGATCAGCGGCACGCCGCGATCCTCGAACGCATGCACATCGATGAAACCGAAGCTGCGATAAAGCGGCACGCCCGCCATGGTGGCGGACAGTTCCAGCGCGGAGAAACCCTCCATCCGCGCCGCCTGTTCGCAGAGTGACAGGATCAGCCTGCCAACGCCCTTCCTCACATGGTCGGGATGCGTGTACATCGCCCGCACCTTGGCCGCCTCTGTCCCCGGATCGAGCAGCCGGTCGTCACGGCCCTCACTATGATTGCCGCCATAAGCCGTCGCGCGCCGGCTCCAGCCGCCGCAACCGGCGATCTGCCCCTGATCCTCGATCACGAAATAAGTGCCGTCGCTGATCAACCGGCTGTCCAGCCCCATGAAGGCATGGCTGGCCCTCACCTGTTCCGGTGTCAGGAAGTCAGACTGCAAGCTGTCGATGGCCAGCGTCATGACATGCGCCAACGCCGGTTCATCGGCGGGAATGGCGAGACGGTGAAGGAGCGACATAGGCTGATGCACCAGGAAAAAGGAAAAGGCGGCGACGGTTCATGCCGTTCGCCGCCTCTTATCGAACAAGGGCCGAGCCGAGTGGCCCGTCCCTCTATTCTTAGAAGGTCACATTCACACGCGCATAATAATAGCCGCCATTGATGCCATAGGGCGAGATGAGCGGATATTTGCTCGTCGAATAGCCGCGTTCCATATTGGCCAATTCGGTGTTGCGGATGAACTCCTTGGACCGCTGGGTCGGATATTTGTTGAACAGGTTGTTCGCGCCCACGGAGATCTTGATCGGCTTCGCGATCTGATAGCCGAGTTCGAGATCGGTGAGGAACGCCTCCTTGACCGGGACCTTGATCAGATTGCCCGCATCCGGACCGCTGCGCGCATTTTCCAGCGTGTAGACCTGCGAATAATAGCTTTCGCGCAGGTTGGCGGTGAACTTGCCCCAGGTCCAGAAGGCGTTGAACGTCCCCCGGAAGCGCGGCGTGCTATGCTCCAGTTCCACCTCGCTCGA
Source organism: Sphingobium sp. LB126 (assembly GCF_002795205.1). Taxonomy (NCBI): domain Bacteria; kingdom Pseudomonadati; phylum Pseudomonadota; class Alphaproteobacteria; order Sphingomonadales; family Sphingobiaceae; genus Sphingobium; species Sphingobium sp. LB126. The sequence goes on from NZ_NETV01000001.1 coordinate 1,168,040, forward strand.
CGCGTCGATCAGGCGCGTCAACTCCGGATTGACCGTGCTGGAATAGAGCGCGGCAGGAAGCGGATTGATCCCCAGAACCTTGTTCTGGTTGTAGTTGGCGGTCAAGGTCAGGTCGAGCTTGCCCAGATCGCCCAGATCGCCGAGGTAGCTCGCCACCAGATCGACGCCGCGGGTCCGCATCTTCACGCCGTTGACGAAGCTCTGCACCGACACGCCGCCCTCGGTATTGCGGTCGACGCCATTGTCCGCGAACAGCACATAGGCCGGGATGGCATCCGCCGTACGCCAATCGGTCACCGTGCTGCTGCCGCCCAGCGCCGCATTCACCGCGCTCAGCACCGCGAGCTGGTTGTAGATGGCATATTGGTCGGCATTGAAGGGCAGACAGGCCGCCGCATTGCTGCCGGCATAGCCCGCCGGGCAACGATTGCCGGTGAAGCCCGAGAAGGCCGTTGAGGTCATGATGCGGTTGCGGATCGTGATCTGATAGGCGTCGAGCGTAAGGGTGAAGTTCCGCGTTGGGTTGAAGACCGTACCTAGGCTGAAGTTGGTCGATTTTTCAGGCTTGAGACCGCCGAAGCCCAGCGATCCCGCCGCAGCGGAAGCAGGCGGAAGCACGCCGCCGATAAAGCCCGGACCCACGTTCAGGCCCGAATAGCCGCCTTCCGCCAAGGTCGGCGCGCGGAAGCCGGTGCTGACCGTGCCACGCAGCGCGAAGGCATCGGAAAAGTCATAGCGGGTGGTCAGCTTGAAGACCGTCGTGTCGCCGAAATCGCTATAATGTTCGTGACGCACCGCGCCGTCGACCAGCCAGTTTTCGACGGGCTTCAGACTGATGTCCAGATATTGCGAGAAATTGTCCCGCTTGTACTTGCCCGCGTCATTGGGGCTGTAGCCGAAGAAGGACTGCGCGCCGCCGCCATAATAGGAGGCCGGATCGCCCGCGCGGATACCATAGGTTTCGTGCCGGAATTCTAGGCCCGCGGCAACGTTGACCGGCTCCGACAGCCCCACGTCGAACGCATGGGTCAGGTCGAGCGTGTTGCTCCACTGGGTGTTGAAGAAATCGCCATTGTGGAAGGTTTGGGGCGTGAAGCCGGTATCGGCGTAAAGCTGGGCATTGGCCGAGTGGTAGACATAGACCTTGACCAGATCCTTGCCATAGGTGGACGCCAGGTCGAAGGTCGTGTCGCCCACGGTGCCGCGGAAGCCGCCGGTCACCGAATAGTCGGTCTCGTCGATGCGCTCCTGCGGCTGGAAGCCACCGGCATAATAGGGCACGCCGCTGGCGCTGACGACGGTCGTCGGCGGACGGGTGTTTTCATAGGCGGCGGCCTTCTTGTGGCCGTAGCTGCCGAAGCTGTAGATCTCATAATCCCCGAATTCATAGCCGGCATTGTAGTTCACGACCGTCTGGTCGATGTGCGGATCGCCGATGATCCGGTTGGTGTAGGGATAGCCCGGCAGATTCTTGATTGCGGGATAGGCGGTCGACAGCCGGATCGCCTGCGGATTGATGTCGCCGCGGAAGCTGAAACCCTTGTGCTTCTTCTGCGCGGAGATGTTCAGATAGGCGCCGTCGAAGGGCGCCATGCCGATATTGCCGCCGATCGCATAGGTCTTGCCGCCCTGATCATAATATTCGCCGCCGGTCAGGTTGATCGACCCGCCATGGTCGGCCTTCTTCTGGAGGAAGTTGATGACGCCCGCGATCGCGTCCGTGCCATATTGCGCCGCCGCGCCGTCCTGCAACACTTCGACCCGCTCGATCGATTCGGGCAGGATGAAGCTGATGTCCGGCGCCGCGCTGCCACCATAGGGGCCGCCGGCTACCGAGACGTTGGCGGTACCATGGCGGCGCTTGCCGTTGACCAGGATCAGCGTGTGGTTCGGGCTGAGGCCGCGCAGCTTCATCTGCAAATTATGCGCCTGAAGGTCGCCGCCGAAGGATTGCGCCTGAACCGAGGGAAGCTGCTGCGCCAGGCTCTGCATCAGGTCCGGCGACCCCGTGCGCTGCAATGTGTCCGCGCTCAGAAGCTGGATTGGTGCCGGACTATCGGCCGCCCTCATCCCGGTGATGCGCGTACCGGTGACGATGATCGCGGCGCCATCAGTAGCCGAAGCCGCCTGCGGATCGCTGGTCTGGGCCAGGGCCGAGGCTGAAGACGACAGCGCAATAATCATGGCCGTGCGGGAAACGAAACTCTTATAATTCATGAAATAGCCCCCTTGCTTTCTTATGAAGAGAGCCTCTCCTGGCCGATCTTTTATTTTTTCATTGTCCCAGTTTCGTTCAATATCTTCGAGACACACTCCCCCCGCGCCAGACCGACTGGTCTGGTCGTCGGAAATATTGAGTATTGTCTAGAAACGGAACGCTGACACAAAACCGCCATCAATGAGAAACGAATTTTGTTATTGGCGCAAAATCCGGTTCAGGCACCTGGCGCAATCAGGAAGCGATTTCGATCATATCATTGGAAAACAAAGAAAAAGGCGGCGCCCCATTGGGGTGCCGCCTGTATCTTTTATACAACTGTCAAGAACAGTTGAACGGGCGATCAGTCCTCGCCGCGCACGTCGCGGCGCTCGGCGATGCGAGCGCGCTTGCCGGTACGGCCGCGCAGATAATAGAGCTTCGCACGACGCACCACGCCCTTGCGGACGACGGTGATCGAATCGATGTTCGGCGAATAGAGCGGGAAGACGCGCTCCACACCCTCACCGAAGCTGATCTTGCGCACGGTGAAGTTGCTGCCCATCCCCTTGTTCGAACGGGCGATGCAGACACCTTCATAGTTCTGGACGCGGCTGCGGTCGCCTTCGACGACCTTCACACCGACGCGCAGCGTGTCACCCGGACGGAATTCCGGAATATCCTTGGCGAGGGCCGCGATGTTCTCGGCCTCGATCTGCTGGATCAAGTTCATGACTCAGGTCCTATTCTTCGCGTTGCGCACCAGAGGGCGACTGGTCCCGAACGCCGATATGACGTTCCCAAAGGTCCGGCCGCCTTAGCCGTGTATCGTCCTCCGCCCTTTGTTTCCGCCAGGCGGCGATCTTCGCATGATCCCCCGATCGCAACACTTCAGGGATCGTGCGCCCTTCCCATTCAACAGGTCGGGTATAATGCGGATATTCGAGAAGGCCGCTTTCGAAGCTCTCTTCATCCCCACTGGAAGCGGCGCCCATTACCCCAGGAAGCAGGCGGATGCAAGCATCCAGCAGCATCAGCGCGCCCATCTCTCCGCCGGAAAGGATGATGTCGCCCATGCTGATCTGTTCGACCGGGCGGGCCTCGAAAATCCGCTCGTCAAAGCCCTCGAACCGGCCGCAGAGGATGGTGGCGCCGGGACCGGCGGCAAGCGCGCGAATGCGATCCTGCGTGACTGGCGCCCCGCGCGGCGTCATCGCAAGCACGGGCAGGTCCGGACGCCGTGCCAGCGCATGATCGACGGCAAGGCCCAGTATGTCGGCGCGCAGCACCATGCCCGCCCCGCCACCAGCAGGGGTATCGTCGACCGTGCGATGTTTATCGGTGGCGAAGTCGCGAATGTGGATCGGATCGCACACCCATTTCCCCTCCGCCAGCGCCCGCCCGGCGAGCGACACGCCCAGCGGCCCCGGAAACATCTCCGGATAGAGGGTGAGGATCTGCGCGGCGAAGCTCATCGGTCAGGCCGCGAAAGCCGCCTCGATAACCGCCCGCTCATCCGCGATCGTGACCGCATGCATCGGCGCCATGAAGCGCTTCCCATTGGGCCGCTCCACCTCGATAATGTCGCCCGCGCCAAAATTCTCGACCGCGACGACATGACCCAGCCCTTCGCCATCACTGGAAAAGCAGGGCAGGTCGATCAGGTCGGCATGATAATATTCGCCCTCACCCAGCGCGGGCAAGGCGGAGCGGGGCACGGTCAATTCCGTCCCGCGCAGCCCTTCCGCCGCCGTGCGATCGCCGATCTCGGCAAAGCGCGCGACCGCGCCATTGGGGCCGGGGCGCACCGACTTCAACGTCAACATGCGCCCCGCCGCATCGAAGCTGCCATAGGATTTGAGCGTCTCCGCCCCCTCCCCGAACAGCTTCAGACGGACTTCGCCCGCCACCCCATGCGCACCGATGACGACGGCGAGAGTGACGGGCTTGTCGGTCAAAGGACTCAGCCCTCGGCCTGCTCGGCGGCCGCTTCTTCAGCCGGAGCGGCTTCTTCGGCAGGCGCTTCGGCGGGCGCGGCAGCAGCCTCGGCAGCAGCAGCCTTGGCCGCTTCGGCGGCTTCGGCGGCTTCAGCGGCCTTGGCGGCGCGATCTTCGGCGCGGTCCTTGGCCTTCTGACCCGGCTCCGCCTTCTTCGGGTTGTTGCGGGCGGCGCGTTCCTTCACGCCCGCGGCGTCGAGGAAGCGGGCCACGCGGTCGGTCGCCTGGGCACCGGCGGCAACCCAGTGCTTCGCGCGCTCGACGTCCAGAACGACGCGCTTTTCGTCGCCCTTGGGCAGGACGGGGTTGTAGCTGCCGATACGCTCGATGAACTTGCCGTCACGCGGAGCGCGGCTGTCGGCCACGACGATGCGATAATAGGGACGCTTCTTGGAGCCGCCGCGCGACAGACGGATGGAGGTTGCCATGGAACTTGCCTTTCTACTCTAAACCAAATGACTGAAAACGCTTATTTCTTCATGAAATTCTGAAATCCGGGCGGCAGGTTCGGCATATTGCCGCCCAGCCCCGGCAAGCCCTGCGGCGGCGCACCGCCACCGCCCAGCATTCCGTCGAGCCCGCCACCGGTGAACATCTTGGCCAGCCCTTTGAGGCCACCCATCTTGCGGATCTTCTTCATCGCCGTTTCCATTTCCTGATGCATTTTCAGGAGACGGTTGACTTCCTGCACGGTCGTACCGCTGCCCTTGGCGATGCGGATCTTGCGCTTGGCGTTGATCAGGGCGGGCTTCTCCCGCTCCTTGGGCGTCATCGACCCGATCATCGCATCGAGATGGATCAGCGTCTTGTCGTTGGCGCCGCTGTTCGCCATCGCCGCCTGCGCCTTCTTGAGGCCCGGCAGCATGCCCGCCAACGCGCCAAGGCCACCCATGCGGCGCATCTGGTTCAATTGGGCGCGCAGGTCGTTCATGTCGAACTGACCCTTGGCCATTTTCTTGGCGAGCTTGTCGGCTTCCTCGGCGTCGATCGTCTCGGCGGCCTTCTCGACCAGCGAGACGACATCGCCCATGCCCAGGATGCGCTGCGCCACGCGCGCCGGATGGAAAGGCTCGATCGCATCGAGCTTTTCGCCCGTGCCGGCGAACTTGATCGGCCGCCCCGTGACCGCGCGCATCGACAGCGCCGCACCGCCGCGCGCATCGCCGTCCATACGGGTCAGCACCACGCCGGTCAGCGGAACCTGCGCCGTAAAGCTGGTCGCGACATTCACCGCGTCCTGACCGGTCAGCGAGTCGACCACCAGCAGGATTTCCGCCGGGTTGGAGACTTCGGCCACCGCCTTCATCTCGTCCATCAGCGCCTGGTCGACGTGCAGGCGCCCTGCGGTATCGAGCATCACCACGTCGAAGCCCTGGAGCTTCGCCGCCTGCAAGGCCCGCCTGGCGATGTCGACCGGCTGCTGGCCCGGCACGATGGGCAGCGTCGCCACATCGGTCTGGGTGCCCAGCACCGCCAACTGCTCCTGCGCGGCGGGGCGCTGGACGTCGAGCGACGCCATCAACACCTTCTTGCGCTCTTTTTCCTTCAGCCGCTTGGCGATCTTGGCGGTGGAGGTGGTCTTGCCCGACCCCTGCAAGCCGACCATCATGATGACGGCGGGCGGGGTGACATCGATCAGCAGGTCGGAGGATTCAGAACCCAGCGTCTCGGTCAGCGTATCCGAGACGATCTTGACGACCATCTGCCCCGGCGTGACCGACCGCAGCACATCGCTGCCGACCGCCCGCTCCGTCGCCTGATCGACGAACTGGCGGACCACCGGAAGCGCGACGTCGGCCTCCAGCAGCGCGATTCGCACCTCGCGCATCGCGGCGCGGACATCGTCCTCCGTCAGCGCACCGCGCCCACGCAGCTTGTCGAATACCCCACCGAGACGATCGCTTAGCGAATCGAACATCATCACCTCATTTGGGCCGGAAGGCCCGGAAAACTGTGCTTACCCCGCCAAACGACAAAATCGCCGGCGGGCGAATCCTCGCCGGCCAGCGTCCATCCGGTGCCCCTCTTGGGCGCCATGGATCTGTCAGGGTATCAGGCGGCGGACCGCCCGATTGCAGGGGCGCCCTTAACGCAAGCGGGCGCCCGACGCAACCGAAACTCAGCCCGCCAAAGCCGAAGCGAGCCAGAGGAAGGGCGGCGTCGCGGCCAGCAGCGGCACGGCCAGCCCTTCGGCCAGGATCACCGCCGCACCGACACCATAGGCCGGATGCACCCGCCCGCGCGACACGAGATCATGGGCGATCGCCACCGCCACGAACAGCAATTGCCCGCCCATCACCGCAAGTCCGGCCCAGGGTCCCAGCAGCGGCATCGGCAGAATCCGCCCGAAAGCCGGTCCGATGATCGAGATCATGGTGCAGAGCATCAACCTCTTGTGCCATTCCATCCGGCGGCGCAGGCGGACGGCGGCGGTCAGCAGCGCGACGAAGGCGATCAGTTCCAACGCGCTCAAGGCCAGGAAGATCGGCATCGTGAAGAAAGGCGGCACGCGATCCAGCGCCACCGCCATGACGGCGGCGAACGCGCCCAGCGGCACCATCGCCGTCGCCATCCCCACCGCGACCCAGCCCAATCGCCGATGCAGCGCGATCGACTGGCGATGGGCCAGCGCATTCTGCGTGACGAACAGCAGCGTCCAGCTCACGAACACCGCGGCGTGCACATGCACCCAATAGGGCGCGCGCGAGACATCGACCAACCCCCGAAACGCGAAGGAGCCGAAACCGCCGATCACCGTCGCCGCGATGGCAACCGCCATTCCCAGATAAAAGCCGTTGTCCCGGGCCGATGCCGGGACGGTCGACGCAGCAGCATCCATGGGACGCCCTCCCCCCGAAAATTATACCGTCGCGACCTTTGTTTGCGGCTCCGTAACAGAATATCAGGGGAGTCGCGAGGGGCGGCGATCCACTGCCTTACATTTGTACAAAATTTTCTTGCCAGCCGCGCCATCAACGGCATGGTGCCCGCAAAAGGGGAAAAGACATGAGCTGGACGCGCCGCAAGCCGATGGAGGCGATGATGCCCGCCCATGAAGGGCACAGGCTGGCGCGCACCTTGTCCTGGCCGCACCTGCTGGCGCTGGGCGTGGGCGCGATCGTCGGCACCGGCATATTGACGCTGATCGGCGTGGGCGCGGACCGGGCCGGCCCTGCGGTGCTGCTGTCCTTCGCCATTGCAGGGGCCATCTGCGCCTGCGCGGCGCTGGCCTATGCCGAACTCTCGACCATGATGCCCGCCGCCGGGAGCGCCTACAGCTACAGCTATGTCGTCCTGGGCGAGGGCATCGCCTGGATCGTCGGATGGAGCCTGATCCTCGAATATTCGCTGGTGGTGTCGACCGTGGCGGTGGGCTGGTCCGGCTATGCCGCGCCTTTGCTGACCTCGGTGGGCTTCCCGGACCTGCTGACGAGGGGCCCGGAACTGGGCGGCTTCGTCAACCTGCCCGCCATCTTCATCATCGCCGTGGTGGCAGGGCTGCTGATGCTGGGGACGCATGAGAGCGCGCGGCTGAACAGCCTGCTCGTCCTCATCAAGATCGCGACCTTGAGCCTGTTCGTCGCCATCGCCCTGCCTGCCTTCGACGCACAGAATCTCCACCCCTTCATGCCCTTCGGCTTCGCCAAGTCGATGGGGCCCGATGGAGTCGAGCGCGGCGTCATGGCGGCGGCGGCGATCATCTTCTTCGCCTTCTACGGCTTCGACGCCATCTCCACGGCGGCGGAAGAGGCGAAGAACCCCGATCGGGACCTCGCCATCGCCATCGTCGGATCGCTGATCGTCTGCACACTCATCTATGTGCTGGTAGCGGCGGCGGCGGTCGGCGCCATGCCCTTCACCCGCTTTGCCGACAGCCCGGAGCCGCTCGCGCTGATCCTGCGCGAAATGGGCCAGGGACAGGTGGCGCGAATCGTCGCCATCGCGGCGGTGATCGCCCTGCCGACGGTGCTGCTCGGCTTCCTCTACGGCCAGAGCCGCATCTTCCTCGTCATGGCCCGCGACGGTTTCCTGCCGCAAAGGCTGGCCCAAATCTCGAAACGCGGCACCCCCGCCCGGATCACCGCCGTCACCGCCATATTGGTCGCGATCATCGCAGGCGTCCTGCCCATCGACGAGATCGCCGCGCTCGCCAATGCGGGCACGCTGATCGCCTTCACCGCCGTAGGCGCCTGCCTCCTCATCCTGCGCCGCCGCAGCCCCGCCATGAAACGTCCCTTCCGCACCCCCGCCGGTTGGCTGGTCGGCCTTGGCGCCATCGGCGGCTGCGCCTATCTGTTCATCAGCCTGCCGATGAAGACCATCCTCGCCTGCCTGATCTGGAACGCCATCGGCCTGGCCGTCTATTTCCTCTATGGACGCAAGCGCGCATCCTTGAGCGCCGCTTAGGGTGGCCTTTTCGTCTCACAAGCCCTACATGCGCCGCACTATGGGCCGTTTTTCGAAAATGCATGGATTGGGCAACGACTTCGTGGTGATCGACGCGCGGGAGACCGCGCTCGACATGACGGCGACGCGCGCCATGGCCATAGCCGACCGCCATGCCGGGATCGGCTGCGACCAGCTCATCCTGATAGGAAATTCCGACCGCGCCGACGTGTCGATGCGCATCTTCAACAGCGACGGCAGCGAGGTGGAGGCCTGCGGCAACGCGACCCGCTGCGTGCCCCTGTTCGTCGGCCGGGACGTGCTGATCGAGACGAAGGCGGGCCTGCTGGACGCAAAGGCCGTCGATGGCGGCGCCAGCGTCGACATGGGCGAGCCGCGCCTCGAATGGGACGCGATCCCCCTCTCCTACGCCATGGACACGCTGACCATGCCGGTAAGCTGGGAAGAGCTCCCCGCCCCGGTGGCGGTCAATGTCGGCAATCCCCATGTGATCTTCTTCGTGGACGATCTGGACGGTGTGAACTTCGACCGTCTGGGCCCGCTGATCGAGCATGATCCGCTCTTCCCCGCCCGCGTGAACGTGAACTTCGCACAGATCATCGGCGAGAATCACATTCGCCTGGTCGTCTGGGAACGCGGTGCCGGCCTGACCCGCGCCTGCGGCACCGGCGCCTGCGCGACCGCGGTGGCGGCGGTACGGCGCAAGCTGGTAAGCGGCCCCACGACGGTCAGCCTGCCGGGCGGCGATCTGGTGATCGACTGGGCGCCGGGCGGGCATATCATGATGACCGGCCCCGCCACCCATGTCTTCGACGGCGAGGCTGACTGGGCGCGCTTCTGACATGAGCGGGGCCCAGATCATCACGCTCGGCTGCCGCCTCAACATCGCCGAGAGCGAGGCGATTCGCGAAATGGCGGGCGGGCAGGATGATCTGATCGTCGTCAACAGCTGCGCGGTGACGGCCGAAGCCGTGCGCCAGACACGGCAAGCCATCCGCCGCGCCCGCCGGGACCGGCCCGATGCGCGGATCATGGTGACAGGCTGCGCCGCGCAGACCGAGCCGGAAACCTTCGCCCAAATGGCCGAAGTCGACGCGGTGATCGGTAATCGGGAAAAGATGGACCCGACTCACTACCGCCCGTTCGTTTCGAGCGGAGCGGGTGCCCAGGTCAAAGTCTCCGACATCATGTCGGTCCGCGAAACCGCGCCGCACATGGCCAGCGCCTTCGCCGAACATGCCCGCGCCTTCCTGGAGGTGCAGAATGGCTGCGACCATCGCTGCACCTTCTGCATCATCCCTTATGGCCGGGGGAACAGCCGCTCCGCCCCCGCCGGTGCGGTGATCGAAAAAGCCCGCGAACTGGTCGATGCGGGCTACAGGGAAATCGTCCTGACCGGCGTGGACGTCACCAGCTACGGCCCCGACCTGCCCGGCGCGCCCTCGCTCGGCCTGCTGATCGAACGCCTGCTGAAGGGCGTGCCAGAGCTCCCCCGCCTGCGCCTCTCCTCGCTCGACAGCGTGGAGATCGACGAGCGGCTGTTCGACCTGCTCGCGCATGAGCCGCGCATGATGCCGCACCTTCACCTCTCGCTCCAGGCGGGCGACGACATGATCCTCAAGCGCATGAAACGCCGCCACAGCCGCGCAGAAGCGATCCGCATCGTGGAAAGGCTGAAAACCGCCCGCCCCGACATCAGCATCGGTGCCGACATCATCGCCGGTTTCCCGACCGAGGACGAAGCGATGTTCCAAAACAGCCTCAGGCTGGTGGAGGAATGCGGCATCGTCCACGGCCATATCTTCCCCTACTCGCCGCGCACCGGCACCCCCGCCGCCCGGATGCCGCAGGTCGACCGCGCCGCCATCAAGGCCCGCGCCGCGCGCCTCCGCGCCGCCTGCGAAGCGCAGCGCCGGAACTGGCTGATGAGCCTGATCGGCTCGACCCAATCCGTGCTGGTGGAGCGCGACGGGCTTTCGGGTCATGCCGAAAATTTCGCCCCGGTGCGATTCCCCCGGCCGCAATCCCCCTCCTCCATCGTCCGCGCGACCATCACGGGCCTTGAGAATGGCGCGCTGATCGCGCAAGAGGCGCAGCAATGACTGAACCCGGCACAAGCTGGCGCGATCGCCTCTTCGGCGGCCTCAAGCGCACTTCCGACAAGCTCGGCGAGAATCTGACCGGCCTCTTCACCAAGGCCGCTCTCGACGAACAGACCCTGGACGAGATCGAGGAAGCGCTGATCGTCAGCGACCTTGGCCCCGCCATGGCCGCCCGCGTGCGCGACCGCCTGTCGGAGGGCCGCTATAATCGCGAACTCACGGAAGAATATCTGCGCGAGATCATCGCGGAGGAGATCGAGAAGACGCTCGCCCCGGTCGCCCGCCCGCTGGAGATAGAGGCCTTCCCGCGCCCGCAGGTGATTCTCGTCATCGGGGTCAACGGCTCCGGCAAGACCACCACCATCGCCAAGCTCGCCAACCTCTTCCTCGAACAGGATTATGGCGTGATGCTGGCGGCGGGCGACACATTCCGCGCCGCTGCCATCGGCCAGCTCAAGGTCTGGGCCGAGCGCCTCGGCATTCCCATCGTCGCGGGCAGGGAAGGCGGCGACGCGGCTGGCATCGTCTTCGACGCGGTGAAACAAGCCACGGCAACAGGCATCGACGTGCTGATCGTGGATACCGCCGGGCGCCTTCAGAACAAGACCGAGCTGATGGATGAACTGGCGAAGATCCGGCGCGTGCTGGGCCGGTTGAACCCGGCGGCGCCGCATGACGTCGTCCTGGTGCTGGACGCCACCACGGGCCAGAATGCGCTGAGCCAGATCGAGGTTTTCAAGGAAGTCGCGCAGGTGACCGGCCTGGTCATGACCAAACTCGACGGCACGGCGCGCGGCGGCGTGCTGGTCGCGGCGGCGGAGAAATATCGCCTGCCCATCCATGCCATCGGCGTGGGCGAGAAGATCGAGGACCTGCGCCCCTTCGATCCGGGCGACATGGCGCGGGCGATCGCTGGGACGGCCTATGCGCGGTGATCACTCCTCCTTCGTCATGCCAGCAATAGCTGGAATCTCGGGGCTCAACGGCACCACCCGACCGCAGGATATCCCCGCTTCCGCCGGGATGATGGAGCAAGCAGATGGCTGACGCCAAGAAACCCAAGCACAACGGCAATCTCAGCCTCGCCCTGGACTTCGGCCCGCTCCTTGTCTTCTTCCTGAGCTATAAGGGCGCCGGCTGGATATGGGGACCGGGCAATCCGATCACCGCCATGATGCTGGGCACCGCCGCCTTCATGGTCGCGATCATCATCGCCGTCATCGTGTCGAAGGTGAAGCTCGGCCGCGTGTCGCCGATGCTCTGGCTGTCGGCCATGCTGATCCTCTTCTTCGGCGGCCTCACCATCTATTTCCGCGACCAGAGCTTCATCCAGTTGAAGCCGACCATCATCTACAGCTTCTTCGCGCTGATGCTGTTCGCGGGTCTGATGCGGGGCAAGCCGCTGCTCAAATATCTGCTTCAGGCCGCCTATGACGGCCTTACCGAAGCCGGCTGGCGCAAGCTGTCGCGCAACTGGGCCTTTTTCTTCATCGCCATGGCGCTCGCCAATGAAGTGATGCGCCGGACCATGACGTTCGATAGCTGGCTCGCGGTCAAGGTGTGGGGCGTCACCATCGTGTCGATCGTCTTCGCCGCCGCCAATATCCCGATGCTGATGCGCCATGGCCTCGACCTCGGCGAGAAACTCGATAGCGAGGAAATCGGCGAAACGACGCCACCGCAAGGTTGAATTCGTCCCATTCTTGCGATCGTTTCGCAATAGGCACATATCTGTTTCCTTGGCGCTTTGGGGCGCATATGGGAAGGGCGCGGAGGCGTCCACGCCCCGACAGGACCATTGAACCAATCGGCCGCGTCATCCGTTTCCGCGGCCGATCCATAACGAGCCCGAGGAGTTCCGCCATGGCCTTTGTTCTTCCCGACCTGCCCTATGCCAAGGATGCATTTGGCGACATTCTGACCGCCGAAACCTTCGATTTCCACCATGGCAAGCACCATAATGCCTATGTCGTGAAGGCCAATGAACTGGTCGCCGCCGACGCCTCGCTCCATGGCAAGTCGCTGGTCGAGCTGATCAAGTCCAGCAAGGGCGGCCTGTTCAACCAGGTCGGCCAGATCTGGAACCACACATTCTACTGGCAGTCGCTTTCGCCCACGAAGACAGCGCCGAGCGGCGACCTGCTCGCCAAGATCGAGGAAGCCTTCGGTTCGGTCGACGCTCTGGTAGAGAAGCTCAAGGCCGAAGCCGTCGGCCATTTCGCCAGCGGCTGGGCCGCACTGATCCTGAAGGACGGCAAGCTCGAAGTCACCAGCTATCATGACGCCGACACGCCGGTCGCGCATGAAGGCCACGCGCCGCTGCTGATCCTCGATGTATGGGAACATGCCTATTATATCGACTATCGCAACGCCCGTCCCAACTATGCCGACCGCGTCCTCAAGGAAGCGATCAACTGGGACTTCGCCGCGCAAAATCTCGACGGCCAGGGCGTCAGCCGCGCGGACCAGCCCGCCTGATCCTTCAAGGGGTGCCCGTCGATCGGAACGATCATGGGCACCCCAGCCGAGCCCTTGAAATAGGATACAACTGTTTCTTAACCCGGCCATCGGAACATATGGTCGGGGACAGAGGGAAACAGTATATGGACCTCGACGAATTGCAGAGGCAGCATGACGAGATCGAGGCGCTTCTGGCCCGGTTCCGCCAGGCTATTGCAGACGACAGCAGCCCGCAAAGGCTCGGCGCGCTCCGCTGGCAGTTCGCGCGCCAGTTGATGGCGCATCTGGCGCTGGAAGACCGGATATTCTACCCCAATATGCAGCGGCAGCCGCACGACCGGCTGCGCGACACGGCTGCGCGGCTGGAAATGGAGATGGCGCCGATCGCCCAGAGCTTTTCGGCCTATATCGCCCGCTGGAGCGATGACAGGATCGAGCGCGAATGGGGCGACTTCTGCCGCGAAAGCCGGGAGGTTCTGGATAGGATCCTGCACCGGATGCACAAGGAGGAACGGCTTTTGATGCCGCTGCTCGCCGATGCCGGACTGGTGGAAACGCCGCGGATCAGGCAGGCGGGTTAGAGCGGCACTCTCCTGTTGCCGGAGCCAGATCCAGCGCCTGGGCCAGCGCTTCCAGATCGGTGCCCGGCCGCACCAGCAGCCAGTCGCGCGCCCGTGCGCCATTGACGACGGTCACCGCGCCCTTGGGACAGACACCAAGGCAGTTCACCTCGACGATACCTGCCAAAGCCTTGCGCCCCTTTTTCAGCGAGAGGTATCGGCGCAGCGCCTTGGCCAGCCGCTCATCGCCCGCGCGGCCGAAACCGCCATCCAGCTTCTTCGAACATTTGCGGCATACCAGCACCGCATGATCCCAGTTCGATCGGACCAGATCCTTCAATCCGCGCGCTCCCGCGGCTTCCATGTCCGCCGCTCCTCAGCCGCGCGCAACACTTCATAGGCGGCCTGGATCGTCTGGAACCGGACAGCGGCCTGCGCGTCGCCCGGCTTCACGTCGGGGTGATATTCCTTTGCCAGACGGCGCCAGCTTTTCTTCACCGCCTCGAAATCGGCATCGTCCTCCAACTCGAGCGCCTGGAGCGCGTGCAACTCGTCGCGCGAGCGGCTGCCGTCGCCGGGTCCGCCCCAACCATGATAGGCGCTGTTCTGATATGCACCTGCATCACGCCGCTCGGCGCGCTCGCGCTGCTCGCGTTCCTCCTGGTCGAGGCCCTGAAAATAATCCCAGTTGCGGTTATACTCCGCCGCATGATCGGTGCAGAAATACCAGCGCTCGCGGCTGTTGGGCGATTTTGGCGCGGGACAATCGCCCGGCCGGTCGCAGCCATATCGATCGCACAGGCGCACCTGTTGCGCCTCACGCGATGCGCCATAGCTGCGCCAGCGGGGAAAGCCCCAGTCATTGGATCGGCTGCTTCTTGCCATGTCATCCAATTAGGGAAAGCCCAGGGGGAAAACCACCCCGCAGGCGATGAAATTGCATGGCGGGATCAAGTCCGGGGCGACGAAAGGGGAATGGCGAGAGCCCACCCATGGCAGCCACGATTTCCCGCCACCCCCTACCATCTGCCACCGGCCTACGGACCCGGGCATCTGAAAGCGTGATCCACATGCGTAGGAACATCGCACGAAAGCCGCGCTTTTCCCTCTCTCCCACGCATTACCTTGTCCACCCAATCCAGGGGATCAGATTTCCCCGATCATCTCCGCCAGCACGCCCAGGCAATCCTTGGCAAGCTGAATCGAGCGGGCGGGCGACCAGCCGAAATCGGCATCGGGCAAGTCGTCATTGTCCTTGAACGGCATTTCCAGCGTCATCGCCACCGCGCCGAAGCGCTCGGCCAATTGGTTGGTGGACATGGACAGGTTCGCCTTGCCCGCCGGCGCGGTGGGATAACCCTTCCTCGTCTGGAAATCCGGCGTCCGCGCGGCCAGCGTTTCCCGGAAACGGTGGTACAGGGTCAATTGCCGTTCGGTGATCGAGGGAATTCCCTCGAACCCGGCCAGGAACACGGCCGCGATCGCCTCATCGCCGTGCACGTCCATGGCGAAATCCACGCCCGTCTCGTCCATCGCCGCGCGAACCAGAAACACTTCCGGGCTCTTTTCCATCGACGGCTCATGCCATTCGCGGTTGAGGTTGATCCCCACCGCGTTCGTGCGCAAATGCCCGCGCCGGCTGCCGTCGGGATTCATGTTGGGCACGATGTGGAAGGTCGCCCTCTTCCGCAGCAGCCGCGCCACGGCATCTTCTTCATCACAGAGCCGCTCCAGCGCCCCTTCCATCCACCACTCGGCCATGCTCTCGCCCGGATGCTGGCGGGCATAGAGCCAGACCTTCTTCGGCCCATCGCCCACCACCAGCAGGTCGAGCGGCTGCCTGTCGAGCGTCAGCCCCAGTTCGCGATGCTCCACCCCGGGCTGGCACGCCGCCCAGGCGACCAGATCATGGTGCCGTTCCATCGAATAGGGCGCGAAATAGGCGAGCCACACCGCATTGGCGTCCGGCGCCATGCGAATCGTCAGCGTCCCGTCGGCATAGCTGGTGTCCGCCAGCAGCCAGTTTTCCCGATCCTCGCTCACCCTTGCCTGATAGCCTGGCCAGCCATCGGGATAGGCCGACGCGCCGCAATTGGTGATCGCCAGTTCGACTTCCCGCCCGGCGACGCCCGCCATGCGGAAGTGGAACCATTGGTAGAAGTCACTCTGCCGGTCCTTGATGATCTCCAGCTCGGCGCGGACGCCGGCCGGACTATCGTTCAGGGAAACAAGGCGAATATTGCCGCTGTCGAAAGCGCTGGTGATGGAGACGGTCATTTGACGCTTATAGTCCGGCCCGATTCCCCCGGATAGTCCCCGATGAGCGCCGCCGCGAGCTTCTGCGCCGCGATGCCTGGCTGAGAGGCGGGCGTGCCTTCCCGCGCTTCGGTCTGCGCGCGGCCTTCCCAGATGGTGGTCGAATCAGCGCGGCGTCTGAGCTGCACCTGCAATTCGGTGACAACCTGCCCCTTCGGCTTGCCAGACAGGTTGATACCGATACCCAGGCCAAGCCCGGAATAGCCTCCGCTGCCCACGGCCCCGCCAACGCCGACACTCACCGGCTTGCCATTGGCGCCATAGCTGTTCGGCTCCCGGAAGGTCCGACGGAATCCGACCAGCGCGACATATTCACTCTTCGCGCTCTGTCCGGCACCATTGCCAACGGACGTGAAGCCCACCCGCTGCAATTCCTGATCCACGGCGGCGGCATAGGTCCGGAATTCCAGCCCGACGTCGGGATTGCCGGCCATTTCCTCGACCGCGACGGTCCCGCTGCGCACGGGATTATCGATATGGAATCGTGTCACCTCAACCGGAGGAATGGCGGTGGCGCAGGCGCTCAGGGAAAGGGCCAGCGGGAAAGAAAAGGCGATCTTTTTCAACATGGACTTGAACTCCGAAGATAATCACCCTCTACACGACACCGCGCGGCTAATCCCCTAAAAGCGTTGAAGCCATGGCTTTGCTGCACGGGGGATGAACGGAGCTGAAATGCGGGCAGTTCCCCTTGACTTTCGCCTGCCTCACCCATAGGGGCAGCGCTTCGATTTTCGATCACGCAAGATTCATTCAAAGGCTGGTTCCATGAAGATCCGCAATTCGCTCAAGTCGCTCAAGGGCCGTCACCGGGATAACCGTGTGATCCGCCGCCGCGGCCGCACCTATGTCATCAACAAGACCAACCGCCGCTTCAAGGCCCGTCAGGGCTGATCAAAGGGTGGGTATGGCCGCCGTCATCTTCGACGTCGGCAATGTCCTATATCATTGGAACCCAAGGGTTCTGTACGAGCGCCTGATCGACGACGATCGGGCGCTCGACGCGTTTCTCCGCGACGTGGTGACGCCGGAATGGCATTTCCAGCATGACCAGGGCCGTCCTTTCGCGGAAACCAGCGCCGAATTGATCGCGCGGCATCCGGAGCATGCTGGCCTGATTCGCCTCTGGGGCGACAAATTCATCGACAGCGTCGGCCCGACCATCGAGGGCATGCCGGACATCGTCCGCGAACTGGATGACAGCGGCGTGCCGCTTTTCGCCATCACCAATTTCAGCGATGAATTCTGGGTTCCCTTCCACAAACGGGAAGCAGCCCTATTCGCTCCCTTCCGCGACATCGTGGTCTCCGGCGCGGAAAAGCTCGCAAAGCCCGATCCGGCCATCTACCGGCTGGCGCTCGCCCGATTCGGCGTGGAGGCGGCGCAGGCCCTTTTCATCGACGACCGCGAGGACAATATCCGCGCGGCGCAAGCCGAGGGAATGCACGGACACCTGTTCCGCGACGCAGCCACGCTACGCCGGGAACTGACCGCGCTGGGCGTGCTTTAGGCTTCGTCCCGGCCCCGAAGCTCATCCCCGCGAATCGCTGCCACATGCAGCACGTTGGTCGACCCCGGCGTCCCGAAGGGCACACCCGCCAGCACGACGATCTTGCCGCCTTTCTCGACCATATCATGGCGCAGCGCCATGCGCCGCGCCTTGCCGATCATCTCCTCGAACGTGCCGATATCCTTGGTCCGCACAGCATGCACGCCCCATGTCAGCCCCAGCTTGCGGGCCGTGTCCTGCCGCGGGGTCAGCGCCAGGATCGGTGTCATCGGCCGCTCCCGCGCCACGCGCCGCACGGTGCTGCCAGAAGAGGTGAAGCAGGTGATCGCACTCGCACCGACCACCGAGACGATGCCGCCCGCCCCTTCCGCCAGCGCGTCGGCAGTCGTCGGATCGGGCTTCGTCTCGGTATAGTGCAGCCGTCCGAAATAGCCCGGATCGCGCTCGACGCTATGGGCGATACTGTCCATCATCGTCACCGCCTCGACCGGCCAGTCGCCCGCCGCCGTCTCCGCCGACAGCATGATCGCGTCCGCCCCGTCATAGACCGCCGTCGCCACGTCCGACACTTCGGCGCGGGTCGGCGTCGGCGCCTTGATCATCGATTCGAGCATCTGCGTCGCCACCACGACCGGGCGCCCCATGCGCCGCGCCGTCGCGACGATCTGCTTCTGGAGCGGGGGCACCGCCTGGGGCGGCAATTCCACGCCCAGATCGCCGCGCGCCACCATCACGCCGTCCGCCAGTTCGATGATTTCCTCCAGCCGCTGCACGGCGGCAGGCTTCTCGACCTTCGCCATCAGCGCGCCATAGCCGCCCATCAACTTGCGTGCCTCGGCCAGATCCTCGGGCCGCTGCACGAAGCTGAGCGCGATCCAGTCGCAGCCCTGCTCGACAGCAAAGCTTAGGTCCCGCCGGTCCTTCTCCGTCAGCGCAGGGACCGGCACCACCACATCGGGCACATTCACGCCCTTGCGGTTGGACAGTGTTCCGCCGACCTCCACCACCGTGTCGATGCGGTCGTCCGCCACCTTCTTGACCCGCAGCACCAGCTTGCCATCGTCCAGCAGCAGCCGGGTTTCCGGAACGAGCGCCGCGTAAATCTCTGGATGCGGCAGGTTCACCCGCCTGGCATCGCCCGGCGTCGGATCGCTGTCGAGTACGAAGGCCGCACCCGTTTCCAGCACCGCCAACCCGCGCTCAAAGGTCCCCACACGCAGCTTCGGCCCCTGAAGGTCGCCCAGGATCGTCGTCGGACGGCCGAATTCCTTTTCCAGCGCCCGGATCGCCGCGATGCGCGCGGCATGATCCTCATGCGCGCCATGGCTCATGTTGATGCGGAAGGCATCGGCCCCGGCAACGAACAGCGCGCGGATCATTTCCGGACTGTCGCTTGCGGGCCCAAGGGTCGCGAGAATGCGGACCTTGCGCGTGCGGGGCGGTAATTTCGTCATTCTTCCCAAACTCCTGACCGTCATGATCGCCGCTGGTTTGCCAGGGCGCGGTTTTCGATTATCCGTGCTGCACGACAGGATGATGTAGATCAGCGAAAGGTTCGCCGTGAGCGATAACATACTCAGCGACGCGGTTGCCGCAACCGCCTTCCGACGGCTGGTGGCGCATTTGCAGCACCGCACCGATGTTCAAAATATTGATTTGATGGGCACGGCGGGCTTCTGCCGCAATTGCCTGGCCGACTGGATCGCTGAGGCCGACGGGACGCTCGGCAAGGATGAAGCCCGCGCGATCATCCACGGCATGCCGTTTGCCGAATGGAAATCCCGTTACCAGAGCGACGCGACGCCCGAACAGATCGCACGCATGCAGGAGAGTGTGGCGAAGAACGCCGACAATCATTAGAGGCGTTCACCGACCGATTCACCCAACCGATTCACACAGACTGGAGATTCCCATGAGCGATGGCAATGTCGCCGCCGAACAGCTACGCCTTTTCATCGAGCGCATCGAACGCCTGGAAGAGGAAAAGAAGGGCATCGCGGACGATATCAAGGACGTGTATCTGGAGGCGAAGGCCAATGGCTATGATGTGAAGACGATGCGGTCGATCGTCCGCCTGCGCAAGATGGAGCGCAACGCCCGCATGGAGGCCGAAGCGCTGCTGGAAACATACAAGAACGCCTTGGGTCTGGAATAACCGAGTTCGCCGACAAAGGAGAGCACCCATATGTCCGAGATGATCGTCAGCACCACGCCCTCGCTGGAGGGACGCCCCGCTAAGGAATATCTCGGCATCGTCACCGGCGAGGTGATCGTGGGCGCCAATCTCTTCCGCGACCTGTTCGCCAGCGTCCGCGACATCGTCGGCGGGCGATCGGGCGCCTATGAGGACGTGCTTCAGCGCGCCCGCGAGCAGGCGATCGCGGAAATGCGCACCCGCGCCGCAACGCTGGGCGCCAATGCGGTCGTCGGCGTCGATCTCGATTATGAGACGGTCGGCTCCAGCGGATCGATGCTGATGGTCACGGCCTCGGGCACCGCCATACTCTACTGATGTCCCGACGGTTGCCCTCCCGCCATCCGCTGGTGTAAGGGCGCCCATCGATCCTCAACCGGCAGACAAGAATTCAGGACCCATGGCAGGCCATTCCAAATTCAAGAACATCATGCATCGCAAGGGCGCGCAGGACAAGAAGCGCTCCTCGATGTTCTCCAAGCTGAGCCGCGAAATCACCGTGGCGGCGAAAATGGGCATGCCCGACCCGGATATGAACCCGCGCCTTCGCCTGGCGATCAATGCCGCCAAGGCACAGTCCATGCCCAAGGACAATATCCAGCGCGCCATCGACAAGGCGATTGGCGGCGACACGGAGAATTACGAGGAAATCCGTTATGAAGGCTACGGCCCGGGCGGCGTCGCCATCATCGTCGAGGCGCTGACCGACAACCGCAATCGCACCGCGACCAACGTCCGCACGGCCTTCTCGAAAAATGGCGGCAATCTGGGCGCGTCGGGCGCGGTGAGCCATGGTTTCGACCGCATGGGCCTCATCACCTATCCGGCGAGCGCGGGCGATGCCGACGCGATCTTCGAAGCGGCACTGGAAGCGGGCGCGGACGACGTGTCGTCGAACGATGACGAGCATGAGATCTGGACCGCCATGGACGCGCTGCACGAAGTCGCCAAGGGTCTGGAGGCCAAGCTCGGACCGGCCGAAGGCGCCAAGCTCGCCTGGAGGCCGCAGACCACCGTCGAAGTCGACGAGAGCAACGCCGCGACGCTGATGAAGCTGGTCGACACGTTGGAAGACGATGACGATGTCCAGACCGTCTGGGGCAATTACGAAGTCTCCGATGAGGTCATGGAGAAGCTGGGCTGAGAACCCTGGCCCATAAGATCAGGCCATGATTATCCTGGGACTCGACCCCGGCCTTGGCACCACAGGCTGGGGCCTGATCGCTGCGGACGGCAATCGCCTGACCCATATCGCCAACGGGCAGATCAAGACCGATTCCGACATGGCGCTGGCAAGCCGCCTGCTGGTGCTGGACCTGGCGCTGACCGACCTGATCCTCGAACATCAGCCCAATGGCGCGGCGGTCGAGGAAGTGTTCGTCAACGTCAACCCGCAATCGACGCTGAAACTGGGTCAGGCGCGCGGCGTCGTGCTGCTGGCGGCGTCGCGTTCCGGCATGGAAGTGGGCGAATATGCCGCCCGCCTCGTCAAGAAGTCAGTCGTCGGCGTCGGCAATGCGTCCAAGGAGCAGGTCCACGCCATGGTGTCCCGCCTGCTCCCCGGCGCGAAAATCACCGGGCCGGATGCTTCCGACGCGCTGGCCGTCGCCATCACCCATGCCCATCATCTGGCAAGCGCTCGACGCATCCCGCGCAAATAGAGTATAACGCCGTCAACTTTGGGACGTCCTTGAAGGATTTGGCTGACCAAGGCGGCATGATAGAGGCACGGGAAAAGATCGCTTCATACGACATATCCTATCGCGATTTACCGCTTCATAAAGCCAGTTGGCTTTGCCTTCGATGCCGTAGGACGGAGGAATGTGCGACGGGTATTGGCCAAAACCCGTCAATCCGGCTAGAGCGCGCTGCGCTGAATCGTACGCAAGCCGCGCGCGCTAAGCTTTTGTTGTCGCATCGCTTTAAGCGCAAAACCGGTTCCCACTTTTGCGCACGATGCTCTAAAACTCTATTTATCCAAGCCGTCTAGACCGCCACGATCTCAGGCAGGATCGCATCCAGCAGCAACATGCCTGCCGGTCCTATGGACAGTTGCTGACCCCATTGCCGCACAAGGCCGTGACCCGCCAGCCGCGCGACGGCCTTCCCATCGACCAGAGCCTCGACCGCCAATCCCGACAGCCGCGCGATGCGGGCGAGATCGACGCCTTCCCCCAACCGTAACCCCATCAACAGCGCCTCCCGCGCGCGGTCTTCGGGAGCAAGCGGCTCCTCGCTTTGCAGCCCGTGTCCATTGCGGGCGACCGCATTCATCCAATTTTCCGGTTTCTTATGCCGCAGCGTCGCCAATCCTCCGCGCCGCCCATGCGCGCCCGGACCCACGCCTGCATAGTCGCCATAGCGCCAATAGGTAAGGTTATGGCGGCTTTCCTGGCCCGGCCGGGCATGATTGCTGATCTCATAGGCAGGGATGCCGGCCGCCGCCGTCATCGCCTGCGTCCGTTCATAGAGGGTGGCGGCATGATCCGGATCAGCGGGCATCAGCCTGCCCTGCGCCACCAGAGTCGCAAAGCGCGTGCCCGGCTCGATGGTGAGTTGGTAGAGTGAGAGATGATCGGTACCGAAGGACAAGCCTTGCGCCAGTTCCGTTTCCCAATCCGCCTCGCTCTGGCCGGGCCGCGCATAGATCAGGTCGAAATTCACCCGGCCGAATACCGACTGCGCAACGTCCAGCGCAGCGAGTCCCTCGCGGACATCATGGGCGCGGCCCAGGAAATGCAGCGCTTCATCCTCCAGCGCCTGAAGGCCGAGCGACACCCGATTCACGCCCGCCGCCGCCAGATCGGCGAAGCGCGCCGCCTCGACCGAACTGGGATTGGCCTCGAGCGTGATCTCGATATCGGGCGTCGGTGTCCAGTGGCGCGCCGCCGCGTCGATCAGCGCTTCGACGATGCGGGGCGGCATCAGCGAGGGCGTGCCGCCGCCGAAGAAGATCGACGACAGGGGCCGCCCGCCATTCAGCCCCGCTTCATACGCCAGATCGTTCAGCAGCGCATCGCGCCATGCATCACTATCGATCTCCGCCCGCACATGGCTGTTAAAATCGCAGTAAGGACATTTCGAAACGCAAAATGGCCAATGCACATATAGGGCTATGGGGGTGGCTGACGGCGCGGGGATCAAAGGGTTCGCGGACATGAGTGGGGGCGTTCTTAAAGGGCTTTGGCCAGCGCGGCTAGCATGGGCCGGCATTTTGCTGGCGGTGGCAGGACAGGCTGCCGCCGCGCCGTCGAAAAGCCCACGCCCCCTGCCGCCGGCTATGCCCGCCTCCTATTACGGCATGGAGGAGGCGGATCGCGATGACGGGCTGATGCGCGAAATCATCCTGGGCATGCACAATGAGGAACGCGAATCGCTGGGCCTTCCGCCCTTGGCTTGGGACAGCGCATTGGCGGCGGATGCGGCGCGCTATGCCGCGCAGATGGCGCAGACCAATATCTTCCGCCATTCCGCACGCGCCAGCCGCGCCACGCCCAGCGGCGAAAATCTCTGGATGGGATCGCGCGGCCTCTATGATTATGAGGTGATGGTCGGATCGTTCCTGGATGAGAAGCGCTATTTCCGGCGCAACGGCACCTTGCCCGATCTCAGCACCACCGGCCGGTGGGAAGATGTCGGCCATTACACCCAGATCATCTGGCGCGGCACGCGCAAGGTCGGCTGCGCGCTGGCGGAGGGGCAGAGCTACGACTATCTGGTCTGCCGCTATTTCCCGGCAGGGAATGTCTTCGGCCGCAACCCGCTGGACCGGGATGATGCCACGCCGTCCCAATATGCCGGTGGCGGCCGCTGATTGGCGGAACCATGCGCCTACGCAGGCAGGCATGGAACAGGTCTTCAATGGTCAGAAAACCGCAGCCACCAACTGAGCGAAGGCATCGGCGCGGTGGCTCATCGCATGCTTCTTCTCCGGCGCCATCTCACCGAAGCTGATGGCGTGCCCATGCGGCTGGAAGATCGGATCATAGCCGAAACCCCTGTCCCCTCGCGGCGGCCAGGTGATGATGCCATCGACGCGGCCTTCGAACGCCTCGACATGACCGTCCGGCCAGGCCAGTGCGAGCGCGCAGATGAAATGCGCGCCATGGCCCGCCTCCGGCCCCTTGGCCTGGATATTGTCCCAGACCAACTGCATGGCGAGGCCGAAATCCTTGCCCTCGCCGGCCCAGCGGGCGGAGAAGATACCCGGATCGCCGTTCAGCGCCTCGACGCACAGGCCGCTGTCGTCGGCGAGAGCAGGCAGGCCCGACAGGTCCGCGGCCTGCATCGCCTTCAGTTCGGCATTGGCGATGAAGGTGGTGCCGGTCTCGTCGGGTTCGGGCAGGTCCAGCGCGGCGGCGGAGACCGTCTCTATGCCATAGGGCGCGAGCAGCTCTCCGATTTCCCGCACCTTGCCCGGATTGTGGCTGGCGATCACCAGCCTGCCCGGCCCCAGCTTGCGGATCGCCTGTTCCTGTCCGAACTCGTCGCTCATCTTACCGTCCCGTAGCCTTGTCCTGCGCCGCGAAAATCTGCGCGCAGCCGATACGGGCGAGGCGCAGCAGGCGAAGCAGCTCTTCCTCGTCATAGGTAGCGCCTTCGGCGGTCGCCTGCACTTCCGCAAATTTGCCGTCGCCGGTCAGGATCAGGTTCGCGTCGGCCTCCGCATTGCTGTCCTCGGCATAATCGAGGTCCAGCACGGGGGTTCCGTTATAGATGCCGCAACTGATCGCGGCGACCTTCTGCACGATCGGGTCTTCTTTCAGCGCGCCCGATGCCAGCAGCTTGTCGATGGCGATGCGCAGCGCGACCCAGCTTCCTGAAATGGCGGCGGTGCGGGTCCCTCCATCGGCCTGGATCACGTCGCAGTCCACGACGATCTGACGTTCGCCCAGTTTCTGGAGGTCGACCACGGCGCGCAGCGAGCGGCCGATCAGGCGCTGGATCTCCTGGGTGCGGCCCGACTGCTTGCCCTTGGCGGCCTCCCGGCTGCCACGCGTGTGGGTGGCGCGGGGCAGCATGCCATATTCCGCCGTGACCCAACCCGATCCCTTGCCACGCAGGAAGGGCGGCACCTTCTCCTCGATCGACGCGGTGCAAAGGACCCGCGTGTCACCGAAGCTGACCAGACAGCTCCCCTCGGCATGGATGGTGAAGCCGGGCTCCATGGTGATCTCGCGCATCTGGTCGGGCGCGCGGCCGGAAGGACGCATAAATTTCTACTCCGAAGCGTTGTACGGGTGCGGCTTAGCGGCAGGCGTGCAGTCTTGCCAGTGGCGATATATGCGAAAGATGCTAGGAAACGGGGCATGGGGACGAAAACGATCATGATTTTGGCGGCGACGGCACTGCTCGGCGCATGCGCGACCGAGCAGGCCGAGCTGGAAAAGCCGACGGCGGCCGGGGACACGATCCGCTTTTCCGCCGGCCCCTGCTTCGGCGCCTGCCCCAGCTACACATTGCGCGTGACGCCGGACGGCTCCGGGCTGATCGAGCCTCAGCGTTTTACCGCCGTACCAGGACCGACGCGTTTCACCGTGACGCCGCTGCAATATCGCCGCTTCCGCGCGGCGCTCTTGCAGTTCCGACCTGCCCAGGGGACGGTCAAACGCATCGGTCAGGGGGAAAATTGCACCCGTTTCGCGACCGACATGCCGGGCTATGTGATCGAATGGACGCGCGGCGATGCGCAGCCGACGCGCCTGGAGTTCCAGTCGGGCTGCATGGACGCCGGCTATGGCAAGCTCCGGGCGACGATCGCCTCCATCCCCAAAATGCTCGACATCGCGGCGATGGTGAAACCGACGCCAGCCAAGGGCAAGTGACGGATGGGCTTGAGCGCGGCCGAAGCCTTGCCTAGATAACAGCCATGGCGGTCACACCGATCACCGAACTGAACGAGCGTGCCCGCGACGTATTCCGTCTGGTGGTCGAGAGCTATCTCGGCACCGGGCTACCCGTCGGTTCGCGCACGATCAGCAAGCTGGCGACCCTCAGCCTGTCGCCGGCCTCCATCCGCAACGTGATGCAGGACCTGGAGGAACTCGGCCTGCTTGCCGCACCGCACACTTCGGCGGGACGGATGCCGACCGAATCCGGCCTCCGGCTGTTCGTCGATGGCATGATGCAGGCGGCGGAGCCCTCCGTGGAGGAACGGCGCGCGATCGAGGCGGGAATTGCCGAGGGCGGACCGATCGAGGAAGCACTGTCGGCGGCGACCGCAGCATTGTCCGGCCTGTCCGCCTGCGCCGGGATCGTGATGGTGCCCAAACGCGAGCCGGTACTGCGGCAGTTCGGTTTCGTGCCGCTGAACGAGCGGCAGGCGCTGGCGGTGCTGGTGGGACAGGACGGGTCGATCGAGAATCGCGTGGTCGATCTGCCGCCGGGCGTGACGCCCATCATGCTGAATGAGGCGGCCAATTTCATGTCGGCGAGATTTGGCGGATTGACGCTGGCGCAAGCGGGCGAAGCCTTGCAGCGCGAACTGGAGCGGGAGCGCCATGCCTTGCAGGGCGCGGCCCGCGAACTGGTGGAACGCGGCATCGCGATCTGGTCGCAGGATGCCGACGAGCGGCCCGTATTGATCGTGCGCGGCCAGGCGCATCTGCTGGACGACGGCACTGCCGCCGATCTGGAACGGGTGCGGCAATTGCTCGAACAGCTTGAAGGCAAGCAGGAGATTTCCCGGCTGCTGGAAAGCGCGCTGGCGGGCAGCGCGACCAAAATCTTCATCGGCTCGGAAAACAAGCTCTTTTCCCTGTCGGGTTCTTCGGTCATAGCCGCGCCTTACCGGGGCGGTGACGGCCGGGTGGTGGGCGTAGTCGGCGTAATCGGCCCGACGCGCTTGAACTATGCGCGGGTGATCCCCATGGTGGACTTCACTGCGCAGACGCTGTCGAGATTGATGAGATGAGCGAAGACAAACAGAATATCGAAAACACCGAACTTGTGGACGAACTGCCCGAGGATGCGGCGCCGGCTGGCGACGCGGCGGCGGAGCGGATCGCCGCTCTCGAAAATGAGCTGGCGACCGCCAAGCAGGACGTACTCTACGCCCATGCGGAAACGCAGAATGTACGGCGGCGGCTGGAAAAGGAACTGGCCGATGCGCGCGCCTATGCATCGACGGCCTTTGCCCGCGATATGCTGTCGGTGGCGGACAATCTGGGGCGTGCGCTCCAGACGATCCCAGCCGATCTGCGTGAGGATGAGAAGTTCAAGGGGCTGGTCGCAGGCCTGGAAGCCACCGGTCGTGAACTGGAAGCCGTATTCGGCCGCAACGGCATCGAGAAACTCGTGTCGGTCGGCCAGCCGCTCGACCCCAACAAGCATCAGGCGATGATGGAAGTGCCCTCCGCCGAGGCGGAACCCGGTACGGTTCTGGTGGAGATGCAGGCGGGCTATACGATCAAGGATCGGCTGCTGCGCCCGGCGTTGGTCAGCGTGGCGAAGAAACCCGACTGATCACCGCATCGGTTGCAAATGACAAGGCCCGCCGGACCCATGTCCGGCGGGCTTTTTGCTGGGCGGGAGCCCGTCCCCGGCGTTGGAACCAGCGCCACCTTCGCAGGAGCATGTGGCTCTTTCGTCATAAGCGATATTAAAAGATATATCGTAATCCTTGACGAGGTCTGATTTTAAGATATATCTCAATACATCGAAAAACAGTTGAGAGATATATGATGCATTTTCATCATGCGCATCGCGGCTTGCGTGGTTTTGGGCGCGGCCATCATCATTTTGCGGGACCGGACGGCTTCGGCCGGGGCGGTTTTAGCGGTCATGGCGACGGACGCTTCGAAGGCGGGCCTTTTGGCGGAGGACGCGGAGGCGGCCGGCGGCGCCTGTTCGGCAACGACGCGCTGAAACTCATCCTCCTGAAACTGATCGCGGATAGTCCGCGCCATGGCTATGACCTCATCCGCGAGATCGAGGCATTGTCGGGCGAGGTCTACGCGCCCAGCCCGGGCGTGGTCTATCCGACGCTGACGTTGCTGGCTGACATGGACCTGATCGCCGAGCAGCCGGGCGAAAGCAGCCGCAAGCTCTTTGCCATCACAGAGGCGGGGACCGCCCATTTGGCGGAGCATGAGGCTGGCGTGCGGGAGGTCATGGACCGCCTGGGTTCTCTGGCGAAGAGGGCCGAGCGCACCGACGGCGCGCCGATTCGCCGGGCGATGCACAATCTGGGCATGGCGGTCCGGGCGCGGCTGGAAAAGGAAGGCGCCGATGCCCAGACCATGTTCGACGTCGCTTCGCTGATCGATGAGGCTGCCAGCAAGATCGAAAGGCTATAATCCATGACTTTGACCGCAAACGTACCGACCACCAACGCAAGCCGCTATCTCCAGCAGCTATGCAAGCATTGGAGCCACAAGTTCGAAACCGAATTCGACGCGCAAAATGGCAGGATCGCCTTCCCCATGGGGTCGATCCGGATGGCGGCGCAAGCCGAGACGCTCACCGTCACCATCGAACCGGAGGAGGGCGCTGATATCGAACGGTTCAAGCAGGTGCTGGCCGATCACCTCGACCGCTTCGCCTTCCGCGAAGCGCCCCTGAGTTTCGATTGGCGGTAGATGGGTGGAAAACGGACATTCCCCGTCCCGCCTGCGGAGGGGAATGTCTTAGATTGGCCATTTCCTGAAATTCCAAATCATCCGCGCAGCCTATGGCTTCATTCCTCCTCGTCCATATGCGCGATTTCCTTGTCGAGATCGCGCAACACGTCGGCGCGGATCTTGTCCGACATCCTCGCGGCGGCAGCAATCTGCGCGCGGGCGGCGATCAGCCCGACACGGGCGGCGCGATGCGCCTGCGCCGAAATCTGCGCCTCGCAGATGCGGACACGGATATGGCGGCGGCCGTCCGCATCCACGGTCTCGCGGCGATTGACGCTCCTGCCCTCTTCGCAACCGTTGGCGACATCGACATCCGGCACCGTGCGGCGGATTTCCGCTTCGCTGGGAATGGCATGGGACAGGGCACGGCCGTCTTCATCGCGCAAGCGCATCGGCTGCGCTGGAGGAAGCGGCGGGACCGGTGGGATCATGTCGGCGGCGGGCGCTGGAGGAATAGACGGGACGGCGGGCACCGACGGAACATTGGCGGCGGTGTCCCCTGTGCGGACATGGGGCGCAAGCTTGGGCGCGGAGGATGGTTCCGGCACCTGGGGAATCGCGATTTCAGTGGCGGAAGCGGGCTGCGCGACGAGATCGGCCAGCCGGCCGAAATTCATCGAGTCGACCTTTTCAGTGATCGCGGCGACCTGCTGCGCCGCCCGGCTGCCCGACGCGGTCAGCGCCAGACCCGACATGGTGACCAGAGCAACCGCCGCCATGCCCCAACTGATCCGGCGTAGCGACATTTCATGGGCAGAGAGCATTTTCAGCCTCCCTTTGAGCGCAGTGATGGGATTGAGGTGGCAGGCGCCGGCGAAGGGATGTCCCGCGGCAGCCTTCAATATCGCGCGTCCGTAGACAGGGGCCTGATCCTGTCCGTAAAGCGCCAGCACCCGCGCATCACAGGCCTGTTCCTGGTCGGCGCGATAGGCACGATAAGCGATCCAGGCGACGGGATTGCACCAGTGCAGCCCCAGCAGCAGCAGCGCGATCATATTGGCGGCCAGATCGCCACGCTGATGATGCGCACGCTCATGGGCGATCGCCATGGCCCGTTCCTGCGGATCGAAGCGCAGCGCAAAATCGGCGGGCAGCACGATGAAGGGTCGCAATATGCCGAACGCCAACGGTCCCCCGGCCCGTGGGCTGGAAACGATATGAATACGCCCCTCTTCGCCGACCGGCGTCGCGCCGTTCAGGATGAAGCGGCGGAAGCGCACATAGCCGACCGCCTGCACCGTCAGAAAAACGACCAGGCCGAGCAGCCAGAACGACACCCAGATCTCCAGCCAGGGAATGGTCGCTTCGGCGCGCGCCGGCAGTGCAGCCATCGCCGGTGCGGCGTCCAGCAAGGTCGGCAATCCCGCCCGGTCCACCGCCATCTGCAAGGGTGAGGGATAGACAACCTCCTGCGGCAGGGCGGGCAGCATCATGCGTGCCAGCGGCAGCAGCCACAGACAATAGGCTGTCCCTGCCCCCAACCACCGTGCCACCGGTCGCCGCAACAGCATGACGATAGCCATCAGCAGGGTCGTGGCGATCAGCGTTTCAGCGATCCAGACGCTCATGATTTCAATCCTTTCAGGATTTCCTCAAGCTCGGCGATATCTTCCGCGGTCAGCTGGTCCTGGCTGGCGAGATGGGCCACCAGCGGCGAGACACGCCCGCCAAACAGCCGGTTGACCAGCCGTCCCGACTCGCTGGCAACATACGCCTGCCGGGGGACGAGCGGGCGATAATAAAAGCGACGGCCATCCTGATCGGCGGCGATGACATCCTTGGCCATCAGGCGGGAGAGCAGCGTCTTGACCGTCTGGACGCTCCAATCGCGGTCGGCGGCGACGCGATCGGCCACTTCGGCCGCCGTTTGGGGCGCGGATTCCCACAGCGCCTCCATCACCACCAGTTCCGCTTCGCTGATCTTTTCGCTCACGACGGGTTCATCCAACCGGGACTCGACAACTACAAATGTAATCGCATCGATTACGTCTGTAGTCAAGACATGGGGCCGGAGTGTCGGCCTGCCTTACAGGTCCGGCTTCCGGTGGAGCGCTATTAACCCTCACAAGCACGGACATGCGGGCTTTTTATACCCTGGCACGCAGTTTGCGACGCTTTCCACATTCCGTTCAACTATCGGGAGGATACAGGCAACAGTCTCCGCCGTATCCTCCCACCCGGTTGTCTCAGGACAGATCAAGCAAGCCCTGTTCCTGCCTTCGCAGGAATGCATGGACGCGTTGTTCAACCGGCATGAAAAAGGCGGCCCGGAGAACCGAACCGCCTTTCCGACAGTTTTTCGGGAAAAGGCTCAGTTGGCCTGGGCGACGCCCTCATCGGCCATCAACTGCTGCAATTCGCCCGCCTCATACATTTCCATCATGATGTCGCTGCCGCCGACAAATTCGCCCTTCACATAAAGCTGCGGAATGGTCGGCCAGTCGGAAAAGGTCTTGATCCCCTGACGCACGCCCTGGTCCTGGAGGACGTCCACGCTTTCATAGGCGACGCCCAGATGTTCCAGGATCGCGATGGCGCGGCTGGAAAAGCCGCATTGCGGGAAGAGCGGCGTGCCCTTCATGAAAAGCACGACGTCATTGCCATTGACGATATCGGCGATCCGCTGCTGCACGGCGTCGGTCATCTTTTGGTCCATTCCTGTCAGGCGCCGCAGTCTGGCGCACATATTGTCCGATGGCCGTTAATTGGGAACGGCGGTGGTCAGTTGCAAGGCATGAAGCACGCCGCCCATGCGTCCGCCCAGCGCCGCATAGACTGCCCGCTGCTGCGCGACGCGGTTCATGCCCCGGAAACTCTCCGCAACGACGCGCGCTGCATAATGATCGCCGTCCCCGGCCAGGTCGGTGATCTCGACCTGCGCATCGGGGATTGCGGCGCGGATCATGTCCGCAATGTCTTCGGCAACCATCGGCACGGTGGAATGATCCTGATGCTTATTGGGCTTCGATGAACATGCGGCGGGCGATCACCTGCTGCTCGTCCAGAGCGGCGCGAACGCCCGCTTCGTCGATCTCGATACCGGCCTGGGTCATGTCGCCCAGCAGCTTGCGGATGACATCCTCGTCACCCGCTTCCTCGAAATCGGCCTGAACGACCGCCTTGGCATAGGCGTCGGTCTCTTCGGGCGTCAGGCCCATTTTCGCCGCCGCCCATTCGCCGAGCAGCCGGTTGCGCCGCGCCTGGATGCGGAACTGCATCTCCTGGTCGTGCGCGAACATGTTTTCAAAGGCCTTTTCACGGTCGTCGAAGGTGGTCATGCCTGTACCCTGTAAAGAAATGGGATCGTTTCGTCCGAAATAGGAGGATCGCGCCGCTTACGCAACGACGGGAACGAGCCAGGGCCGCGTTCCGGCATCCTTTGCCTCGAACTGGCTGATCGTATCCGCCTGTCCCAGCGTCAGGCCGATTTCGTCCAGCCCACCCAGCAAACAATGCTTGCGGAACGGATCGATCTCGAACTGGAAGCGGTCCTGGAACTGGGTCGTGACGGTCTGATGCTCCAGATCGACATGGATCGGATCGCTCTTGGCGACTTCCATGAGCCGATCGATCGCCTCCTGCGGCAGCACCACGGTCAATATGCCGTTCTTGAAGGCATTGCCCGAGAAGATGTCTGAGAAGCTGGGTGCGATCACCACCTTGATGCCAAGGTCGGCCAGCGCCCAGGCGGCATGTTCGCGGCTGGACCCACAACCGAAATTGTCGCCCGCGATCAGGATCGGACTGCCAGTATATTCGGGATCGTCGAAGACGTTGCCCGGTTCCTTGCGCAGCACTTCGAACGCGCCCTTGCCCAGGCCCGAACGGGAAATGGTCTTGAGCCAATGCGCCGGGATGACGATGTCGGTATCGACATTCTTCATCCCGAACGGATAGGCCCGGCCGTCGACGATATTCAGCTTTTCCATCAATGCGCCTGCTTTTCGCCGGGGTGCGTCTTCGAAGCGGTGAGCGTCTCTTCCGCGCGCCCCAGGGTCGCCGCCATGGCGGCACTGGCCAGCGCGCCCAGCGCCAGCAGCCAGAATACTTTCTTCATGCGACCGCCTCTCCCCTTTTTACGCCCATCAATTCGCGCACGTCGGTCAGATGGCCGGTGATCGCCGCGGCGGCGGCCATGACGGGCGAGACGAGATGCGTCCGCGCGCCGGGACCCTGCCGACCCATGAAGTTGCGGTTGCTGGTGGAAGCGCAACGCTCGCCCGCGGGCACCTTGTCCGGGTTCATGCCCAGGCAGGCCGAACAGCCCGGTTCCCGCCATTCGAAACCCGCATCCAGGAAGACGCGGTCCAGCCCTTCCGCCTCGGCCTGGCGCTTGACCAGGCCCGAACCGGGGACGACCATGGCATGTTTGATGCCAGCCGCGATATGGCGCCCCTTGAGCAGATCGGCGGCGGCGCGCAGGTCCTCTATCCGGCTGTTGGTGCAACTGCCGATGAACACATGCTCGATCGCCACATCCTCCAGCCGCTGTCCGGCGGTGAGGCCCATATAATCGAGCGACTTCTGCGCGGCAGCCCGCTTGGAGGCGTCCGCGAAACTCTCGGGATCGGGAACCACCCCCGTGACCGGCACGACGTCCTCTGGGCTGGTGCCCCAGGTGACGTTCGGCGCGATGTCGGCGGCGTCGATCACGACGCTCTTGTCGAACACGGCGCCTTCGTCCGTCACCAACGCCCTCCAATAGGCGATGGCTGCGTCCCATTCCGCGCCCTTGGGTGCCATGGGGCGTCCCTCCAGATAGGCAATGGTCTTCTCGTCGGGCGCGAACAGGCCGGAACGCGCGCCCGCCTCGATCGACATGTTGGCGACAGTCAGGCGACCCTCGATCGACATATCGCGGAACACCGAGCCGCGATATTCCATGACATAGCCGGTGCCGCCCGCCGTGCCGATCCGGCCGCAGATCGCCAGCGCCACATCCTTGGGCGTGACGCCCGGGCCCAGTTCGCCCTCCACCACGACTTCCATCGTCTTCGACTGTTTCAGCAGCAGCGTCTGGGTGGCGAGCACATGCTCGACCTCCGACGTGCCGATGCCGAAGGCCAGCGCGCCCAAAGCACCATGCGAACTGGTATGACTGTCGCCGCACACCAGCGTCGTTCCGGGCAGGGTGAAGCCCTGTTCGGGACCCACGACATGGACGATGCCCTGTTCCGCATCCGCATCGCCAATGTAACGGATGCCGAATTCGGGCGCGTTCTTTTCCAGCGCGGCCAATTGCTGTGCGCTTTCGGGATCAGCGATGGGAATGCGGTTGCCGGCCGCATCGCGGCGCGGCGTGGTTGGCAGGTTATGATCGGGCACCGCCAGCGTCAGATCGGCCCGGCGCACCTTGCGGCCTGCGAGCCTTAGCCCCTCGAACGCCTGCGGGCTCGTCACCTCATGCACGAGGTGGCGATCGATATAGATCAGGCAGGTTCCATCGGGACGGCGTTCGACGACGTGCGCGTCCCAAATCTTCTCATAGAGCGTGCGGGGCTGTACCATAGCCCCTTCCCCTAGCCCCAGACAGGACGAGGGAAAAGGGGGAAAGCAGCCAATTTTTGCTGTTGGCGCGGATAGCCATGCCGCGATGATGCAAGGTCGGGCAGTCAGACGGCGCGATGATCCTCGACGATGCGGCCGGCGGCGCCGATTTCCGCTTCATGGCTTTCCTCGCGCCATGTTTCGGCGAGCGCTGCACTTTCCCATTCGCGCATGGCGGGCAATGCCAGCATATGGTCGACCCAGGCCTTCGCGGCTGGTCCGACCTCCAGTCCATAGGTCCGCACGCGAAACACCACCGGCGCGTAGAAGGCGTCGACCGCCGTGAAGACCGGTCCGGCGAGAAACGGCCCACCGAAGCGGGACAACCCCTCCCCCCATAGTTCGGCAAGCCGCGCGACGTTCCGGTTGAGCGCGGGCGAGGGCAGATGCGGCTCCACCCGCACGCCGACGTTCATCGGGCAATCGTTGCGCAGCGTGGCAAAGCCGCCGTGCATTTCGGCCACGGCGCATTGCGCCCAGGCCCTCGCCCCCTCCGCCTGTGGCCAGACAGCGGGATGGCGATCCGCCAGATAAAGGGTGATGCCCAGCGAATCCCAGATGGCGCGGTCGCCGTCGACCAGAACCGGCACCTGACCCGTGGGCGAGAAATCGCGGAAGGCCGCGTAATTCTCTGCCGCTGCGAACGGTTCCACGCGGTCGGTGAAGGCGATGCCCAGCGCTTTCATCAGCACCCAGGGGCGCAGCGACCAACTCGAATAATTCCGGTTGGCGGTGATGAGGGTGTAGGACATGCGGCTTCTCCCCTTGCTGAAAGGCGCGCGGAGGATAGGCGCTCGCTCCTCCGGACAAAAGGCGGAACAGCCGAAGCGTTGACAAGCTGACCTTATGAAAAAACGGCCCGGAGCATGACGCTCCGGGCCGTCCAGTCCTTCCACCCTGATCGCGAAGCTTGCACCTCCGCGATCCGGACTTGTCAGCAGCCTTTCGGCGGCAAACTGGTTGCCCCGCGGCCTTTAGGCTGCAAACTGATTCCCCTGCGGCCTTTAGGCCGCAAACTGATTCATCGTGTTGTGGACGCCGCCGGCCTTCAGCGCCGCTTCACCCGCGAAATATTCCTTGTGATCATCACCGATGTCGGAGCCCGACATGTTCTGATGCTTGACGCAAGCGATGCCCTGGCGGATTTCCTTGCGCTGGACGCCCTCGACATAACCCAGCATGCCCGCCTCGCCGAAATATTCCTTGGCCAGATTGTCGGTCGACAAGGCAGCCGTGTGATAGGTCGGCAGGGTGATGAGGTGATGGAAGATGCCGGCCCGGGCCGCCGCATCCTTCTGGAAGGTGCGGATCTTCTCGTCGGCCTCAAGACCCAGTTCGGTCGTGTCATAATCCGCGCTCATCAGCTTCGCCCGGTCATAGCCGCTGACGTCCTTGCCTTCCGCCGTCCAGCGGTCGAACACCTGCTGGCGGAAGTTCAGCGTCCAGTTGAACGACGGCGAGTTGTTGTAGACCAGCTTCGCGTTGGGAACGACTTCGCGGATGCGGTCGACCATGCCGGCGATCTGCTCGATATGGGGCTTTTCCGTTTCGATCCACAGCAGGTCCGCGCCGTTCTGGAGCGAGGTGATGCAGTCGAGGACGCAGCGGTCCTCACCTGTGCCGGTGCGGAACTGGAACAGGTTGGACGGCAGGCGCTTGGGACGGAACAGCTTGCCGTCGCGGGCCAGAACAACGTCGCCGCGCAGCGTGTTGATGTCCGTGACCTCCTCGACGTCGAGGAAGCTGTTATACTGGTCGCCCAGGTCGCCATCTTCCTTGCTGTAGGCGATCTGCTTGGTCAGGCCCGCGCCCAGCGAGTCGGTGCGGGCAACGATGATGCCGTCGTCGATGCCCAGTTCGAGGAAGGCGTAGCGGACCGCGCGGATCTTCGCGAGGAAGTCCTCATGCGGCACGGTGACCTTGCCGTCCTGGTGGCCGCACTGCTTTTCGTCCGAGACCTGGTTCTCGATCTGGATGCAGCAGGCGCCCGCCTCAATGAACTTCTTGGCGAGCAGGTAGGTCGCCTCGGCATTGCCGAAGCCCGCGTCGATGTCCGCGACGATCGGGACGACATGGGTTTCATATGTGTCGATGTCGTGCTGGATCTTCTGCGCCTTGACCTCGTCGCCGGCTTCGCGGGCGGCGTCCAGGTCGCGGAACATCATGCCCAGTTCACGGGCATCCGCCTGCTTGAGGAAGGTATAGAGTTCCTCGATCAGCATCGGAACGCTGGTCTTTTCATGCATCGACTGGTCGGGCAGCGGGCCGAATTCGCTGCGCAGCGCGGCGACCATCCAGCCGGACAGGTACAGGTAACGGCCCTTGGTGGTGCCGAAATGCTTCTTGATGCTGATCATCTTCTGCTGGCCGATGAAACCGTGCCAGCAGCCCAGCGACTGGGTGTAGTTGGCCGGATCGGCGTCATAGGCGGCCATGTCGCGGCGCATGATGCCGGCAGTGTAGCGGGCGATGTCGAGGCCGGTGTGGAAGCGGTTCTGGAGACGCATCCGGGCGACCGATTCGGCTGCGATGCCGTCCCAATGGCCCTGACCGCCGATGGTGGTGCCGGCCTTCGTGATTTCCTGGCTGTAGGTCATGACTGCTCGATTCCATGAATGTGGTGGTGAATTGATGGCGCTTTTCTAGAAGGGCTTTCGCGGGTGCGGCAGAGGGCGTGAAGTTCAGTTGTAGAACTTTACAAGAATTGCGTGTAAAGTTGTAAAGGCTGCACAGGAGCGTTTGTCGAGATGGCCAAGGATCGTCCGGTTTACATGGGGCCGCGCCTGCGCAGGCTGCGGCGGGAATTGGGCCTGACGCAGGCGGACATGGCGGCGGACCTGGAGATTTCCGCCAGCTATGTGGCGCTGCTGGAGCGCAACCAGCGCCCGCTGACCGCCGACATGCTGCTGCGCCTTGCCCGCACGTACAAGATGGACATGAGCGAGCTGGCGGGCGACGGCGGCGCGGAGCAGACGGCGCGGTTGCAGGCGGTGCTGAAGGACCCGATGTTCGCGGACATCGACCTGCCGGTGCTGGCGACCGGCGATGTCGCGGTCAATTATCCGGGGATCACCGAGGCCTTGCTGCGGCTGCACACGGCCTATCGCGAGGAGCAACTGGCCCTCGCCGATCAGGGGGCGGAACGGCCCGAGGCCGCGGAGGCGCCCGATCCGGTCGCCGAATCGCGCCGTTTCCTGGGGGCGCGGCGCAACAGCTTTCCCCTGCTCGACGATGCGGGGGAGAAGCTGGCGGCGGAGGCCGAGGCGGCGGGCGGGCTGTCCGCCGGGGGATTGGCCGCATGGCTGAAGGCGAAGCATAATCTGCGGGTGCGGCGGCTGCCGACCGAGGTGATGGCGGGATCGATGCGGCGGCTGGACCGGCATCGCGACGCCGTGCTGCTGGACGATGCGCTGGACGGGGCGAGCACGGCCTTCCAGTTGGCGTTGCAGATCGCCTATCTGGAGATGCGGCGCGATTTCGAGGCGCTGCTGAAGGACGGCCAGTTCGCCAGCGAGAGCGGACGGCGGCTGACCCGGCGGGCGCTGGCCAGCTATGCCGCGGCGGCGATCCTGATGCCCTATGGCGCCTTTGCGAAGGCGGCGGAGGCGCGTCGATACGATGTGGAGGCGCTGGCCCGCCAGTTCGGCACCAGTTTCGAACAGACCGCGCATCGCCTGACCACGCTGCAAAAGCCGGGGCAGGAGCGCGTGCCTTTCTTCTTCCTGCGGGTGGACCAGGCGGGCAATGTCAGCAAGCGGTTGGACAGCGCGGGCTTTCCCTTCGCGCGCCATGGCGGTTCCTGCCCACTCTGGTCGGTGCACCATGCTTTCGAACGGCCGCGCGAAGTGCTGACCCAATGGCTGGAACTGCCGGACGGGCAGCGCTTCTTCTCCATCGCGCGGACGGTGACGGCGGGCGGCGGCGGCTGGGGCGTGCCGAAGATCGAGCGGGCGATCGCGCTGTGCTGCGCGGCGGAGCATGCGCACAAGCTGATTTATGCGGCAGGCGAATCTGCCGGTGAGCCGACCCCGATCGGCGTCACATGCCGGCTGTGCCATCGCAGCCAGTGCATGGCCCGGTCCGCCCCGCCGATCGGCCGCGACATGCTGCCGGAGGATTTCCGGCGGACCCATACGCCCTTCGGCTTTGCGGACAGGTGATGGCGGACGGACGATCATGGCGGGTCCGGCGGAGCTGCGCCGGACCCGTCCGCCCCTTTTTTCCCTCAAAACGGCTTTGCCGTCATTTCTGGGCCGTCAGATGATGCCATCCGAGTGGCCATCAATCTCTGGCCATCGATCTAACGCAGATGGGAGCCGGGCAGGTCATGCCTGGGCATATCATCCTGCGGCAACCGGGTCACGCGGGGCGCCATGCGGTGATCGACCGGCTCATGCACCAGATCGTCGAACAGCGCGCGATAGTGGATCATTGCCCGGCGGAGGTCTTCGGTATCCGCCTCGCCCCGCGCGTGGCGAACCGCGATGTCGTGGGCGGACCGATAATTCTGCACCACCTCGGGATGGTCGACCGACAGGTCGGCGGAACGCTGTTCGAAATCCGATAGGGGATAGCCGCGCACCTCCATCACTTCGGTCAGCAGCACGTCCGCGCGCGACACCGCGCCCTGCGGATCATCGACGAACTGCGCTTGCACCCGCACCCAGGCATCGGTGAAGGCATCGGCCTGCTGCGGCGAAAGCGGACGGATGGTGAAGGCGGCGACGCGCTTCTCGCGTTCCTGCAATTCGGCCTCGGCCTTGCGCTGGCTCCCGGTCATTTCAACCGTCCGGCCATATTCGGGGCCGAATTTGGCGCGCAGATTGGCACGGCGGCGATTGGCGGCGACCATCATCGCGATCGCAACCACCAGGACAAGCGCCAGAAGCGCCAAACCCACTTCCAGCGGGGTCAGAGTGACCATGACATCCTTCTCCTCACGGCCCCTTCAAAGCCGCAATCGACGCCCGCCGCCATTGCGGGAACAACCGGTTTTGGCCGGCTTTGTTCCGGCTATGGCGCGGGGGCGTGGGGGAAGAAAGGCTAACCCTCTATAAGATCGAGATAAGCCACCACATCATTGTCCGTGGCGAGGAACAGGCCGTCCTGCATATCCTGCGGCTGTTGCTCGGCAAGGAGCAGCGCCTCGTTCAAGGGGCCGTAGAACAGGGTTGTCGCCGCGCCGCCACCATCGGCGTCGCTGAGATGATAGAGGCGGACGGTGGCCGAGTTGTAGGTGGTGCGCATGGCGGGATTATCGGCGCGGTGGCGTGGGGGTGCAAGGGGGGCTTTTTGGGTGGTGAGCGGACTGTCAGGTTATAGGCTGGTAACAGCCAGAAACTGACGTTACCATTCTCTGATGGATTTATCGGGCTTCCTCCTGATCCCAGTCGCAGCGGTAATCGCTGCCGTCTGGATTGTTGGTACAGCCTTCATTTCGAAGCGAAGACTCGGCTTCCGCTCGCCGTTTCTACTCTCCTATGGGTTAGGCGTGATCTTCATGCAGCCCTGGAGAATATCGACTTGGGAGCATTTCGGCATGTTCACCATCATGCTTGTCATGCTCGTATTTTGGGTCGCAATAGGCTGCCTTATCGGCGGTTTACCGGCCACTTTGGCGGTTTCAATCGTGCGCAAATTGCGGCGGCGCATTATTAGCTGATAGTCGGCTGTTGGATTGGGAAGCCCACAAATCTAACGGCAACAAGTGGTCGCCTGCTGCTGAGATGCCATAATTAACGACAGGTCGTCGTGCGCCCCACGAACCTTCCACGCATCTCCGCTGCTTACAGAGACCGCTCTCCAACACATATTGGCGCACAAACGCGATCCGGCCTGATGGAGCGTCGGGTGCAAATTCGATCCACAAACGCCCCGCGCCGACGGGCATCGCCGCATACTGCCGAACGTAACGCACAAATTCAGCATCATCGAGCTTTTGACCGTTCCATTCGATGGTCCCGGAGCGTTGAACTTGCACAACATAGCCGTCGCGAAAACCGGTGCCATGATCAACCGGTATGGTCGCTTCACCTCCATCACACGCGGTGAGCGCCAATAGGATAAAGGGAATAGGGACAATCCGCATCACACTATCCTATGGAAGTGAAGGCATGTCCGCTATGAAGAAAGCACAGGCCGGCCCACAATGGCAATTTCTGGTCGTTTTAAGCCAAAAGCCATTCGTCATGGCGGGCTTGGTCCGGCATCCCGCTTTCTTTTCCACGGTCGGTCCGTGAAGAAGCGGGACCCCGGATCAGGTCAGGGCTGACGGTTGATTGAGGGTTTGATTGCGGGCGAGGGTCCTTCAGCGGCGGTCGGTGATCTTGATCCCGCTGGCCAGCCGGTTCGGGCCGATCCTTACCGCGTCGTCGGTGAAATTGGCGACGAAGCTGCTGCTGCGTTGCAGGCCCGGCACGAAGGAGGCGCTGTTGCCCGTGATGGTGAGGCCCGCGCTGTCCTGTTCGCGGCCCTCGGGCGCCACGGTGATGAAGGCGCTGTAATTGTCCTTGTCCCGGCCCTGCACCATTTCATTGCCGCTGATCGTGCCGCTGGCGCCATTGGACAGGTCGATCATATAGTTGGTGAGCCGTCCGGCGCTGTCGTCGAAGCTGTTGCCGGCGATCGTGACGCGGGGCGTGCGGGTTTTCAGATAATGGCCGCCATCGCCCTGGTCGAAGCGCGAGCGGGTGACGCTGAGGCTGCCATAGCGGCCCACATAGATGCCGTGGGCGCAGGCGAGATCGCGGTCGCAGCGGCCGAGATGGCGGAAGGTGGACTTGTCGATGCTGATGCTGTTGCCGGGGGCGTCGCCGGTCAAAATGCCTTCCTCGCTGTTGCGGAACAGGCTGTTGCTGACGGTGAGGTCGCCGCTTTCCAGGCGGATGCCCGCGCCATTGCCGTCGGGCACGCGCAGATTCTGGAAGATGAGGCCATCGATCGTGCTCGATCGGCCGCGCAGCACCAGCGCCGCCTTCTGTTCGCAGGCAACGCCGTCGAGGATCACGCTGCCGGGCTGCTTCGCCCGGATGGTGATGTCGCCACCCTGTTGCACCGCGCATTGGGCATAGCTGCCCGGTGCGACGATGACCGTGCCCTTGCCGTTGCCGATGGCCCGGATCGCATCGTTGAGCGTCGCATAGGCCCGCCCGCTTTCCGCCACGGTGAAGGGCGAGGCGACGCCCTGCGCCAGAGCGGTGGCCGTCACGGCGGCGGACAGCAGCAGGATGGTGGAAAAGGCGCGCATATCCAAAGTTATAGGCGCAGCGCGCGGTTCAGCCAAGG
Source organism: Sphingobium sp. LB126 (assembly GCF_002795205.1). NCBI lineage: Bacteria > Pseudomonadati > Pseudomonadota > Alphaproteobacteria > Sphingomonadales > Sphingobiaceae > Sphingobium > Sphingobium sp. LB126. Next base: position 1,209,235 of record NZ_NETV01000001.1, read on the forward strand.
CCAAGTCATGGTTAACGAAAACTTGTTCCGCATTGGGACAGGATGGCGGCGGGACATGAGCGGTTGGCGGCGGCACTCTCCCGGGCTAAGCCTTTACCGGCATGTCCCTGGCCCCGCCCCGTCCCTTTCTCGCCTGCCTTGCCCTGCTGGGGGCGCTTTCCCTGCTGGGGACGCTGAGCGGCTGTTCCGACGAGGGCAGCGGGCCGGTGGCGGTGAGCGTCATCGGCACGCCCGCCGATTTCGCCACGCCGCTCGACTATCTTCCCGATCCGGGATCGAAACTGTATCTGGAGGCGACGGCGCAGGGGCTGGTCGCGTTCGATGCCGGGGGGGAGATATTGCCCGCGCTCGCCCAACGCTGGATCGTGCAGGATGACGGGCGCAGCTATATCTTCCGCCTGCGCCGTGCCTTCTGGCCCGACGGGGCGCGGGTGACGGCGAAGGATGTCGGGCGCATCCTGATGTCCCGCATCGACATGCTGCGGCGGCTGGACCCGTACGGACCGCTGGACGCGGTGCAGGATGTGGTGGCGATGACCGGCGAGGTGATCGAGATCCGGCTGGCCACGCCACGCCCCTATCTGCTCCAGATGCTGGCGCAGCCGCAAATGGCGGTGCTGTCGCGCGACGGCGGGACCGGACCCTATCGGCGCGTGGCGCTGGACAAGGCGCTGGGCAAGGCGCTGAAGCTGGTGCCGGTCGAGCGGGCGACCAACGAGTCGGGCGACGAACTGCCGGTGCCCGCCTGGCAGACGCGTATCCTGAGGGCGGAGCGGGCGGCGCTGGCGATCGTGCGGTTCCAGCAGGGCGAGGCGGCGCTGGTGCTGGGCGGGCGCTTTGCCGACCTGCCGCTGCTGGTGCCCGCCGGGGTGGATCGCGACGATGTGCGGATCGATCCGGTGCAGGGGCTGCTGGGGCTGGCGGTGACGGGAAACGGCACGCTGCTGGACGATGACGGCGTGCGGCGGGCGATCGCCATGGCCATCGACCGCAGCCAGTTGCCGGTGATGTTCCCGGTCGGCGGATGGGCCACGACCGAACAGATCGTGCCGGGGCAGATCGACCTGCCGGAACCGCCCGCCGTGCCCGATTGGTCCGGCATGGCGATGGCCGACCGATGGGCGCAGGGACAGGCGGTGATGAAGCGGTGGCGCAGCGAGCATGGCGATCCGCCGACGCTGCGCGTGGCGCTGCCCAAGGGGCCGGGCGCGACGATGCTGTTCGGGCTGGTGCGGCATGACCTCAGCATGATCGGCCTCACTGTCGAGCGGGTGGAGATGGAGGCGGAGGCCGACCTGCGGCTGGTCGACGAGGTTGCTGCCTATGACAGCGTGCTCTGGTATCTGGGGCGGATCGGCTGCGCGCGGAAGGTGCATTGTTCCGCGCAGGCGGAGGCGACGTTGCAGGCGGCGAGCACGGCCGGCAGCCTGGACGAGCGCATGGCACGGGTGGCGCAGGCCGAGGCGCTGATGCAGGCGCATAACGGCTATATCGCGCTGGGCGCGCCGGTGCGCTGGTCACTGGTGGCGCGGCGGCTGACCGGGTTCACGGCCTCGCCCCGGGCGCGGCACCCATTGAACCATCTGTTCCGGAGCACCAACTAGAGCATCGCGCGCAAAAGTGGGAACCGGTTTTGCGAAAAACGCGATGCGGCATCAAAAGCCGGTGTCTGGAGGACAGGATGATGGCGATTTCCCAGGAACAGTTCGACCGGATCGTGCGCGACATGCCGGGTTTCGGCCGCGATCCCGCTTCGGTGCGCAGGCGGATCGAGGCGATGGAGGCGTTGCTGGAGGGGCTGTTCGTCATCCCCGGCACCAACCGGCGGGTCGGGCTGGACAGCCTGGTCGGGCTGATCCCGGTGGTGGGCGATTTCGCCACGGCGGCGATGGGCGCGTGGATCGTGTGGGAGGCGCGGAACCTGGGCATGTCGAAATGGCAGCTGACCCGCATGGCGGCCAATGTCGGCTTCGACACGCTGGTCGGCGCGATTCCCTTTGCCGGGGATATTTTCGACTTTCTGTTCAAGTCCAACACGAAGAACCTGCAAATCATCCGCAGGCATCTGGACCGGCACCATCCCTCGACGGTGATTGTCGAGGGTTAGTCCTTCGGGATTTCCGCGTCGGGATCGAGGTCAAGGATCAGGCCGGCCCGGCTGGCGGGCACGACGCGTTTAGGATTGGGGATGTTCGGGCCGGGGGTGATGCGCAGCGAGGCCTTTTCGCTCGCACCGCCCTGATGTGCGGGGCAGCGGGCGAATTCCAGTGCTTTGTCCATGCAGAGCCAGATTTCATCAAGCCGGTTGTCGCGCGTCGTGGTGACGCGCATCATCTCGGCGCGCATCCCCTTATTGGCGGCGGCGAAGGCCTGTGCGAACTGGCTGACGGTGAGGTTCCTGTGGCGCGTCAGCGCGGCCATGTCGGGGTAGCGGATCAAGCGGTAGAGGGTGCGCGAAAGGTTGAAATAAAGCTCCGGCTTCGTCGTCATGCACGTGCCGTGCTTGGCCCATTCATGCTGGAGGAGTTGGATCGAGGGCGTCGAGCAGAGATTCTGGCGGATCACCGGCCGCGGCAGCAGGTCGGTCGCGCGGCAATATTGCGGCCAATCCTTACCCACGCCATCGGGCCAGAGGCCGTGGAGGGTGAAGCCGAAGCGGCCGTTGTGGCGCTTGCACTGGAAGGCATCGTCGCTGCCCTTGGCCGTGGCGCAATATTGCGGCGACCAGGTGAGCGCCAGCGTGTAGCCGCCGATCGGGAGCAGGCGACGGGGCTGATCGCTGTTCGGCAAATCCGGACGGGGACGGGGCATCTGCGGAGGAATATCGCATTGCGCCGCCTGCGCCATGGCACGAACAGGCGCCAGAAGCAGGAGAACGAGAAGCAGATATCTAAGCATAAGCGAAGTCCAGTCCGATATCGGCGGCGGGGGCCGACTGGGTCAGGCGGCCGACGCTGATATAGGTGACGCCGGTTTCCGCCCTGGCGCGGATGGTTTCGAGCGTGACGCCGCCCGAAGCCTCCGTCGGCACGCGGCCGCCGACCAGCGTGACCGCGCCGCGCAGGGTGGGCGCGTCCATGTTATCGAGCAGCAGATGGGTGGCCCCGGCGGCGAGCGCGGGTTCGATCTGGTCGACGCGATCCACCTCCACGATGATGCTGGCGATGCCGGCGGTGGCGGCGCGGCGGACGGCCTCCTCCACCGATCCGGCGACGGCGACATGATTGTCCTTGATCATCGCCGCGTCCCAAAGCCCCATGCGGTGATTGGTCGCGCCGCCCATGCGGGTGGCGTATTTTTCCAGCACGCGCAGGCCCGGAATGGTCTTGCGCGTGTCGAGCAGCGTCGCCCCCGTGCCCAGGATCGCATCGACATAGGCGCGGGTCATCGTCGCGATGCCGGTCAGATGCTGGACGGTGTTGAGCGCGGAGCGTTCGGCGGTCAGCATGGCGCGGGCCTTGCCCCGGATGCGCATGATGTCGGTGCCCGCCGCCACGCGGTCGCCATCCTGTTTCAGCAGCTCGATCTCCACATCCGGGTCGAGCGCGCGGAAGAAGGCGGCGGCGATCGGCAGGCCCGCCAGCGTCACGGCGTCGCGGCTGTCCATCACCCCGTCGAAGATCGCGTCGGCGGGGATCACCGCTTCGCTGGTGACGTCGCGGCCTTCCGGGCCGAGATCCTCCGCCAGGGTCGAGGCGATGAAAGCGCCAAGGTCGAAGCCGGGGAGCGAAAAAGGGGAAGAATCAGCGGTCATAGCGAGCGATGTGGCACAGTCGCCGGACGGTTGACAGTCCCTGATTAAAATTATATAGCCTTTTAGCTATATAGATGGAGAGCGATGTTTTGCAGCCTGCCGAGCTCGACCGGATTTTCAGCGCCCTCGCCGATCCCACGCGCCGGGCGATCCTCCACCGCCTGGCCAGGGGCGAAGCGACGGTGAACGCACTGGTCGCGCCGTCCGGCCTTCGCCAGCCGACCGTGTCGAAGCATCTGAAGATATTGGAGGATGCCGGCCTCGTGTCGCGGGGTCGCGCCGCGCAGACCCGGCCGGTGCGGCTGGAACCCGCGCCGCTCAAGGCCGCGGCGCAATGGCTGGGCGATTATGAAGCCTTCTGGAACGCCAGCTACGACCGGTTGGAAGCCTATCTGAAGGGAGAGGAAGCATGAGCGACGAACCCGAATCGGTGCGCGAGATTGTCATCACCCGGCTGATCGATGCACCCGCGCCTCTGGTCTTTGCCGCCCATGCCGATCCGGTGCATGTGAAGCGCTGGTTCGGGCCGGTCGGCTGGCCGCTGACGAAATGCGAGATGGATTTCCGGGTCGGCGGGCAGTTCCGGTTCCAGATGATCAGCAGCGAGGGGGAATTGGGACCGCCCTTTGGCGGCACCTATCTGGAGATCGTGCCCCATGTGCGGATTCGGTACGACAATGGTTTCGAGGCGCCCGGTTCGCCGGTGATGGTGACGACGATCAGCTTTGCCGAGGATGCGGAGGGGCGAACGTTGCTGACGCACCACACCCTGTTCGAGAGCAAGGCGATGCGGGACGAATATCTGGGCGTCGGCTTCGAGGAAGGGACGAATTCGGGGCTGGACCAGTTGGAAGGGGTCGTGGCGGAACTGGTGGCGGAGGTTGGCGGGGGTTAGGGCCCTCTCCCCGGAAGGGAGAGGGGAAAGACAGGTCAGCGGTTGCCCAGATCGCCCTGCCCCACCGTGCCGCTCGCCATTTCGAGCATCCGGTCGAGGCTCTTCTTCGCACCGAGGCGGAGTTGTTCGTCCATCTCGATGCGGGGCTGGAGGTCGCGCAGCGCCAGATAGAGCTTTTCCATCGTGTTGAGCGCCATGTACGGGCAGATATTGCAGTTGCAATTGCCGTCCGCGCCGGGCGCGCCGATGAAGGTCTTTTCCGGCACCGCCTTTTGCATCTGGTGGATGATGTGCGGTTCGGTGGCGACGATCAGCGTGTCGCCGGGCATCGTCTTCGAAAATTCCAATATGCCGCTGGTCGAGCCGACATAATCAGCATGGTCGACGATATAGGGCGGACATTCCGGATGCGCGGCGATCGGCGCGTCCGGGTGCTGGGCCTTCAATTTGAGCAATTCGGTTTCGCTGAACGCCTCATGCACGATGCACACGCCCGGCCAGAGCAGCATGTCGCGGCCGAGCTTGCGCTTGAGATAGCCGCCCAGATGCTTGTCCGGGCCGAAGATGATCTTCTGCTCCTTCGGGATCTGCGCCAGGATCTTTTCCGCCGAGGAGGAGGTGACGATGATGTCGCTGAGCGCCTTCACCTCCGCCGAGCAGTTGATGTAGCTCAAGGCGATATGGTCGGGATGGGCTTCACGGAAGGCCTTGAACTGGGCGGGCGGGCAACTGTCCTCCAGGCTGCAACCGGCATCCATGTCGGGCAGGACGACGATCTTTTCGGGGCTGAGGATTTTCGCGGTTTCGGCCATGAAGCGCACGCCGCAGAAGGCGATCACGTCCGCGTCCGTCTCCGCCGCCTTGCGCGAGAGTTCGAGGGAGTCGCCGACGAAATCGGACAGGTCCTGGATTTCGGGCTTCTGATAATAATGGCCGAGGATGACGGCGTTGCGTTCCTTGCGCAGCCGGTCGATCTCCGCGCGCAGGTCGATCCCCTGCGGGATGGTGGTCATCGCAGTCATGTGCCTCACTCCTCTCAGGCCTCCGCGCCCCCTCGGGGACTGCCCAGGCATGGCGTTCAGATGGTGCCGAGAAGTGTGATTTTCGAGTACCGGAGCGCAGCGTACTTCAGTACGTGAGCACCGGAACGGAGAAAATCGCGCTTCGCAGGCCCGTATGGACGCCATGCCGGGGCAGCCCCTAGCGGGACTGTCGCTTGTTGGCCAGTACCTCGTTGATGGGTGTAGTCACGTCCCATCGTTCGCGATTCCTGTCGGTGCGTTCCGGCGGGAAGGTGACGATCACCCGCGCGTCGCCATAGCCGAGCGCCCCAAGCGGCGCGCCGAGCAGCCTGCCGAGCGCGGCGCGGCCATAATCGCGGGCCTGCGCCATGCGTTCGGGCGAGCGGGCCTCCTTTTCGGCGCGGCCCTGCGCATGGGCCGAGGTGCGGCGGCTGAGTTCCTCGCCCGCCTTGCGGGTGACGATGAGACCGTTGGTCTGGACCAGCGTGCGGCGGCTTTCGTCGATATTGGGGCGGCCCGGCTTCACATCGGGCGCGTTGACGATGAGCGTGCGGGTCTTGTCGTTCCATTCCAGGTCGCTGGCGTCGATGCCGCTCACATCGATGAAATAATCCACCGAGAAGGGCATTTTGACGACCTGATCGGACTTGAGCCAGCCGAAGCCGCGCACATCCTGCGCCGTGCTCTGGATCGTGCCGGAGAGTTCGGACACCTTGAGGCTGGCGGCGCCCGCGAAACGCTCCGCAATGAGCTTCGTGACGGCGGTGCCGTCATCCTCCACGCTTACCGCATAGTCGCGCTGATAGCGGTGCCAGCCGACCAGCATGGCCGCGCCGACGATCAGGAGCAGCAGCGCGGCGGCGATGGCCCCCGCATGGCGTTTCAACGCAACTGCCATCGCCCATCCCCCGTCGCGGCGGCGATGCCGCGTCCGTCGAGGTCGATGAGATGCGCGAGGACCGAGCGCCCCGCGGCGCTGTGCAGGCGCGGGTCGACGCCCTTGTACATTTCAACGACCATATCGGGGATTTCCGAGGCGCCGTTGCGTTCGAGGAAGCGCACTATCTGGCCCTCACGCTGCTTGCGGTGGCCCATCATGCCGCGCACCAGGCGCCGGGGGCTTTCCACCGGGTCGCCATGGGCGGGATAGTAGATCAGGTCATCGCGGTCGAGCAGCCGCTGCATCGAGGCCATATAGTCGGTCATGTCGCCATCCGGCGGCGAGACGATACTGGTCGACCAGCCCATCACATGATCGCCGGTGAAGAGCGCATCTTCCTCCAGCAGCGCGAAGCAGAGATGGTTGGAGGTGTGGCCGGGCGTGGCGACGGCGGCGAGCGTCCAGCCCTGGCCGCCGAGCCGTTCGCCGTCGGCCAGCACCCGGTCGGGGCGATAGGCGGCGTCGAAGGCGGCGTCGGCGCGGGGGCCGTCATCGTCCAGCGTCAGCGGCGCGCAGCCGATGACGGGGGCGCCGGTCCGGGCGCTGAGCGGTGCGGCGGCGGGGCTGTGGTCGCGATGGGTGTGGGTGCACAGGATCGCCGTGACCGGGCGGCCGTCGATCGCGTCGAGCAGCGCGGCGAGATGCGCCGGATCGTCCGGGCCGGGATCGATGACGGCAACCTCTTCCACGCCCACGACATAGGTCTGCGTGCCGGTATAGGTGAAGGGCGAGGGATTGGGCGCCAGCACGCGCGCCACCAGCGGGGACAGCCGCATCAGCGTGCCCGTGGGAAGATCGGCCAGGTCGAAGGGAGTTGCCATGTCCATCCCCATGTGCCCATTTTCGGGCGGTTTTCAAGGGCGATCCCCTGCCCTACAGTGCACCCATGACGGCTTCAGGCGATCTTTGCGAACAGTGGCGGCGGCATCTGGCGCTCGACCGGCGGCGGTCGGTGCATACGGTGCGGGCCTATATGGCGACCGCCGAGCGGCTGGTCGCCTTCCTGGAGGAGCATCGCGGCGAGGCCGTGACGGCGGCGATGCTGGCAGGAGTCGAACAGGCGGATTTGCGGGCCTTCCTCACCGCCCGGCGGATGGACGGGATCGGCAATGTGTCGGCGGCGCGGGAATTGTCGGCGGTGCGCGGATTCCTGAAGTTCGTGGGCGGCGAGGATGCGCGGGTGCCGTTGATGAAAGGACCAAGGGTGAAGCGCGGGCTGCCGCGCCCGGTATCGCCCGATGAGGCGGTGGCGCTGGCGGAGGATATTGCCGAAACCGCGCGCGAGCCGTGGATCGGGGCGCGGGACTGGGCGGTGCTGCTGCTGCTTTACGGCGCGGGACTGCGCATCGGGGAGGCGATGGGGCTGACCGGGGCGGTGCTGCCGCTCGGCGAGACGCTGCGGGTGACGGGCAAGCGGGGCAAGACGCGCATCGTGCCGCTGCTGCCCAGGGTGCGGGAGGCGATCGAGGCCTATGTGGCGCTATGCCCCTTCGGGACGGAGAAAGACGCGCCGCTGTTCCGGGGGACACGGGGCGGGCCGCTGTCGCCCGCGCTGATCCGCCGGGCGGTGCAGGGGGCGCGGGGGCGGCTGGGGCTGTCGGACCGGACGACGCCGCATGCGTTGCGGCACAGCTTCGCCACGCATCTGCTGGGGCGCGGGGCGGATTTGCGGTCGTTGCAGGAATTGCTGGGCCATGCCAGCCTGTCCTCTACCCAGATCTATACGCAGGTGGATGCGGCGCATCTGCTGGACGTCTACCGGAATGCGCATCCCCGGGCTTAGCCGCGGGGTTTCCACGTCGCGAGGCGCCAGAGGTAGAAGAGCAGCGCGCCGATCACGCAGGCCGTTGCCGCCGGGCCGACATATTTGTCGATGTCGCGGAAATTCTGGCCAAGGACGAAGCCCGCATAGGCGAGGATGATATTCCAGATGAGGGCGCCCCCGGTCGTCCAGAGCAGGAAGCGGAGATGCCCCATGCGGAACAGCCCGGCGGGCAGCGAGATCATCGTGCGGAAGGCGGGCATGAAGCGGAACACGAACACGACGATCTGGCCATATTTGCCGAAGATATGGTCGAGCGCCTCGACATCCTTCCATTCCAGCGTGGCCCAGCGGCCATAGCGGTCGACCAGCGGCTTCAACCGGCCGAAGCCCAGATAATGGCCGATCAGATACCAGAAATAATTGCCGATGGTCGTGCCCACGGTGCCCGCGAAGAGCAGCAGCCCCATGTCCATCCGCCCCTGCCCGACGCGGATGCCGCCAATCCCCATGATGAGTTCGGAGGGGATTGGCGGGAAGACGTTTTCGATCACCATCAGGGCGAAAATGCCCCAATAGCCGCCCGCGTCGATCAGGCGGAGGACCCAGTCGGTCATGATGCGGCGTGGCGGTTCAGGCGGCCGCCCGCGCCGCCAGCCGGGCGTCGATCGCGTCCCAGATCATGCCGCCGGTGTCGGTGCCGTTGAAGGCGTCGATGGACACGATCCCGGTCGGCGACGTCACGTTGATCTCCGTCAGCCACTCGCCGCCGATCACGTCGATGCCGACGAACAGCAGGCCGCGGCGCTTGAGTTCCGGGCCAAGGGCTTCGCAGATTTCCAGTTCGCGTTCAGTGAGGACGGTCTTCGCCGCCGAACCGCCGACGGCGAGGTTGGATCGGATCTCGCCCGCGCCGGGGATGCGGTTGACCGCGCCCGCGACTTCGCCGTCGACCAGGACGATGCGCTTGTCGCCCTCCGCGACCCCGGGAATGAAGGCCTGGACCATGAAGGGCTCGACCCAGGAGGCGTTGAACAGTTCCACCAGCGCCGACAGATTCGCGCCGGACCGCCCGACATGGAAGACGGCGTTGCCCGCATTGCCGTAGAGCGGCTTCACCACGACTTCGCCATGCTGGGCGAGGAAGGATTTCACCTCCTCCAGGTCGCGGGTGATCATGGTCGGCGGCATGAAGCGCGCATAGTCGAGCACGAACAGCTTTTCCGGCGCGTTGCGGACGGATGCCGGGTCGTTCACCACCAGCGTCTCTTCCTGCACGCGCTCCAGCAAATGGGTGGCGGTGATGTAGCTGAGGTCAAAGGGCGGGTCCTGCCGCATCAGCACCACGTCGACGTCGCGGCCAAGGTCCAGCATTTCCGGCGCGCCGAAGGCATAATGGTCGCCCTCCACCTTCTGCACCTTCACCGGCCGCGCCTTCGCCAGCACGCGGCCGTCGCGGTAGGTGAGGTCGGTGGCGAGATAATGATAGAGGCGATGCCCCCGCGCCTGCCCCGCCAACATGATATGGAAGGTCGAATCGCCGCCGATCCTGATCCCCTCCATCGGGTCCATCTGCACGGCGACGGTGAGCGGGTTGAGCTGGGTCATGGGCGTCTTCAGTTCCTTCCGTTGGCGGCCAAAAAACCGGAAGGCAGCCTTACCCCCCGTGCCAGACATTGGCCAGATGGCGCGGCGGGCGCCCCGGCGCAAGGAGCATCACGTCGATTCGCATGTCGTCGCCCGGTTTTGCGAGCTGGTGGAAGAGGATTTCCGCCGCCGCCGCGACGCGGGAGAGGCGGCGTTCGTCGATGGCGAGATCGAGACCGGCGCTGGTGGCGCGGGCCTTGACCTCGACGAAGGCCAGCATATTGCCGCGCCGGGCGACGAGATCGACTTCCCCTGCCGGCGTGCGCATCCGGCGGCCGACGATCTGCCAGCCCTTGAGGCGCAGCCACCAGCCGGCGATGCGCTCGGCCTGGCGCCCACGCCTTTCGGCGGTCTGTTTCTTCACCCCTTGAGTTCCAGCGCGCGGTCGTAAAGGGCGCGGCGGTCGAGGCCGAGTTTCTTCGCCACCTCCCCCGCCGCCTTGGAGACGGGGAGGCGTTGCATCGCTTCGAGCAAGGCCGCGTCGGCATCCTCGGCGCTGGCGGGGGGTGCTTCGCCGGGCGGGCCGACGGTGACGACGATCTCCCCCCTGGGCGGCGCGTCGGCATAACGGGCGGAAAGTTCGGTGAGCGTGCCGGTGGCGGTTTCCTCGAACGCCTTGCTGATCTCGCGCGAGACGGCGGCTTCGCGGTCGCCCAGATGCTCCGCCATGGCGGCGAGGCTTTCCGACAGGCGCGGGCCGCTTTCGTAGAAGACCAGCGTGGCGCGCAGGGCGGCGACTTCGGCAAGGGCGTCGCCGCGCGCCTTCTGCTTGGAGGGCAGGAAGCCCATGAACAGGAAGCGGTCGGTGGGGAGGCCCGAGAGCGTCAGCGCGGCGATCGCGGCGCTGGGGCCGGGCAGCGTCGTGATCCGGCGTCCGGCGGCGCGGGCGTCGCGCACCAGCTTGTAGCCCGGATCGGAGATCAGCGGGGTTCCGGCGTCGGAAAGCAGCGCGACCGATTCGCTCGCCATCCGTTCGATCAGGCGCAGGCGCACCGCTTCGGCGCTATGGTCGTGATAGGGGACCATCGGCCGGTCGGACCCGGCATGGCGCAGCAGCCGTGCGCTGACCCGTGTATCTTCCACGGCGACCACATCGGCCAGCCGCAGGACTTCGGCCGCGCGAGGGGTTAGGTCTCCAAGGTTGCCGATCGGCCCCGCAACGATGTAAAGCCCAGCCTCAAGACGCATAATATCAGTTTCCATAAGGACGCCAGATGACAGAGACGGATGCCCCCCGGCAAGCGGACTTGTTCGCTTCGATGCAACGCGCCGGGCGGATTTTGTTCGCCGCCACCGCACTGCTGGTCGCCGCCTGTCAGTCGATCGTGCCCAAGGGGCCGGGACCGGGCCAGCCCGCCGGCCCCGTGGAGACCGGCCCCGAAGTGACGCAGGGCCTGCCCACCGACACGCTGCGCCATCGCGTCGCGCTGCTGGTGCCGATGAGCGGCCCCAATGCGGGCGTCGGCCAGTCGATCGCCAATGCGACCACGCTCGCCCTGCTGGACACCAAGGCCGACAAGGTGCGCATCACCACCTATGACACCGGCATCGGCGCGGCGGCGGCGGTGAACAAGGCGCTGGCCGACGGCAACAAGCTGATCCTGGGGCCGTTGCTGGCGGAGGATGCGCGGATCGCGGGACCGATCGCGGCGCGGGCCAATGTGCCGGTGATCAGCTTCTCCAACGACACCAGCGTCGCCGGGAACGGCGTCTACATCATGGGCTATAACCCCAACCAGTCGATCGAGCGGGTGGTGGAATTCGCCAAGGGCAAGGGCCTGTCGCATTTCGCCGCACTGGTGCCCAAGGGCGTCTATGGCGAGCGGTCGGGCACGGCGCTGCTGCGCGCGGTGGAGGGCGTGGGCGGGACCGTGGTGTCGATGCAGACATTCGACCGCAACCCGGCCTCGATCACCGCGGCGGTCCGGAAATTGCAGGCTTCGTCCAGCTATGACGCGCTGCTGATCGCGGACAGCGGCAAGGTGGCGATGCAGGTCGCGCCCATCGTGCGGAAGAATGGCGGCGCGACGGCGCGGCTGCTGGGCACGGAATTGTGGAATACCGACAGTGGCCTGGCATCCAGCCCGGTGCTGCGCGGCGCCTGGTTCGCCAGCGTGTCGGACGGGCTCTACAGCCAGCTCGCGACCAAATATCGGGCGCGCTACGGCAATGCGCCGTTCCGGCTTTCGGCACTGGGCTATGACGCGGTGCTGCTGACCGTGCGGATCGCGCGCGACTGGAAGCCGGGCACCACCTTCCCGGCGGCGCGCCTGCGCGATGCGGGCGGCTTTGCCGGAATCGACGGGGCGTTCCGCTTCGGGCGCGACGGGATTGCCGAGCGCGCGCTGGAAGTGTCGGAGATCGGCGCGGGGACCTTTACCGTGGTCGCGCCCGCGCCGCGGGCCTTTGCCGAATGACGATCAGCCCCTGATCCGCCCCATGGGCAGGATCAGGGGCCGGTCGCCCGCGGTTTCGATGCGGGCGGAAATGCCGTAGACGCGGGCGAGATTTTCCTCCGTCAGCACCTCCAGCGGCGCGCCGTCGGCCACCAATGACCCGCGATCCATCAGCAGCAGCCGGTCGCAATAGCGCGCCGCCATGCCGAGATCGTGCAGCACGGTGACGACCAGCGATCCGGCCTGCGCTTCGGCCTTGAGCAGGTCCATCACGTCGATCTGATGCCCCGGATCGAGCGCGGCCAGCGGCTCATCGGCGATCAGGGCGGGAGCGCCGACCGCCAGAGCGCGGGCGAGCAGCACGCGGGCGCGCTCGCCGCCGGAGAGTTCGGTCGCCACCCTGCCCTTCAGATGCAGCACATCGGCGCGGGCCAGCGCCGCGTCGATCTGTGCCTCGTCCTCCGCGGACAGGCGCGACAGGGGGCCGAGATGCGGCATCCGGCCGAGGGCCACGAGCCGTTCGACCGCCAGCGGCCAGTGCAGGGTCTGGCCCTGCGGCAGATAGGCGATGCGCCTTGCAACATCCCGCCGGGTCAGACGCGCGCTGTCGATGCCGTCGATCAGGACGGAGCCGTTCTCCCGCTTCACCAGCCCTAGCAGGGCGCGGATCAGGGTCGATTTGCCCGCGCCATTGGGACCGACGATGCCGACAAGCCGTCCCGGTTCCAGATCAAGGTCGATGCCGTTCACCGCCGGATGACGGCCGAGGCGGACGGACAGGCCCTGCGCGTGGATCGTCACCATAGCCGCCGCTCCCGCATCAGGTGGATCAGGAAGACGGGCACGCCGAGCAGCGCGGTCAGCACGCCGAGCTTGAGTTCGCTGCTGGTGGGGATCAGCCGCACGCCGATATCGGCCAGCGTCAGCAGCGCCGCGCCGCCCAGCATCGAGGGCAGCAGGATCGCGGAGGGCGAACGATCGGTCAGCGGGCGCACCAGATGCGGCACGATCAGGCCGACGAAGCCGATCGCGCCCGATACCGCGACCGCGCCGCCCACCCCGACCGCGACGCCCAGCATCAGGCGCAGGCGCGCGCGCCGCAGATCGATGCCGAGCGCCTGCGCGCCATCCTCGCCCAGGGTGAGCGCATCCAATGTGCGCCCGTCCGCGATCAGCAGCGCCGCGCCGACCGCCACGCAGGGGAGCGCGATCCAGACATGGCCGTAGCTGCGGTTTTCGAGGCTCCCCATCAGCCAGCTCATGATCTCCATCGCCGCGAAGGGATTGGGCGAGAGGTTGAGCGACAGGCTGATCCCCGCCCCCGCCAGCGTGGCGATGGCGATCCCCGCGAGGATCAGGGTGAGCGGGCTTTCGGCGGGACCGGCGAGCAGGAACAGCGCGCCGATACCGATCAGGCTGGTCGCGATGGCGAGCGCGGGGAGCGCCAGCGGGTGAAGCTGCGCCAATCCGAAATAGAGCGCGCAGACGGCGCCGAGGGCCGCGGCATTGGATGCGCCCAGTACCGAAGGTTCGGCCAGCGGGTTGCGCAGATAGCCCTGAAGCGCAGCGCCCGACAGGCCGAGCATGGCGCCGACGATGAGGCCAAGCAGCATGCGCGGCAGGCGCAGGTCGAGGAGGATGGCACGGGCGATCGCATCGCCGCCGCCGGTCAGGACCGCGAGGATGCGCGGGGGAGAGAGCGGCACGGCGCCGAGGGTGAGGGAGCCGAGGGCGGCGATCAGGGCGAGCGCGATCAGCGCGGGGATCAGCAGCGGGTGGCGGCGGGCGCTCATGGCTTGCGCGCCTCCCGATGCTTGCTACAGCGTCTCCTCCGGCGCTCCGTGCTCCTGCGAAGGCAGGAGTCCAGGCCCGCCGTTTGAACTGGGCTCCTGCCTTCGCAGGAGCACGGTGGTCTATCGGAGCGAATATCAGAGAAGACATGCGGCGTAGAATAATCACCACGGTGCTCTGCGCGCTTACGCTGACCGGCGCCGCACCCACGCCGCCCAAGCGGATCGTGTCGCTCAACGTCTGCGCCGATCAATATGTGCTGGCGCTGGCCGATCCGGGGCAGATCGCGGCGCTCAGCCCCTATGGCCATGATCCGGAAGTGTCGGCGGCGGTCGGCAAGGCGCGGGGCTTCCGGACCCTGAAACGCCCGGCCGAGGAAGTGCTGGCGATCCGGCCCGATCTGCTGGTCGGCTTTCCCTCCGGAGAGGGCGTGGTAGGCGCACCTCCGGGACAATGGCGAACTTTGGGACTGGCAAGCGCGGACAGCTATGCCATGATCCTGGCGCAGATCCGGCAGGTCGCGGCGGCGGTCGGCCATCCCGAACGGGGCGAGGCGATGATCGCGAAGATGAATCGCGAGTTGGCAGCGCTGCCCCGGGCGAAGCGCGGCGGGGTGGCGGCCTATTATCAGCGGCGCGGCTATATGACCGGGACGGGCACGCTGGTCGACGACATGATGAAGCGCGCGGGGCTGGTGAATCTGGCGGGGAAGTTGGGGAAACCGGCGCTCTCGCAAGTCTCGCTGGAAGAGATGATCGCGGCCCAGCCGGACTGGCTGATCGTCGAGAGCGGCAGCGAACAGGTCGTCGATCAGGGGACGGAAATGCTGCACCATCCGATCCTGCGCGCGATCCCGCGCATCCGCGTGCCGCAGGCGTGGACGGTGTGCGGCGGCCCCGCCTATGTCGAGGCCGTCCGCTCCATCGTGGCGCAGATCGACGGCGTCACGCATAAAGGCGTGGCACAGATCGACGGCTCCGCGCACAAAGGCGTGGCGCAGGTGAACGCTGCGCCACGCCGTTAGGTGTCCGTCAGAAGCGGACACGCACGCCGCCATAGGCCGAGCGGCCATAAGTGCCATAGCCATAGACCGTGGCATATTTCGCATCGGTGAGATTGTCGATGCGGCCGTAGATTTCCAGATTCTCCAGGATCGGGAAGGACGCCCGGACATTGGCCAGGGCATAGCCGTCCAGCCGGACCAGGTTGGTCGCGTCGTTGAAGCTGTCGCCCACCATCGTCACGGTCGCGCCGGTCGTGAGGCCGAAGGGCCAGACATAATCCGCCGAGACGCTGACCGCATTGGCCGCGCGGCGCGGCAGCCGGGCGCCGGTGTCGCGGTCGCGCGCATCGACATAGCTGTAGGCGGCCGTGACGGTCAGCGCGTCGACCGGCTTCAGGGTCAGCATCGCCTCCACCCCCTTGGCGCGGGTGCGGTCGATATTGTTGTACCCGCCATAGAGGCCGATCGAATAGTCGTAATTGATCTGGTCCTTCGTGACGCGGCGGAAAGCCGTGACGGAAAGGATCGCCCGGTCGCCGCCCAGCCGCTGGTCGAAGCCGATATCATAGCTTTTCGACCGTTCCGGGCGCAGGCCGGCATTGCCGACATCGGTGCCGTAAAGCTGGTAGAGCGAGGGCGCCTTGAACCCTTCGCCATAGCTGGCGCGGAAATTGGTCGCGCCGTTGTTGGGCGTGTAGTTCGCATTGGCGCCGAAGGTCGTCGCGCCGCCGAACTGGCTGTGATCGTCATGCCGCACGCCGCCGGTGACGGCGAGCCCAGTAAAGGGCTTCACGACCGCGAGCGCATAGACGCTGTCGATATCGGCCTTGTGGCTTTCGGTCGAACCGAAGCCGGAGAAGTCATAATCCGGCCGCTCATGTTCATAGCCGAAGATCAGCCTGGCCTGATCGACCGGCTGATAGACGCCTTCATATTCGAAGCGCAGATTGGTGCCCGAATAGCCGTAAGGCCCGAACGCGGACGTATAGTCGCGATCCATGCGGAACCAGGTGACGGCCGCGCGATTGGTGAGCCTGCCGTCGAACAGGGCGAGGTTGAGGCCGGCATAGCCGACATATTGATCCGATTTCGCGGTGTCGGCGGTGCTGTCGATCACGCCATTGTCGGTGTCCAGATCGGTATGGATATAATAGCCGCGCAGGTCGAGGCTGAGCGTGTCGGTGAAGGCCAGCTTCAGCTTGGCGTTGGCGGCGATATTCTCGTATCCGTCCTTTTCCGTGCCGTTGGCGGCGGCGGAAATGCCGTCGGTGTTGAAATAGGCGACGCCCACGCCGCCCGAGGCGATGCCGCTGCTGCCCGAAATATCGGCCTTGGCGTTCAATGTATCGCGATAGCCGTAATCGACCGAGGCGTTGCCCGCGAAACCGGCGGCGGGCGTGCCGGTCATGACGTTGACGACGCCGCCGATCGCCTGGCTGCCGTAGACGATCGAGTTGGAGCCGCGCAATATCTCGATCCGCTGGATATTGCCGGTCAGCAGACCGCCGAAATCATACATGTCGCCGATACCGCTGGTGTCGTTGACCTTGACCCCGTCGATCAGCACCAGCGTCTGCGTCGTTTCCGCGCCGCGTAGCGACACGCCGGTCACGCCGCCCAGGCTGCCGCTGCGGTTGAAGCGGACGCCCGGCGTGGTGGCGAGCAGATCGACGACGCTGACGCTCTGGCGGGTGCGGATGGTGTCGGCGTCGATGACGGTGACGGCCTGGCCGACTTCGTCGCGGGGCTGTTCGATGCCGAGCGCGGTGACGATGATCGCGTCATTATCCGCGTCGTCAGCCGCGAAGGCGGGCGTGGCCGCGAGCAGCGCGGCGAGAGAGATGGTGGCTTTCAACATTATGATGTTTCCCTGAGCGTCGCTGCGACTTCATGGCTCAGGGCATCCGCTCGCGCGGTCGGGACAGGGGACAGCCGACGCCAGTGTCCGCCCCCGCACCGATGCGGCCCTGCGCCGCTTCGTCGCTCAGACGGAAAACACCGTGCCTTGGCCAACCCCTGGACCAGGGCAAGAGCGACCATGCGCCGGCAGGTCTCCTGGCTCGCGGGTCAATGCGGCGATGCACGCCTTCCCGGACTTGGCGTCCAGTGGCCGGTCTTGCGACCGAAGTGCATCGCGCTCACCGCTTACAGTTGCAGGGACAGCCGCGGAATTGGACGGTTGCCCGTCCGCACCGCATTCCCGTTTTCAGCCCTTTCGGGCACCGGCGCGATCTTCTTTGCGGTCGAGGCTTTGCCCCGTCCGCGCCGCGCGCCATAAGGGAAAGCAGGGCTTCTGCCAAGCGGGTTGAGGAGGGACGGGATGCGATTGCTGGGCGCGGTGCTGGCCGGAGGGCGCTCCAGCCGCTTCGGTAGCGACAAGGCGCAGGCGATGCTGGCCGGGCGGACCTTGCTGGACCATGCGGCGGCGTCCATCGCTCCCCATGTGGAAAGCGTCGTGATCTGCGGGCGCGAGGGCGGGCTGGCGGATCGCCCGGCGCCGGATATGGGGCCGCTGGGCGGGCTGAACGCGGCGCTGCATCATGCGGCGGCGCGGGGCTATGGCGCGGTGCTGACGACCGGGTGCGACGTTCCGGTCTATCCCGAAGGGTTGGCGGAAGCGTTGATCGGGGATGGCGCGGCGGTCCTGAAAGGGCAGCAATTAGCGGGGTTCTGGCCCGTTTCATTGGCGGCAGAACTGGACGCGCATCTGGCCGAGGAGAATAACCGCTCCATTTATGGCTGGCTGGAGCGGATCGGCGCGCGGATCGTCGAGCGGCCGGAGTTCGTGCTGCCCAATATCAACCGGCCCGAGGATCTGGAGAGGTTGATCCTCAAGCCTTGACGGCGACGCCCGCCGCGATGTCCGCCGGAACATGGGTGGATGCCACCGCCTCGCCGATCAGCAGCAGGGTCGGGTGTTCGTCGCTGATCGTTTGCACCAGGAAGGCCAGCGCGGAGAGCTTGCCGCGGATCAGCCGTTCATGAGGCAGCGAGACATTGACCGCCACCATCACCGGCGTTTCGGGATCGCGCCCGGCGGCGATCAGCGAGCGGCTGATTTCTCCGGCGGCGGCGCGGCCCATATAGATGCCGAGCGTGCTGCCCGCGCTGGCCAGCGAAGCCCAATCCAGCTTCAACGGCTCGCCAGCCTTCCAATGCGCCGTCACCAGCGTCAGCCCGCGCGCGACGCCACGCAGGGTGAGCGAGGCTTGGCCGCTCGCCGCCGCCGCGCTGGCGGTGGTGATGCCGGGGCAGATGTGGAAGCGGATGCCGTCGGCGGCCAGATGCTCCATTTCCTCCGCCGAGCGGCCGAAGACCGAGGGGTCGCCGCCCTTCAGACGCACGACGCGCTTGCCCGCCTTCGCCGCCGCCAGCAGCAGGTCGTTGATGCTCTCCTGCGCCTTCGAATGGCGGCCGGAGCGCTTGCCGACGCTGACCCGTTCCACGCCTTGCGGGATGAGGTCGAGCACGCCCGGCCCGACCAGCGCGTCGTAGAAGACGATCTCGGCCGCCGCGATCAGCTTTTCGGCCTTGCGGGTCAGCAGGTCCGGATCGCCCGGCCCTGCGCCGACCAGCCAGACTTCACCGGGGGCGATCAGTTCATTCGGCTGCATGGAGCGTCTCCTGCGTGCTTTGGGCGAGGATATTGGCGATGGCCGGACGGCAGGACCCGCAATTGGTTCCGGCGCCGAGCGCCTTGCCGACGGCGGCGACATCGACCAGTTGCTGTTCGCGGATGGCGGCGACGATCTGGTTCAACCCGATGTCGAAGCAGACGCAGATGGTCGCGCCCTTGTCGGGCTGGCTACCGGGGCCGCGCGCCGCGAGGACGGAACCGCCCACCCCTTCGGCCTCCAGTTGCCGGATCAGCCAATCGCGCGCGGGCAGCAGGCCGGTCCGGGTCATGAACAGCACGCCGTTCAGCCTGCCTTCGCTGATCGTCGCGATGCGCCGGGTGCCGCGCGAGGCGTCCATCGCCTCGACACGGTCGCCCTTGGGTAGGAAGGCATCGAGCCGCGCCGGGTCGCCATTGCCCGCAATCTCATAGAGCGCGCCGCCGGGCACAGTGATCCGCGTCGACCAGAGGCAGGGCAGCTTTACCGGCTCGTCGCCGCGCAGGATCAGGAAGCCCTTCCATTCGGTCGCCACCTTCTCGACGCTGGCCGGGGTGGACTTGAAGCCGGGCTGGCCCGAATGCGGGTCGACCAGCGGACGCGGGAGCAGGCCGGTGCGGCCGCCGCTCGCCTGTTGGTCGGTCCAGTGGATGGGGGTGAAGATTTCCCCCAGGCGCTGGCCTTCGCTGATCGCGACGCGGAAGAGGCTGTTGCCCTGCGCGGTCTGGACGCGGGCCAGATCGCGGTCGACAATGCCCAGTAACTCGGCATCCTGCGGGTGGATTTCCACCAGCGGTTCCTCGCGATGGCGGGCGAGTTTCGGGGACAGGCCCGTGCGGCTCATCGTGTGCCACTGGTCGCGATAGCGCCCGGTGTTGAGCGTCATCGGCCACTGTTTCAGCGGCTCCTGAATCTCCATCTGCTTCGTCAGCACCAGCCGCGCCTTGCCGTCCGGCGTCGGGAAGCGGCCGTCGGAGAAGGGCCTTTCGCCACCCCAACGGAACGGTTCCATGGCGTCATAGGCATCATTGCTGATGGTCGCTTGGCGGCGCAGGTTCAGCACGCGCGCGCCATCATTCTGATAGGCGGTGAGGCGCGCATGTTCGCGCCAGATGTCGGCGGGCCGGTCATAGGCAAAGGCGTTGCGCCAACCCATGCGGCGGCCGACTTCCTTGACGATCCACCAGTCGGGCCTGGCCTCCCCCGGCAGCGCGAGGAAGGGCCGCTGGCGGCTGACGGTGCGGTCCGAATTGGTGACGGTGCCGTCCTTCTCCCCCCAGCCTGCGGCGGGCAGGCGGACATGGGCATGGGTGGAACTGTCGGTGTCCGCCATGATGTCTGACACGACGAGGAAGGGAACCGCCTGCAACGCCTCGCGCACGCGGCCCGCATCGGGCAGCGACACGGCGGGGTTGGTCGCCATCACCCAAAGCGCCTTGATCCGGCCTTCGTTGATCGCGCGGAACAGGTCGACGGCTTTGAGGCCCGGCCTGGTCGCCATGGCCGGCGCGGCCCAGAAGCGGCCGACGCGCTCCACATTGTCCGGGGCGAAGTCCATGTGGGCCGCCAGCGTCGAGGCAAGGCCGCCGACCTCGCGCCCGCCCATGGCATTGGGCTGGCCGGTGATCGAGAAGGGCGCCGCGCCCGGCTTGCCGATGCGTCGGCAAGCGAGGTGGACGTTGATGATCGCGTTGACCTGATCGGTGCCGCGGATCGACTGGTTGATGCCCTGGCTGAACATCGTGACGGTGCGCGGGGTCGCGGCGAACAGCTTGTAGAACTGTTCCAGCAGCGCGGGGGCGATGTCGCA
Organism: Sphingobium sp. LB126; assembly: GCF_002795205.1. Lineage (NCBI taxonomy): Bacteria > Pseudomonadati > Pseudomonadota > Alphaproteobacteria > Sphingomonadales > Sphingobiaceae > Sphingobium > Sphingobium sp. LB126. The sequence continues at coordinate 1,229,869 of NZ_NETV01000001.1, forward strand.
GGTTTTCGCGGTGGTCCAAAGGTCGTGGCCGCTCCGGATATGCTCCCAGAAGCCTTCGGGCGCATTGACATGCTCAGCGAGGAAAGCGGGATCGGTGACGCCCTCTGCGTCGCACCATGCCAGCAGGCCGTTCATCAGCGCGACGTCGGTGCCGGGCTTGACCGGCAGATGCAGGTCCGCGCCCTCGCAGGTTTCGGTGCGGCGCGGGTCGATGACGACCAGCTTCGTGCCGCGCGCGGCGCGGGCCGCCTGGATGCGCTGATAGACGATCGGGTGGCACCAGGCGGTGTTGGAGCCGACCAATATGATCAGGTCCGCTTCCTCCAGATCGTCATAGCTGGCGGGCACCACATCCTCACCGAACGCCCGGTTGTGCCCGGCGACGGCGCTCGACATGCAGAGGCGGCTGTTGGTGTCGATATTGGAGGAGCCGATAAAGCCCTTCATCAGCTTGTTGGCGACATAATAATCTTCGGTCATCAACTGGCCGGAGACGTAGAAAGCCACACTGTCGGGGCCGTGGCGTTCGACGGTTTCGCGGAACTTCTTCGCGACAAGGTCCAGCGCCTTGTCCCAGCTTGCCCGCTTGGCGCCGATCATGGGCGCAAGCAGGCGGCCTTGCAGCCCCACAGTCTCGCCCAGATGCGTGCCCTTGGAGCAGAGGCGCCCGCCATTGGCCGGGTGCGCTTCATCGCCCAGAATCGTGACCGACCGCGGGCCGGTCGGCGTGGCCGAGATGCCGCAGCCGACGCCGCAATAGGCGCAGGTGGTGCGGATGGCCTCTGTCATGCCCTTACCTCATCTTCCTTGAGAGAGAATTGGGTGGAGGTGCGTGCCGCAAGGGATGGACAGCACACCCCCTCCACCCTGGCCCCTGCCGGCAAGAGCAGGGACCGGAAGCTCATGCCGCAGCCTTGAGCGAGGCCGGGCGGGCGATCAGGATGCGGCCGCCTTCCTGGCGAACCTCTATGGTCGGCGTGCAGCCCTCGTCATTGCCCTGCGCCTCGCCCGTCTTGAGAGCGATGTTCCAGTTGTGCAGCGGGCAGGCGACGCTGTGGCCATGGACGATGCCCTGGCTCAGCGGGCCTTTCTTGTGCGGGCATTCGTTGACCAGCGCGAAGACATGGTCGTCGCCGGTGCGGAATATGGCGATTTCCTTCTCCCCGGCGATCTGAACCGTGCGAGCGCCGCGCTGGGGAATGTCGGCCAGCGTTCCGATGTCGATCCAATCGGTCATGTCGTTCACTCCGCAGCGATGGCGATAGGGGCGAGAGGCTGGTGCAGTTCGCTGTCCGCACCCGCTGCGCGCTGGGCCCAGGGGTCTTCCTGGCTGAAGCTCTGCGAATAGAGGAAGCGGCTGCGGAGCGCCTCGCGGCCCGCATCGTCTTCCACGATCCGCTGCTTGACATAGTCCACGCCGACCCGCTCGATCCACGGCGCGGTGCGCTCCAGATAGCGCGCCTCCTCGCGATAGAGCTGGGTGAAGGCGGCGCAATAGTCCATCGCCTCCTGTTCGGTCGCGACCTTGCACAGCAGATCGGTGGCGCGGACATGGATGCCGCCATTGCCGCCGACATGCAGTTCGTAGCCCGAGTCCACGCAGACCACGCCGAAATCCTTGATCGTCGCCTCCGCGCAGTTGCGGGGGCAGCCCGACACCGCGATCTTGAACTTGTGCGGCATCCACGACCCCCAGGTCATCCGCTCGATCTTGACGCCAAGGCCGGTCGAGTCCTGCGTGCCGAAGCGGCACCATTCGCTGCCGACGCAGGTCTTCACCGTGCGCAGCGACTTGCCGTATGCGTGACCCGACACCATGCCGGCGGCATTGAGGTCGGCCCAGACGGCGGGCAGGTCTTCCTTCCTGATGCCGAAAATGTCGAGACGCTGGCCGCCCGTCACCTTCACCATCGGGGCATCATATTTCTCGACCACGTCAGCGATCGCGCGCAGTTCGGTCGGGTTGGTCAGGCCGCCCCACATGCGAGGCACGACCGAATAGGTGCCGTCCTTCTGGATATTGGCGTGCATGCGCTCATTCACGAAGCGGCTCTGCTGGTCGTCCTGATATTCGCCGGGCAGCGCGCAGAGCAGATAGTAATTGAGCGCGGGGCGGCAGGAAGAGCAGCCATCCGGTGTCGACCAGTGCAGCAACTGCATCACTTCCGGGATCGAGCGCATATTCTGCGCCACGATTTCGCGGCGGACGTCGTCGTGGGTGAAGCTGGTGCATTTGCACATCGTCTTGGGGCCGGACTGGACGTCGTCGCCCAGGACCACCGCCAGCAGATTTTCGACCTGCCCCGTGCAGCTTCCGCAGCTTGCCGACGCCTTGCAGGTGGCGCGCACCGCGTCGAGGCTGCATGCGCCCGCTGCAATGCAGGCGACGACCTGGCCCTTGCTGACGCCGTTGCAGCCGCAAATCTCGGCATCGTCCGAGAGCGCCGCAACGGCCGCCTTAGGGTCCAGCGCGCCCCCTCCCGAGGCGCCAAGAGCCGCATAAGCCTGGCCGAAGATCAGCAGGTCGCGAATGTCCGCGACATCCTCCTCGCGCTTGAGCATGTCGAAATACCAGCCGCCATCGACGGTATCGCCATAAAGCACCGCGCCGACGATCCTGTCGTCCTTGACGACGACGCGCTTGTAGACGCCGCGCGAGGCGTCGCGCAGGACGATGTCCTCGCAACCTTCGCCGCCCGAAAAATCGCCGGCGGAGAAGACGTCCAGACCCGCGACCTTGAGCTTGGTCGAAGTGACCGAGCCCTTATAGCCCGTATGCTGGTCGGTCAGGCCGTCAGCGAGGCTGCGGCACATCTCCCACAGCGGCGCGACAAGGCCGTAGACATTGCCGTCATGCTCGACGCATTCACCGACCGCGAGGACATCGGGGTCGCTGGTGACCATATGATCGTCGACCTTGATGCCGCGATTGACCTCAAGCCCGGCTTCGCGGGCCAGGGCGGTCGAGGGGCGGATGCCCACCGCCATCACCACCAGGTTCGCCGGGATTTCGGTGCCGTCCTTGAGGCGTACGCCCTCGACCTTGCCGTCGCCATAAATGGCTTCGGTGTTGGCGCCGGTCAGGATGGTCTGGCCGCGTCCTTCCAGCGCGCTCTTGAGCAACCAGCCCGCCGCTTCGTCGAGCTGCCGCTCCATCAGCGTGTCCATCAGGTGGATGACCGTCACCTTCATGCCGCGCAGAGTCAGGCCGTGCGCGGCTTCCAAGCCAAGCAGGCCGCCGCCGATCACCACCGCGCTGCCGCCGTTATTTGCGGCCTCCAGCATGGTGTCGACATCCTTCATGTCGCGGAAGCTGATGACACCGGGCAGATCCTTCCCCGGAACCGGGATGATGAAGGGGTCCGACCCGGTGGCGATCAGCAGCTTGTCATAGCCGACGGTGCGACCCGAATGGCTCGTGACGGTCTTGGCGGCGCGGTCCATGGCCGTCACCGGATCACCCGCGATCAGCTCGATATTATTCTCGCTGTACCAATCGCGGCTGTTGATGATGATGTCATCGAAGCTCTTTTCCCCGGCCAGAACCGGCGAGAGCATGATGCGGTTATAGTTCACATAGGGTTCCGCGCCGAAGATGGTGACGCGATAGCGATCCTTGTCGCGCGCCAGCAGTTCCTCGACTGCGCGGCAACCGGCCATGCCGTTGCCCACGACAACCAGATGTTCCCGAACATCCTCGGACGGCACGAAGATGTCCTCTTCGTTCGCCGTTTCCGGTCCGTTGTTCTGAAAATCCATCCCTTGACTCCAGAAAAAGAAAAAGGCCGCCATCCGGACCCCTGGGCTTTGAACCCAGAGGTCTGGATGGCGGCCTTGCCATCATTTGCGCTTTGCCGATCCGTCCCTGGACCAGCGCGGCTATGGAAGAAGGACAACCCTGTCCTTTGCATTGCAGCATATTCTTCTGACGATTCGCGTCAAGCGATTCCTCGCGCTGCGATGTATTTTACGCCGATGCCCGCCGCGCCTTATCGCAGACGCAAAAAATGGGCGGCGGCCTGTCACGGGCCGCCGCCTCCTCTCCTACCCGTTCATGCGCGATCAGATGCGGGCGGCGCCGGTCCAGGTCGCACGCCAGCGGGCACGGACCAGCGAGATGCCGAGGAACGCGACCAGGGCCAGCCCCGCGAAGATCAGGAAGCCGGGCGCGAAACTGCCGGTGAACTGCTTGGCGATGCCCAGCGACGAGGCGAGGTAGAAGCCGCCAATGCCGCCCGCCATGCCGACCAGGCCGGTCATGACGCCGATTTCCTGCGCGAAGCGCTGCGGCACGAGCTGGAAGACCGAACCGTTGCCGACGCCCAGCGCCAGCATCGCGGCGACGAAGAAGCCGAGCGCGGAGAAGAGCGTCGGCGCATAGGCAACCCCGGCCAGCGCCAGCGCGGCCATGATATAGACCATCATCAGCGCCTTGACGCCGCCGATCCTGTCGGCCAGCGCACCGCCCATCGGACGGACCAGCGATCCCGCGAAGACGCAGCCCGCCGTGCAATAGCCCGCGACCACCGGGGTCAGGCCGAACTGGTCGGTGAAATAGATCGGCAGCGAGGCGGCAAGGCCCACGAAACCGCCGAAGGTCACCGCGTAGAAGCCCATCAGCCACCAGGCGTCAGCGCTTTTCAGCGGATGGAAATAATCGACCAATTTCTTGGGCGCAGGCGCGTTGGGCGCGTTCTTCGCCATCAGCATATAGATGACGAAGACGATGGTCAGCGGAATGCAGGCCAGGCCCAGCACCGCGTTCCAGCCGAACGCCTTGGCCAGCATCGGCGCGAACAGCGAAGCCAGCACCGTGCCCGAATTGCCCATGCCCGCAAGCCCCATGGCCTTGCCCTGATGCTCGGCCGGATACCAGCGGCTGGCGAGCGGCAGCGCGATCGCGAAGCTCGCGCCCGCAAAACCCAGGATCACGCCCAGCGCCAGCGTGCCGCCGAAGCTGTTGACGCCCATCAGCCAGGCCGTGAACAGGCCCAGGATGACGATGACCTGGCTGATCGCGCCCGCCTGCTTGCAGCCGATACGGTCGACCAGCAGGCCGTTGACCACGCGCAATATGGCGCCTGCCAGCGTCGGGACGGCCACCATCAGGCCCTTTTCCGCGGGCGTCAGGCCCAGCGTCTTGGAGATGGAAGGCGCCAGCGGCCCCAGCAGCACCCACACCATGAAGGCAAGGTCGAAATACAGGAAAGCGGCGATCAGGGTCGGCGTGTGCCCGGCCTTCCAGAAGCTGGTCTGGCCGGTCTCCCCCTCCCCTTCCGGGCTATCCCAATAAGCAGTTGCCATGATGACGTCCTTCAATCCTTGTGAATTGGACACAAAAAAAGCCGCTTCCGGACCTCGTTCTTCACGAAATCCGGCCAGCGGCTTTGCTGCAAAATCTGAAGGAGAACGCGATCCCAGCCTTGGGAAGGGCTCATCCTGTAAAACGCGCTTCGTCGCGCGACTCCTACGTTATCCCGCGAATCGCTTCATGTTGCAAGGCACAAAATGGGAAGCCGCCAACGGGTCAGAAACCGGCGAGGAAATCCTCGATCCGTTCGGGGTCGAACACGCGGCCATCGAAAAAGCGGTCCGGCCCCAGGGTCAGTCCGCCCCGCTTCGACCCCACCGCCAGCGGAGAGGCCACCGCCCCTTCCACCTTCATGCTGGCGCCCGGTATCGCCACGTCGCTGTCGGCCAGCGCGCGGCGGAAGATGTCCGGGCGGAAGACCGATGCGGCCTTGGCGGCGTTGTCCGCGCTATGTTCCACCATCTTCCACCGGACGAGCTGCGAATAAATCCACAGCGCCTGGCTGCGCCACGGAAAGGGCGTCGCCTCGCGCGAGAAGAGCATGAAATCGGGCATGCCCATCGGCGCCATGTCGACACGCGGCACTATCCTGCCGGACAAGGCACGCAGGATAACCTCGGCCGGCTGGTCGACATAGTGCGGTTGCGAGAGCAGATGCGCCAGCGCCTCATGATGCTCCGGCTCGTCGCACCAGGTTGCGGCGCGGGCCAGTGCCCGCAGCAGCCGGTCGACGCTATCGGGATTTTCCTCCAGCCAGGGCGTGCGGAAGGCAAGTATCTTCTCCACCCCCCGTCGCCAGATGCGCTCACCGATCGCCACCGTTTCAGCGAGGCCCGCATCGATCGCCGCGCTGCCCCAGGGTTCGCCCGCGATGAAGCCGTCAATTTCCCCGGCGCGCATCGCCTCCACCGTCAGCGACGGCGGCAGCACCCGCAGCACCACGTCACGGTCCGGGTCGACGCCCGCGCTCGCCAGCCAGTAGCGCAGCATCACCGAATGGCTGGAAAAGCGGTGGACGACGCCGATCACCGGCTTGCGTTTCCACAGGCCGATGGCGGCGGCGAAATCATGCGCCGTGCCCAGCGGATCGTCGAGCCGCGCCGATATGTCGGGGTCCAGCGCCTGCGCGAATTCGCTCGCCATCACCAGCATGTTGCCGTTGACGTTGAGCTTGTAGGGGGCGGAGAGCGGCGCGGCCTGCTGGCTCAATCCCAGCGTCACGGCGACGGCGAGCGGCGCCAGCATATGCGCCGCCTGCACCTGCCCGAACACCAGCCGGTCGCGCAACGTCGCCCAGCTCGTCGTGCGGACGAGGTCCAGATGCAGCCCCTCCTCCTCCGCGAAGCCCCTTTCCCGCGCCACCGCCAGCACGGCGGCGTCGGTCAGCGGCAGGAAGGCGATGCGCAGGTCGGTCGTCATCACACTCCTCCCAACAAATCGCTGGCCGTGATGAGGGCCTGGGCGACATCCACGATCTTCTTCCCCTGATTCATCGCGCTCGACCGCAGCAGCGCATAGGCCTCCGGCTCGCCAAGGCCCCGCTGGCTCATCAATATGGATTTGGCGCGGTCGATGATCTTGCGGTCGGACAGCGCCGTGCGCGCCTCGTCCAGTTCGCTCTGGAGCCGGGCGAAGGCGTTGAAGCGCCGCACCGCCAGTTCGAGTACGGGCTTCACCCGTTCCTTGCGCAGCCCATCGACGACATAGGCGGAGACGCCCGCGTCGATGGCGGCGCCGATCATGGAGTCGTCCGACTGGTCGACGAACATGGCGATGGGCCGGGCCAGCGCGCGGCTGACGGTCAGCATCTCCTCCAGCGTGTCGCGGCTGGGGCTGCCCAGGTCCATCAGCACCACGTCGGGTGCCATGCGTTCCACCCGCGCGACGAAGCCGCCGCGCGGAGGGACGATGTGAATATCGTCATAGCCCGCCTCGCGCAGCCCTTCTTCCAGGACCGTCGCACGCAGGCCGCTGTCGTCGATGATGACGATTCGCATGGACCCCACCTTTTTGCCACTCACTGACCGCGATGCTGCGCCGCGTCAATCAGGCGCGCCATGCAGCGGTTGCCAGACACGGCCTGCCCCTGTATCAAGGCGCGGCGTTTCCCGGAGGACCCCATCATGGACAAGCATCTGATCGCAAAGCCCAATTGCTCTGCCGTCAGGAAAGTTTTCGTCCGTGCCCTCCATCACCATTTCCCAACTCAACTGGTCCACCCCTGACGGCATTCCCGTCCTTTCGGACCTTGATTTTCGTTTCACGACCGAACGACTCGGCCTTGTCGGGCGCAATGGCGTCGGCAAGTCGACCTTGCTGGGGCTGATCGCCGGAACCAGGATGCCTGGCAGCGGCATGGTGCAGGTCGATGGCAGCGTGGCGACACTGCGCCAGACGGTGCAGGTCGCGCCGGACGAACGGATCGCCGACCTGTTCGGCGTGCGCGGCGAGATCGCCCTGCTTGGCAAGGCGGAGCGCGGCGAGGCCGATATGGCGGAGCTGGAGGCCTGCGACTGGACGCTGCCCGGAAGGATCGAGGAAGCGCTGGCGGCCGTTGGGCTGGCGGCCGCCGCCGATACGCCGCTGCTCCAACTATCCGGCGGCCAGCGCAGCCGCGCGGCACTGGCAGCGGCAGTGTTTGCGCGGCCCGACTTCCTGCTGCTGGACGAGCCGACCAACAATCTGGATGCGGAAGGACGCGCCGCCCTGGTCGACCTGCTTGGGGGATGGAAGGCGGGCGCGATCGTCGCCAGCCATGACAGCGCCCTGCTGGAGGCGATGGAGGCGATCGCCGAGCTGACGAGCCTGGGCATCCGTCGCCATGGCGGCAACTGGACCGCCTATCGCGAGCGCAAGGCGATCGAACTGGCCGCCGCCGGACAGGCGCTGGAACAGGCGGAGCGGCGGGTGAAGGACATCGCCCGCCGGACACAGGTCGCGGCCGAACGCAAGCAGCGCCGTGACGCCGCCGGCGCGCGCAAGGGCGCGAAGGGCGACATGCCGCGCATCCTGATCGGCATGCGCAAGAACCGCGCGGAAGGCTCCGGCGGAGAGGCCGCACGGCTGGCGGAGCGGCTGGGCCGCGATGCGGCAGCGGCGGCACAGGCCGCGCGCGGGCGCATCGAGATCGTCGAGAGCCTGACCGTCGCCCTGCCCCCCACCGGCGTGTCGGCGGACCGACCGATCGTGCGGCTGGAGGATGTGACGGCGGGCTATCGACCCGACGCGCCGGTCCTGCGCGGGTTCAGCCTGCGCGTCTCCGGGCCGGAACGGATCGCCATCACCGGCCCCAACGGCGCAGGCAAATCGACGCTGTTGAAGCTGATCGCGGGCCAGTTACCGCCATTGTCCGGCACGGTGCGGTTATCGGTGGACTGCGCCCTGCTCGACCAGCGCGTCGGCCTGCTCGACCCGCAGGCCAGCATCGCCGACAATTTCGCACGGCTGCATCCGCAGGCAAGCGACAATGCCATACGCGCGGCGTTGGCCCGTTTCCGCTTCCGGGCCGATCTGGCGCTGCAAAAGGTGGGGACATTGAGCGGCGGGCAGCTTCTGCGCGCGGGCCTTGCCTGCGTGCTGGGTGGAGACAGCCTGCCACCGCTGCTGATGCTGGACGAGCCGACCAATCACCTCGATCTCGATTCCATCGCCGCCGTCGAACAGGGTCTTGCCGCCTTCGACGGGGCGCTGATCGTCATCAGCCATGACACCGCCTTTCTGGAAGCGATCGGCGTCACGCGCAAGGTCAGGCTGGGATAGACGATCCGCTCAATGCGCGGCCGAGCGGTCGACCGTTCCGGTCGGGCGCGGGGCGAGCCACACCACCGCAGCGGCCAGGAACAGCACCAGCGCGGCGATGAAGAAGACATGGTCCATCGACACCACCTGCGCCTGCGCATCGACCAGATTGGCCACCATCTGCCGCGCCTGATCCGGCGAAAAACCACGGCTCGTGAGGTCGGCGATGGTCGTATCGGCGTTGAGCCTGCCGACCATCTCGTTGCGCGATATGCGCTGTCCGTCACCCCAGCCGGTCAGCACGAGGGAGGTGGAAATGGCAACCGCCAGCGTGCGCAGGAAATTCTGCATCCCCGCGGCCGAAGCCGTTTCTTCCGGCCGGACGGACCCCAGGGTCAGCGTCGTCAGCGGGATCATGAAGAAGGGCATGCCGAAACCCTGGACAAGTTGCGGCAAGGCGATCGTCCAGAAATCCGCATCGGTGGTCCAGTGCGCCCGCCATAGCGTCATGAGGCCGATCCAGACGACCGCGCCGGAAATCATGATGCGCACGTCGGCCTTGCTGACCAGCCGCCCGGCAATCGGCGCCACGAAGATGGCGCTCATCGCCGTGAATGCGGTCGCGAGGCCCGCCCAGGCGGCGGTGTATCCCATCGAAATCTGCAACCATTGCGGGATGACGACGATGCCCGCGAAATAGGCGCCGAAGCACAGCGCCAGCGTGAACACGCCGGAGGTGAAGCCGACATGGCGGAACACGCGCAGGTCGACGATCGGATGTTCCTCCGTCAGTTCCCAGATGATGAAGACGCAGAAGCCGATCGCCGCCAGCACCGCCAGCATGACGATCAGCGGATCGCCGAACCAGTCGCGGTCACGGCCGATGTCCAGCATGATCTGGAGGCAACCGATCCAGAAGACCAGCAGCGCCAGGCCGATATAGTCGATGGGCAGCTTCACCCGGACCGTCTCCACCGGCCGCAGCAGCACCAGCGCGGAAAAGACGCACAGCACCGCGATCGGCAGGTTGATGAAGAAGATCCAGTGCCAGCTCCAATTGTCGCTGATATAGCCGCCGACGATCGGCCCCATGGCCGGGCCGAGGAGCGTCGTCATCGCCCACAGCCCCATGACGCGGCCGCGCTGATCGGGAGGGAAGATGCGCATCAGCAGCGTCTGGGACATCGGCATCAGCGGCCCGCCGCACAGGCCCTGGCCGATGCGGCACGCCACGATCATGCCGAGGCTCATCGACAGGCCGCACAATAGCGAGAACAGGCCGAAACCCACCATGCCCAGGATGAACAGCCGCACCGCGCCGAAGCGCTGCGACAGCCAGCCGGTCAGCGGCACGCAGATCGCCTCCGCCACGGCATAGCTGGTGATGATCCAGGTGCCCTGATCGGCGGAAATGCCCAGATTGCCGGCGATATGGGGCACCGACACATTGGCGATGGTGAGGTCGAGCACGACCATGAAATTGCTGAGCGCCAGCGTCAGCCCCGCCAGCAGACGGTGACGGGGCGACAGAAGCGAGAATGTCTCGGCAGGGCGGCTCACCAGCGGGCTTCCTTATTGGCCGGAAAGGTCGATCTCGGCTTCCATGGAGAGGCCGACCCGCAGCGGATGTTCGGCCAGTTCCCTGGGATCGAGCGCGATGCGCACGGGCAGGCGCTGCACCACCTTGATCCAGTTGCCGGTGGCGTTCTGCGCCGGGATCAGCGCCATGGAGGCCCCGGTGCCGCCGGAGAAGCCGACGACCTTGCCATGATAGACGACGCCGCTGCCATAAAGGTCCGACGTGACCGTGGCGGGCATGCCGACCTTCACCCGACCGAGCTGGCGTTCCTTGAAATTGGCGTCGACATAGACCTGGGTCAGCGGCACGATGCTCATGATCGGGCTGCCCTGCGCGACGCGCTGGCCGACCTGCACCTGCCGCCGCGTCACCACGCCGTCGATCGGCGCGCGGATGACGGAACGGCCAAGGTCGAGCCGGGCATTGTCCAGCTTCGCCTTGGCGGCCAGCACGGCGGGATCGGTGTCGACGGTCGATCCGCGCACCAAGGCGTCGTTGGCGGCAAGCTGCCCACTGGCCGCGCCGCGCGTCGCTTCCGCCGTCGCCACCCCGGCCTTCGCCAGATCGAGCGCCGCCTGCGCGGCCGCATAGCCCTTGCGCGCGCTGGTCAGTTCCTCGCCCGAGACGGCGCCGTTCGGCGCCAGCGCCTCGCGACGGCGCAGGTCGATGCGGGCCTTGTCGAAATCGGCCTGCGCGGTCGCCAACTGGGCGCGGGCCTGGTTGATGTCGGCGGCGCGGGCATCGACCTGCGCGGCCAGCGATCCGCTGGTCGCCACGGCCTGGCGGAAACGGCGCTTCGCCTCGGCAAGGTCGGCCTCCGCCTGCGCCACGGCGATGCGAGCGTTGGTGGGGTCGAGCTTCACCAATATGTCGCCGCGCTTCACCGCCTGGGTGTCGGTCACCAGCACCTCGACCGCCTGGGCGGAGATCAACGGCGTCACCTGGGCCACTTCCGCGTTCACATAGGCATTGTCGGTGCTGACATGGTTGCGGCCGACGAGCAGATACCAGGTCGCATAGACCGCCCCGACGAGCAGCACCGCCAGCGCGAGGCGCACCAGCCATTTCCTGCGGGTTTCCTGCCGCTGCATGGCGGCATCGGCCGCGTTTTCGGCCTGGCTCGCTTCGGCGGTGAATTCGGGCTTGGCGTCAGCCATGGGGGACATCCTTGGGCAACTGTTGGGCGTCGCTGGCGGCAAAACCGCCACCCAGCGCACGTATGAGGGCAATGTCGAGCGTGAAGGCGCTGGCCTCCAGCTCCGCGACGGTCTGGCGGGCGGCGAGAAGCTGGTCCTCGACGTTCAGCACGTCAAGATAGGTGCTGAGGCCCCCTTCATAGCGCTGGCGGGCAATGCCATAGGCCTCTTCCGACGCCGTCAGAGCAGCGCGCGCGTCGGCCAGTCGCTGGTCGAGCGTGCGGCGTCCGGTCACCGCGTCGGCCACCTGCTGATAGGCGCCGAGCACGGTCTTGTCGTAGGAGGCCACAGCCTCGTCATAGGTGGCCCGCACGCCGCGATACTGACCGCTGAGCGCGCCGCCGTGGAAGATCGGCAGGCTGACCGCCGGTCCCGCATTGCCGAACAGCGAATCCTTCTTGAACAGCGTGTCCGTGAAGGGGCTTGGTCCCCCGACGAACTGGCTGCCCTGAAGCAGGGTCTGGTAACCCAGCGACTGCACGCCGATCAGCGCGCTGAGGCGGATGGCGGGGAAGAAATCGGCGCGCGCCACCTTGATCCGCCTGGCCGCCGCCTCCGTCCGGGCCAGCGCCGCCGCGATGTCCGGACGGCGGGCGACCAGATTGGTGGTGACATCGGCGGGCAGGCCGAGCGGCCCCGGCTTGCCCAGTTGCGGCCGGGCGATGGCGAGACCCCGATCCGGCCCCGCGCCGATCAACGCGGCGATCTGATGCTGGCGGACCGCGATCGCCTGCTGCGCCCCGGCAAGCTGTGCCTTGGCGGAGGAAACGGTGGCATCGGCCCGCCGCTCGCTGCCGCGCGTCTCCAGCCCGTTGGCGCGGCGGTCCGCCACCAGTTTCTGGCTGGCGGTGCGGATTTCCAGGGCGCGGGCCTGAATGTCACGCTCGTCGTAGAGTTTGGCAAGGTCGGCATAGGCGTCAGCCACGCCGGTCGCCAGCGCCAGCCGCGCCTGCAGCGCGTCGATCCGCGCCGCCTGCGCCTCCGACGTGGCGGCCGCCAGCGCAGCGCGATTCTTGCCCCACAGATCGAGATCGAAGCCGAAATTCAGCGCCACCTGCCCGGCGCCCAACCAGCCCTTGGGCACGAATTCCTTGGGCATGCCCATATTATAGCTGGATTTGGTGACGCTGGTCTTCGCGTCGAGATCGACCGAAGGCAGCAGCGGCGCCCCGGACTGCTGCACGACCGCATTGGCCTGGGCGAACCGGGCAGCGGCGATGGTCACATCGGGCGACCCCTTCAGCCCTTCCTCGATCAGCGCGTCGAGCTGCGGATCGCCATAGGCCTTCCACCAGCCCTCCGACGGCCATTGCGCCACATTGTCGGCGGCGAGGCTCTGCTGCGCGGCGATGCTGTCGGGCGCGCGCGCGACCGGCTGGGGGCCGAGGTCAGGCACGGCGGCGCAGGCGGACAGCAGCAGCAGGGGCGCGGCAGGCTGGAAAAGGGGAGAGCGTTTGAAGGGACGACTCACGGACATATCAAACCGTACCAAAGAGTATGAAAATGGCCTTTGCGCCCGTTGCGAATCCTTGTCAACTGAAATGACGTACTATATGGTACGATTTTATGACACCGTCCGACACCCCTTTGATGAGCCGCCGGGAGGCACGCCGGCGCGACCGGCGCAAGGCGATCATGGAGGTCGCGGCGCGGTCTTTCCTGACCCATGGCTATGCGGCCACCACCATGTCGTCGATCGCCGCCGAACTGGGCGGATCGAAGGGTACGCTGTGGAGCTACTTCCCCTCCAAGGAGGCACTGTTCGCCGCCGTTCTGGATGAAGCGACCACCGCCTATCGCGCGCAACTGGCCGAACTGCTCGACCCCTGTGGCGATCTTCGGACGACATTGGAACGGCTGGGGCTCAACCTGCTGCAGAAGGTCACCTCGCCCACGGCGATCGCACTGAACCGGCTGGTCTTGTCGGAAGCGGCGCGCTTTCCCGAAATCGGAGCGATCTTCCACGAATATGGGCCGCTCCATACGCGCCGTCTGATCGCGGAATTCCTGGAGCGTGCCATGACCCGCGGCCTGTTGCGGACCGCCGATCCCCTGCTGTCCGCGCGCACCTATACGGTGCTGCTGATGTCGGGCTGTCACCAGATGCTGATGCTGGGCCTGATCCCGCAGGCAACGCAGGAACAGATCGCCGCCGATGTCGCCGTGGCGCTCGATTGCTTCATGCGGACCTATGCGCCCGACCCGGTGACGCCGCGCGCGCGTTAACCATTTCTTTGCGCGCCCGTCCTACCCTGCGCGCCGCAGGAGGTGGGACGTCATGCAATTCTGGAAGCGCGATGCGATTCGCCGGACCGAGCAGGAAGAGGCCTTGGAAGCCCCGCGAACGGGGCGGCGGCTGCGCCTGTTGCTGATCGATGAGGACGCCACCTCCCGCGCGGTGGTGGCGCGGCGGCTGTCGCATCTGGGCTATGACGTGGCGCTTGCCGAAACCGGCTTTTCCGCGCTGGGCATGCTGGTGACGCGGCCGGCGGACATCATCCTGATCGACATGGGGCTGACCCTGCTGCCGGCCATCGCCACCATGCGCAAGATCCGCGCGGCGGGCCTTGGGACCAGCGCCTGCTTCGTGATGATCGGCGGACGGCAGGACAGGGTTTCCGCCGTCGAGGCGCTGGAGGCCGGCGCCGACGATCATGTGGTGAAGCCCTATGATTTCGACCTGCTCGACGCGCGGCTGCGGCATCTGTGCGCGCGGGCGGAGCAGATGGGCGAACTGACCCGGCACAATGCAGAACTGGACGCCCGCATCGCGCGGCGCGCGCTGGAACTGGGCGAAACGCGCGACGCGCTGGCGGAGATGCAGGCGGATCGGGCGCGTCTGGTATCCTCGATCCAGGCGCTGCACGACGAGATCGCGCGGCTCAACGCCGCGCGCAACTGACCCGCTTCAGTTCACCCCAGCCCCTTTTTTTCACTTCAACCATTGGGTGGCGGCAAACCAGCCGCCAATCCCCGCCGCCATGGCCACGCATACCCCGACCACCCCCCAGAAGGCCCAGGGTTGATGGGCATAGGGGATTCCGTCCACATTCATGCCGAGCAGGCCGGTCAGGAAGGTCAGCGGCAGGAAGACCAGCGCCACGACGGAAATGATCAGCGCCTGCCGGTTCATCTGCTCGGCGCGCAGGTCGGTCAGCTCTTCATGGGCGAGCGCGGAGCGTTCGCGCACCGCCTCCAGTTCCTCGGCCATGCGGGCGCAGCGGTCGGCGGCTTCCTGCAAGTGCAGCCGGTCGTCGGGCTCCAGCCAGGGCGTGTCGGCGGCGGACAATCTTTCCAGCGCCTGCCTTTGCGGGGCGATGAAGCGGCGATAACTGATCGCCGTCGCCCGGATTTCCGACACGCGCCGCCGCGCCTCGGCCGGGCCATGTTCCGTCAGCGCGCTTTCGATCTCGTCCAGGCCGTCGCCCAGTTCCGCGACTTCGGGGTCGAGCGCTTCGGTGATCTGCTGCGCGAAGGCGGCGATCAGGTCGCCCGGATCGCGGATGAGGCCGCCCAGCATCTGCCGCCTGACCGGCTCCATCGCGGCAAGCGGGCGGTAGCTGACGGAGATGACGCGCGCCTGCTCGGCCCACAGGCGGATCGAGACGAGCGGGTCGCCCACATCCTCCTCCGTCGCGCCCAGCCCGCGCAGGTTCACCAGCGCGCCATGCGCCATCAGCGTGCAGCGCGGCCGGGTTTCCTGCGCCAACAGCGCGGACAGCGCGGCTTCGGGCATATGGTCGCAACGAGCCGCGACAGCGCGGGCATCCTCCCGCCAGCCATCGGCATGGACCCAGCTGAAGGGCGCATCCTGCGTCCGTGCGCAGAAATCCTCCAGCGAGATTTCATGCGCCTTGCCGCCGTCGAAGAGGAAGACCCGGCTCATGCCATCGTCTCCAGCCAGAGCGACAGGCCCCCGCCCGGCGCTTCGGGCTTGACCGCAGCCGGAATGCGCACCGCGTCGGCCCGTGCGCGGTCGAGGATCGCCGCAGGCACATCGGGCGCATGGTAGATGCGGTCAGCCGCCCCCAGCAGACGCGCGGCGCGCAGGGTCAGGTCGTCGGGATCGGAGGACAGCAGCCGGATGGTTTCCAGCCGGTCGGCGGCGGCATCCGCATTGTCGGCAAGCCAATCGGGCATGGCGTCGACGGCCTTGTCGGACAGCGGGTCGATCGGCCCGCCCGCCGCCAGCCCGGCGTCGATCCCCCGCCGCCGCGCCGCCGCCTCCGGCCAGCGGGCCCGGATGGCATCGCGTGCCTCGTGGAGGGCGACGGCCAGATTTCCCAGTCGCGCGGGCAGCAAGGCTTCGATCCGCTGGCGCAGCGCCTTGGCCAGCCCTGCCGAGGCGCCGCCCGTACCGATGGCGATCAGCACCGGATCACGGTCAATGATGGCGGGCAGGGTGAAATCGCACAGATCCGGCCGGTCGGTCGCGTTGACGAGGATACCCCTGGCCCGAAGCCTGGCCACGGTCGCCGCATCGCCGTCCGACACGATGGCGAGCGCCGCCTCTTGCGTCTCACCCACGACGCGCGCGCCCGCCCGCTCCAGCAGACGGCGCTTGGCGTCCGCAGCCTCGCCTTCGCCGGTCAGTATCACGGGCTTGCCCGTCAACCGCAGGAAGACGGGCAGGCTTTGCATCAGCTATTCACCCAGTCCGGGATGCTGTCCCCGTTGATCAGCGCCTCGATCGGCGGACGGGCGCGGACCACGGCCCATTTGTCGCCCGACACCAGCACTTCGGGGGTCAGGGCGCGGCTGTTATAGGTACTCGCCATGGTCGCGCCATAGGCGCCCGCGGTCATGAAGGCGACCAGGTCGCCCGCGCCCACCACATCCATGTCGCGGTGCATGGCGAAGGTGTCGCCCGTCTCGCAGACCGGGCCGACGACATTGGCGGCGGCACGGCTACCCTTGGGATGGACGGCGCGGATGTCGTGCCAGGCGTCGTAGAGGCTGGGCCGCAGCAGGTCGTTCATCGCCGCGTCGACGATCACGAACGGGGCCTGCGCGCCCTGCTTCACCCGCACCACCTGCGACAGCAGCACGCCCGCATTGCCGACGATCAGGCGCCCCGGCTCGAACATCAGGCGGACGTTCCAGCCCTGCGTCACCTTCGTCACCATCGCGCCATAATCGGCAGGGCTGGGCGGCAAGGGCTGCGAGGGATCATAGGGCACGCCAAGCCCGCCGCCGAGGTCGGCGGTGCGGATGTCATGGCCTTCGCCGCGCAGCTTCTCGATCAGCGCGCCGACCTTGATGAAGGCGGCTTCCAGCGGATTGAGGTCGGTGAGCTGGCTGCCGATATGCACCGCCACGCCCTGCACGTCGAGGCCGGGGAGGTCGCGGGCGGCGGCATAGCTGGCCAGCGCGCGGTCATAGGGGATGCCGAACTTGTTCTCCGACTTGCCGGTGGAAATCTTGGCATGGGTGCCCGCGTCGACATCGGGATTGATGCGATAGGCGACCGGAGCCTTCCTGCCCATCGACAGCGCCACTTCGGACAGCATCTCCGCTTCCGGTTCGCTCTCCAGATTGAACTGGTAGATGCCCTGCTCCAGCGCGATGCGCATTTCGTCCGCCGTCTTGCCGACGCCGGAGAAGACGATGCGGTCGGCCGGAATGCCCGCCGCGATGGCGCGCAGCAATTCGCCCGCCGACACAACGTCCGCGCCCAGCCCCAGCTTGGCCAGGGTCGCCAGCACGGCGGCGTTGGGATTGGCCTTCACCGCGAAGGCGATCAGCGGATCGGCAAGCTGCGACAGCCCGTCGCGGAACACGCCGACATGGCGGGTCAGGGTCGCGGTCGAATAGATATAGACGGGCGTGCCGACCTGCGCGGCGATCTCCGCCACCGGCACCTGCTCCACAAGCATCGCGCCGTCGACATAGTTGAAATGGTCCAAGTCAGTCTATCCTAGAGAAATTTGAGCGCCGAAAACCAACGCCAAAACCTTAACGAGGCTCGCTCTCGGGCGGCAGATCGAATTCGTCCTCGCCGCGCACCTTCGATTGGGTCAGCAGTTCGACATTCCGTTCCGGCCGCGCCTGGATCGAAGGCGCGGTGAGCTGCGCCGCCGTCGGTGCCGTGGCCGCGCCTACGGGCACGGCGGGCAATTTCTGCCCCGCGACGGGTTTGAGCGGCTGACGGCCGCCGCAGGACGCCAGCGCCAATGCCAGCCCGGCCAGCGCAACACCCCTGGCAATCCGTGCGATCGTCACGTCTTCGGCCCTTCCAAGTCCTTGCGCGCCTCGGCGATCCGCGCCCGCACCTGATCGGGGGCGGTGCCGCCATGGCTCTTGCGGCTGGCGACCGAGGCATCGACCGTCAGCACCGCATAGATACGCTCATCGATCCGCGCATCAATGGCCTTCAACGTCTCGATGGGCAGATCGGCGAGCTGCACGCCGGCCACCTCCGCCGCCGCGACCGCGCGCCCGGTGATATGATGCGCCTCGCGGAAGGGAATGCCGCCTTCCCGCACCAGCCAGTCGGCAAGGTCCGTCGCGGTGGCGAAACCGCTCTCCGCCAGGCCGCGCATCCGGTCGGTACGGAACGTCACCGTCTCGATCATGCCGGTCATCGCCGCGATGGAAAGGCCCAGCAGGTCGTGCGCCTCGAACACCGGCGGCTTGTCGTCCTGCATGTCCTTCGAATAGGCGAGCGGCAGACCCTTCATCGTCACGCAGAGCGCGTTCATGCAGCCCATGATCCGCCCGGCATGGCCGCGCACCAGCTCGGCCGCGTCCGGATTGCGCTTCTGCGGCATGATCGAGCTGCCGGTCGAATAGGCGTCGGGCAGCTTGACGAAGCCGAAGGGCTGGCTCGCCCAGATGATGAATTCCTCGGCCAGGCGCGACAGATGCAGGCTGCACTGGGTCGCCGCCATGAGGTAATCAAGCGCGAAGTCGCGGTCGGACACGCTGTCGAGGCTGTTGTCGGTCGGCTTGGCGAAACCCAGCGCCGCCGCCGTCGCATGCCGGTCGATCGGGAAGCCGGTCCCGGCCAGCGCCGCCGCGCCCAGCGGGCATTCGTTGAGCCGCGCGCGCGCGTCGGCAAAGCGGCTGCGGTCGCGGCGCACCATCTCATAATAGGCCATGAGGTGATGGCCCAGCGTCACCGGCTGCGCGGACTGAAGGTGGGTGAAGCCCGGCATCACCGCATCGGCATGTTCCTCGGCGCGGGTGAGCAGCATCGCCTGAAGGCCCTCCAGCCCCGCCTCCACCTCATCGATCGCGTCGCGCACCCAGAGGCGGAAATCGGTCGCCACCTGGTCGTTACGCGAGCGCGCCGTGTGCAGCCGCCCCGCCGTCGGACCGATCAGCTCGGCCAGCCGCGACTCCGTGACCATGTGGATGTCTTCCAGGTCCAGATCGACCGGCACGCCGTCGGCTTCATATTCGGCGGCGATACGGTTCAGCCCCTCGGTGATCGCCTGCGCGTCCTCACCGTCGACGACGCCCTGTTTCGCCAGCATCGCGACATGCGCCTTCGATCCGGCGATGTCCTGTTTCCAGAGGCGCTTGTCGAACGGGATGGAGGCATTTATCTCCCGCATGACCGAAGCCGGACCTGCCGCGAAGCGTCCGCCCCACATGCTGTTGGAGCTTTTCCCCGTGCGATCATCCTTACCCTGCGTAATGACACTGCTCCTGCTGGCTGGCCTTGGCGCGTGCGATAAGCAATCGCCGCCCGCCGGGCAAGGGCCGAAAGCCACCAGCGGCGAGGCGACCGGGCCCGCGCAGAGCGGCATTCCGGGCAAGGGGGGCGAGTTCAGCTATACGCTCGACAGGTCGAAGGCCGGCACCCCTGCCCCCGACTTCACCTTCCAGAACCCGGACGGCAGCGACGCGAAGCTCAGCGATTTTTCGGGCAAGCCGATGCTGGTCAACCTCTGGGCGACCTGGTGTGCGCCCTGCGTCGCGGAAATGCCCACGCTCGACGCTGTGGCCGCGGATTATGGCAAGAAGGGCCTCGCCGTCCTCACCATCTCCCAGGACAATCAGGGCGAGGCGGTGATCAAGCCCTTTTTCGAAAAGCATCCGCTGCCGCATCTCAAGGGCTGGATCGATCCGGAAAACCAGTTCGGCTTCCATTACAACACCGGCATGCTGCCTACGACGGTCATCTACGATGCGAAGGGCAAGGAAATGGTGCGGGTGGTCGGCGCGATGGACTGGAACAGCAAGGAAGGCCGCGCGCTCATCGAGGCAGCCATGGCGAGCTGAGATCATGCCGGTTTCCCACACCTGGCTGACGGAATCGCGGCATGCTCCTGCGGCGGCAGGAGCGGCACGACGATATAAACAGATGGCTTGGATTCGACTGAAACGAACTTCCGTCAGAAATACGCCATAGGCATTGCAAATGCGCCCGGATACATGCGCCCAATCTCTTGTCACGTTGCCGTGCAACATAGCATAGATTGATGATTTTCTAAGGAAACAGAGCAGAAATATTTCATATTCATTTAATTTTTGTGCAGCGCAGTAGGGGTTCCGTCCCCTTGGTTCGTTGATCCCCCTGTCATGGATAAAATGCAAACAGGGGGCATAGATGACACGATTTTCCGCTCTTCGCCTTTCACTTGTGCTGGCCTCGTCCTGGTCGGCCTGCGCGATGGCGCAGGAGGTTCCGCAAGCGCAGGCGCCGCAGGTCGATGACGGCGGCGCCATCATCGTCACCGGCACCCGCGCCGTCGGCATGCAGGCCGCGGAAAGCGCCGCGCCGATCCAGGTCTTGAGCCAGGAAGCGATCAGCCATGTCGGCCAGCCCAACCTCAACCAGGTGCTGACCCAGATCGTCCCCAGCTTCACCGCACAGACGCAGGGCACCGACCTTTCCAGCTTCTCGCTCTCCGCCCGGCTGCGCGGCCTCAGCCCCAACCACACGCTGGTGCTGGTCAACGGCAAGCGCCGCCACGGCAACGGCATCCTCCAGGTCATTTCCGGCGCGTTCCAGGGTTCGGCGGCGCCCAGCATCGACCTGATCCCGCCGGACGCCATCGCCCGCGTCGAAGTGTTCCAGGAAGGCGCGGCGGCGGTCTACGGCACGGATGCCATTGCAGGCGTCATCAACTTCATCCTCAAGGACAACAACGAAGGCGGCAGCTTCAAGGTCACGGGCGGCCAATATTATGACAGCGAGGGCGAGCTGTTCTCCGTCTCCGGCAATATGGGCTTCAAGCTGGGCGAGGACGGCTTCTTCAACCTCAGCCTCTTCCACCGCCGTCAGGATTACACCACCGTCGGCACCGGGCAGGTCCAGATCACCAAGCCGGACGGCACGCTCCAGTCCAACACGCCCACCCAATGGTCGAACCTGGCCGGCGACGCGCTGTCGGGCATCAACGGCGGCCAGCCCAAGACCTATCTGACCGAAGCCTTCTACAATATGGGCTATGATTTCGGCGGCATCGAACTCTACAGCTTCGGCGATTATGCCCGCCGCATCGGCTATGCCAAGCAGGGCTACCGCCATCCCAAGCGCATCTGCTACGAAACCGGCAATCTGGGCGGCAGCATCACACCCGCGGCCTATAATCCCAACATCTGCTATGGCGACACCGGCACCTGGGGCATGGTTCCGCTCCAGCATGTGATCGAGGACGAATATAGCTTCACCGTCGGCGCCAAGGGCGAGGTTTCGGGCTGGAACTACGACCTCAGCACCACCTATGGCCATCAGAAGGACGATATCTGGACCGAAAGCTCGGCCCATCGCGAAGTCTGGCAGGAAAGTTATGCCGCATCGTTGCAGGGCATCGGCAAACCCAACACGGTGGACAAGGCCTATGACGGCGGCTTCCGCCTGAGCCAGACCACCGTCACCGCCGACATCCGCAAGGAATTCGAGGTCGGCCTGGCCGGCCCCCTCACCTTCGCCTTCGGCGGCGAATATCGTCGCGACACCTATGAGATCGTCGCGGGCGATTATTATTCGACCTACAAGACCGGCGTTCAGTCCTTCCCCGGATACAAGGCGACCGACGCGGGCAAATTCCGCCGCAGTTCGCGCGCGGGCTATGTCAACCTGATCGCGGAGCCGGTGGAACATTGGTCCATCGACCTTGCCGGCCGTTATGAGGATTATACCGACTTCGG
This sequence comes from Sphingobium sp. LB126, assembly GCF_002795205.1. Lineage (NCBI taxonomy): Bacteria > Pseudomonadati > Pseudomonadota > Alphaproteobacteria > Sphingomonadales > Sphingobiaceae > Sphingobium > Sphingobium sp. LB126. Next base: position 1,251,797 of record NZ_NETV01000001.1, read on the forward strand.
TGACACGACCATCGGCAAGATCACCACGCGCTACGACTTCAGCCCTGCCTTCGCATTGCGCGGAACGGTCAGCACCGGCTTCCGCGCGCCGACGCTGGCGGAGCAGAAATATTCGACCATCAACGTCGGCCCGACCAGCGCCATCGCCCAGCTTCCCGCCGGAACCCCGGCCGCCGCGCTGCTGGGCTTCGGCAGCCTGAAGCCAGAAAAGTCGAAGAATTTCTCGGCCGGCGTCGTGCTACGGCCAGTGCCCAAGCTGGCCATCACGGTCGACGGCTATATCATCAAGATCAAGGACCGCATCACCGGCACGGCAGCGCGCAACGCCGTCCTCAACGGCGTGCCGCAGCCCGGCGGCGCCGATATCCTGAACGCCCTGAACGCAGCGGGCATCGTCCTCGACAGCGCGCTGTTCACCAACGGCACGATCGGCGTGTCGAGCTTCACCAACGGCATCGACACCCGCACCTGGGGTATCGATTTCTCGGCCGCCTATCCGGTCGCGCTCGACTTCGGCACGCTGAACCTGTCGCTGACGGCGAACTACAACAAGACGAAGATCACCAACAACAAGGTCGGCTATCCGATCTTCAACGCAGCGTCCGAAAGCAATATCGAACGGTCCAACCCGGACTATAAGATCGTCGCGGGCGCCCTGTTCAAGAGCGGGAAGTTCGCGCTCAACCTGCGCGAGACCTTCTACGGCAAGACCAGCGTGCTGGTCCGTCCGGCATTCACGCCTTCCGGCGGCTTCATTCCCGAAGGCGGCTTCCTGATCGCCGACGGCGCTCTGGTGAACGGGGTGAACGCCAACCAGCTCTACTTCAACGGCGTGGTCAAGGCGGCGGCGCTGACCGATCTGGAGGCGAGCTACGACTTCACCGATGCCGTCACCTTCTCGGTGGGCGCGAACAACCTGTTCAACAAGCGACCGGAAGTACCCAAGATGATGCAGGGCGTGACCCCAGGCGCGGGCGTATCGCCCTATATCAACGGGGCGGGCGCCTATAACAGCTATTACGGCCACGGTCCCTACAGCACCTCGGGCGGCTATTATTACGCCCGCCTCGACTTCAAATTCTAAAAGCTTCCCAGCGTCACGAAGGAAGGGCCGGTCCGGAAAAGGGACCGGCCCTTTCCGTTTCTGGTCAATCGCGGCCTTTGCCGCCCCTCCACCAAATCCTATGGTCTCCTCCCGAATCACCCAAAGCCAGGAGCCCTCCATGACCATCACCCGCCGCGTCATCGTCCATGAAGGCGCTGATGGTCCGTTCGAGAGCATGGCCGTGTTCGACGCTGCGGCCACCGCGCCAAGCCCGGGCATCCTGCTTTTCCCCAATGTCCTTGGCACCAAGGAAACGGATTTCGTCTATGCCGAAAAGATCGCGGCACTAGGCTACACCGTCCTCGTGGCGGACGTCTTCGGCCAAGGCAGGCGCACGACCCGCACGGATCCCGAAATGGGCCGGTACATGGCCGAGCTGAATGCCGATCGCACCCTGCTGCGCGACCGGGTCAATGCCGCCCACGCGCTGCTGAAATCACTCGACGAAGCCGACGCGAACCGCACTGCGGCGATCGGCTTCTGCTTCGGCGGCCGATGCGTGCTCGACCTCGCCCGTTCCGGCGCCGACATTGCGGGCGGCGTCAGCTTCCACGGCGTCTATGAGGCCCCGCCCTTCCCCCATGCGGAGATCACGGCAAGATTGCTGATCTGCCACGGCTGGGACGACCCGATCGCCCCGCCCGAAGCCACCGTCGCCCTGGCGAAGGAACTGACCGAAGCCGGATGCGACTGGCAAATCCACGCCTATGGCCGCACCGGTCACGCCTTCACGGATCATGCGGTGAACATGCCGGAAAAGGGCCTCGCCTATCAGCCGGACGCCGACCGCCGCAGCTTCCGCTCCATGGTCGATTTCCTGGGCGACCTGTTCGGATAAATTGGAAACGGATGGCCATGGGCGGACGTCAACGACATCCCTCATCCCGGCAAAGGCCGGGATGACAGACTGGAGCGGTTTTCGATCTGATTGAATCAGAAAGCACCCAAAACGGCGAGCCCCCTCCTCGCGTTGCTCAGGGCGCCAGCCGTTTTACCCAGAATTGCATGCTGTGGTCGCTTTCCTCGGCGTTGCCCAAATCCTTCCAGCGGAACGTGCCGACCAGCCCCTCCACCGCGGCAAAGCCGCGCGCGTGCCAGAAGGGATCGAGCGGCGAATAGCCGCTCGGCCTGGCCGGATGATCGGGCGAGCGGACGACCGCGCAGAAGCTGGCCATGGCAAAACCCAGTTCCCGCGCCCTGGCCTCGCGCCGGTCGAAAAAGGCGTGGCCGATGCCACGACCGCGCCAGTCGGGCAGCAGCACCGATTCGCCGAAATAATAGATGCGGCCGATATCCATGCCCTTCTCCCGGAAGGGGGCAGCGAACTCGGCGGCATGATCGGCCATCGGCGCGGCGGTGGCGGCGCCGACCAGCCGGTCGCCCGCATAGGCGCCGACGACCAGCGCGCCGGGGCTTTGCGCATAAGCGGTGAGATAGTCCCGCTCATAGGCGCGGTTGCCGTCGTACAGATAGGGGAAGGCGCCGAATACCGCGATGCGCAGGTCCGCCAAGGCATCGAGCGCGGCAACCAGTGCCGCGCCCGTCAAATCCTCGATCCGGATGGGATCGTGGACCAATATCCCTTCAGTCGGTGCTTATTTGCCCGAGGCGTTTTCGGCCGGGGCAGCAGCGTTCGCCGCATTGCCTTCCGCCGTTGCCGCATTGTCGCCACCCGCTGCCGGTGCCGCGTCGGCGGCGGGCAGGGGCAGATTCGAACCCTGGGTGTTCAGCCAGGCGATGAGGTTCGCGCGGTCGGCCGGATTGCCCAGGCCCGCGAAGGTCATCTTGGTGCCGGGGGCGAATTCGCGCGGGCTGGTCAGCCAGTGATCCAGCGCCTCGAAGGTCCAGTTGCCGCCCTTGCTCTTGAGCGCGTCGGAGAAGGCGAAGCCGCCCTTGCCCTGGCCGACGCCTTCGCCGACTGTGGCATAGAGATTGGGACCGATGCCGTTGGCGCCGCCCTGGTTGACGGTATGGCAGGCCGCGCACTTGGCGAACACCTTCTCGCCCGCAGCGACGTCCGCGCTGGCGAGCAGGGTGTTGAGGCCGGGGCCTGCGGCCGCGCCGCCCGCGCCCTCCGCCTCGACGCCTTCAATGGCGTAGCCCATCTTCTCGGGCCGTTCCTCGTGGAAGAATTTCGAGCTGACGATCGCGCCACCCAGCGCGATGATACCCGCGAACAAAGCCCAACCAGCAGCGGTATTGAAACGATCGCCCATTCGCTCGGATTCCCCTGGATCTGTCTGGGCGCTTATGGTCGCGTCCCCTCTCGGTCGGATGCCATAATGGCGCAAACGCGAACGTGCAAGCGTTGGAATGAAGGGAAATGACGGGATTTTCGTGGGCTACTTCCCCTATGGATGCTTGCGCAGGCGCGAGCGAGTGAATAAGCGCGCTTCTGATCCATGGAAAACTATCCTGCCCCCGCCCGCGTCCTGGTCGCGGAAATGGCCGCGAAGGCCGCCGCCGATCCGGCCCGCGCCGTCTCTTTCCAGGGCGCGCCGGGCGCCAATTCGCACCTTGCCGCGCTGGGTTATGCGCCCGATTGCCAGCCCTTGCCCTGCTTCGCGTTCGAGGATGCGATCGACGCGGTGCGCAACGGTGAGGCCGCGCGGGCGATCATCCCGATCGAGAACAGCCTGCACGGGCGCGTTGCGGACATGCATTTCCTGCTGCCCGAATCCGGGCTGCACATCATCGACGAATATTTCCTGCGCATCCGGCATTGCCTGATGGCGCCCGACACCGCGCCGGTGAAGAGCGCGATCAGCCATCCGCAGGCGCTGGGCCAATGTCGCCATTATCTGCGCGAACGCGGCATCCAGCCGGTCAGCTATGCCGATACGGCGGGCGCGGCGGCTCTGGTAGCCGAAACGAAGGCGGCGGGCGAGGGGGCGATCGCGCCCTATCTGGCGGCGGAGCTGTACGGCCTGCAACTGGTGGCGGAGAATATCGAGGACAGCGACGACAATATGACGCGCTTCCTGGTGCTGGCGCGCGAGCCGAAGATGCCGGTGGCGGGCGTCGGGCCGGTGATGACCACCTTCCTGTTCGAGGTGAAGAACATCCCCGCCGCGCTCTACAAGGCGATGGGCGGTTTCGCCACCAACGGCGTCAACATGACCAAGCTGGAAAGCTATCAGCGTGGCGCCAGCTTTGCCGCGACCGAATTCTACTGCGATATCGAGGGGATGCCGGGCGATCCGGCGGTCGACCGGGCGCTGGCGGAGCTGGAATTCCACACCAAATGGGTGCGGATACTGGGCAGCTACCGGCAAGCAAGACCGCGCACGTGACGCCGGGCCCTGGGCTGCTATAGTTCGGGCCATGGCCACAGCCATCCTCCTGTCCGCCCTTGCGATGAGTGTCATTGTGGGCGTGCGCTACCTGCTGGCAAGCGGGGGCTTCGCGCTGGCGACGCGGGTGCGCAAACCAGGGCTGTATCGGGGCCTCGGCCGGCAGATCGGGCGGGAGATCGGCTGGTCGCTCGCCTCCGCGCTGATCTATGGCATTCCGGCGGGCGTTGTCGCCTGGGGATGGCAGGCGCGGGGTTGGACGCGCATCTACAGCGACATGCGCGATTTTCCGCTCTGGTACTGGCCGCTTTCGGTTCTGCTCTACCTGCTCGCCCATGACGCCTGGTTCTATTGGACGCATCGCTGGATGCACCGGCCCCGGCCGTTCCGCATCGCCCATGCCGTCCACCATGCCAGCCGACCGCCGACCGCCTGGGCGGCGATGAGCTTCCACCCCTGGGAGGCGCTGACCGGCGCGGTGGTGATCCCGGCGCTCGTGTTCCTCATCCCGATCCATGTGGCGGCGCTGGGCATGGTGCTGACGATCATGACCGTCATGGGGGTCAGCAACCATATGGGGTGGGAGATGTTTCCACATTGGATGGTGCGGGGGCCGCTCGGCCGATGGCTGATCACCGCCAGCCATCATCAGCGCCATCATGAACATTATGCCTGCAATTACGGGCTTTATTTCCGTTTCTGGGACCGGCTGTGCGGGACCGACAGGGGACTGGGCAGTTTCAGGGAGACGGCATGAACGGCATGAAGGACAAGGCGGGATGGCTGGTCGCGGCGGCGGCGATGACGATGGGTGCGGCGGCCCCCGGAACGGCGACGGGCGATCCGGCACAACCGCTCAGCATGGATGTGCAGGGCCTGCGGTCGGGCAAGGGCAATCTGCTGATCTGCGTCACCCGCGCGGCCGCGCATTTCCCCGATTGCCGCGACGATCCCGACGGACGGCATTTCACCGTGCCCGTCACCCGCGCCGCGATCGAGCTGGGGCGGATGGCGCCGGGCAATTACGCCATCGCCATCATCCATGACGAAAATGGCAATGGGAAGCTCGACACCTTTGCCGGCATCCCGCGCGAGGGGGTCGGCTTTTCGCGTAATCCGGCGATCCGCTTCGGCGCGCCGAGCTTCAAATCCGCGCAGTTCCAGATGATGAACGCAGCGGTGAAGCAGGATATAAAACTCAAATATTTCCTTTAGGAACGACTCGCCGGAACCTGCGGGGGCATCAGAACATTCTGATGTCCGACGAGTATTTCAGAACAGGGTCTTTATGTTTCATTGCCGTTATCTTGCCCCCGGGGCGATCGCCGCGGCCTTTTTCCTTGCGCACCCGGCTTTCGCGCAGGAGGAAGAGCATAGCAGCCTGACGATGGGCGTGGGCATTGCTGCCGTCCCCAGCTACGAAGGGTCCGATGACTATCGCGTGCTGCCGGTCCCGCAATTTCGGGGGAAGATAAAGGACTTCGCCTTCTGGACGCGCGGGACGGCGCTTTATGTCGACGCCATTCCGAACGGCGATCCCCAGGGTATCGATGTCGAACTGGGGCCGGTGGTGGCGGCCCGTTTCGACCGGTCGAGCCGCAAGAATATCAAGGACGACGCCGTGCGCCTGCTCGGCAAGCGCGACATCGCGGTGGAAGTCGGCGGCTTCGTCGGCATCGGCAAGACCGGGGTGATCACCAGCGCCTATGACAATCTGTCGGCGCGCATCGCCGTGACGAAGGATGTCGCGGGCGCGCATGGCAGCTATGTCGTCACGCCGGCCATCGAATATATGACGCCCCTGTCGCGGACGGCCTTCGTCGGGCTCGGCGTCTCGGCCGATTATGTCGGCAAGAAATATGGCCGCTATTATTATGATGTGGATGCCGCCGGATCGGCGGCGTCGGGCCTGCCGGTCTATGGCCGCGCGGGCGACGGCGCGGGGTTCAAGAAGGTCAATTTCAGCCTGGCGGGCGGCAAGTCGCTGTCGGGCGACCTGCGCCACGGCTGGGCGATCTTCGCGGCGGGCAGCTATTCCCGGATTCTGGGCGATTATGCCGATTCGCCCATCGTGTCGATCGCCGGATCGAAGGACCAGTGGATCGGAGCGATCGGCGTCGGCTACACATTCTGAGAGTCTGTTTGGAAATGCGCCTATCGGCGCATAGCCGCACCGAAATATGCTCTTGCGCGCATTTCCAGACAGAGTCTGAAGGCAGGCCGATCTCCCGCCGGATCTCCCTTGTTCCTATGGGGTGACGACCCACATAAGGCGCTGTATGGAAGCGGTCAGCAACCGCATCGGCAGCAGGAGATTATGACGTGGCGACCCTTGGACTGAGCGAGGCCGACAAGGCATCGGTGGAAACATTCCGCCGCGATGTGGTGGAGCCGTCGCGCACCAGTCTGGTGATCGTGGATTTCTGGGCGGAATGGTGCGGCCCCTGCAAGCAGTTGGGGCCGGTGATCGAGAAGGTGTGCGCCGACTATGCGACGAAGGGCGTGAAGCTGGTCAAGATCAACGTCGATGAGGACAAGTTCATCGCCGCCCAGTTCCGGGTCCAGTCGATCCCGACGGTCTACGCCGTGTTCCAGGGCCAGCCGGTCGCAGACCTCAGCCAGGCGCGAACAGAAGGGCAATTGAAGCAATATCTCGACCAGCTTCTCTCACAGCTTCCCATCGAATCGGACGAGAAGGCGCAGTTGCAGGAAATCGCGCCCCTGATCGCCATGGGAGAGGAAGTGCTGGCGGGCGGAGAGGCGGAACGCGCCCTTTCCCTGTTCCAGCAGATTGCCGAAATGGTGCCGGACAATGCCGATGTCGCCTCCGGCCAGGCGCGGGCATTGGTGGCGCTCGCCCGGCTGGACGAGGCGGAAGCGGTGCTGGCGGCGCTCCCCGCCGACGTCGCGAAGGATCAGGCGGTGGAACGCGCCCGCGCGGCGATCGCCCTGGCGCGCGATGCGAAGCCGGTGTCGGACCTTTCGGGCGTCGAGGCGAAGGTTGCCGCCGATCCCGACGATCATGAGGCGCGCTTCGAACTGGCGGGTGGGCTGATGGCCAATGGCGACCGGGACCGGGCGGCCGAGGAACTGCTGGAACTGGTGCGGCGTGACCGGGCCTGGAAGGACGGCGCCGCGCGAGCGCAGTTGCTGAAGCTCTTCGAGGCGACGGGACTGGAAGACCCCTGGGTCGCGGCGCAGCGGCGCAAGCTGTCCCAGATCCTCTTTTCCTGACCGGCACGGGCGTCATGTCGCGTGTCTCGATCTTTCCGTTGCCCGGCGCCCTGCTGCTGCCGGGCATGGAGTTGCCGCTGCATATCTTCGAGCCGCGCTATCAGGCGATGATCCATGACGCCATGGCGCGGGATCGGCGGATCGGCATGATCCAGCCGCGCGAGGAGGGGGTGAAGCCTGCCCTGTTCGATGTCGGCTGCCTGGGGCATATCACCCATATCGAGGCGCTGGAGGGCGGGCGGTACAATATCCTGCTGAAGGGGCTGGCGCGCTTCCGGGTGGTGCGCGAACTGGACGTGCCGACCGCTTTTCGCCAGATCGAGGCGGATGTCGAGTCGATCGGGCAAGAGGATGAAATCCTCTCCGCCGTCGAGCGGGCGGCGCTGGAGCAGGAATCGCGGCGCTTCGCCGACGCGCTGGGCTATGTAGTGGACTGGACGGCGGTCTCCCGGCTGGACGACATGGCGCTGGTGAACGGCATCGCGCAGATCGTGCCCTTCGATCCTGCGGCCAAGCAGACCTTGCTGGAGGCGGACACGCTGAACGAACGGGCGGACCGGATCATCCAGCTCATGCAGATCGTCGGGCGGATCGAGCGCGACGGCGGGGCGACGATGCAATGAGCGGCGCCCCTGATCCGGCGCTGCTCGCCAAGCTGGTGTGCCCGGCGACGCGCACGCCGCTGCATTGGGATGCGGAGCGGCACGAGCTGGTGTCGCAAGCGGCGGGACTGGCTTTCCCGGTGCGGGATGGCGTGCCGGTGCTGGTAGTGCGCGAAGCGCGTCCATTGGAGGATATGTGGCAGGGGTGAACGGCTGATTTGGGTGGATTCCTGCCATTAAGCCCCTCCCCTTCAGGTTCAAACGAGGCACGTGACTCGTTTGAAGGGTTGGGGTGGGGGAGTGCCGTTATGGCCCAACTTTCTCTTGGGGCACGCCCCCACCCCTCAATCCCCTCCCCTGAAGGGGAGGGGAAGACCCCACGTCCCCTGTTGGTCGTCAGCGGTCATAATCCGTACCGCCCATGCCGATCACACGCCGCACTTCGTCCAGCGCGATCACCAGGTCGGCCCGGCCCGGCATCTCGGCCAGAATATGCCGCGTCAGCCGCTCATAATGCTGGATGAAGCGTGTCACCTGGGCATCGGACATCACCCCGGCGCCCGCGCCTGCATCGCGCCGGAGATCATGCTCCTGCTGCGTGCGCCAGCGCCGGACGACCTCGAACCCCGGAGCGGCCAGCAGCAGCAGCCGGTCCAGCCGCGCGAACAGCGCCTGATAGTCGCCCGCCAGCGCCCGGTTCACATAAGCGCGCCAGACACCCTGCGCATCCTCTTCCCGTTCCAGCGCATTGACGGGTTCCGCCAGCGCCGCTGCCGCCTGGGGCCGCGCGCCGACGCACCAGCCCTCCAGCAGCAGCAGCCGGGTGCCTGCCGCCGCCCTTTCCCATCGCGCCACGGGCTGGCGATCGTCCGCCGCCTTGTCGAAGCGGGGCAGCGGGGCCGCCTCGCCCCGTGCCAATGCATCGATCACCCGCAGGCCCAGCGCCACATCATGCGTCCCCGGCACCCCGCGCGTGCGCAGCAGAGGATGCACGGTCTGGCCCAGTTCCTCCCGCTCCGCGCGGGTTCGATAGAGATCGTCGATGGAGAGGATCGCCGACGGAATTCCATCCCGCTCCAGCCGTTGCCGCAGCCCCGCCGCCAGCGTTGACTTGCCGCTGCCCTGCGCCCCGCACAGGCCGACCACCAGCAGCCCTTCGCGCCCTTCCAGCGTCCGCCTGACCAGCCCCTCGACCGCATCCAGCGCCGCGCCGGGCACGGTTCAGCGCTCCGCGACCAGCAGCTTGTCGATCTTGCGCCCGTCCATATCGACAATCTCGAAACGCCAGCCCTGATCGTCGATATAGTCGCCCACTTCGGGCAGGCGCTTCATCAGCCACAGCGCATGACCGGCGACCGTCGCATAATCGCGGTCCTCGGGCAGGTCGATGCCGATCCGCTCGGCCAGCAGATCGACCGGCATCTGGCCCGAAACCAGCAGGCTGCCATCCTCCCGCTCGACCAGATCGGGCTCATCCTCGCTGCCCTGGTCGGACACGAAATGCCCCGCAATGGCGGACAGCAGGTCGGCGGGCGTCGCAATCCCCTCGAAATGCCCATATTCGTCATGCACCATGACCATCGGCACCTCGGCGCGGCGCAGTACCTCCAGCGCGTCCATGGCGTCGACCTGATCGGGCACGACCTCCACCTTGCGCATCAGCGTCTCCAGGCTCAGGCCCTCGCCCCGGAACAGCGCGGTCATGATGTCGCGCGCCTGCACGACGCCGATGATGTCCTCCACCGTGCCCCGCCCCACCGGCAGGCGGGTGTGCGGCGTGTCGAGCAGCTTGGCGCGAATCGCCGCCTCATCGGCGTGGATGTCGATCCAGTCGACATCCATGCGCTGCGTCATCACCTCGCGCACTGGGCGGTCGGCCAGCCGCACCACGCCGGAGATGATGGCGCGCTCGCTTTCCTCGATCACGCCGGACTTGCTCGCCTCGGCCACGATCAGGTGCAGTTCCTCCGCCGTCACCTGATTTTCCGATTCGCGGGTCATGCGCAGCAGGCGGAAGATGAGCGCGCTCGACCCGTCGAGCACCCAGACGATGGGCGCCGTGACCTTCGCCAGCCACAGCATCGGCCCGGCGACCAGCACGGCGATCGGTTCGGGCGCGCGCAGGGCGAACTGCTTGGGCACCAGTTCGCCGACGATCAGCGAGGCATAGGTGGTAAGGCCGATCACCAGCGCGAAACCGGCATGTTCCGCGGCACTGGGCGACAGGCCCAGCATCGCCAGCCGCTCCCCCGTGGGGCCGCCCAGGCTGGCGCCTGAATAGGCGCCCGCGACGATGCCGATCAGGGTGATGCCGATCTGCACGGTGGACAGGAACTTGCCCGGATCGCTCGCCGCCGTCAGCGCGGAGCGCGCGCCGCGCCGCCCCGCTTTCTCCATCGCCTGAAGGCGCGGCCTGCGGGCGGACACGATCGCCAGTTCCGACATGGCGAACAGGCCGTTCAGCGCGACCAGCGCCAGGATGATGACGAGGTCGACCCAGGGAAAGGGCGTCGGAGCGTGCGGGGGGATATTGGCCATGGTGGTCGGGGCCACCTATAACCTCGTTTCTGTCAATTTCACAACCGTTCCATCATCCGCAGTTCAGTTCGCTTGTGGAACAAATGCCCCGTCTCGACCATTAGGGGTGCATCCGTCCCGTTCGGGTGCACGACAAAAAGGGAATTGAAATCCATGCGGAATCTTCATCGCATCATCGGCGCGGCCGGGTTGGCCGCCATGCTGGCTACCACCGCCTGCACCACCGACCCCAACACCGGCAACCGCACCATTTCGAAGGCCGCGATCGGCGGCATCGGCGGCGCGCTGGGCGGCTATCTGCTGGGCGATCTGGTGGGCGGGCGGCATGACCGCACCGAAAAGATATTGGGCGCGGGCATCGGCGCGGTCGCGGGCGCGGGTATCGGCGCCTATATGGACGCGCAGGAAAAGAAATTGCGCGAGGAAACCGCCGGCAGCGGTGTGGACGTGATCCGAGACGGCGACAATCTGGTGCTGCGCATGCCGTCGGGCATCACCTTCGCCACCGACAGTTCGGCCGTGCAGCCGCAATTCCAGCCGACGCTGAACGATGTGTCATCGGTGCTGGCGCAATATCCCAAGACCTATATCGACGTGTATGGCCACACCGACAGCGACGGCACGGATGCCTATAACCAGGCCCTGTCCGAACGCCGCGCGCAGGCGGTGGGGGATTATCTGACCAGCCATGGCGTGCAGTCGGCGCGCATCGCGACGCGCGGTTTCGGTGAAACGCAACCGATCGCCTCCAATGCGACGGCCGAAGGCAAGGCGTCCAACCGCCGCGTCGAAATCAAGATCGCGCCCGTCACGGAACAGGACGTGCGGAGCTGAGGCGGAAATTGGCCAAGGGCGGACATGAGGCGCGCCGTGTTCCTGCGAAGGCAGGAACCCAGTTCCCCCCTCAGTGAATCACCGCGACAAAGGAACTGGGCTCCTGCCTTCGCAGGAGCACGGTGTATTCCAGGAAAGCGACTGTCCGCCCTCCACCCAAAGCGGCCAACCCAGCCTAAAAACTCGCCTTCAGTCCGTCGATCACGAATTGCGCGGCCAGCGCCGCCAGCAACACGCCCAGCAACCGCGTGATCACCGCCTCGATCTTGCTGCCGAGCAGCGCCATGATCGGCCCCGCCGCCAGCAACGATCCCAGCATCAGCACCAGCGTCACCACCACCGCACCGATCACCACCAGCCGTTCGCTCAGGCCATCCGCTCGCGACATCAGCAGCATGACGGTGGCGATCGATCCCGGACCGGCGATCATCGGCATCGCCATGGGAAAGACCGACACATCCTCGACTTCCGGGGTTTCCGCGATCTTGTGCGCGCGGTCCTCGCGCCTTTGGGTGCGTTTTTCGAACACCATGTCCATGGCGATCATGAACAGCATGATCCCGCCCGCGATGCGGAAGCTGTCCAGTTCGATCCCCAGCACGCCCAGCAACTGCTTGCCCCAAAGGGCGAACAGCAGGAGGATGCCCGCCGCGATGCCCACGGCGCGGATCGCCATGCTGCGCCGCTGCGCCATGGTCGCCCCGGTCGTGAGGCTGGCATAGATCGGCGCACAGCCCGGCGGATCGATCACCACGAACAGGGTGACGAAGGCGGAGATGAACAGTTCCGTCATCCGCCCGCCGCCACCTTGTCGTCGATCACGGTCTCGTAATCCGTGCCGTTCCACATGCGCACGGTCACGCTGCGGCTGCCGTCGGTCGCGACGTCGGCGCTCCAGGTCAGGCTTTCATCCCTGGGCATGGGCGGCGTTTCGCCCTTGCCCCGCCCGGACCCCGGTGGCGGCCCGCCCCCACCGGGCCCGCGACGCTTGCAGGTCGCGACCTTGCCGACCAGGAATTCGGGCGCATCACGGGCGAGAGCGAGCGTATCGCCATGGTCCATGATCCACTTCCATTCGCCCTTTTTGTCGCGTTGCCAGACGGTGGTGAAATAGCCGACCGATCCGTCCGGCCGTTTCCAGTTGCCGGTGCTGGCCGCCAGATTGCCGTCGCAGGACACGAAGATGGTCGAAGGCGTCCAGCGCACCGACGCGGGCGGATCGGCCCGGCCCTTGAGCCACTGCTTCGCCAGCACCCGCTGCGGCACGAACATCACGGCTTCGTCCGCCGCCGTTTCGCGGAAGGCGGTCCACTGCCCCTTCTGCTGCGCCAGCCGGTTGAAGGCGAGTTCTGCGGCGAAGACGGAACTGGGATCGGGCTGATAGCGCATCGGCGGGCGCGCACCCACCAAGGCGAGAAAAGTCAGGACGATAAACGCGGAGCGCGCCTTCACAGCCCCTCCGGTTTCGCCAGCCCGGCTCGCGCATGCGCCGCCACCAGCGTGTTGCGCAGCAGCACGGCGATGGTCATCGGTCCGACCCCGCCCGGAACCGGGGTGATGGCGCGGACATGGGCCAGCGCCTCGGCCGTGGCGACGTCGCCTACGATGCGGCTCTTGCCGTCCTCCGTATCGGTGACGCGGTTGATGCCGACGTCGATCACGGTCGCGCCGGGCTTGATCCATTCGCCCTTCACCATCTCCGCCTGGCCCACCGCCGCGACCACGATGTCGGCACGATGCACGACCGAGGCCAGATCGCGGGTCCGGCTGTGCGCGATGGTGACGGTGCAATTTTCCGCCAGCAGCAATTGCGCCATCGGCTTGCCGACGATGTTGGAGCGGCCGACCACCACCGCCTCCATCCCCGACAGATCGCCCAGTTCATCCTTCAGCAGCATGAGGCAGCCCAGCGGCGTGCAGGGCACCAGCGCCTCCTGCCCGGTCGCCAGCCGGCCCGAATTGACCACATGGAAGCCGTCGACATCCTTGGCCGGATCGATCGTGCCGATCACCGAGGCTTCGTTGATATGGGCGGGCAGCGGCAACTGGACGAGGATGCCGTCCACCCGCTCGTCGGCGTTCAGTTCCTCGACCAGATCGAGCAGTTCCTCCTCACCGATCCCGGCGGGCAGCTTGAACTCCATGCTCTCCATGCCGACGGCGAGGGTCATCTTGCCCTTGTTGCGGACGTAGACGGAACTGGCCGGGTCCTCGCCCACCAGCACCACGGCCAGTCCCGGCTTGCGCCCGGCTTGCGCGGTGAAGGCGCTCACGCCGTCCGCGACCTTGCCACGGAGCGTCTCCGCGAAGGCCTTGCCGTCGATGATCTTGCCGATGGTCATGATGCTTCAACCCGTTCCCCGATGATGGCGGAAAGTCTTGCGAGCGACAACCGCTCACCACCGCCTTTGATCCGCAGCCGCTTTAGCCGGTTGGTGTCGCCCGATTCCAGCGAAATCGCGCTGCGCGGCCAATCCAGCCACTTGGCCAGCAACGCGACCAGCGCCGCATTGGCCTTGCCCTTTTCCGGCACGGCGCGCACGCGGGCGCTCAGCCATTCCGCGCCCTTTTCATCCGTCCAGACGCCGCCGATCCCCTCCTTCGTCGAGCCCGGCGTCAACCGGACGGTAAGCAGCAGATCGGTGCCGTCGCGGACGAAGACCGTCACACCAGCCCGAACAGCGGCGGCAATATCGCCTGGCGGATGATGAGGATGCCCAGCAGCACGACCATCGGCGACAGGTCGAGCGCACCCAGATCGGGCAGCACCCGGCGGATCGGATTGTAGATCGGCGCCGTCATCCGATCCAGCGCGACCATCACCGTGCGCACGAAATCATTGGAAAGATTGACGACGTTGAAGGCGATCAACCAGCTCATGATGGCCTGGATGATGATGATCCACCACAGCACATCGAGCAGGATGACGATGATCTGATAGAGGGCGTAGGCCATGCGATCTCCAATTTGATTGCGATCGGCTCTAGCCGAGGGGACGTCCGCGCCACAAGCATCCAGACGGAATATTCCACCAAATGCAGGGCGCGTTCGGCCAAGGGCATCCTGCGAAGGCAGGAACATGCGGCATTTGCCGGCTTGTTTACCGGCGCACTAAAGTGCCCGCACCGCGATCGGTGAAGATTTCCAGCAGCATCGCATGCGGCACTCGCCCGTCGAGGATGACGGCGGCGTCCACCCCGCCCTCGACCGCACGGACGCAGGTTTCCAGCTTGGGGATCATCCCGCCGCTGATCGTGCCGTCCGCCTCCAGCCCCCGGATCGCTTCGGGATCGAGGTCGGTCATCAACTGTCCCTGCTTGTCCAGCACGCCCGCGACGTCGGTCAGCAGGAAGAAGCGCGACGCGCCCAGTTCGGCGGCAATGGCCCCCGCCATCGTGTCGGCATTGACATTGTAGGTATGGCCGTCCGCACCGATGCCCACCGGCGCGACCACGGGAATGATGCCGTCCCGCGACAGCGTGTCGAGGATGCTGCGGTCGACCTTCACCGGATCGCCGACGAAGCCCAGGTCGACATTGCGCTCTATGCCGGAATTGGGGTCCGCCTCGCGCTTGCCCAGCACCTTTTCGCACAGGACCAGGCCGCCGTCCTTGCCGGAAATGCCGACCGCCCGGCCGCCCGCGCCGGAAATCCAGCCGACGATTTCCTTGTTGATCGATCCCGCCAGCACCATTTCGGCAATCTGCGCGGTTTCCTTGTCGGTGACGCGCAGGCCGCCGACGAACTGCGATTCGACGCCCAGCTTCTTGAGCATCGCGCCGATCTGTGGCCCACCGCCATGGACGACGACGACATTGATGCCGACCGCCTTCATCAGCACCACGTCTTCGGCGAAATCGCGCGCCGCCTCGGGATCGCCCATGGCGTGGCCGCCATATTTCACGACGAAGGTCTTGCCCGCATATCGCTGCATATAGGGCAATGCTTCGACGAGGGTTTCGGCCTTGGCGAGGAGCGCCGGATCGGGGGCGTGCTTGCTGTTCATGCGCGGGCGCATAGGGCACTAAGCCCGGCTCCGCAAGTTAGCGGTCCAGCCGCCGCCCCAGCGCGACCAGCGCATAGATGACCGGTGGCACCAACAGGGCCGACAAGGTGACCTTCGCCAGCATCTGGCCCAGCAACAGTTCCCCGATCGGGAAGACGCCGTAAAAGGCGATGGAAACGAAGAGCAGCGTGTCCGCGATCTGCGACAATATGCTCGCCACCGCGGCGCGCAGCCACAGCATGCGGCCACCTTCCTGTCCCTTGAGCGCGGCGAACAACGTGACGTTCAGCGTCTGCGAAATGCCATAGGCGACGATCCCGCCCAGCCAGATACGCGGCGTGCCGCCCATCATCAGCGCGAAGGCATCGCGCCGGGCCGGGTCCATATCGTTCGCGGCGGGCACGGACAGCACGACGATCGAGAGCAGGATGGAGGCGATCAGCGGCAGGAAACCCACCTGCACCAGCCGGTTGGCAACGGTCCGGCCATGCAGTTCGGCAACGGCGCTGGAGATCGTCACCAGCAGCAGGAAGGCGAAGATCCCGGCCTCCACCGCCAGCGGGCCAAGGCCGAACCAAGGGCCGATGGCGGAGAGCGGCCCCAGCGTGACCTGCTTGTTGCCCAGCACGCCCGCAATGCAGACCATGCCGCCATAGAAGATCGAGAAGACGAAAAGCGAACGCGCGATCGGCGCGGGATGGGAAGCCATGGCCGGGACTTAAAGGGATTTCATCGGGGTGGGAAGAGCGGAAGGCAAGCGGGACGGGCCAGAGGCGGACATTCCCGACCCTATCGGACCGCCGGCTCCAGCAGCCGGATCGTTCCGATATCCGCATCGATCTCCGCCCGGCAACCGACAGGCAGGCTGAACTGGCTGGCGACATGCCCGAACAGCGCACCCTGGAAGGCCGGGACCCCCAACGCGCCCAGATGCTGCTGCAACACCTCCGACAGCGTGAAGCCGCCATAGGACGCACCGCTCGGCCCGCAATCGGTGCACTGGCCGAACACCACGCCCGCGACCCTGCCCAGCACCCCGGACAGCGCCAACTGGGTCAGCATCCGGTCGATGCGGTAGGGTTGCTCGCTGACATCCTCGACGAACAGGATCGCCCCGTCGAAATCCGGCATCCAGGGCGTCCCCATCAGCGTCGACAGCACGGTCAGGTTGCCGCCCAGCAGCCGCCCGCTCGCCTTCCCGCCGCGAAAGGTCCGGATGCGCCCGCTGCGCTGGACCAGCCGGTCCTCATGCCCCTCCGGGTTGGCCAGCGTCGGCGTCGCCCCGTCAAAGGCCACCGCGCGGAAGGCGTCCCAGGAAAAGCGCGGCCAGCTGCTTGCCGCATTGGGTCCATGGATGGTGACGAACCCCGCTCGCGCGGCAAAGGCCAGGTGCAGCGCGGTGATGTCGGAAAAGCCGATCAGCAGCTTGGGATTGGCCCGGATCGTCCTGAAGTCCAGATAAGGCAGCACGCGCGCGCAACCCCAACCGCCCCGTGTCGCGAACACCGCCCGCACCTGCGGATCGGCAAACATCGCATTGATGTCCGCCGCCCGGTCCGCGTCCGTGCCGGCCAGATAGCCGTAGCGCTCGACCAGATGCTTCGCCGGTTTGGGGACCAGCCCCATGGCGAGGATCGTGTCCTTCACCAGATCGAGGTCGAAGGCGTCATCGGTGAAGCCCGCCGGTTCGACCAGTCCCACCATGTCGCCGGGACGCAGCCGGGGCGGCTTCACCACCCCGATCGGAGCCGCCGCGAGCCCCTTCGGCGCCACCATCGCCGCGCCCAGCACGGCCATCAACGCACGACGATCGAGACTCAAAATCGGCTCCCATCCTTGCGATGATAGGCTTCGCCCGACCATATCAGGTCTATGTCGGGATAATGCGCCCTGCCCTGCGGAACGCGGCCCACCGCCAGGAACACGCAATCCTCGCCGCTCTCATTGACCAGATGATGGCCATTGCCATCACCCTTGGGAAAGGAGGCCATGTCGCCCGCCCGCATCGGCATCCGGCCGCTGTCATCGACCAGCACCGCTTCCCCGCTCAGCATGACGACGAACTCGTCCTCATCCTCATGCCAGTGCCGCTGCGAGGACGCCGCGCCGGGATTCAGCACGACATGGCTGACCCCGAATTCGGAAAGCCCCGTCGCGGGCCCCAGCTTGCGCACCCATCGCCCCGCCACCGCTTCGGCAAATTCGGCGGGATAGCCGGTCCTGTTGGTCTGTTCGATGGCTGCCAGATCGATCTTGGGCATGATCTTTCCATTTGCTTTGTTTACCGCCGCATTTTGCGGGCCGTCGGCGGTTCCAGCCGACTTCAAAATGCTCTAACGCAAGCCGATGACCATCACCAGCACCGATGCCGACCCGATCGGCCTGACCGAAAGACTGATCGCCTGCCCCTCCATCACGCCCGCCACGGGGGAGGTCTTCGCGGTGCTGGAGGCGATGCTGAAACCGCTGGGTTTCACGGTCGACCGGTTCATCACCGGCGAGGCGCCGGACGGCCCGGTGGAAAATCTCCTCGCCTGGCGGACGACCGGCCCCGGCCCGCATTTCGCCTTTGCCGGCCATCTGGACGTGGTGCCGCCGGGCAATGGCTGGACCAGCGATCCGTTCACGCCGCAAAAGCGCGGCGAACTGCTCTATGGCCGCGGCGCCGTCGACATGAAGGGCGCCATCGCCGCCTATGTCGCCGCGCTGCACCGCCTGCCCGCCGACCTGCCCGGCACGATCAGCCTGATCATCACCGGCGATGAGGAAGGCCCGGCCGTCCATGGCACGCTGGCCCTCATGGACCGCATGGCCGCCCACGGCCTGCGCCCCGACTTCTGCCTGGTGGGCGAGCCGACCTCCTCGCAGCGGCTGGGCGACGTCATCAAGATCGGCCGGCGCGGCTCGGTGAACATGTGGATCAACGTCGAGGGCATGCAGGGCCATGTCGCCTATCCGCATCTGGCCGACAATCCGATCCCCCGCCTCGTCCGCATCCTGTCCGCCATCGACGCCATCGTGCTGGACCAGGGCAATGACTGGTTCCAGGCCAGCAATATCGAGATCACCAATCTGGACGTCGGCAACCCCACCACCAACGTCATCCCCGCCACCGCGCAGGCGCGCATCTCGATCCGCTTCAACAACGAACATGGCGGCGCGGAACTGGTGGAACGCATCACCGCCATCGCGGCGGCCGAAGGCGGCACGGTGGAAGCCAGGATCAGCGGCGAACCTTTCCTGACCGAACCCGGCATGCTGTCCGATCTGGTTTCCGGCGCCATCCGTGAAGTGACCGGGGTGGAGGCGGAATTGTCGACCACTGGCGGCACATCGGACGCGCGGTTCCTATCGCGCCTCTGTCCGGTGGTGGAATTCGGTCTCAACAATGCGACCATGCACAAGCTGGACGAGGCAGTCGCCCTGACCGACCTTGGCGATCTCACCGAAATCTACCGGCTGGTGACGGTGCGCGCCCTCAAGGGCTAGAGCGCGCTGCGTTAAATCGTACGCAAGCCGCGCGCTCTAAGTTTTTGTTGTCGCATCGTTTTAAGCGCAAAACCGGTTCCCACTTTGCGCACGATGCTCTAGACCGAGCGGCGCTCCGGGAGAGCCGTGGGCGCGGCGAAGCGGGTGAGATAATCCGCCTCACCCATCGGCCGCGCCAGATGATAGCCCTGGAACAGCGTGCAACCGATGACGCGCAGCATCTCCATCTGCGCCTGCGTCTCCACGCCTTCGACCACCACCTCCATGCCAAGGCCCTGGATCAGCCCGACGACCGCGCTGCAAATCGTCCGCGCTTCCGCGGAAATCGCAATGTCGCGCACCAGGCTGCGATCGATCTTCACCCGGTCGACCGGCAGATCGCGCAGACGGGAAAGATTGGAATAGCCGGTCCCGAAATCGTCGATGGCGATGCGCACCCCGTCGCGGCGCAGGGCCCGGAGCTGGTCGCGGGTATCCGGCTTCATCTCCATCGCCAGCGATTCTGTGATCTCCAGTTCCAGCATGGCCGGCGGCGCCCCATGCGCGTTGACGGCGTGGCGCAGGCGCATGAAGAAATCGGCCTGCGCCAGCTCGCGCGCGGAAATATTGATCGCGATACGCTGCGACATGCCCGCCTGCGCCCAGCGTGCCGCCGTTTCGCACACCCGGCTCATCACCCAGTCGCCCAGCGCCACGATCGCGCCGCTTTCCTCGGCGACGGGAACGAAGGAGCTTGGCATGACCAGATCCCGCTCCGGATGCACCCAGCGCACCAGCGCCTCCGCCGTGACCGCCCGCCCCGTGCCGATCTCGATCTGCGGCTGGAATTCCAGCAGGAATTCGTCGCGCTGAAGCCCCAACAGCAGATCGCGTTCCAGTTCGGCGCGGTCGGCGGCTTCCAGCGCCAGTTCGGGCGTGAACATCTCGGCCCGGTTCCGGCCCTGATGCTTCGCGTGATACATGGCGATGTCGGCCGAACGCAGCAGCGCGGGCAGCGTGTCGCCATGGTCGGGATAGCAGGCAATGCCGATCGAAGCGCCCAGATCGATATGCTGGCTGCCGAGATCGAAGCGCTCGCCCAGCGCGAACTTGATGGCGCGGGCGATCCGATGGGCGGTTTCCCGGTCGGCCATGCTGGGCACGAACAAGGTGAACTCGTCCCCCGCGAGGCGACCAATCAGGGCGTCGCCGACGCCCGCGCTGGCCTGCGCCATGGCGACTTCGCGCAGCCGCCCGGCGACGCGGGCGAGCAATTGATCGCC
Source organism: Sphingobium sp. LB126 (assembly GCF_002795205.1). NCBI lineage: Bacteria > Pseudomonadati > Pseudomonadota > Alphaproteobacteria > Sphingomonadales > Sphingobiaceae > Sphingobium > Sphingobium sp. LB126. Next base: position 1,272,160 of record NZ_NETV01000001.1, read on the forward strand.
CGCCGCATGACCCAGCGTGTCGTTGACCGCCTTGAACCCGTCCAGATCGATGAAGAACAGCGCAGCGAGCCCCTCCTCGCTGCGTTCCGCCAGCATCCGTTCGACCTGGCGGCAGAAGCTGGTGCGGTTGGCAAGGCCCGTCACCTGATCGAACAGCGCCAGCGCCTGCACATGGTCGAGATTGGTGCGCACCTGGCTGAACAGGCTTTCCATCGCCACCGACAGGTCTGGCAGTTCCTGACCGATTTCCCTAGCCACGGCCGATTGCAGGTCGCCATGGGCGGCGTCCAGCAACCGTTCGGTCGCCCGGTCGATCGCGCTGGCGGTGGTCGCCACGGTCTGACGCGCGGAGCCCCAGCTCAGCGTGCCACACAGGATCGCGATGATGAGGGACCGGCCGATGCCTTCCATGTCCGTCGCCTGCCCCTGGCCCAGGACCAGCGACAGGATGAACACCAACGCCCCCGCGGCGCAGGCGAAGGCAGTGGCGCGGCTCGTCAATGTCACGCCCTGCATGAGTCTCCCTGCCCTGCGCAGCCCGGCGTTGGGCTGGATCAGCCGGATATGAAGGACAGTGGTTAAGAAAAGGTCAGTGCCTCACCCCAAAAAGGCTTATTTCTTGCGCCGCAAAATGACGTAGAGCGCGCCCTCTCCGCCATGGCGCTGATGCGCGATCCGCACGCTGGCGATACGGTCGGCATAGCTGCTGGTTTCCAGCCAATGGCCGATCTCGCCGCGAATGGCACCACGCCGCGCTCCCCCACCGGCAGAGCCGGTCTTGGGCGGCTTTCCCGTCACCACCAGCAGCACGCGGGCATCGCGTGCCCATGCCGCCGCCAGCGCCTGGTTAAGCCGGGCATGGGCCGCAGCCAGGCTGTGCCCATGCAGGTCAATCGCCATGTCGGGTGCCATATTTCCGCCACGGATTCTGCGTTCCCAACCCGAATCCAATATGGTGGACGGGGTACGCGCCGGCGGGGTCAGGGCGGGCTGGGCCGGGGCAGTTGTTAACCCTGTTTCCATCCTGGGCTTGACCGGCACGGCGGGCAGGGCGGATGCCCGCGCGCCGGGACGCAGCGGCCTTACCGATCGGGTCAGCGCCGTCCAGAGCGCCTGTTCATCAGAGGAGAGGTGTCGCCGGACCATGGCCGCATGGCATCAATTCTGGCCGAGCCGCGCCGCCGATCCGACCGGCAGCAGGATCAACGCGCTGCCCCGCGCCGACATGCCGCCCGCTATGCCGCGCGCATTGCTGCCCGCGCCCCAGAAGCTGTCGAAACGATTGGCGCCCTTGATCGCCCCGCCCGTATCCTGCGCGATCCAGATGCCATTGGGTTCGGCCCGGTCGAGCGAGAGCAGCACGGGCGCGCCCAGGGGCACATATCTGGGGTCGGCGGCCACCGTCGCTTCGGGCGTCACCGCCACGCCCATCGCCCCCAGCGGGCCGACCCCGGTCAGTTCGCGGAAGAAGACGAAGCTCTTATTCTCGTTCATGATCGCCGCGCCCTCTTCCGGGTGGGCGCGCAGATATTGCATGATATCCTGCATCGAACCGGCCTGGATAAGGCCCCGATCCTTCATCAGCTTGCCGATGCCGGTATAGTCGCGGCCATTCTGCCCGTCATAGCCGATGCGCATCACGCCGCCATCGGGCAGCAGCAACCGGCCGCTGCCCTGCACCTGGAGGAAGAAGAATTCGACCGGGTCGGCCGCCCAGGCCAGTTCCAGCCCCCTGCCCGCCAGCGATCCCGCCACGATCTGTGATCGATCATCGAAGGGGACGAAATTGCTGCCCTCCACCTTGCCGCGAATGGTCTTGCCCTTCAGGCTGTCGCTGAACAGGCCGAGATTGACGTCGATCAGATGGGACGGGCGGCGGTAGATCGGCACCTGATAGCCGGGCTGACGGCTGCGCGCACCGGCGATTTCCGGTTCATAATAGCCGGTGACGAAGGCCGTGCCCGCCCCGACCTGGACCGCTTCGAAATAACGGGAGAAAAATTCGTTGGCGGAACTTTCCGGCCAACTCGACGCTGCGGCGCAGGCATTGTTCCAGTCGGAACCGCTTGTCAGTCCGCTCTGGTCGGTCCGGCGCATCAGCGAGGGGCAGGACAGGCGGAACGCCTGCAATGCCTTGCGCGATCGTTCGCCAGGCGGGATCAGGCTGGCAATGTCCGGACCTCGCGCGATGCCCGCACTGACGGCGTTCGCGCTATCGGCGGGCGGGGTGGCGGTCGGCGGCGTGACGGGCAGGGTCGGCCGGGGCGTCGCGGGAACGGGGCTGGTCACCGTCTCTCCGCCACCGCGCGGCGGACGGACGGGAGCCGGACCGCCCGCGCCCGGCGGAATCACGCCGCCCGCACAAGCCGACAGCAGCAGCGCCGCGGCCAACGCGCCGCCCGACCGGCGCAAGCTCATGCGGCCTCGTCGGTCTCGCTGAGCTTCCAGTTGGGGTCGGTGCTGCGCAGGTCGCGCGTGAAGGTCCAGATGTCGTTGGTGCCGATCGCATCCGTCAGCGACCCGGCGACGACATGGCCGTCCTTGTCCCGGGTGACCGCCGCGATATCCGCTTCGAAGCGCAACGAGACCTCGGCCAGGCGACCCGTGACGCTGGCATCGATGATCTGCGCCTTTTCAATGCGGACCAGACGGTTGTCCAGCACATGGCCTTCCGCCTCGCGAGCCGCGATCGCCTCCTCGAAGGAGGCGAGAACATCGGCGTCGCAGAGCCATTCCAATTCCTGCCGGTCGCCGCGCCAGAAGGCTTCGAGCACCATTTTATAGGCGGCCTTGGCCCCGTCCACGAATTGCGGCACGTCAAAGCCGCGGTCCGCCGCGATCAACGCGCGAACGCCCGCCTCGCCGCCGGGTGCGATAAGGCCATCGGCCAGACGCACCGAATCGCCCGCCATTTCGGGCACGGGCCGGGGTTGCACGATCGTCACCTTGGCGCGTTCCTCGGCCGGGCGAAGCGCCGGCTCCTGCTCATGCCCCGTGCGCTTGCCCAGCACGGAATAGAGCCGCAGCGCCAGAAAACCGGCAATCATGGCGAGGATGACAATTACGTACACGGCAGTCAGGCACCTTTGGTCTGAATCTGGAAAAAACGAACGCAGTCAACATAGGCATGTTTCCCCGCATATTCAAATGGCGGCTTTGCGCGAGGTGCATTGCCCTGCCCATCCGCCCCTGCTAAGCGCGCGGGTCGAACATCATGCGGGCATTCCGCCTGCCAGCCAAACCATAAACCCAGGGAAATCAGATGGCCGAGGAAGCCGATACCATCCAGAGCAGCATCACCGGCAACGGCGCCGACACCGGCCCGCAGATCGCGCTGATCAGCCAATATGTGAAGGACCTGTCGTTCGAGAACCCGAACGCGCCCGCCGTCTATCAGTGGCAGGACCAGCCGCAGATCGACGTGCAGTTCAACATCGGCGCCGACAAGGTGGGCGAGGAAGTGGTCGAGGTCTCGCTGAAGATCGAGGTCAAGGCGACCGCGCCGCAGGGCACCGCCTTTGCCGTCGAACTGGTCTATGCGGCGATCTTCGGCATGCGCAACGTGCCTGAGGACCAGATGCAGCCCTTCATGCTGGCCGAAGCGCCGCGCCTGCTGTTCCCCTTCGCCCGCCGCGTGCTGGCCGACGCGATCCGCGACGGCGGCTTCCCGCCGCTGCTGCTCGATCCGATCGATTTCGGCGGCCTCTATGTCCAGCAGGCCGAAGCCATGGCGCAGACCGCAGGCGAACCGGCCGGTCACGCCTGAACCGATCGGGGACCATAGAATCCTATGAAACTGGTGCGGGCGCTTGGCTCGGTCGGCGGGCTGACGCTCGCCAGCCGGGTGCTTGCGCTGGTCCGGGATTCGCTGGCGGCGCGCTATGTCGGCGCGGGTTTCGCGTCTGACGCCTTCAACGGCGTCGCCTTCCGCCTGCCCAACATGTTCCGCGCCCTCTTTGCCGAGGGCGCCTTTTCCGCCGCCTTCATCCCCATGTTCAACCGCAAGGCGGCGGGACCGGGCGGGATCGCGGAAGGCTATCATTTCGCGGAGCGGGCGCTCGCCGTGCTGCTGCCGGTGCTGCTGGTCTTCACCGCCCTGCTGATCGCGGCGGCGTGGCCCATCACCTGGGCACTCTCCGGCGGGTTTTCGCGCCAGCATCCCAGCCCTGAGCAGTTCGCCTTCGCGGTCATGCTCTCGCGCATCACCCTGCCCTATCTGGCGTTGATCAGCCTCGCCTCGCTGCTGGGCGGGATATTGAACTCGCTCGACAGATTCTGGGTGAACGCGGCCGCGCCGATCCTGCTCAATGTCGCCATGATCGCAGGGCTTTGGCTGTTCCATGGCGCCGACGAATATGAAACCGCGCGGGTGCAGGCGATCTCCGTCACCGTGGGCGGGGCACTGCAACTGCTCTGGCTGATCTGGGCCTGCCGCCGGGCCGGCGTCTCGATGAAGCTCAAGCGGCCGCGCTTCGACGCCGATGTGAAGGAACTTCTCCGCCTGATCGTGCCGGCAGCGGCAGGTGCGGGCGCGTCGCAGATCAACCTGCTGATCTCCACCGCCCTGTCCGGCTGGCTGCTGGCTTCGGGATCGATCACCTATATCTATTATGCCGACCGGCTGAACCAGTTGCCGCTGGGACTGATAGGCATTGGCCTCGGCACCATCCTGCTGCCCACCATCTCGCGCCTGCTGTCGACCGGTCAGGAACAGGTGGCAATGGACACGCAGAACAGGGGCATCGAACTGGCACTGTTCCTGACCCTCCCCGCGACCGTGGCCTTCATCACCGTGGCGGAACCGATCGTGCGCGGCCTGTTCCAATATGGCCGCTTCACGGCGGAGGATGCGCAGCGCTGCGGCTGGGCTCTGTCGGCCTTTTCCATCGGCCTGCCCTCCTATGTCCTCGTGAAGGTGCTGACGCCGGGCTATTATGCCCGCGGCGATACCAGGACGCCGGTGCGCTATGCGATGCTGTCGATCGTCATCAACATCATCGGCAATTTCCTGCTGATCCCGCTGCTCGGCCGCGCAGGCATGGGCCATGTCGGGCCGCCGCTGGCGACGGCCTTATCCTCCACCGTCAATGTTGCGATGCTGTATTCGACGCTAGTGAAGCGCGGGCATTTCGCTGCCGATGGGCAGTTGCGGCGTCGCCTGCCCAGGCTTGCGATCGCGGCGGTCGCGATGGGCGGCGCGCTCTACGCGGGCGAAGGGCTGCTCGATCCCTGGCTCAGCGGTGTGATGGTCCAGCGCTATGTGGCGCTGGCCGTGCTTGTCGGAGCGGGAATCGCGCTGTACGGGGTGGCCTGTTTCGTCACGGGCGCCTATCGGCTGTCCGACCTCAAGGCGTTGATGCGCCGCAAAAGTGCAACCAAGACAGAGAACGGATAGAAGAATGCGCGTCCTTTCCGGCATCCAGCCGACCGGCAATCTGCACCTGGGCAATTATCTGGGCGCGATCCGCAACTGGGTGCGGATGCAGGATGAGATGGACAGTGAGAGCCAGTGCTTCTTCTTCCTGGCCGACATGCACTCGATCACCGTGCATGAGGGGCGCGAGCAGCGCATCCGCAACGTGCGCGACATGGCCGCCGCGCTCGTCGCTTCCGGGATCGACCCGGATCGCTCGGTTCTCTTCAACCAGGCGCGGGTGCCCGCCCATGCGGAACTCTGCTGGCTGCTGAACGGCACGGCGCGGATCGGCTGGCTCAACCGCATGACCCAGTTCAAGGACAAGGTGGGCAAGGACCGTGAGGGCGCCTCGATCGGTCTCTTCGTCTATCCGGTGCTCCAGGCCGCCGACATCCTCGTCTACAACGCCACCCACGTCCCGGTGGGGGAGGACCAGAAGCAGCATCTGGAACTGGCGCGCGACATCGCCGCCAAGTTCAACACCGATTTCGGCGTGGAATTGTTCACCCTGCCCGATCCGATCATTCCCAAGGAATCCGCGCGTATCATGTCGTTGCGCGACGGCACCGCGAAAATGTCGAAGTCCGACCCCAGCGACATGAGCCGCATCAACCTGACCGACGATGACGATGCGATCATGCAGAAGGTGAAGAAAGCCAAGACCGATCCCGAACCGCTGCCCGAAACTGCGCAAGGGCTGGCCGGGCGGCCGGAAGCGAACAATCTGGTCGGCATCTATGCGACGCTGTCGGGCAGGACCGCCGACGCCGTCTGCGCCGATTTCGCGGGCAAGGGCTTCGGCGCGTTCAAGCCCGCGCTGGGCGAGCTTCTGGTCGAAACGCTCCGTCCGATCCGGTCGCGGTTCATGGAATTGCGTACCGATGACGCGGCGCTGGACGCGATCCTCGAAAAGGGCGCGGCCAAGGCGGCGGCCGCCGCAGACCCCACGTTGCGCGCTGCCTATGACGCGATGGGACTGATGCGGTAATGCCACAGGGGCTGCGAAAGCGCCCCTCCTTCCCGTTCGCCTTCCCCTCCGTGACGGAATAATCATGCCCGCGCCGTCGTAGGGATGGCAGGACATGGTTTGCGCCCGTTCGCCCGTTTCGCGCGTTCAAACGATGTTCAGTTGCGTTTTGCCATGGCAGGGCGCAAGATGTTTGGCAGGCGTAGTGCCTGATACAGGACGCAGAAAAAATGATCCGTTTCAATAAGATCGGTCTGATGGCGGCCCCCGCTCTGGCGCTGGTGGCACTGTCGGGCTGCGCTACTTCCTTCAAGGCGGATGTCGCCCGCTTTCAGCAGCTTCCCGCGCCCGCCGGGCAGAGCTTCGCCGTCGTTGCGGACGATCCGCGCCTCGCCGGCGGCCTTGAATTTTCGCATTATGCCGATCTTGTCAGCCAGCGCCTGACCCAGACCGGCTATGTCGCCGCCGGCGATCCGGCGCGCGCCGATCTGATCGTCCGGGTGGCCTATGGCGTCGACAATGGCCGCGAAAAGGTACGCTCGACCGGCATCGGCACACCCGATCCCTTCTTCTACGGCGGCTGGGGCTGGCGCGGACGCTGGGGCCGCCCCTGGGGCTATGGCTTCTATGACCCGTGGTTGTTCGGTCCCGGCGGCTATAACGACATCAGCAGCTACACGGTCTATACCAGCGATCTCAGCATGAAGATCGATCGCGCTGCCGACAATCGCCGCCTGTTCGAAGGCAAGGCGCAGGCGCAATCGCTGTCGAATAAGCTGACCTATCTGGTGCCCAATCTGATCGACGCGATGTTCACCGGCTTTCCCGGCCAGAATGGGGAGAATGTGAAGATCACGCTGCCCCCCGAAAAAAAGGGTTGAGGCCATCATTCAAAGGGTGGCTCCCAGCCATGCCCTGTAGCCCGGCGGTCGATGATCGCCGGGCTTTTTGCTGGATCGAAGGGAAGAGGGAAGAACGGGAATCATTTGGGCACCCCGTTCATCGCATGCGCAACACCGAGGGGTAGTTGGCCTTTCAGGGAAGGCGCCGCGCCGTCACAATCTTCACGGGCCGCTCCAGCATCTGCCCCTTCATCACGCCTTCGCCGGCGGTGGGCGATTTGGGCGCAGCAACAATCGCCTTCACCACATCCAGCCCCTCGACCACATGGGCGAAGACGGCGAAGCCTTGATTGTCGCCGCTGGCCTCCGGATGCGCGTCCATGCCCGGCATCTTGCCGAGCACGATGAAGAAATCGCCTGTCGCGCTGCCCGGCGCATAACGGGCCATGGAGAGCGCGCCATCATCATGGGTGAGGCCGGTCTCCGTCGTCGGCTCATGCCTGATCGGCGGCAGGACCCGTTTGGGATCGTTCTGCGCACCGCCCTGCACGAACCCATAGTCCGCCGTGCCGACACCACGATAGAAGAGCGTGCCGTCCAACCGTTTCTGATCGACATAGCGCAGGAAATTGGCGGCCGTGACGGGCGCCTTGGCGACATGCACGGCCACGACGATTGGCCCGGCCTCCGTATCGAGAGCCACCCGGACATCTGCCGGCGGAGTTGCAGGCAACTGCGCGATCGCGGGCGCAAGGCCCACGAAAGCGACGAGGAAAAGGACAAGCTTCCCGATCATGGCGCGAAGCCTAGTCCAAAGCCGCTTCCCTGTCAGCCTTCCAGCAGGCGCTGAAGCGCGCGGATATCGGCATCGATGTCCGGATTGCTCTGCCGCAGCCCTTCGATGGTGCGGACCGCATGGATCACCGTGCTGTGATCGCGCCCGCCGAAGATGCGGCCGATTTCGGGCAGGGACCGCGGCGTCATCTTCTTGGCGAGATACATGGCCACCTGGCGCGGGCGCGCCACGGCGCGGGCACGGCGCTTGGACCGCATTTCGGCCGCATCGATCTTGTAATGCGCGGCGCAGACCTTCTGGATCTCGTCCACCGTGATCCGGCGGGCATTGGCCCGCACGGCGTCCGCCAGCATCGTCTGGGCAAATTCCAGATCGATCGAGCGGCCGGTAAGCTGGCCATAAGCGATCAGCTTGTTGAAGGCGCCTTCCAGTTCGCGGACGTTCGAACGGATCGAACGGGCCAGGAAATCCACCACCGCGTCGGGCACCGGCGGATCGCCGGCGATGGCGCGCTTGGCCTCCAATATGGCGAGGCGCAGATCGAGACCGGCCGGGCGGATATCCGCGACCAACCCACCCGCCAGGCGCGAAAGGATGCGCGCGTCGATGGCGTCCAGCATCTGCGGAGCGCGGTCGGCGGTCACGACGATGCGCGCGCCGGCATCGATCAGATCGTTGATGGTGTGCAGAAATTCCTCCTGCGTCGACCCCTTGCCGGCAATGAACTGGATATCGTCGATCAGCAGCAACCGCGCGGCGCGCAACCGCGCCTTGAACATCATGGTTTCGTTCGCGCGCATCGCGTTCACGAATTCCATCATGAAACGCTCGGCCGACATGTAGAGGACCGGCGCCAAAGGCGAATGCACGGAAAAGGCCTGGGCAATGGCGTGCAGCAGGTGCGTCTTGCCCTGCCCCGTGCCGCCATGGATGAAGAGCGGACTGAAGCGCGGCGAGGCCTCGCCAGCCATCGCCTGGGCCGCCGAAAAGGCGAGATGATTGGTTTCGCCCGTCACGAACTCGTCGAAGCTGTGGCGCGGCTGGAAATTGGAGCTGGGCTGCGGCGCGGCGATCGTCTCTTCCACGTCGGCAGCGGGCGCCGCCGACATTTCCAGGACGCGGGGGCCGACGGCATTGGGCGCCCGTCGAAGCCGCACCTCACGCACCCCCGCACCGGCGCACCGCCACGCCATGCGCAGCCGGTCCCCGAACTGCCCCGATACGAAATTGGCCGTGAAGTCGGATGCGAACAGCAGATCGAGGGTCTGCGATTCGGGACAATATTCGCCAAGCTGCGCAGCCTTCAGCCACTGATCGAACATGCGCGCGCCGATGTCCCGGCGCAGACCGGCACGAATGGTCGCCCAGGCCGTCTCCAGGCGCGCATTCTGCTGCGTGTCGAGACCGCTGAAACTTCCAATCACTGCCGTAATATCCTTCATAAACAGTCGACCCCCATCAACTGCGCCCCCGATAGGCAGGGAACGAATTGCAAAGACGCAGAACGGCATTCGGAAAAGCCCTCGGGCCTTCCGAGCTTCATGCATCAACTAACCTTATGATGACCGCCGGAAATTCGATTCGAATGGCGGTCAGAAACTGAAAATAGACAGGCCTGCTTCGCCGGATCAAGGGCATGGCCGGTCAAAAATGTGAAATAAAGCCGTTGACTCGGCAAATCGGCGGAAAACGAAGCTTTGAAAAAATATCGTTATTTTTCAGATATTTGATTGACTTCATTTTTGGAACATTCCCTCGAATCGGACGAGAATCGCCGGGAATCCGCAGGTCGTCGAAAATGACTGTTCGGTGAATGAAACATGAAAAGCCCGCCCCGCGAAGGCGGGGCGGGCATATTCGAGCTGACGACGATAGTGGCTAGAGCTTAGCCGAGCGCGGCAACGCGCTTCGTCAAGCGGCCGAACTTGCGGGCCGCCGTGTTCTTGTGCAGCACGCCGCGGGCAACGCCGCGCGCGAGTTCCGGCTGCACCGCCTGAAGCGCCGTGGTCGCAACGGCCTTGTCGCCAGCGGCGAGAGCGGTTTCGACCTTCTTCACCAGGGTGCGGATCCGGCTGATGCGGGCGCCGTTGATCTCGGCACGGCGGGCGTTGCGACGGATGCGCTTCTTGGCTTGCGGCGTATTGGCCATTTACTGTCCTCGGTTCTCGTCAAATCTCGTGAAAAGGGCCTGTCGGAATCGCCAACCGGCCCTCGTGAAGGTGCGCCCCTTACCGGGGAACGCCCATGCCGTCAACAAAAGCTGGGCGCCAACCGCCGACCGGCCTGCTATTTCTGGCATTTCGGGCAGAAAAAGGTCGATCTGCCGCTGTCCACGCGGCGGCGGATCGGCGTGCCGCAATGGCATGGCTCCCCCTCCCGCCCATAGACTCGCCATTGCTTGGAGAAATAGCCGAGCTCGCCATCGGGGCGGGCATAGTCGCGCAGCGTGGACCCCCCGGCGGCGATCGCGGCGGTCAGTACCTCGCGAATCGCCTCCACCAGAAGGACGAGCCGGGGACGGCTGATCCGGCCCGCCTCCCGGGTGGGGGCAATGCCCGCCATGTTGAGCGCTTCGCAGACATAGATATTGCCAAGGCCCGCGACGATGCGCTGGTCGAGCAATGCGGCCTTGATCGATGTCGCCTTGCCCTTGAGCGCGGCGGCCAGGCTGGCCGCGGTGAAGTCCGGGCCGAGGGGTTCGGGACCCATGCGGGTGAAGGGGTTGTGGCTTTCCCACGCCTCGCTGCGCACGAGGTCCAGCGAACCGAAGCGGCGGGGATCGTTCAGCGACAGAAGCCGCCCCGCGCCGGTCTCGATCAGCAGATGGTCGTGCGCGCCGATTTCCGCCGGATCGATTCGCCAGCGGCCCGACATGCCCAGATGAAAGATCAGCGTGTCGCCCCGGTCGGTGTCGATCAGCCCATATTTGGCACGACGGGACAGGGCGGTGACGGTCGCGCCGGTCAGCCGCTGGCGCAGGTCGACGGGGATCGGGAAGCGCAGGTCGGCCCGGCGCGGCTCGACGCGGGTGAGGACGGCGCCCTCCAGGACCGAACGGAGGCCAGCGACGGTGGTTTCGACTTCGGGAAGTTCGGGCATCGGTTCCAGGCGAGTTACAGGTGGCGGTTTCGAGTGACGGTGGCGGCACGACGGAAGGGTGGATGCGCAAGGGTTCGGGCACACCTTCCCCTATCGTGGTTTAGCGGCTCTGGGGCTGTGCAGGACAGGGGAATTTTTCAAGGGGCGTGGGTGACGATCCTCCCGGCGCCGGCCTGGGACATTTTAGCTGATCTGGGGTGTTTCCTCCGCGCCCGAAAATGCTCTAGGAGGCTCGGCCATGAGTGAAACCGCTTCCTTTGGCTATCGCGATGTCGAAGCCGCCGAAAAGCAGGGGATGGTCCGCGCCGTCTTCTCCAACGTCGCGTCCAAATATGACCTGATGAACGACGCCATGTCGGCGGGCGCGCACCGGCTGTGGAAGGACCAGTTCGTGGGTCGCGTGAAGCCGCGCCGGGACGAACGGATTCTCGACATGGCGGGCGGCACCGGGGACGTCGCCTTTCGCCTGGCCAGGCATGGCGCGCATGTCACCGTGTCCGACATCAATCCCGAAATGCTGGCCGTCGGCGTCGAGCGGGCCAAGAAGAAGGGCCTGGAAGGGCTGATCTGGTCGGAGCAGAATGCGGAGGAGCTGAGCTTCGGCGAACGGGATTTCGACGCCTATACGATCGCCTTCGGCATCCGCAACGTCACCCATATCGACAAGGCGCTGCGCGAGGCCCATCGGGTGCTGAAGTTCGGCGGGCGTTTCTTCTGCCTCGAATTTTCGACCACGACCTGGCCGGGATTTTCGGATGTCTATGACGTCTATTCGCATCGGCTGGTGCCCAAGCTGGGCAAGCTGCTGGCCGATGACGAGGACAGCTATCGTTACCTCATCGAATCGATCCGCCGCTTTCCGCCCATGCCGGAATTCGAGCGGATGATCCGCGAGGCGGGATTCGTCCAGACCAAGGTGGAACCGATCCTGGGCGGACTGGTCGCGATCCACAGCGGCTGGAAGATCTGACGCCTCGTGCCTTCCCACATCACGCATATCTGGCGGCTGCTGAAATGGGGCCGCACCCTGGCGCGTCATGGCGCGTTGCGCGGGATCGAGCGCGATCCGTTCACGCCCGCGCCGGTGCGGCGGCTGGTGCGGGTGGCCCGCTTCGGTGCGCGTGTCCCCAGGCAGCCGCGCTATGCCGATGCCTTCCAGGCCATCGGTCCGGCCGCGATCAAGCTGGGGCAGACGCTGGCGACGCGGCCCGACCTGGTGGGGGACGAGGCCGCCAACGATCTGCTGCGCTTGCAGGACGCGCTGCCGCCGGTGCCCTTCGCCACCATCAGGGCGCAGATCGAGCAGAGTTTCGGCCGGCCGCTGGAGGCGCTCTACAGCCGCTTCGACGAGGAGCCGGTGGGCGCGGCCTCGATCGCGCAGGTGCATCGGGCGGTCACGACCGAGGGGCGCGACGTGGCGGTGAAGGTGATCCGCCCCGGCGTCACCGACCAGTTCAACCGCGATATCCAGACCTACGAATGGGCGGCCGCCCATGTCGAGATGCTGGGCGGCGAAGTCGCGCGGCTGCGGCCCCGCCTCGTCATCGCGAACATGAAGCGCTGGACGGCGCGCGAACTCGACCTGCGGCGCGAGGCGGCCTCGGCCTCCGAGCTTGGCGAAGCGATGGAGGCGATGCCCGGCTATCGCGTGCCCGCGATCGACTGGGACCGCACCAGCGGCAAGGTCATGACGATGGAGTGGATCGACGGGGTGAAAATCTCCGATCGGGACGCGCTGATCGCCGCCGGCCATGACGTGCAGGAGATTGCGGCGCGGTTGGTGAACGCTTTCCTGCGGCAGGCGATCGCCGAGGGTTTCTTCCATGCCGACATGCATCAGGGCAATCTGTTCGTCACCGCCAATGGCGATATCGTCGCCATCGATTTCGGCATCATGGGGCGGATCGACCGGCGCGCGCGGATGTGGCTGGCGGAGATTCTCTACGGTCTCATCACCGGCAACTACAAGCGCGTGGCGGAGATTCACTTCGAGGCGCAATATGTGCCGGGCCATCATAATGTCGAGGAGTTCGCGACGGCGCTGAGGGCCGTGGGCGAACCGATGCGGGGCAAGCCGGTGCGCGAGCTGTCGGTCGGCGGGATGCTGGACGGGCTGTTCGCGATCACCCGCGATTTCGACATGCAGACCCAGCCGCATCTGCTGCTGCTGCAAAAGACCATGGTGATGGTGGAGGGCGTGGCGACCTCGCTCGACCCCGACATCAACCTGTGGGAGACGAGCGGGCCTTATGTGAAGGAATGGCTGAGATCCGAATTGGGGCCGGAGGCCAAGGCGGCCGATGCCCTGATCGAGAATTGGCGCATCTTGCAGCGCCTGCCGGGTCTGGTGAAGCGGATCGAGGAAGCCTTCCCGGAAAAGGGCGGCGCGCCGCCGCCGCCGCCTTTGGCTGAGGTGCGGCTGATCCGCGTCGGGGCCGGATGGCGCTATGTGGTGGTGGCATTGCTGGCCGGGGTCGTGGGCGCGGGCGCCATGGCAGCGGCGATGACCTTCTTATAAGATCTCCACGATTTGCCGGGTCGGTCCGGCCCCTTTCATGAACGGAAATCAGAATGAAGACCAAGCACAGCCTGGAAGCCAGTGACGTCAAGGCCATTTTGGCCGCAGGGGAGGCGGAAGCCCGCGCCAATGGCTGGGCGGTGACGATCGCGGTCGTCGATGACGGCGCGCATCTGCTGGGTCTGCTGCGACTCGACGGCGCGTCGGCCAGTACGGCCCAGATGGCGCCGGCCAAGGCGACGACATCCGTGCTGGGACGCCGGGAATCGAAAGTCTATGAGGATCTGATCCTGGGCGGCCGCATCACCATGCTCTCCGCGCCGGGAATGCAGGCCATGCTGGAAGGCGGCGTGCCGATCATCGTGGACGGCGACATTGTCGGCGCCGTCGGCGTGTCGGGGGTGAAGTCGGATCAGGACGCCCAGATCGCGCGCGCGGGTATCGCGGCTATCCTGTAAGGGGTGGCCTGTAAGAGCTGGCCTGTAAGGGCTGGCCTGTAAGGGCTGGCCTGTAACGGCTGGACAAGGGCCCCCCGCTTGACCAAATGATGGGCCTGTCATGACCAAGCGCATCCTTCTCATCATTTCGGGCGGCATCGCCGCTTACAAGTCGCTGGAGCTGGTGCGGCTGCTGCGCAAGCGGGGCCTGGCCGTGCGGGCCGTGCTGACGGAGAGCGCCGCGCAGTTCGTGACGCCGCTCTCGCTGGGCGTGCTGACCGAGGACCATGTCTTTGGGCAGTTGTTCGACCTCAAGGAAGAGCGCGAGATCGGGCATATCCAGCTTTCACGCCAGGCCGATCTGGTGGTGGTGGCGCCTGCCACCGCCAATATCCTCGCCAAGATGGCGGGCGGCATTGCCGATGATCTGGCGACCACGCTGCTGCTGGCGACGGACAAGCCGGTGCTGGCCGTGCCCGCGATGAACGTGCGCATGTGGCATCATGCCGCGACCCGGCGGAACATCGCGCAGCTCAAGGCCGATGGCGTGCATGTCATGGAACCGGACAGCGGCGAAATGGCGTGCGGCGAGTTCGGCAAGGGGCGTCTGCCCGAGCCGGAAGCGATTGCGGCGGAGGTGGCGCGGTTGCTGGCGCTGCCGCTGGCCGCCGATCCTCTGGCGGGGCAGCCCGATTTCGAGACGGCGGATGCGCCCTTGGCCGGGCGGCATGTGCTGGTGACGGCCGGGCCGACGCATGAGCCGATCGATCCGGTACGCTATATCGCCAACCGTTCCTCGGGGAAGCAGGGCTTTGCCATTGCCGCAGCAGCAGCGCGGGCGGGGGCGCGGGTGACGTTGGTGGCGGGGCCGGTGCATCTGCCGACGCCCGCCGGGGTGGACCGGGTCGATGTCGAGACGGCGCGGGAGATGCTGGGGGCCGTGGAGGCTGCGCTCCCCGCCGATGCCGCGATCATGGTGGCGGCGGTGGCGGACTGGCGTACCGCGGATGCGGCGGATCAGAAGCTCAAGAAAAATGGGTCGGGCAAGCCCGCGCCTTTGGCTCTGGTCGAGAATCCGGACATTCTTGCCACGCTGGGGCGGCATGCAAAGCGCCCTGCCCTGCTGGTGGGCTTTGCCGCCGAGACGCAGAAGATCGCCGAACATGCGCAGGCCAAGCTGGCGCGCAAGGGGGCCGACTGGATCGTCGCCAATGACGTGTCGGGCCCACCCGGATCAAGCGTGATGGGCGGCGATCGCAACAGCGTGCATATCATTTCCAAGAATGGCGTCGACAGTTGGGAGAATCTGCCCAAGGACGCCGTCGCCACTCGTTTGATAGAAAAGGTCGCTCATGCCCTCTCCCCAGATTCTTTCTGAAACTCGGCCGATTGAAATCCGTCTGAAGCGCCTGCCCCATGGCGAGGGGCTGCCGGTGCCCGCCTATGCGACGGCGCATGCGGCGGGGATGGATGTGGTGTCGGCGGAGGATGTCATTCTGGTGCCCGGCGGGCGGCATGCGGTGGCGACGGGTTTCGCCATGGCGATCCCGGAGGGCTATGAGGTGCAGGTGCGGCCGCGCTCGGGACTCGCGCTCAAGCACGGGATCAGCCTGCCCAATACGCCCGGCACGATCGACGCCGATTATCGGGGCGAGTTGAAGGTCATCCTGATCAACCTGGGCGCTGACCCCTTTGTGATCGCGCGGGGCGACCGGATCGCGCAACTGGTGGCGGCGCCGGTGCAGATGGCGCGCTTTGCCGAAGTCGAGGAACTGGACGAGACGGTTCGCGGGGCCGGCGGTTTCGGGTCGACAGGGGTGAAATAGCCATGCCCCCTACCCCGATCACCGACGAGCAACTGGAACGCTATGCCCGCCATATCGTGCTGAAGGAGATCGGTGGCGCGGGGCAGGCCCGGCTGTTGTCGGCCGATGTGGCGGTGATCGGCGCCGGCGGGATCGGCAGCCCGGCGATCCTCTATCTCGCGGCGGCAGGGGTCGGCACGATCCGGGTGATCGATGACGATGCGGTCGCCCTGTCCAATCTGCAACGGCAGGTGCTGTTCGGGACCGGTGACGTCGGCGCGCCCAAGGCCGAGAGCGCGATGGCGGCGGTGGCGCGGCTCAATCCGGACGTGAAGCTGATCCCGATCAATACGCGGATCGATGCGGACAATGCCGCGCTGATGCTGCGCGAGGCCGATGTGGTGCTGGATGGCTGCGACAGTTTCGCGACACGGCTGGCGGTGGCGGATTGCACGCAGACATTGCGGATTCCCCTGGTTTCCGCGGCAGTGGGGCCATTTGAGGGGCAGCTTTCCACCTATCGCGGATGGGAGGCGGACAAGCCCTGCTATCGTTGCCTGGTCGGATCGCCGCAGGATGCCCCGGAGCGGAACTGTTCCGAAACGGGCGTGATCGGCGCGTTGACCGGGATGATGGGCAGCCTGGCGGCGCTGGAGGTGATCCGCGCACTGGTGCCCTTTGGCGAGGACATGGCCGGGCGGTTGCTGCTGGCGGACCTCTTGTCGATGCGGTTTCGGACCGTGACGGTGCCCAAGGATCCGGCCTGCCGGACATGCGCCGCGGAATTATGCGCGCACTGAGGATCGTCCTTCTGACGGCGGATGCCGAGCGCCTGCGCGGGGCGCTGGTGATGGCGGCGGCCCAGGCGGCGCTGGGCGGCGAGGCGGCGGTTTTCCTGCAACTGGATGCCGTGGGGTTGCTGCGGGCGCCGATCGTGGCGCCGGGGGATGAGGCGCACCGGGCGGCGGGACTGCCTTGGCTGGGGGCTTTGGTGGACGAGGCTTTGGGATTGGGCGTGACCCTGCTGGCCTGTCAGAGCGGCCTGGCCCTGTGCGGGCTGTCGGTGGCGGATTTGCCCCAAGGGGTCGAGGTCTGCGGGCCGGTGGGCTTTCTTCAGCAGACGGGAGATGAAGCCCGGCTGCTTTTCGCCTAAAGCGCGCTGCGTTAAATCGTACGCAAGCCGCGCGCTCTCAGCTTTTGTTGTCGCATCGTTTCAAGCGCAAAACCGGTTCCCACTTTTGCGCACGATGCTCTAAAGGCCGCGCCCCCAGAATTTGGCGACGCCCGGATCGGCGGCGCAGGAGCCGCGCAGCGCCTGCCATTGCGCTTGGCTGAGCGCGGGACGATAGGGCACGCCGGGCTTGACGGCTGCGGCGAAGCGGCGACGACGATCAGCGGAGAGCGGGTGGGAGGAGAGCCAGGTCATCGCACGCGCCTCCGTACCATCATCCTTGCCGCCAAGCCGTTCGAAGAAGGCAGCGGTGGCGGCGGGGGAAATCCTTGCCTCGCCCATCCGGTCGATGGCGACGCCGTCCGCCGCATTTTCCGCGCCCCGGCCATAGCTCATCGCCAGAACGCCGTTCAGATAGCCGCCCACATTGCCCCCGGCCCCGCCCAGCACCGCGCTGAGGCCGAGTTGGCGGATCAGGCCGGTCATCGTGTCGCGGCGACGGACATGGCCCAATTCATGGCCCAGGACGCCCGCGACCTCGTCAGGCGATCCGGCTTGCTGGAGCAGTCCGTCGAACAGGATGATCCGCCCGCCCGGCAGCGTCACCGCATTCACCATGGGGATATTGGCCAGGGCGACTTGGCGCGCTTCGCGATGAGGGTCGATCTGCGCAACAAGGGCCTGCAACGCTGCGTCACCGGCGGGCGTGTGGCAGAAACGGCCGCCGAAATCGCCGACCATGGCGTCGCCCATGCGGTTTTCCCAGCTTTGCGGTACAAGCGGCGCGATGACGCCGGGGGCCTCCAGCGCCCCCCAGACGATCAGCGCGGCGACCAGCGTGAACGCGCCGGCAGCCTGCCAGAAGCCGAAGCGGTCGATCCAGCGGCCATAGCGCTCCCCCCTTGGCAGATGCGCGGCGATTTGCGGAGGCGCTTCGCCGGAAAAGCCCATGCGCCAGCCGGGAATGGCGCTGTGACCATAAGCCGAGCGACTGCCCTCGGTGCCGACGACGGTAAGGTCGCTCCAGTCGGTCGGCGCGCCGATCCAGCCGCTTTCCGGTTCCTCCAGCACGAAGCCCGCGCCCGCAGGGTGGAGCAGCACGCTCCGCCGGACCGCGGTGACCCCGTCATAATGCCAGAACCGGAAATCCGACATGCCGGTCAGAAGGCCCCCACGTCGAGGGCGTCGAGCAGACCTTCGCCATGGCGGCTGGTCTTCGTCTGGGATTGGGTGAGTTCGTCGGTGTAGATGGTGCCGGTCGCGCCCATATGGGTCACGAAGAATTTCCAATGGCGATATTGCAGGAAGATCGCACCGATGCCGAGCGTGCCGATCACCAGCCCGATATCGCCCAGGAACAGCAGGAACCAGTCCTTGGTGCGGGCATGGAAATGGAAATTGAGGCCGGTGAGCGACAGGCCCGCAACCGCTTCGCGGAAGAATTTGGCGTAGAAGGCGAGCGCGATCAGGCCGAGGCCCGCATAAATGCCGAGGACGAAAAGGCCCATGACCAGGACCATGGCGCCCAGCCTGCCTGCATTGCCGCCCGGTTGCAGACCGCCCATCGGCGCGGCGGCAAAGGCGAAGACGACGCCCAGCACGACCGCCGCTATGGGAAAAAGATAGAAGAGCAGAAAACGCCGGAAGGTCGGGCCGTCATTGCCCGCCGACTGGAACATGTGCGGGCCGAAGCTCATCTTGTTCCACCGCTCGTTCCAGAGCGACATCATCGACCAGGGGATCATCAGGCCCAGCACCAGGCTGCCCACGGCGGTCTTCCACAGATAGGAAAGGCCGTAGCCGAAGCCCTGGTCGTCGCTGCCGCCGCGAATGCCGTGCCACCAGGTCCGGCTGAGCCGGTAACGCAGCGCGCGGAAGCGGGCGAGGCCGACCATGTAGAAGATGGTAACGAACGCCGCGAGGGTCAGGATGGCGGCAAGGCCGCCATGCCCCTGAAGCACCAGCGCCTGCGCGCCGAATTGCAGGAAGAGGAACGGGATGCCGATCAGCACCAGCACCATCAGGAAACCAAGGAACAATTCCCGGCCCGTGCCGGTCCATTCCAGCCGGTCGTCGATGAAGCGGGTATTGGCCCAGAGATAGCGCCGCGTGCGCGTCGTCGCCCAGAAGCGATAGATGCCCAGCGTGACGATCGTCAGCAGCAGGTTGGTGAAGGCGATGGGCGCATAGTCGCGCCAGTTTCCTTCAAAAGCGAAGCCGTCGCCGCCAATGCGTTCCTGATCCATGAAAGGCCCCCCTGTCGTCCCCCGGCGAGAAGACTATGCCGCAAGCGATCGGTCAAGCGGAGATTGGCGCCGCTTTGGCGGCTATCGCCCTGAAAGGACTGGCCGCGTTGCGGACCGGACCCGTGCCCCCGAACTTCGCCCCTTTCAGAAGCGGGCGTAACGTTCGTTGCCGATGAAACCCAGCTTCTTCACCCCGGCGCGGCGGATGTCGGCCAGCACTTCGTCGACCGTGACATAGCGGGCGGCGGCGTCGGGCTGGAACTGGAGTTCGGGCTCGACCGGCATCCGCAGCGAGGCGGCGAGATATTGGCGGAGAGTCAGACGGTCGACCGCCGCGCCGTTCCAGTGGATGACGCCCTGCGCGTCGATACTGACCCTGTTCCTGACCGGATCGGGTTCAGGGAAGCCCGGCCGGTTGTGGGGCAGATCAATGCCGACCTGGTGCGTCTGGATCGGGATGGTGATGATGAACATGATCAGCAGCACCAGCATCACGTCGATCAGCGGGGTGGTGTTCATGTCGGACAGGGGCGCCTCCCCCCCGGTGCCGCCATGCCCGTCGCTGCGTCTTGCGAAGCTCGAAGCCATTTGCATCCCTCCCGTTGAAATAATGATATAACAACACATGTAACATGCCGTACCGGCCGGCCCATGGCAAGACCCTTCTATTGACAGGGCGGGCGGCCCATTTATGGGGAAGGCACGGCTTTTTCAGCCCAAGCAATCTGCAATCTTCACAGAAAGACCACCCGTGTCCGCCATGCTCAAGATCACCCTGCCCGATGGTTCCGTGCGTGAAGTCGCGCCCGGCACTACCCCGGCGGACATTGCGGCGGCGATCGGGCCGGGCCTGGCCAAGGCCGCCATCGCCGCGCGGGTCGATGGCGAACTGCGCGATATCATGCGGCCGCTGGAGCAGGACTCGCAACTGGCACTGGTGACGGCGAAGGACGAAGCCGACGCGCTGGAGCTGGCGCGGCATGACTTCGCGCATGTGCTGGCCGAGGCGGTGCAGGCGCTGTTTCCGGGGACGCAGATCACCTTCGGGCCTTCGACCGATGACGGCTTTTATTATGACTTCGCGCCGCCAGTCGTCGATGGAAAGCCCCGCCCCTTCACCGAGGAGGATCTCCCGCTTGTCGAGGCGAAGATGCGGGAGATCATCGCCGCCGACAAGCCGCTGCGCCGCGAGGTGTGGAAGCGCGAGGATCTGATCGCGCGCTGGCAGGCCGAGGGCGAGACGTTCAAGGCCGAATGGGCCACCGAACTGCCCGAGGGCGAGGAACTGACCGTCTATTGGTCGGGTGACGAGTGGCTCGACATGTGCCGGGGACCGCATCTGGCCTCCACGGGCAAGCTCGATCCGGCGGCGTTCAAGCTGACCCGCGTGTCGGGCGCCTATTGGCGCGGCGACCAGAAGAATGCGATGCTCAGCCGCATCTACGGCACCGGCTGGCTCAACCGGAAGCAACTCGACGCGCATCTGACGCGGCTGGAGGAAGCGGGCAAGCGCGACCATCGCAAGCTGGGCGCGGAGATGGACCTGTTCCACCTCCAGCAGGAAGCGCATGGATCGGTCTTCTGGCATCCCAAGGGCTATATCATCTGGCGCGCGCTGGAAGCCTATATGCGCCGCGCCATCGACGATGCGGGCTATCGCGAGGTCAAGACGCCGCAGGTGATGGACGCGCGCCAGTGGGAGCAGTCCGGCCACTGGGGCAAATATCGCGAGAATATGTTCGTGATCCCGGATGAGGTTCCGAACGTCGAGGATGAAGGGCCGCTGGTGTCCGACAGCGCCGACTGGATGGCGCTGAAGCCCATGAACTGCCCGGCGCACGTCCTGATCTTCCGTCAGGGGATCAAGAGCTATCGCGACCTGCCGCTGCGCTTCTACGAAAATGGCTGCTGCCACCGCAACGAGCCGCACGGGGCGCTGCACGGGCTGATGCGCGTGCGCCAGTTCACCCAGGACGATGCGCATATCTTCTGCCGCGAGGACCAGATCGTCGAGGAAGTGCGGGCCTTCTGCGCATTGGCGGACCGCATCTACAAGGATTTCGGCTTCACCTATTCGATCAAGCTGGCGCTGCGTCCGGAGAAACGCTTCGGCACCGAGGAAATGTGGGACAAGGCCGAGGAAGAGCTACGCAATGCGGTCGCGGCGGCAGGACTCAACACGCCCGAATATGGCTGGGAAGAGCTGCCGGGCGAAGGCGCCTTCTATGCGCCCAAGCTGGAATGGCACCTGACCGATGCGATCGGGCGGACATGGCAGGTGGGCACGATCCAGTCGGACCGCGTGCTGCCGGAGCGACTCGACGCGTCTTACGTCGCCGAGGATGGCGAACGGCACCGGCCGGTGATGCTCCATCGCGCGATTTTCGGTAGCTATGAGCGCTTCATCGGCATCCTGATCGAACATTATGCGGGCAAATTCCCGCTCTGGCTGGCGCCGGTGCAGGCAGTGGTGGCGACCATCGTGTCGGATGCGGACGGCTATGCGCAGGCGGTTGTCGAGAAGCTGCGCGCGGCCGGAATCCGGGCGGAAACCGACGTGCGGAACGAGAAGATCAACTACAAGGTGCGCGAGCACAGCCTGGCCAAAGTGCCCAATCTGCTGGTCGTGGGACGCCGCGAAGCCGATGAGGGCACGGTCGCGCTGCGCGAACTGGGCAAGGAAGGACAGGCCATCCTTTCGGTCGAGGATGTCATCGCCCGGCTTGCAAAGGAAGCCCTTGCACCCGATATGCACTGAGGCAGCAATGCCACATGGGGCCGGTGAATCCGCAACTGCGGGCTTGCCGCCCCTTTCGGCTTTGCGCTAAAGGGCCGCCAGATTCGGTATTTCAACTGTCGTAGGAGAAGCTGCTATACGTCCCCCAATGATGCGCCGCCCGATGGCGCCGCCGCCTAAGTCTGGTCCCCGTTATAACGAGTTCATCACCGTGCCCAAGGTGCGCGTGATCGACGACGAAGGCGAAAATCTGGGCGTGATGTATACGCAGGAGGCGATCGAGCGCGCCTATGAGATCGGGCTGGACCTGGTCGAGGTGTCGCCCACCGCCGATCCGCCGGTCTGCAAGTTCCTCGACATCGGCAAGTATAAGTACGAAGCCCAGAAAAAGGCGAATATCGCCCGCAAGACCCAGAAGACGCAGGAACTCAAAGAGATCAAGATGCGTCCCAACATCGACGATCATGACTATGATACGAAGATGAAGAAGGTCCATGATTTCATCGGTGACGGCGACAAGGTGAAGATCACCCTGCGCTTCCGTGGCCGTGAGCTGAGCCACCAGCAGCTCGGCATGCAATTGCTCCAGCGCGTGGCGGAAAATGTGGCCGAGGTCGCCAAGGTCGAGGCCTATCCGCGCATGGAAGGCCGCCAGATGCTGATGGTGCTGGCGCCGAAATAAGCGCGGCGGCTTTTCGCGACCAAGCGTGTCGGGCGGGGTCTGGATGCAGGCTCCGCCCTTTCCGTTAGGGTCGATCACCAGGCCAGCCGGTACTTCACCCCCATCGCCTGCGCCAATTGCCGCTGCCGCCGTTCGACCGCTTCGCCGAACAGGTCCACATCCATACCGCGCAGCCGCAGTTCGAGGACGTCGCCCTCCATCTCCAGCCGCGATGCCAGCAGCGGCCCTTCGACACCCCCGGACAACCGCTGGCCCAGCCGGATCGCCAGCCCCCAGAGCATCGCCCGCTTGAGCGCATCGGGCGAGGCAAGGCCTTCTATACCGGCGGGCGGTACCAGGCCGCCGCCGAAATTGCTGTGCAGCGCCTGCGCCAGCATCGCCCGTTCCGCCGTCGTGATGCCCACCCAATTGCTATGCAGCGCGATCTCGACGCCGCGTTCCGACCGGAAATCGGGATTGGCACGCCAGCCCACATCGGCGAGCAGGCAGGCGGCCCGGCGAATCCGGCGCCAGGCGCTGCCATCCTCCAGGAATAGCGGCGCGATCCAGCGCTCGATCATGTCGCCATGACCGGAAAAGCGCGCCTGCGCCTCCCCCTCCGCCTCGGCCGCGACCAGCAACGGGTCATGCGCCTGGATGTCGGGCGGCAGATCGCCGAACAACAACCCCTCGCGCAGGCCGTAAGCCGACACCATCAACGCGCTCGACTTCAATTGCCGCACGATGACCGACAACAGCGCGGCGGCATCGGGCAGGGTCGGCACGCGCGATCCGGTGATCTGCGGAATGTCCTTGAACCGCGTTCGGTCGACGTGGGACACGATCCGGGTCAGCTGTTCGGCGCGGCGGGCCGGCATTTCATATTGATGCACCACCGGCAGCGGGAAATGGGTGAGTTCCATGTCGAACCGCGCCAGCGCGCGCCATGACCCCCCGACCATGTAGAAGGGCAGACCCGGTTCCGCCCGCCAGCCGGCCTTGTCCAGCGCCTTCTTGACCTGCCGCTCCAGCGCGCCCGGCCCCTTGGCCCGGATCTGCGGCAGGCGCAGCACGCCCAGCGGCAGGGAGATCGTCTCATGCACCGCGCCGTCGCGCACACGGGCCAGTTCCAGGCTGCCGCCGCCCAGATCGCCGACGATGCCGTTCGCGCCCGGTATGCCCGACAGCACGCCATGGCCCGCCGCAATCGCCTCCTGCGCGCCGGAGAGCAGGTCGACGGTCAGCCCCATGGCTCTGGCCCGATCGATGAACTCCGCGCCATTTTCCGCGTCCCGGACGGCGGCGGTGGCGACGCAGCGCAGCTCCTCCACCTCCATTTCGCGGCAGAGATGGGCGAAGCGCCCCACGGCACGCAGGCCGCGATCCATGGCGTCGGGCTCGATCCGGCCGGTCCGTCCCAGCGACGCGCCCAGGCCCGCCATCACTTTCTCGTTGAAGAGGATGAAGGGAATGCGACGCGGCCCGTCATAGACGACCAGGCGTACGCTGTTGGAGCCGATGTCGATGATCGCCGTCCGCGCCCGCGCATGCTCGGGCGATGTGGCCATCGTCTCGGCGATGGCCCGGACCTGGCTCAGCATGGAATTCATGTGGCTCAGGCCCGTCCGCGCAGGCGCAAGGTGGGCACCGCCTCGCTCTCCAGCGCAGCGCCACGGCCCGACAGGGAGGGATTGGTCATGAAATAGCGGTGCAGGTTGAACGGCCGGTCGGTCGCCTCGACGCGATGATATTGCCCCTCGCTGTCCAGTTCCCAGCTCTGTTCGGTGTCGATCAGATTGGCGACCATGACCTGATCCAATATCTGGTCGTGGACGGTCGGATTCTCGACCGGCGCCAGAAACTCCACGCGCCGGTCGAAGTTGCGCGGCATCCAGTCGGCCGAGCTGATATAGACCTTCGCGCCGTTATTGGGCAGCGCCTTGCCATTGCCGACCACGGTGATGCGGCTATGCTCCAGGAAGCGGCCGACGACCGACTTCACCCGGATATTCTCCGACATGCCCGGCACGCCCGGCCGCAGGCAGCAGATGCCGCGCACGATCAGGTCGATCTGCACGCCCGCATTGCTCGCCGCATAAAGCTTTTCCATGATCGCCGGGTCCACCAACGAATTCATCTTCGCCCAGATCGTCCCCGGCCGGCCGGCGCGGACATGTTCGATCTCCGCGTCGATCAACGTGCAGAGATGATTGCGCAGGTCGCGGGGCGACATCACCAGCTTTTCCAGACGCTGCGGCTCGACATAGCCGGTGATGTAGTTGAACAGCGCCGCCGCATCGCGCCCATAGGCCGGGTCGGCGGTGAAGAAGCTCAAATCGGTATAGATGCGCGCCGTCACCGGATGATAATTGCCGGTGCCGAAATGGCAGTAGGTGCGGAACGCCTCCCCTTCGCGGCGGACGACCATCGACACCTTGGCATGGGTCTTCCAGTCGATGAAGCCATAGACCACCTGTACGCCCGCGCGTTCCAGCGCGTCGGCCCACATCAGATTCTGTTCCTCATCGAAACGGGCCTTCAGCTCCACCACGGCGGTCACGGACTTGCCCGCCTCCGCCGCGTCGATCAGCGCACGGATGATCGCGGACTGCTTGCCCGCGCGGTAGAGCGTCTGCTTGATCGCCACCACATCGGGGTCGGACGCCGCCTGCTTCAGGAAGGACACCACCACGTCGAACGCTTCATAGGGGTGGTGGACGACGATGTCCTTTGCCCGGATCGCGGCAAAGCAATCCCCGCCATATTCGCGGATGCGCTCAGGGAAACGCGGCGCATAGGGTTCGAATTTCAGGTCCGGCCGGTCCTCGTCGACCACGCCGGACAGGTCGCCTATACCGACGAACCCCTCGACCTCGGCGATGATCGCTTCATGGCCCTGGAGCATGTCCTGCAACATCTCCTCGACCGGTTCGGGGATGCGTTCCTCTATCTCCATGCGGATCACGCGGCCCCGGCGGCGGCGCTTGATGGCGCTGCGGAAATAGCGGACCAGATCCTCCGCCTCTTCCTCGATCTCGATATCGCTGTCGCGGATGATGCGGAACACGCCACTGTTGCGCACCCGGTATCCGGGGAAGAGATCGGCGGAAAAGCGGCGGATCACCGCTTCGAGCGCCATGTAGCGCGCCGTTTCCCCCGGCATCCGCACGAAGCGGGCGAGCGAGGACGGGATCATCACCAGTTCGCGGATCGATTCCTTGTCCGACAGGCGTTCCAGGTCGAAGACGATCGACAATCCCTGGTTGGGGATGAAGGGGAAGGGATGCGCCGGGTCGAGCGCCTGGGGGGTGAGGATCGGGAAGACCTGACCCAGAAAATGGTCGCGCAGCCAATTCTCCTGAGCCGGATCGAGCGCGCTGGACGGCCCGATCACTTCGATCCCCACCTTCGCCAGTTCCCCGTGCAGCGCGCCCCAGACCTTCTGCTGCGCGCCCATCAACCGGGCGGTTTCGTCGGTGATCGCGGCAAGCTGCTGCGCCGGGGTCAGCCCGTCGGCCGACCGCATGTCGACATCCTGCAACTGCTGCCCTTTGAGGCCCGCCACGCGCACGGAAAAGAATTCGTCCAGGTTGGCGCCGGAGATCGACAGGAAACGCAGCCGCTCCAGCAAGGGATGCGCCCGGTTCATCGCCTCCTCCAGCACGCGCTGGTTGAACGCCAGCCAGGACAGCTCCCGGTTGAAATAGCGGTCGCTGGGCAGGGTCAGGCTGGTGGAGGGGTCGGCTTCGGCCACGTCTCTCTCATCGGTCGGACTGAAGGGTCAGTCGGGAAGTATAGGCAAAAATCCTGCGGCGTGCAGGGCCTCTTTCGCCATAGCGACGGAAATCTTACGTCCGGATGACAGCGCCGCCTCATCCAGCAGCCGCGTGACCGCGGCGATGGCGGCGTAGCTGCGTTCGATCCGGCGCAGCAGCCAGTCGGGCAGGTCGGCGGCATAGCTCGCCCCGGCCGAGGCCAGCGAACGTTCGATCAGGGCATGGGCCAGCGCCTCGTCCGGCTGCTCCAGCGCGACATGCGGCACGGCGGCCAAGCGGGATCGCAGGTCGGGCAAGGCCACCTGCCATTGCTGCGGCGGCGCGTCGCCGATCATCAGCAGGGGGCGCCGGGCCGTCTGCGCCTCGTTCCAGGCGTTGAACAGCGTCC
This sequence comes from Sphingobium sp. LB126, assembly GCF_002795205.1. Taxonomy (NCBI): domain Bacteria; kingdom Pseudomonadati; phylum Pseudomonadota; class Alphaproteobacteria; order Sphingomonadales; family Sphingobiaceae; genus Sphingobium; species Sphingobium sp. LB126. The sequence continues at coordinate 1,299,019 of NZ_NETV01000001.1, forward strand.
GATCGTCCTGCGCCTGCGCATCGTCGATCACCGTGCCGCCGCTCATCGCGACGAAATGGCGGCCCAGCGTCGAACGCCCGGACAAGGGCGGCCCGCTCAGCACGCTGATCGCCAGCGGCCAGCTCTGCCAGTTTTCGAGATGGCGGACGGCGATGCGATTGGCGTCGCTGACCAGGAATTCATCACCCACGTCCTGGGCGCCCGCATGACCCGGTCGGTCGAACGGCAGGCTGATCTGTCTCATCGCGCCCTTCATCGCGCCTCTCATTGTGCGGCGCCTGCTCCCGTCGAAGCCTGCCTCCGGATGCGCAGCGTATTGCCCGAGGCCGCGACGCTGTAGCCCCGCGCCTGGAGCGCAGCCTTCAGCGTATCGATGGTGCCGTCGAAGCTGACCTGCATGACCGATGTGCCGCCGAGCGCCAGGCTGCTGGTCGCGGCCGACCGCACGCCGGGGATGGAACGCAATGCCGCCTCGCCCTGCGCCACCGACCCCACATCGGGCGTGTCGAACTGGATCGCGAAGCTGCCGGTCGCCGCGGCCGGCGCGGGAACATTCAGCTCCTCGACGGGCTGCTCCGACGCATTTTCGATCGCCAGCGCGTCCACATCCACCGGTTCCTCGATGATCAGCGACGGATCGGGCCGCAGCCGGCCGTCGTTCAGCGCTTGGGTGTAAAGCTGGTCGATCCGCTGCGCCGCCTGGTCCATCATCTGCGGAATCGCATTTTCGTTGGAGGCGCGCAGCGAGAAGCTGCCGATCAGGAAATTGTCCGGCCCATAACGCGCGGTGAAGGTGCCGGTGACAGGGCCGCCGGGATATTGGCGGTCGAGCCGGGCGATGGGGATCACCACATCGGCCGCGCCATATTGGTCGAGCAGAACGCGCCACCACAGCCGCCCGCGTCGCCCCGTCTGCCCCGCGTTCAGCAGGATGGGATCGGCGATCGACCCTGCCACGCGCACATAATCGATGGCGCTGTCGCCGGTGCGGAAACGCGCCCAGGCCTTCTGCCATTCGTTGATTCGCTCATAGGAAACGGCAGAACCACCGTCCCACATCACCGGAATCACCAGCAGCGGCGGGGAATGCACGACATTGCTGCCGGTGACGCCCAGCAACTGGCCGGTCCGCGCCCGGTCGAACATCACCCCCAGCGTCGCCACATAACGGTTCGGCCCGGCCTGCTCATATTCGATCTCGATGCCCGAGATCATGCCTTCGAGCTGCGAATCGGAAAGTCCGGGAGCCCCGGCGCCGCCATGGGTGCGCGCCCAGAGCATCTGCCAGGCCCGCCGCTGCGCCAGCCGCCAGCCCGCCTGGCGCGCGCTGGCCGCATCCTTGGCGAAGACGTCGACCTTGACGTGGCTCACCTGAAAATCGCCGCCGCTGGCGATCGGCGGCACGCCGCGTTCCCCCTCCATCTGCGCGAACAGGGCCGCGGCGGCGAGGCCGAGCGCGACGGCGCACAGGATCTGGAGTGGTCGCGACAGCATCCGCATCGGGATGCGAATCAGGTTCAGAGGCCGAAGGGAAAGGCCGCGAAGGACAAAGGGCAGGCTCACGCGCGTCCTTTTGGCGGGATTTGCCTGCCCTGCCAAGCGGCAACCCATTTCCCGTTCCGTTTTCCTCTCCTTTGTGCGTTATTGGGCTTGCCGCATTTTCCGAGCCGTCAGATGTTTCCATCCGACTTGAAAATGCTTAGGGGCGACGGCCATGAGCGAGAACGAATCCTACAGCTACGCCAAGGCTGGCGTCGACATCGCCGCAGGCAATGCGCTGGTCCGCGCCATCGCCCCGCTGGCCAAGGCCACCCGCCGCCCCGGCGCCGATGCGGAACTGGGCGGCTTTGGCGGCTTCTTCGACCTGAAGGCGGCGGGCTATGACGACCCGCTGCTGGTCGCGGCCAATGACGGCGTCGGCACCAAGCTGAAGCTCGCGATCGACCACAACGCCCATGACGGCGTGGGCATCGACCTGGTCGCCATGTGCGCCAACGACCTGATCGTCCAGGGCGCCGAGCCGCTGTTCTTCCTCGACTATTATGCCACCGGCAAGCTGGAGAGCGGCGTCGCCGAACGCGTGATCGCGGGGATCGCGGAAGGCTGCAAGCAGGCCGGTTGCGCGCTGATCGGCGGCGAAACGGCCGAAATGCCGGGCATGTACGGGCCGGGCGACTATGACCTGGCCGGTTTCTGCGTCGGCGCCGTGGAACGGTCCCAGGCGCTGACCGGCAACAGGGTGAAACCGGGCGACGTGCTGATCGGCCTCGCCTCCTCCGGCGTGCATTCGAACGGCTTCTCGCTGGTGCGCCGCCTGGCGGCCGACAAGGGCTGGAAGCTCGACCGCCCGGCGATCTTCGACAATGAAGTGCTGCTGATCGACGCGCTGATGGCGCCGACGCGCATTTACGTGAAATCGCTGCTGCCGCTGGTCCGGGCTGGCCGGATCAACGCCCTCGCCCATATCACCGGCGGCGGCCTGCTGGAGAATATCCCCCGCGTACTGCCCGACGGCTGCCATGCGGTGGTCGATGCCGACGGCTGGGAACAACCCCGGCTGATGGCCTTCCTGCAAGCGCAGGGCCATATCGAGCCGGAGGAAATGGCGCGCACCTTCAACTGCGGCGTCGGCATGGTGCTGGCGGTGGACGCGGATGCAGCCGCGGACGTCACCGCCGCGCTGGAAGCCGCGGGTGAAACCGTGGTCCGCGTCGGCATCGTCGAAGCGGGCGAAAAGGGCTGCACGGTCAAGGGTTCTCAGGAAACCTGGAGCGCCAGGGCCGACTGGACCGCCACGCATCTGGGGTGACCTCATGCAAAAAGCCAAGGTCGGCGTTCTGATTTCCGGGCGCGGCTCGAACATGGCGGCGTTGCTCTATGCCGCCAGGCATCCGTCCTGCCCCTATGAGATCGTGCTGGTCGCCGCCAACGATCCGGACGCCGCCGGGCTGACGCTCGCCGCTGCCGAGGGCGTCGCCACCTTCGGCCAGAACCACAAGGGCCTGAAGCGCGCCGAATTCGATGCGATCATCGATGCGCAGCTTCGCAAGGCGGGCGCCGAATATGTCGCGCTGGCCGGCTATATGCGCCTGCTCTCGCCGGAATTCGTGGCCGGATGGGAAGGCCGGATGCTCAACATCCATCCCAGCCTGCTGCCCAAATATAAGGGCCTCGACACCCATCAGAAGGCTCTGGACGCGGGCGACAGCCATGCAGGCTGCTCGGTCCATATCGTCACCGCCGAACTGGACGACGGCCCGGTGCTGGGCCAGACCGAAGTCGCGATCCTGCCCGGCGACACCGCCGACAGCCTGGCCGCGCGCATCCTGATCGCGGAGCATCAGCTCTATTCCCGCACCCTCGCCGACTTCGTCACCCGCGAGCGCCAGCCCGAATGGCTGCTGAACAAGGTGCGCGAACGCGCCCTCGCCTTGCCGCAGGTGGATGAGGTCACGTCCCACGGCATGCCCTGCTTCGGCATCGAGAAGGGCAAGAAATTCGCCTATTTCACGCAGGATCATCATGGCGACGGCATCATCGCCATCCTCGTCAAGACGACCGCGCCGGAAGAGCAGGCGATGCTGATCGAAAGCGATCCCGTCCGCTATTACCGCCCCGCCTATTTCGGCGACGGCTGGGTCGGCATCCGGCTCGACCTCGGCGACACCGACTGGGACCAGATCGGCGAACGGCTGCATCGCAGCTGGCGCGAGGTCGCCCCGCGCAAGCTCACCGCCCTGCTGGACGCCGCCGACGAATTTTAACGGCGCCCTTTCCTTTCCGATGGCACAACCCCACTATAGGCAGCCATGACCGACATGCCCCAAGCCGCTCCCGCCATCGAGATCACCAACCTCAGCAAGGTGTACAAGGGCGGCAAGCGCGCGCTCGACAATATCAATCTCACCATTCCGCGCGGGCAGATCTATGGCCTGCTCGGCCCCAATGGCGCGGGCAAGTCGACAACGATCAACATCCTTGCGGGCCTGGTCAACAAGACCAGCGGCACGGCGAAGATCTGGGGCTTCGACATCGACCAGAACCCCCGCAACGCCAAGAACAGCATCGGCATCGTGCCGCAGGAGATCGTGTTCGATCCCTTCTTCACCCCGTTCGAGACGCTGGAGAATCAGGCGGGCTATTATGGCGTGCCGAAAGAACGCCGCCGCTCGATGGAATTGTTGCGCGCCGTGCATCTGGAGGACAAGGCCGATGCCTATGCCCGGACGCTGTCGGGCGGCATGAAACGCCGGCTGCTGGTCGCGAAGGCGATGGTGCACAGCCCGCCGATCCTGGTGCTGGACGAACCGACCGCGGGCGTCGACGTCCAGCTCCGCCAGCAGCTCTGGGCCTATGTCCGCGAACTCAACCGGCAGGGCGTCACCATCGTCCTGACCACCCATTATCTCGAAGAAGCCGAGGAGCTGTGCGACCGCATCGCCATCATCAACCATGGCAAGGTCATCACCGACAAGACGACCCGCGAACTGATCGCCATGGCGCAGGAAAAGGTGGTGCAGGTGACGGTCGACCGCGACATCGTGACGCCACCTGCCGACCCCAGCTTCGAGAAGATCGAACTGTCGGACGAACGCACGCTGACCATCACCTATATGAAGAACCGCGCCAATGCGGGGCAGGTGCTGAGCGCCGTGCAGGCGAGCGGCCTTTCCATCGTCGATGTGGTGACGCGCGATCCGGATCTGGAGGATGTGTTCCTGAATTTGACTGCCGCGGCGTGAGGGAGGGGGATGCTTCTCCCCCTCCCGCAAGCGGGAGGGGGCCGGGGGGTGGGCTTGCGCGACCTTTCAAAAGTAGAAACACCGCCCGCGCCAAATCCCTGAGAAACGACTCCTCCCCGCCCGAACGCCTCCTCTGGCAGCACCTCCGCAACCGCCAGCTCGACGGTCGCAAATTCAGCCGCCAAATCCCGGTCGGTCCTTATTTTTGCGACTTCCTCTGTCGCGAGGCGAAGCTCATCATCGAACTGGACGGCTCCACCCACGACAACGGCGCCGATTATGACGCCCGCCGCGATGCCTATTGCCGCACCCAAGGCTATAGCATCTTGCGCTTCACCAATGCAGATGTGCTAACCAATCTCGAAGGCGTGCTGTCGCATATCCAGACGACGCTCGCGCAAGCCCACCCCCAACCCCTCCCGCCTGCGGGAGGGGAGTAAGAAGACCCTATGCCCATCACCACCTATGACGTCGTCATCATCGGTTCCGGCGCGGCGGGGCTGACAGCCGCCATCAACCTTGCGCAGGACCGCAAGGTCGTGGTTCTGGCCAAGGGCGCGCTCGACGGCGGATCGACCAACTGGGCGCAGGGCGGCATTGCCGCCGTACTCGATGCCGGTGACAGTTTCGAGGCACATATCGAGGACACGATGGTCGCGGGCGCGGGCCTGAACGACCGCAGCACCGTCGAATTCGTGGTCTCCGAAGCCCCCGCCGCGATCGAACGGCTGGCGGAACTGGGTGTGCCCTTCAATGGGGGCGAGGAGTTCGGCGAACGCTGGCACCTCACCCGTGAAGGCGGCCACAGTCACCGCCGCATCGTCCATGTCGACGACGCCACCGGCCATGCGGTGCAGGTCGCGCTGCTGAAGGCAGCGCGCGCCAATCCGAACATCACGCTGCTGGAGGATATGGTCGCGCTCGACCTCATCACCAGCCGCCATGGCGAGAAATATTCGGGCGATGGCCATGTCTGGGGCATCTACGCCTTCAACAAGCGGACCGATCATGTCGACGCCATATTGGGCCGCGCGACCATCCTGTGCACCGGCGGCGCGGGCCGCACCTATCTCTTCTCGACCGCGCCCAGGGGAGCGACCGGCGACGGCATCGCCATGGCCTGGCGCGCGGGCTGCCGCGTCTCCAACATGGAGATGAACCAGTTCCACCCGACCTGCCTCTACAATCTGGAGGTCAAGAATTTCCTGATCACCGAAGCCGTGCGCGGCGAAGGCGGGCATCTGAAACTCCCCCCCGGCGTTCCCGGCGGCGGCGAGCGCTTCATGCCCCGCTTCGACGAGCGCGCCGAACTCGCCCCCCGCGACATCGTCGCCCGCGCCATCGACCATGAGATCAAGCGGCTCGGCCTCGACTATGTCCATCTCGACATCAGCCACAAGCCGCCGGAATTCGTGCGCACCCATTTCCCGACCATCTATGCGCGGCTGCTCGACCTCGACATCGACATCACGAAGGAGCCGATCCCGGTCGTCCCGGCGCAGCATTATACCTGCGGCGGCGTGGTGATCGACCTCGATGGCCGCACCGACCTGCCCGGCCTCTATGCGGCGGGCGAAGTCACCGAAAGCGGCCTGCACGGCGCCAACCGGCTCGCCTCCAACTCGCTGCTCGAATGCTTCGTCTTCGGGGAGGCCGCCGCCCGCCATATCCGCGCCCATTGGGACGAGCTGCCCGCGCCCCCGCTAATCCGTCCCTGGGACGAAAGCCGCGTCACCAATTCCGACGAAGAGGTCATCGTCCAGCACAACTGGAAGGAAATCCGCCGCTTCATGTGGGACTATGTCGGCATCGTCCGCACCACCAAGCGGCTGGAGCGCGCCCAGCATCGCATCGACCTGCTGGCCAAGGAAGTGGACGAATATTACGGCCATTTCCGCGTGACGCCCGACCTGATCGAGCTGCGCAACCTGCTGGAGGTCGCGCGCCTCGTCGTCCGCTCCGCCCTGCACCGCAAGGAAAGCCGCGGCCTGCACTATACGCTCGACTATCCCGACATGCTGCCGCAGGCCATCGACACGGTACTGGCGCCATGAAGGAAAAAAGTGGCGCAGCGGCCCATCGCGCTGCGCCATCAGTCGAGGAGTGACGCGGAGGTCGGCGTCGAACTCCTTCTAGACCAGCCATGGCGTGCCGCCTTTGATCGGCGTCAAAAGCCTTTCAGAAAATCGCCCAGCACCGCGTTGAAGCGCGCGGGCTGGTCCGCCATGACGACATGGCCGCTGGGACCGATCGGCACCAGCCGGACATCACGCTTGGCCGCATAGGCGGTGCGGAAGGTGCGGCCGATCTCGCCCGCCTGCGCCCTATCGCTGCCCACGGCATAGACCACCTCCATGGGTGCGGCCAGCCGCGCCAGTTGCGGCCCCAGATCGACATTGGCGAGATCGCGCAGCGCATTGGCGATGACGTCGGGATCGCTCCCCCTCGCGCCCGGCATGTCCGCCAGCATCTGCGCCAGATAGGCGCGTCCCGCCTTGGTGCCGGTGAGATATTGCCCCAGTTGATCGGCCAGGAAACCCATGCCCTGCGCCGTGCCGCCGACCATCGCCGCGCCTTCGGGCAGCATGTCGACCACCATCAGCCTTCCCGACAGCCCCTTCAAACCCAGCATCATCGCCAGCGTACCGCCCATGCTGTGGCCGACGATCGCAGGCCGATCCAGCCCAGCCGCCGCGATATAGCGGGCGATCTCGTCCGCCACCGGCTGGACCAGCGGCCCGCTGGCGTTGGCGTCCGCGGCGAGGCCCGCAAAGCCCCGCACATGGACCAGATGCCAGCGATAACCGGAAAGCGCGCCGACCACCCCGTTCCACAGTCCCGGCCCGCTCGCCAGCCCGGCGATCAGCACGACGTCGCGCCCCGCTCCCCGCGTGGTCACCGCGATCCGGCGCGAGGCGAAGGGCGCCGCCCAGGCCTTTGGTGCCAGCACGCCACCCGCCAGCAAGGCGGCGGCGGCGCGCATCAGGGTCCGTCTGTTCATCACTTGCTGCATCCACACCCTCTTGCAGCCCGCCGCCTGAACCTCAACTGAGTTAAGGCATCCCTCGTTCAGCCTCCTTACATCGCATTTGTGGAATCGTTCGTCGCATGATTCTTGTCACCCGATGCACGCGCAAAGCCTAATAGGAGAGGAGAGTGCGGGGATTTTGATGACCATGTTGAAGGGAGGGCGCGGCAAGCGCCCAAATGGCGGCGGCAATAGCGGCTCGGCTCGTCTTGTCCTGTTGATGGCGGCGCTGTCGGCTTGCGTCAGCGCGCCGCAGCAACCTTATGCGGCCGTCCAGCGACCGCAACCTACAACGTCGACCTATCCGATCAAGCCGGTCGCCAATCCGCCCAAACCCTTCCAGGCCCTCGACGTCGACCAGCGGGAGGCACCTCCGCCCGCACTGGTCAGCGTCGTGCGCAACCTCGGCCAAAGCTTCAACGGCAAGGTCGGCATCGCCGTTCGCCGCATCGGCAGCGACTGGACGGTCGCCTGGAACGGCAATCTGCTCTTCCCGCAACAGAGCGTGTCGAAACTCTGGGTGTCGATGGCCTTCCTCGACGCGGTCGACCGGGGCAAGATCCGCCTCAGCGACAGCACCACCATCACGAAGAAGGACCTGACCCTCTTCCACCAGCCCACCGCCGCGCTGGTGGGCAATTCGGGCTGGACCACCACCTATTCCGACCTGATGCGCCGCGCCATGACGCAGAGCGACAATACCGCCAACGACACGTTGCTGCGCGCCGTCGGCGGGCCGGACGCCGTGCGCGGCTATCTCGCCCGCCGCTATATCAGGGACATACGCTTCGGCCCCGGCGAGCGGCTGCTGCAATCGACGACGGCGGGCCTGGAATGGCGGCAGGATTATTCGATCGGCCGCAATTTCTACGCCGCCCGCGCCAAGCTGCCCATGGCGGCGCGGCAGAAGGCGCTGGACAATTATCTCGCCAGCCCACCGGACGGGGCGGCGCCCTCCTCGATCGTGCAGGCGCTGGCGAAGCTCAAGCAGAACGACATGCTGTCGCCCGCTTCCTCGCAACTGCTGATGTCGATCATGAGCGAGGCGAAAACCGGGCCGCAGCGGATCAAGGGCGGCGTGCCGGCGGGCTGGCATTATCTGCACAAGACCGGCACGGGCCAGGAACTGGGGGCGCGTTCGACCGGGTTCAACGATATCGGCATCATGACCGCGCCCGACGGCACCAGCTATGCGGTCGCGGTGATGATCGGCAGCACGACCGAACCGATCCCGACGCGCTGGCAACTGATGCAGGCGGTGGCGAAGGCGGTCGCGGCCAACCACGAGGCGCGGTGAATAGCTAACCACCGTGCTCCTGCGCAGGCAGGAGCCCAGTCCTAACGTTGCCATGACAATCAAACGACAGAACTGGGTTCCTGCCTCCGCAGGAACACGCTGTTCATAAGGTCGGGCGTTAGTCCAAATTCGGCCGCAGCCAGCGCTCCGCCGTTTCCAGGTCGACGCCGCGCCGCTTGGCATAATCCTCCAACTGGTCGCGGCCCACGCGCGCCACGCCGAAATATTCCGCCTGCGGGTGCCCGAAATAGAAGCCGCTGACCGCCGCCGTCGGCAGCATCGCAAAGCTCTCCGTCAGCGTGATTCCGGTCGCATGATGCGCGTCCAGCATGTCGAACAGCAGCGGCTTCAAACTATGCTCCGGACAGGCCGGATAGCCGGGCGCCGGGCGGATGCCGCGATATTGCTCCCTGATCAGCGCTTCATTGGTAAGCTGCTCGCCCTCCGCATAGCCCCAGAGCGCCGTCCGCACATAATGGTGCAAGCGCTCGGCAAAGGCCTCCGCCAGACGGTCCGCCAACGCCTTCAGCAATATGTCCGAATAATCGTCGATGGCATTTTTGAACCGCGCCAGATGCGGCTCGATGCCGTGGATCGACACCGCGAAGCCGCCCATCCAGTCGCCGTCATGGCTGATGAAGTCGGCGAGGCACATATTGGCCCTGCCCTCCCGCTTGGCGATCTGCTGGCGCAGCATCGGCAGGGTGACATGCTTCTCATCCTCGACATGGACGATGATGTCGTCGCCCTCGCGGCGGCAGGGCCACAGGCCTGCCACGCCCCGCGCCGTCAGCCATTTCTCGTTGATGATGCGGTCGAGCATCGCCTGTGCGTCGTTGAACAGGCTGGTCGCGCTCTCGCCCACCACCTCGTCTTCGAGAATCGCCGGATAATTACCCGCCAGTTCCCAGGCGCGGAAGAAGGGCGTCCAGTCGATATAGTTGCGCAGGTCCTTCAAGTCCCAGTCCGGGAAGCGATGGACGCCGGGCAGGCGCGGCTTGCCGGGCTTCAGGCTCTCATCGATCTCGAAGCCATTGGCCCGCGCATCCTCGATCGGCACCAGCGCGCTCTGCCCCTTATTGGCGCGGGCGACGCGGACATGCTCATAATCGTCCTTGGTCTTCTGGACGAAGTCGGTCTTCTGCGTCTCCGACACCAGCGCGGTCGCCACGCCGACCGCGCGGCTGGCGTCCAGCACATGCACCACCGGCCCCTCGAAGGCCGGATCGATGCGCAGCGCGGTATGCACCTTCGACGTGGTCGCACCACCGATCAGCAGCGGCATGGTCATTTTGGCGCGCTGCATTTCGGCGGCGACCGTCACCATCTCGTCCAGCGAGGGGGTGATGAGGCCCGACAGCCCGATCATGTCGGCGTCATGATCGTTCGCGGCCTTGATGATGTCCTGCCAGGGCACCATCACGCCCATGTCGACCACTTCGAAGCCGTTGCACTGGAGCACTACGCCGACGATATTCTTGCCGATGTCATGGACGTCGCCCTTGACGGTCGCCATGATGATCTTGCCCTTGCCCTTGGCGCCCGGTTCCTTCGCCGCCTCGATGAAGGGCAGCAGATGCGCCACCGCCTTCTTCATGACGCGGGCGGATTTCACCACCTGCGGCAGGAACATCTTGCCCGCGCCGAACAGGTCGCCCACGACATTCATGCCGTCCATCAGCGGGCCTTCGATCACCTGAATAGGCTTTTCGGCGGCGAGGCGGGCTTCCTCCGTATCCTCGACCACATACATGTCGATGCCCTTGACCAGCGCATGCTCCAGCCGCTTGGCGACCGGCCAGCCGCGCCATTCCTGCGCTGCCTTTTCGGACGCCGCGTCCTTGCCCTTGTAGCTTTCGGCCAGCGCGACGAGGCGATCCCCGGCTTCGGGATCGCTGTTCAGCAGCACATCCTCGCACGCCTTGCGCAGCGCCGGATCTATGGCGTCGTAGACGTCGAGCTGCCCCGCATTGACGATCGCCATGTCCAGCCCCGCCGGAATGGCGTGGTAGAGGAAGACCGAATGCATCGCCCGCCGCACCGGCTCATTGCCGCGGAAGGAGAAGGAGAAGTTCGACAGGCCGCCCGAAATATGGACATGCGGGCAACGCTTCTTGATCTCGCGACACGCCTCGATGAAATCGACGCCGTAATTGTTATGCTCCTCGATCCCCGTCGCCACGGCGAAGATATTGGGGTCGAAGATGATGTCCTCGGGCGGAAAGCCGATGGTCATCAGCAGCTTGTAGGCCCGCTCGCAAATCTCGACCTTGCGCGCCTGGGTATCCGCCTGCCCCGTCTCGTCGAAAGCCATGACGACCACCGCCGCGCCATAGGCCATGCAGAGCTTCGCATGATGCAGGAAGGCTTCCTCGCCCTCCTTCATGCTGATCGAATTCACGACCGGCTTGCCGCTGACGCACTTCAACCCCGCCTCGATCACTTCCCATTTGGAGCTGTCGATCATCACCGGCACGCGGCTGATATCCGGCTCGGAGGTCATGAGCTTGAGGAAGGTCGTCATCGCCTCCACGGCGTCGAGCAGCCCTTCGTCCATGTTGACGTCGACGATCTGCGCGCCGTTCTCCACCTGATCGCGGGCGATGTCGATGGCCGCGGCATAGTCGCCCGCCATGATCAGCTTCTTGAACTTGGCCGAACCGGTGACGTTGGTGCGCTCACCGATATTGACGAAAGTGGCGGTCGATTGCTGGGTCATGTCATTCTCTTCCCCCCTCCCGCAAGCGGGAGGGGCCGGGGGTGGGCTTTCTTGGGATGGCGCCTGGACCGGCCCACCCCTAACCCCTCCCGCCTGCGGGAGGGGGAACAATCTTACGCCGCGATATGCATCGGTTCGAGGCCCGCGAGCCGCGTCACCACCGGCAATTCCGGCACGACACGCGGCTTCTGCCCCGCCAACGCCTTCGCCACCGCACCGATATGCGCGAGCGTCGTGCCGCAGCAGCCGCCGACCATATTGACCAAGCCTTCATCCACCCACTGGCGGATCAGGCTCGCCGTCGTTTCCGGCAGCTCATCATATTGCCCCAACTCATTGGGCAGCCCCGCATTGGGATAGGCCAGGATCAGCGTATCGGCATTCTTCGCCAGTTCGGAAAGATAAGGCCGCAGCAAATCCGCCCCAAAGGCACAGTTCACCCCGATGGTGAGCGGCTTCAAATGCCGAAGCGAATACCAGAAGGCGTTGATCGTATGCCCCGACAGGTTCCGCCCGGACATATCGGTGATGGTGAAGCTCAGCATCAGCGGTACAGGCCGCCCCGCCGCCGCCTCGGCCTCCCGCGCCGCCATGCCCGCCGCCTTGGCGTTCAGCGTATCAAAGCAGGTCTCGACCAGCAGGAAATCCACCCCACCCTCGATCAGTGCATCGCACTGCTCGCGATAGTCGGCCTTCAGCGTATCATAATCGACCTCGCGATAGGCCGGATCGTTCACATCCGGCGAGATCGACAGCGTCTTGTTCGTCGGCCCGATCGACCCCGCCACGAAACGCGGCCGCCCATCCTTCGCCGTCGCGGCCTCGCACGCCTTGCGGGCGATCCGGGCAGCGGCGATGTTGATCTCCCGCACCAGATGCTCGCAGCCATAATCGGCCATGGCGATCTTGGTCGACGAGAAGGTGTTGGTCTCGATCATGTCCGCCCCGGCGTCGAGATAGGCGGTGTGGATGCCCTCGACGATGTCCGGCCGGGTCAGGCAGAGCAGGTCGTTATTGCCCTTCTGATCCTTCGCCAGATCGAGCGACCCTCGATAATCCGCCTCGCTCAGCCCATGTTTCTGGATCGACGTGCCGTAGCCGCCGTCGAAGATCATGATCTTCTCCGCCGCAACGGCGCGGAAGCGTTCCTCAGCGGTCATGCCGTCTTCTCCAATGTCGCCGGCCGCAGCCCGAGCAGATGGCAGATCGCATAGCTCAGTTCCGCCCGGTTGAGCGTATAGAAATGAAAGTCGCGCACGCCGCCCGCATAGAGCTTGCGGCACAATTCCGCCGCCAGCGTCGCGGACACGAGCTGCCGCGCAGCGGCGTGATCGTCCAACCCCTCGAACAGCTTGCCCATCCATCCGGGCACATCGGTGTTGCACATGGCCGACATGCGCTGGACCGCCGCGAAATTGCTGACCGGCATGATGCCGGGGATGATCTCCGCATCGATCCCCGCCGCCGCCACCGTGTCGCGAAAGCGGAAGAAGGTGTCCGGCTCGAAGAAGAATTGCGTGATCGCTCGGCTGGCGCCCGCATCCAGCTTGCGCTTGAGATTATCAATGTCGCTCTGCGCGCTCAAAGCATCCGGATGGGTTTCGGGATAGGCCGCGACAGAAATCTCGAACGGATGCCGCTTCACCAAGCCCTCGACCAGCTCCGCCGCGCCCTTATAGCCCTCAGGATGCGGCTCGAACTTCGAGCCCGCTTCCGGCGGGTCGCCCCTCAGCGCCACGATATGCCGCACCCCCGCTTCCCAATAGGCGTCCACGACTTCGTCAATCTCGGCCTTGCTCGCCGCCACGCAGGTGAGGTGCGCCGCCGCCGACAGGGGCGTTTCCTTCGCGATCCGCGCCACCGTATTGTGCGTCCGCTCCCGCGTCGAACCGCCCGCGCCATAAGTCACCGAAACGAATTTGGGCGCCAGCGGCGTCAGCGTCTGGATCGCGGACCAGAGCTGCTCCTCCATCTTCTCCGTCTTGGGCGGGAAGAATTCGAAGCTGACGTTAACGTCGCCCGCCAGATCGGCATAGAGCGGCGCTTGCCAAGCCTGCGAGGCCTCTTCGACGGAGGGGAAGCTCAAGGTCATGCGGAAAGTCGTCCTTCATGTCGCAGGACACGCGCGCCCCGGCGCCGCCCCAACCATAATTGCACCGTCAGTTCCTGGCCGGGCAGTACCTCCACCCGCTCCAGTTCCAGGCCCGCCTCCGCGAACCAGCCTTCGATCTGCTCGTCGGAAAAGCCCAGCCGCGCATGCTGGTCGCGCAGCCGCAGTTCTTCCCGTTCATGCGCCGCGAAATCCGCGATCAGCACGCGGCCGCCCGCCGCCGTCACCCGCGCCGCCTCGCCGATCACCGCCTCGGGCGCCTGCGCATAGTGCAATACCTGATGCAGCACCACCGTATCGACGCTGCCCGATTCCACCGGCAAGGCGCCGAAATCGCCCAGCACCAGCGCATATTTGTCACCCGCATCATGCGGCAGCTTGGCCCGCGCCAGCCGTAGCATATCGGGGCTGCGGTCCAGCGCCGTCACCTGATCCGCCGCAGGGCCGAACAATTCGATCATCCGTCCGGTGCCGGTGCCGATGTCGAGCAGATGCCCGATCGGCTCCGCCCCCAGCAGCGCCTTCATCGCGCTTTCCACATCCCCTTCGGGCACATGAAGCGACCGGATCGCGTCCCACAATTCGGCATGTTCGGCAAAATAGCTTTCCGCCGCCTGTGCCCGATCGGCACGTACCGCCGCCAGCCGGGCCAGATCCGCCTTTTGCCACAGATCCTCATTCTCGGAAGGGACAAGCTGGTCGAAAAGCGCCCAGAAAGGCACGATCTCCGTCTTTTTGCCCAACCGGAGGAAAACCCAATTGCCTTCCTTGCGCCGCTCAACCAGACCGGCTTCGGCCAGGATGCGGACATGGCGCGACACGCGCGGCTGGCTTTGCCCGACGACCTGCGCGATCTCGCCCACGGCCAGTTCCATGGCGCGCAACAAATGGATGATGCGCAGCCGCGTCGGGTCGCCCAATGCCCGGAAAATGTCGAGTGCCGCGCTCATGAAATGATCATATAAAGAAATCTTTATATACGTCAATCACCGTTGGGCACGGACCCGTCCGACCCTCTTCAGCCCCAAATCACGGGCTTAACGCATGATTGGGATTGCCATGAGTCGCCGGATTCATTACGAATCGCGGCGCAGACGCAATGGGGGGTGAACTTTTCTCCGAGAGTGGTCTGCACCGTTTTTATTCTCAGAGAGGGGTTTAGCCCATGACCAAGTCGATTGCTCTTTCGCTCGTTCTCGCTGCCTCGCTGGGCCTGGCCGCTTGCTCGGGTCACGCCGACAACGCCGCCAACGCTGCTGCGAACGCCGCCGACAACGCTTCGAATGCTGCCGACAACGCCATGAACGCCGCGATGAACGCCGCCGACAACGCCGGCAACGCTGCTGCGAACGCGACCAACGCTGCCGCGAACGCCGCTTCGAACGCGATGTAATTCCCTCCTCGGGGAATGTCTGAATGGGGCCGCGCCGGTAACGGGGCGGCCCTTTTCGTTGGGCGAAGGCCCTTCGATGAAAATGAAAAGGGCCGCCCCACCGGGGCAGCCCTCATGCTTTCATCCCGTCAACGTCGACGGATCAGCAATCCCGGTCGATCGCCCGGCCCGCCAGCGCGCCTACACCCGCGCCGATGATGGCGCCCGTGGTGCCGTCGCCGCGACGGCCATAACGGCCACTGCCCTTGCCGACTTCGTTACCGAGCAGACCGCCGGCGATCGCCCCGATGATGGTGCCGCCCGTGCCGTTGTCCCGGCAGCGATAGCCGCCACGATAACCCCGGTAACCGCGATAATAGCCATCGTCACGATAATAGCCGCCACCGCGGTAATAGCCGTCGCGATAGCCGCGATAGCCGCGGTCGCCACGATAATAATCGCCACGTTCATAATGGCGGCCCCAACCGTCGCGCGCCATGGCAGGCGTCGCGGTGACGGCGAGCGAGGCAGCGCCCATGGCAAGCGCCGCTCCCATATTGATCAGAAACTTGGTCTTCATGGCGTTGCTCCTCATTTGCCATCGATCTTCGGCGGCCCTTCCCCAAAAGGCGGACTCACCATCGATTGAAGCCCTTTTGCCCGATTCGCGTTGAGCCGAGCCTGAATGGCGATGACAGCGATCGTTCAGCTTGACCGGGGCCCATCATCGCCCCTTTCGGTCCGGAAAGCCAGCGGGACGAAAAGGCGCGCAACCGGTCCGATATTGCACTATGGCCAGCAGCGATGCGTCGAATCCTGATCGTCCTGCTGCTTGCGATCCTGCTCCTGCCCGCGCCGAACAAGAACAAGCCGGAACTGTTCGGTCCCGGCCCGCTGCTGGTGACGGCGCGCGCCCTGCCGCTCAGCTCGACCGATCCGGCGCTGCGCAGGATCGGCCGCCTCACCTATCTGGACGGCTGGCAGCTCCGCAGCCCCCATCATGGCTTTGGCGGCATATCCTCGCTGCTGGCCGAACCGGACGGGCAGATATTGGCGCTCAGCGATTCCGGTACGCTGATGGGCTTCCATATCGGCCCCGGCGCGCCCGCCCGCCACCCCTTCATCGCGCCGCTGCCGGTCCGCCCGCGGGATCGCGACAAGCCCTGGTGGGCCTGGGATTCGGAAAGCCTGACCCATGACCCCGCGACGGACCGCTATTGGGTGGGATTCGAACTGCAACAGATGATCTGCCGCTATGCGCCGGGCTTCGCGCGGGTGGAGGCCTGTCGCACCTGGCCGGAGATAGAAGCCTGGCCGGAAACCGGCTCCATCGAATCGCTCGCCCGGTTGCCCGATGGACGTTTCCTGGCGATCGCGGAAATGGGCATGACCGCCGACGGCAGCCACGACACGCTGCTCTTCGCCGGCGATCCGGCCGAGGGCGGCACAGCCGCCCCCCTGCATCTGCGCTACGTACCGCCGCGCGGCTATCGCCCGACCGATGCGGTGGCGCTGGATGCCCGGCGCCTGCTCGTGCTGAACCGGCGGCTGACCGTGCAGGACCTGTTCACGGCAACGCTGGCGATCGTCGAGCTGCCGGAAAACCCTCGCCCCGGCGACCGGCTGAAGGCCCGAACCCTGGCGCGCCTGGCGCCCCCCTTGCTGGCGGATAATTTCGAGGGGCTGGCCGTCACCCGCGAAGGCGATCGCCGGATCGTCTGGATCGCATCTGACGACAATCACGAATTTTTCCAGCGCAACCTGCTGCTGAAGTTCGCGCTGGACTGACGGGAATGGCCTTGTCGTAAACCCGAAGCCCTCATATCGCAGGCAACGCAAAAAAGCGGCCCGTCACCGGACCGCTTCTTCAAGCGAACGAATCGAAAGCGATCAGGCCGCGACGGCGGCCTTCTTCTTCGCGATGTCGCGCTTCAGGCGGCGCGCCTTCAGCGACAGCTTGTCGTCGCTGGTCTTCAGCAGCCAGTTGTCCAGGCCGCCATTATGCTCGACCGAACGCAGACCATGGGTCGACACGCGCAGCTTCACGGTCGTTTCCAGCGCTTCGGAGATCAGCGACACATTCTGCAGGTTGGGCAGGAACACACGCTTGGTCTTGTTATTGGCGTGGGAAACATTGTGACCCACCTGGCGGCCCTTGCCGGTCAGCTCGCAAATGCGCGACATAGTCAATCAACCTTGTAATTCGGGTTCGTTCGGAAAGCGGCGCCGATAACGGGATTCCCGACGCACGTCAACCCGCACAGAGCCTTTCGGGGCCGCAACCCTTTCCGACTCATGCGCGTTGACGCCCCATAACGTAGAGGAGGCCGAAATGCGATTCATTGGTGGCTTGTTGCTGATCGTGCTGCTGGTGCTGGCCGGCGGCATCGCCACCGGCTTCATCGACCTGCAAAAGACGCGGGAAGGAAGCCTGCCGCACGTCGCGGTCCAGGGCGGCTCCCTGCCCAAATATGAAGCCAATGTGGCGAAGGTCGAAGTCGGCAAGCGCAAGGAAACGGTCGAAGTGCCGACGGTCGATGTGAAGAAGCCCTGATTCTTTCCTTCCCCGCGTTCGATCCTGTATGGGCGGGGCATGGCCACGCCCTTCCCCTTGCCCGATCCCATGCGCCGCGCGCTGGATCTTGCCCGCGCCGCCGAACAGGCGGGCGAAGTGCCGATCGGCGCCGTCGTGACGCTGGACGGCCGGATCATCGGCGAGGGTGAAAATCGCAACCGCCGGGACAATGATCCCACCGCCCATGCCGAGATGGTCGCCATCCGGGCGGCGGCCGCGCATCTCAAGGACTTCCGCCTGACGGGCTGCGACCTCTGGGTGACGCTGGAACCCTGCCCGATGTGTGCGGGCGCCCTTTCCCACGCGCGGATCGCCCGGCTCTATTATGCCGCCGCCGATCCCAAGGGCGGAGCGATCGAACAGGGACCACGCCTCTTCACCCAGCCGCAATGCCTGCACCGGCCCGAAGTCTATGGCGGCATCGCCGAGACCGAGGCTTCGGCATTGCTGCGCGATTTTTTCCTGGCCCGGCGCTGAGGTGGCGAAAACGGCCTCCGCTATCGCGGCGCGCCGTAATCGATGCGGTAGAGGGTATAGGGCAGGGTGATGCCCGTCTTGAGCGCCACGGGCTCCAACCAGTCCGGCACCTCACCCCGCATCAGCCCCGCATAAAAGCCCTTGGGACTGCGCGCCTGATAGATGGTGCCCTCCGGGAAGCCCGGGCAGACCAGCAAATAGGTCGCATGATGCCTGGCGGCGATCGGGCGGAAGGCCGCCGCCGGACCGTCATAGGCATGGTGCATGTCGAGGATCACTGCCCCGTTGCGATGATAGGGGCCCGCTACCGCGCTGTGATGCGTCACCGCGATCAGGCGCGGGCCAAGGTCGACCATGGTGAAGATGGTGGCGGCGGGCAACTGGTCCAGCACCTGCAAGGACGGCAGGGTGCGGCAACGGCCATTGGCCTTGTCGATCGCCTTCCGGCGCGCCTGCACCGCCGGCTTTTGCGGCTTGGTCTGCGCGCCGGTCGCCGTGGTCCACAGCAGGTTGATCTGCGGATAGAGCGGCGTTGCGAAGGCGACCGCCGCCAGCAACAGCATCCCGACCAGCGCCAGCCCGCGCACCAGCGGCCGCCCCGTGCCAAGCGCACAGAGCAGCCGATAGGCCGCCCAGGCGGCAGGCGGGATCGCCAGCAATTGCGCCGCCGGACCCGCACGGAGCTGCCAGAAGAGCAGCGCTGTCGAAAACAGCATCATCAGGCCGACCGTGGCCCAGGCCCAGAGCCGGTCGGTATCGCGCCGGGAATCCCACAGGGCCCAGATCAGGCCGATCAGGCCCGCCGCCGGGATCGCCATCAACGGCACGATCAGGCTCCAGGGCTGCACCGTGATCGGCTTGGCCTCCCGGATATTGGCCAGCCAGAGCCGCTCAAGCTCGGGCGAGATCTGATAGGCGCCGGTCAGGCATTGCGGCCAGTTCAGCCAGGCGAAGACCGCCACCGCCGCCCCGACGACGATCCCCGCCCCCAGCCGCGCCGGCCAGCTTCGGAGCGGCAGCAGCGCCAGCAACGCCATCCCCGCCGAGGCGGCGGCGAAGATCGCGACCCAGATGGGCGAGATCGCGTCGCACACCATCTCCCGGTTGGCATGGCTGGCGAACAGCAGGAAGGAGAGCGACGTCGCTCCGGCCAGGCTGAGCGCATAGGGCAGCATCCGCCGCGCCGCGCCCTCCTTGAACACCCAGCGCAGCGCGATCAGCGCGCCCCCGGCCGCCAGATAGACGATCATCTCCATGCCGATGGCGATGGAGAGGGCGCTGCTCACCCCCGCAACGATGCCACCGCGCAGCCAGTTGCGGTCGATCAGCCCCGCCAGCATCAGCACGGTGAAGGCGAGTTGCCAGCCATGATGGTCGATCCGCATCGGCATGAACATGCCGATGCCCATCTGCGCGGCGAAGGGCGCGAGCGCCGCCAGGAACCAGCTGTTCCCCCCGGCCAGCCGCCGCGCGATGAAGCCCAGCCCCAGCATCAGCGGCAACAGCGGCAGCATCGGCGCGATGCCGCAGGCCAGCCGGTCGGCCAGTCCCTGATCGACGAAGGCGCGGAAGAACAGCATCAACCCCGCGATCGGCAGGTCGACCAGCCGCGACCAGTGGATGTTGAACCCGGCGGGCGGATCGAGCCGATATTGCCGCAGATCGTACCAGCCCTGCCCCGCCAGCCAGTCCTTCACCTGCACATAGCGGATATTGTCGTCGGTATCGCTGAGCGTCAGCCAATGAATCTGCGGCCAGCGCATCGCGATCAGCCAGGCCATGGCGAAAATCCACAGCAGGACCGTCAGCCATTTCCAGTGCCGCTCGGCATAAAGGGAAAATCCTGCCGCCATGGACAGGATACGGGCGCGCAGGCCAGGCCAGCTTTGCAAGTTCATGGGCGGTGGATTAGAGGCTGCGCATCAAAGCGCAACGGGGCGGCATGAAAATCCTCCAAATCTTGACAGCGGAAAAGCAGGCCCTGTTCTGGCAGATCGTCCGCTACGGCCTGACCGGCCTGTTCGTGACGGCGTGTCAGGCCAGCATCTACTGGACTCTGGCGGCGCCGGTCGGCCTGCATCCGCAGCTCGCGAACGGCATCGGCTATCTGGCGGCGGTGCTGATCGGCTATGTCACCCACAGCGCCTTCACCTTCCGCGGCCATGGCAGCCGCGACAATCAGGCCGCACGGGGCGTCCGCTTCGTCGCGGTGTCGCTGGTGAGCTATGCGCTGAACGCGCTCTGGGTGTGGCTGTGCGTCACCCATATGCAATGGCCGGAATGGTCGCCCATCCCGGCCATGCTGTTCATCACCCCGGCCGCAGTGTTCGGCCTCAACCGGCAATGGGTGTTCAGATAGCATCGTGCGCAAAAGCGGGAACCGGCTTTACGCTTAAAACAATGCGACAACAAAAGCTTAGAGCGCGCAGCCTGCGTCCGATTTACGCAGCGCGCTCTTGGATCAATGCACGAACCGCGCCACCACGTCGCGGTAGGACCGGCTGACCTTCACCTGCGCGCCGGATTCGAGCACCAGGAAGCATTCGCCGTTGGTATGCGGCTTCACCTGCCGCACCTGGCTCAGATTGACGATGGTCGACCGGTGCACCCGCTGGAAATTGCGCGGGTCGAGCCGCTTTTCCAGATCCTTCATCGTCTCGCGGAGGATCAGCGAATTGTCGGCGGTATAGATGCACATATAGTCGCCCGCCGCGTCGATCCGCTCGATCGAATCGACATCCACGCGGAAGATCTGCCCGCGATCCTTGATGTTGATGAGCTTTTCGAAGCGATTGGCGGCCGGCGCCTCCTCATCGGCGTTGAATTCGTGCATCGCGTCCGGCGCGACTTCCGCCAGCACCTCGCGCAGCTTTTCGGCTTCCTGCACCTGCTTCTTTTCGGACAGCCGCTGGCGCACCCGGTCGAGCGCGTCGGCCAGCCGCCCCTCCTCCACCGGCTTCATCAGATAGTCGACCGCCTGCGCCTCGAAGGCGCGGATCGCATGGTCGCTGTAAGCGGTGCAGAAGATGAAAAGCGGCGGTTCGACCTCCATCAGCCCCTGCACGACGGAAAAGCCGTCGAAGCCGGGCATCTGGATGTCGAGGAACACAAGGTCGGGTTTATGCGTCTTGATGGCGCGGATCGCTTCCCGGCCGTTGGAACAGGTTTCTACGATTTCGACATCCTCATGCGCTTCCAGACGCAGCTTAAGGCCTTGTATAGCCAGGCTTTCGTCGTCGACGAGGATTGTTCTGATGGTCATGCGGCCACTCTCGATGGTTCATCCAAATTTAGCGGCATTTCGATCAGGACCGAAAAGCCGCCAGGCGTGGAACGCGTTTCGAAGCTCTGTCGTTCCCCGAAGGCCTGAATCAGCCGGTCGCGGATATTCGCCAGGCCGACACCCGTTCCTTCGCTGACATGATTGTTCGGGCGCGTGAACCCCTCATTCAATCCCGGACCCGTGTCGGATACGATGATCCGGACGTTTTCACCGGCAGGCTGCGCCGTGACGGAGATTTCCGCGCCCTCTTCCTTGGGCGTCACGGCATATTTGATGGCGTTTTCGACCAGCGGCTGGAGCAAAAGAGAGGGCAGGCGTGACTGCGCCACCGCCGGATCGATGTGGAAAACCGGCCGCAATCGGTCCTCGAACCGCATCTTCTCGATCTCCAGATACAGCTTCAACGTCTCGATCTCCTGCTCGATCGTGACCTGCGCGGTCGGCTCGTTGATCAGGGTATAGCGCAAAAAGGACGACAGGCGGGAAAGCATCGCATTGGCCCGGTCGGTCTGCTTGAGCAGCACCAGGGTCGAGATGCTGTTCAGCGTATTGAACAGGAAATGCGGATTGAGCTGATAGCGCAGCATGGCGAGCTGCGCGCTCGACGCCTGGCTTTCCAGATGCAATAGCTGATCCGCCTGCTCCTCCACCGTCAGGTAGAAGTTGATCGCATAATAAAGCGCCGACCAGGCTCCCAGCAACGTCATGCTGAGATAGAAGGCGCCCAGGAACAATTGCAGCCCCGCCGTGTCGCTGCCCCGGTTCTGGGTCGAGAACACCCAGGCGTCGATGAACGCCACCAGCCCCGCCGCAACCACCACCGTCACGATCGATGCGCCCCAGGTGACGATCGGCCGCTGCCGCTGGAGGAAACGGAAGACCACCGCGATCAGCAGCGTCACCGAATAGCCCGACACGGTCGAGATCATCACCGGGATCAGGCTGGAAAGCGGTTGCCCGTTGGCGATGGTGGAGGAGCCGCGCAGCAGGAAGGCGCCCGCCCATCCCACCGACTGGAGGTTCCAGAAAGCACGGTTCTTGTCCGCGAAAAAGGGCTGAGGCTGGAAGCGATGGACTGACATTGCGTTCAGCCTAAAGCATCAGGCAAAAAAGTGGGAACCGGTTTTTGCAAAAGCCGATGCGAAAACCAGCGCGCGCCATTGGGCGGCGGTCCCTGTCAGGCCGCCTTCACCGTCTCGGGCGAGCGCGCGTCCGCCACCGGCGTTTCCTCGTCGACGCACAGCCACACCAGATCGCTGAGGTCCAGCGTGCGGCCGTCATGGGCCTGTATGGTCATCTTGCGGATCGGCTGCCGGTCGCGGCCATCGGCCAGCACCTGGCAGGAAATGGGACCGCAGCCCCATTTCTCGCCCCACTGGCGCAGGGCGATCATGGCGGGCGCCAGATCCTCGCCCTTTTCGGTCAGGCGATATTCGACCTTGCGCCGGTCGCATTGCATCGGCTGGCGCAGCATGATGCCGTTTTCCACCAGCCGGGCGAGCCGGTTGGCCAGGATATTGCGGGCAATGCCGAGGGTCGACTGGAACTCCTCGAAATGGCGGATGCCCGAAAGAGCGCCCCGCAAGATGAGGAACGACCAGCGTTCACCCATCGCCTCCAATGCGCTCGGCAGCGCG
Source organism: Sphingobium sp. LB126 (assembly GCF_002795205.1). Taxonomy (NCBI): domain Bacteria; kingdom Pseudomonadati; phylum Pseudomonadota; class Alphaproteobacteria; order Sphingomonadales; family Sphingobiaceae; genus Sphingobium; species Sphingobium sp. LB126. Next base: position 1,322,259 of record NZ_NETV01000001.1, read on the forward strand.
CATTGTTCCAGATCCTGCGCCAGATTATGCTTCATGGGTCTCATAGATAGCTCAAAGCCATCGCTGTTGCAAAAGTGCAGCGCGTTTATCGCTAAATGGGATTTTTTTGTTGCACTGCAAGGGGCATCGCGGACAATCGGCATACGATGTTACGTCAGTATGAACTAGTTGAACGGGTAAAGCGCTACGATCCGGATGCGGACGAAGCGATGATCAACCGCGCCTATGTCTTCTCGGTCCAGAAGCATGGCAGCCAGAAACGCGCCAGCGGCGACCCCTATTTCAGCCATCCGATCGAAGTCGCCGGTATCCTGACCGATTTCAACCTCGACGACCAGACCATCGTGACCGCGCTGCTGCACGACACGATCGAGGATACGCTCGTCACCTATGAGGAGATCGAACACGCCTTCGGCAAGGACGTCGCCAAGATGGTCGACGGCGTGACCAAGCTGTCGAAGATCGAGGCGATGTCCGAAAATGAGCGGGCGGCAGAGAATCTGCGCAAATTCCTGCTCGCCATGTCGGACGATATCCGGGTGCTGCTGGTGAAGCTGGCCGATCGCCTCCACAATATGCGCACGCTGCACTTCATCAAGAATGAGCAGAAGCGCCGCCGCATCGCCCGCGAGACGATGGACATCTATGCCCCGCTGGCCGAGCGGATCGGCATGTACGACTTCATGCGCGAGATGCAGCTTCTGGCTTTCCGCGAACTGGAGCCGGAAGCCTATGACAGCATCACCAAGCGGCTGGAGCAGTTGAAGGAAGGCGGCCATGACAAGGTCGACCGGATCGGCGCGGAACTGCAATTGCTGCTGGGCGGCAAGGGGCTGCCGGTCACCGTGTCGGGCCGCGAAAAGCATCCCTATTCCATCTGGAAGAAGATGCAGGAACGCCATATCAGCTTCGAACAGTTGACCGACGTCATGGCGTTCCGCGTCATCACCGAGACGACGGAGGATTGCTACCGCGCGCTGGGCGTCATCCACCAGACCTACAAGATGGTGCCGGGCCGGTTCAAGGATTACATCTCCACGCCCAAGCGCAACGGCTACCGCTCGCTGCACACCACGGTCATCCATCAGGACAATGCCCGGATCGAGGTGCAGATCCGCAGCCGCGACATGCATCATGACGCCGAACTCGGCCTCGCCGCGCATTGGGCCTACAAGCAGAAGGGCGACGCCGGCGACCATCAGGCCGCATGGCTGCGCGACCTCGTCGAAATCCTGGAGCAGAGCCAGGACGCGGACGAGCTGCTCGAACATACCCGCATGGCGATGTATCAGGACCGCATCTTCGCCTTTTCCCCCAGGGGCGAACTGCACCAGTTGCCCAAGGGGTCGACGCCGGTCGATTTCGCCTATGCGGTGCATACGTCGCTGGGCAACCAGACGGTCGGTGCCAAGGTCAACGGCCGAGTCGTGCCGCTGCGCACCACGCTGGAAAATGGCGACCAGGTCGAAATCCTGAAGTCGGAGGGGCAGGAACCGCAGCCCGGCTGGCTGACCTTCGCCATCACCGGCAAGGCTCGCGCCGCCATCCGCCGCTATATCCGCCAGAAGCAGCGCGGCGAGGAAGTGGCGCTGGGCGAGAAGCTGTACGAGGAAATCATCGGCCGTTTCTCCCCCGAACTGGCGAGCGAGCTGGGCGACAAGGCGCTGAAGGCGGCGCTCAAGCGCCTGAAGCTGGACGACCGCGCATCCCTGATGGTCGCCATCGCCACCCACCGCCTGCTCGATTCAGAAGTGATGGAGGCACTGATCCCCGGCTCGACCAGCGCGGAAGGGATGGAGGAAGCCCATCCGCGCCAGCACGCCCCGGTCTCGATCCGCGGCCTGACGCCGGGCATCGCCTATAATCTGAGCGACTGCTGCCATCCCGTGCCGGGCGACCGCATCGTCGGCGTGCGCCGCACCGGCGAACCGATCGAGGTCCACACCATCGACTGCCGCTCGCTGGAAGTCGACCAGAATGACGATTGGGTCGACCTCGCCTGGGACAGCAAGTCCAAGGGCGGCACCGCGCGCCTCCAGGTGATCGTCAAGAACCAGCCGGGCGCGCTCGCCGCCGTCACCAACGTCTTCGGCGCGACCAAGGCGAACATTCTGAACCTGCAACTGGTGAACCGCGAAGGTCCCTTCCACACCGACATCATCGATCTTGAGGTGGCGGATGCGCAACATCTCAACCGCATATTATCGGCGTTGCGCGGACTGGACACGGTGGTGCAGGCGGATCGGGTTTAGGGTAGCGAAGGGTGGGAAGCGGACCGCCTGCTTTCCTTGAAATACACCGTGCTCCTGCGAAGGCAGGAGCCCAGTCCCGCCGTCTGTGGATCATCGCACCGTTTGAACTGGGCTCCTGCCTTCGCAGGAGCACGATGCGCTTAACGGCTGAGAATGACCGCAACTGGCCATTTCCAGCCATGCCCTTCGCCACGCCGGACTAGACCGGCATCCCGCCTTCTTTTTCACAGAAGGTCGAGGTCGGGGTGACGTCGGTACAGAACTCCGCTTCGATCGAAGTCCGAACTGTCTCTTCACACTGTGACCTCCGCGCCACGCCTCGCAAAAAAAGCATCCTATTCCCATCGGCCCCCGCCTTTATCCTGTCCTACATCCCCCGGCCCCGCCTATCCCGCCCCCGTCTTTGAAAATGTCGATCCGCCTCCCACGTCGCCTACGCGCGCTCGCTCACGCGCGCGCATATGGTGTGAACTTCGATGAGAAAACGACGCTTTTCCGCCGCTTTGCACAGCCATCGCCAGATTCTGCGTGACAGGACGCCGCCAACTCTGTAGGGGCGCCCGCAGCGGACCTTTGGCAGCAATGCCGATGGTCTTCCGTCCGAGACAGTTGGTGAAGGGAATATGCCCTTCTTAATGTCCAGCCTAGACGGGGAAAAGTTCTTTACCGGCGGGCTCATGCCCTGTCCGGGTCTGCCTGTTCTCTTTTGAGGATACGGGCCGGTTGATCTCTCCCCTTCGGACCAATGCCCCGCGAGAAATCGCGGGTTTTTGCCGTTCATCGGGTCGTCCGGTGAACATGAAGTGGAGTAATGGCATGGATCGTAATCAGAAAGCTGAGGTCGTTTCCGCGCTGAACGCACATCTGGCAGAGGTCGGAGTGGTCGTCGTGACCCGCAACCTCGGCATGACGGTCGCCCAGTCGACCCAATTGCGCCAGAAGATGCGCGAAGCCGGCGGCACCTACAAGGTTACGAAGAACCGCCTCGCCAAGATCGCCCTTGGTGGCACCGATTATGCCGGGATCAGCGACCTGCTGACCGGCCCGGTCGGCCTCGCCTCCTCGGCCGATCCGGTCGCAGCCGCCAAGGTTGCGGTCGAATTCGCCAAGACCAACGACAAGCTTGAGATCGTTGGCGGCGCGATGGGCGATGTGATGCTGAACGCCGAAGGTATCAAGGCGCTCGCCTCGATGCCGTCGCTGGATGAACTGCGTGCGAAGATCGTCGGGCTGCTCGTTGCACCCGCGACCAAGCTCGCAACCGTCACCCAGGCACCGGCTGCCCAGCTCGCACGGGTCTTCAACGCCTATGCGGAAAAGAACGCGGCCTGATCGCCGCGCCCTTTGCGCAAGTAACGTTTTCAACTCTCAATTCAGGGGCACAGGCCCCACCCAGAAGGGAATATTAACATGGCAGATATCAATGCTCTGGTCGACCAGCTCTCGGCCCTGACCGTCCTCGAAGCCGCCGAACTGTCGAAGGCTCTGGAAGAAAAGTGGGGCGTTTCGGCCGCCGCTGCCGTCGCTGTTGCCGGCCCCGCCGCTGGCGCCCCGGCTGCCGCCGCTGCTGAAGAGCAGACCGAATTCGACGTGATCCTGACCGGCGACGGCGGCAAGAAGATCAACGTCATCAAGGAAGTCCGCGCCATCACCGGCCTGGGCCTGACCGAAGCCAAGGCGCTCGTCGAAGGCGCGCCGAAGGCGATCAAGGAAGGCGTCAGCAAGGACGAGGCCGAGAAGGTCAAGAAGCAGCTTGAAGAAGCCGGCGCGACCGTCGAACTCAAGTAAGCTCGGCTCCGGCCCCGCACCAGCGGGGCCTCGCTGGCCGGCGTTGCGCCGGAGGAAATCAGGGCGGTGCCGTCACGGCGCCGCCCTTTTCCTTTTGGGAGATCAACCGTGCCGGCAGCAATGGGTGGATGGCACTACGTCCAACCCAATCCCTCATCGCCCCTTAGAGCGGATTCCGATCTGATTGAATCAGATCGGCCGCTCTAAGCCTTTTATTTGCCGCGATTTCTTAACCGTCAGATGATGCCATCTGACTGGAAATCGCTCTAAGTCGGCTGAACCCCGAATGATGGCGGCCGCTGGCGCGGCTCGACACCGAAACGCGACGGGCGGGCCCCCATGACGAACAGCAGTTCGCCACCCTGCACCAGCTCGGCATGGCCGATCCAGTTGCGGTCATGCATCCTGCCGTTCCAGCGGACGGACTGGACATAGGGGCTGTCCGGGCCATTGCCCGCCGCGCGCACCCTCAAGCTCCGACCATGGCCCAGATCGACCCTCGCCTCATCGAACAGGGGCGATCCCAGCACATAGAGCGCGCTCACCGGATCGACCGGATAGATACCCAGGGCGCTCAGCACGAACCAGGCGCTCATCTGCCCGCAATCGTCATTGCCGATCACGCCGTCGGGCGCGGCCTTGTACATCTCCGTCAACAGCCGTCGCACCATCGCCTGCGTCTTGGCCGGTGCACCGCAATAGGCATAAAGATAGGTGGCATGCTGGTCCGGCTCATTGCCATGGGCATATTGGCCGACCAGCCCGCTAATGTCCGGCGGCGCATTGGCAGGCAGCACCGAGGGCGCGTTGAAGAAGGCGTCGAGTTTCTTCTCGAACGCCGCGTCGCCGCCGAAATGGTCGATCAGGCCGTAAATATCATGCTGGTTGAGGAAGGTCGCCTGCCAGCCATTGGCCTCCGTATAGTCGCGGTGACGCGCCGGATCGTGGCCGATCTGGATCGGGTCATAGGCCTCCCACCAGCGCCCGTCGGCAAAGCGCGGCCGGGCGAAGCCGATCTTGGGATCGATGACGTTGCGGTAATTGCGACTGCGCTCCTTCAGCCGCCTTGCATCCTCGCTCGCCCCGGCCACCTCGGCCAGATGCGCCATAGCCCAGTCGTCATAGGCATATTCCTGCGTCCGGCTGACCGATTCCCAGATCTTGTCTGCGGGGATGTAGCCGAGATCATGGTAGAAACCGCGCCCGAGCGTGCTGTCGATGTCCGGCATGGCAGGATCGAAGGCACGACGTCGGATGGCCGGCCAGGCGGCGGCATAGTCGACCGGATAGAAGCCCATGGCGCTCATTACATACCAGGAGGATGTCGCGCCCTGATCGTCCATCCCGGCATAGCCGTAACCGGCCGCATCGCTGCCGTACATCTCGTCCAGGATGCGCCGCACCAGCGCCTGCGTCTTCCAGGGCTGGCCGCTCCAGTCATAATAATAGGGCACCTGCTGGTCAGGCTGATTGCCATGAACATATTGTCCGATCAGGCCCGTGCAGTCGCGGCAGATGCCCTTGGACGCATAAGGCGTGGAGAAGAACCGGTCGAGCTTCGCATTGAACGCGCCCCGCCCGTCCAGCAGCGCCATCAATCCCTTCACGTCGTGCGGCGCCAGCCAGAGCGTGGACCAGCCCGACGCTTCCTTCATCATGAAATTATAATAGGGTTCCTGCGGATCGAAGGGCGCGATCCACTGGCCGTCCGCCGTCCGTCCCCGGATGAAGCCGGTCGATTTGTCGAAGACACGGGCATAGTTGCCCGCCCTCTTCAGAAGGCGGTCCGCATCCTCCGTCTTGCCGAGACGCCGCGCATAATCGGCCAGCGCATGATCGTCCCAGGCATATTCCAGCGTGGTCGCCGCACCCGCTTTTCCCCCGGCATAGGGCGGACTGGGATTCCCGGCCGGCACGATGTCCGCGATCCACCCATTGCGGTCGTATTCGGCCAGATAATCGCGCGGCCCCTTGGGATCGATCGCATTCCGGCGCAGATAGTCATAGACCCCGGCATAGTCGAAGGGGATGCCGCGCTTCCACGCGCCCAGATAGAGGAGCACCGCATTGTCGCCATGGAAGGAGGTGTTCATATACCCCTTCTCCTGCGCCATCTCATATTCCGACTGCATGATGTCACGCACAACATCCGGCTCCATCAGTTCCAGCAGCACGATCTGGTTGCGCCCGGTGTCCCAGAAAGGCACCGGGCCATAGCGATCATGGGTCGCCGTGCGGACCTTGCCCGTCATGTCGGTGAACTGCTCGCCCTTGGCGGCGATCAGCCGGGGACTGGCGAAGGATTGGAACAGCGTCGAATAGAAGAGCATGCGCTGCTTTTCCGTGCCGCCCGTGACCTGTACCCGGTCCAGCAGCCTGCTCCATTCGGCGCGCGCCTGATCGCGCACCCGCGCGAAGTTCCAGCCGGGCAGTTCGTCGCGCAACCGCTGCGCCGCCTGTTCGTGGCTCGTGCCATGCGCCATCTTGACGAGGATCGTCTCGCCCGCGCCTGTGCGGAAGGTCACATAGCTCCCCTCCATTGTCCGCCCACCCCGGACGACCTGCTTGTCGCCGATGCCCCAGCCCTTGGCCTCGCCCGGCGCCTTGCGGAACGTACCGAAGTCCGTGAAGGGCCGGGAAAATTCCGCGACGAAATAGGCTCCGTCGATCGCCTCCCGTCCGTTGGACATGCCGCGCACGACATGATCGCCCACGACCTCGATGCTACCGCCATGGCCGAGCAGGTTCATCGGTACGTTCGCCCGGTCGCTCTGCGGAAAGGTGAACTGCATCAGGCTCGCCCAGCGCGTCCCGGTCAGTTCCACCTGCGTCCGGAAACTGTCGAGGAAGACCGAATAATAGCCGGGCGAAGCGATCTCGCGCTTCTTGTCATAAGCCGCTTGGCTATAAGCGGGTGGCGCTGACCAGTGCCCACCACCGGCATGATCATCGGCTCCGCATTGCCGCCATAGGTCGAGCCCCCTCCGCCGGTGAAGCCGATCATGGTCGGGTTGGTGTAATAATCGGGAACCGGCACCCCGTTGGGATAGGTGAGCGCGATATTGTTGTTGACCGGCGCCGCTTCGACCGAACTGTGCGGCAGCCGCGCACCGGGAGAGGTCTGCCCGGAATAGACCGGCTCGCCCGGCGGCAGCGCATTGCCGATCAGCGCCTGCCGGTCCAGGGGCGCAGTGCCTACCAGCGGGTTGACCAGATCGACCGTTGTCTGCGCACCCCCCGCCGCCCCTGCGCCCTGTCCCGCATTCAGCAACAGCGCGCCCAGACAGCCGAAGGCGGCCCGCCCCAGCGAACGATCCCGCGCGCCCGCGCCGGAACGGATTTTCAGGCCGAGCATCATCCCCTGTCTCCCATATGGTCTTCGCCATTTGTCGCGGGTCCATTGACCCGATCATCGACTCCGCTCAAATTATTAAAGCAATTTGTTTTGTCAATTTGATCGTTGCATCATAGAAGGCGGTTTCGAGAAAACCCGGATCGTGGCGGAACCGACAGCCGTCCTGTTCGGGACTTGAGAGGATTGGGCCGATAGGATTGGACTGCCATGATGGATGCTGAACCGATACTGGCCGGGGTCGAGCTCGGAGGAACCAAGGTCTTCGTGCTGCGCGCGAGCGGTCACACGATTCAGGACCGTGAGATGATCCCCACCACGACCCCGGCCGAAACGCTCGCCAGGGCCGTTGCGATCCTCGAACGCTGGCATGCCGGGACTCCCTTCACGGCGATCGGAATAGGCAGCTTCGGCCCCCTTCGCCTCGACCGCCGCGCTCCCGATTTCGGGGTCATGCTGCCCACGCCCAAGCCGGGATGGGCGGGCGCGGATATTTTCGGCACGCTGACGGCTCCCTTCGATTGCCCGGCCGCGATCGATACCGACGTCAATGGCGCTGCCCTCGCGGAACTGCGCTGGGGCGCCGGCGCGCAAGGGGACGCGCCGTCAGACAGCCTGTGTTACATCACCATAGGCACTGGCGTGGGTGGCGGCTTCGCCTTCAACGGCCGCACCGTTCACGGCGCCATGCATCCGGAAATCGGACATATCCGGGTGCCCCGCGCCGCGGGCGATCGCTTCAGCGGCCGCTGCCCCTTTCACGGCGACTGCATTGAGGGACTGATATCCGGCCCTGCATTGGCCGAACGCTTCGGCGTTCCCGGTGATGAGATCGACCCTGCTGATTCGCGATGGGACGACGTCGTAAATGACATCGCCCATCTGGTCTCCACCATCCTGCTCAGCACGGCGGCACGGCAGCTGTTGATAGGCGGAGGGGTAGGCATGGGCCGCCCCGACCTGTTGGACCGCGTCCGCAAGAAGGTCGTCGCCCAACTGGGGGGGTATCTGCCCTATGTCGACGATGACAGCATCGAGCGGATCGTGGGTGCACCGCTGCTCGGCGATCAGGCGGGTCCCTTGGGCGCGGTGGCCCTGGCCATGGATGCGCTGGAAGGCCGGAGGATCAGTTGATCCCTTCCTTGCGAAAGAGCGGCAGGAAGATCATGGGGACGATCACCGCCATCACGCCCGCGACGAGTGGATCGTCGACCAGTCGATAGATGGTGGTGAAGAACATCAGGATCGCTGCAACCGCCAGCGAGGGAAGAAGGAGGCGAACCAGCCCCTCCTCCACCTGCGGCAGGATTCGCCGTGCCAGGGCCATGAGCGAATCATCCTTCCCAAGGGTCGGACGGCCGTCAGGCGAACGCATGTTGAAGCTTCTTGGTTTGCCGGGCCGGTTCATGGGAGGCTGGTCCTCGTTGATATACTAGTTTCATTTAGCAACTAGAATGCCGATTTACAGGTGCGAAGATCGCTACGAAATGTTTCCGGTTCAGCTATGAACGAGGCGCTGCCGTCGCCGCGGCGGGCTTTCCCGGACCACAATAGCCGACACGGAACTAGCGGTGGCACTTGCCCATCGGGACGGACAGACCATAAGGAATCGCATGACCATCACCCGCCTCGACGCCCATATGGTGGAAAAGCCCTGGGGCCGTACCGACATTCCGGCCCATATCGCCGCAAGCGACGGTCGGCAGATCGGCGAAGTCTGGTTTTCGGCCGACCGCGAAAAGGCACCGCCGCTGCTGGTCAAATATATCTTCACCAGCGAAAATCTCTCGGTGCAGGTTCACCCCGATGACGCCCAGGCACGGCAACACGGCCTGACGGGCGGCAAGTCGGAATGCTGGTACATATTGGATGCGGAACGCGACGCCCAGCTCGGCATCGGCCTGACCCGCGAACTGACGCCGCACGAGTTGCGCGCCGCCGCGCTCAACGGCAGCATCGAGCGGCTGATGGATTGGAAGCCGGTGAAAGCGGGCAGCTTCTATTATATTCCGGCGGGCACCGTCCATGCCATCGGCGGTGGCGTGACGCTGGTGGAGGTACAGCAGAATAATGACGTGACCTATCGCCTCTACGACTATGGCCGCCCGCGCGAACTGCATCTGGATGAAGCCATGGCGGTCAGCAATGCCGTCCCCTATGCCCTTCCCGACCGCATCGTGCCGGTCGCGGCGGAGGAAAGCCTGGTCACCGGTCCCGGCACGCCCTTCCTTCTCGACATGGTGCACGGCACGGCGGGAACCGACCGAACAGTTGAAGGCGAGATGCTGTGGTTCATTCCCCTCGCCGGAACCGGCATGATCGATGGCCAACCCTGGCGCCGGGGCGAATGCTGGCTGATCGAGCAAGGTGCCGCCATCGCCGCCGATACGGATATGAGCGCGCTGCTCGCCCGCCTGCCCTGAACCGACGGACAAGGGGAACAGCCATGCCAAAAGGAAAGATGATCGCGGACAAGCGGGTCCTGTTCGTGATGGCGGTGGAGGACGAATATGGCCCTCACCTCAAGGCACGCTTCGATCCGCTCATGATCGGCGTCGGGCCGGTGGAGGCCGCGCTCAGCACCGGCCTCGCGCTCCAGCGGCTGGATCGGGAGGGGGACTTGCCCGATCTGGTCGTGTCGCTGGGATCGGCGGGATCGCGGCTGTGCACGCTGGGGGAAGTCTATCAGGTCGCCAGCGTTTCCTGGCGCGACATGGACGCCTCTCGCCTGGGCTTCCCCAAGGGCGTGACCCCCTTTTCCGACCACCCGGTTGAAATAGCGCTGCACACCCCGCTGAAACTACGCGCGGCCCGGCTTTCCACGGGCGCGAATATCGTCGGCGGTCAGGATTATGCCGCCATCGATGCCGACATGGTCGACATGGAAACCTTTGCCGTGGTCCGCGCCTGTCAGCGTTTCGGCGTACCCGTCATGGGTCTGCGCGGTGTTTCCGACGGCCCTGGCGAACTGGCCGACATGTTGGGCTGGACGCAATTGCTGGCCCTGCTCGACGAAAGGCTAGCGCAGGCAGTGGATATGCTGGAGGATGCGCTTCGGGACTGATCCGGCTGGTGGGGAATGGAAAGCGGCGGCTCCAGTCGTTCCCGGCCTTCGTCCCGCGAGCCTGACCCCAGTTCCCACTTTTCTTCCGTGCGCAGTTGGAAAAACGGTGGCTCCCTGGGACAAGCCCGGGGCGACGTGATAACAAGGGTCGCGAACTGCTCATTCCCGCCCTGAGCGTCTCCGTCGTCAATGCCCCCCGAATGCGATGATCGCCGTCGACGCCACGCCGTCCGCCTCCAGTGCCGCCATGCCCCCCAGATCGGGCAAGTCGATGGCGAAAAGTGCCATCAGCACGGTCGCGCCCTGCTCCCGGACAAGCTGAGCCGCCGCGAGCGCGGTCCCGCCGGTCGCGATGAGATCGTCCACAAGCACCACGCGCGCGCCGTCCGGAATCTGCCCTTCATGCAGTTCCAGCCGGTCGGTGCCATATTCCAGCACATAATCGATGCCGACGGTCTTTCCGGGCAGCTTGCCCTTCTTGCGCACGGGCACGAAGCCGACGCCCAGTGCATGGGCCAGCGCCGCACCCAGGATGAAGCCTCGCGCCTCGACGCCGACGATGAACGCAGGATCGAGCGGTCGGGCGACAGTTGCCATGCGCTCCACCAGTTCGGAGAGGCCCTGCCCGTCCGCCAGCAGGGTCGTGATGTCGCGGAACTGGATACCCGCCTTGGGAAAGTCGGGAATGGTGCGGACCAGGGCCGCCAGACTGTCTGCACTCATAATGCCCTCATAAGAAAAGGGGGCCCGGTTTCCCGCGCCCCCTCCCATTTTCCGTTTCCGGTCGCGATCAGGCGGCCTTCTTCTTGTCCGCCCAGATATTCTGATAGGCCATATAAGCCAAGCCCGTTGCGATCAGCAGGAAGAAGATCGTCGCCAGACCCGCCCGGCGGCGGTTTTCCAGCTTGGGTTCGGCGGTCCAGGTCAGGAAGGCCGCGATGTCCTGCGACATCTGGTCGACCGTCGCCTTGGTGCCGTCGCCATAGGTCACCTGCCCATCCGCCGTCAGCGGCGGCGCCATGGCCAGGTTCAGGTTGGCGAAATAGGGGTTGTAATGCAGCCCCTCCGGCGTCTTGGCATCGGGGAATTCCTTCAGCAGCTCGGCCGGCTGCGCCTGGAAACCCGTCAGCAGCGAATAGACATAGGCGCTGCCATGGTGGCGGGCCTTGGTCATCAGCGACAGATCCGGCGGGATCGCATTGTTGTTCGCCGCCGCCGCCGCGACATTGTTCGCGAAGGGCTTGGGGAAATAATCCGCCGGGATCGGGGCGCGGGTCGACATCTCGCCCGTCTTGGGATCGACGTCGGGGGTCTTGATCGCCCAGTTCTTGGCGATCGCCTTGATCTCCGCCTCGTTATAGCCAATGCCCTTGAGATCGCGGAAAGCGACGAACTTCAGGCTGTGGCAGGCCGAGCAGACCTCCTTGAACACCTGGAATCCACGCTGCAACTGCGCCTGGTCGTACTTGCCGAAGGGGCCGTCGAACGAGAAGGCGACATGTTTGGGATCGCGGTGGAATTCATGTTCCACCGTGACCGCGGGCGGATCGGTGACATAGGCCACCGCGCCCACCAGGAAGGAAACCAGCAGCCAGCCCGCGAAGAAGAGGCCGACGAGAAATGCGCCAATGCGAACCATATTCCGTCTACCCCCTTATTCGGCCGCAACCGCGACGGTTTCGCCGTCGGTCTTGCCATATTTCGCCAGCACCGCCTCGGTGATCGAGTTCGGCAACGGCAGCGGCTTTTCGAAGCGCGAGATCAGCGGCAGGATGATCAGGAAGTGGGCGAAATAATAGGCCGCCGCGATCTGGGAGATCATCACATAGGGCTCAGCCGCCGGAGCGCCACCGCAATAGCCCAGGATCAGCACGTCGATGATGAGGATCCAGAAGAATTTGCGGAAGGTAGGCCGGTAGCTGCCCGAACGCACCGCCGAGGTATCGAGCCAGGGCAGGAAGAAGAGCAGCAGGATCGACGCGAACATCGCCAGCACGCCCAGCAGCTTTGCAGGCACGAAGAAGAAGTCGACGGTGAAGGCACGCAGGATCGCGTAGAAGGGCCAGAAATACCATTCAGGCACGATATGCGCGGGCGTCGAGAGCGGGTTTGCCTCGATATAATTGTCCGGGTGGCCCAGATAGTTGGGCGCGTAGAACAGCAGCACCGCAAAGAGGATCAGGAAGATGCCCGCCCCGAAGCCGTCCTTCGCCGTGTAATAGGGGTGGAAGGGCACGGTGTCCTGGGGACCCTTCACTTCCACGCCGGTCGGGTTCGAGGAGCCCGGAATGTGCAGTGCCCAGATGTGCAGGATCACGACCGCCGCGATCACGAAGGGCAGCAGGAAGTGCAGCGAGAAGAAGCGGTTGAGCGATGCATTGCCGGGGGCGAAACCGCCCAGCAGCCAGGTCTGGATCGGCTCGCCCACCACAGGAATCGCACCGAACAGGCCGGTGATCACCTTCGCACCCCAATAGCTCATCTGCCCCCAGGGCAGCACATAACCCATGAATGCGGTCGCCATCATGAGGAGGAAGATGACGAGGCCAAGCAGCCACACCATTTCGCGCGGCGCCTTGTAGGAACCGAAATAGAGGCCGCGGAAAATGTGCAGATAGACAACGATGAAGAAGAAGCTGGCACCATTGGCATGCGCATAGCGCATCAACCAGCCCGCATTCACGTCGCGCATCGTCTGTTCGACTGTGCCGAAGGCGACCAGCGTATTGGCGCCGTAATGCATCGCCATGATGACGCCGGTGACGATCTGGATCACCAGCGCAAGGCCGGCCAGGACACCGAAGTTCCAGAAATAATTGAGGTTGCGCGGCACCGGATAGCCGGCGCCCACGGCATTGTAGACGAGGCGCGGCAAAGGCAGCTTCTCGTCGACCCACTGCATCACCGGATGCTTGGGGGTATATTGCTCAGCCCATGGAAAGCTCATTTTCTACCCCCTCAACCCACAAGAATGGCGGTATCGGAAGTGAAGCTGTACTTCGGCACTTCCAGGTTCTTGGGGGCAGGCCCCTTACGGATGCGGGCCGCGGTGTCATAGGAGGACCCGTGGCAGGGGCAGAAATAGCCGCCGAATTCGCCGCGATTCTCACCCTCGCCCGCGCCCAGCGGCACACAGCCCAGATGCGTGCAGACGCCCATGGTGATCAGCCATTGCTTCTTGCCGTCGACGGTCCGCTGCTCCAGCGTCTGCGGATCGCGCAGCGTGGAGGGATCGACCTTGTCGGCCTCGGCGATTTCCTTGTCGGTCAGATGCCGCACGAACAGCGGCTGCGAGCGGAAGGTCGTCTTGATCGCCTGTCCCGGCTGGATCGCCGACAGATCGACCTCGGTCGAGGCAAGCGCCAGCACGTCGGCGCTGGGGTTCATCTGGTCGACCAGCGGCACCACCACCGCGACTGCACCGACGCCGGCGAAACTCACCGCCGCGATATTGATGAAATCACGGCGACGAACGCCATCGCTGCCGCCTCCGCTGGAGACGGCCGCCCCCTCACTCTCCAAATGTTCCACGATCGCCATGCACCTCAACCCTTGCAAGAACGTCCCTGACCTCGCCCCATTGCCGTCTTCAGCTATGAATGTCCGGAAGATCCGCGGGCGCCCAAGCAAATGGATGCCGCATTCCCCCTTTTGGCGCGGTTTGATGGCCTGATAACCGTAGGATGCGCCATTTGCCAAGCAATTTAGACGGGCTATGACAAATTGCCGGGCTGTTCTATGGCGCGAGCCATGCGTATCGCCCTCTATCAACCCGAAATCGCCGGCAATGTCGGCGCGATTCTGCGCCTCGCCGCCTGTTTTTCCGTACCGGTCGACATCATCATGCCGATGGGATTCGCCTTTTCCGATGCGAAGCTGAAGCGCGCGGCGATGGACTATGGCGCGTCTGCCGACATCACCCGCCACGCCAATTTCGAGGCTTTCGACGCTGCCCGCCGGGCGCAGGGGCGACGGCTGATGCTGATGAGCAGCCATGCGTCGCAGCGTCTGCCCGATGTCGAGTTCCGCAAGGACGATATATTGCTGATGGGATCGGAAAGCGCAGGCGTGCCCGACGGCGTGCGCGATCTGGCGGATGTTCGCGTGCGCATTCCGATGGCGCCGGGCTTCCGGTCCTTGAACATCGCCGTTTCCACGGGCATCGCGGTTGCCGAGGCCCTTCGCCAGACTGAAAGTTTCCCGCAATGACCCTGATCCTCGACCCGCAACAGCAATCCGCCCGCACCTGGTTCGAATCGCTGCGCGACCGCATCTGCGCCGAATTCGAGGCGATCGAGCGCGAGGCGGGTTCCGATGCCCGCTTCGACTATATCGCCTGGGACCGCGAGGCGCCCGGCCTACCCGCTGGCGAAGGCGGTGGCGGCGTGCGCGGCGTCATGAAGGGCAAGGTGTTCGAGAAGGTCGGCGTCAACGTTTCGACCGTCGGCGGGACCTTCTCCCCGGAATTCGCGAAGACCATTCATGGTGCGGGCGAAGACCCGAATTTCTTCGCTACCGGCATCAGCCTCGTCGCCCACATGGCCAATCCGCACGTGCCCGCAGTCCATATGAACACCCGCTTTCTGGTGACGGCGAAACGCTGGTTCGGCGGTGGCGCCGACCTCAACCCCCCACTCCCGCGCGACGAGGACACGGCCCATTTCCACGATGCGCTCAAGGCCGCCTGCAACGCCCATGACCCCGACCATTATCCCCGCTTCAAGGCGTGGGCCGACGACTATTTCTTCATTCCCCATCGCAACGTCCACCGTGGCGTCGGCGGCATCTTCTACGACCATCTGGAATGTGCGGACGATGCCGCGTTCAATGCGCATTTCGCCTTCACCCGCGATGTCGGTGATGCCTTCCTCAAGGCCTTCCCGCCCATCGTCCGGCGGCGAATGAACGAAGGCTGGTCGCAGGAGGACTATGCCCGGATGCTGGAATGGCGAGGCCGCTATGCCGAATTCAACCTGGTCCATGATCGCGGCACGCTCTTCGGCCTCAAGACCGGCGGCAATATCGACGCCATATTGATGAGCCTGCCGCCGATGGCGAGCTGGAGCTGAACCGTTGAGCCTCACGCCTGTCGCCAACGACCGGATCGCCACCATCGTCACCCATCTGGAGATGCGGGAGCGGCCGAAACCTGCCCCTGTCCCGCCCGCACCGCTGCGGCTGGTGCCGTGGAAGGCGCCGGCACTGGACGGCTATCGCGCGTTGTTCCGGCGCGTGGGCGAGCCCTGGCTCTGGTTCTCCCGGCTGGTGATGGGCGATAAGGAACTCAGCGCCATCATCCACGATCCCGCCGTCGAAATCTACGCCGTCACGGACACGCGCGGCGTGGAGGTCGGGCTGCTGGAACTGGATTTCCGCGCGATGCCGGATTGCGAACTGGCCTTTTTCGGCCTGATCCCGGAACTGAACGGCAGGGGATTGGGCCGATGGCTGATGGCGCAGGCCAAGGCGCTGGCGTGGCGCAAGGACGTGACCCGTTTCTGGGTGCATAGCTGCACGCTCGACAGCCCTTCAGCCTTGGGTTTCTACCGCAAGTCAGGCTTCACGCCCTATAAGCGCGAGGTGGAGATTTTCGCCGACCCCCGCCTCGCCGGCCTGCTGTCGCGCGAAGCGGCGCCGCATGTGCCGCTGCTGGATCAGCCGGCGACGGCCTGACGATAGAGTCGGGCGAGCATCACCAGCATATAGACCTGCACGACGGTCGAAACGGCGGCGGCCACCACGCCGCCGATCAACCGCGCGCCATCGGCGCCGACCAGCACGCGGCCAAGGATGCCGAACACCGCCTGCGCCGCGGTGCTGGCGACGAGAGACAGAAGCGTCAGCACGGCGATCAACCCGAACAGATGCCAGAAATGGCCCTTGGTCAGCCGCCAGCTTCGCTTCAACGACGCGACCACGCCGTCCTGCCCGTCGATCACCACGGGATTGAGCAGCACGAGCCGCACGCCGACAAAGGCCAGCCCCCCCACCATGGCCGCCGCCAGCAGGGGCGCAAGCAGTGCGGGGGACGCCGCGGCGATCACCATTCCCACCAAGGCCAGCAGCAGCATCGCCAGCGCAATCGCCCCTCCGGCAAGGAAGCTGGTCCCGATCAGCACGGGCAAACGCGCCAGACTGAGCCGCAGCGCCTCGCCCACGCTGATGCCGGGGCGCAATGCCAGCGCGAACAGGGCGAGCGACCCGAACCAGATCAGCACTGCCGTCAGCAACATCGCCAGCACATAGGTAGCGGGAATGGGCGGCAGCGCGCCGCGCGGCTGCGATGCCGCCCAAGCCGTCAATTCGGGTGGCGTCATTTCGCCCAGGATGATGCTGGGCAAGGCGATGAACAACAGGGCGACGGGGAACAGCAGGCTGCTTTCGCGCTGAACGAAGGCGACCGCCTCTTCCCAAGCCTTGCCGATGGACATTGTCGCCATATCTTTACGCCCCATGAAACACTCTAAAATGTGAAGCTATTCAAAAATCGCGGAGGAGACTTGATCGCTCGCTCTGCCCAAGTCAAGGAAGCCCCATGTCGTCCCCGCCTCTGGAACCAGCCATGGAATGGCGCATCGAAATCGCCCCAATGGATTACCCTGCCGCATTGGCGGACATGGAGGCACGGGCGGCGGCGATCTTCGAAGGGCAAGCCGGCGAACGGGTCTGGCTGCTGGAACATCCACCGCTCTACACCGCGGGCACCAGCGCCGATCCGGCCGAACTGCTCGACCCGCGCTTTCCGGTGCATGCCGCCGGGCGCGGCGGACGTTATACCTATCATGGTCCTGGCCAGCGCATCGGCTATCTCAACATCGACCTGCGGGAACGGGGCAAGGATGTGCGCAATTTCGTCCATCATCTGGAAGGCTGGATGATCGACGCCTTGGGCGACCTCGGCATCGCCGCCCGCCGCGCGGAGGGACGCATCGGCATCTGGACAGACGACCTGCAAGGCCGGGAGGCAAAGATCGGCGCCCTCGGCATCCGGGTGCGGCGCTGGATCACACTTCACGGCTTTTCGATCAATGTCGATCCCGACCTGTCCCATTTCGGAGGCATCGTGCCGTGCGGCCTGGCCGAATATCCCGTGACCAGCATAGCCGCCCTGGGCGTAAAAGCGTCGATGGCCGATCTGGACGCTGCGCTTTACGCGCATTTCCCAGCCTTTATCAGCCGATTGCGGCGGTGCGGACCGGATGGCTCCACGGGGGTTGAGCAATGCGGGACAGGCCGCTAGGGTCACGGCTTTCGCCAGGTGGGGGGCTACCGGGCATGCTGAAACAGGCTTGATGGAGACCCGGATGCGCCTTGACGCGAAGATGGTTTATACGACGCTGATTTTATCGGGCTGCATCGCCCTTGGGGCTTGCGGCGGTAAGGAAAAGAACAGCACCGCTGTTCCCATGAACCATATGGAGGTGGTGGACGGCACCGCCACCGATGCCATGACGGATCTGGACGGGGTACAGAGCGAAGGCACCGCGCTGGCGCTGCCCGCCAACCGCAGCGACAATGCCAGCTCGCCCGCCCCGGCGAAGAATGAGAGCGCGGAAAAGTCAGCCCCCGATACGGAAGTGCTTTCGGATCAATAAGCTGGCGTCCGCGTTCAGGCGTGATACAGACGGCCGACAGATAGTGCGCATCGCTCGTTTCAAAGAGGGGTTTCGATGAATTTCCGTTCCATTGGCCGTTCCACCGCGCCCAGGTCCGCCCTGGGACTGGCCGCCTTGGGATTGGCTGTGCTGGCATCACCGCTGCTGACACAACCGGCGGCAGCGCAATTCTTCTGGTCCCCGCCCGATTTTTCGACACCCCCGCTGACCGATGCGGAAGCGGCGACCGCGCTGGGCCTGCCCGGGGCGACCCCGGCGGAGATCAAGGCGGGACTGGTGTGGAACCTGCGCGCGGCGCTGAATGTCGCCGCGCTTCAATGCCAGTTCGAACCGACCCTGCTGTCGATCAGCAACTACAATGCCATGATCGCCCATCATGACGCGGAACTGGATTCGGCGCAGGCCGGCATCCTCGGCTATTTCCAGCGCACCGTGGGCAAGGGCAAGCCGGGCCAGATGGCATCGGACCAATATGGCACGCGCATCTATTCGGGCTATTCGACGGTACAGGCGCAACGCGGCTTCTGCCAAGCGGCGGCGCTGGTCGGACGGCAGGCGATCTTCGCCCAGCGCGGGACGCTCAACGAAGTGGCCCGCAACGGCCTGGGATCGATCAAGAAGTCGCTGATCCTGGCGGGCGAGCAATTTTACGGCGATCCGGGCCGCAGCTATTCGCTGACGCTGCCTTCCTTCGATCCCAAATGCTGGAAGAAGGGCAAGATGCTACCCGCCTGCCAGATCGCCTGGAACCAGAAGACCGGCGCGCAACCCTGAGAGACTGGCGGCGGTGATCGGCCGTGAGCGGATGTCGGATGTTGGTGGGGATCGGGTGGAATCCACCCCGTTATCGCAATCCCAGATATTTGTGCGACTGAAGGCTTAGCCGCCAGCGCGGCCGGTCCATCACCAGATCGACCGCCGCCTGGGCATTGCGCACCGCATTCGGATCGTCCAGCGGCTGCACCAGCAGATGGTCGAACGCCCAGCCTTCCATCTCCTCGACATCGGCCAGGCTGTGCCCCTGTCCCGGCTGCGGCCAGACCAGCTTCAATTCATTGCCGCTGCGCTGCACCACCTCGCTGCCGGCCTTGGGGCTGATACAGACCCAGTCCAGCCCCGGATGCGCGGGCAGGGTGCCGTTGCTCTCAATCGCGATGGCGAAACCCCGCGCATGCAGCGCATCAACCAGACCGTCGTCGATCTGAAGCATCGGCTCCCCGCCGGTGAGTACGATATAGCGCCCCTCCCACCCCTCGCCCCAAAAGGCCAGCGCCGCATCGGCCAGACCATCGGCATCGGCGAACCTGCCGCCGCCATCGCCGTCCGTGCCGACAAAGTCCGTGTCGCAGAACCGGCAGATCGCGCTTGCCCGGTCCTGCTCCCGCCCGGACCAGAGGTTGCAGCCGGCAAAACGCATGAACACCGCCCGCCGTCCGGCGTGCACGCCCTCGCCCTGCAGGGTCAGGAACATCTCCTTGACGGCATAGCTCATGGCGTCAGGGCTTCACCGCATAGATGGTGGGGTCGGGCAGGCCGGCCTCCACGAAACCCTTCGACCGCAGGCGGCAGCTATCACACTGGCCGCAATGCTTGCCGTCGGGCGTTGGGTCATAGCAGGACCAGCTCAGCCCGGCGTCCAGCCCAAGCCGGTGCGCTTCGCGCACGATATCGGCCTTGCTCATATGCTGGAGCGGCGCGTTGATGCGGATCGGATGCCCCTCCACCCCCGCCTTGGTGGCCAGCGCCGCCATTTTCTGGAACGCCTCGATGAACTCCGGGCGGCAGTCGGGATAGCCCGAATAATCGAGTGCATTGACGCCGATGAACACATCGCTCGCCCCCGACACCTCTGCCAGCCCCAGGGTCAGCGACAGGAAGATGGTGTTGCGCGCGGGCACATAGGTCACCGGAATACCCGGCCCGACCCCGCCTTTCGGCACGGCGATGTCGGCGGTCAGTGCCGACCCGCCAAATGCCGTAAGGTCCAGCGGCAGCACGATATGCGAAATCGCGTTGAGCGCGGAAGCGATCCGCCCCGCCGCCTGCAATTCCAGACGATGGCGCTGATTATAATCGATCGAGAGCGCGAACACATGATAACCGGCCTCTCGCGCGAGGCCCCCCGCGACCATGGAGTCGAGTCCGCCGGACAGCAGGACGACGGCAAATTTTCCGCTATTGGCAACCATAAGCGCCGCGCTACCCTTCCGGGCGCGTCAACGCAAGCCGGTGGCGCCTAATGGCAGGCCCCTACCCATCGCCCCTCCAGCGAAAAATCGAACGGCGCGCCCCTGGCGATGCCCTGCGACTGGATCTGGACCAGCCGCGCGGTTTCGATGCGAAGGTCGGTCCGCCCATTGCCCGCGGCGCCGCATTCATAGGTAACGACCAGCCGCCTCTGCGTTTCGCTCACGGTGAAGCTCTTGCAGCTATTGCCCGCATGGCGGCTTTGCAAAAGCTGGTTCAGATGGGCGACGCATATCCTGCGCACTGCGCCGTCCGTTCCCCGCTCGCGCAATTCCCACTCGCCCGTTTCCAGCCCCTTGGGCAGGCGCGGCAAAGGGGCCGCCGCCTGAACGGCAGGCGCTATCGCCATCATCATCGCCAAGGCCGCCCCAAGGGCGCACCGTCCTGCCGTCATACCGATCCCCCACACCGATCATGCGCGAACCCGCATCTCTCTTGCCCATGAATTGCGGCAATTTGATAGCGGAACCGAATCGACCGGCCATAATGGTGCGGCCAGCCTCTATCCGAAGCTGTCGAGCGCCACCGGAAAGAGCCGTGAGCAGAAAGCGCAATCGACGCCTATGATCCCCTGATCGTCGGCCATTTCCGCCCGCTCGGCGGCCGGGAAGCGGCCGATGACGCTGCGGATATGACCGAGATCGCAGCGGCAACCCTTGCTGAGCACCGTCGGATCGGTGACGCGCACCTCATCCTCTTCATGGAACAGCCGCCACACGATGTCGGCCAGCGGCAGGTCGCGATCGGTCAGTTCCGCGTCCTTCAGCGTGTGCGCCAGCGCCTGCACATGCTCCCATTCCGGGTGGTCGTGGCGGACATGCAGCCGCTCGCGCCCGACCTCGCCCTCGGGCAGGTGCTGGAGCAGCAGGCCCGCCGCCAGACATCCCTCGCCCGCATCATGGCGGGTGGCGATCTGTATGATGCTGGGGATCTGTTCGGACTGGAAGAAATAATGCTCCGCGGCGTCCGCCAGCGATTCGCCGTCCAGCGGCACGATCCCCTGATAACGCTCGCCGCTCACCGCCTGATCGAAGGTGATGGCCAGATAGCCCTTACCGAACAGCCCGAACAGCGTCGGATCGGGGCCGAGTTCGGCCAGCCGGTCGGCGTCGAACTTGGCATAGCCGCGCACTTCGCCACCCTTGTAATCGGCCACCAGCAGGCTGACGACGCCATTTTCGGTCTGCGCCTGAAGGGTCAGCTGTCCACCCGCATCCTTGAGCGTCGTGCCGAGCAGCGCCGCCAGCACCAGCGCGGAGGCCAGCAGCCGCTCGATCTGCGGCGGATAGGCATGGGCGGCCAGAACATCGTCGAGGACCGGCCCCAGCCGCACGATCCGCCCGCGCGCATGGCGCGAGGGGATGGTGAAGCCAAGGGCCTGGTCGAGAGAGGCGGAAGAGGTCAAATCAGGCTCCGTGCGGCCCGCATTCCTGCGGGCCCATGCTGCAAAGGCGCTTAGATAGGATGGCTCGGGCCAAACTCAACCAAGACGGCCCAGCGCCCAGAGCAGCACCGACTTCTGCGCATGGATGCGGTTTTCCGCCTCGTCCCAGATCACTGATTGCGGGCCGTCGATCACCGCCTCCACCACTTCCTCGCCGCGATGGGCGGGCAGGCAGTGCAGGAATTTCGCCGTCGGCCTGGCCAGCGCCATCAGTTCGGGCGTCACCTGATAAGGCATCATCGCCGCCAGCTTTTCCTCGGCATGGGATTGGCCCATGGAGATCCAGGTGTCGGTGACGACGATATCGGCGCCCGCCACCGCCGCCTGCGGATCGCGGCTGTGGATGATCTGCGCGCCCCGCGCGCGGGCTTCGGCTTCGAAAGACGGGTCGGGATCATAGCCTTCGGGCACCGCAATCCGCACATCGAACTTCATCAGGCCCGCCGCCTCGACGATCGAATGGAGGACGTTGTTGCCATCGCCGAGCCAGGCCCACTGGCTGCCCGGCAGCGCCACGCCATGTTCCACCACGGTCAGCAGGTCCGCGACGATCTGGCAGGGATGCGACAGGTCAGTGAGACCGTTGATCACCGGAACGCTGGCATGATGCGCCATTTCCTCGATCTTCGCATGATCGTCGGTGCGGATCATGATGGCGTCGCACATGCGGCTGAGCACCCGCGCCGTGTCGGCAACGGTTTCTCCGCGTCCGAGCTGGCTGGTCGCGCCGTCCAGGATCAGCGACGTGCCGCCCAATTGGCGGATCGCCATATCGAACGATACGCGGGTCCGGGTCGAATTCTTCTCGAAGATCATCGCCAGCGTATGCCCGGCCAGCGGCGAATCCGCATCGGCCTTGCCCTTGGGTTGCCCCAGGCGCGCGGCCTTCCGATCGATGGCGTCGGCAATCATGGCGGCGATCGCATCGCCACCGGCATCAGAAAGATTCAGAAAATGTCTGGTCATGATAACCCCCACTTCCACCCTCCGTTCGTTTCGCGCGAACGGAGGAGGATGTCCGGTGTCAGGCCGCGTCCGCGTCCCCAAAGCTGCGCGCCCCGGCCGAAAGCCTTTCAATGCACTCGGCGACGTGGCTTTCCTCGATCACGAGCGGCGGCAGGATGCGCACGACATTCTGCCCCGCCGACACGGTCAGCAGGCCATGATGGTCGCGCAGATGCGCCACGAAAGCGCGGGCGTCGTAGCTGTCCTTCATCTTGACGCCCAGCATCAGCCCCATGCCACGCACATCCTCGAACATGTCGTGATTGGGGATGAGCTGCTCCAGCGCCGAGCGCAGGCGCGCGCCGATGGTCTTCACATGGTCGAGGAAACCCTCGCCCAGCACTTCGTCGAGCACGGTCATGCCAACCGCCATGGCCAGCGGATTGCCGCCATAGGTCGACCCATGGGTGCCGAACACCATGCCCTTGGCCGCTTCCTCTGTCGCGAGGCAGGCGCCCAGCGGGAAGCCCGCGCCGATCCCCTTGGCCACCGCCATGATGTCGGGCGTCAGGCCATATTGCTCATGCGCGAAGAAGGTGCCGGTGCGGGCATAGCCGCACTGCACTTCGTCGAGGATCAGCAGCAGCCCCTTCTCGTCGCACAGCTTGCGCAGGCCGGAAAGGAAATCCTGGGTCGCAGGCGTGACGCCGCCCTCGCCCTGCACCGGCTCCAGCATGATCGCGGCGGTATCGTCATCGACCGCGGCAGTGGCCGCCGCCAGGTCATTGAACGGCACCACGTCGAAACCGGGCAGCAGCGGTTCGAAACCGTCGCGCATCTTGGGCTGGCTGGTCGCGGAGATGGTGCCCAGCGTCCGCCCGTGGAAAGCGTTGTCGAAGGTCACGATCTTGTGCCGGTGCGCCTCGCCATTGGCGTAGTGATAGCGGCGCGCGGTCTTGATCGCGCATTCCACGGCCTCGGCGCCCGAATTGGTGAAGAACACCGTATCGGCAAAGGTCGTGTCGACCAGACGCTGCGCGAATTTCTCGCCCAGCGGCATGCCGTAGAGGTTCGATGTGTGCATCAGCGTCGCGGCCTGATCCGCGATCGCCTTGACCAGCTTGGGATGGCCATGGCCCAGCAGGTTGACCGCGATGCCGCTGGCGAAATCCAGATAGCGCTCACCGCGCTCCCCGATCAGATAGCAGCCCTCGCCTCGGACCGGGCGTACATCGCACCGGGGGTAAACGGGCATGAGCGGCGTAATCGACATGGTCCTTCCCTTTCTGGGCTGATGCAAACACTTCCGAAACGCAAAAAGGCGGCCCCCGCCGGGCCGCCCTTTGCGAGCGCTGCCTATACAGGCGCGCCTTTGATGGCGCAACCCCATGCAATGAACGTCGTCCCAGCGCAGGCCGGGATGACGGATGTCTTACGCGATCTGGTTCCAAGCCTCCGCGATCTCGCCGATCATGACGCGGGCCTGATCCACTGGGGCGGCATCATGTTCTTTCGCGCCAGCCAGCAGCAAGCGACGAGCCTCGCGATAGATTTGCGCCAGGCCAGTGGCGATGTCGCCGCCCTTGTCGAAGTCCAGGCTCGATTCGAGTGCGAACAGGATCGACATCGCGCGGGCCTGCTTGTCCGACACCTTCAGGCGGTCGCCATTGCGTTCGGCCAGAGCCGTCGCGTCCAGCGCCAGCAGCAGCTCGTCGAACAGCACCTTGACCAGCGCATGGGGCGTCGCGCCCTCGATCCGGCTGCCGGTATGAACCGCCGCATAACGCCGCGCCGCCGCGCCACCGAAACCGCCATGATTATAGAACATGATCTTCCTGACCCTTTTGTATCAATTGTTGCTTTTGGTCCACAGCGCCACCTGCTGCGTCAGATAGCTCTGTGTTGCCTTGAGGGCGGACAGCCGGGTTTCCATGGCCGAATAGACCTTGGTGAGCTGCTCCTGATAATCGGTCATCTGGGTGTCGAGCTTCTCGAGCTGCCCGGCCAGATCGGTCGCCAGCGCCTTATACTTGCTCTGCGAGGAGGCGAGCGGGCCGTCGGTCTTCTGGATATTGTCGCGCACGCTGTCCATCAGCCCGGCGAGCCCGGCATTGGTCGCGGTCTTGACCGACGGGTTCAGCATCTGTGTGATCGCCGTCGGGTCGGCCGCGATCGCCTTGTCCAGCGCCGTCGTGTCGAGCGCGATCGTGCCGTCGCGATTGGTGCTGATACCCAGATCGTTCAGCGTCTTGTAGGCACCGGTTGCGGTAAGCTGCGTCGAGACCATTGCCGACAATTGCCGCTTCATGTCGCGGATCGAGGATTCGCCGTTCAGCACGCCCGCATTGGATTGGTCCGTGCCGGTCGAGGTCGCCGTGTTCAGCGCCTTCATCAACGTGTTGTAGGCGTCGACGAACTCGACCATCAGGTCGCGCATGGAGGTGGTCGGCTCGGTCGTGGCGAGCGTGACGCTGGTGCCCGGCGCGGCCTTGTTCAGGTCGATGCGCAAAAAGGGGATCGCGCTGTCGATCGTGTTGCCGGCATAATGCTGCTCCACCCCGTCGAGCAGGATGATCGCATCCTTGGGCTGGGCGGCGGAACTCATCCTGCTGCCCGCCGGCGGTGTCGTCGCAGAGAAGGCGAACTGGGAGAGGTCCGCACCCGTCGTCGCGTCGGTGGTGGAGGAAACCGTGGTCAGCGAGATATCGTTCGCCGCACCGGTCGGCCCCTTGAGCATCAGCCGCGTGCCCTGCGAGTCCGTGACGACGGTCGCGGTGACGCCCGCCCCCGAACCGTTGATCGCGGCGGCCAGGCCCGTATAGCTGTTGTTGGCCGCGGTGATCGTGATGGAAACGGGATTGCCGGTACCGACCTTCAGCGACAATTCCCCGATGCCGACAGTGGCCGCCGCGCCTTGCGCCGCGTCCTGATTGGCGTTGACCGCAGAAACCAGGGTCCTCGATGAAGCGAGCTGATTGACGACGATCTGCGCCGGAAGGCCGGTCGGCGTGCCGCCCGGCAGCGCGCTGACGGACGCGATGCTGGCGTCGTTGGAGGCTGGCGTACCCGAATAGCCGGTGCCCGCAAGCAGGCTGTTCAGCGCATCGGCAAAGGTATCGAGCGAGCTGGAGGCGGAGGCCAGGGCGGAAATACGCGCGCTGTTCAGCGTCTGGCGATTGGTGATCGCCGCTTGCTTGGGCTCCTTGGCGGCGCTGACCAGGCTGGAGACGAGCGAGGCGGTATCGATGCCCGATCCCGCGCCAAGCGCCGTCAAGATGCTGCTGCTCACCGAAGTCATTGGGCCGTCCTTTCAAATACAAGAACGGCCCTATGCCCAAGACCTTTAGGAATGATTTGCGCGGGAGCGGAAAAAGCATGTGGGAAGACCGCTTCCACGCGCCGGGAAACGGATTGCGCCTGCACTCAATGGGGGCAGATCAGCCGCCGATGGTCACGACCTGATCGACCGCTCCGTGCCGGATATTGGCCTGTGCGACATGGGCAATGGCGGCCTGCTCGGCTATGCGCTTGGCGATGCGGATGGTGCTTTCCACGGCTTCCTTCGAAGCGGGCGGCAGCGGCACGAGCACTTGCGGTGCAGGCAGCATCGACTGGATTTCATCCGCTGCACCCTGGACGGTGGCGGTGGTGCCCTGGACGCGCAGTTCCGCCAATATGTCGGCGATGCGGGCATGCACCTTGGCATATTCGGCGCTGCTGGCGATGCGGTCTTCCGATCCGGGCTGATCGTCGGGCGCTGTCTGCGAAGACGATCCACGGCCCTGGCGAACCGTTTGGGATGTGGAGGAAACCGGCTGAACGGCGGACACGGCCGAAGGCGCGCGGGTAGCGCTGCGTTCAACCGGCGAAATATCGCTCCGCGAAAAATAGTCGTTCATGACGCACCATCTTAATGCGTCCCCATCAACATTATACGGACAATCAGTCCTAAACTTTAGTTAAGCATCGTATTTTTGCGAAATTCATTCTCAACACAATGAAATCACGTAATTTTCCTGCCATCCGCATCAAAGCGCAGATCGTCCGGCACGGTGATGAACGGCCGGTCCATCTCGCTGCCCAAGCGATTCTCCACCCGGAAGACGAAGGCCAGCACGGTCGCGACCGCCATATAAAGACCCTCGTTCACGATCTGCCCGGCGCGCGAGGTGAAGTAGATGGCGCGCGCCAGCTCGGGATATTGCAGCACCGTCACGCCATTCTGGTCCGCCAACTCGCGGATCGCCGCCGCAATGGCATCGCATCCCCGCGCCACCACGACGGGCGCGGCGTCCTGCCCCGGCTTGTAGCGCAGGGCGACGGCGAAATGCGTCGGGTTGGTGATGATCACGCTGGCTTCCGCCACAGCCTTACGGGTCGAACCGCTCAGCACTTCATATTGCTTGCGGCGGATATGCCCTTTCAGTTCGGGCGAGCCTTCGCTCTCCTTATGCTCGTCCTTGATTTCCTGCTTGGTCATCGCCAGCCGCTTGGACCGCTGGATAAGCTGCGCCGGCACGTCGATGCCCGCGATCAGGAACAGGCCGCCCGCCATCACCAGGCATGTCATGATGAACATATTGCCCAGGTCCGACATGGCGGGCGCCAGCCCCGCCTTGCCCAGGCCGACAATGTCCGTCATCCGGTCCCAGATCATCCACACGCCGATCGCACCCAGCAGCGATACCTTGGCGATCGACTTCACCAGTTCGATCAGCCCATGCATACCGAACATGCGCTTGAGGCCTGCGGCCGGATTGAGCTTCGACGCCTTGGGCGCGAAGGCACCGGGGCGGAAACCGAGCGACCCCAACAGTGCCGGTCCGGCAATGGCGGCCAGCAATGTCGCCAGCAAGATGCCCGCCACTGGCAGCGCAATCCCCGACAACAGGGCAAAGCCCCGGTCGGCGGGCGCGAAATTGACGATATCCTCGCGCCGGAAACGCAATGCCTCGATCAGCATCTCCGACAAGGACTCCACGACCGAAGGCCCGGTAACGGCGATGCAGCCGATGCCCGCCATCACCACCAGCGCCGTCGCCAGATCGCGGGACTGGAGAATGTCGCCGTTCTTCGCGGCATCCTTCAGCTTCTTGGCTGTCGGTTTTTCGGTCTTTTCGCCGCCGCCATTGCTCTGTGCCATGGTTCAGCGCCCTTCCGACAAATATTGGGCCTGGTCCAGCCCGGCCTTCAGCGCGGCGGTGATCCCCTCGCCCATGATCGGCGCGGTGACCGCCAGCAGGATCAGCCCCGCCATCAGCGCCACCGGCATGCCGACCGCGAACAGGTTGAGCGCGGGCGCGGTGCGCGCCAGCATGCCCATGACGATCTGCACCAGCACCAGCGCGAAACCGACCGGCAGCGCGATGATGACGCCCGCGCCCAGCAGCGCGCCGCCGAACTCGATCAGATGCCAGACCGCATCATTGCTCAGCATCGCGCCGCCCGGCGGCATCGCCTGATAGCTTTGCACGACAAAGCTCACCAGCATCAGATGCCCGTCCATCGCCAGCAGCAGGAAGGTGGCGAGGATGGAAAGGAACTGACCCACCGCCTGTGTCGACTGACCCGATGAGGGATCGACCATCGCCGCGAAATTGAGGCCCATCGTATTGCCGATCGCTTCGCCCGCGACCAGCGCGGCGGCATAGCCGATCTGCACGGCAAAACCCATGGCCAGGCCCGCCAGCACCTCGCCCGCGACCAGCATGATGCCTTCGAAACTGGCGACGCCGTCCTGCGGCAGCACGATATGCACGCTGTTGAGCGCCGCCATGCCCAGCGCCAGCGACAGGATCAGGCGCAGTTGCAGCGGGACGGCAGGCGCGCCGAAAATGGGCGCCGCCATGAAGGCCGCGCCGGGACGGATCATGGCGATCAGCCAGATCCAGAGCTGGACCTCGACATTGGCGAAGCCCGGCGCGATCATTGCAGCAGGTCCGGTATGCGCTCGAAAATCTCGCGCGTGAAATCGGCGATCAGCACCATGATGGAGCCACCGAACAGCACCAGCATCGCGCCGACAACGATGATCTTGGGAATGAAGGCCAAAGTCTGTTCGTTAATCGAGGTCGCCGCCTGGATCATGCCGATCAGCACGCCCGCGACCAGCGCCGGAATCAGGATAGGCGCTGCCGCCAGCGCCGTGATCCACAGCGCCTGCTGCGCCAGCCCCATGAAGAAATCGGCGTTCTCCATTGCGGGCCTCCCTAGAGCATTTTGAAGTCGGCTGGCACAGCCGACGGCTCGCAAAATGCGGCAAACAAAAGACCATGAGGCATGTTCAATCTCATTGAAACATGCCTCATGTCGCGAAGGAGCCGGCAAGCGACCCCATCGTCAGCGCCCAGCCATCCACCAGCACGAACAGCAACAGTTTGAACGGCATGGAGATGATCGTCGGCGACAGCATCATCATGCCCAGCGCCATCAACGTGGAGGCGACCACCAGATCGATGATGAGGAACGGCAGGAAGATCATGAAGCCGATCTGGAACGCGGTCTTCAGTTCCGACGTCACGAAGGCGGGCAGCAGGATGGAGAAGGGGATGTCGGCGGGCGACTTGAACGCCGGCGCCTCGGCCAGATTGGCGAACAACTTGAGGTCGGTCTCGCGCGTCTGCTTGGCCATGAAACCGTGCAGCACCTTGCCCGAACGGCCCACCGCCTCCTCGATGGAAATCTGCCCCTTGCCATAGGGGTCGAAGGCTTGCGCGTTGATCTGGTCGACATAGGGCCGCATCACGAACAGCGACAGGAACAGGGTCAGGCCCACCAGCACCTGATTGGGCGGCGTCTGTTGCAGGCCCAATGCCTGGCGCAGCAGCGACAGCACGATGATGATGCGGGTGAAGCTGGTCATCATCAGCACCAGCGACGGCAGCACCGTCAGCAGGCTCATGAGGATCAGGATTTGCAGGGACAGCGACAGCGAGCGGCCGTCGCCCGAAATCTGCCCCATGGCGCGGGTCAGCGCGCCGCCATTATCGAGAGGCGGGGGCGCAGCGGGCGCAGCCTGCGCGAAAGCGGGAAAGGCGGTGAACAACGCCGCGATCAGAAACGCCGCCGCGACCCATTTCATCATCCCCGTCACAGGCCGGGCAAGGGGAAACAACTCAGCGCCCGGCACGATAGGACCCGAGATTGCCGGTATCGCCTTCCGCGATCTTCTCGATCCGGCCGCGCGTCACGGAGAGCAATATCTTCTTGCCCTCGAACTCCACCACGGCGAGCTTGCCGAACGTCCCCATAGGCAGCGCTTCCAATATTTTCAGGGAACGGTCGTTCTGCCCGACCATCATGCCGGGCTGATATTTGCGCCACAGCCACAGCGCACCGAAGGCCATGCCCCCTACCAGCGGCAACAGGATCAGCAGCTTGACGAAGTACCAGATCATGAACGGGCTTTCGCGACTAGAGTGATTTCAAGGTAGATGGCCTCATCTGGCGACTCGGAAATCACGGCAACCAAAATTCATGGATTTGGCCGGTTCCATCAGAACCGGATCAAATTCATGGTTAATCCGTCACGCGGTCTGCCAATAATGGCGCGCAAGGCAAGCGGTAAATCAGCAAGGTCGCCGTTTCTGGCAATCACCCCCGCCGTTCGACCCCGGCCAACCGGGTTTCGGTCGCCGCGATCTCCACGATGCGTACGCCGTAACGGCCGTTCACCGTCACCACCTCGCCCTTGGCGATCAGCGCGCCGTTGACCATGATGTCGAGCAGATCATCGGCCTGGCGGTCCAGTTCCACGACGCTGCCTTCGGCCAGGTCCATGACCTCGGCCAGACGCAGGGAGGTCGACCCGACCTCCACCGACATGCGCACCGGAATATCGGCCAGCAGGCGGAATTGCCGGTTGTTCACCATGCGGCTGACGCTGTCCTCGCCGATGCCGTCCAGGCGCGGGGCTTCACTCATATCGCTCATTGTCCGGGTTCCTGTGCAAGCTTTTCAATCTGGAATGCGGCGCGGCCGTCCTGGTCGCCGATCGAACCATGGGCGACGATGCGGTCCCCCACGATCAGCGGCAGGCTGCGGTTGATGGTAACGGGAATGACGTCCCCGGCCTTGAGCTGCATCAGTTCGGCCAGCGACAGATGGGGGCGCGCCAGCACGGTGCGGGCGGGCAGGCGGATGTCATTCATGCGCGACGCGATGCGCGCCTGCCAGACCGGATCGATCCGCGCCTCATCCACCGGTACCCTTGCGCCCATCAGCGGCTCCACCGCGCGCAGCGAGGCCAGCGGGAACAGCAGATCGACCGGCCATTCATCGTCGCGGCTGATGCTGATCATGAAACGTTGCAGCACAACCTGCTCGCCCGGCTGCGCGGCGGCGGCAAAGCCGACGCCCGCCTCGCGTACGATCAGGCCCGGCTCCAGCGCCAGCATATCGCCCCAGCATTCGACCAGCCGGGTCATGAAACCATCGGAAATGCGCGCGATCAGCCTGTCTTCGGTCGGCGTGAACTCGCCGCGCGCTGGCAATGCCCGATTGCCGATGCCGCCATAGAAACAGTCGACCAGCGTCGAGATCATCGCCGCGTCCAGCCGCAACAGAACCTGGCCCTTGAGCGGCGCAAGACGATAGACGCCGATGCTGGATGAAGCGGGCACTTCGGCATTCCAGGCGCCGAATTCCAGCCCCCGTGCATCCTGCGCGACGATATGCGGACGGACGCCGGCAATCGGCTCGATCAGGGCGCGCAAACGCCGGCCGAGCTTTTCGCCCAGCCGGTCCAGCCCTGACAGCATCAGTGGCGCCTGCGATTCCCCCCGCCCGAAGGCGTAGGCTTGAACGTCGGTCATTTCGGTCCCCTGCCGTCCCGGGCGGGGGACTTCCCGCACGTTCAGGCAGCCCTATTGAATAACGAAATTGGTAAAATAAACGTTATCGACGCCGCCATAGCCCGTCTTTTGCTTCAAAATGTCGTTAATGATGGCCTTGATCTTGCCCTGGAGCGCGCGTTTGCCCTGCGGCGTAGAGAGCGCCTCAACCGGCTGTTCGGCCAGCATCATCAGCACCTGGCTGCGAATCGCCGTCTCATGGGCCTTGATCGCCTCGACAACGCGAATGTCGTAATAGGTCGAAACGGCGAGCGATATCTGCGCGAACGCGTCCGTGTCGGACATGTTCGAGGTGAAGGGGGTCTGGAGCTGGAAATAGGTCGCCTGATAGGCGGCCGGGTTCGCTGGGGTCGGCAGGTCGATGCCCTTGGCCGGAACATGGACGCCGGACGCGACATGACCACCACCGCTACCGCCCTCATGGCCGCCGCCTTCGCCACCGCCACCGCCGGCATAGCCATGGGCCTTGGCGACTTCCTCGGCGCTTTCGCCGGCCAGGACAAGCACGGGCTTGTTGGGGTCTTCCTTCGGCCCTTCCGCCTTCGGGCTGAAGAAACCGGCGGCGTACAATCCGCCAGCGGCGCCCGCCCCGCCGACCACCATGGCAATGACGATCAGCAGGATCATCTTCATGCCCCCACCCTTTTTCTTCTTCGGCTTCGCGTCGTCACTCATGGAAAATCCCCCGTCTCGATCGGGCCCGGTCTCAATCAGGCATAGCGCGCGCGCAGGGAGTCATGGCTCGCCCGGCGCGCATCGTCAGGGTTGAGAACGGCAGGATCGCCGGAATTTTTAGGGGAAAAAGCACCATTTTCCGACGCGCGCCAACGACCCTGCCCCTGTGCTTGCCCGTGCGCCTGCCCTTGGGACTGCGCCATGTTCTGGCCGTTATTCGCCCAGCCATTGGGGGTCTGGGAAGATTGCTGCGAGCCTTGCTGACTCGCGCCGTCCGCCCGCGCGGCTTCGGCGACATGCGGCGCGCGCTCGATCTTCACCTCGGCGATGCGCACCGCGGACAGGCTGGCGTCAAGACGCAACCGATCACTGTCCTGGCGCAGCGCCATTTCGGCGGCCTCGCTGGCGACGGTCAGGCTGACCGCCGCGCCGTCGCTGCCATGACGGATGTCGACCTGCACGGGCCCAAGCTGATCGGCATTGATCTGGAATCGACCCTGTGCCCCATTGGCGGAAAGGCCGGCAATCTCGCGGGCGAGGCCATCGATCCACTGGCCGGAAACCCCCATGTCCACCACCTGCGCGCCCAGGCTGGCGGACAGGTCCACCGTGGGCGGCGCGATGACGGCCGTTTGAACCGCGGGACCGGCGGACGGCTGGGCGAGCGGCGGCACCGACGCAGCATCGGTCGGGACCGGCTGAGCGGTATTGGCCGGGGCCAGTTCCGCCGCAATGCCCGCGCGGCCGCTCTTGACGCGCGCCGCGACCGGTTCCCCGGCGCGGACCGGCATGCCCGGCTGGCGGCCAGCGACCTGATCGCGCACCAGTTGCAGCAGGGCTATGGCTTCGGATTTCACCGGACGGCGCTCACCCTGCGGAGTCACCGGAAGGGAAAGGTCGGCTGACGCCGACGTCGGCGCGGCGGAAATGATCTGTTCGCCAGCCGCGGGCTGCATCAACGCCTCTGCCGGCAGATTCTTGCCGCTATCCGGCTTCACCGCTGCCGCCTCGCCCTGCCGCGCGGATGTCGGCAATGGCTGCGCAGGAGCGGCTGGCGGCATCGGCGTCTGCACGGCTGCGACAACGGGCGAGGGCATGGCCTGGGCCCTTTCCTCCGGCTTGTCCTTATCGGTCCGATCGGCATGGTCCCGATCGGCGTCGGCCTTTACCGGCTCATCCGGTCGGGTCGTTACAGGCGTTTCAGGCAAAGTCTCGGCTTGTTCCAGCTTCGCCTCCTTGACCGGGCGGGCTGCCTCGGGCTGCTCACCAGGCAGAATGACGGGCATTTCCTGCGCCTCGCCTGCGCCATTCTCGGCAACCGCGGGCACCGGTTCGCCCACCTGCGCGGGCGTTTCCGCGGCGACCTCTTCGACAGGCTCGCCATCTACGGCGGGCGTTGGAAGCGCATCGGCGGGCGCTGCGGGCTCAGCGAGCGCCTCTGTCTTCCTCGCAAGCCCAGGCGGCAGCGGCAGCGTCTCCTTGCGATGGCTCTGCACGGCCTTCAGGGCGTTCGCCAAACCGAAAGGCAAGGGAAGGACCGTTTCGGCCTCTCCCTCTTCGGCCTTGGCGCCATTGAGTCTGGCAGGCGCGAGACCTTCGCCGTCCAATGCCGTGCCTTCGACCGCCACGGCATCCGCCGCAACGGTCGGCGCGGTCGCTTGCGGAAGTCCCGGCATCTCCGGCGCGGCGTCCATCGTGCCATCCAGCAACTTCGCAAAATCCACCGCCCCCTCCGGCGGAACGGCGCCCGCGCCCTCGGCGGGCATCTGCGTCGAGGCCGACGAAAAGAGCAAGGCCTTGAGGCTGGTCAGCATGTTCACGTCAGACATCTCCTGTCCTCTGCATCCGGCGATAGCGCGGCAGGGCCGCGAGTTTATTCTCCCGCCATTCCTCCAGGTCCGCGCGTGCGCGATCCTTGAGCTTCACGGCGATTTCGCGATCCCGATTGGCCGCGAGGGACAGGCCTTCCTTGGCCTCCACCTTGCGGCGCGCATCGTAGAGCGCACCATCCAGTTGCCGCCCGGCCTGTTCCAACCGCCCGGCAAGTTCCTGCATCGCTGCAAAATTCGCGCCAGTTGCGATGCCCTGCCCCGAAAAAAGATCATTGCGCACATTGCGCAGCCGTTCGACATTGCGGGCGATACCCTCCGCCTCGTCGCGCGCGCGGGCGGTTTCGGCCACCGCCATGGCATGCTGCACATGGCGGACGCGCAGCACGCGATTGCGGCGGGCGACTTCCCCCTTCATGCGCCGAACTCGGCGATCAGGGCGTTGGCGCTGGTATCAAGGTCGATGAAGCTCTTCTGATCCTGCCGGATGAAGTCGAGGATTTCCTGCCGCCGCTGCACCGCCTCGTCGATCACCGGATCATTGCCGGGCCGGTAGGCGCCCATCAGGATGAGGTCGCGATTTTCCTCGTAGGCTGCCCAGAGGCGGCGATAGGAGGCAGCGGCCATGCGATGCTCGTCCGGCACCACATCGGCCATGACGCGCGACAAGGACTTGCCGACATCGATGGCCGGGAAGATCGCCTGTTCCGACAGGTGACGCGACAGCACGAAATGCCCGTCGACAATGGCGCGGGCCGCGTCGACGATCGGATCGTCGGTATCGTCGCCATCCGCCAGCACGGTGTAGAGCGCAGTGATCGAACCGCCACTGCGGCTATCGACGCCGGCACGCTCCACCAGACGCGGGATCAGCGCGAGAGCCGAGGGCGGATAGCCCTTCATCGCGGGCGGCTCGCCCAATGCCAGCCCGATCTCGCGCTGGGCATGGGCGCAGCGGGTCAGGCTGTCGATCAGCAGCAGCACCTTCTTGCCCCGCGCGCGGAAATATTCGGCAATGGCGGTCGCGCGAGCGGCGGCGCGCAGCCGCAGCACCGGCGGATGATCGGCAGGCACGGCGACGACGATGCTCTTGTGCATCGCGCCCTTCAGCTTGGTTTCCAGGAAGTCGCTGACCTCGCGGCCGCGTTCCCCGATCAGGCCCGCGACGACGATGTCGGCTTCGGCGCCCTGGATCATCTGGCCCATCAGCACCGACTTGCCGACGCCCGACCCCGCAATGATCGCGATGCGCTGGCCGCGCCCGGCGGTCAGCAGCGCGTTGACGGCCCGAACCCCCAGATCGAAAGGCTCGGTGACGCGCCCCCGGTCGAGCACATTGCCCTTGACCCCGTTGAGCGGCCAGCTTCCGCCCGCGATGATCGGCCCCTTGCGGTCCAGCGGCTGGCCCATGGCGTCGATGACACGACCGATCAGGCCGTCGCCCACCTGCACCTTGGTCGCCTGGCTATCCGGCTCCACCCGCGCGCCATTTTCCAGCGGCGCATCGGCGTCGAGCGGCACCAGCAAAGTCTTGTCGCCGCGAAAGCCCACGACTTCGGCCCGGCAGACCGTCCCGTCCGATGCGATCAGCCGCGCGCCCGCGCCGATGGGACGGCGGAAACCGGTGACTTCCAGCATGCCCGCATCATGGCTGACCAGCCGGCCGACATGGCGAGGCGCACGGTTCTGCACCTGCATATGGTCGAACAGCGCCTCCGCCTGGGCCAGCGCGGTGTTGATCATCAGGCCTTACCCTCCATATCGTCGAGCAAGGCGCGCAGCCGCGACAGCCGCACATCCGGCCCATCCTCGACCCAGCCGTCGGCCGTTTCCAGCCGGACGCAGCCGCGCTGCATCCCCTTGTCCGCGACCAGCTTCACCCCGACCGCCTCGCCTTCCAACAGTTCGATATCCTCGGGATGGAGGTGCAGCGCGCTCTTCTCGTCATTGTCCTCGATGAAGGCTGCGACGCTGTCGCAGCGCTGGAGCAGCCGTTCGATATCGATCTCGACCTCGCCGACAATCTGCTCGACCAGCCGGACCACGGTGGCGGACAGCATGGTCGACAACATCCCGCTCGGCGCGGGGGCCAGCATTTCCATCGCTTCTGCCAGCCGCTGGCGCGCCTGCGCATCGGCGGTATTGGCGTCCGCAGTCACCCGGCACCCCTCATCGAACCCCATGGCGAAGGCTTCTATGCGTGCCTGCTCCAGCGGGTCCTCTTCGCTTTCCGGCAGGCTGTCATGCACCGCCTGGCCGGGCAAGGTAGGCGCTTGCACAAACAGGTTGCGGAAGCCTCCGCTCGTCACCTGCCCCATGCCGCCCAGCGGAATGCTGGCGACGTCGGCATTGGCCCAGCCCTTATACAAAGTCGTTCCCCTTGCCGCCCAGCATGATGGTACCCGCATCGGCCATGCGGCGCGCGGTGGCGATGATCAGCTTCTGCGCATCGATCACTTCGGCCAGGCGGATCGGCCCGCGTTCCTCGATCTCGTCGGAAATGGCCTGGGCCGCGCGCGCCGACATCGAACCGAAGATCTTGCCCTTCAATATGTCGTTCGCGCCCTTCAGCGCCACGACCAGCACGGCACTGTCGACGGTGCGCATCAACGTGCCCAGATTCTTGTCGTCCATGTCGATCAGATTGTCGAAGACGAACATCTCCTCCTCGATCGTCTGGGCGACCATCTTGTCCCGCTTGGCCAGCGCCTTGATGATGCGCTGTTCATTGTCCTTGCGGACATTGTTCATGATCGCCGCCGCCTCGACCGTGCCGCCGCGCTGCGACGCGCCGCCCTGCTTTTTCGCCATATTGCCGCGCAGCAGGAGCTGCTCCAGGTCGTCCAGCGCCTCGTTCGACACCGGGCCGAGCGTGGCGATGCGGTAGACGATCTCTTCCTGATATTCGGTCGGCAGCAATTGCAGCACATCGGCGGCGATCGGCGCCTCCAAATGGGCGAGCACGATCGCCATGATCTGCGGATGCTCCGCCTCGATCAGCACGGCGATCTCCTTGGCGTCCATCCATTTCAGCATCTCAAGCTGGGTGGAGCGGGTCGGCGGGGTGATGCGGGCCAGCATATTCTCGGCCCGTTCCTCGCCCAGCGCCTTGGTCATCGCGCCGCGGATATGACGGGTCGCCCCATAGCCTATGGTGGTGCGCTTCTTCGCCTTGGTGACGAAATGGTCGAGCGCTTCGTTGACTTCCTCAACCTGCACGTCGGCCACGTCATACATGGCATAGCCAAGCTGGCGGACTTCCTCGGGTTCCAGGCGCGAGAGGATCTGCGCGGCTTCATCCTCATCGAACAGCATCAGCAGGACGGCGGCGGCGGCGCTGCCCTTGAGCGCCGTGGCGGTGGCGACGTCAGGCATTTTCCTTCTTCCCTTCCTTCAGAAGGTCGCGGACGACCAGGGCGGCGCGATCGGGGTCCTGCTTCACGAAATTGCGGATCAGGTCGGCGCGCTGGGCGTAGTCATAAGTGGAGGAGATCATGTCGAGCGTGACCGGCGTCGAACCATCGGGATTGACGGTCGCCTGCCGGGTGATCTCGGTCGAGATTTCCCGGCCGATCTTCTGCCCTTCGGCAGCGACCTGCTCGGCGGCGGCGGCCTGAGCGGCGGCGCGGCGCTTCAGCAGCGGGCGACCGATGCCGAAAATAACCAGCAGCGCGACCAGCAAAGCCGAGACATTGCGCACCAGCGGCGAAACCCACGAAGCTTCATACCAGGGGGTGGCGACTTCCTCCGCCTTGGCGAAGCTGCGCGAGGACAGGGCGACGACGTCGCCACGCGCCTGATCGAAACCGACCGCACCTTTCACCAGAGCCTCCAGCGCAGCGATTTCCTGCGCCGAACGGGGCTTGCCGTCCGCGCCATTGTCCAGCGCGACCGCGACCGAGAGTCGCTTGACCGTGCCGATGGCGTCCTTGGTCACGGAGACCTCGCGGCCCAGTTCGAAGCTGCGATTGAAGGTTTCTTCCGTCTTCATCAGCGGATTGGGCGGCGTGCCCGGCTGGGCGGCGGTCTGCGCACTCTGCGTGCCTTGAGCGACGGCCTGACCGTTGGGATTGGTCTGGGTCACGGTCGGGTTGACAGGGGCCTGATTGGAGAGCGCGCCAGGAATGCCGCTCGCCTCGCCGCCCGCGCCTTGGCCACGCGGGTCGGACTGCCAACTGCCGGTCTCGGTGCGCAGGCGCGCTTCATCCTGCGGATAGGTTTCGCGGGTCGCCTGCCGCTCGGCGAAGTTGAGTTCGGCATGCACCTCGGTCGAGAATTTGCCGGCTCCCAGGATCGGCGTCAGCAGCGCGATCACCGACTGGCGATAACGATCCTCCATCCTGGTCTGGACGGCCAGTTGCCGATCGTCGGCGGCATTGCTGTCATTATTGCTGAGCAGGCGGCCATTCTGGTCGACGACCGAGATGTCCTCCGGATTGAGTTCCGGGATCGAGGAAGCGACCAGATGCACGATGGCGCTCACCTGCGCATCGGTGAGCGAGCGGCCCGAAGCCAGACGCAGCATCACGGAAGCGGAGGGCTTGGACCGCTCGC
This sequence comes from Sphingobium sp. LB126, assembly GCF_002795205.1. NCBI lineage: Bacteria > Pseudomonadati > Pseudomonadota > Alphaproteobacteria > Sphingomonadales > Sphingobiaceae > Sphingobium > Sphingobium sp. LB126. The sequence goes on from NZ_NETV01000001.1 coordinate 1,360,877, forward strand.
GCAGGAACACGCTCGGCGGCTCGACGGCGAGGTGCACCTTGGCGCTCTCGACGCTGTCGATCGCTTCGATGGTGCGGGCCAAGTCCATTTCGCGGGCGGAGCGCAGCTTTTCGCCCTCGACGGCGCGGCTGGCGCCCATGGGCAGGCTGTCGATCATGCTGTTGCCGTCGGGCGCGCTCTTGGGCAGGCCCTGCGCGGCGAGCATCATCTTCGCCTTGAAATAATCGTCCTGTCCGACAGTCATGCTGCCCGAATTGTCGAAATCGTAGCGGATGCCATTCTGGTCCAGCACCTGCGCGACCGCCGACTTGTCGGCATCGGGCAGAGCGCGGAACAGGTCACGCTGCGGCGGTTCGCGCAGAGCCAGCCAGGCCGCGCCAGCCGTCGCGACGACGCCCAGCAGGCCCAGCAGCGGCAGGCTCTTCGCCACCGCCGGCTGCTTGATGAAGCCGGTGAAGCGCGCTTTCAGCGCATCGACGCCCTTCGCGCCGCCCGAAAAGGCGGGGCTGGTGGCCGGGAGAGCGGCAGCGCCGCCAACGGAGGGGGTGAGTGCGTTCTCGCTCATGGATTACACCGGCATGCTCATGATGTCCTTGTAAGCGGACAACAATTTGTTGCGGACCTGAAGGGTGGCTTCGAAGCTGACGGAGGCCTGCTGCTTGGCCAGCATGACCCCGGCAATATCGGTGGTTTCCCCCCGTTCGAACGAGGCGGCTGCTTCACCCGCCTGATTTTGCAGGCCGTTGACTTGGCTTAGCGCCGATTTCAGCGCGTCGGTGAACCCGCCCGGCGCGGTGGCGCCGTTGGTGCCGACCGCTGCGGGACCGCCGGTGTTGCCGGTCTGGGCGACATCGCGCAGAGCGGCGTTTTTCTGAAGGATGGCGTTGCGGATCGCCATCACGCTGTCGGTGGGGGAAATGCCGGTCATGCCCTATCCTCCCTTAAGCGGCCAGCTCGCGCATCTCGGCGAGCCGATAGCGCAGCGTGCGTTCGGAAATGCCCAGCTTGGCGGCGGCCGCAGCGCGGTGGCCGTCGGTCTCGCGCAGCGCGGCGCGGACAGCCTCGAGCTTGCTATTGTGGGCAACGTCACGCAGGCGGATCGGCTCGGCGGTTTCCAGCACCTTGGCCTGCACCACGCGAAGCTTCGGCGCGCCGGAAATGTGCAGATCGTCGGCATCGATCCGGTCGCCGTCCCGCAGCACGACCGCGCGCTGGAGGACATTGCCCAGCTCGCGGGCATTGCCGGGCCAGACATGGGCGGTCAGCTTTTCCAGCGCGTTGGCGGTCGGCCAAATGAATTCAGGCTGGCGCAGCAGCATCGCGGCGGCGATGGCGGCGATGTCGCCCGGACGCTCGGCCAGCGGCCGCAGTTCCAGCGGCATCACGTTGAGGCGCCAGTAAAGATCCTCGCGGAACCGCCCGGCGGCGACTTCGGCGGCCAGGTTGCGGTTGCAGGCCGCGATGATGCGGACATTGACAGGCACCGGATGAGTCGCGCCCACGGGCAGCACTTCGCCTTCCTGCAACGCGCGCAACAGCTTCGCCTGAAGCGCCAGCGGCAGTTCAGCGATCTCGTCGAGGAACAACGTGCCGCCGTCCGCCGCCAGGAACAAACCTTCCGAAGCATTGGCCGCGCCGGTGAAGCTGCCCTTCCTGTGGCCGAAGAGCATGGCTTCCATCATCGTTTCGGGCAGCGCCGCGCAATTGACGGCGATGAAATCGCGCGTCACGCGGCCGGACTGCGCATGAAGGAAGCGCGCCATGCCTTCCTTGCCGGTGCCGGTGTCGCCCTGGATCAATACGGTGGCGTCGCTGCGGGCGACGCGCCCGGCCATCGTCATCAGCCGCGCGCTCGCCGCATCGCCCACGGCGGGCAGCGCCGCAGGACGGGCCAGTTCCGCGATCAGCGCGAAGGCAAAGCCCATATCCTCCAGGCCGAATGCCACGCGAGCAGGCAGGCCGTTGGCGGCGGATACCAGCGAAGGCGCGCCATCGACCAGGTTGATCAATATGTCGCGATGGGTCGCATGGCCGATCTCGGTCGCCAGCAACACGCGGCGGTCGTCACGCTCACGCGGACTTTGCGCCTCCACGATGCGGACAGTGAAGAACGCATTTTCCAGCCAGTGCTGCAGGCCCGGAACAAGCGCGCAGACTCCTCGGCTCACGTCGAGTGATGACATGAACTTACAACCCCATATTTTGGTAGGATTGTGCCCCCGCACGCCCCTGACCCCTTCGATGAGGTGAAACTGCCCGACTGTGGTTAGCATATGGTTAATGCGGCAAATCTCTTGCCGCAGGCCGGCAATTTTTTTCCGCCGCCACGGAACCTTTCGCCCGCCATTGCGTATGGGCGTCCGCAAAACCCCGCCATTTCCGGGCTTTTACAAGAATCTTCGAAAAAAATCGCGCCAGGCCTAAAAGCTTTTTTCGCCGCGCCGTTATCCCCTTTCGAGGCCGCAAGCAGCCTGATGGCAGCGACCTGATAGTGAACGGAAAGGGATTATCATGACTGTTATCGGAACCAACTCCTCGGCGCTGCGCGCTCAGAACGCTTCGGCCATGGCCAACAAGGCTCTGGGCACCGCGATGGAACGCCTGTCGACCGGCAAGCGCATCAACAGCGCGAAGGACGACGCCGCCGGCCTCGCCATCGCCTCCACCATGACCTCGCAGATCCGTGGCATGACCCAGGGCATCCGCAACGCCAATGACGGCATCTCGCTCGCCCAGACGGCGGAAGGCGCGCTCGGCGAAGTCAGCAACATGCTCCAGCGCATGCGTGAACTGACCGTTCAGGGCCTGAACGGCACCAACGACACCAAGTCGCAGGGCAACATCAAGAATGAAATCGACCAGCTCGCCAAGCAGATCGATTCGGTCCTGAGCAAGACCCAGTTCAACGGCAAGGATCTGTTCTCCGCGACCGCTCCGGCCACGATCAGCGTCCAGGCCGGCGCCGGCGGCACCGACACCGTTGCCATCACCTTGGGTCAGCTCGACCTGTCCGCCGTCGCCACCTCGACCGGCGGCGCGCTGAGCGGCACCGTGGCCGCCCCTGCTTTCGCAGCGGCCGACCTGACCGCCTATGACACGGCGCTGGCGACCGTCGCCACCAAGCGCGCCGATCTTGGCGCGGCGCAGAACCGCCTCGAATCGACGGTCAACAACCTGACGGCCAACGTCACCAACCTGACCGACGCCCGCAGCCGCATCGAAGACGCCGACTTCTCGGCCGAAACGACCGCGCTGGCCAAGCAGCAGATCCTGAGCCAGGCCTCGACCGCGATGCTGGCCCAGGCCAACCAGAGCCAGCAGGGCGTGCTGAAGCTGATCAGCTAAAGCCCAACAAGGGATTGACCGGCTGAGGTCTTGGTCACCTGACAGCCAGTCATGCCGCCCCCGGCACATTAACAGTCCCCACCGTGCCGGGGGTAAACACTTCGATGAAACGACCAGCTTAACGAAGCCTCCGTCCCCCGGGCGGAGGCTTCATCGCATGTGTCGATCGGCCATTTTCCAGTCGATGCGGGATCGAAACACTTGCTTTGGCGGTTGTCGCACCCATGATGCCCATCATGTCCAAAGCTTCCATGACCCAGATCGATCGCCGCACGATGATCGCCGCCTCCGGCGCAGCGCTGCTGCTTCCCCGCTCCGCGTCCGCCCAGGGTAAGGCAGAAGCCTTTTCCTGGGAGATGGTGATCGCCCGCGCACAGCGGCTGACCCGCGCGCCCTTTGCCGTCACGCCCTTCTTTCCCGGCGCGGACAAGATCGGCTATGACGCCTTCAACCAGGCGCGCTTCCGGGACGAGCGGACGATCTGGAACGATCTGGGCGGCGACACCGGCATCCGCCTTTTCCCGCTGAGCGGCACGGTGCAGCAACCGGTCGAGATTGCGCTGGTGGAAAGGGGACGGGCAACACCGCTGCGCTACGATCCCGACATGTTCGACGCCCCGCCCGGCAATGCGGTGCGCAACCTTGGTCCGGATGCGGGCTTTTCCGGTTTCCGCATCATGAATGCGGCGCGGGACGGCGACTGGCTGTCCTTCCTCGGCGCCACCTATTTCCGCGCCCCTGCCGAAAAGCAGTTCGGCCTGTCGGCCCGGGCCGTCGCGATCAACACCAGCATCGCGGGCAAGGAGGAATTTCCCCGCTTCACCCATTTCTGGCTGGAACGCACCGGGCGCAGCAGCGTCGCCGTCTACGCGCTGATGGACAGCGCTTCGCTGACCGGCGCTTTCCGCTTCGCCAATGAGCTGACGCCGCAGGGCGTGCGGCAGGATGTCGACGCCGTGCTGTTCGCGCGCAAGGCGATCACGGAACTGGGTCTGATGCCGATGACCAGCATGTTCTGGTATGATCAGGCCGACCGGCGCACCCGCACCGACTGGCGCCCGGAAATCCATGACAGCGACATGCTCTCCATCGCCAGCGCCGACGGTACCGCCCATTGCCGCCCGCTGGTTAATCCCTCCGCCCCACGCGTCGATGTCTTTGCCGAACGCAATCCCAGGGGCTTCGGCCTGCTCCAGCGCGACCGCGATTTCGACCATTATCAGGATGACGGCGTCTTCTACGAACGCCGCCCTTCGCTCTGGGCGACCAGCCGCAAGCCGCTGGGCGCCGGGCAGGTCAGGCTCTACGCCTTCCCGACCGACAGCGAATATACCGACAATGTCGCCGCTTACTGGACCCCCGCCGCCCCCACCCGCGCGGGCAGCCGGATCGAGGCGAGCTACCGACTCGACTGGTCTGCGGCGCGAACACCCGCCTCCACGGGCCTCGCCACGGTCGAGAATATCTGGACCGGGCAATCGGGCGAAGCCGGGGTCGACCGCTTCCTGGTCGATTTCACCGGGGTTCCGGCCAGCACAAGGCCCGACATATGGGTCGATCTGGCAGGCGGCACGCTGGTCAAAAAGGCGGGCTATCCCGTCCTGCATCAGAAGGACATGTTCCGCATCGTCCTGGATATCCGTCGGGACAAGGGCAAGCCGACCGATATCCGCGCTCAACTTCGCGCTGGCAATCGCCCGTTCAGCGAATATGTGCATTACCCGCTCGGCGCCTGAGGGCGGGCAAAAGGGAACCAGCCGGCGATGGGGCGGTTCTTGTGACGGGTTCGAATCCAAAACGGATCAGGCATGAAAGCGACGGGTGGCGTGCACAGCGATAAAGCGAGCGGATCGGCGCCGAGCCGGGCGTTCGAACATCTTCCGCCCGAAAGGCGGCTGGCCATGCCTGCGCAGGATTTTGCCGCGGCCCCGCGCGACCTGCCGCATCGTCCCTTCAACACCGACCTCTGGGCCCGGCGGATGCTGGTCGTGCTGCTTGCCCTGCTGCCTGCCTCCATGGCAGCGCATGAGATGCGGCGGTCTATTGGCCTGGACGGCATTTCCACCTGGGAGGGGATTTACCTCGCCCTCTTCATCCCACTGTTCGCCTGGATCGCCTTCGGTTTCGCCACCAGCCTGATCGGTTTCCTGCTGCTCACCATGGGCAAGGGGCAGGGGGTGCGCCCCTATCGCGCACGCGCCATGGCGCCGCTGCGCGGGCGAACCGCCGTTCTGCTGCCGGTCTGCAACGAGGATTTTCAGGGCGTTCTGGGCCGCCTGTCGATCATGGAGCGCTCACTGGCGCAGGTGATGGGCGGGGAACGCTTCGAATTCTTCATCCTGAGCGATTCCAACGCCATCAATGGCGAGATCGAACGCGTCGCCTACTTGAAGATGCGCAAGGGCTTTTCGCGCCCGGTCCATTACCGCCGCCGCGCCCTCAATATCGGCCGCAAGCCCGGTAATATCGCCGAATGGGTCCAACGCTTCGGCGGCGCCTATGATTATATGATCGTGCTGGACGCCGACAGCGTGATGAGCGGCCAGACCATGGCGCGCTTAGCCTCCGACATGGAGCGCCATCCCCATGTCGGCTTGATCCAGACCGTGCCGTCGATCGTCGGCGCCACGACCTTCTTCGCCCGCTGGCAGCAATTCGCCAGCCGGCTCTTCGGGCCGATCTCCGCCGCCGGGATGATCTGGTGGGCGGGATCGGAAGGCATGTTCTGGGGCCATAACGCGATCCTGCGCACCCGCGCCTTCGCGCAGAGCTGCGGCCTGCCCGAACTGCCCGGCCGCGCGCCTTTTGGCGGCCACATCATGAGCCATGACATGATCGAGGCCGCGCTGCTGCGCCGCCGCGGCTGGGACGTGCACATCGTCATGGCCGACGACAGTTTCGAGGAATTTCCGCCCTCCCTGCCCGATCTTGCGACCCGCGACCGCCGCTGGTGCCAGGGCAATATCCAGCATGTGCCCCTGCTCTCGAAGATCAAGGGCATGCATCCGGTCAGCAAGTTCCAGTTGTTCGTCGGCGCGTCGGCCTATTGCACTTCGCCGCTCTGGCTGGCGCTGATGCTGGTGGTGCTGGGCGGCGCGGCGGCGGGCGTCTGGCCGCCCAGCGCGATCCTGCCCTCGGGCAGCCTGCTGGCGCTGACCGCCGTGCTGCTGTTCGGACCGAAGCTGCTGGCGCTGCTCTGGGCACTGGCCGATCCGGCGCGGCGCATCGGCTTTGGCGGCGGGGTACGCATGGTACGGGGCGTGCTGGCCGACATCGCGCTCTCGATCCTGATGGCGCCGGTCAGCATGTTGACGCAAACCATCAACCTGTTCGGTATCCTGATGGGCCGCAAGAGCAGTTGGAACGGCCAGACCCGCGACCGCGACGGCATGGCGATGCTGCCCGCGATCTGGCTGTTCAAATGGCATATATTGCTGGGTGCGGGGCTGACGCTGCTGGCGGTCAGGTCCGGCACCTCGCTCGGCTGGATCATGCCGGTGGCGGCGGGACTGGTGCTGGCGCCCCTCTTCGCGGCCTTCACCGCGCGCAAGGATTGGGGCAGCCATGTCGCGAAAAGCGGCCTGTTCCAGGTGGCCGAACCTTGGTGGCGGATGCAGAACTACCAGAAGACGCGCTATCGCCAGTTGCAGTTGGACAATGCGAAGCTGCCCTTCGACCCGCTGTCCAATGCAGCGAACGACAGTTGATCAATCCCAATCGCGCAATTTCTCGCGCAGCTTGTCCAGCGCCGCCTTCTTGATCTGACAGACCCGCGCCGCGCCGATATCCAGCGTCGCGCCAATTTCCTCCAGATTGAGCTCCTCGACGAAATAGAGCTGAAGCACCAAGGCCTCGCGCTGCGGCAGATCGCCAATGCATTTGGCGAGCGCAGCCTTGAGCGATTCCCGCTCCATCACATCGTCGGCGCGGTCCTCGACATCGGCGAACCACATGGACTGGTCGGAATAGACCTCGTCCATGCTCGTATGCTGCACCATCTCGCAACTGTCCGCCACTTCGCGATAGGCGGCGGCGTCCAGCCCCATCTCGGCGGACATTTCCGCTTCCAGGGGCACCCGACCGAGCTTCTGTTCCAGCCGGCTGCGAATACCCGCCATGGTCTTGCGCTGGGCCATGGCTGACCGCGTCATCGTCGCCTGACGGCGCAGATGGTCGATCATCGCCCCGCGCACACGCATCTGGGCATAGGAGGCAAAGCCCAACCCCCGATCCTCGAACCCATTGGCCGCCTCCACCAGCGCGACCATGCCGATCTGGAGCAGATCCTCGATCTCGATCGCGCTCGATACCCGGCCATGGACATGCCAGGCGATCTTGCGGACCAGCGGCATATATTGGCGCGCCAGCCGTTCGGGAGAATTGGCATTGCCGGGCCGGCCGTAAACATTGGCATCGGAACCGGCGACGACCCTGTTCATGAACATGAGCTTGGCTCCTTATGCGACGCGTTCGCGAGCAGGCAGGGGATCATGGCGCGGCGCGGGCCGCTGCTCACCGCCGACCACGGCGACGACTTCCACGCCCTTGCCATCGGGAATTTCGAGGAAGGACAGCACCGGCGTTTCGGGCAGGTGCGGCTTGAACAGGCGGGCCAGCGCTCGGCGCGCGACCGGCGAGGTGACAATGGCGAAGTTACGCGCCTGCCCCAGCAACGGCCGGGCGGCGGTCACCACCGCCTCGATGATGCGGTTGGCCAGCGCCGGTTCGATCGGATGCCGGGCATCGCCCGCAACCCGCATCGCCTGCGCCAGCAGCGCTTCCAGATCGCCGTCCAGCGTGATCACCGGCAACGGCATCTTCACCGGCACCAGCCCCTGGATGATCAGCGAACCGATCCGCTGACGCACCGCTTCGACGAGTTGGTCCAGGTTCATGTCGGGCCGCGCCGCATCGACCATCGCCTCGCAGATGCGGCGGAAGTCCTTGAGCGGGATACCTTCCGCCAGCAGGGCGCGGCAGAGCGCCGAAATCTGCGTCAGGTTCAGCAGGCCGGGCGTCAGTCCCTCGACCAGTTGCGGCGCGGCATCCTTGAGGTTGTCCAGCAGCTTGCGCGCTTCGTCGAGGCCGAACATCTCGCTGGCGTTCATGGCGATCAACTGATTGAGATGGGTCGCAACCACCGTCGGCGGATCGACCACGGTATAGCCCGCGACCACCGCCTCGCTGCGCTTGTCGGGCGAAATCCAGACCGCATCCAGGCCGAAGGTCGGGTCCTTGGCCTCGCGGCCCGAAACCGTGCCCTCCAGCGCGCCGCTATCCAGCGCCAGCAGATCGTCGGGGAAAATCTCGTCCTCGCCGACGACGACACCGGCAATGGTGATGCGATACTGGTTCGGCTCCAGCGCCAGATTGTCCTTCACGCGGACCATCGGCACGACGAAGCCCAGTTCCTTGGACAATTGGCGGCGGATGCCGGTGATGCGGGCCATCAGCGGCGCACCCTTGCGCTCGTCGACCAGAGAAATCAGGCCATAGCCGATCTCCAGCCCCAGCACCGCGCCGTCCGACACGTCATTCCATTCGATCAGCGCCGGATTGGGCGGCGGCGCGACGGGTTCAGGCTCGGCCGCCTTGCGCTGGCTCGACTTGCGGAGCTGCCATGCAATGCCGCCAGCCACAGCCGCGGCCGACAGGATGATCATGTGCGGCATGCCCGGCAGGATGCCCAGGAAAGTCAGGATCGCCGCCACCGGAATCCAGGCCTTGCCCGAACCGAACTGGCTGGTGATCTGGTTCGACAGATCGTCCTCGCTGCCGACGCGGGTGACGATGGCGGCTGCGGCGATGGAGAGCAGCAGCGCCGGAACCTGCGCCACCAGCGCGTCGCCGATCGCCAGGATGATATAGGTCTGAGCGGCTTCCCCGATGCTGAGCTTGTGGCTGACCACGCCCAATATGATGCCGCCGACGATGTTGATCGCCAGGATCAGGATGCCCGCGACCGCATCGCCCTTCACGAACTTGCTGGCACCGTCCATCGAGCCGTAGAAATCCGCCTCGGTCGCGACTTCGCGGCGGCGGACCTTGGCTTCCTCGGGTGTCAGCAGGCCCGCATTCAGATCGGCGTCGATCGCCATCTGCTTGCCCGGCAGGGCGTCCAGGGTGAAGCGCGCGCTGACTTCAGACACGCGGCCCGCGCCCTTGGTGATGACGACCAGGTTGATGATCATCAGGATCGCGAAGACGAAAATGCCGACGACATAGTCGCCGCCGATCAGGAAATGACCGAACGCCTCGATCACATGACCCGCCGAATCAGTGCCTTCATGGCCGTTCACCAGCACCACGCGGGTAGAGGCGACGTTCAGCGCCAAACGCAGCAGGGTGGCGAACAGCAGCACCGTCGGAAAGCTGGAAAAATCCAGCGGCTTGGCCGCGTTCAGCGCCACCATCAACACCGCCAGCGAGATCATGATGTTGGTGATGAAGCCCACGTCCAGCATGAACGCAGGCACCGGCACCATCATGAACAGCACGACCATCAGCGTCGCAATGGGCAGCACCGCGCCCTTGGCGGTGCTCATCCAGATCTTCGCTTTGACTTGGGCAGGAGTCATCTTTGGCCGTTACCTTCCGAGGGTGGCGAGCATGAGATAGGCGAGACGCGCCGTCTGCGGTTCCGGCCGGACGGTGACGTCGGCGGCGGTCGCAAGGCGCTGGGTTTCGATCCGCACATAATCGACGGGCTGCACGGTCTTCGCGCCAGAGGGCAACGAAGCATCGGCATATTGGATGTCGCCGGTCCCGACCGAATCGAAGCCCTTCTGGAGCTTGGCGGCAAAGCGGTCGCGGATTTCGGCAAAGCTGCGGGGATTGCCCTGCTTGTCGTAGAAGATCGAACGGTTGGCCCGCGCCGCCGCCGGGAACATGGAGGCCGCCGCCGCATTGGGCGCCGCCTCCTCCATCGACAGGAACTTGCTCGCCCCGCCGACGCCCAGGAAATGGGCCATGTAAAGGTCGACCGGCTCAGCCTCGCGGCCCAGCCGCTGTTCCAGAGTGGCCTTGTTGTCGGCGGCATGTTCGGCGGCCATCACCGAAGTGGTCTCGGGATGCTTGCGCAGGTCCAGTATCTGCTGGCGCAAATCGGGGTCGGACACATAATAGCGGCCGTTGCTGCCCCGGCTGATCGCGTCGGCGGCCCAGCCCAGGCCATATTCGCTGCCATGCCTGTCGATGACGGCCAGCCAGCTCTGGTCGACGAACTGGTACAGCCCGGTCGCGGACGATGTCGCCGCGCGGGCGGTGGGATTGAGGCTGCTCTCGATCTTGGCCTGGCCGAGCAGATAGGCGAAGTCCACGCCCGTCCGCCGGCTGGCCATGGCGATCGCGTTGGTCACGCGATTGCCCGCCGAAGCGCCTGTTGCTGATATGTCTGCGAAAGCCGACACTGATGACATCATCCCCGTTGGTACCGGGGGTCATTAGAGCAAGGCTTGTGCCAAGATTTGGTTAACGCGCGCTCATAATTCGATTTTCCTCATGCGCCCTGACGCAAAAAAGGCGCCCGCGGGCGCCTTCATAAATACCGGAAAACAGGGGATTTTCAGCGGCCGTAGACCAGAGGCGCGGTCTCCGCGCCCTGTGCCGCCAATATACTCAACCGCTGATTCGCATGATCCGTCAGCAGGTTGGTGCGAATCCGCACAGATTCCATGACCGGCACCAGCGCCTTCAGCCGATCCTTCACCGCATCGTCCGACCGCCAGACACCGATGGCGCGCACAGCGGCAGCGGCCTTCGCGATTCGGCCGGTCGCCGATTCGATCGCCGCCGGGTCCGTGCCGTCCAGAACCGCGCGCAACTCTTCGAAAGCGGCGTTCAGTTCATCCAAAGCTGCCAGACCAAGCGGCATGGGCTCAACCGGCCGTGGGCAGGTCGAGCGCGATCATGCGCTCCGCAATGGCGGAGGCATCGACCGGATAATTGCCTGACGCGATCGCTGCCTTGATCGCGGCCACGCGGTCCATATCGACCGGCGCGCCCTCCGCCGCCATGCGGGCAGCGGGGCTGGCCGAACTGGCCGAGGAGGAGGCCGTGGCGCTCGAACCGGTCGCCGACGACGCACGCGTCTTGCCGCCTTCCTTCAGGCGGGTCGCCTCGATGGCGGCGCTGATATTCTGGCCGACAGACTTAATCATGGTCTCATTCCTTCACTCGTCCCGCACAGCCTATATACGGACGGGTTCAAAAATTATTAAATCCCGGAATACGAACTATTCCCATTTCCACGACCTGCGCCAGAATCGGCGCTGATTTCTTGTCCTCGCGCACGCGGATCGTCTGCCCCACCGCGCCATCCTCATCCGCGACCATCATGCGGGACACGCTGAAAGCCGCGTTCCCGGCCATGAGTTGCACCGGATCGCCCTTCTTGACGATGGCTTCCCTAGGCACGGCCCGCGCCGCAGGCGCATAGCGCGCCACCGGCCCCGAAGCCGCCGCAGCGCCCCCCGCGACCAAAGGCACGCGAATCCGCCAGCCCAGCGCATCGCACTTCACAATCGCCGCGCCGAACACCGGCCCGTCGACGCTGGGCGTCGTGGGGCAGGCGGCCAGCCGCAACCGCCGGTCGACCGGCGCCATCGGCCCGCCCGGCTCGCCCATATTGGCGCCGACCGTCATCGCGACCAGACTGTCGACGCGGTCCAGATTCTCGAACTTCTGCTGCGCCAATGCGGGATCGGAAGCCGATACGGACAGCGCCAGAAGGAGGATCTTGGGCAATAAGTTCACGGTATCTCTCCGATGAAGCGGACAGGATTAACCATGAGATACGCAATTATCGTGCCAGATAGCGCCGATCAGCGCGTCGCTTCACCGGCCACGATGCGCAGCACCTGCCCCTTGCCGCTTTCTCCATCAAGCTGGTCCAGCCCGCGTATCGCCAGCCGGTCCCGGCCCACGCCCGCATCCTTCAGCGCCCGCGCCACCGCGCCCAGTCGCGCCGCCGCCAGATCCCATCCATCGAACCGCTGCCGCCCGGAATCGCTCCCCCGGCTACTCACTTCCAGCCGCTCGCGGCCCTTGGCGAAACGCGCGCCCAGCGCCTTCAGCCGCGCGTCACCCGCGGGCGTCAGCATCGCCTCACCCGGCTGGAACAGCTCGGCCGCGCGGATTTCCGTCGCCTGCGCCGCGGCCCGCCCGCCAAATTGCGCGCGCACCTGCGCCAGCATCGCGTCCTTGCGCTGGCCGCTCGCCTGCAACATCACGAAAAAACCGAGCAGCAGCAGCAGCAGATCGGCAAAGCTGATCGCCCAGCGGCTGCGCCGGGCGCTGGAGGCGGTCGCGGCGCTCATGCGACCTCGCGGATCGAGGCGCGGCGCAGCGGCACATTCTCCCGCCGCGCGATCGCCGCCATGCGATCGGCCACCTCCTTCTGCCAGGCCAGTTCCCGTTCGGACAGGTCGGCCAGCCGCGCCGCCACCGGCGCGGCAAGCAGATTGGCGATCACCACGCCGTAAAAGGTGGTGAGCAGCGCCAGCGCCATGGACGGCCCCAGCGACGCCGGATCGTCCATCCCCGCGAACATGCCGACCAGGCCGATGATCGTCCCCGCCATGCCCAGCGCGGGCGCGGCATCGGCAATCGACAGCCAGAATTTGCAGGCCGTGCCATGGCGCTCGGCCCGGTCGGCCAGCGTCTGCGCCGCCCACAGCTCGAACTGTTCGGGCTTCTCGCTATTGGCCAGCTTGCGCGCCGCCTCGGTCAGGAAGGGATTGGCGGTCTTCACCCGGTCGGTGCAGGCCAGGCCGCGCAGTTGCGCCACCTGGTCGATCTTCAGCATCGCCGCCCGCGCCGCCGCCCGGTCCTTGGCCGGATCGGCACGCAATAAGGGGCCGAGGGCCGCAAAGCCCCGCCCCATGGCGCGCCAGCCATTCTGGAACAGCACCACCGCGCCGATCCCCGCCAGCATCGCGAGCAATGTCAGGGGATCGAAGAGATGCGCCATTATTCCGATCATCGTTCAAGTCCCCATCGATCCCGGCAAAGCCCTGCCACCGACCGGCAAATTTTTGCCGCCCTTGCCGCCGCACCCCCGCAATCCCGCTGATTTCCGCCGTTTCCCGCCTGCCGATGCGTCACCCACGCAAATTGGCACGGCTCTTGCGATTATCAGGCTGGATCACCCGCAGTTCACGCCATCAGGCCTCAGAACGGCGGATGAAGCGGAACTTTTAGGCCTCTCGGGGCAAAAAAGATGGAAGACGGAAAAATGTCGCTGGAAGACGGATTGTTCGGGATACATGGAAAGGCGCTGGCGCTTCGCTCGCAGCGGCTGTCCCTGCTCGCGTCCAACATCGCGAACGCCTCGACCCCCGGTTACAAGGCGCGCGACATCGATTTCGAGTCCGCGCTGAAGGAAGCCACCACCCGGCAGGGCAAATCCGCCGCCGACGTGTCCCAGGCCGTCGATGACTCGATGGGCTATCGCGTGCCGCTGCAACCCAGCCTCGACGGCAACACCGTCGAACTCAGCACCGAACAGACGCTGTTCGCGGAAAATGCCGTCAAATATCGCACGACCCTCTCCTTCCTGGAGGGCCGCATCAACACCGTCACCCGCGCCTTGAAAGGAGAATGAGCATGAGCGGTTCTGGTTCTTCAGGCTCTGGCCCCATGAACGTCTTCGACATTGCCGGCCGCGCCATGAGCGCGCAGCTCGTGCGGCTAAACGCCACCGCCTCCAACATGGCGAACGCCGGCAATGTCACCGGCAGCGCGGCGGAGGCCTATCGCGCGATCAAGCCGGTGTTCCAGTCGGTTACCGACAGCCCCGGCGTCTCGACCGTCAAGGTCCAGAATGTCGTCACCACCAACGCGCAGCCCACCAAGCGCCACGATCCCAACCATCCGCTGGCCGACAAGAATGGCGATGTCTGGGAAGCCGCCGTGGATAGCAGCGCGGAGCTGGTCGACATGATCGAGACGGCGCGCATGTACCAGAACAATGTGCAGGTGCTCAACACCGCCAAATCCCTGATGATGGAAACCATAAGGATCGGCAAATGACGACCACGACCGCCACCGACGGCGCGGGCCTGTCCGTCTATAACCCCTATGCCAATGTCGGCACGGGCAAGTCGGAAATGGGCCAGGCGGACTTCCTGCGCCTGCTGACCGCGCAGATGCAGACGCAGGACCCGTTCGAACCGATGGACAACGCCCAGATGGTCTCACAGATGGCGACCATCACCAACAGCAGCGGCATCGCGGAAATGAACCAGACGCTGAAGAATCTGGCGTCGCAGATGACCGGATCGCGCCTTGGCGACGCGGCGAGCTGGATCGGCAAGTCGATGCTGATCCAGAGCAATATCGCTGCCCCCGACGCGGCCGGCCAATATATGGGTCAGGTGAGCTTCGCCGATGCGACCAGCGGCGCTTCGGTCGATCTGGTCGACGGCAACGGCAATGTCGTCAAGACGATCGAGCTCGGCGACCAGCCCAAGGGCGACATCAACTTTTTCTGGGACGGCAAGGATGAGGCGGGCAACACCGTCGCTACCGACGCGCTGAAGATCAAGGTCAACGGCGCAAACCCCGGCCGCGTCGCAAGCTGGGCCACCATCGCCGCCGTCCAGTCACCCGCCGACGGCAGCGCGTCCAAGCTCATCACCGCGCTCGGCACCTATTCGCCGTCGGACGCCATTTCCCTCGCCTGATTCAAACGAAATCCTTTTCACCTCCAGAATCCTTTTCACCCAAGGAGCAACGCCATGTCCTTCTACATCTCGCTTTCGGGCCTCAAGGCCGCCCAGACCGACCTGTCGACCACGGCGAACAATGTCGCCAACGTCAATTCGACCGCCTTCAAGAAGAGCAAGGCCGTGTTCGGCGACATCTTCGCCGCCGCGCCGATGCAGACCACCACGCAGGTCGCGGGTCAGGGCGTCCGCACCCAGGGCATCAGCCAGCAGTTCACCCAGGGCACGATCGAAACCACCGACAAGACGCTGGACCTCGCCATCACCGGCGAAGGCTTCTTCACGGTGAAGCGCAGCGCCGATGACCAGATCGGCTACACCCGCAACGGCGCCTTCTCGGTCGAGGAGAGTCGCTATGTCGTCGACACCACTGGCGCCCGGCTCCAGGTGGTTCCGCTCGATCCCACCACCGGCGTTCCGACGGCGACGGGCACCTTGACCCCGGCCTCGCTCACCGATCTCAAAATCCCCACCAACTGGCCCGACGGCGGCACCGGCAACCAGCTGACCAGCGTGGGCGTGTCGGAAGAAGGCAAGATCACCGGCGTCTACGCCGACGGTTCCACCGTCTATCTGGGCGCCACCGCGATCGCCGCCTTCAACAGCCAGGAAGGGCTGCGCCAGAGCGGCGACGCCCACTGGACCGCCACCAACGCCAGCGGCGCGCCGATGCTGGGCACCGGCAATAGCGGCCTGTTCGGCTCGGTTCGTTCGGGCGCGCTGGAACGGTCCAACGTCGACATCACCGAAGAGCTGGTGAACCTCATCTCCGCCCAGCGCAACTTTCAGGCGAACTCGAAGGCGATCGAAGCGGCCAACACGCTGTCGACCACCATCGTCAACATGCGGACCTAAATTGACGGATCAATCCGCCATCCCCGCGAAAGTGGGGATGGCGGAAGATTATCACCCGCAGGAAACAGGACACTCCCATGGACCGGCTCGTCAACACGGCACTCACCGCGATGCGCGGCGCGATGGCGCGGCAAGCGGCGATCTCCAACAATCTGGCGAACGTCAACACCACCGGATTTCGCGCGGAAATCGCCAATGCCGAGACGCGCTGGATCAAGGGCGACACGTTCGACACGCGGGCGCAAGCTTCGGAACAGGTGATCGCCGCCGACATGGCGCAAGGCGCGGTCACGCAGACCGGCAATCCGCTGGACGTGGCCATGAACGGCGATGCGATGCTGGCCGTTCAGGCCGCGGACGGCAGCGAAGCCTATACGCGCCGGGGCGACCTTAAGGTCACCGACAGCGGCCTGCTCACCACCGGCGACGGCCTGCCCGTGCTGGGCGAAGGCGGCCCCATCACCCTGCCGCAGATGGACAGCGTCTCCATCGCCAAGGACGGCAGCATCTGGGGCGTGCCGCAGGGCGGCGACCCCGCCAACCCGCAGCAGATCGACAAGCTGAAACTGGTGAACCCCGTCGGCTCCAGTATCGCCAAGGGCACGGACGGCCTGTTCCGCGAAGTGAATGGCGGCGTCCTGCCCGACGATCCGATCGCCACCGTGACTGGCGGCGCGCTGGAAGGATCGAACGTCAACGCCACCTCGGCGCTGGTGCAGATGATAGAGGCCAGCCGCGCCTGGGAAACCCAGGTCAAGATGATCGACACCGCCAAGCAGCTCGACGATGGCGGCGCGTCGCTGATGAAGCTGGATGGTTAATTTTGGCACACCTCTTGCTTTGAAGCCCGCATGACCATGTGTCGTGGAGATAACAGACGATGACCAACGCAGCCCTTCATGTCGCCCGCACCGGCCTCGACGCGCAGAACACGAAGATGCGCGTGATCGCCAACAACCTGGCGAACGTCAACACCACCGGCTTCAAGCGCGACCGCGCCGATTTCGAGACGCTGGCCTATCAGCAGATCGTGGCGGCGGGCGCGAACAGCGACAGCCAGAACAAGTTCGCGACCGGCCTCAACCTGGGTTCGGGCGTCGCGATGCAGGGCACCAGCAAGATCAACGAGCAGGGCACGCTCAATCAGACCGGCAACACGTTGGACATGGCGATCGAGGGATCGGGCTATTTCCAGGTGCAGCAGCCCGACGGCTCGATCGCCTATACCCGCGCGGGCAATTTCACGACCACGGCGGAGGGCGTCGTCGTCACCAGCGACGGCCTGCCGCTGATCCCGCAGATCACCGTGCCCGAAGGCGCGACCAGCGTCACCATCGGCAATGACGGCACCGTCTCCGCCACGCTTCAGGGCCAGACCGAACCGACCCAGCTCGGCCAGATCGAACTGGCCAGCTTCATGAATCCGGGCGGCCTGACCTCGGTGGGTGGCAATCTGCTCAAGGAAAGCGCCGCCAGCGGCACGCCGCAGGTCGGCGTTGCGGGGCTGGACGGGCGCGGCGTCGTCCGCTCGGGCTATCTCGAAACATCGAACGTCAACGTCGTGGAAGAGCTGGTCGACATGATCGAGACCCAGCGCGCCTATGAGGTCAATAGCAAGATGATCAAGGCGACCGACGAGATGCTCCAGTACGTCAACCAGCAGCTCTGAGGATGACGATGCGCCTCGCCTCCACCTCCCTGCTCGCCCTGTCGATGGTCATCCTGGCCGCCTCCCCGGCCATGGCCGGCAAGAAGCGCGATGCCGAGCGGCAATTTTATGCCCCCTCGGTCGTTGCCGCGCCTGCCGCCCCGGCGGCGAACGGCTCGATCTTCCAGGCGTCGATGGGCTATACGCCGCTCACCAGCGGCGCGCGGGCGACCAGCGTGGGCGACATCATCACCATCGTCCTGGTCGAACGGACCCAGGCGACCAAGAGCAACAGCGCCGACACCAAGCGCGACGGCAGCATCGCGCTGACCCCGCCCAGCACCGGCCCGCTCTCCAAGATCTTCTCTGCCAGCGACATCGGCTCCAGCGGCAGCAACGCCTTCACCGGCAAGGGCAACGCCACCCAGTCGAACGCGCTCAACGGCGAAATCACCGTGACCATCGCGGCGACCTATCCCAACGGCACCATGCTGGTGAAGGGCGAAAAGGCGCTGACGCTCAATCGCGGCGACGAATATATCCAGATCAGCGGCCTCGTCCGCCAGGCCGATATCGGCCCGGACAACCGCATCGCCTCGACCCGCGTGGCCGACGCCAAGATCATCTACACCGGCAAGGGGGAAATCGCCCGCGCCAGCCGTCAGGGCTGGTTGCAGCGCTTCTTCTCCATGATCAGCCCCTTCTAGATGGACATGCCCGCCATGACCCGCCTGTTGCGTTTCCTGCTGCCCCTGATGGCGATTTTCGCTCCTCTGGCCTCTGGCCCGGCCCATGCCGAGCGGATCAAGGATCTCGGCACCTTTCAGGGCGTGCGTCCCAACCAGCTCACCGGCTACGGCATCGTCGTCGGCCTCGCGGGCACGGGCGACGACAGCCTCGATTATGCGACGCAGGGCATGAAGGGCGTGGTCTCGCGTTTCGGCCTCACCCTGCCGCAGGGGATCAACCCGGCGCTCAAGAACGCGGCGGCGGTGCTGGTGACGGCGGACCTGCCCGCCTTCGCCAAGCCCGGCCAGCGGCTCGACGTCACCGTCTCTGCTCTCGGCAAGGCCAAGTCGCTGCGCGGCGGCACGCTGATCATGACCCCCCTGCGCGGCGCGGACAACGAAATCTACGGCATGGCGCAGGGCAATCTCGCCGTCGGCGGCCTCGGCGTCTCCGGCGCGGACGGCAGCCAGGTGTCGGTCAACATCCCTTCCGCCGGCCGCATTCCGGGCGGCGCAACGGTCGAACGCGCGGTCGCCACCGGCTTCGACACCGCGCCCACCCTCACCTTCAACCTGTCCGAAGCCGACCTCACCACGGCCCTGCGCGTGGCGGACGGCATCAACCGCACCTATGGCGACCATCGCGCCAAGGCCGTGGACGCCGTGTCGGTCACCATCGACGCCGCGCCCGGCGCTTCGGACCGCATCATGATGATGGGCATGATCGAGAATATCGAGGTCTCGCCCGCCGACGCCCCGGCCAAGGTCATCGTCAACGCCCGCACCGGCACGGTCGTCATCAACGGCGCGGTGAAGATCCATCCGGCCGCCATCGCGCACGGCAAGATCACGGTCAGCGTCAACGAATCCCCTCGCGTCGTCCAGCCCGCCCCCTTCTCGCAGGGGCAGACGGCGGTGGAGCAATCCAGTTCGATTTCGATCGATCAGGAAAAGAAACCGATGATTAATTTTAAAGGTGGAGCCTCTCTGGCCGATATAGTCAAAGCGGTGAACGCCATCGGCGCCTCCCCCGCGGACATGGTCGCGATCCTCGAAGCGCTCAAGCAGGCGGGTGCGCTCAAGGCTGAACTGGTGGTGTTGTGATGCAGATTGGTGCGACTTCGGGAACGGCAGCCCAGGCGGGCGGAACCCAGAACAAGGCGTCGCTGGAAAAGGCGGCGCAACAGTTCGAGGCAATCTTCCTGCGCCAGATGATGGGCGCGATGCGCTCGGCCAGCCTGGCCGAGGGCATCAGCGATTCCAGCGCCACCGACCAGTTTCGCGACATGGCCGACGCCCGCACCGCCGACAGCATGGCCAGCCGGGGCACGCTGGGCATCGCCGAAATGCTGATGCACCAGTTCGGCGCGAAGGTCGCGATACCCGCCGCCGCCCCTGCCGGGGATAAGGCCGAATGAGCGACCTCTTCATCATCGGCGCCTCGGGGACCAAGGCCTATCGCTCGGCGATGGCAGCGATTTCCGAGAATATCACCAATGCCAGCACGGAGGGCTATACCCGCCGCTCCGTGACGACGGTCGAATCCGGTTCGTCGACCGCGACCATGGCGATGTACATCGCCCGCGCCAATTTCGGCGGCACCGACGTCAAAAGCGTCAACCGTGCCACCGATCCCTATCTCGATGCGACGGTCCGCTACACCAACATGGCGCTGGGCAGCGCGACCGCGAAGCTGCGCTGGCTGACCGATTCGGAAACCGCGCTCAACGACACCGAAACCGGTGTCGGCCAGCTCATGACAGCCATGTACCAGAATATGGACAAGCTGGCCGCCAGCCCCAGCGACAATTCGCTGCGCGTGACCACGCTGGACAGCATCAGCCGCGTCGCCCAGGCCTTCAAACAGACTTCGGCCGACCTGCAACAAGTGTCGACCGGTATCGCGACCGAAGCGCAAGCGGCCGTCACCACCGTCAATCAGGCACTCAACGCGCTGGCCGACATCAACAACAGCCTGCTGCGCGCGCAGCCGGGCACGTCCGCCTATGCCCAACTGCTCGACAGCCGCGACGCGGCGCTCGGCACGCTGTCGTCCAATCTCAATATCGACATCAGCTTCGGCACGCATGACCAGGCCATCGTCTCGCTGAACGGCCAGACTCTGGTCCAGGGCGCGACCGCCACCACCCTCGCCCTCACGGCGAACAGCGACGGCACGCTGGCGCTCGCCACCAGCGGCGGCACCGCGCTCGCCGCTCCCACAAACGGCGCGCTTGGTGGCCTCTTTTCCGCCGCCGGCACCGTGACGCAGCGTCGCACCAGTCTCGACACGCTGGCGCAACAGTTCGTCACCGACATGAACGACTGGCATGGACAGGGCGTCACCGACGCGGGCACGGCTGGCGCCCCCCTGCTCTCGGGCACGACTGCGGCCACCGTCACCGCACTGATCAGCGATCCCAGGCAACTTGCCACCAAATCCTCCGACGGCACGGCGAACGGCAATCTCTTGACCGTGTCCACCGCCCTGCG
This sequence comes from Sphingobium sp. LB126, assembly GCF_002795205.1. NCBI lineage: Bacteria > Pseudomonadati > Pseudomonadota > Alphaproteobacteria > Sphingomonadales > Sphingobiaceae > Sphingobium > Sphingobium sp. LB126. Next base: position 1,381,672 of record NZ_NETV01000001.1, read on the forward strand.
CGGCAACGGCAGCGTCGAACAGGGCTGGACCTCGCTGATCGCCAATCAGGCCAATCTTCTGTCCTCCACCAAGGCGGAACAGACCACGGCGCAAAACCGCAGCGACCAGGCCGTCGCCGCGCGCGAAGCGGTCAGCGGCGTCGACCTCGACATGGAGGCGGCCGATCTGCTCCGCATCCAGCAGGCCTATTCGGGCTGCGCGAAAATCCTTCAGGTGGCGAAGGAAACCGTCGACGCCATCCTCCAGCTCATCTGAACGGAAGGGACTTCAAGCCATGGTAGGCATCACCAATAAGGTCCTTCTGGCCGAAATCCGGCGCCAGCAACAGCTTTCGACGGACATCGTCAACGGCCAGACCGCGATTTCCACCGGCAAGACGCTGAACAAGCCGTCGGACAACGCCCTCGCCTGGGTGCAGGTGTCGGACATCGGCCGCGCGCAGGCGCAGCAGGCCGCCTGGCAGTCCAATGTCAGCACGGGCACGACCCGCGCCAAGACGGCCGAATCCAATCTCGACGAGATGAACAATCTGCTCACCCGTGCGCAGGAATTGCTGACCTCCGCTCGCAACGGGGCGATGAACTCCACCGGCAAGACCGCGATCATCGAGGAAATGAAGACCATCCGCTCGACGATCGACGCGCTGCTGAACCAGAAGGATTATAACGGCATCCCCACCTTCGACGACCAGCAAAGCGTGCTGGTTCCCGTCAGCCGGGGCCTCAACCTGGCCGTGGTCGGCACCAAACAGGAAGTGTCGGAGGGCATCGACGTCAACGGCACGCCGATGACGCTGGACGCCATATTGAGCCAAAGCATCACCGCGCTGCAAAGCGGCACCGACAGCGATGTCGCCGCCAGCCTGGACGCGATCAAGGCGGGGCAACAGCATATCGTGCTGGAACTGACGAAACAGGGCGTACGCAGCGACCGGCTCGACACGATCGGCACGCGCCTCACCGACATCGACCTCGACCTGACGGAACGGCGCAGCGACCTTGAATCGACCGACCTTACCAAGGTCATCTCCACCGTCGCGGCCAAGCTGCTCCAGCTCAACGCGGCCCAGTCCTCCTTCGCCCGGATCAACCAGCAGACGCTGTTCGACCTGATCAAGTAGTCGGAAAAAGCCCAGATACTTCCCATGAGACGCCCTGTTCCTGCCCTTGCAGGAACAGGGCGTCTCATCAGGCTTTTCCCGCCGAAAATGAAATCGCTGAATTTTCGACCGGTGGCCTAAACCACATCCTAACCAAGCCGTATTAACCAATCGGGAGCGTCTTCATGCGACGCTCGGAATTGAGACGGCGCCTTCGGGCAGATTTTTCGGGGATAATCATGTTCGCAATCATCGGCCTGGTCGTGCTGCTCGCCATGGTGTTCGGCGGCTTCATCTTCACCGGCGGCGACATCGGCCCGGTTCTGCACGCCCTGCCGCATGAAATGATCATCATCGGCGGCGCCGCGGTCGGCGCGCTCATCATCGGCAATTCAGGTTCGGACCTGAAGGCGCTGGGCGGCGGCCTCGCCAAGGTGTTCAAGGGGCCGAAATACAAGAAGCAGGATTTTCTCGACTGCATCTTCCTCGTCTCGCGCCTGATGAAGACGCTGCGCGTCGAAGGCCCGGTGGCGCTGGAACCGCATATCGAGGATCCGGCCAGTTCGGCGATCTTCTCCGAATATCCGCGCCTGATGGGCGACAAGACCCTGATCCACCTGATCAGCGACACGCTGCGCCTGGTGGTCGTGTCCTCCGGCACGCTCGATCCCCATGCGGTCGAGGAGGTCATGGATAATGCGCTCAAGACCCATCATCATGAATCGCTGAAGCCCGCCGACAATCTTCAAGGCCTCGCCGACGCGCTTCCCGCGCTGGGCATCGTCGCGGCGGTGCTGGGCGTGGTCAAGACCATGGGCTCGATCGACCAGCCCCCGGCCATCCTGGGCGGCATGATCGGTTCGGCGCTGGTCGGCACCTTCCTCGGCGTGCTGCTCGCCTATGGCATGGTCAATCCCTTCGCCAATCGCTGCCGCGCGGTGATCGAGGCCGACGGCTCCATGTATCATGTGGTGAAACAGATCATTGTCGCCTCGCTGCACGGCCACCCGCAACCGCTGGTGATCGAGGCCGCGCGCTCCAGCCTCACCCATGCGAACCAGCCGGCCTTCGCCGAAGTGTTCGACGGCATGCGGGGCAAATAAGCCATGGCCGAGAAGAAGCGCGGCGCGAACGAGCCCGAACCCAGGCCGATCATCGTCAAGAAGATCATCGTGGAGGGCCATGGCGGCCATCATGGCGGCGCGTGGAAGGTCGCCTATGCCGACTTCGTGACGGCGATGATGGCCTTCTTCCTGCTGATGTGGCTGCTGGGCGCGACCACCGAAAAGCAGCGCAAGGGCCTGGCCGACTATTTCACGCCGACCCTGGTGCAGATGAAGGAAAATTCCGCAGGCTCCAACGGCCTGTTCGGCGGCGACAGCATGATGGGCAAGGAAAATTACCCGACCACCGGCGGTCAGGGCAACCTTGCCATCACCATCCCGCGCGACGCCTCGGGCACGAAGGACCAGGGCGGCAAGGCCACCCGTGCGGCGGATCGCGCAAAGTTCGAATCGATCAAGAAGGAGCTGGAAGCCCGCATGGCCAAGCGCCAGGGCATGGCCAAGCTGCGCAAGAATATCCGCTTCACCGAAACCCGCGAGGGGCTGCGCATCGACCTGATCGACGAGGCCGATTTCGCGATGTTCGCCATGGGCACCGACCGCCTGCTGCCGCAGGCCCAGCAACTGGTGAACGAGGTCGCGCAGACCATCCGCACCATGCCCAACCCGCTGATCGTGCGCGGCCATACCGACGGCCTGCCCTACAGCTCGGGCCAGACGATGAACAATTGGATGCTCTCCTCCGCCCGCGCCGAAGCGACGCGCAAGGCGCTGGCCGGCAACGGCATCGGCAACGACCGCTTCGCCCGGATCGAGGGTGTCGCCGACCGCGAACCCTTTGCCAAGGACGATGCCTACGACCCGCGCAACCGGCGCATGTCGATCATCCTGGGCTGGACCCGCGGCGCCGACAATGGCGATCCCGACGAGCAGCTCGACGCCGAAACCAGGGCCGCGATCAAGGAACGCGACAATCCGGGACAGGTCGCCCGGACCGAGGCGGCGAAGCTCGACATGGGCGGCACCGGCCTCCCCGCCGGCGCCCAGTTGATCAACCCGACGGCCAAGGGCACATCGAACAAACCGGGCAAGCATTAAGGTCATTACGGACCGGCGACTTGGGGAAGGCGGAATGGCAGTTTTTTAAGCGTCTCCTGTTCTGCCAACGCTCTCGCGAGCCACTTGTCTCGTCGAGTGCCTGGGCAGGAGCACCATGCGCTCAATGACTCAGTGTGGGCGGGAGCGGCTTCATCTGCCCCACAGCCTCACCGCCCCACACGGCTCGTTCAACCGTCATTCCATCTCTGGCAAACGCACGCTGAAAGGCCGCTTTTCCGCGTCCTCATCATATCACCCATGTTGCAAAGGAAAGCGGCGGAAAGCCGCTCATTCCTTCCGCTGCGGCACCGTGAAAGTACCCGACACACGCCCGCTCGCGCTGCCCGTCACACCCGAAGCAGCACCACCTGCCGCCCGCCCGTCCACGGTCGATCGCCCGCTGGTCAGGTCGATCACCAGCCGCCCTCCGGTCAGCCGGTTCGTCCCCTGCGTCAACGACACATTGCCCAGCATGGTGATCAGCTTGCTGTTGAGGTCATAGATGGCGACATTGCCCTTCGCCGTCTGGTCCGCCTTGGTGACGACGACATTACCGGAAGCATCGATCCGGTCGATCTCGACCCCATTGGTCCCGGTTCCGCCACCTGGCTGGTTCCGGTACGCCACGGTCATCCGCGCGGCATTCAGCGTCATGCCCGCCTGCGTCACCTCGACATGGCCGGACACGATCACGCGATCGGCGCGGTCCTGCACCTCGATCCGGTCGGCGGTGAAGTTCACCGGCGCATTGCTGTCATGATTCTTCAGCACCTGCGCATCCGCCCCGGCATAGACGAGGCCAGCCGCGCCCAGAGCGCTCAACGACACCAGAAAAAGGGTCTTTTTCATCACTTCCGCCCTTTGAGGCCATTTTGTTCGATACGCAAGCTCGCACGCCCGTTCAGCGTCACCGTCCGCGCGCCCAGGTCCGCCTCCAGATGGTCGCCGCTGAACGTGCCGATGGGTATCCGCCCGTCCACGCGCCCGGCGCTCTGCATCCGCCGGGATTTCAGGTCGACGCCCACGTCCCGCGTCGTCATCCGGTATCCGCCCTCAGACTGGAACTGCACCGGCCCGTCGATGGCGACCCGCTCCGTATCCATGTCGTAGCGGCCCTTCTGCGCCCGCAACAGCGCCTGCCCGTCGGACAGCAATATCCGCGCCGACATGTCGTTGAGGTCGACGATCGGTTCGCGCGAACTCTTCTGCACGGCCGATCCCGCCCGCAGGGAAAAGGGCTGTCCCTTGCTGTCCTCCCCGCGATAGAGCGCTTCGGTCACGCGCATCCGCTCCTTCGCCACCTCGACCTTGTTCTTGTCGAGGACGAAGCTCACCTTGTCCCCGCCGGTGAAGGGCGCGGTCGCCAGCAGCGCCGCCAGCACGCCCACCGACACGGGCAGCCAGTTCTTGAGCAGCCCGACCAGCCGGTCATGGCTCCCCCCCGGCCGCGCCCAGTGGCGGCGCATATCGCGTTGCTGATCGGCCTGTAACGACATGGCGACCTCACATATGCGCGAAGATATCGATCTCCGGCCATCCCGCCAGGTCCAGCGCGGCGCGGTGCGGCAGGAAATCGAAACAGGCCTGTGCCAGTTCCATGCGCCCCTCACGCACCAGCCGCTTGTCCAGCTCGGCCTTCAGCGCGTGCAGGAACCGGACGTCGGACGCCGCATAATCCTTCTGCGCGTCGGACAGCACCGGCCCGCCCCAGTCGCTCGACTGCTGCACCTTGGACAGTTCCTGCCCCAGCAGTTCGCGCACCAGTTCTTTCAACCCATGGCGGTCGGTATAGGTCCGCACCAGGCGCGATGCGATCTTGGTGCAATAGACGGGCGCGGCCACCACGCCCAGATAATGCTGGAGCGCGGCGATATCGAACCGCCCGAAATGATAGAGCTTGAGCCGCTCCGGATCGGCCAGCACCGCCTTCAGGTTCGGCGCGGCATAATCGCTGCCGGGGTTGAAGCGCACCAGATGCTCGTCCCCCTTGCCGTCGCTGATCTGCACGACGCACAGGCGGTCTCGCGGGGTGATCAGCCCCATGGTTTCGGTATCGACGGCGATCGGGCCGGGGGCAAGTACGCCCTCGGGCAGATCCTCTTCATGAAAATGAACGGTCATGATTCCCCTCTATGGCGAAACGGTCCACGCCGCAATCACCCGCTGCCCCACCGTCGATTTGCCCGGAAAAGCCCATGGGACGGCATATTTGCAGCCTTTGCCCCCGATTGACGCCGATACGTAAAATCGTTCGCACGCCTGAGAAAAGTTGATATAGTGATTCTCAAACCGCGCTTTGCGGTGGATTCTGCATGTCATTCGCCCGACATGTTTGTCCGGTTTAGTCTGGGGCGAAGCGAAAGTGACCAACAGGGCATGAGTTTTGACAGAGGGCGCCGCGGCGGTCGCGGCAAGGACAAGCGCGACGGTATCGGCGAGGATAGTTTCTATGAAGGTGGCCGCGGCGGCTTCGGCGGCGGTTTCGATCGTGGTGGCTTCGGTGGTGATCGCGGCGGCTTCGGCGGTGGCGATCGCTTCGGCGGCGGTGGTGGTTTCGGCGGCGGCGACCGCGGCGGCTTCGGTGGCGGCGGTGGTCGTGGCGGCTTCGGCGGCGGCGGCGGTGGTGGTTTCGGCGGCGGCCGTGGTGGCGGCATGCCCGCCCAGGTCGTCGGTGAAGGCACTGGCGTCGTAAAATTCTTCAACGGCCAGAAGGGTTTCGGCTTCATCGTCCGTGACGATGGCGGCGAAGACGTGTTCGTCCACATCAGCGCCGTCGAGCAGGCGGGCCTGACCGGCCTGGCCGAAGGCCAGCAGCTCGGCTTCACGCTGGTGGATCGTGGCGGCAAGGTGTCGGCGACCGACCTCAAGATCGAGGGCGAACCGCTCCCCGTCACCGAACGCGCGCCCCGCGAGCCCCGCGCTGGTGGTTTTGGCGATCGTCCGGGCGGCGGCGACCGCGGCCCGCAGCGCCAGCTCACCGGCGAGCGCGCGAGCGGCACGGTCAAGTTCTTCAACGCCATGAAGGGCTTCGGCTTTATCCAGCGCGACGACGGCCAGCCCGACGCGTTCGTTCACATCAGCGCCGTAGAACGCGCCGGCATGAGCGCTCTCAACGAAGGTGATCGCCTCGACTTCGAACTCGAGGTTGACCGTCGCGGCAAATATGCGGCCGTGAACCTTCAGACGAAGGCGGACTGATCCAGACCTGACCGCTTTCGCGGACAACATAGAAGGGGTCGCCTGCCCGGCGGCCCCTTTTTTCTTTAAACTCGCTCAAGGTAACTTCGCGCCATTCTCGATCATCCTGCAGACGGTCATCATCTCCCACAGCGACCCGGCCGATCGTCCATAAGCGGCATGCAGTGATGTTCGAAATATGTTTCCGTATCTCCTAGTGACCCGAATCTGAAGTTCGTCACATTGTTGGGCAGGCGTTGAACGAACTTCAGATTCATCAGGGTCACTAGCAAATATATGTTTCTAATGTGGTTTATGGATTTGAAATACGCTCCCCACCTGGCCGCTATAATGAGGCGTATTTCAAATCCACCACACTAGAGCGATTTCCAGTCAGATGGCATCATCTGACGGTTAAGAAATCGCGGCAAATAAAAGACTAAGAGTGGCCGATCTGATTCAATCAGATCGGAATCCACTCTTGCGACTGAATGATCCGAAAAGCCATCAGAATTCTGTGACGGCAACAGCCAATAAGATTGGTGGATCCGCCGGAACGCGCCCTCCTCCCTGAGCCAATGCTCAAGCGCATCAGAACCAGAAGCGGATACCGGCCACGAAGCTTGTCGACTCCACATCCTCGCCGGCCAGGCGCGCGAAGCGGGCCGTATCACCGATCCTCCGTTCCCAGGATAGGCCGACATAGGGCGCGAATTCCCGGCGCATCTCGTATCGCAGGCGTAACCCCAATTCGGCGGCCGATACGCCGGAACCGATCCGGCTTTCGGGGATGTCCTGCGCCGCAAAGGCGATCTCGGCTCTTGGCTGGAGGACGAGACGCTGGGTAATGCGTTGATCGTAATAGCCTTCGACGCGTGCGAGCAGATCACCCTTGTTGGAAACAAACAGCGCGGCATCGGTCTCGAACCAGTAAGGTGCCAGGCCCTCGACGCCGACGACGGCGTAGGTCCGGCCCGGACCGGACCCGAAATCCTGACGGACGCCGATTTGGAGGTTCCAGTAAGGATCGATGGCGCGCGAATAGAGCGCCTGCATCTCGGCCGCGTCGATGTCCCGGCGGAAGCTGCCTTCGCCCTCGCTTTTCACGACGAACCTGTTGATGTCGCCACCGAACCAGCCTTCGCCCGCCCAGCGATAGCCATCACGGCCCTTGCGCGCCTGATATTCGGCGAGGTTGAACATCACCTGATGGTAGGTCATCCCGCCATGCGAGCTCATCAGCCGATCCTCGGCCTCGGCCATGGCGGTCGCGCCATAGAAGCGGTCGGCGCTGCGGTCGTGCGCGACCGGCGGAGGAGGTGCATCGCCCGCCGGAAGGTCGGTTCCGCTCGGCGCGGTCATGCCAGCATCAGCCTTGGAGGCTTGATGCTGCTCATGTCCTTCATGCGCCTTATCCGGGGGCGGCACGTCCATGCCCGGCATGTTGGACATGTCATGATCAGCATGGTCGCCTCGCGGCGCAGCAGGAGCCATGTGCTGCTTATGTTGAGGGGCGCCCGAAGGCGCAGGGTGTGGCTGGTGCGGCGCCGGTTTCGCATGCGGCTTGGCGGGCACCATCGGCATGGTCATTCCCGGCATGTCCATGTCGTACGTCTGGGCTATGGCAGGAAGGCTCACTGCCAGGGACACGAGGCCGAGCAGAAACAGGCGTTTCATGCCGGCTCTCCTTCCATCGGACGGACCTGGACGACACGCATCATTCCCGCCGCCATGTGGAAGAACATATGGCAATGGAAGGCCCAGTCGCCGGGGATCGCCGTCACGTCCCAACTCACCTTGCCGCCGGGCGGGACATTGACCGTATGCTTGCGCGGACCATGATCGCCATGGCCGGTTACCAGCTCGAACAAATGCCCGTGCAGATGAATGGGATGGGCCATCATCGTATCGTTGACGAGTGTCACCCGCACGCGCTCACCGGCGCGCATGGGGATCGGCTCATGCGCCTCGGACATGGTCTGCCCGTCCATGGACCACATGTAGCGTTCCATATTTCCGGTCAGATGCACCTCGATCTGGCGCGCGGGCGCCCTGACATCGGGGTTGCGGTCGAACGCCACCAGATCGCGATAGACCAGAACCCTGTGACCCGCGTCGGCCAGCCCCTGGCCCGGCTCTCCCGTTCGATCGACCGGCATCGGCGCGATCGTCTGGACGCCGGGGCCAAGCCTCACCTGCGGCGCGTTGCGTGGATCGCGCATCCCCATGTTTCCGGCGCCGTGGTCGCCCGATGGCGGCGGGTTGTTCTGCGCATGTGCGGCCATCATGCCGTGATCCATGCCAGGCATGCCCGCCATGTCATCCATTTGCCCCTTCGCTCCATGCGACATGGCGGACATGTCCATCCCCATATCCCTCATCGTGGCGACCGGCCGCGGCCGGAGCGGCGGAACGGGCGCGATCATGCCGGCGCGAGGCGCGAGCGTCGCGCGTGCCATGCCCGAGCGATCGACCGACTCGCCGACGATGGAAAAGGCGCGATCTTCGGTCGGAGTGACGATCACGTCATAGGTCTCGCCGGGCGCGAACTGGAACTCGTCCACCTCGACGGGACGGACCGCCTGCCCATCGGCGTGGACGATCGTGAGTTTAAGGCCGGGAATGCGGACGTTGAAGATGGTCATACCGGCGGCATTGATGAACCGCAGCCGCACCCGCTCTCCCGGCCGGAACAGCGCGGTCCAGTTGTCCGCCGGCCCGTGGCCGTTGACGACATAGGTGAACACGGCGCCGGTCACGTCCGAGATGTCGGCCGGGTCCATGCGCATGGCGGCCCAGCGCAGGCGCTCCGCCAGCGGCTGGTCCTTGCCCTTGAGCAAGCCGGCGAGCGTCTGGCGCTGGCGGTTGAAGTAGCCGGGCTCCTGCTTGAGCTTCATGTAGATGCTGTGCGGGTGCATCTGGCTGTGGCCGGAGAGCATGATCACATGCTCCCGGTCGGCCTTGACCGGATCGTCGCCGGCAGGCGCGATGACGATCGGCCCGTAGAGACCCATCAGTTCCTGAAGGCCCGAGTGGCTATGATACCAATAGGTGCCCGCCTGGACGATCGGGAAGTCGTAAGTGAAGCTCGAACGCGCCTTGATGCCGGGGAAGGACAGGCCGGGCACGCCGTCCATCTGGGTCGGCAATATGAGGCCATGCCAGTGGAGCGAGGTCTCCTCATCCAGATCGTTGCTGACGTGCAGGCGAACCGTCTGCCCTTCGCGCAGGCGCAGCAGCGGCGCCGGCACGGTGCCGTTGATGCCGATCGCAGCCGCCCACCGACCGTCGACGATCAGGCTCCGGCCGGCAATCCGCAACGAGATATCTTCCCCGCCCAGTTCGGGAATGGCCGCTGTCGTTCCCGTGGAGACCGGCTGCGCCCAGGCAGGAAGCCAGCCAGAAAGCGCGGCAGCGCCCGTGGCACTCGCGGCCTGCAGGAAGCGGCGACGGTCGAGAGGCAAGTTCATCGAAAGTCCTTCGGTGCGTTTATCAACTGCCGTGACGCTCCTTACCGGAGGTGCGGCCGATCACGGTGTCGCCATGCGAGATGCCCTCCAGGATCGGGCAATCGGGGCGATGGTCCCCATGGCAGGCGTCGGCGAGATAGAGAAGGGACTGGCGCATGGCTTCCAGCGCCTTCGCTTTCCGATCCAGCTCTTCCGCCCTCGCGAGGGCCAGCGCCTTCACCTCGGAACTGGCGCGATGGGTGTTCGACCAGAGCGCGAGCAGCGTGCCGATCTCCTCGATCGGAAAGCCGAGGTCGCGGGCATTGGCGATGAAGCGCAGCCGGTTGACGTCGGCGTCGGAATAATCGCGATAGCCGCTGTCGCGCCGGGGCGCCTGCGGCACCAGGCCGATCTTCTCATAATGGCGGATCATGCGCTCGGACACGCCGCTCGCCTTGGAAGCCTGTCCGATATTCATAATGACTGCCTGTTGAGCCTGAGCGCGTTGGTGACGACGCTGACAGAGGACAAAGCCATCGCGGCGGCGGCGATCATCGGGGAGAGCAGGATACCGAACAGCGGGTAGAGCAGGCCGGCCGCGACCGGTATCCCCGCCGCGTTGTAGATGAAAGCGAAAACCAGGTTCTGGCGGATATTGGACATGGTCGCCTGCGACAAACGCCGCGCCCGGACGATGCCGTTGAGGTCGCCCTTGAGCAAGGTGACGCCCGCGCTCTCGATCGCCACGTCGGTGCCCGAACCCATGGCAATGCCCACATCGGCGGCAGCCAGAGCCGGCGCGTCGTTGACGCCGTCCCCGGCCATCGCCACGACCCGGCCCTCCTTCTTGAACTTCGCGACGACCGCACTCTTCTGGTCGGGCAGGACTTCGGCCTCGACTTCCTCGATCCCCAGCTTCGCCGCGACCGCCTCGGCCGTCGTCCGATTGTCGCCCGTCAGCATGACGACCCGGATGCCTTCCTCACGCAGCGCCGCAAGCGCCTGGGGCGTCGTTTCCTTGACCGGATCGGCGATCGCGAAGGCGCCCGCGACTTTGCCGTCGACACCGATGAAAATGGCGGTGGCGCCGGTACGACGAAGGTCATCCGCCTGCGCGCTCAGTTCAGAGGTGTCGATCCCCTGATCCTTGAGGAACACAGCGTTCCCCAGCACGATCCGCTTGCCGTCGACGGTGCCTGATGCGCCCCGTCCGGTGGGCGAGTCGAAGTCGGTGACCTCAGGCGGGTCGATCTGCCGCGCCTTGGCGGCCTCGACGATGGCGAGCGCGAGCGGATGCTCCGATGCGCGCTCCACCGCCGCCGCCAGCCGCAGGATTGCCGCTTCATCGGCGCCGGTTGCGGGCACGATCCCGGTCACGGCGGGACGCCCTTCGGTGAGGGTGCCGGTCTTGTCGACGACCAGCGTGTCGACCTTCTCCATATGCTCCAGCACTTCGGCATTCTTGATCAGCACGCCGAGACCCGCGCCGCGCCCGACGCCGACCATGATCGACATCGGCGTCGCGAGACCCAGGGCGCAGGGGCATGCGATGATCAGCACCGCCACGGCCGCGACCAGGCCATAGGCGAAGCGCGGCTCCGGACCCCAGATGCCCCAGCCGACGAAGGCGAGCATGGCGATGCCGATGACGACGGGCACGAACCAGCCCGAGACCCGATCGGCCATGCGTTGGATCGGCGCGCGTGACCGCTGGGCCTCGGCCACCATCTGGACGATGCGGGCCAGCATCGTATCGCGCCCGACCTTCTCGGCGACGATCACGAGCCCGCCGGTCTGGTTGAGCGTGCCGCCGATCAGCTTGTCGCCCGCCGCCTTGGTGACCGGCATCGATTCCCCCGTCACCATCGACTCGTCGAGCGAGGAACGGCCATCGGCGACGACGGCATCGACCGGCACTTTCTCGCCGGGGCGGACGCGCAATCGGTCTCCGACGGCGACCAGATCCATGCCGATCTCTTCGTCGGTGCCGTCCGGCCTGATCCGGCGCGCGGTCCTGGGGGCGAGATTGAGCAGCGCCTTGATCGCGCCCGAGGTGCGCTCACGCGCGCGAAGCTCCAGCACCTGCCCCAGCAGGACCAGCACCGTGATCACTGCGGCGGCCTCGAAATAGATGGCGACGCTGCCGTCGGCTCCCCGGAAAGCGGGCGGGAACATACCGGGCGCAAGCGCCGCGACCATGCTGTAGGCCCAGGCGACCCCGGTGCCCATCGCGATCAGCGTGAACATGTTGAGGTTGCCGCTCTTGAGCGATGCCCAGCCGCGCTCGAAGAACGGCCGGCCCGCCCACAACAGCACGGGCGTTGCCAGCACCAGCTGGATCCAGGTCGAGACCCTCATCGGCACGAGGTGGTGGAGAGCAGGGAAGATGTGCCCGCCCATCTCCAGCAGGAACACCGGCAGAGCGAGCAAGAGCCCGATCCAGAAGCGGCGAGACATGTCGCGCAGTTCGGGACTCGGTCCGGTTTCGGCCGTGACCGTGGCAGGCTCCAGCGCCATCCCGCAGATCGGGCAGGCGCCCGGATGATCCTGACGGATTTCGGGATGCATCGGGCAGGTCCAGATCGTCCCTGCGGGAACATCCCCCTGCGGCGCAGGGGGACCGAGATAGCGCTCGGGATCGGAGACGAATTGGGATCGGCAGCCGGCGCCGCAGAAGTGGTAGGTCACCCTGGCATGACCCGCATGGTGGGGCGTCCTTACCGGATCGACCGACATCCCACAGACGGGATCCTTGGCCTGAGTCCCGTCCGAGGCCTGAGTCCCGTCGGAAACATCCGCCTTATCATGATGATGTTCATGCGCCATCGAACAGCTCCTGTGGGCTGAACTTGTGCACCCTGACATAGTGTCAAGGTCAAGGGCGCAATGTCACTGTTCGACCCGCTTCGACCCAAACCGTCGGGAAATGGCATGCCGTCCCCACGCAAAGCTCTCGACCAGGCCGAGGAAGAAGCTCCACCAGCTTATGCGTTGGAAGCCGGGCAGGAGAATCGAGCGTGGGGCATGGCTGATCGGCAGTCCCGGGAAAGCAGATGGGGCAGGAATCCGAACAACGGATTTTTCGTGAGATTTTCTCCGACGCAACGGGAAATAGAAGGAGGTACTACCGCGCTTGTCCTGGCCCAGCGGGGCCGGCCATGCGGGCGCCGTTGACGCCCACAGCCGGCGGCCAAAACACCAATCGCTCCCGCCGGACCACTGCAACAGCCAGCTTCTCAATCATGCTCCCGACCGCCAGCACCCATATAAAGCTCGCTGCCGGTCTGCCGGAAGATTTCGCTCATCTCCGCCATGCCCTTTTCGGCATCCTCCGCCGCGATGAATGCGTCCGCGGGCTGATTCTGCTTCGCCGCGAAATCGCGCACCTCCTGCGTGATCTTCATCGAGCAGAATTTGGGACCGCACATGGAGCAGAAATGGGCACTTTTCGCGCCTTCCGCCGGAAGCGTCTGATCGTGATACTTCTCTGCCGTGTCGGGGTCGAGCGACAGATGGAACTGGTCGCGCCAGCGGAATTCGAAGCGGGCACGGCTCAGCGCATCGTCGCGGACCTTGGCGGCGGGGTGGCCTTTCGCCAGATCGGCGGCGTGGGCGGCGAGCTTGTAGGTCACGACACCAACCTTCACGTCGTCGCGGTCGGGCAGGCCCAGATGTTCCTTGGGCGTGACATAGCAGAGCATCGCCGTGCCGTACCAGCCGATCATCGCGGCGCCGATGCCGCTGGTGATATGGTCGTAGCCGGGCGCGATGTCGGTGGTGAGCGGCCCGAGCGTGTAGAAGGGCGCCTCACCGCAGGCCTCGAGCTGCTTGTCCATATTCTGCTTGATCTTATGCATGGGCACATGGCCCGGCCCTTCGATCATCACCTGCACATCCTGTTCCCAGGCGCGCTTGGTGAGTTCGCCCAGCGTGTACAGCTCGGCGAACTGCGCCTCGTCATTGGCGTCCGCGATCGAGCCGGGGCGCAGGCCGTCGCCCAGGCTGTAGGCGATGTCATAGGCCTTCATAATCTCGGTGATCTCGTCGAAATGCTCGTAGAGGAAGCTTTCCTTGTGATGGGCGAGGCACCATTTCGCCATGATCGACCCACCGCGCGAGACGATGCCGGTGACGCGCTTGGCCGTCATCGGGATATAGGGCAGGCGCACGCCCGCATGGATGGTGAAATAGTCCACGCCCTGCTCGGCCTGCTCGATCAGCGTGTCGCGGAAGATGTCCCAGGTCAGTTCCTCGGCAATGCCGCCGACCTTTTCCAGCGCCTGATAGATGGGCACGGTGCCGATCGGGACCGGCGAGTTGCGCATGATCCATTCGCGGGTATCGTGGATGTTGCGGCCGGTCGACAGGTCCATGACCGTGTCGGCGCCCCAACGGATCGACCAGACCAGCTTGTCGACCTCGCTCGCCACGTCGGAGGCGACGGCGCTGTTGCCGATATTGGCGTTGATCTTCACCAGGAAGTTGCGGCCGATCGCCATCGGCTCACTCTCAGGGTGGTTGATGTTCGACGGAATGATGGCGCGGCCACGCGCGACCTCGTCACGGACGAATTCGGGGGTCACATAATCGGGGATTTCCGCGCCCCAGTCATGGCCGTCGCGGACATATTCGGCGAGGCGGGCACGGCCCAGATTCTCGCGCTCGGCCACATATTCCATCTCCGGCGTGATGATGCCGCGGCGGGCATAGTGCATCTGGGAGACGTTCGCTCCGGCCTTGGCGCGCAGCGGGCGTTTGACGGTATTGGGGAAGGGCTGGACACCACCGCTGCGGTCGGGGCCTTTCAAGCCGTTATCCTCGGGCTGGATGGTGCGGGCGTCATATTCCTCGACGTCGCCACGGCCGATGATCCAGTCGCGGCGCAGCGCGGGAAGACCGGCCATGATGTCGATGCGGGCGTTCGGGTCGGTATAGGGACCAGAGGTGTCGTAGACGCGGACGGGCGGCTCGCCGCTGCCGGGTTCGAGATCGATCTCTCGCATGGCGACCTTCAAGGGGCCGACATGGATTTTGCGCGATCCACGTATCGGACCGGTGGTGACGCGCATTTCGGTGCGGGCGGGAACATCGGCCATGGATTTTCCTTTCAGACGATAACGGTGGCGCGACCCGTGAGGCCGGCGAGGAATAGGAGGATGCCGAAGACAATGCTGACGATCGCCCAGGCACGGGTGAAGTTGAGCGACCAGCGGCCGATCCTGAGGAGCGGCGCGGGCACGGCGAGCAACAGGGCGCCTTCGATCAGCACCACATGGCCGATAGCCGAGACGATGACGGACAGCGGATCGCGCCAGATGCTGTGGATCAGCACCAAGGCCGCGCCGACTGCGAAGACCGAAAACCCCAGCGCCATGACCAGGGCCGGCGAATGTTCCAGATCATCCATCATCTGCCGCCAGCGCAGCGGCGCGCCAAGGCCGCCTATGCCGATGACGATCATGTAGAGGCCGATGAGTTCGGCCAGATGCAGGGTCAGGACGGAAATGCTGTCCATATATGCCGTCCTCCTCTTACGCTCATGGACGGAGGACGGGCGCGGGTTGCTTCATCTGAACAAGCCCTTCCCTCCCTACGCCGGTCTTATCCGGATCAGGTTCAGCGGGTCGCGGCCACATCAGCCGCCTCTCAACCGTCTGTGGACGGTCCCCCGGGGATCGCTTCCGCATGTAGCCGATGCGATGCAGGAACGGAAGCCCCTTCGCCACGCTGGACAGAGCGCCACGCTTTCCGCTTTTATATCGGTCATGAAGCATCACGACCTGTCCACCAAAGAGGGCCGCAAGGCGCATCGGCATGAACTGCGCATGATTGCGGTGCGGCCACGCCGCTGGGGTCTGTGGCTGCTCACGGCGGGATTCCTGCTGTTGCTGACCCCCTCGGCGCTGGATGTACACAGCCTGTTCGGGCTTTGGCCACCGATGCTGGGGGCATTGTGCATCATCCTGGGCGTAGCCTTGCTGGGCGCGAGCGTGGTGCTGAAACGGCGCTATATGCGGCAGCGAATGGCGGGGCAGGCGATGGTCGGGCGGATCAAGGGATAGGGCGTGACGAAAGGAGGGATGCGGCCTCGAACATCAGCTTCATCCCTTTTCGCGGCCGGATGGTCAGGCGGCTGATCGGTTCGGGCTTGAAACCTTGCGGCACCGACAGACGATAGCGGCGCACGACGCTGGCGATCACCGTCATCACCTCCTGCTGGGCGAAACCGGCGCCCACGCAGACGCGGGGGCCGCGGCCGAAGGGGAACCAGGCCTGTTTCACCATGTCCGCATTGGCGGGGTCTTCGAAGCGTTGGGGGTCGAAGCTATGGGGGCAGGCCCAATTGTCCTTGTTACGCTGCGTCAGCCAGGGAGCGACGACCAGCATGGCGCCTTCCTCCAACTGCTTGTCGCGCATCGGCATGGGACATGTGACTTCGCGCGGAAAGAAGGCAACCGGAGGGTAAAGACGCAGCGTTTCGCGGAAGATGTTGCGGATGGCGTCCATGTCCTTGAGCATCGCGGCCTCCAACGGCACGCTTCCGGCGATTTCCGTCACCTCGGCGCGGGCGGCGGTCTGGACATGGACGCATTCGGCCAGCATGTAGAACGCCCAGGTCATGGTGCTGGCCGAGGTTTCGTGGCCGGCGAGGAAGACCGTCGACACCTGGTCCATCACCTGTTGCAAGGTGAAGGGTTCGCCGGTTTCGGGATGCCTGGCCTCGATCAGGGACTGGAGGATGTCCTTGTGCGGCGCCTCGCCGCGCTGGTGGAAAGCCGCGTAGCGTGCCTCGACGATGGGCCGGAAAACATCGTGAATCGCCTTGGCAGGTTTCAGGGACCGCTTCTCGAACCAGCGGGCCGGAAAACCGTAGAGACGAAGCATCGAGGCGCTATGGGCGAGGCGCTGGAACTTGCCGAAAGCGGTGTGGATGATGTTGGAGCGCCGCTCATCCAACGCTTCGGAGAAGAGCGTGCGGAAGATGATGTCGGCCGCCACATGGGTCATCATGGGATCGATGTCGACCGGCCGGCTTTTGTCCGCCGCGTCGATGCGGACAAGCAGATCGTCGGCGGCCGCCACCATCAGCGGCATGGACCGGTTGAGCGCGGTATGGGCGAAGGCCGGGTTCACCATGGCGCGCTGGCTTTCCCAATCCTCGCCATTGGCGGAAAAGACCGAATTGCCGATTAGCGGCGAGAGGTTGCGGACCAACTCGCGATGCTTCGGGTACGCCGTGCCGCCGCGCAGGATCTGGTCCACCAGCGGCAGTTCATTGGCGATATACATGGTCTGGCCGGGCATGCGGATTTCGCCCAGCTTCATTGTATAGCTCTTTTCGAACAGCACATGAATCCAGCTATGCCAGCCGCGCAGGAAGCGCTTTGCAAGGCCGCGCTTGGTGCGGGGCGGTTCGGGGTAAGGCGGGGTAAAGGGCGGCGTCACGGGATCGTCCTGAATGCGGCTATCGCTTCGTCGATGGTGCGGCGACCGGCGGTCAGGCTGACATAGTCCACCGGCGAGAGGCGGTCGCCCACGCGCAGATAGTCGAAATGCGCCTCATATTTGTTCGACCAGCCGCTATGGTAATTTTCCGGATCGTAGAAGAGGTGGAAGCGCGGCGAGAGCAGGTCGACGCGGGCGGCGCATCGATCCGAGACAAGGCGGATCGGGTGGACATCATAATAGGCCGCGCCGTCCGGCGGGGCGGAGAAGTCGACGAGGCGGAAGGGCTTGTCGTCCAGTGCCTTGAGGTCGGCATGATACCAGCGCGCGTCCTTGCGCAGCGCGATGACGGGGACGACCTGCCCCAATGTCAGGACGGTGAAATTGTCGGGCAGCGTGCCGCGTAGTTCGAGGATGCGACGCAGGACGCTCATCGCATAGATGGTGCCGTTGCTGTGGGAAGCGAAGATGACCTCATCATAGGGGCCATCCATTTCCTCGACAATGCGGGCGGCGAACTGGTCGAGGCGCTCGTCCATCTCCGCGCCGGGGCCGTCGGCGGCGACCGAGTGGTTATAATACATGAAGCGCAGCAGCCAGGGCACGATCAGCTTGTTGAGCAGGCGACCGGAAAGGAGCGCGCTGATGGCGATGCCGATGAGCGCGCTCGCCCAGAAGGGAAGCAGCAGCGAGAGCAGCAGCGTGGGGATCAGCGCGAGGGCGAGCGGGATGAGGACCGCCAGCAGCGGCGGGTAGAGGATGGTGATGACCGGGCCTTGCCGCAGTTTCCGCATGCGCAGGAACTGCATGTGCCGGGCATGGGCGCTGTAGGTGGCGATGGAGCGCCAGGCCAGAGCCAGGGGATTGCGTATCCACACCTTGCCGACCAGATCCTCCCAGCGAAGGAATTCATAGTCGGTTTCGACGCCCGCGCTGTGGTTGGTGACGGTCCAGAGAGCGGAGGAAGCAGGGCCGGAACGGCGGGCGCTGACCTCCACCCGCTCGCCCGACAGGCGCGCGTAATTTTCCGCCTGCTCGCGATACATCTGGTGGTAGAAACGCACCCCGCGCGGGTCGAAGCCGCCAAGGTAGAAGAGTTTGCGCTTGAACTTTTCCATGGCCCCTGTTCCACATCGGGCCATGACGACACCCGAACGCGACTACTGCTATTTCATAGACCACCGCAAATACAACCGAAACATCGGTTGTCGGCGCCATGACAATGCCTATGGCATCAATGGCGGCGGCAGCGAGCGGGATCGGTGGCGGGCGGACTTCGCCTTCTATCGCCACATGAAGGGGGAAGGCGATCCGATGGCGCTGCCTTCACTGCTGGCATGCCTCGTTTTCGGCTGGTTCTGCTGGAATTATCATGAGGGCAAGGGGCTGTGGCGGGGGCAACTCTTGCGCCGCTTCGTGAAAGCGCCGAAGTGAACGGCATGAGCAAACATGTTTCCATCGGGCCGCTTACGGTCGGCAACGACCTGCCCTTCGCCCTGATTTCCGGTCCCTGCCAGATTGAAAGCCGCGATCATGCGATGATGATGGCGGAAAGATTGTCCGGCGTGGCGACACGAGCGGGCGTGCCATTCATATTCAAATCCTCCTTCGACAAGGCGAACCGGACTTCGGTGTCGGGGCAGCGGGGCGTCGGGATCGATGCGGGGCTGGCGATCCTGGCCGAGGTGAAGGCAAGCTTCGGCTGTCCGGTGCTGACCGACGTGCATGAGGCGGGGCAGGTCGAAGCTACGGCGCAGGCTGTGGACATCCTCCAGATTCCCGCCTTTTTGTGCCGCCAGACCGACCTGCTGCTGGCGGCAGGCAAGACAGGCGCGGTCGTCAATGTGAAGAAGGGGCAGTTCCTCGCCCCCTGGGATATGGCGGCGGTGGCGCAGAAGGTCGCTTCGACCGGCAATGAACGCATCCTGCTGACCGAGCGCGGGGCGAGTTTCGGCTACAATACATTGATCAGCGACATGCGGTCGCTGCCGGTGATGGCGCAGACGGGCTATCCGGTGGTGTTCGACGCCACCCATTCGGTGCAGCAGCCGGGCGGCCTGGGATCGGCTTCCGGCGGGCAACGGGAATTTGCGCCGGTGCTGGCGCGGAGTGCCGTCGCGGCGGGGGTCGCGGCGATCTTCGCCGAAGCGCATGACGATCCCGATAACGCACCTTCGGACGGGCCGGTGATGCTGCCGGTAGAATGGGTCGGGCCTTTGCTGGAGAAGCTGAAGGCGATCGATGGGGCGGTGAAGGGGTAGCCCCCCCTCCCCCGTTCCGGACAGATTAGCGAATTACGGCCGCGTCTGCCCCGTTCCGCGTACCAGCCATTTATAGGTGGTAAGGCCTTCCAGCGCGACCGGCCCGCGGGCATGGAGGCGCCCCGTGGAAATGCCGATTTCCGCGCCCAGACCGAATTCGCCACCATCGGCGAACTGGGTGGAGGCGTTCCACATCACGATGGCGCTGTCGACCGCGTTCAGGAAACGCTCCGCGCGGTCGGCGTCTTCGGTGATGATCGCGTCGGTATGATGGCTGGCATGGGCAGCGATATGAGCCAGCGCCTCGTCCAGCCCATCGACCAGCCGGATCGACACGATGGCATCGAGATATTCGGTGTCCCAGTCCTCTTCGGACGCTGCGATCACCCGGTCGTCCATCGCCTGCACCGCGTCATCGCCACGCACCTCGCATTTGGCGTCGAGCAGTGCCCTCACGATGGCGGGCGCCGCCCCGAACGCCTTGTCGATCAGCACCGTTTCGGTCGAGCCGCAAATACCGGTGCGTCGCATCTTGGCGTTCACCACCAGCTTCTGGGCCATGTCCGGATCGGCGGCACCGTCGACATAGCTGTGGTTGATACCGTCGAGATGGGCGAGCACGGGTACACGCGCCTCCTCCTGCACGCGAGCGACCAGGCTCTTGCCCCCGCGCGGGACGATGAGGTCGATGAATTCGGCCGCTTTCAACAGCGCGCCCACGGCCGCGCGGTCGGTGGTGGGGACCAGTTGCACCGCATCGGCGGACAGGCCGGCGGCGGCAATGCCCTCCGCCATGGCGGCGTGGATGGCGCGGTTGCTTTCCTTCGCCTCGCTGCCGCCACGCAGGATCACTGCGTTGCCGGCGCGCAGGCACAGCGCGGCCGCATCGGCGGTCACATTGGGGCGGCTTTCATAGATGATGCCGATCACGCCCAACGGCACGCGCACGCGGGAAAGCTCCATGCCATTGGGGCGGACCTGCCGGTCGATCACGCTGCCCAGCGGATTGACGAGGGTCGCCACCTGATCCACGCCCGCCGCCGTCGCGAGTATACGGTCCTCGTCCAGCCGCAGCCGGTCGAGCAGAGCGGGGGACAGGCCGTTGGCCGCGGCATTTTCCATGTCGCGGGCATTGGCGGCGATGATCTGCGGCGCCTGATCCCGCAGCGCTTGCGCGGCGCGGCGCAGCGCGTCGATCTTCTGCGCGTCGCCGGCCGATGCCAGTGCCGCCGCCGCCGCACGGGCACGGGCGCCCATGGTCGCGATCAGCATTTCGGGGGTCTGGGTCAGGTCGTTCATGATATTCTCGCCGTGTTTCGCGGGGCCTTATCATGAAAGCACGCCAATGCGAAACCATCGGTTGCGGCAAACAGGCATCGAACTGACGACCGGGCCATGGGTCGCAAAATGACCCGGCCGCCAGCGGACAGTAGAACTGCCACTTCTTCAGCGGTTAGCGAGCAGGCTCGACGCCCGCATACCCTGAATGGGGTATATGCGTGTCAAAGGCCAAAAATTCCCTGCGGAAAATCAGCGAAATGCAAATGGAACGCGTAACGATCAGGCCGCCTGCGCCAGCATTTCCCGCTTCGTGGCGGTGAACATGCGACAGGGCGGGATGTTGCGCCATTCCACCCGCTCGTGAATCTCCTCGAACTGCGCGGACAGCAGACGGCGCATATAGGCGGAATATTGATAGACCAGGAAAGCGCCGTCCGGCCTCAGCGCGGAACGCGTTTCGGCACAGATCGCTTCGCCCACCCCGGCGGGCAGGGTCGAAAAAGGAATGCCGGACAGGATGAAGTCCGCCTGCCGATGCCCCGCCTCTCGGATGAAACGGCGCACGTCGGCCGCCGACCCATGCACCACGCGCAGGCGGGGATCGTCGATTTGCGCTTCCAGGAACGCGACGAAATCGAGGTTGAGGTCGATCGCCAGCAGGATCGCATCCGGATGCATCCGGTCGAGGATGGTCTGCGTGAAGGTGCCAACGCCTGGGCCATATTCGACGAACAGCCGCGTATGCGCCCAATCCACATCGGCCAGCATCGCATCCACCAGCGACGCGGACGATGGGATGACCGACCCGATCATGCCCGGATGCTTGACGAACTGTTTGAAGAACATCCCCCATTGAGCCAGGAAATTGGAGCGCTGGACCAGATGCTTTTTCTTCAAGGGAATGGAGGCCATTAATTCTCGCCTGATTGCCTTCATACGCCCGACTCGCAAAAATCCCGCGGCCTTGCAAGCGCCTTCGCGCCGGAGGGGAGGGAGGGTCGCAGCATTTTGCGGGGAGCAAGGCGGGAGAAGGACACCCTTCCCCCGCCTTCGGTCAAGCCTTGCCGGCGCGGGGGCGCAACATGCCGGGGGCGACGAAACCGATCGGATCCACCTGCATCACGCTCTGCTTGAGCGTGGCCTGGATCTGCTCATATTCACGTTCCATTTCGGGCGTGACGGAGGCGCGGGTATCCTCCAGCGCCGCTTCGAAATGGGCCTGCGTCACCTTGTCGACAGAGAGCGACTGGCGCAGCGCGATCAGGCCCGCACGGCGGACCAGATCCTCAAGATCGGCGCCCGTGAAGCGCTCGGTCCTTTCGGCCAGCAGGTCGAGATCGACATCATCGGCAAGCGGCATCTTGCCCGTATGGATGGACAGGATCCGCTTGCGCCCGGCCTGATCGGGCACGGGGACATAGATCAGCTCGTCGAACCGGCCCGGCCGCAGCAGCGCCGGATCGATCAGCGTCGGCCGGTTGGTGGCGCCGATGACGACGACCGATTGCAGTTCCTCCAACCCGTCCATTTCGGCGAGGATGGTGTTCACCACCCGCTCCGTCACCTGCGGTTCGCCCAGGCCGCCGCCGCGCGCCGGAACCAGGCTGTCCAGTTCGTCTATGAAGATGACGGTCGGCGCCACCTGCCGCGCACGGGCGAAGAGGCGGGCGATCTGCTGCTCGCTCTCCCCATACCATTTGCTCAGCAGGTCGGACGATTTCGTGGCGATGAAATTGGCCTGCGCCTCCCGCGCGACCGCCTTCGCCAGCAAGGTCTTGCCAGTGCCGGGCGGGCCGTAGAGCAGGAACCCCTTGGCCGGGCGGATGCCGATGCGGCGGAAGGCATCCGGGTCCTTGAGCGGCAGTTCCACCCCTTCCTTGAGACGCATCTGCGCATCGTCCAGACCGCCAATGTCGGCCCAACCGATATTCGGCGCCTGTACCATCACCTCCCGCATGGCGGACGGCTGGACTCGCTTGATCGCGGCCATGAAGTCCTCCCGCGAGACGGAGAGTTCCTCCAGCACGTCGGACGGGATCGTTCCTTCCTCCAGATTGAGGCGCGGCATGAAGCGGCGGACCGTCTCGATCGCCGCTTCACGGGTCAGCGCCGCGAGATCGGCGCCGACAAAGCCATAGGTCATACGCGCAAGCTCGCTAAGGTCCACCTTGTCGCCCAGCGGCATGCCACGGGTGTGGATACCCAATATCTCGCGCCTCCCGCGCTCGTCGGGAACGCCGACGATGATTTCGCGGTCGAAACGTCCGGGGCGGCGCAGCGCCTCATCGATCGCCTCGGGCCGGTTGGTCGCGGCGATGACGACCAGGTTGGTGCGCGGTTCCAGCCCGTCCATCAGCGTCAGCAACTGGGCGACGAGGCGCTTTTCGGTCTCACCGGTCACATTGCCGCGTTTGGGCGCGATCGAGTCGATCTCATCGATGAACAGGATCGACGGCGCGGCCTTGGCCGCCGCCTCGAAAATCTCGCGAAGCTGCTTTTCCGATTCCCCATAGGCTGATCCCATGATCTCCGGCCCGTTGATCAGGAAGAATTCAGCTTCCGACTCATTGGCAACGGCACGGGCAAGCCGGGTCTTGCCGGTGCCCGGCGGGCCGTGCAACAGAACCCCCTTCGGCGGATCAACCCCCAGCCGCTCGAACAATTCGGGATAGCGGAGCGGCAGTTCCACCATCTCACGCAACTGATCGATCGCCTCCGCCATGCCGCCGACATCGTCATAGGTGACGTCGGCCCGACGGGATTCGCGCGGTTCCTCATATTCCGCGCGCAGCTCCACCTCCGTATCGGCGTCGATATGGACGAGCCCCTTGGGCACCGTCGACACCACCACCAATCGAATTTCCTGCAAGGCATAGGCTGGCGCCGCCAGCATCTGGCGCAGATGCGGCGGCATGTCGCCGGGCGGGACCTGTTGCTGCCCCGCCGTCGCGACGACATCGCCCGATGCCAGCGGACGTTGAAAGAAGACGCGTTTCAGGGCTTCGGGGTTGCCCTGCAACCGCAAATTATTTTGTGCAGGAGCGAACACGACCCTTTGGGCGGGCCTTGGCTCGACCTTCCGAATCTGCACGAAATCGCCCGAACCAACCCCGGCATTGGCGCGTTGAAGCCCGTCGAGGCGAAGGACGTCCAGCCCCTCATCTTCCTTATAGGGACGCACGACGCGGGCGGGTGTCGCACGCTTCCCCGCAATCTCGATCACATCGCCTTCGGCCAGATGAAGCTCAGCCATCACTGCCAGAGGAAGTCGCGCAAGGCCGCGCCCCGCATCTTCCGGCCGTGCATTGGCCACCTGAATCCTGCGTCCCGCGCTTTCTTCCTCAGCCACTCGCCATCCCCATTCTTGTCACTGCGTAACGAGATAGGAAACGTCATAGCGGAGCAAAAGGGGGCGCGTCATGGCTCCGAACGAATAAAAAAAGGGCCAGCCCAAAGGCCAGCCCGGAAAGTTTATAGGAGAGGATGCCTGAAAGGCCTTTCCTATGTGCAGTGCGGGATGTATTTTCGCAAGTGCGAAAAGAATCGAGGAGTTGCATTTTTTGCATCTTGCCAACCGCCCTTTTTTCCTGCTCAGTGGCCTGAAGTTTGGGAATGAGGATGCTTGGGAGCCGGGTCGCGCGTCGTTCGAGAAGTATAATGATGCGTCGCAGCGGATCGGCCGGATGAAATTGACGATTTATGCGTAGATTGCCGCCCCTTACGGCCCTGGAGGCCTTTGTGCAGGTCGCGCGCCTTGGCTCGGTCAAGGCCGCTGCGGAGGAGCTTGCGTTGTCGACTCCGGCATTGAGCCGCCGGGTGCAGGCCCTGGAGCGGTTCATCGGGCGCCCGCTGTTCGACCGGAAGCATCAGGCGCTGGAAATCAATGCCGACGGACAGAGGCTGCTGGACGATATCGCCCCGGCGCTCGATTCGTTGAACCAGGCGTTGGAGAATATCCAGAGCGGCGGCAACCAGTTGCGGTTGCGGCTGGCGGTGATGCCGCTGTTCGCGACACAACGGCTCTTCCCGCATCTGGGCGAACTGCGCCAGCGCCATCCGCAGCTGCATATCGACATCGAAACCACACCCTATGCGGTGGCGCGGCTGGGCGAAGGACTGGACGCGGCGATCGTGCTGGCCAAGGATATCGACCCGGCGCTCTATGCCCATGAGCTGGATCAGGACGAGGTCTATCTGATCGGGCGCAAGGCGCTCCAGGATTCGCCGCAGGCGCTGACATCGCCGCAGGAAATCGCCCATCATACCGTGCTGCTCCACCGCGACATGGGCCTGGCCTTCGACGCATGGAAGGAGGCGGTCGGCCTGACCGATCTGCAACCGCAGGCGATCGACAATTATGATTCCGGCCAATTGATGCTGGAGGCGGCCGCCCAAGGCCTGGGCATAGCGGTCATGCACGCCGGCCATTATAATGAGGCCCAGGATTCGCGGCTGGTCCGGCTGTTCCCGGAAACCCGGGTGGAAAGCCCCTATCGCTATTATTTCGTATGCCGCCCCCGCGCCTTGCAGACCCGGGCGGTGAGGATTTTCCGTGACTGGCTGATCGGAGCGGACATATAAATCCGCCAATCCAACCATTTACGCTTTTTCGCTGGCGATGTCTTAACCTTGTTTGGCCGCGGTCGTATTGATGGCCATGACTGGGGCATCATCATCCACCGCCAATGCGCAGCACGGCTTGACCGATCGTCTCGCCCGCTGGGCCCGTGGCCTTTCGGGAAAGGCCGATCATGAGGAGGCTGAGGAGCCGCCGGAAATGCCGCAGCGCGCCCGTTCAGGCAGCCCGTCCAGCCGGGAGATCACCCGGCGGCGCAAGCTGTACGAAGATATCGGCGATTTCCTGTTTGCCCATGATCTGGACCTGACACCGCTCAATTTCGGGGTCGCCCATGATTATCTGACCGGCACCCATATCGGGGTCGAAAAGGCGGTGAAGGCGGTGCTGGCCGAGCGCGGCAAGATCACCAACGGGTGGATCGAAAATGTCGCCGCCGAACAGCGCGCCGATGAGATCACACCTGAAGCGCTGGGGACCATGCTCGACAAGGTCGAGGAAAATCTGGCCCAGTTCACTGGCCTTATGACAGAATCGCGCAATTCGGCCAAGGACTACGGCGCGGCCTTGCAGGAAGAGGTCAAGGGGCTGTCCGCCGGTGCCGATAGCCAGCCGATCCTCGCACGGCTGGTGGCGCTCACCCGGTCCATGGTGGAAAAGACGCGGCAGGTCGAGAACCAGCTCCGCGACAATCAGAAACAGACGCAGTTGCTCAAGTCCAATCTCGACAGCGCGCGCCGGGCCGCCGAGCACGACCATCTGACCGGCCTCCCCAATCGCCGCGCCTTCGAAACCGTGTTGCGCGACGAATTGAAGCTGGCGCAGGAACAGGGACAGGCACTGGCCGTCGCGTTTTGCGACATCGACCATTTCAAGGTGATCAATGACACCCACGGCCATGACACGGGCGACCGCGTACTGAAATTCGTGGCGGGGCTGCTGGCCAAGATCAGCAACGACCAGTGCCATGTCGCCCGCCATGGCGGCGAGGAATTCGTCATGCTGTTCCGTGGCAAGACCGCGCCCGAGGCCTGCGAGGCGGTGGACGGCGTTCGGGAGGATCTCGCCACCCGCAGCCTGGTCAACCGATCCAATGGCGAACGGATGGAGCGAGTGAGCTTTTCCGCCGGAGTTTCCAATGTGCTGGCCTATGACGACCCTCGCGCTGCGCTGAAGGCCGCGGACCGGGCACTGTATCTGGCCAAGGAACATGGCCGCAACCGAGTCTATCTGGCAGCGGAGGCGGATTGATCACCCTGCCCTTCCGAACGGGAAGGAATCGACGTCAAAAATCGGGTTTTTCATAGTGCGGCGGGGGCGTGATGACCTCCATCCGCTCCGACAGCAGCGGCCGGAAGGACGGGCGCGACTTGAAGCCGGCATACCAGCGCTTCACCGTTTCATGCCCGGCCCAGTCGATGCCGCCGAGATAGTCGGCGACCGACAGATGCGCCGCCGCCGCGATGTCGGCCAGACTGAGCGTGGCTCCCGCCATCCAGCTCCGGTGATCGAGCAGATAGTCCATATAGTCCATATGGACATTGGCCCGCTTCATCGCTTCACGCAGGACACGGGCGTCCGGCGGGGCGCGCTCGATCAGGCGCTTCTTCATCCGCTCATGCAGCAGCGGACCGACGACATCGCCGTAGAAATTCTGGTCGAAGAAGGCGGTCAGCCGCCGCACTTCCGCCCTGCCCGCGGCCGTGCCCGAGATCAGCGGGAATTTTTCCACCGTCTCCTCGAAATATTCGCAGATCGCCTGGCTGTCGATCAGGGTGATGCCCTTTTCCTCATCCACCATCACCGGGGTCGTGCCGGCGGGATTGAGATCGAGAAATTCGTCGCGCGCTTCCCATGGCGATTCGCGCACCAAGTCGTAGCCAACGCCCTTCTCGCCGAGCAGCAGGCGGACCTTGCGCGAAAAGGGACAGAGCGGAAATTGGAAAAGTTGCCACATATTCCCTTCCTGTTAGGCCGAGCGGACGCGTGCGAAAAGCGGCAAATGGCAAGGCTCCGCTGAATTGCGCGGCGATATGGAGAGAAACTTTGGCGCGGCAGCAACGATCCGGACTTCCGGTCGCCGAGGTCTGCCTCTAGCATCGGCGCCAAAGCGGTATTTCGCAAAGGAAAGGATGCTGGATGTCTGACGATTTTTTCTCGGTTCCTGATGAATGGGCAGCCTCGGCGCTGCTGGACCGGGAAGGGCGCGCGGCGGACTATGCACGGTCGATCGGGGATTCGGACGCCTACTGGCTGGAGCGGGCGAAGCGGCTGGATTGGGTGAAATTCCCCAGCCTGACCGACGAGAGCAGCTTTGCGGAAAGCGATTTCGGCGTGAAATGGTTCGCCGACGGCATACTCAACGTCAGCGCCAACTGCATCGACCGGCATCTGGCGGACCGTGGCGATCAGACCGCGATCATCTGGGAACCGGATTCGCCCGAGGAAGAGCCGCGCCGCTACAGCTATGCGCACGTCCATGAACAGGTCTGCCGCTTCGCCAACGTGCTGAAGGGCGCGGGCGCGAAGAAGGGCGACCGCATCACCGTCTATATGCCGATGATCCCGGAGGCGGCCTTCGCCCTGCTCGCCTGTGCGCGGATCGGCGCGATCCACAGCGTCGTGTTCGGCGGCTTTTCGCCCGATGCGCTGGCGGGCCGTATCATCGACTGCGATTCGACGCTGGTGATCACCGCCGATGAAGGCCGTCGCGCGGGGAAGACCGTGCCGCTCAAGGCCAATGTCGACGCCGCGCTCCAGGAATGCACCAGCGTCCGCAAGGTCGTCGTGGTCAAGGCGACCGGCGGCGCGGTCGACATGGCCGAAGGCCGGGATCTTTGGTTGCACGAGGAAGCGGCCAAGGTTTCCGCCGATTGCCCGGCGGAACCGATGAATGCGGAGGATCCGCTGTTCATCCTCTACACTTCGGGTTCCACGGGAAAGCCCAAGGGCGTGTTGCACACCACCGGCGGCTATCTGCTCTGGGCCAGCCTGACGCATGAGCTGTGCTTCGACTACCGTCCGGGTGACATCTATTGGTGTGCGGCCGATATCGGCTGGGTCACGGGGCACAGCTATATCGTCTATGGCCCACTGGCGAACGGCGCGACCACGCTGATGTATGAGGGCGTACCCAATTACCCGACCCCGGCGCGCATCTGGGAAGTGGTCGACCGGCATCAGGTGCAGACCATCTTCACCGCGCCGACCGCGCTGCGCGCGCTGATGAAGGAGGGCGACGATTTCGTGGCACGCACCAGCCGTCGGTCGCTGCGCCTGCTGGGCACAGTGGGCGAGCCCATCAATCCGGAGGCCTGGCGCTGGTATCATCATGTCGTGGGCGAGGACCGCTGCCCGATCATCGATACCTGGTGGCAGACCGAGACGGGCGCGGCGATGATCGCGCCGATGCCGGGCGCGACCGATCTCAAGCCCGGCTCCGCCACCTTCCCCATGCCCGGCGTGGTGCCGCAGATCGTGGATTCGGAGGGCAAGGTGCTGGAGGGCGCGGCCGAGGGCAATCTGGTCATCGCGCAGAGCTGGCCGGGGCAGATGCGCACCGTCTGGGGCGATCATGAGCGCTTCTTCCAGACCTATTTCACCACCTTCCCCGGCAAATATACGACCGGCGACGGCGCGCGGCGCGATGCGGACGGCTATTACTGGATCACGGGGCGCGTCGACGACGTCATCAATGTGTCGGGCCACCGCATGGGCACGGCCGAGGTCGAAAGCGCGCTGGTGCTGCATGAGAGCGTGGCCGAAGCCGCGGTCGTCGGCATGCCGCACGACATCAAGGGGCAGGGCATCTACGCCTATGTGACGCTGAACAGCGGCGAGGAACCGACCGAGGAACTGCGCAAAGCCCTGATCGCCTGGGTGCGGACCGAAATCGGCCCGATCGCCACGCCCGACGTCATCCAGTTCGCGCCGGGCCTGCCCAAGACCCGGTCGGGCAAGATCATGCGCCGCATCCTGCGCAAGATCGCGGAAGGCGAAGTGTCCGCGCAGGCTCTGGGGGACACAAGCACACTTGCCGATCCGTCCGTGGTGGATAATCTGGTCGCCAATCGTCAGGGATAGCAACTGAAGGAGTATTGGATGGATCGCTACGGTTCCGTTGCCCGCGCGCTGCACTGGATCATCGCGATCCTCATCCTCTTCAACCTCTTCCTGGGTTTCGCGCATGAGGCGCTGCCCAGGGACTGGAAGGTGATGCCAGTCCACAAGTCGGTCGGACTGACGGTGTTGGCGCTGACGATCCTGCGCATAGTGTGGCGGTTCACTCATAAGGCGCCGCCCCTGCCCGCCGCCATGCCGCGTTGGGAGAAGGGCGCGGCGCATGCCACGCATTTCGCCTTCTACGCATTCATGCTGATCGTACCGCTGACCGGATGGATCATGTCCTCTTCCGGCGACCGGCCGCTCACCTGGTTCTTCCTGTTCGACGTACCGAAGTTCACAGTGTCCAAGGGGGATGCGATCGTCGGGATTTCTGGCGAAACCCACGAGATTGGGGGCTTCGTCTGGGCGACACTGATCGTCGTCCATATCCTCGCAGCACTGCGCCATCATTTCATTCTGAAGGACGATGCGCTGCGGCGGATGATTTGAATTGGACAGTTGGACTCCTGACCGCGCAGGAGCACGGCAGGCTTGATGTCCGGTCCGTTTACACCATCTCGCCTGTCAGCAACCGGGGAAGCGCACCCGATTGCCCCCGTGCTTCGGCCATGAAGCGGTTCTTGAGCAGCGACGTGCGCTGAACTGCCGCCAACCCCGCACGCCGGACGAGCGAAGGAATGCGGCCCGGTATGTCGAACAGCCGGACCAGGCCGTCCATCGCCACGCTGGTCATCATCGCGTCCAGCCCGCGCCAGCGCTGATAGCGTGCGAGCAATTGCGCATCGCCCGGATCGAGGCCGAGGCGCATCCCTTCGACCAGCACCTCGACCAGCGCGGCGACATCGCGGAAGCCGAGGTTGAGGCCCTGTCCGGCGATCGGGTGAATGGCATGGGCGCTGTCCCCCACCAGCGCGAGGCGGGTGTCGGTGATGCGCGCGGCATGGTGGAAACCCAGCGGATAGCTAGAACGCGGCCCGGCCATCGCAATCTCGCCCAGAAAGCCACCCATGCGCTTCTGCGCTTCGGCCAGCCAGCCGCGTTCGGAAAGCTTGAGCATTGCGGGCGCCTGGTCCGTCGGAACCGTCCAGACGATGGCGGAACGCGTACCCGGCAGCATCGGCAGCAACGCGAAGGGGCCGCCGGGATAGAAAATCTCGTAAGCCGTGTTCGCGTGCGGCACTTCATGGTCGATGGCGGTGACCATCGCGACATGCTTGTAATTCCAGCGGGTGGTGTTGATACCTGCCGCTTCCCGGGTCGGGCTGTTGCGGCCCTCCGCCGCGACCAGCAGAGCGCCGTGGATGGTCTCGCCGCTCGCCAGCGCCAGCGTCACGCCATCGGCGTTGCGGTCGACATGGAGGGCACGGTCGGGCTGGAAGCAGGTGAGATTTTCGGCCTGTCCAGCCGTCTGCGCGAGGGCGACGCGCAGGGTGCGATTGGGGAACATGATCCCCATCACGCCGTCGTCCGCATCCGGCGCGAAGTCGAGCGCCCCCGGCTCCAGCCCGTCGCTCACCCAGATACGGTCGATCGGGCAGCCCTTGCCATGGAGATGTTCGGCCACGCCGATGGCCGAAAGCATGGCATAGCTGGTCGAGCTGATCGCCGAAACCCGGCCGTCGAAGCCCACAGCGGTGGTATCCACCGGATCGGCCGGATCGATCACGGCGCAGCGAACGCCATGGCCGGAAAGCGCGATGCCAAGGGTCAGGCCGACAAGGCCACCGCCCAATATGACGACGTCGAAGCGTTGCATGGGGGCGGTTCTAGGCTGGTCCGAGAAGTTTGGGAAGGGCGGCAATTTCCCCAAGAAATGCAGTACTCCTGCGCGGGCGGGAGCACTTCATTCCATATCGGGCGCTACAGTTTGCGAACCCAGTTCGCCGGGTCGGCCACGGTGCCGCGCTGGATGCCGGTGAGCTCCGCGCGCAGCGTCTCGGTGACGATGCCGCCATCGCCATTGCCGATGGTGAAATCGCCATCGACGCTCTTCACCATGCCGATGGCGGTCACGACCGCCGCGGTGCCGCAGGCGAAGGCCTCGCGCAGATTGCCGCTGGCGGCGTCGGCGCGCCACTGCGCGAAGCTGTAGGGTTCCTCGCGCACCTCATGCCCCTTCGCACGGGCGAGCGAAATGATGCTGTTGCGGGTGATGCCGGGCAGGATCGTGCCGCCCAGCGGGGGCGTCACGATCGAGCCGTCATCCATCACGAAGAAGACGTTCATGCCGCCCAGTTCCTCGACCCACTTATTCTCGGCGGCATCAAGGAAGACGACCTGATCGCAGCCATGCTTGCTGGCTTCGGCCTGCGCGACGAGCGATGCAGCATAGTTGCCCCCGCATTTGGCCGCCCCCGTACCGCCACGCGCCGCGCGGGTGAAATGGTCCGACACCCAGAGCGTGACCGCTTTCTTGCCGCCCTTGAAATAGGCACCGGCAGGCGATGCGATGACGCAGAAGATATATTCGTTCGCCGGGCGCACGCCCAGGAAGGTCTCGCTCGCGAACATGAAGGGGCGCAGGTACAGGCTGCCCTCGCCGCCCGGAATCCAATCGGCGTCGATCTTCACCAATTCTTCGACCGCTTCCAGGAACACATCCTCCGGCAGGACCGGCATTGCCATCCGCTCGGCCGACTCGGCGAAGCGGCGCGCATTTTCCTCCGGCCGGAACATGGCGATGCTGCCGTCTTCCAGCCGATATGCCTTCATCCCTTCGAAGATTTCCTGCGCATAATGCAGAACCGCACAGGCCGGATCGAGCTGGAACGGTTCGCGCGGGCCGACGGCATGGCTATGCCAGCCCTGCCCATCGGTGTAGCGAATCGTGACCATATGGTCGGTGAAGAGCTTCCCGAAACCGGGGTCCGCCAGCGAGGCTACGCGCTGGTCAGCCGATACAGCCTTGCTGCTGCGGGTGACGGTGAAGCGCGATGTCTGCTGGACGTCCATGACGTGAAACTCCTTTGGTTGGACGGGCCGCCTATGTCACAGATGGCAGCATGAAACAATCGGTCAATATTACTGACCCATAATATGGCCTATGGCCGCTCCTTCCACGGTGGCATCTTGGCGCTGCAACGCGGCGCGGCTATTCCATGCCGCATGCACTTTTTTTCCGATAATGCGACGCCGGTTTGCCCGGACGTCATGGCGGCCATGGCGGCCGCCGACCGAGCCGACCACGGCTATGACGGCGACATTTGGAGCGCACGGCTGAACGGCGTCTTCTCCGATCTGTTCGAGACACCGGTCGAGGCGCTTTGGATCGCAAGTGGCACGGCGGCGAACAGCATCGCGCTGGCCTGCCTCTGCCCGCCCTATGGCGGGGTGCTGTGCCATGAAGAGGCCCATATCGTCGTCGATGAATGTGGTGCACCGGGCTTCTATACCCATGGCGCAAGCCTGATGGCGCTGCCCGGCGCGGGCGCGAAGCTGTCGCCGGATATCGTGACGGAACGGCTGAAAGCAATCCGTCCCGATGTGCATCAGGTGCCGGCGCGGGCGATCAGCATCACGCAGGCGACCGAATATGGATTGGCCTATACGCCCGATGAGGTGGCGGCGCTGGGTGCCGTGGCGCGCGAATATGGGCTTGGCTTCCACATGGATGGGGCGCGTTTCGCCAATGCGGTCGCGCATCTGGGTTGCCATCCGGGCGATGTGACCTGGCGGGCGGGGGTCGACGTCCTTTCCTTCGGCTGCGTCAAAAATGGCGGGATGATCGGGGAGGCACTCCTCTTCTTCGGGGACCGGGCGCAGGCGCGGGCGGCCGAGGCGGCGCGCTGGCGCAAGCGGGGCGGACATCTCTTTTCCAAGGGCCGCTATCTCGCCGCGCAGTTGCTGGCGATGGTCGAGGGCGATCTCTGGCTGCGCAATGCGGAGGCGGCCAATGCGGCGGCGCAGGCTTTGGCGGCAGGCGCGGCGGGACGGCTGATGTACCCGGTCGAGGCGAATGAACTGTTCATCCGGCTGACGGCGCAGGAGGCTGCCGCGCTGCGAGCACAGGGTTTCGATTTTTACGATTGGAGCGAGGGCGCGGCACGCCTCGTCACCAACTGGTCGCACGATGCCGCCAGCGTGAAGCCGCTGGCCGATGCCCTGGGGACGCTGAGCGCGTGACGGAGGGCAAAGGCGGCATCATATGGCCTTTCATCCTCGTCACCCTGATCTGGAGTTCGACCTGGATCGTGATCCGCGACCAGTTGGGCAGCGTGCCGGCAAGCTGGTCGGTCTGTTACCGCTTCCTGCTGGGCGGCGTGGCGATGGCGGCCTTTGCCAGGGCGCGCGGCATATCGCTCCGCATCGGCGGCAGGGGGATGGTCTTTGCTGCCTTGCTGGGCGTGGCGCAGTTCGTGATGAACTTCAACTTCGTCTATCGCGCGGAGCATTATCTGACATCGGGCGTGGTCGCGGTGGTCTATGCGATGCTGCTGATCCCCAACAGCATCCTGGCCTTCCTCTTCCACCGCCAACCGGTGAGCCGGGCCTTCGTGCTGGGATCGGTGGTCGCGGTGACGGGCATAGCCCTGATGCTCGCCCATGAATATCGTGCCGCGAGCGTGCGGCCCGACATGGTGTTGCTGGGCGCGGCGCTCTCGGTTGGCGGGTTGCTGAGCGCATCGGCGGCCAATGTCATGCAGGGCATGGAGATTGCGCGGCGGCTGCCGATGGTGGCGGTGCTGGCCTGGGCGATGCTGATCGGATCGGGCCTGGATGCACTGTTTGCGTGGGTGACGACCGGACCGCCGGTCTTCGAGGCGCGGCTGGGCTATATATTGGGGATAGGCTGGCTGGGGCTGGCGGGATCGGTCGTCACCTTCCCGCTGTACTTCCGGCTGATCCAGCGCATGGGCGCGGGACGCGCGGCCTATACCAGCGTGCTGATCCCGGTGATCGCGATGCTGATCTCCACGTTGGTGGAGGGCTATCGCTGGACGACATTGGCCGGTGTCGGCGCGCTGCTGGCGATTGCCGGAATGGTGGTCGCCTTGCGGACGAAAGCGGCTTAACGGCGGACGCCCGGCTGGTAGAGGCGCTTGGCCGCGTTCACCCTGTCGATCAGGCTGGTCAGCGGGACCGGAGCCGGGGCCGTGCGTTGCGGCATGGACAGGCCGTTGATGCGCTGGCCGAGGGCGGTGAAGGCGTTGTCGAAACGGTCCATGATCCTGTCCTTACGTGGTGACAGGTCTTCCATCGGGCCGGGATGGTTAAGAAGGCGTTAGGGATGTGGACGCTTTGCGACGGGATGATTCACAGACAGGCGGCAAGGCCTTCGCGATAGGTCGGATAGCGTGGCGACCAGCCCAGCAGGCGCTTGGCCCGGCCGTTCGCGACGCGGCGGTTTTCCGCGTAGAAGGATTGCGCCGTCGGAGACAGTTGCGCCTCTTCCAGCGTCAGCAGGGGCGGGACGGGTTGGCCAAGCAGTTCGCAGGCTGCTTCGATCAACCAGTTCTGGGCACAGGGCAGGTCATCGGACAGATTGTAGATGCCCGGTGGCCCGGCATGGATCGAGGCGATCACCCCCGCGACGATGTCGTCGACATGGGCGCGGCTGAACACCTGGTCAGGCAGGTCGATGCGATGCGCGCGCCCTTCCCTGACGCGATCGAATGCCGAGCGGCCGGGGCCGTAGATACCGGGCAGGCGGAAGCGGCGCATGTCGGGACGGAGGGCACCCCAATCCGCGTCGGCCCGTGTGCGGGCGGCGCGGCGGCCGAAGCCGACCGGGCTGGATTCGTCGACCCATGCCCCTGCCGCGTCGCCATAGACGCCGGTGGAAGAGAGATAGCCGGTCCAGATGGCGGGAGCTAAGGCGATGTCGGGGCCATAGCGGGCCAGGACGGGATCGGCGTCGCCCTGGGGCGGGACGGAGGACAGAATGTGGCTGGCCCGTGCCATGGCGGCGCGAACGGCGCCTTCGTCATCGAAGGCGAGTGCTTCGGCATCGGCGGTCCGGCGGACCCCGGTGATATGCCAGCCGTCTGCGCGCAGGCGGGTGGCGAGGCGCGATGTGGTATAGCCCAGCCCCAGGATCAGCATATGGGGCATGGCAGCGTCGCTCAGACCGTGAAGCTCTCGCCGCAGCCGCAGCTACCCTTGGCATTGGGGTTGTTGAAGACGAAGCCGGCGGTGAAATCGTCCTCCACCCAGTCCATGGTCGAGCCGACAAGATAGAGTATCGAGGCGCCGTCGATGTAGAAGATGCCGCCGGGAGTCTCGATCTTCTCGTCGAACTTGGCTTCCTCGCTCACATAGTCGACCGAATAGGCAAGGCCCGAACAGCCCCGGCGCGGGGTCGACAGCTTGACGCCGACCATGCCTTCGGGGGCCTGGGCCATCAGGTCCGCGATGCGCTGCTCCGCGGCGGGCGTCAGGATGACGGCTGCTGGGCGGGCGCGGATTTTCGTCTCGCCGTTGGGAGGTGGGGTCATCATAGCATTCCCAGTTCGAGCTTGGCCTCGTCCGACATCTTCTGCGGGTCCCATGGGGGGTCCCAGACGAGGTTCACCTGCGCATCGCCAACGCCCGGCACGGCGCCGACGCGCAGTTCGACTTCGCCCGGCATGGATTCGGCCACCGGGCAGTGCGGCGTGGTCAGCGTCATGGTGACGACGGCATGGCCGTCCTGCGTCACGTCGACGCCGTAGACGAGGCCGAGATCATAGATATTGACCGGGATTTCGGGATCGTAGATTTCCTTGAGCGCATCGATGATCGCGTCATAGAGGCTGCCGCCCGGTTCGCCCTTGGGCGCTTCCGCCGGCTTCTGGGCAAGGAAACCGTCGAGATAATCCCGCTGACGCGTTTCATCCTCGACCCGCGCCTTGGGCGGGGTTTCCACCGTCTCGACCTCTTCCACCAATATCTTCCGTTCCTCGGTCATCCGAAGATTTTCCTCACTCTTTCAAGCCCCAAGACCAGCGCATCGACATCGCTGTCGTCGCTGTAGATGCCGAAGCTGGCCCGCGCCGTCGCCTCTACGCCCAGATGGCGCATCAGCGGCTGCGCGCAATGATGCCCCGCCCTTATGGCGACACCCGTTTCGTCCAATATGGTGCCGACATCGTGCGGATGAACCCCCTCGACCTCGAAGGAGAGGATTCCCGCGCTGTCCTCCGGTCCGAAGACACGCGCGCTATTGAGGCTTTGCAACGCGGCGCGGGCCTTGCCGACCAGCGCGCATTCATGGGCATGGATCGCGTCGAGGCCGATCGCCTGCACATAGTCGATCGCCGCCGACAGGCCGACGACGCCGGTGATATGCGGCGTCCCCGCCTCGAACCGGGTCGGTGCGGGGGCGTAAGTGGTCTTTTCGAACGTCACCTTGTCGATCATCGACCCGCCGCCCTGATAGGGCGGCATGGCGTCGAGCAGTTCCTTGCGGCCCCACAGCGCGCCGATGCCGGTCGGGCCGTAGAGCTTGTGCGCGGAAAAGACGTAGAAATCGCAGTCCAGCGCCTGCACATCGACAGCCAGGCGAGGCACCGCCTGGCAACCGTCGATCAATATCCTCGCGCCGACGCCATGCGCAATGTCGGCGGCGCGGCGGACGTCGAGCACGCTGCCGAGCACGTTCGACACATGGGCCAGCGCGACCATCTTGTGCGCGGGCGTGATCATCGCCTGCATGGCGTCGAGATCGATCTTGCCGTCCGCCGTCAGCGGCACGACGTCGATCTGCGCCCCGACTTTTTCGGCCACGATCTGCCAGGGAACGATATTGCTGTGATGCTCCAGCATCGAGAGCAGGATGCGGTCGCCTGCCTTCAACTGCGAGCCTGCCCAGCTTTGCGCGACGAGGTTGATGCCTTCGGTCGCGCCGCGGACATAGACGATCTCGCCGTCCGACGCCGCGCCGATGAAGCTCGCTACCTTGCGGCGGGCAGCCTCATAGGCGAGCGTCATGTTGGCCGAGCGCTCATAGACGCCGCGATGGACCGTCGCATAATCCGGGCCGTAAGCGCGGGCGATGGCGTCGATCACGGCGTTCGGCTTCTGCGCGGTGGCGGCGCTGTCGAGATAGTGCCAGTCACCCACACCCGGAAAGTCATGGCGCAGGTCGAGCCGGTCGAAGGCGTTGACGGTCATACCAGCGTCTCCAGCTTGGCAAGCGCTGCGGCTTCGAGTCGGTCCTTGACCGCTTCGTCCGCCACATCATCGAACACACCTGCCACGAAGGCCTTGAGCAGCAATGTCTTGGCCATTGCCGGGTCCATGCCGCGGCTGGCCATGTAGAACAGCGCCTGCTTGTCGAGTTCGCCCACGGTCGCGCCATGGGCGCATTTCACGTCGTCGGCGTAGATTTCCAGCTCAGGCTTCGCATTGGCCGTGGCGGTGCGGTCGAGCAGCATCGCCTTGACCGACTGGAAGGCGTCGGTGCGCTGCGCGTCGCGCGCCACGTTGATCGAGCCAAGATAGCTGCCGGTGGCATGCTGACCCAGGATCGAGCGGATCGTCTGGCCGCTGGTGGCATCCGGCTGCGCATGGGTGACGGCGGTGATGATCTCCAGCACCTGATCGCCGCCGCCGATGATCGCGCCGTTCAATTCGAAATGTGCGCCCTTGCCCAGCGTGACGTCGAAGGTCACACGGCCGAATTTGCCGCCGATGTTGAGGAGGTGGAAATCGCAGCGCGCGCCATCCGCGATGCTGATCGCATAATCATGCACCGCCGCAGCGCCGTCGGCCGCGTCCTGCAACAGATGATGGCGCGCGCTTTCCCCGGCGGCGACATCGATGCGCGTCGGCGCGGGCGTCGGCCAGATGGTCGCCAGCGCGTCGAGATCGCTGTAGCGCCATTCTTCAGCCCTTCGTGTGGGCAAGGGGCGCGTGGGAAGGGTGAGCGTGGTCACGCCGCAACCACCTCCGCCCCGACCACATCGGCATAGCCCTCGCGCTCCAGCTCCAGCGCCAGTTCGGGACCGCCCGATTTCACGATCCGGCCAGCGGCGAGAACATGCACGAAGTCCGGCTTCACATAGTCGAGCAGGCGCTGATAGTGGGTGATGAGCAGCACCGCCTTGTCGGGCTTGCGCATGATGGCGTTGATGCCCGCGCCCACGATCTTGAGCGCGTCGATGTCGAGGCCGGAATCGGTCTCGTCCAGGATCGCCAGCCTGGGGTCGAGGATGCCCATCTGCACCATTTCGGCGCGCTTCTTCTCGCCGCCGGAAAAGCCGACGTTCACCGGGCGCTTCAGCATCTCCATGTCGAGACCCAGCAAACCCGCTTTCTCCTTGGCGAGCTTGATGAACTCGCCGCCCGACAGCGGTTCTTCTCCGCGCGCCTTGCGCTGGCTGTTCAGGCTCTCGCGCAGGAATTGCAGGTTGGAGACCCCGGGGATTTCGACCGGATATTGGAAGCCGAGGAACAGGCCTGCGGCGGCGCGCTCGTGCGGCTCCAAGCTGAACAAGTTCACACCGTTGAAAGAGGCTTCGCCTCCGGTGACTTCATAGCCGGGGCGGCCGCCCAGCGTATAGGCCAGCGTCGACTTGCCCGCGCCGTTGGGACCCATGATCGCGTGGATCTCGCCCGCCTTGATGGAGAGCGACAGGCCCTTCAGGATCGCCTTGCCGTCGATTGCGTTGGTGAGATTGTCGATGGTCAGCATGCTTCAACCCTTATGCGCGCGCTGGAGCGTCCGCGCGGTCCAGAAGGCCATGTCCCGCACATCGCCCGGCGCAGGGAACAGCGTGTCGATATGGCGCTTGATCGGCATATAGGGCCACCAGTCGGCGCAGGGTTCGGGTGCACCCTTTTCCAATATGCCGGTCACGAATTCGGTCACAGGCCCCATCCGGGCGAGATTGGGCGCCTTGGCCTTGTGGAAGGCCTTGTCGGATTTCAGCTTCTCGGTGAAGGCGGCGTCGCCCTTGTCCAACGCCTCGCGGCATTCGGCCTGATAGGCGTCGAGGTCACCGAAATCCTTGGCGGCGCGGGCTGCAAGTTCGCCCTCTTCCAGCTCATAATCTTCCGTCAGAATGCGAATCGCGGCGGTCCATGCCTGGCCATTGCCGACATCCTCCGCGAAATCGGCAAGGGCATCTTGAATATCGTCTTCGTCGCTCAAGTCACTTCATCCTCATTAAGCCCCTCCCCTTCAGGGGAGGGGTTGGGGTGGGGGCTGTGCCAGCGATCCGGCGCGGCGTTCAAGACCGCCAGCAACCGTTCGCACACGCCTTCCAAATTCGTCGTCACATCATGATTGGTAAAACGGACGACCTGATAGCCAAGGTCCACCAGCCTCCGATCACGCATAGCATCCGATCCATCGGCATGGGTATCGCCGTCAATCTCCACGACCAGCGCCTTTTGCGGGCAGAGGAAATCCGCAATGTTCGCGCCAATAACGGCCTGCCGCCGGAACTTGTGACCGCCTAGCTTTGCACCCGACAGCACCCGCCACAGCCGTTTTTCCGGTTCGGTTGGTTCAAGGCGCATGGCGCTGGCGCGCTGCCGCATCGTCGCAAGCTGCCGCACGGACAGCCCCCACCCCCGGCCCCTCCCCTGAAGGGGAGGGGAGTTCAAGGGTTGGCCCCTGTCGATCAACCGACGCTTCCTTCCAGTGAAATGCCGAGCAGCTTCTGCGCCTCGACGGCGAACTCCATCGGGAGCTGTTGCAGCACTTCCCGCGCGAAGCCGTTGACGATCAGGCTGACCGCCGCCTCCTGATCCAGTCCGCGCTGCGTCGCGTAGAAGAGCTGGTCGTCGCTGATCTTGCTGGTGGTCGCTTCATGCTCGATCTGCGCGCTTGGGTTGCGCACCTCGATATAGGGGACGGTGTGCGCGCCGCACTGGTCGCCCAGCAACAGGCTGTCGCACTGGGTGAAGTTGCGCACGCCCTCCGCGCCGGGCGCCACGCGCACCAGCCCGCGATAGGTGTTGTTGCTGCGCCCCGCCGAGATCCCCTTGGACACGATGGTCGAGCGCGACCCCTTGCCATTGTGGATCATCTTGGTGCCGGTGTCGGCCTGTTGCAGATTGTTGGTCAGCGCCACCGAATAGAACTCGCCCACGCTGTTCTCGCCGTTCAGCACGCAGCTGGGATATTTCCAGGTGATGGCAGAGCCGGTTTCGACCTGGGTCCAACTGACCTTGCTGTTGCGCCCCTGGCAGAGCGCGCGCTTGGTCACGAAATTATAGATGCCGCCCTTGCCGTTCTCATCGCCCGGATACCAGTTCTGGACGGTGCTGTACTTGATCTCCGCATCGTCCAGCGCGACCAGCTCGACCACTGCGGCGTGAAGCTGGTTCTCGTCGCGCATCGGCGCGGTGCAGCCTTCGAGATAGGAGACGTAAGACCCCTCGTCCGCGACGATCAGCGTGCGTTCGAACTGCCCAGTATTCTCCGCATTGATGCGGAAATAGGTGCTGAGTTCCATCGGGCAGCGCACGCCCTTGGGGATGTAGACGAAGGTGCCGTCGGAAAAGACCGCGCAGTTCAAGGTGGCGAAATAATTGTCGTGCATCGGCACGACCTTGCCCAGCCACTTCTTCACCAGATCGGGATATTCGCGCACCGCCTCGCTGATGGAGCGGAAGATGACGCCCGCTTCCTCCAGCTCCTTGCGGAAGGTGGTGGCGACCGAGACGCTGTCGAACACCGCATCGACCGCGACCTTGCGGCTGCCCTTCACCCCGGCCAGCACTTCCTGCTCGGCAATGGGAATGCCCAGCTTCTGATAGGTCGCCAATATCTCCGGATCGACCTCATCCAGCGAATTCAGCTCCGCCTTCTTCTTCGGCTCGGCATAATAATAGGCGTCCTGATAGTCGATCGGCGGGATGTTGAGCTTGGCCCACTCCGGCGCTTCCATCTTCTGCCACATGGCGAAGGCCTTCAGCCGCCATTCGAGCAGCCATTCCGGCTCCTTCTTCTTGGCCGAAATGAAGCGGACCGTGTCCTCGTTCAGGCCCTTGGGCGCGAAGTCCTGCTCGATGGCGGAGGACCAGCCATGCTCGTAGGTGGAGGCACGCTCGGCGGCCTCATGCGCTTCGAGATTACGGACAGTCGTAGCTTCTTCGGTCATGCCATTTCTCGGGTAAGACTAGCGATGGTGACGCCCGCGAGCGCCTGCCGGATCGCGTTGTTCGCGACATTCATATGCGGGCGCACGCGGCATTCCTGCTCCAGCGAGCAGTCATGCGCGCCCATTTCGGTGCAGGCCGTCATGGCGATGGGGCCTTCCACCGCCTCCACCACATCGGCCAGCGTAATCGTTGCGGGCGGACGGCTGAGGCGGACGCCACCCCCGGTTCCCCGGCTCGATTCGAGCAGGCCGGCGGCGGACAGGCGGCTCACCAGCTTCTGTGCGGTGGGCAGGGGGATGCCGGTTTCCGCCGACAGGGTGGTCGCATTCATCTTCGCCGCACCGCAATGGCGGGCGGCGGCGGACATCAGCACCACGGCATAATCTGCGAAACTCGAAAGCCTCATGCGCTACGTCTTTGCGAACCATTCTCAAATCGGATCGAATCAATCCGATTGCGCATGTGGTCCCGCACGGCTGCTGAATCAAGGCATTTTTATTCGGTGACGTGGCCGGGTTGCCGGCGCTCAACTGAAACGGTTGATGACCGCCACATCCCCGCCCAGTGAGCGGCGCAGCAAGGTAAGCTGGGCCACGGCGGTCGGTTCGGTCTGCAACTGGTGCGGAGTCAGCCCGATGAAATGCTTGATCTCCCGGATGAAATGCGACTGGTCGTAAAAACGCCCATCCTCGCACAGGGCCTGCCAGCTTTCATGGTCGAGGGCGATCCGCGCGCTGCACCGGAGCGCCCGATATTTGCGCGCCAGCAGCTTGGGCGGGCAGCCATAATATTTGTTGGTCAGGCGCGCGAGTTGACGCGGCGAGAGGTCCGTGAGGTCGGCCAGGGTTTCGATTCGGGGAGACCCCTCCCCCATCAGCCAGCCGTCGACCGCCTCCAGCAACCGCCACGTCGATTCGGGCAGCGCAACCAGCCGTTCCGCGAGAAAATCCCAGCACAGGGCGGCCATGGCCTCCGCATCTTCGGCCGCGCGCAGCCTTTCAAGCAGTTCGCGATAGCCCGGCTGATGGCCCATATCCTGCACGCGATCGGTGAGGCCGCTGGCATCGCCCCCATGCAGAGCGATCCATCCCGCGGGCAGCAGGGAAATGCCGACCACGCGGCCCGGACTGTTCAGTTCGAACCGGGTTGCGCCCAGCGTCGGCCCCAGCAGGCATATCTCGGGAGTGGGCGCCGTCGTTCCGTCATGGAAATGATAATGGCCGCTGCCGTCCAGCATGAAGCGAAGTTGCGGAACATCCGCCCGTGTCACATCCGAATAATGATCGGCCGTTTCGCTAAACACATAGAAGGAGCCAAAATAGGCGTTCAATTGTTCAGGCAGCGCAAAATATCGCAACCGGACCGGTCCCTGCGCCGCATCGACGGTATAAGACAACGGCAGTTGATCGTCTCTTGCCCTGATATTCGGCGTCCCCCCGGACGCTGCGCCATCATGCGACCGCATATTTCACCCCGAGCCGCACTATGCGCCATTATAGCCACGGCGCAAGCGCTATACTTAACGGAATATCGCTTTCCGGGCGGTTCGGGACGATGAACCAAAAAATGACCCGGCGATTTTCACCACCGGGTCAGTAAAAGGTCTCGTCGGCCATGGGCCTAGAGCCTTCGGGTCGCAGGACTCTCTTACGTCCGAATCGGGGAAATTTTATTGGATGGATCGGACATTAGCCGGACCAAAACGGGACGAATCCCAATGAATCTTGTTAAGAAATGTCGATCCTTATCTACTGTTGCCGCGGCGCAACAGTGACTCGACGCCGGCCGCCGGCACTGGCATAGCGCCGCCATGCCATACCGCCTTATCCGACCACTTTTCTTCGCGCTGGAAGCCGAACGGGCCCATCATCTGTCGATCAGGCTGCTCCGGCTGATGCCGACTCCCGCACCGCTCGCACCCGATTCGGCGCTGGCGCAGACGGTGGCGGGAATCGCCTTTCCCAATCCGGTGGGGCTGGCGGCGGGCTATGACAAGGAAGGGCTGGTCGCGCACAAGATGCACGGGCTGGGCTTCGGCTTTGCCGAGTTGGGGACGCTGACCCCCTTGCCGCAGCCGGGAAATGCCCTGCCCCGTCTGTTCCGGCTGGTGGAAGATCGCGCGGTCATCAACCGCATGGGCTTCAACAATGGCGGCCAGGCCGCCGCGGCGGAACGGATCGCCAAGCGGAAGCGCCCCGGCGGCCCGATCATCGGCATCAATATCGGCGCGAACAAGGACGCGGCGGACCGAATCGCGGATTACGCCACGGGCGTCACCTGCATGGCACCGCTGGCCGATTATCTGACGGTCAACATCTCCTCCCCCAATACGCCGGGCCTGCGCGCCTTGCAGGACCGGGCTGCGCTCGACCAGTTGCTGGGCGCGGTGATGGCGGCGCGGGGGAGCGGCAAGACGCCGATTTTCCTGAAGGTGGCGCCGGACCTGGAACCGACCGATGTCGAGGATATCGCGGCGGCCTGCATCGACCATCGGATCGACGCGCTGATCGTCTCCAACACCACCATTTCCCGGCCCTCGCTGCATTCGCCCCACGCCGGCGAGGCGGGCGGCCTGTCGGGCGCGCCGCTGCACGACATGGCACTGCAACGGCTGCGCGACTTCCGCCGGGCGCTGGGCACGCGCCTGCCGTTGATCGGGGTGGGCGGGATCGCCAATGCGGAACAGGCCTATGCCCGCATCCGCGCGGGAGCGAGCCTGATCCAGCTCTACAGCGCGCTGGTCTATGAGGGGCCTTATCTTGCTAAGCGAATCAATGCGGGGCTGAAGATGCTGATGGCGCGCGACGGGGTGAAGAATATCGGCGAGATAGTGGGTATCGACGCCTGATCCGTCCTATGGGTTGCAGGACGCAACGCAGCGATTAGGGTGCCGGACATGATTTCTCGCCTTTCCGGCCTGCTGGCTGCCTTCGCCCTTTGCCCTCTCCTCCCCACCCCGCTCGCCGCGCGGGAACCGGTGTCGGTCAACGCCACGGTTTCGGCCGCCGATCCCCGCGCCGCCGAAGCGGGGCAGGAAATCTTGCGCAAGGGCGGCAGCGCCACCGACGCCGCCATCGCCATGATGCTGACGCTCAACGTTGTCGAGCCGCATAATAGCGGCATAGGCGGCGGTGGCTTCCTGATGCACCATGACGGGGAGACCGGCGTGCTGGAGTCGATCGATGGACGCGAAACCGCTCCCGCAGCGGCACGGCCGGATCGCTTCATGGGGGCGGACGGCCAGCCCCTCCCCTTCCTCAAGGCCTGGCCGG
Source organism: Sphingobium sp. LB126 (assembly GCF_002795205.1). Lineage (NCBI taxonomy): Bacteria > Pseudomonadati > Pseudomonadota > Alphaproteobacteria > Sphingomonadales > Sphingobiaceae > Sphingobium > Sphingobium sp. LB126. Next base: position 1,426,554 of record NZ_NETV01000001.1, read on the forward strand.
GCGGCTATTCGGTCGGCGTGCCCGGCAATCTGCGGCTGGCCTGGGAGGCCCATCGCAAATGGGGCAAGCTGCCCTGGGCCGAGTTGTTCCAGCCCGCCATCCGCTTTGCCGAACAGGGGTTCGAGGTGCGCCAGCGGCTCGACACGGCGATGAAGGCGCTGGAGCCGATCTGGGCCGATTTTCCCGAAATCCGGCAATATTTCTGGATCGACGGCAAGCCCGCGCCGATGGGAACGATCCTCAAGAATCCGCCGCTGGCCGCATTGTTCAAGCGAATCGCGGCGGAGGGACCGGACGCCTTCTATCGGGGCGAAAACGCCAGGATCATCGCCGAAACCGTCACCCAAGCCCCGAAGAACCCGGTGCCGATGACGGAGGCCGATCTTGCCGGCTACCAGGCCAAGGCGCGCAAGCCGGTCTGCGGCCCTTATCGCATCTATACCGTCTGCGGCATGGGACCGGCTTCGGCAGGCGGGATCACCGTTTTGCAAGTGCTGGGCATGGCCGAACGCTTCCCGCTGGCGCAATGGGGCAAGGATGATCCCCGGTCCTGGCACGTCATCGGGGAGGCGATGCGCCTCGCCTATGCGGATCGCGAAACCTATCTGGGCGATCCCGAGTTCGTCGCCGTGCCGATCGCCGGGATGATCGATCCCGCTTATCTGAAGCGGCGGTCGGCACTGATCAGCATGGGCAAGGCACTCAACGACTACCGGCCCGGCACACCCCCCGGCGCGGCAAAGCGGACCGCCGCCCTGCCCCAGCCGGAATCGGGCACCAGCCATTTCGTCGCGGTGGACCGCCATGGCGACATCGCCGCCTGGACATCCACCATCGAAAGCTTCTTCGGCAGCCAGCTTATCGCCAACGGTGTGATCCTGAACAATGAACTGACCGATTTCAGCTTCACCCCCGAAAAGGACGGCGCGCCGGTCGCCAACCGGGTCGAGCCCGGCAAGCGGCCGCTGTCGTCCATGTCGCCCACCATCGTCTATGACGCGGCGGGGACTCCGATCTTCACCGTCGGCGCGGCGGGGGGGAAGACCATCATCATGCAGGTCGCCAAGGCACTGATCGCGCATTTCGACTGGGGTCTGTCGGCGCAGGATTCGATCGCGCTGGGGTTCGAATTCTTCGACAAGGACGGGCTGGTGCTGGAACAGGGCACGTCATTGGAGGCGATGAAGGCGCCGCTGGAAAAACTCGGCCATAAGGTGTCGATCAGCCGTTTCGGGCTGAAGGCCAATGCGGCGGAACGGCAGGCGGACGGCCATTGGGTCGGCGGCGCCGATCCGCGCAGCCCGGGCGTGTCCTTGCAGGAATGAAGAATATGACCGTCATGCCAGCTTACGCCGGGATGACGGTTCAGCTTTTCAGATCCAGTCCCGCGACGTTGAACTGGAACGGAAAGCTCTTGTCCTTCGGTCCCACCACCAGATTCACCTTGATGGTCTTATTGTCCTTGATCGCATCATAGGCCTTGGCCGCGGGCAGCAGTTCGATGCCGTCCTTATTGTCGGTCATCCGCCCTTTCCATTCGTGGGTCTTGCCGTCCTGCGTCGTTGCGGTGACGCGGCAGTCGGACAGGTCGCAGGTGAAGGGGGCACCCACCAGCTTCACCGTGACGTCGGCCTGGCCCTTTTCCATAGGCTGGACCAGCAGCACGGCGAAAGTGTCGCCCGCCGTCATGGTCTGGACCGTGTTGGCGCTGCCGATATAGGCGACCTTCGCCTTTGCGCCCGTTCCGCCTTCATATTTCCAGACCTGCCCGATCTGGTCGCGCTGGGTCGGCGCCTTGTCCTCCGGCGAGGAGCAGGCAACGATCAGCCCTACGGCAGCCAGTGCCCAAAGGGTTCGCATCTCTTCTCTCCTGTCCCGTCATCATTACGGGAAGAGAACGCGCCAGCGCGGGCCTGTTTCCCTTGGCTCAGCGGTAACGTGCGGCGGTTTCCCGGATCAGCGCGATCATGTTGGGAATCCCCTGCGTCCGGTTGGAGCTGAGCTGGTTGCGCAGATCGAAGGGCGCAAGCGCGGCTTCAATGTCGGTCGCGGCGATCGCGGCGGGCGCCCGGTCTTGCACCGTCAGCAGAACCAGCGCGATGATTCCCTTGGTGATCGCCGCATTGCTGTCTGCCAGGAAATGGAGCTTCGGCCCAGCGTGAGACTGAGCTTCCAGCACCGTGGGATAGACCCACACCGCCGCGGAACAGCCCCGCACCAGCGTCGCATCGGTCTTGAGCGCGTCGGGCATCGGCTCCAGCGCCCGGCCCAGATCGATCAGCAGCCGATAGCGGTCGTCGGCATCGAGAAATTCATATTCCTCGTAAAGATCGGCAAGGGCGGCATGATCGGTCATAGCCGCCATATAGGAGGAAAAGCGGCAGACGAAAGCCGCTTTTCCTCCTGAAAAGCATTACAGATCGACGCCCGCGGCGATCGCCTCCAGCTTGCGGATGCGTTCCTTGAGGTCCGCGACCTCGATCCGCGTCGCGGCCGATGGCGGCGCGGCTTCGTCCGTCCGCCGCGCCAGTTCCGCGCGCTTCAGGTCCAGCCAGCCGTTCCAGCCACGCAGGGCGGTCATGGCGACGATGACGAGTCCCGACAAACCCGCCACCGCCAATGTCAGAGTGATAAGGGGGTCCTGCATATTGTCCTCCCTAAGGCATGTTTCCTTCAGGCCGCGTCAGTCGCGGTCCCTGAGCTTGTCGAATTCCCGTTCCAGCGCGGTGGAACTGTCGGTCGCCAGCCGTTCCAGCACGGCGACGCGATCCTTGAGCGCCTTCACCTCCGCCCGCAGCCGTTCCGCTTCCGGATCGGGACCGCGCTGGATGAAGTCCTCGCCCTTGTGCCGGCGTACGACACCATATTTGGCACGCACGACGCTGGCGATGGCGGTGATCGCGACGATGGCGACGACCATTTCGAACGGATTCATCTGTCTGTCTCCCTTGCTCCGTCTCGGCACGCCCAGGGTGGCAACCCTGGGGCGACAACCGATGCGGCGCCTTTCAGCTTTTCGTTTTCATGAAAGCGCGCAGCCTGGTTTCGACCGGCGCCGCTATCGGTTCGATGAACGGCGTTCCCCTTGCCGCTCAGCGCAGGCTGTCGATCTCGTCGGCCAGGCGGGTGTTGCGGCTGGTATAATAGGTTTCGATGTCGGCCAGACGGCGGTCGATGTCACGGAACTTCGACCGGACATCGCGGGTGGAGCGCGCCGGATTGGTGCGCACGCCCTGCCAGAATTTCTCGTCATCGCGGTCGGCATAGAGGCCCACCGGCTTGTTCTCGGCAAAATAGGCAACCACGAAATAGGCGATCAGCGTCCAGGGGAAGGCCCCCATCAGCGTCACCAGCACGGCACCGACCCGGACCCACAGCACGTCGATCCCCGTATAGTCGGCAATACCGGCGCATACGCCCATCCACTTGCCGTTCTGCTTGTCGAGATAGAATTTGGTGCGACGGGCAGCCATCTCAGTTTCTCCGGTCAAAATCATAACCATCGTCCTGCGACGGACGGGCGGGGCGGAAATCGGGGTTGTCGGCGGCGACGATCCGTTCGACCGTCTGCAGCCGCTCCTCCAGCCGCCGGGCGAGCAAATGCAGTTCGTCCAGCAGCCGCTCATCCTCATCGGTGATCTTGGGGGCCTGTTTCCACTTGGTGACATAGTGGAAGATCAGCCAGGGCATGCCGATGAACAGCATGCCGCAGATCATGATGGGCAGGAACACGTCCTCCATGCGTCATTCTCCCTTCTGCATGCTGGCCCCGCCCATTTGGGCCTTGAGGGCGGCGAGTTCGGCATCGACCTTGTCGCTGCTCCGCAGCTCGGCAATCTCTTCCTCCAGCGTCTTGGGCTGTTGGCCAAGGCCGGCGGCATCGGCGCGGCCTTCGGCCATGTCGACGCGGCGCTCCAGCATCTCGAAGCGGGCGAAGGCGTCGTTCACCTTCTCGCCGGCATAGGCTTCACGGACGCGGAGGCGATTCTGGGCGCTTTCCATCCGGGTCACAAGGCTGTTCTGGCGGGCACGGGCCTCGCGCAGCTTGGCCTGGAGCTTGGCGATATCCTCTTCCGAGGCGCGCAGCGATTCATCCAGCACTTCGATCTCATGGGAAAGCTGCTCCGCCATGTCGGCCGCCTTCTGCTTTTCGAGCAGAGCGGCCTTGGCCAGATCCTCACGCTCCTTGCTGAGGGCGAGCTGGGCCTTTTCGGTCCAGCTATCCTGCAAGCCCTGAAGCTTGGCGATGTGACGCCGCATTTCCTTCTGGTCGGCGATGGTGCGGGCGGCGGACGCGCGCACCTCGACCAGAGTCTCCTCCATTTCGAGGATGATCATGCGGATCATCTTCGCCGGGTCTTCCGCCCGGTCGAGCAGGTCGGTGACATTGGCGGCGATGATGTCGCGGGTGCGGGAGAAAATACCCATTTGAACTTCACTCCTGGTACGAACTGTGAGGCGGCCTTACGCCAGATAATGCTGGACCGCGGGGCAATCATGGTTCGCGAGCATGGGCCCTTCGCTGGCACGGGCCGGGCCGACCGCCGAAAGGATCAAGGTCGATCCGAACAGGACGGAGACGATGGCGACGGACAGGAACTGGCCGATTTCGCGAACGCTGCTGCTTTGCTTTTCCATGTTATACTCCTGAACCCTGGCCTTCAAATATGTGCCGCTTGATCTGTCAGCGGCTTCGCCATCCGACTTTGCAGAAGCCGTGCCAATTTCAGGAAATGGCGGAATTTCGAGGTTTTTTACACGCGTCCAAGAATAACGCTTGCCGAAAGGTGGGAAATTTCACCATAAGTTGGCGCATGGAGAAAAATACCCAGTTCGTCGGTCAATCGCTGGCCTTTCTGGACGCGGTCGAACAGGCGGGGCGGGCCGCCGAGCTGAACCGACCGGTCCTGGTGATCGGGGAACGCGGGACGGGCAAGGAACTGATCGCCGAACGCCTCCATCGCCTGTCGCCGCGCTGGGACGGTCCGCTGATCATCATGAATTGCGCGGCGCTGCCGGAAACGCTGATCGAGGCGGAATTGTTCGGCCATGAGCAGGGTGCCTTCACCGGGGCGGCACGGGCAAGGGCCGGGCGGTTCGAGGAGGCGGATGGCGGCACGCTGTTCCTGGACGAGCTGGGCACATTATCCATGGCCGCGCAGGAACGGCTGCTCCGCGTGATCGAATATGGCGAGGTGACGCGGATCGGCGCGTCGAAGCCGATCATGGTGGACGTCCGGATCGTCGCGGCCACCAATGAGGATCTGCCTGCCGCCGCCGATGCCGGACGGTTCCGGCCCGACCTGCTCGACCGGCTGAGTTTCGAGGTCATCACCCTGCCGCCGCTGCGAGCGCGGGAAGGGGATGTCCCGGTGCTTGCCGACCATTTCGGGCGGCGTATGGGAGCGGAGATCGGCTGGCCGCAATGGCCGGGCTTTTCGGCCGCCTGCATGGCCGAACTGGAAGCGCATGACTGGCCCGGCAATGTGCGCGAACTGCGCAATGTGGTGGAGCGGGCCGTCTATCGCTGGAACGAACCGGCGCGGCCGATCGCCGCGATCATGTTCGATCCCTTCGCCTCGCCGTGGAAACCCAGGCCGTTGATGGCGACCGCGCCTGTCGCAGGAATGGCAAGCGCGCCACCCGCCGCTGCGCCCGCCATCAGTTTCGAGATCATCAGCGACCTCAAATCCGCCGTCGACGCGCATGAGGCGGCGATCGTGCGGGCCGCGCTGGAGCGCTATCGCTACAACCAGCGCGCAACCGCCAAGGGATTGGGGCTAAGCTATGACCAGCTTCGCCACTGCATGAAGAAGCATGGATTGAGTGCGGGGTAAGGCGCCGATCCCATCCCACCTCCGTCACCCCGGATTTGATCCGGGGCGACGACCAGAGGGAGAGCGTCTCCCCTCCTATCGCGTCGGAACCGGCTCCGCGCCCGAATAGTCGTAGAAGCCCTTGCCGGTCTTGCGGCCCAGCCAGCCCGCCTCGACATATTTGACCAGCAGCGGCGCGGGGCGATATTTCGGATCGCCGGTCGTCCCCTGAAGCACCTTGCAGATTTCCAGGCAGGTATCGAGACCCACGAAATCCGCCAGGGTCAACGGGCCCATGGGATGGTTGAGGCCCAGCATCACGCCCTTGTCGATGTCGACGACGCTGCCCACGCCCTCACCCAGGGCGAAGATCGCCTCGTTGAGCATCGGCAGCAGGATACGGTTCACCACGAAGCCCGGCGCGTCGAAGGCATGCACCACCTGCTTGCCGAGGCTGGCGGCGAAGGCTTCGACCGCGCTCACCGTTTCCGCGCTGGTGGCGAGGCCGCGAATGACCTCGACCAGCGCCATCACCGGCACCGGATTGAAGAAATGCACGCCCACGAAGCGGCTGGCATCGGGCGCCGCCTGCGCCAGCCGAGTGATCGGGATGGAGGAGGTGTTCGACGCCAGGATCGCGTCCTGCCCCAGCAAGGCGCCGACATTGGCGAAAATGGCGCGCTTGATCTCTTCCCGCTCGGTCGCGGCTTCGATCACCAACTGGCAGGCGGCCAGCGGCGCGACTTCGCCCACCGGCGTGATCCGGGCGATGGCGGCGTCGGCGTCGACCTGTGCCAGCTTGCCCTTTTCCACCGCCTTGGCCAGCAGGCGGATGATGCCGTCGCGGCCCTTTTGCGCGCGCGGCAGGTCGACGTCGGACAGGATCACCTCATAGCCTGCCTGCGCCGCCACCTGCGCGATGCCCGCGCCCATCTGGCCTGCGCCGATCACTCCCACCGTTCGGATATCTGTCATTCCTCGAACCTTTCTGCACTGAATCGGCCTTTGTCGGTCTTGCCAGTCCCCGTAACGCCATGACAGGCAGGCCGCCAGAGCTTCCAGACGGATGAAAGCGGACGGAAAGCCCCGGACGGTCGGCGGAGTGCTGATCTTTCCGTAATTTCCGGCTTTGCGCCGTGCCTGCTTGATGGTTAAAAGCCCCGGCATGTCCGTTTCAGACCTGCTGCCCGCGCCGGCGACCGGAAGGTTCATCGCCGCCGTGCATCATTTCCCGCTGCGCGTCTATTTCGAGGATACCGATCTGTCCGGCCTCGTCTACCACGCCAATTATCTGCGCTATATGGAGCGGGCGCGGTCGGACATGCTGCGCGTCGCGGGGATCGACCAGCGCGGCAATCTGGAGGAGGGCGAGGGCGTCTATGCCGTCACCGACCTCCAGCTCCATTATCGCCGCCCCGCTCGGCTGGATGATGACCTGATGGTGGTGAGCCGCGTCACGAAAGTCGGCGCCGCTTCATGTTCCATTCATCAGACGGTCATGCGCGATGGGGAAATACTGACGCAGGGCGATGTTTTCGTCGCCTTTCTGACACCCCAGGGCCGCCCGCGCCGGCAACCAAAGCCCTGGATCGACATTTTCAGCCGCTTGATGAGAGGGGAAGACATCAACCCATGAGCCTTTCGATGCCCGACGTTGGCCTTGCAGTCGGCAATGCCGCGCAAGCCGCCACCATTTCGCCGCTGGCCCTGTTTCTTCAGGCCGACATCGTCGTGAAGGTGGTGATGCTGGGCCTGCTGCTGGCCAGCATCTGGACCTGGGCGATGATCATCGGTTTCAGCTTCACGCTGCGCAAGGCGAGCCGGCAGAGCCGCGCCTTCGAACAGGATTTCTGGAAGGCGGAGGATATCGACCGCTTCTACGAAGCGCGCGGCAAGGCGGAATTCCCCGCCGCCAAGGTGATGGCCGCAGGCGTCACCGAATGGCGCCGCTCGACCGCGCAGAAGGTGATCGACCGCGACGGAACGCGCGACCGCCTGTCCACCGCCATGACCAGCACCATCGGCGCGGAGGTCGACCGGCTGTCGGACCGGCTGAACATCCTGGCCACCATCGGATCGGTCGCGCCGTTCGTCGGGCTGTTCGGCACGGTTTGGGGCATCATGCGGGCCTTCACCAGCATCGCAGCGGAGCAGAACAGCTCGCTCGCGGTCGTGGCGCCGGGCATTGCCGAGGCGCTCTTCGCCACCGCCATCGGCCTGTTCGCGGCGATCCCGGCGGTGATTGCCTATAACCGCTTCAGCCATGGCATCAATCGCATGGAATCCGGGCTGACGCGCTTTGCCGACGGTTTCTATTCGACGCTGAGCCGGGAGCTGGAGGCGCAGCGGTGACGATGTTGTCCCACAACATCGTCATCCCAGCGGAAGCTGGGATCTCGTGCCTCAAGCGCAGCCCTATCCGGCCTGAGATCCCAGCGGAAGCTGGGATGACGGAGGGGCGGTTATAATGGCCATGTCCGGACCGCCCTCCAGCCGCCGGGGCCGTCATCGCGCGCCCATGGCGGACATCAATGTCACGCCGCTGGTCGACGTCATGCTGGTGCTGCTGATCATCTTCATGGTGACGGCGCCGCTGCTGGTGACGGGTGTGCCGGTGAACCTGCCCGAAACCCGCGCCAAGGGGCTGGACCAGGACCAGAAGCCGACGGTGGTTTCGATCGACCGTGATGGCGGCGTCTTCATCGACGATGCGCAGATCAGCGATGCCGAGCTGCCCGGCCGCCTGGCAGAGATCATGTCCGCCCATGCCGGCAAGGAAGAACCGCCGCAGATCTTCCTGCGCGCCGACAAGGGTCTGGACTATGGCCGGGTGATGCTGGTCATGGGTGAGCTGAACCGGGCGGGCCTGAACAAGGTCGCGCTGGTCAGCACCGGCACCGAAGACGGCGGCGCAAGCCGCGGTTCAGAATAGGGACCGTAGGTCTTGGCTATGGATCGTGCGGAGAAAATCGGCCTGGGGGTGGCGACGGCGGGACATGTCCTGCTGTTCGGCCTGCTGTCGTCCGGTTTCCTCGCCACCCCCAATCCGTTGAAACTCAACTCCCCGCCCATGGACGTCAGCCTGGTGGACGAGGTGGCGTTGAAATCCATGGCGCCGCAGGTTTCGACCCAACCTCCGCCGCCCAGCGTCGCGCCGGACCAAGGCCCGACCGAGGATGCGGCGCCCGCGCCTGAGCCCGAACCGGCGCCCCGGCCCGAGCCCACCCCGGCACCGCCCGCGCCCAAAGCCGCGCCGCCCAAGCCGGTGGCAAAGCCTGCGCCGCCCAAAGCGGCCCCCGCACCGCCGAAGAAGGACGTGCCGGCCGCCAAACCGAAGCCGCAACCGGCGGCTGAAAAGCCCGCCCCCGCCAAGCCCAAAGCGGCCCCGGAAAAACCCCGCCCCGACGCCGCCGCTCCGGCCAAGGCATCGCAAAAGCCCGCGACCAGGCCGCAGCCCGCCGCCCCCGCCCGCGCGTCGGGCCAGGGCAAGGCCGAAAAGCCGAAAGGCTCGCTGCTCGGCAGGGATTTCCTCAAGGGCATCAACACGGAGGACGACGCGCCGCGCAAGCCCGCGCCGCCGCCCGCCGCCGCCATGGGTCCGGCGCAGAAGGCCGCGCTGGACGCGGAAATCCGCCGTCAGCTCAAACCCTATTGGAAATCGCCCAGCGGGGCGGACATCGAGCAGCTCCGCACCTTCGTCGACGTGCAGCTTTCCCGCGACGGCTCGCTCGCGGGGCAACCGCAGGTCGTCAACACCACCGGCATCACCGCCAGCAACCGGACGCAGGTGACGCTGCACCAGGAACTCGCGGTCAAGGCGATCCGCCTGGCCGCGCCCTTCAAGCTTCCACCCGATCTCTATGACGGCTGGAAATCCCTCCGCATCTCCTTCGACAAGAGGCTATCGCAATGACCCGACCCTTCAGGACAGGAAAACTGGGGGCCGCGCTGGGGGCGCTGCTGCTGCTGGCGTTCGCGCCCACCTCACTGGCGCAGCTCAGCGTCGATGTGACGGACGAATCCTCCTCCAACCTCAAGATCGTCGTTCCGGCGCTTCCGGCACAGGCCGAGGTATCCACTCCGGCCGGTTCCTCGAGCGAACTGGGGCGCAAGATCGCCGAGGTTATCGCCGCCGACCTCAAGGGGTCGGGCCTGTTCGATCCCTCCGGCCCCAGCGGCATCCCGACCATCGCCTTTCCCGAAGTCACCAGCCCGGCCTATGACAAATGGGGCGCCTATCAGGCGCTGGTGCAGGGCTTCGTGCGCACGACCGGGGGCGAAGCGGATATCACCGTCGGCTGCTATCTCTACGACGTGGCGCTGAAGCAGGAATTGACGCGGCAGGGCTATGTCGTCGCCCCGCGCGACTGGCGCCGGGCCGCGCATAAATGCGCCGACGCCATCTATGCGCGCCTGTCGGGCGAAAGCCCCTTCTTCGACAGCCGCATCGCCTATATCGCGGAAAGCGGCCCCAAGGGGAACCGTACGAAGCGCCTGGCCATCATGGATTCGGATGGCGCCAACCACCGCTTCATCACCAACGGCCAGTCGATCGCACTGACCCCGCGTTTCTCGCCGGATTACAAGTCGATCGTCTATGTGAGCTACCTGAACAACCGGGTGCGCATCTATATCTACGACATCGGCACCGGACGGCAGCGGCTGGTGACGGAAAGCAGCAACCCGACCTTCGCACCGCGCTGGTCGCCCGATGGCCGCAACATCCTCTTCTCCATGGCGATCGCGGGCAATACCGATATCTATCGCGTAGCGGCGGACGGCGGCGCGCCTGTGCGTCTGACGACCGCGCCGGGCATCGACGTGGGCGGCAGCTATTCGCCCGACGGCCGCCAGATCGTATTCGAAAGCGACCGGTCGGGCAGCCAGCAAATCTATGTGATGAACGCCGACGGATCGGGCCAGCGCCGGATCAGCCATGGTGGCGGCCGCTATGCGACGCCCGAATGGAGCCCGCGCGGCGACCTGATCGCCTTCACCAAGATTTCGGGCGATTTCAAGATCGCGGTGATGACGCCCACGGGCGGCAATGAGCGCATCCTGACCAATGGCTGGCAGGACGAGCAGCCGAGTTGGTCGCCCAATGGCCGCGTGCTGCAATATTTCCGCACCACGCCGGGCCGCGACGGCAACAGCCAGGTGTGGCAGGTCGACCTGACCGGCGTGAACGAGCGGCGGATCCCGACGCCGCTCAGCGGTTCCGATCCGGCCTGGGGTCCATTATTGCCCTGATCTACATTGTATCGGAACCGAATCGTCCCGATTACGTAACGACTTTAGAACATGTGTTGAGGAGCAACCCGATGAAACTTTCCCGTACCCTGCTGGTGGCTACCGCCATTGTGGCGCTTGCCGCCTGCTCCAAGAAGGCGCCGAAGGAATTGCCGCCGCCGCCCGCCGACACCTCCACGCAGACCACGGGTCCGGCCACGCCTTCCGGCCCGGTCAAGGGCAGCCAGGAAGATTTCGTCGCTTCGGTCTCGTCTGACCGCATCCTGTTCGGCACCGACCAATATGATGTCGACGCGCAGGACCAGCAGATCCTGCAAAGCCAGGCCGCCTGGTTGCAGCAGAACCCCAATGTCCGCGTGACCATCGAAGGCCATTGCGACGAGCGCGGCACCCGCGACTACAACATCGCGCTGGGCGAGCGTCGCGCCAATGCCGCGAAAAACTATCTCGCCTCGCTGGGCATAGACGCCGCCCGCATCACCACCGTCAGCTATGGCAAGGAACGCCCGGCTGCCCTGGGGTCCGACGAATCGGCCTGGGCGCAGAACCGCCGCGCGGTGACGGTCACGGTCCAATATTGATCATGTGAAGCTTTTGGGTCGCACCAACTTCACGCCCGCCGGTCTCCAGGGACCGGCGGGCTTTTCTTTTCAGGACCAGCCGCCCCCAAGCGCGAGGAAGATGGCGATCTGATCCTGCACCAGTTGCACCCGCGCCGCCGCCGCCGAGGCCTCCGCGCCGGCGAGCGACCGCTGCGCATCCAGCAAGGACAGGAAATCGCCGCGCCCGAAGCGGAACAGCTTGCCCGCCTGCCCCGCCGACACGCCCGCGCTGTCCCGCGCCCGGTCGAGTGCAGCCGCCTGTTCGGCATGGCGGCGATAGATCTCCAGCGCCGTCTCCGTTTGCCGCAACGCCTCCAGCACGGTTCCGTCGAAATGCGCCAGATCGGCCTGCACCTGCGCATCGGCCTGGGCGATCCGCGCCTTCACGACCGGTCGGTTCGGAAAGCTCCAGCTCAGAAGCGGCCCCAGGCTCATGCCGAAGCTGGTTCCGGACCCGAAGCTCTTGAGCGGCCCGCCAAGCCCCAACGATCCGCCGATGCTGATCTGCGGATAGAGATCCGCCGTCGCCACGCCGACGCGGGCCGTATCGGCCGCGATGCTGCGTTCCGCCTGCCTGATGTCGGGGCGCCGCCGGATCAGCGCCGCGCCATCGCCCGCCGGCAGAGGCGCGTGCAGCACGGGCAGGATCGCGCAATCCTCCACTTCTTTCGGATAATCAGCGGGCGGGCGGCCGAGCAGAGTCGCCAGCAGATATAGCCCGTTCTGCCGCTGCGCCTCGAAAGCGGGCAGGCTCGCCGCGCTGGCGTCGACCGCCGCCCGCGCCCGGCTGACGTCGAAAGCCGTGCCGCGCCCGCCCTTGAACAGCCGCTGCGTCGCATCGAGCGTCTCGCGCTGTAGGGCCACCACCCGGCGGTTGACGGTCAGCGAATAATTGGCGGCGCAGACCTGGGCATAGGCCCGGGCCGTCGCCGCTGCGACACCGACGCGGACATAGTCGCGCGCCGCCACCACCGTTTCCAGATCGGCGGTGCTCGCCTCGATCGCGCGCTTGATCCGGCCGTTGAGGTCGAGCGGATAAGAGGCGCTGAGGCCGAGATCATAGCCGACCACGCCCGGCAGGCTCTCGCCCGTGCCCGAAGGCCGCGCCAGCGTCACGCCGCCGCCGACCGCCGTGCCGATGGTGCGTCCTGCCTCCGCCTCGCGCAGCACGGCTTCCGCCGCCGCCAGATTGGCGTCGGCCACGCGCAGGTCGGTATTGGCCGCCAGCGCCTGCTCGACCAGCATATCCAGCCGGGGATCATCATAGAGCCGCCACCAATGGTCGGGCAGTTCGGCATTGCTGAAGCCCGCGCCCTGAGCCGAGAGGAAAGCCCCCCGCGCCTCCGGAGCCGTGGCCGCCGACTTTTCCGGTGGCCGGTAGTCCGGCCCCGCCGTCGCACAGGCGGCCAGAACCAACGCCAACACAGGCGTCCCGATCGTCTTACGCATGGCGGCAGGCCCCCGGCTTCGCACCCTTCCTCGCCGGTTCGATCGTCACCGTGGCGGTGCGCCCGGCGATCAGCTTCACCTCCGGGGGCACCTTGGTCAGCTTGACCCGTACCGGAATGCGTTGGGCCAGGCGCACCCAGGAAAAGGTCGGCTCGACCGTCGGCAGCAGGTTGCCGCTGTCGCTCCGGCTCGAATCATTGATGCCGTAGGCGATGCTGTCGACCCGCCCGTGCAGGTCCTGTTCCTCGCCCATCAACCGCACCGTCACCGGTGCGCCGATGCACACGATCGGCAGCTTGGTTTCCTCGAAATAGCCCTCGATCCGCAGGCTGTCGCGGTCGACCAGCGCCATGGCCTGCTGCCCGGCCGCGACGAAATCGCCCGGATGCAGGTCCAGGTTCGTGACCACACCGTTGACCGACGCCACCACCTGGGTCCGCTTGAGGTTGAGCCCGGCGGCGTCCCGCGCGCTCATCGCCTCGGCCAGCGCGGCCTCCGCCGTCGCGACGCGCGCGACATTCTGCTCATGGGCTTCCTTCGCCACCAGATCGCCCAGCGCGACGTCGCGTGTCGCCTCGCGCCGCGCCTGACCCAACGTCGCCTTCGCGCTGGCGATCCGCGCCTCCGCCTGCTCCAGCGCCAGCGCATAGCGAGGCCGGTCGATCACGAACAGCAGGTCGCCCGCCTTCACCGCCTGATTGTCATGCACCGCAACGGAGGTGACGAGCCCGCCGATATCCGGGGTCACCCGAACCACATCGGCGCGCACGCGTCCGTCACGAGTCCAGGGGCTGCGTTCATAATGGTTCCACATCCACACCGCCACCAGCACGGCGGCAATGACGATGACGATGGTGGCAGCACTCCTGATCAGCATGGCGGTAAGGCGGTTCATAGACGGATTCCAAGGGAGGGAACGAGGATGGCGAGCGCACCCAGCATCAGCACGAAAATGCTGAGGTCGACCGCCGCCCGATAGGCAAGGAAACGATAGAGGCCGAGGGCGCCGATCAGCCGGGTTATGCCCCAGCTCAAGATCAGCGCGACCAGTGCCAGCAGCAACAGGGTCGGTACATAGACGCCCCCCAATGCAATTTCTCCGGTCATGCAGCGACCCTCCGATAGCCTTCGCTGTCGGGGAACAGGTTGCGGCGCAGGCTGACCAGCGCGAGGACCGCCTCCCGCCGGATCAGGCCGCTGGGATTGCGCGAGAGGTCGCCGATCGCCCGGTCGATGGCGTCCAGCAGGGCGGGCGGCGCGGGCTGGGGGGCGTGGGGATCCAGCCCGCGATAATGCATGCCCACGCCCGTCAGCACCTCGGCCAACGGCGCCGCTTCCCACGCGGGCAGGTCCAGCCGCAATTGCCGCAGTTCACCGATGGCGACACCGGTTCGCAGGTCGCGCAGCGCATCGTAAAGCGGCCGCCCGCTGTCCGACCGCGTAGCAGCCAGCCGTGGCGCGAGCAACGCAATGCGGTCCAGCATCCGGTTTATCCAGCCGCGCACGTCGGGCGGGGTCATCAGCGTGGCGCGATTGGCGATATCGTTCCAACCCGCGCGCATCGTCCGCCGGACCGCACCTTCGACGCCTGCCGACTGCAACAGCCCGGTCATGATGATCGCGAACCAGAGGCCGACCAATTGCGCCACGGTGCCGTTCGCGTAAAGCGCAAAGGCATCCCTGTAGCGATCCGACAGCAGCACCGGGCTGCCCAGCCCGAGTAATGTGGGCACAGCGATGCCGGCCCAGCGCGGCGACGCGATCATCGTCCCCAGCAACAGCAGCATCGGCGCATAGGCCGCCGCCAGCAGGGCAAATCCGTCGAGCCGGGGCATGATCGCATAGCCGTAGATCGCGCCCAGCAATGAAGCGGCGATGGTACCGATCATGAAGCCCTTGAGCGGCGCCAGCGGATTGTCGGACGCGGCGAAAAGCGAGAGGAACACGCCCGCCAGCATCACCGCCGTGCCGCCGTCCCGCCAGCCGCTGCCGATCCACAGGGCGCATCCCAGGGCGAGGGTGACGAAGGCGCCGAAGGCACCGCGCGCCGCCCTGGCATAATCCTTGTGCAGTTCACGGTTGCGACGCCCCTCCAGCAATTCGCCGACGCGGGGGCTGACGGCTTCGCGCCTGTGTGTCACCATCTGGTCGTAAAGATCACGGCAATCGCGATGCGCCGCGATCAAGGCCGCCAGCCGCGCGAGCATGCTAAGACGCATCATGTCGGCCCAGCCCATTTCCGCCCGGGCCGCCGGCTCCAGGGCCGCGCAACGCGCGATCAAGGCGTCCGCCGCAACGGTGCGGGCCGCAATCTCATGGCCGGGGTTCACGATCCAGGTGCGCGCATCGCCGATCAGCCCGGCGACCTTCGGCGGCACGATGCCGTCATTCGCGGCCTTGAGCATCGCCAGCCGGTCTTCCACCGCGGCCCCCAATGGCAGCAACAGGGAAAGCTGGTCCTGCATCGCACGCACCGTGCGGACGCGCGGCGCGAGGCGGGAAATGTCGAAGGGCAAATGCACTGACATCTGATGCAGTTCGGTAATGTCCTGCGCCAGACGACGACGCTCCTGCGCCAGTCCTTCCACCGGTTCGAGCGCAATGGCGTCATGCGACCAGCGTTCGGCGTCGCGCAGCATCGCCTCCACCCGCGCCAGCAGCAAATTGGTGATGGAACCGGGGAAAACGACACCATGGACAAGGCTGCCGCACAATATGCCGATGGTGATTTCCTGGACGCGCAGCGTGGCCACGGTGAAGATGGTCTGCGGCGTGTCGACGTCCGGAAAGACGATCAGGCAGGCGCTGTAGCCCGCCAGCACGAACATATAGGAGCGCGGCGTGCGGTCGAGCAGGGAGACGAACACGCAGACGGCCAGCCACAACGCCATGGCGAGCGACAGCATTTCCGGCGCGTTGACCAGCGGCGGGACGACCGCCACCGAAAAGATCGCGCCGACCATCGTGCCGATGATGCGGAACACCGCCTTGGAAATCACCGCCCCGGCAAGCGGCTGGGCCACGATATAGCTGGTGAGGAACGCCCAATAGGGCCGCTCCAGCCCAATGCTGAGCGCGACGAAGAGCGCCAGCATCGCCGCGGCGAAGCATTTCAGGGAAAAGAGCGCGGCGGGCCAGCCGATACGCTCGCCAAAGGCGATCATCTCGGCGCTCGCATCATCATGGCGCTCATATCGGACCAGCCATCAGGACTGTCCTCTCCGTTCCCCCATACGCCGTTCCAGCAGGCTCAGCATGTTGACGGCAATCTCGATCGCGGCGTCGGGGACACCGTCCAGCAGCTCGCGCCGCAGATTATCCAGCCTGGCTTCGATCTGTCCCACGAGTTCCTGCCCCTCCGGCGTGAAGGCGACTCGGTTCGAACGGCGATCATCCGGGTTGGGCACGCGCTCGACAAGTCCCGCGGCCTGCAACTGGTCCAGCGTCCGCACCAGCGAAGGCTGGGCGATACCCAGTTCTTCCGCCAGATCCGCCTGCCGCATATCCGGACCCAGCCGGTCGAGATAGATCAAGCACCATCCCGCGCTGTTCGACACGCCCAGTTCGGCAAGCGCAAGATCGGCAAGCTGCCGCCACTGACGCGCCACCTGGGGCATTTTATGTGCCAGCGCGCGTTTCAATTCCGAAGGGGACATTTTCCTTAGATAGCTAACTAATATCTTGGGTCAAGAGATTCGTTTCGATCCGCGCCCCAATTCCCATCCCGACCGCATCAGACCGGTTTTCGACGGCACGAAAAAGGGCCGGGAACTTCGCGGTTCCCGGCCCTTCCAAACTTCGCCGTCCATTCAGTTCCGGCGCGTACCCGAAAAACCGGCCGCACCGAAGGCGCCGAGCTGCATCGTCCCGGTGATGCTGTCCCCGCTAACCTCGGCCTCGCATTCGAGGGTCATCGGCATCGGGATGGTCATGTTCATCTTCCAGCTCAGCTTGTTGCCGTCGACCTTGCCCTCGGCCACGTCGAGCGAACCCATCATGCCGGCAAAAGTGCCATGGAAGCTGTCGCCCGAACTGATGACGGTCAACACACCGTTCTGGTCGCCCATCGGCGTCTTCGCCACGCAATCATAGGCACCGTCCACTGCTGCCATAGCACTTCTCCTTTACGTAATCGTCAATCGGCCAATGTGCCCATTTCCACCGGAAGGCCAACGACGTCAAGCTGTGGTTTCACGAGTTTCGCGTCGCCCACGACGACCCAGATCAGCCGGTCGGGATTGATCGCCTCCCGGGCCGCCTTGTCGAGATCGGCGGCGGTCATCGCGCGGTAGACGCCCGGCAGGCTGGCATAATAATCGTCCGGCCGCCCCAGCATCCGGTTGCGCATCATCGCGCCCAGCAGGTCGGAGGAGGTTTCGAAGCTGCCGGGCAGCGACAATATCTGGCTGTTGATCGTCTGGTTGCGTTCCGCCTCGGTCGTGCCCTTGGCGGTCAGGAAGTCGCTGATATCCTTGCGCGCGGCGACGATGGATTCGCCGGTCTTGTCGGTCTGCACCGGGGCATAGACCAGCAGCGGGATCGTTTCCTTGACGCCCGGCAACCCGGTTCCGGCATAATAGGCCCAGCCCTTGCTCTCGCGCAGGTCCATGATGAGGCGCGAGGTCGAGCTGCCGCCCAATACTTCATTGGCGGTGATCAGAGTCACGGGATTGTCGGTGCCCGCCTTGTTGGTGAGCAGGCCGGCGAGGATCATCGACTGCGGGCTTTGCGGCTTGTCGACCAGGATGATCCGCGACGGCCGCATCATGCGGTCCATGCGGAACAGCTTGGTGCCCTTGGCGACCTTCGGCGCTTTCCAGTCGCCGAAACGCTTTTCGAGCAGCGGCATCACGTCGGCCAGGGTGGTGTCGCCGGTCACGAAGATGGTCGCATTGTCGGGCCGCAGCCATTTGTCATGGAAGGCGACCAGATCAGCCCGCGTCACGGCCTTGACCCCGCTTTCCGTGCCGGAACCGGTGAAGGGAATGCCATAGGGATGCGCCTGACCATAGAGCAGCGGCGGCAGCAGGCGCTGCGCGATCGGCATGGGTTCGGTCTTTTCCGCCTTGATGCGGGTGAGCACCTGCCCGCGCAGGCGCTCCACCTCGGTCGGCGCGAAGGCGGGATTACGGATCACGTCGGCCAGCAGGCCCAGCGACGCATCCAGATTGGGCTTCAGCGCATAGAGCCCCACATTGGTGGCATCCATGCCGTTGCCCGCGCTGATCGAGGCGCCCAGCCGTTCCTGTTCCTCGGCGATCTGGACCGAACTGCGGGTGGTCGTGCCTTCGTCCAGCAGTGCGGTCGTCAGTCCCGCCGTGCCCAGCTTCGCCTTGTCGTCGGCGGCATTGCCGGCATCGAAGGACACCGACACCCGCACCACCGGCACCGTCGCCCGGCGCGCGAAGACGACGGGAATGCCGTTCTTGAGCGTCGCATGCTCGACGGCCGGGAATTCCAGATCCTTGACCGGCTCGATCCCCGGTTCGGCGATCTTGGTGGGCGGCGGCGGGGTCACCGCGACCGGCGCGGGCTTTTTGGGATCGCGGAAATAGGCCGGATGATGGGTCGCATTGCCCGCCAGCGCATTATCCTCGGCCGACCGTTCGCCCGGCGCCACGGTCAGGCGGAACACCGGCCGCGACAGCCATTTGCGCGCCGCCTCGCTCACCGACTGCGGTGTGGCGGCGGCGGCGGCCTCCAAGTCCTGCTTATATTTCGCCGGATCATTGGAATAGACCGCCCCCTCGGCCAGCGTCACCGCCTTGCCGCTGAAGCCGCCCACCTTCTCCAGACCGCCGATCGTGCCGGAAAGCTGCTGCGTCGCGGCGCGCTGTACCTCGTCCGCGCTCGGTCCCTTGGCGAGATAATCGGCAAGCAGCTGGTCCAGCCGCTTGCCGACGGCCACCGGGTCCTGCCCCGGCTTCACATCGACCGTGATCTCGGCGATGGAGAGCTTCTCGAAGGGCTGGATGCTGGCCTTCACCCCCACGGCGACCTTCTCGTCCCGCACGAGGATATTGTCGAGCCGCGAGGATTTGAGGCCGCCAAATACCGCCATCGCGAGATTGAGTTGCGTCAGATCGTCGGAATTGACGCCCGGCACGATCCAGTTGCGATAGAGCCGGGTGGCCGCCACATTGTCGTGCATCACCTTTTCGACATCCTGCCCCAGCGTCGGGACCGTCGCATCCACATCCTTGGGTGCGGGGCCGGCAGGGATGTTGCCGAACCACTTTTCCACCTTCGCCTTCGCCGTCGGCACGTCGATGTCGCCCGCCAGCACCAGCACCGCGTTATTGGGGCCGTAATGCGTCTTGAACCAGGTCTGCACGTCGGCCAGGCTGGCCGCGTTCAGGTCCGCCATCGAACCGATGGTCGAATGGCGATAGGGATGCCCCGCCGGCAGCATCGCGGCGAGCTGGGCGTATTCGACCAGGCCATAGGGCTCATTCTCGCCCATGCGCTTTTCGTTCTGCACGACGCCGCGCTGGGTATCGAGCTTGGTCTGGGTGACCGCGCCCAGCAGATGGCCCATACGGTCCGATTCCAGGAACAGCGCCCGGTCGAGCGCGCCGGTCGGCACCGTCTCGAAATAATTGGTGCGATCGAACCAAGTCGTGCCGTTCCAGTCGGTCGCGCCGATATCCTCCAGCCGCCCGAAAAACGGCCCGTCGGCATTTTCCGAACCATAGAACATCAGATGTTCGAAGAGATGGGCGAACCCGGTCTTGCCCGCCGGTTCGAAGCGCGATCCGACATGATACCAGATCGATACGCCGACGACCGGCGCCTTGCGGTCGGTGTGAACGATGACGCGCAGGCCGTTTTTCAGCGTGAATTCCTCGTAGGGAATGTTCACCGCCGCCACCAGGCTGGAGAGCGGCGCGGGCGCTTCCACGCCGGTTGCCGCGGGCGCCTTCGGCGCCGCCACCGCCGGCATGGTCGGCAGGAGAGCGAGCGAGGACAGGCCCAACATCAGGGCTACCCGGCAGGAAAATGGGGAAAAGGTCATGAGCGCCTCATGAAGAACAATGGATCGGCGGGCAGCATAGCGAGGCGTTTTAGACGCGCAACACGCATATGGGGGAAGACATGGGCTGGACAGGCGAAACCGGCACGTTAGGCTCCCCATTCGACCATAAAAGAGAGGTTTCGCACCCGATGCGCCTTCGCTCCTTCGCCTTCGCTTCCTCCCTCGCCCTTGCGCTTGCCACCCCCAGCCTCGCCTCTGCCGAAACCGGCCCCGCCATCACGGGGGAAGCCATCCGTGCCGATATCGGCTTCCTGGCCGACGATCTGCTCGAAGGCCGCGATGCCGGGACGCGCGGCTATGACATCGCCGCGCGCTATGTCGCCGCGCGGTTCGAAACATTGGGCCTGCAACAGGCCGTACCCAATAGCTGGTATCAACCGGTGACGCTCGCCGTCGCACAGCTCGACAAAGCGTCCCCGCCTTCGCTCACCATCGGGGACAGGCGCTTCGCCAATGGCGAAGACGTCGCGATCGCCGCTTTCGGCCGCGAACTACGCCAGAGCATCGGAGCGCAGGCGGTGTTCGTGGGATATGGCCTGAAATCCGATCGGGAGAAGATCGACGACTATGCGGGCCTTGATCTCAAGGGCAAGTTCGCGGTCGCACTTTCCGGTTCGCCGATCGGCATGCCGAGCGAGATCGGCGCGCATCTCGCCTCCGAAAAGGCACTGGCCGCGCAGCAGGCGGGCGCGATCGGCCTGATCACCATCCCCACCGCCAGCTATCTCAACCGCACGGCCTGGGAGAAGCTGCGCGAGCGGGCGCAGAGCCCGACAGTGAGCTGGCTCGACGCATCGGGCCAACCCTATGTCCGCACCCCGGCCATTCGCGGCACCGGGACCGTGACCGGGGCGGCGGCCGAGGCGCTGCTCGCCGGGTCGGGCAAGACCCTGACCATGATCCGCGCGCAGGCGGAGAAGAAGGGTGCGCGGCCAAGGGGCTTCGCGCTCAAGCCCAGCGTCCGGATCGACCGCACCAGCACCGTCGAGACGGCGCCCAGCCGCAATGTGCTGGCGGTGCTGCCCGGATCCGACCCGGCGCTGGCCGGGGAATATGTGCTGCTGATGGCCCATCTCGACCATCTGGGAGTCAAGGAAAGCGCCCAGGGGCCGGACAAGATCTATAATGGCGCGATGGACAATGCCTCCGGCGTGGCGACCATGCTGGCGGTGGCGAAGGCCTTTGCGCAAAGCGGGGAACGGCCGAAGCGCTCCATCCTGTTCGCGGCGGTGACGGCGGAAGAGGATGGACTGTTGGGGTCGCAGTTCCTGGCGAAGAATCCCGTGCTGCCGCAGGGCGCGAAGCTGGTCGGCGTGGTCAATCTGGACATGCCGATCCTGACCTATGATTTCCAGGATGTGGTGGCGTTCGGCGCGGAGCATTCAACCCTTGGCCCGATCGTGGAGAAGGCCGCCAGGGCGGAGGGCGTCTCGCTATCGCCCGATCCGTTGCCCGCCGAGGGGCTGTTCACCCGGTCCGACCATTATCGCTTCGTGCAGGAAGGGGTGCCGGCGGTGTTCCTGATGACCGGATTCGCCGGGCCGGGACGGGAAGCGTTCGAACATTTCCTCAAGACCGACTATCACCAGCCCTCCGACCAGATGAGCCTGCCCTTCCACTGGGAGGCGGCGGCCAAGTTCGCCAAGGTCAACTATGCCATCGCCCGCGAGATTGCCGACGAACCGGAGGCACCGCGCTGGTATAAGGGCGATTTTTTCGGAGATGCCTTTGCGCCGGGTGTGCCCAAGGCGGTGAAACCATGAACCTCGTCGCGAATTGAACGCGGTTAGGGATATTTGCGTAGCGCCCCTTGTGTTGCTTTTATGCAACATTACATCGTGACCAGTTTCACGAAGGACCAAGTTCGCAAGGGGACGTTATGAACCTCGAAAAATTCACTGACCGCGCCAAGGGCTTTCTCCAGTCGGCGCAGACCGTCGCGATCCGGATGAGCCACCAGCGCATCAGCCCGGAGCATTTGTTGAAGGCGCTGCTGGAGGACCAGCAGGGCATGGCGTCAGGCCTCATCAAGGCGGCGGGCGGCGACGCTGGCGTGGCGCTGCGCGAAACCGATGCGGCGCTGGCCAAGGTGCCGTCCGTTTCCGGCAGCGGCGCGCAGCAGACCCCCGGCCTCGACAATGATGCCGTGCGCGTGCTCGATTCCGCCGAGCAGGTGGCGGGCAAGGCGGGCGACAGCTTCGTCACCGTGGAGCGGCTGCTCCTCGCGCTGACCCTTGCCACCACCACGGCGGCGGGCAAGGCGCTGGCGGCTGCGGGCGTGAAGGCGGAAGGGCTCAATGCCGCGATCAACGCCCTGCGCGGCGGGCGCACCGCCGATACGGCGGGGGCGGAGGACCGCTATGACGCGCTCAAGAAATTCGCCCGCGACCTGACGCAGGCGGCGCGGGACGGCAAGCTCGATCCGGTGATCGGCCGCGACGAGGAAATCCGGCGGACCATCCAGATTCTAGCGCGCCGGACCAAGAACAACCCCGTCCTGATCGGCGACCCCGGCGTTGGCAAGACCGCCATTGCCGAGGGCCTTGCGCTGCGCATCGCCAATGGCGACGTGCCCGATACGCTGAAGGACCGGACCCTGATGGCGCTCGACATGGGGTCGTTGATCGCGGGCGCCAAATATCGCGGCGAGTTCGAGGAGCGCCTCAAGGGCGTGCTGGACGAGGTGAAGGGCGCGGAAGGACAGGTCGTCCTGTTCATCGACGAGATGCACACGCTGATCGGCGCGGGCAAGTCCGAAGGTGCGATGGATGCGGGCAATCTGCTGAAGCCTGCGCTGGCGCGGGGCGAACTGCACTGCATCGGCGCGACGACGCTCGACGAATATCGCAAATATGTCGAGAAGGACCCCGCGCTCCAGCGGCGGTTCCAGCCGGTCTTCGTGGGCGAGCCGACGGTGGAGGACACCATCTCCATCCTGCGCGGGCTCAAGGAGAAATATGAGCTGCACCATGGCGTGCGGATCACCGACGGCGCGATCGTGTCCGCGGCGACGCTTTCCAACCGCTACATCACCGACCGTTTCCTGCCGGACAAGGCCATCGACCTGATGGACGAAGCGGCTTCGCGGCTGCGTATGGAGGTGGAGTCCAAGCCCGAGGAGATCGAGACGCTCGACCGCCGCATCATCCAGCTCAAGATCGAGCGGGAGGCGCTGAAGAAGGAGACCGACAAGGCTTCGCAGGACCGTCTGGCAGCGCTGGAGGAGGACCTTGCCAATCTGGAGCAGCAGTCGGCCGAACTCACCCAGCGCTGGCAGGCGGAGAAGGACAAGATCGCGGGCGAGAGCAAGCTCAAGGAACAGTTGGACGCCGCTCGCGTCGAACTGGACCAGGCGCAGCGCGCCGGTGATCTCGCCAAGGCGGGCGAGCTGGCTTATGGCCGCATCCCCGAACTGGAGCGCAAACTGGAAGAGGCGCAGAACGTCACCCAGGGTGCGATGCTGCGCGAGGAAGTGACGCCGGAGGACATCGCCTCCGTCGTCAGCCGCTGGACCGGCATCCCCGTCGACAAGATGATGGAGGGGGAGCGGGAGAAGCTGCTCGCCATGGAAGCCGAACTGGGGCGTCGCGTCATCGGGCAGGCCGATGCGGTGAAGGCCGTGTCGACCGCCGTGCGCCGTTCGCGGGCGGGCTTGCAGGACCCGAACCGGCCGCTGGGGTCGTTCCTGTTCCTCGGCCCCACGGGCGTCGGCAAGACGGAGCTGACCAAGGCGCTGGCGGGATTCCTGTTCGACGACGACAGCGCGATGGTGCGCATCGACATGAGCGAGTTCATGGAGAAGCACTCGGTCGCGCGGTTGATCGGCGCGCCTCCGGGCTATGTCGGTTATGAGGAGGGCGGCGTGCTGACCGAGGCCGTCCGCCGCCGCCCTTATCAGGTGGTGCTGTTCGACGAGGTCGAAAAGGCGCATGGCGACGTGTTCAACGTGCTGTTGCAGGTGCTGGACGATGGCCGCCTGACCGATGGACAGGGCCGCACGGTGGACTTCACCAACACGATCATCGTGCTGACGTCCAATCTGGGCAGCCAGTTCATCGCCTCCCTCGCCGACGACGAGCCGGTGGAGAAGGTCGAGGATCAGGTGATGGACATCGTCCGGGCGCATTTCCGGCCGGAATTCCTGAACCGGCTGGATGAGGTGATCCTGTTCCATCGGCTGGGTGCCGCCCATATGGCGCCGATCGTCGACATTCAGGTGGCGCGGATCGGCAAGCTGTTGAAGGACCGCAAGGTGACGCTGGACCTGACGGATGGGGCGCGGGCCTGGCTGGGACGGGTCGGGTACGATCCGGTCTATGGTGCGCGGCCGTTGAAGCGGGCTGTGCAACGTTATTTGCAGGACCCGCTGGCCGATCTGATCCTGCGCGGCGAGGTGCCGGACGGGTCGACGGTGCGGGTCGATGAAGGGGATGGGGCGTTGAAGTTGGGTATTGGCTAACGTTCAGGAACGTCCCTCCGGATATGAAAAAGGGCGGCTTCCATCGGGAAGCCGCCCTCATCATTTCCAGGTCAGGTCGATTTAGAAATCGACCTTCGCGCCGACGCGGAAATACCGACCGATGAACAGACGGTCCGCCCAGGCGGGGTTGAACTGATAGATGGCGTAGCCTGCGTTCACGTCAAGCGGCGGCCGATCGTTCAGGACGTTGAGCATGTCCGCGTACAGGGTGAACCTGTCGGCAACCTTGACCTCGGTATGGGCGTCAAGGTTGAACGTCGCCTTGACATGGCACTGCACCGGATCGCCATTGTCGTAAACGATGAGCTGGCCATCCGCGGCGCTCTGTGCGCAGTCCTTGTAGGTGCCACCGGAGTCAGCCGCCGTCGGCGAATAGCCGGCGGTGTAGCTGGCCGTCAGCGTGAAGCTGAACTTGTCGTTGAAGTCCAGCGTGTTCTGCCAGGTCACACGCCATTTCGGCGCACCCGAGCAGGACGTCCAACCGCAGGGACCGAGCGTGCCGTCAGCGCGCCACACCGTACCGTCGTCATTCTCCTGCTGGAGCTTCATCAGGTAGGATGCATTGGCGACGCTGCGCAGCGTGACGGTGTTGCTGATCGGCAGCTTGACGTCGGCCGACAGATCGATGCCTTCACCCAGGAAAGCGTTCGCATTGCGGAACGGCGCTTCGATGAAGCCCAGCAGCGGCAGTGCGTTCGGGTTCTGCGGGTCGGCTGCACCCGGGATCACGTTGATGCCCGGAATATTCACGACGCCATTATTGGTATAATATTGCTCGTAAATCTCGGCCGAGGCCGAGGCCGGAACGATCAGATTCTTGATCTTGGTCCGCCAGTAATCGACCGTGAAGGTCATGTTCGAGCGCGGCTGGAACACCGCACCCAGCGTATAGGCCGTCGACTTCTCCGGCTTCAGGTCGGGGTTACCCGACGATGTGAGGCCCGGGGAATAGCCACCCGTGTAATAGGTGGGGTTGCTGGCGTGCGCGGCGCAGAACGCCGCATAGGTCGGCTGCGAGCAGACGATCGTGGCAGCGGTATAGCCGGTGCCCGGCAACTGGAACGATTCGTTGAAGTTCGGCGCACGGAAGCCCCGCGACCAGGTGCCGCGCAGCTTCAGTTCCTTGATCGGCGTGAATTCGGCTTCGAACTTGGGCGAGAAAGCCTTCTGTCCAGTCGAATAATGCTCATAGGAACCCGACGCCTTCACGCGCACCGAATCGAGGATCGGCGCCGCGATCTGATAAGAAGCCGACCAGATGTCGCGTTTGCCCTGAACCGCCACGGCATTGATCGTATAATAGCGCGCGTAGGGGTTCGCGTCGTCCGCGGGGTTCGAACTCGGATTGTTCAGCGCTTCATGACGGAACTGTCCGCCCACCGCGACGTTCAGCATGCCGCCTGGCAGTTCGAAGACATCCTTGGCGAGCGATCCCTGAATCTGGAACAGCTTCGAGGTGGAAGTCTTGTGCTGTTCCGGGAACACCTGGTCGATCGCAGCCTGGCTGTTCGCCGCCGGATTGACGAAATTGTAGGTTCCCTGCGCAATCGCATTCATCAAACCCTGCAGGTAGATGTAGTTGCGATTGGTGACATCCAGATTCACCTTCGACGCCGTTACGCCGAGATTATATTCCCAGCCCTCGCCGAAGGTACCGTGGGCACCAAGTGCAGCACGATAGACCTTCGAATTGGTCAAGGTCTGGATACCACGATCGGGCACGCCCAGCAGTTGGGCGACGTTGCCGGAAGCCGCGAACGGATTGTTCGGGTTGAGAACGCCGTTACCGGCGTTGCAGCCGGACGCCACCAGGTCGCCGCTGATATTGCCGGTTGCCGGGTTGGCGCCGACCACCGCCGTCCCCTGCGGACAGACATAAGCTGGCAGGAAGATGCGGCTTACCGTCACGCGGCGGCCGCCTGCCGCCGTGGAAGTGGCCCAACCGCGCGGCGAACCTTCATTGAAGGTCGTCGTGTTGTAATAGTTGAACATCGCGAAGACTTCCGAGTCACCGAAAGCCTTCGTCGCGCGTAGCGTACCGCCCCGGCGGGTGATCTCCGCATTGTACATCTGATATTTGCCGACGACGGTGTCTTCCTGGCAGACTACGCCATTGGCGGGCGCCGTCGACGTGAGCTGGCCGGGAGTCAGGGTGATGGAACCCAGGCCGTTACAGCCGTTCAGATATTGATAGCGAGCGTCAAGCGGCGTGGTCAGATTGTTCGGATCGAATGGTCGCACCGCGTTAGCCTGCGTGCCCTGGAAGCCGAGGTAGCTGCCGTCATATTGGATGCCGTTGCGGATCGCGTTGGTCAGGCAGCCCTGCTCCGCAGTGCCGCAGATGCGGCTCAGATCGGCGGTGTTGAACGGGTAGCCGCGCTGGTTCGAGTAGAGCGAGTCATTATGCTGATATTCGGCGCTGACGTAGACGTTGAAGCCATCTTCGTCGATATCACCATAACCGTAGCTGCCGCTGATGCGCTGCTCACCCGCGTCGCCGCGTTGCGAGATGCCCATCGAGCCATTGAGGTGCAGGCCCTTGATCTCGCGCTTGGTGATCACGTTGACCACACCGGCGATCGCGTCGGAACCGTAGGTCGCCGAGGCGCCGTCGAGCAGCGTGTCGATGTTGCCGATGATGGAGTTCGGAATCGTGTTGATGTCGACGATGTTGCGCTGCGTATCGTCGGCCAGCGGATAAACGGCCGTGCGCATGCCGTCGAACAGGACGAGCGTGTAGGAGTTGTTGAAACCGCGCAGCGAAGGCGCGCTTGCGCCGGTCGTGAAGCCGAAGGCCGACCAGCTCGGGGGGATGGTGCCCGCATTGTTGGCGGTCAACGTCTGAAGATATTCGGTCGCGGTGGGAATGCCGCGCTTCTGAAGATCGTCGGCGGTGATCGACACCACCGGCGACGCCGTGGCGGCCGCCGGATTGCGCGTGATCGAGCCTGTGACAATGATGGTGTCTGCCGGCGCGCTGTCATCAGCGGTCTGAGCAGATTGAGGCGCCTGGGCGAAAGCGGGTGCGGAGAAGGCCGCGAGGCCGGCGCCGACGAGAGTCAACGCCTGAAGAGCCGCGCCACCGCGCAGCCCGATCTTGGTTATGGTCTTCACTATCCAGTCCCTTGCTCTGGAGGCTCGCGGATTGCCCCGCGTGCTTTTTTGACGCGTGAAGAGAGCGAAAGGAGCCCGACAGCAAACCCTCTTCACACGTACTACCAGCTACTGTGAGCAGTCGTTTTATGAGTGTAAAGCAGGCTCTAGCGTCGGAAATCGCATTTGATCGAAACTGTAGCAATTATGCCACAATCGCGCCAAATGGTGATTGAACGGCCGTATAACAACATTGTTGCATGCCTGTGTTTACGGGAAAAACTTTTGCATGCGACGCGCGTAAACGAACAAAGAAAATTATAGTTCCGTGAAATATTGCTTCAATTTCCGGGCATGGGCCCAGCGAGCAGAAGCGGGTCGATGCGCACATCGTTCCACTTCATCCCCCAATGGAGATGGGGTCCGGTGGCCCGGCCGGTCGCGCCGACCGCACCGATGCGCTGTCCCTGAAGCACATGTTGGCCGAGAATCACGTCGATCCGCGAGAGGTGCAGGAAGGCGCTGTTGAGGCCATGGCCATGGTCGATCATCAGCAGATTGCCCTCCAGCGTGAAGGGGTGGCCGGCGGCCAGTATCACCACGCCGTCGGCCGGGGCGACGACAGGATCGCCCGGGGCACCCGCGACGTCGACGCCGCCATGATAGGCGCCCGGCTGCCCCTGATAGATGCGCTGCGATCCGAACAGGCCCGAGATGCGGCCGGTGCGCGGCCAGATGAAGCGCTGGCGCCAGCCGGTCGCATCGGTCACGATGGCGCGGGCGGCGGCGATCTGTTCCAGTTCGGGCTTGCGGAGGGCGAGAAAGGCCTCGCTGTTCTTCGTTGGACGCAGTGGAACGTCGACACGCTCGATCCGCCAGGCGCGCGGCGCTACGGTCAGCGCCTGGTCGAGCGTGCGGCCATCGGCCAGGCGCGCGGACAGGCTGGCCTGCGGTGCGGCATCGCGGTCGAAGGCGACGAGGAAGCGGCCGTCGGCGTCGACCGGCACCGGCTGGCCGTCGAAGCGGAGGTCGACGGTTCCCGACGGCACGGTGCCGATCAGCGTGCCGCCCTGGATCGGCGTGCCGGTGAGGGCGATGCGGGTGGCGGAAGGAGGGCTGGCCGAAGGGGCTGCCGACGACGCAGCCGTCGCGCCGGCCAGCGCCAGCGCAACGGCGGCGATCCGGTTCCTCATTTAAAGGCCGCGCGCCTTCAGTTCGGCCTGGGCGGAGATTTCGGCGCTGGCATAGGGTTCCTGCCGGGCGATGCTCCAGTAGCGCAGATCGTCCAGCGGGATCTTCCGCCCGCTGACGGCGCAGACGACATGGTCGCCGGTCTGGAGCACGCGGAAGCTGTAAGCCATATAATGCAGCCGGGCCGGGCGATCGCGGTTGGACATCAGCATGGGATCACTCGGCCTTTCTTGTGCGGCGACGGCATCAGGAGAACAGGTCCTGCTGTCCGCTTTCCTGCCCTTCGCGCGATTTGCGCGGAGGGCGGGATGGAGACGATATAGCCTCGACGGGCGGCTTCTCAAGAGGCGTGCCGCCTTCGATCGTCGCGCCGACAGCGCCGTCGCGGAAGTGCAGGCTGACGGCACCCGCCGCCTGCGCATCCGCCACCGATCTGACCAGCCGGTCGCCCGCCATCACCCGCGCGAACCCGCGGGCCAACGGCAGATCCGGATCGACCGAGGTGAACAGGCGCGAGACGCGGTCGAAGGCGGTCGCGCGGTCCTGGTAGACGCGCGCCAGATAGTCGGGGCGCAGTTGCAGGCGGGCGACACGCTCTGCCGCGCGGCTGACATATTGGCGCAGCAGCGCGGGACGCAGGGCGCCGCCCGCCTGCCCCAGATGGGCGCGGGCATCGGCGACGCGGTGGCGCAGGCCGCTGGCGAGGCCGTCGGAAAGCTGGTCCAGCCGCTGGCGCTGGGGCGCGAGCAGCGTGTCGGGCGTGGGCATCAGCCGCATCTGCATGTCCAGCCGCTCGCGGGCCTGCGCGGCGCCACGCCGCACCGCCCGATCGATGCGGAGGCCCTGCTCGGTCAGCATGGCCAGCAATTCGGCCCGCACGGGCACCGCCATTTCAGCGGCGGCGGTCGGTGTTGGCGCGCGCATGTCGGCGGCATAGTCGCACAGCGTCGTGTCGGTTTCATGCCCCACGGCGGAGATGATCGGGATCGAGCATTCGGCCACCGCGCGGACGACGATTTCCTCGTTGAAGCTCCACAGATCCTCGATCGAGCCGCCGCCGCGCGCGACGATCACCAGGTCGGGCCGGGGCAAGGGACCGCCGAGCTGCATCGCGCTGAAACCTCGCACGGCCCGCGCCACCTGTTCCGCCGCGCCCTGCCCCTGCACCAGTACCGGCCAGAGCAGCACCTGCGTCGGGCAGCGGTCCTCGAGACGGTGGAGAATGTCCCGGATGACCGCGCCGGTGGGCGAGGTCACGACGCCGATGACGCGCGGCATGAAAGGCAGGCGGCGCTTGCGTGTCGCCTCGAACAGGCCTTCTGCCGCCAGCTTCTGCTTGAGCTTTTCCAGCAGCGCCATCAGCGCGCCTTCGCCCGCCAGTTCCATCCGATCGATCACGATCTGATATTTGGAGCGGCCGGGATAGGTGGTGAGCTTGCCGGTGGCGATCACCTCCACCCCGTCCTGCGGCGCGAAGGGCAGGCGCGCCGCCCCGCCCTTCCACATCACGCCGTCGATCACGGCATTGTCGTCTTTGAGGCAGAGATAGATGTGGCCCGAACCCGCCCGCTTGAAGCCGGAAATCTCGCCCCGGATGCGGACATGGCCGAAACGGTCCTCGACCGTGCGCTTCAACAGGGCGGACAATTCGCTGACCGACAGCGGCGGCGCGTTGTCCCCTGCGCGTTCCTCGGCTAACAGGCGGCCCGAGACATCGAAACCAGCTTCATATTCCGGGGACATGGGCGAAATGAACATCCTTCTGTTGGGCGGCGGCGGCCGCGAACATGCGCTGGCGTGGAAGCTGGCGCAATCGCCTGCCCTTAACACCCTTTATGCCGCGCCGGGCAATCCCGGCATAGCCCAGCATGCGACATTGGTCGACCTGGATGCCACGGATCATCGCGCGGTCGTCGATTTCTGCCTGCGCCACAGCATCGGCCTGGTGGTGATCGGACCGGAAGCGCCGCTGGTCGACGGGCTGGCCGACAATCTGCGGGTCAAGGGCTATCCGGTCTTCGGTCCGGGCAAGAAGGCGGCGCAACTGGAAGGGTCCAAGGGTTTCACCAAGGACCTGTGCAAGCGCGCCCATATCCCGACCGCCGCCTATGAGCGGCTTTCCAGCAAGGATGGCGCGCTGGCCGCGCTCGACGATTTCGGCCTGCCGGTGGTGATCAAGGCGGATGGCCTGGCGGCGGGCAAGGGCGTCATCATCGCGGAAACGCGCGAACAGGCGGTCGAGGCGATCGAGGACATGTTCTCCGGCGCGTTCGGCGCGGCGGGCGCGGAAGTGGTGCTGGAAGAGTTCATGGTCGGGGAGGAGGCGAGCTTCTTCGCGCTGACCGACGGCAGCGCCATCCTGCCCTTCGGCTCTGCGCAGGATCACAAGCGTGTCGGGGACGGCGATACCGGCCCCAACACGGGCGGCATGGGCGCCTACAGCCCGGCCCGCGTGCTGACCCCCGAACTGGAAGCGGAAGTGATCGAGAAGATCGTCCGCCCGACCGTCGACACGCTGGCCGCCGAGGGCATGCCCTATAGCGGCGTGCTTTATGCGGGGCTGATGCTGACCGCCGAGGGGCCGAAGCTGATCGAATATAATGCGCGCTTCGGCGATCCGGAATGCCAGGTGCTGATGATGCGCTTCGACGGCGATCTGGTGGAATTGCTGCTTGCCGTGGCGCAGGGCAGGCTAGCCGAACAGGGGCCGGTGCAGTTGGCCGATCGCACCGCGTTGACCGTCGTCATGGCCGCGAACGGCTATCCGGGGACGCCGGAAAAGGGCGGGGTCATCACCGGCATCGACGCCGCCGAGGCCACCGGGGCGCGGGTCTTCCACGCGGGGACTGCGGACAGGGACGGGGCGATCGTTGCGAATGGCGGGCGCGTGCTGAACGTCACGGCGACCGGCGAAACGGTGAAGGCCGCGCAGCAGGCGGCCTATGCCGCGGTCGATGCGATCGGCTTTCCCACCGGCTTCTGCCGCCGCGATATTGGCTGGCGGGAAGTCGCGCGTGAGGAAGGGGCGCGCTGATCCCCTTGCCCTGCCCGTGCAAGCATCCTTAAATAGGGCAAAGTCAGACAGGGAGGGACGAGCGATGCAATTTTTCACGGACTATGGCCTTTGGCTGCTGATCGCGCTGCTGGTCATCATCGGCATCGTCTTCCTGCTGTCGGGGCGCAGCAAAACGCCCGAACCGCCGGTTGTGGAGGTGAAGCATCCTGTCGCTCCGGCGGTTTCGGCGCCTGCGCCGGAGCCGGCCGAAGTCGTCCCGGTCCGGTCCGCTGCGGCCGAGCCGGTCGCGGTCGCGCCGGTCGAGCCCGCCCCCCCACCCGTCGCCGCCGCACCCGAACCGATTCCGGTCTCTCCGGCCGTGACCGCTGCGGTGGATGGCGCGGTGGATGGCGCGGTGGATGGCGCGGACGATCTGTTGAAGCTGAAAGGCATAGGCCCCAAGCTCAACACGCTGCTGATCGAGCTGGGCGTCACCCGCTATGCGCAGATCGCCGGGTGGACCGAGACGGATATCGCCGCGATCGACGCGAAGCTGGGCAATTTCAAGGGCCGCCCCGTGCGCGACCAGTGGGTCGATCAGGCGAAATATCTCGCCGCCGGCGATGTGGCCGGGTTCGAAGCCAAATATGGCAAGATCTGACGCCTCAGGCCGGTAGCGGCGCGGCGGGCAGCGCAGGCGGAGCGCTCTGCCGTTCCGGCACGCTGCCGAACAGAAGCGGCAGCAGCGTCCCGCGCGCCGTCAGCCGGTTGGCGAAGGCCAGCAGCAGGATCGACAGGGCCAGCGTCGCCACGGGCCCCACGCCGGTCATCATCATTCCCCCCATGATCAGCGGGTGCCAGAGATAGAAGAACAGACTGTCGCGCCCGATCGCGTTGACCGGCGCGCATTCGAGCCGCAGCGCCGAGAGCATCGGCAACAGGGCGATGAGGCCGAGGCACATCAGCAGCCTTGCCGGGACGAAGGCCAGTTCATTGTCGCCGTCGTAAAGCCCGGACCACCAGAGGAGGCCCAGCACGGCGACCATCAGCGCGATCGGCAGATAGCGCATGGAAATGCGTCGTTCCGCCATCAGCATGCCGAAGAAGAAATAAATGGGATAGCGCAGGAAACGGCTGTCGAGCGAAAGCAGGCCGTCGCCGACCGGCCCGTGACCGAGGCCGAAACCATACATGACGGCGAGGCTGACCGGCGTGCCGATGGCGAGCAGCACCAGCGGCGAAAAAGGCAGCAGCCGCGTCAACATGATCAGGAAGAACAGCGCGGGCACGTACCAGAGATGGAAGGGCGGCCGGAACAGCAGGTCGAAGGGCAGGGTCCAGTGCAGCGCCTCCCCCCGGCCAGCATGTAGACGATGCCGGCAAAGGCCCAGGGCAGCAGCATGCGCCGGCCATAGCGCGAGAACAGGGTGGAAGCGGAATCACTGCGCGTCCGGTTGATGTTGAGCAGATAGCCTGAAATGCCGACCATCATCGGCATGCGGAAACCCGACCCGACCCACAGCACCAGGTCATGGCCGCCGGTCAGTTCCATCACATGCCCGCCCATGACGAGCAGGATCAACACGCCTTTCAGCAAGTCAATCGTCGGATTCTTGGCCACGATATTGCCCTAACGCCCCGAATTGGAACGATAACGTCACAACCGTTGCCACATCGTTAACGATGCGTACCAAAGACTGCTTTCCAGCCGGAAAAAAGGCGTTACATATATCCTTCGATGAAGACGCCGCTGCTGCAACGCCTCGACGCCTCGCCTGTTGCCAAGATGGGGATGGCAATATTGATCTTCTGCCTGATCGTCGGCGGATGGCTGGCGCTTCAGCATCATCGGGAGGCGACCGCCACGCTGCCGGACGACGAACAGCGGCAGGGCGACTGTTCGCTCTGGTTCGTGGGTAGTTCGTCCATGCACCGCTGGACCAACCTCAACCGCGACATGGCGCCGTGGATCGCGCATAATCGCGGCATCAACGACGCGACCTATGCCAGCATATTGCCGCGCTTCGCCAATAGCGCAGAGGATGGACAGCCGGTCGCCATCATCCTCTATGCCGGGGAAAACGACATCGCCAATGGCGTGGCGGTTCGCACGGTGGTCCGCGACCTCGCCCGGTTCCTGGAGTTGCGCGACCGTACCATGCGCGACGTGCCGGTGTTGATATTGTCGATGAAGCCCAGCCCCACGCGCCGGGCGAACTTCCAGGACCAGCAATTGTTCAACGCCGCGGCGCAGCGGCTCATCCCCCATGCGCGGCTTGCCTATTATGCCGACATCACCACGCCGCTGTTGAAGGACGGGCGAACGGGCGACAATTACCAGCCCGACGGCGTGCACATGAACCCGGCGGGATACCGGATCTGGGCCAAGGTAGTCCGCCAGCGGCTGAAGGAGACATTACCGCCGGAAACGTTGCGGCGCTGCGCGCCTTGATGATGGAGCGGGTCCGCTCGGCACATTCCGCGACCGACCAAATCCGGCAACCGATCGAACGATACTATCCCCGCCCCAATATCTCCCGCGCCCGCGGGGCCAGCCGTTCCGCCGCAGCGCCGTGAATGCCCGGCGCGGCGCAAAGCAGGCCGAAGGCGGTCGGTTGCGGCCGGTTGAAGGAGAAGGGATCGCCCAATGCATCGGTGACGATCGCCCCAGCCTCCTGCGCGATCAGCGCGGCGGCGGCGACATCCCATTCATTGCCCCAACGCACGGTGGCGACCAGATCCGCCTCGTCGGCGGCGACCATCGCCATGCGCAGCGCGATGCTGTTGGGCTTGTCCACGGTGACGAGATCGCGGTCGTGGCGGGGAAGCTGGTCGGCGGGAACGCGGGCACCCGGCAGCATCGTGCGGGGACCTGCCTGCAAAATCCGGCCGTTGCGGGTCGCCCCCGCGCCCGCCTGGGCGATCCACAATTCGTTGCGAGCGGGCGCGGCCAATATGCCCACGCGCACCGCGCCATGTTCCACCAGCGCCACCGACACCGCCCAGCCGGGCTTGCCGCGCAGATAATCGCGCGTACCGTCGATCGGATCGACCACCCAGACGCGCGGCAGATCGAGGCGATGCACGGTGTCGGCGGTTTCCTCCGACAGCCAACCCGCCGACGGATCGAGCGCATAAAGCCGATCGCGCAGCATCGCGTCCAGTTCCAGGTCGGCCTCGCAGACCGGGTGACCGGGCACCTTTTCCCACTGGCGCACGCGCGTTTCCCCGCCTGCCCAGAGAGTCAGGGCGCGGTCGGCCGCATCCGACACGACCGCCACCAGATCGCGCAGGGGAAACTCAGCCGCCGGCAATGGTCATCCCGTCGATGCGCAGGGTCGGCACGTTCATGCCGTAGCGGAAGAGAAGATCATTGGCCGGCACCAATGCGCGGAACATATCCTTCAGATTGCCGGCGATGGTGATTTCCGACACCGCCTGCGCCACCGCGCCATTTTCGATGAGGAAGCCCGCGGCGCCCCGGCTGTAATCGCCGGTGACGCCATTGACGCCCATGCCGATCAGTTCGGTGACATAGAGACCGCGCTTCACGTCCGCCATCAGTTCGCCGGGGGAAAGCGTGCCCGGTTCCATATGGACGTTGGTGACGCCCGCGCCCGGCGCGCCGCTGCCGCCCCGGCTCGCGTGGCCCGTGGGTTCGAGGCCGAGCTGCCGCGCCGAGGCGCTGTCCATCAGCCAGCCGGTGAGCACGCCCGCGTCGATCAGCGCCCGGCGTTCGACCGGCAGCCCTTCCCCGTCAAAGGGTCGCGAGCGCAGTCCGCGCGGGCGCAGCGGATCGTCGATGATGGTGATGGGGGCGTTGAACAGCTTTTCACCCAGCGACTCCAGCAGGAAGCTCGACCGGCGCGCGATCGCCGGGCCGACCATGCCGCCGATCAGATGTCCGACCAGGCTGGCGCCGATGCGCGGGTCGAAGATCACCGGCATGACGCCGCTTTCCACCTTCACCGGATGGAGCCGCGCCACCGCCCGGTGTCCGGCACGGGTGCCGACCGTTTCGGCGTCATCCAGATCCGCGATGTGGCGGACGCTATGACTGGCATGGTCGCGCTGCATGTCGGCGCCGGTTCCGGCCAGCACGCTGACCCAGGTCGAATGGCTCGTCCCGGCATAGGCCCCGGCAAAGCCATGGCTGGTGGCAAGCGCCATCTGGCTGCGGCCCGTCGCCGCACCGCCGCCTTCGCTATTGGTCACACCCTGCACCGCGCGCGCGGCCTCCTCCGCGATCATGGCGCGCTCCCGCAGGTCCGCCGGCTCCGGTTCGAAGGGATCGGTCAGGTCGAGCGCGGGCAGCTTCCTGCGCAACAGCCGGTCCTCCGGTGCCAGACCCGCATAGGGGTCCTCCGGCGCCTCCCGCGCCATGGCGATGCAGCGGTCCACCAGCGTCGCCAGCGTCGCGGGATTCATGTCCGAGGCGGAGATGCTGGCCGAACGCTGGCCGACGAAGACGCGCAGGCCGATCTCCTCCCCCTCGGATCGCTCCACATCCTCCAGCGCGCCGAGGCGCACCGACACATTGGTCGAGGCGTTGCAGGCATAGATGGCATCCGCCGCATCCGCCCCCGCCCGGCGCGCCGCCGCGACCAGATCCACCGCGCGAGACTGGGCTTCTTCGAGGCTGAGCATGGGTCTATCGGATTCCTCTAGGGGGCAGGAGCATGCGGCCTTACGCGCTTGGGGTGCGGCCCGCAACCTGCCCATCCAGCCAATGACGCAGCAGATGCCAGGCGACGGCCAATGGCGGCGGGGCGAGGAAAGGCGCGCCTTCCTCCTCGTCCATCGCCGCGCGCACCCCTTCGGCATCGCACCAGAAGGCATGTTCGATCTCGGTCTCGTCGATCTTGAGCGCATCGTCGTCGGCCAGCGCCGTGCACGCGATCATCAGCGACGAAGGGAAAGGCCAGGGTTGGCTCATGACGTAGCGGACCGAATGGACGGCGACGCCCGCCTCTTCCTTGATCTCCCGCGCCACGGCCTCCTCCAGCGTCTCGCCCGGCTCGACGAAGCCGGCGAGCGCGGAATAGCGCCCCTGCGGCCAGCCATGCTGGCGGCCCAGCAGCACCCGTCCGCGATGCTCGGCCAGCATGATGACCACCGGATCGACGCGGGGGAAATGTTCCGCCTCGCACGAGCCGCAGCGGCGCGACCAGCCCGCCTTGGCCGGGGCGCTGCGTTGCCCGCAGACGGAGCAGAAGCGATGCCGCGCATGCCAGGACAGCAGGCTGCGCGCCGTGCCGTAGAGAGCGGCCTCATGCCCCGGCACCTCGCTCACCAGCGAACGGCTGCGTGCCGAGGGCATCACATTGTCCGGGGTATCCGCCAGCAGTTCCGCGAAGATGGGCCGTTGCCCCTCATCCACGCCCAGCAGCACATGATGCTCGATCCAGGCATCGGCAGGCAGGGGTTCCATCGCCAGATGACCGCCCTCCACGACCGGCTCCAGCCCCTCCAGCACGACCCGCCGGGCGAGCGGCGAGGCAAAGGCCTGCGCCAGCAGATCGGAATTGGTGCGGATATGGTCGACCCGGTCCAGCCGCCCCCCGGCATAACCCAAAAGCTGTGTTTCGGGGGCGTTAGAGCCGTGCATCTTTCTTTCCCTCCTTCATCGCGGCTTCGGCCGCGCGGGCGAACAGGGTCGGCAGGCCGGCCCTTCCGATCTCGGCCACCGGCCACCATTCGCCATCGCCGGGCGGCATCGCATCCTGCCCGACATGGGCATGATGCACCGTCAATGCGAGGGAGAAATGCGTAAAAACATGGGCCACCGGTTCCGCGACGCGTCGCCAGCGCGCGACCAGGGGCGGTGTCGCATCGGGCGCGTCGTTCCATTCGGAGGAGGGCAGCGCCCGCATGCCGCCCAGCATCCCCTTGTCCGGCCGCCGCACCAGCCAGACATGGCCGTCGGGCCGTTCGATCCACCAGCCATGGCCCAGGCGGTGGGGCCTGGCCTTTTTCGCGGCCTTGATCGGGAAAGCGGCAGGGTTGGCGGTCAGGACGGCCGCGCAATCGTCCCGCAAGGGGCAGATGCCGCAGGCCGGATTGCGCGCCGTGCAGATGGTCGCGCCCAGATCCATCATTGCCTGCGCGAAGTCCCCGGCGCGCAGATCGGGCGTGATGACGTCGGTCGCCGCCCGGATTTCCGGGCGCGCCGCGGGCAAGGGCGTGGCAATGGCAAAGAGCCGCGCCACCACCCGCTCGACATTGGCGTCGACCACCACGGCGCGGCGCCCGAAGGCGATCGCCGCCACCGCCGCCGCAGTATAGGCGCCCACCCCCGGCAAGGCGCGCAGTCCTTCCTCCGTATCGGGGAAGGTCCCGCCATGCGCATCCGCCACGGCCCGCGCGCAGGCCAGCAGATTGCGGGCGCGGGCATAATAGCCAAGGCCGGCCCAGGCGGCCATGACCTCCGCATCCTCCTCCGCGGCCAGAGCCGCCACATCGGGCCAGCGCTTCGTGAACTTCGCGAAATAGGGGCCTACCGCCGCCACGGTCGTCTGCTGGAGCATGACCTCCGACAGCCATATGCGATAGGGGTCGGCGGCATTGGCGCCCGGCGGCGCGCGCCAGGGCAGCTTTCGCGCATGGACGTCGTAATAAGCGAGCAGGTCTGCCGCTATTTTCTTGATGTTATCCTCGACGCGCATGGTGGCCCTATGCCATGATGACGGCGATGACGGAACGCCCCGCAACACCCAAAATGAAAAGCCGCAAGGCGCCAGCGGAGGACCGCCCGCGCATCGGCGCGCCGCGCCAGATCGCGGACCTGATGCCGGCCATCGGCGCCGCGGCCTTCCGCAAATTCGGCTTCGTGCAATCGAGCATCGTCACGCGCTGGGCGGAAATCGTCGGCGCCCATTATGCGGCGATCAGTGAACCCGAATCGATCCGCTTCCCGGCCGGCAAGAAAGCGGGCGGCACGCTGCAACTCACCGTGATGAGCGGCCATGCGCCGATGATCCAGCATGTGTTGCCCGACATCGTCGACCGGGTGAACCGCTTCTTCGGCTATGCCGCCGTCGCCAAGGTGGCGATGAAGCAGGGCATGGTGAGCCAGGCCGAACCCGAGCGCCGCCCGCCGCCGCGCAACCTGAAACCGATTCCGCTGGAGCTGGGCGATTCGCTGCGGGATATCGGCGATCCGGAATTGCGCGCGGTACTGGAATCGCTTGCGCAGGGGCTTGCCAATTCATCCGGTTTGCCCAAGATCAGCTGAAATTTCCCGCCGCCGCGCAGGGGCGGCGCTTCATTGGACCATCGCATGACCGCAATCCGTCTGCTTCTGCTTGCCCTGCTCGCCCTTCCGGCGAGCGCCCCAGCCGCTGCCCCGGCGCCCGATTGGGTGGCCCAGGTGACATTGTCCCCGACCGGCGGCCATGTGCTGGGCAATCCCGCCGCGCCGAACAAGCTGGTCGAATATATCAGCTATACCTGCCCCCATTGCGCGCATTTCGTGGGCGAGGCGAGCGCGCCGCTCAAGGCCAATTATGTGCGGACCGGCAAAGTCAGCGTCGAGGTGCGCAACGCCGTACGCGACAAATATGACCTGACCGTCGCCCTGCTCGCCCGCTGCGGTGGCCCCAAACGCTTCTTCGGCAATCACGAGGCGCTGTTCGCCAATCAGGAAGGCTGGATGGAGAAGGTCGTCGCCTATGACAAGGACGGGGCCAAGCCGACCGAGCAGAAGGCGGCGCTGCGCGATATCGGGCAGAAGACGGGTCTCTACGCCTTCATGGCCAAGCGCGGATACAAGCCGGCCCAGCTCGACGCCTGCATCAACGACCCCAACGCGATGAAGCAGGTGCTGGCCATGACCGACGAGGCTTGGAACAAGGTGCAGATTTCCGGCACGCCCGGCTTCACCCTGAACGGGACGTTGATCCGCGGTTCGGACTGGACCCATGTTCAGGCCGCATTGCCCGACGTCTCCCAGTAATCTAAACCATCCCCATTCTCGCCCGACAACGGAGCCAAAGACACGTGAAAGCCCTGTCCGGACTTGCCCTTATCGCCCTTTCCCTGACGCTCGCCTCCTGCGGCAAGAGCGACAGCGGCAACAGCCAGCCCACCGGCGACCCGATCGCCGCCGTCGCCGCACCCGCGGGCACGAGCTGGTCCACCACCTTCAACACGACCCCCGAGGGGCAGTTCGTGATGGGCAATCCCAATGCCAAGGTGAAGCTGGTCGAATATGGCAGCTACACCTGCTCGCACTGCCGCGATTTCTCCGCCGAAGCGTCGGAGGAGATCAGGCAGATGGTCGACACCGGCAAGATGAGCTACGAATATCGCAACTATGTGCGCGATCCGATCGACATCTCGACCGCGCTGCTGGCGCGCTGCGGCGGCAAGGATATCTATTATCCGCTGTCGGAACAATTCTTCACCAACCAGAACGCGATGTTCGAAAAGGCCCAGGCCCTGGGCGACGCCCGGTACCAGGCGCTGATGAGCGCGCCTCCGGCGCAGCGCTTCGGCCAGTTGGCCGCGGCCGTCGGCCTGATCGACTTCGCCAAGCAGCGCGGCATTTCGGAGGATCAGGCGAAACAGTGCCTGGCCGACACCGCCGCTGCCGAGAAGCTGGCCAAGGGGGTGGAAGCCGCCAATCAGCAGTACAAGATCGAAGGCACGCCGACCTTCATCCTGAACGGCGTGATGGTCGAGAACACCGCCGCCTGGTCGGCGCTGAAACCCAAGCTCAAGCAGGCGGGACTCTAAAGGTCAGGGATCGGGATTGGAGCAAAGGGGGCTGACATCATCGATCCGGCTTCCCGCGGAAGGCGGGGCGGCTTTGCGCTGCCCTGACCGGCCCCTTGCCGACGCACGGGGCTCTTTCCCATGCAGATAAAGCGCCTCAAGCTTTCCGGCTTCAAGAGCTTCGTCGACCAGACGGAGCTGCGCATCGAACCCGGCCTGACCGGCATTGTCGGGCCGAACGGCTGCGGCAAGTCGAACCTGCTGGAGGCGATACGCTGGGTCATGGGCGAATCCAGCGCCAAGTCGATGCGCGGCGGCGGCATGGAGGATGTGATCTTCGCGGGCACATCCACGCGGCCCCAGAGGGATTTCGCCGAAGTCTCGCTGCTGACCATCCAGGAACAGGGCGAACTGTTCAACGCGGTCGAGGTCGGCACCGACGGCGAGCTGGAAGTCACCCGCCGGATCGAGCGCGGCGCGGGCAGTGCCTACAGGGCCAATGGCCGCGACGTGCGGGCCAAGGACGTATCGTTGATCTTCGCGGATGCCGCCACCGGGCCGCATAGTCCAGCGCTGGTCAGCCAGGGTCGCATCGCCGCCGTCATCGCCGCCCGCCCGCAGGAACGCCGCGCCATGCTCGAAGAGGCAGCGGGCATTTCCGGCCTTCACGTCCGCCGCAAGGATGCCGAGCAGAAGCTGCGCGCCGCCGAGGCGAACCTGATGCGGCTGGACGAGATCCTGTCGGACATGGACGCGCGCGCCAGCAGCCTGCGCCGCCAGGCCAAGGCGGCGGAACGCTATATCCGCCTGTCCGAGCAGATTCGCATCGCCGAGGCGCGGGTGATCTTCGCGCGCTGGCGCGAGGCCGCCGCCGCTGCCGAGGCCGCGCGCGCAGAGGCCAGGCAGGCCGAAAGCGCCGTGATCGCGGCGCAGGAAGCGCAGCAAGCCGCCGCCGTCCATGCCAACGCCGCCGTCGAGACGCTTGCGCAGAAACGCGCCGCCGCCCAGGCCGCCCGCGACGCCGCCAGCGAGGCGGGACACAGGCTTGCCGTGTTGCGTACCGAGCGCGACGGAGTGGTGCGCCGCCTGCATGATCTGGCGCAGCAGGCCGACCGGCTGGAGGAAGACCGGGAGCGCGAAGGCACGCTCGCCAATGACGCGGCGGAGGCGATTGCCCGCCTGACCGACGAAATCGCCGCGCTGAAAAACCGCATCGCCGAAACCGAAGCCATGCGTCCCGATTTCGCGGGCCGCATCGCCCGTGCCGAGGGTGCGGCCCGGGACGCCGAACTCGACCTTGCCAAGGCCATGGCCAGGCAGGCGGGCGAGCAGGCCGAGTTGCGCGTGGCCGAAGCCGCGCTGGCCGCCGCGCAAAGCCGTCTAGACCGTGCCGCCCGAGAAACCCAACGCCTGGAAGCCGAAGCCGCCGCCTTGCCCGACGCCGCTCCGCTCGAAGCCAGGCGCACCGAAGCGCTGACCGCGCAGCAACAGGCGAGCGTCGACCGCGACGCGGCCGAAGCCGCGATCCGCTCCGCCGAAAACATCCGTGCCGAAGCCGCCGAAGCCCGCGCCAACGCCGAAGCCGCGCTGGCCTCCGCCCGCGCCGGGCTGGCCGCGCTGGACAGCGAAGCCGCCGCCCTCAAGCGCGCGGTCGACAGCGGCACCGGCAACCGCAGCCGGGCGCTCGACCAGTTGAAGGCCGCGCCCGGCTATGAACGAGCGCTGGCCGCTGCCCTGGGCGATGATCTGGAAGCGCCGATCGCCGCGGAGGGCAAGCGCCGCTGGGCAGGCGCCTTGCCGCTGGATAACGACCCCGCGCTGCCCATCGGCTGCACCCCACTGTCCGCCCATGTCACCGCTCCGGCCGAACTGGATCGGCGTTTGGCGCAGGTCGCGGTGGCGGACAAGGATGACGGCCAGGCCCTCGCCGTGGGCCAGCGGCTCGTGACAAGGGACGGTCAACTCCGCCGCTGGGACGGTTATGTCGCGCTCGAAGGTGGCGCTGCCGCGGCCGAACGGCTGATCCGTCTCAACCGCCTGGAGGCCATCGCCGCCGCCCGGCCCGCGGCAGAGGCCGAAGTCGAAGGCGCCCGCACCGCACAGGACGCCGCGTCCATATGCGAACGCGACGCCGCGCAGGCCCTCGCCACCGGGCGCACGCAGCTTGCCAATGCCGACCAGCGCCTGCGCACCGCCCTGCGCGCCGCCGATGAGGTCGCCACTGCGCTCGAACGACTGGTCGGCCGGCGCGAGGCGATCGAGGAACGGCTGAACGAAGCGCGCGCCGATCTGAGCGCCGCGCAGGGCGAGCATGACAAGGCGCAGGCCAGCCGCGCCGCCATGCCCGACGGCGAGGAAACCCGCACCCTCGTCGCCACCCTGCAACAGGCGAGCGAAAAGGCCCGGCTGGCCGTCAGTCAGCTACAGGCCGATCAGGCGCTGGCCGACCGCGCCCTGACCAACGACCGCGAACGCATGACCGCCGCCGACGCCGAAGCCAG
Source organism: Sphingobium sp. LB126 (assembly GCF_002795205.1). NCBI lineage: Bacteria > Pseudomonadati > Pseudomonadota > Alphaproteobacteria > Sphingomonadales > Sphingobiaceae > Sphingobium > Sphingobium sp. LB126. Next base: position 1,469,682 of record NZ_NETV01000001.1, read on the forward strand.
GGGCTGGCGTGCGCGGGCGGGTGAAGCGGCCAAGCGCATCGCCGCGATGGTGGAGCGGGGCGAGGCGATCGCCAGGGAACGCGCCGAAATCGCGGACCAGCCGGACAGCCTGGCCACGACCATCTCCGTTCTCAGCGAACAGGGCGACACCCTCACCCAGGCCGCCGATGCCGCGCGCCGCGAGGAAAATGAGGCGGAAGCCGCGCTGCGCACCGCCGAACAGCGCGCCGCCCAGGCCGGGGAAAGCCTGGCCGAGTGCCGGGAAGCCCGCGCCACTGCCGTCGCCCGCGCCGAAGCCGCTGATGAAAAGCGCATCGAGACGAACCGACTGTCGGGCGAACGCTTCGAATGCCCGCCGCCGGTCCTGCCGGAGAAACTGGGCTTCGCCAGTGCCGACATCCGCATCGCCCAGAACGAACAGGCCGAGCATGACCGCCTTTCCACCGAGCGCGAGCGGATCGGGCCGGTCAATCTGGTCGCCGCGCAGGAGCTGGAGGAACTGGAGACCACCCAGGCCAACAGCCGCGCCGAGAGCGAGGAACTGACGCAGGCGATCAACCGCCTGCGCGGATCGATCGGCAGCCTCAATCGCGAGGGGCGGCAACGGCTGCTCGCGGCGTTCGAGGCGGTGGACGGGCATTTCCGGCGGCTCTTCACCACCCTGTTCAACGGCGGGCAGGCGCATCTGGAACTGATCGACAGCGACGATCCGCTGGAGGCGGGGCTGGAGATCATGGCGCAACCGCCGGGCAAGAAGCTGGCGGCGCTGACCCTGCTGTCGGGGGGCGAGCAGGCGTTGACCGCCGTGGCGCTGATCTTCGGGCTGTTCCTGACCAATCCCGCGCCGATCTGCGTGCTGGACGAAGTCGACGCGCCGCTGGACGACGCCAATGTGGAACGTTTCTGCGATCTGCTCGACGTGATGGTGGGACAGACGGAGACCCGTTACCTGATCGTCAGCCACAATGCGGTGACGATGGCGCGCATGCACCGCCTGTTCGGCGTGACGATGGTGGAGCGCGGGGTCAGCCGCCTCGTCTCGGTCAATCTGGGCGGTGCGGAGGCGTTGCTGGCGGCGGAATAGACTGGCCTCGTTCCATCCATCCCCGCATCCGGCGGAACAGCCCGCGCTCGGTAACCGGTTCTAGCATTTCGCCCGGTCCTTCCGGATCGAGCACCTCATTGTCCGCCAGCCATGCCTGCACATCGTTGAGGTCCGGCGTCGCATAGGGGCGCAGGGTCCGTCCCGCCTTGTCGCGCAACTGCTCGATCGCCGCGATCAGGCTGCGTTCGGCAAGCACCGCCGCCACGCGCTCGACCGGCAGGTCAAGATGTTCGGCGATCAGATCGTCGCGAATGCCCCGGATATTGTCCTCCCGCCCGGCATTGGCGGACAGCCCCGCATCGATCGTCACGTCGCATTCGGTATCCAGCCGCATCGAGCGGTTGTTCATGTTGGATGAGCCGACACGCAGCACCCGGTCATCGACGATCAGCACCTTGGCATGGACATAGATCGGTTCACCGCGCGCGGTGAAGGGGTGGTAGAGCCGGAAGCGCCCATGCACATCGCGCGCCTTCAATGCCTCGAACAACCGCGCGCGGGCGGTGTCCATGGCCTGCTGCTCCAGCCAGCCGTCGGCCTGCTCGGGATTGACGATGACGATCTCTGGCCCGTCTTCCTCACCCAGCCGCGCCGCGATCGCCTCGGCAATGCGGCGGGAGGCAAAATATTGGCTCTCCGCATAGATATATCGCCGCGCCGAGGCGATCTGGTTCACGTAGAGCCGCTCGATCTCTGTGAGCGGTTCCTGGTCCGCCATTTCCGGCGCGGAGCGGGAAATGGCGACCTCGACATTCTCGAACTGCACGGGCAGGGCGTCGGGCCAGCAATTCTCGACACCCCCGACCGGCGCCAATTCCTCTCCACCCGCGCCCTTCCATCGCGCCCGTGCATGGTCGCCCAGCGCCGCCGCGACCGGCCCCTGCAAGGCCGTCGTCGCATCATGCCAGGGGCCATAGGCCGATCCGTCCGGATGCCGCCGCCCCGGATCGTCGTCGCGATGATGCCGCGTGTCCCAGCGGTCCGCCGTCATGTCGATCCCGCCGCAAAAGGCGAAGCAATCGTCGATCACCACGATCTTCTGATGATGCGAGGCCGTGGGAGGGTGATGGCTGTCCAGCTTCACGGTGATGCGCGGATGGGCCATCCACCGGACGGTCGTGAACAGGTTCGACGGCCGGACCATCGACTTCATCGCCCCCACGTCCCAGCGCAGCAGGTAGATTTCCAGCTCGGGCGTGCGTTCCGCCAGCCAGCTTATGAAATCGCCGATGATGACGGGCGCGCCGTCGTCCGCCTCATCCTCGCGGATCAGGCTGATCGCGGCGTCGAAATCCCAGCCCACCAGCATGATCCGGCGCTTCGCCTGCATCATCGCGGCGCGGGCGTGGCGGAAATAGGCGTCCGCGTCGACGATCATGCTGGCCTTGAGGGCGCGTTCGATGCGCCAGCAATCCTCCCCCTTGCGAGGGCCGCTCATGCGCTGCCCACGACCAGACAGCCAAGGAACATCAGCAGCCCGGCAAAGCGGTTGGAGCGGAATTTGGCGAGCGGATCGGCGCCATCCTCCTTCAGCGTCACGACCTGCCAGATCAGGTGCAGCGCCATCGGCAGCAGCGCCAGCAATGCCAGGCCCTGCGGCCGGACCTGCCAGATCGCCGCCGACCACAGGGCGAGGGCCAGCGCGTAGCACAGGGCAACGCCGCCGCGCACATGGCTGCCCATGGAAAGCGCACTGGAACCGATACCGATCAACGCGTCATCCTCCCGATCCTGCAAGGCATAGATGGTGTCATAACCCACGACCCAGAAAATGGAGCCGCCATAGAGCAGCAGCCCGGGAACGGTCAGCGATCCCGCCGTTTCGCTCCACCCGACCAGCGCCGCCCAGGAAAAGACCAGCCCCAGCCAGAGCTGCGGCCAGCCGGTGATCCGCTTCATGAAGGGATAGGCAGCGACCAGCGCCAGCGACGCCAGCGCCACGAGCTGCGCATGGAGGCGCAGTTGCAACAGCACCGCCAGTCCGACCAGACACAGCGACACCAGCCAGATCCAGGCGGTCCTGAGCGACACGGCGCCGCTGGCCAGCGGCCGCGATGCGGTGCGCGCCACCTGCCGGTCGAGGTCGCGGTCGACGATATCGTTGAACACGCATCCAGCCCCGCGCATGGCGATGCTGCCCAGCAGCAGCCACAGGATCAGCGGCCAGTGGTCGCGCGTGCCGCCCGCCAGCGCCGCCGCCCAGGCCCCCGGCCAGAACAGCAGCCACCAGCCGATGGGCCGGTCGAATCGCGCCAGCAGCGCCAAGGCGCGCGGAACATCCGGCAGGCGCGCGACCAGACCGCGCGCTTCGCTGTCGGGAACTATCGTCTGTTGAACCATGACAGGGTTTTTGGGACTCCGTTCGGGCCGAGCTTGTCGAAGCCCTCCACTTCCCTAAAGAGAAGCATGGCCCTTCGGCAAGATCGGGGCGAACGGAAGAGACAAAATGACCGCAACCCCCGCCTGGCCGCCGCAAAGCGCCCCGCGCCTCCATGTCGAAACCTTGCTGGGCGAAGGCGTCGCCGTGCCGGTCGACGGCAATCCGGCCCATTATCTGATCAGCGTCATGCGGGTGAAGCCGGACGATATCGTCCTGCTGTTCGACGGCCGTTCGGGCGAATGGGCGGCCAAGGCACGGGACATCCGTAAGCGCGATCTGGTGCTGGAGGTCGTCAGCCGGACCAAGGCGCCGGAGGAGGTGCCCGATTTCTGGCTTTGTTGTGCCCCCATCAAGAAGGGCCGTATCGACCTGATCGCGGAAAAGGCCTGCGAGCTGGGGGTGGCGAAGCTGCAACCCGTGCTCACCCGCCGGGCGGTGGTCGACAAGCTGAACCTCGACCGGCTGCACGCCCATCTGGTCGAAGCGGCCGAACAATGCGGCCGTACCGCCTTGCCGGAGCTTGGCGGGATGGTGAAGCTGGATGCGCTGCTCCGCGACTGGGCGGACGATCGCTGGCTTTTCTTTGCCGACGAGACCGGCGGCGCGCCGCTGGCCGAGACGCTGAAGGCCCATCCTGGCCCCGCTGCCTTTCTGATCGGTCCCGAAGGCGGCTTCGATCCCGCCGAACGCGAGGCGATCCGCAGGGTGGCGAAGGCGGTTCCGGTTTCGCTTGGTCCCCGCATATTGCGCGCGGAAACCGCCGCCATTGCCGCGACGACCGCCTGGATGACGATCAATGGCGACTGGCGCTGAATATCGTTTTCTTACGCAACCGGATTGAAGCCGTCATCAACGCAGCTTATCTGAGCGCCGAACGTTGCGCCTTTGACGCGACGGGGGGATAGATTAAGGCGGGGCATGAGCACCAGAACAGACTCAGGGGGCGACGATCCCATCATCGAGAGCCGCGACCAGTTGATCGCGGCCTTCGCCAAGGGCGCCAAGCCCAAGGATCGCTGGCGCATCGGCACCGAGCATGAGAAATTCGTCTATAGCCGCAAGGATCATCACGCCCCCAGCTATGACGAGCGGGGCGGCATCCACACGCTGCTGATCGGGCTGACCCGCTATGGCTGGAATCCGGTGTTCGAGGGGGAGAATATCATCGCCCTGTCCGGCACGGACGGCACGATCAGCCTGGAACCGGCGGGGCAGTTGGAACTGTCGGGCGCGCCGCTGGAGAATCTGCACCAGACCTGCGCCGAAACCAGCCGTCATCTGGAACAGGTGAAATATGTCGGCGACATGCTGAGCCTGGGCTTCCTGGGCCTGGGCATGTGGCCGGACAAGAGCCGCGAAGAGCTGCCCATCATGCCCAAGGGCCGTTACGACATCATGCTGCGCCATATGCCGCGCGTGGGGTCGATGGGGCTCGACATGATGCTGCGCACCTGCACCATCCAGACCAACCTCGACTATGGCAGCGAGGCGGACATGGTGAAGAAGTTCCGCGTGTCGCTCGCCCTGCAACCGCTGGCGACCGCGCTGTTCGCCAATTCGCCCTTCACCGACGGCAAGCCCAACGGCTTCCTCTCCTATCGCAGCCATATCTGGTCGGACACCGACCCCGGCCGCACCGGCATGCTGCCCTTCGTGTTCGAGGACGGCTTCGGTTATGAACGTTATGCCGACTATGCGCTCGATGTGCCGATGTATTTCGTCTATCGCGACGGCCAATATATCGATGCGGCGGGGCAGAGCTTCCGCGATTTCCTTGATGGGAAGCTTCCCGCCTTGCCCGGCGAAAAGCCGACGGAGAAGGATTGGGAGGATCATCTCTCCACCGCCTTCCCCGAAGTGCGGATGAAGAGCTTCCTGGAAATGCGTGGCGCCGATGGTGGGCCGTGGAACCGCATCTGCGCGTTGCCGGCGCTATGGGTCGGACTGCTCTATGATGACGGCGCGCTGGATGCGGCGTGGGATCTGGTCAAGGACTGGAGCATGGAGGAACGGCAGGTGCTGCGCGATTCCGTGCCCAGGCTGGCGCTCGATGCGCCGATCGCGGGCGGGCGCAAGCTGCGCGATATCGCCGGGGACGTGCTGGACATTGCCCGCAGCGGCCTTTCCGCCCGCGCCCGGCTCAATGCTTCGGGCGACAATGAAACCGGCTATCTTGCCCCGCTCGATGAGATCGTGGCGTCGGGACAGACACATGCCGAACGGCTGCTCGCCCGCTATCATGGCGAGTGGCAGGGCGACCTCGGCAAAATCTACGCCGAAGAGAGCTTTTGATCCTTCATCCTTCTCCCGGCGGGGGAAGGATGCCTACTCCGCGGGCTGAACCCTGCCCTCTGGCTGCGGCTTTCGTCCGATGAGCCAGGCGAAAAAGCGCGGGACCACGGCATGGCGTTCCATCCACGCGCTATAGGCCTGGTAATCCGCATCCGTTCCCAGATGCGCCTCTTCGGTCTTGGCGCGCCAGTAATAGACGGCATTGGTCACGGCCAGCAGCGCCGAATTGCGCACGATATCGGTCAGGCTGCCCGAGACGCTCAGAAACGGCAGCGCGGAAAACCACCAGAAGAGATTTTTCGACAGATAGGCGGGATGGCGTGTCCAGCGGTAGGGGCCGTGCGTCAGTATCCCGCGATGGGTGAGGTTGGAAAAGCGCAGGCCGAAAACCACCGTCGCCCAGGCATAGATGGCGGTCAGGAGCACCAGCCACCCGCCGAGCAGCCACTGAAGGAAGCCGTGGCCCTGGGTCCAGACGTCCCATTCCGCTCCGCCCGCATGATAATCGAGCGGCCCGCCATTGCCCATCAGCACGAAGGGGGGATAGCAGATCAGCGCCGCCACCCAGCCGGCCAGCAGCGGATTGGCGGTGCGGATATGGGAGTCGAGCGGCTTCATCGTCAGCAGATAGCCCACGGTCGCCATGCAGACGTCGATCATGAACATGATGGCGATCAGGAACCCGGCCAGGGCGACCGGATTGGCGAGGCTGTCATCGATCCGCCATTCGACCACGCTGGCGAAATTGCCGGGCACGATCGACAGCATGAAGGCGAGGAAGAAGCCCTTCACCGCCCAGGCGCGTGCGTGATGGGCGACTTCCGCCCTGTCGGCTACGCCCGCCGCACCGCCGATCACCCATTGGCCGAAGGCGTAGCTGGCATCCCTGGGTTCAACCAGCCGCCGGTCGAGCCAGATCACATAGGCTATGGATGCCGCGAGCAGCCAGGGCGCGGCGCTGATGAACAGGTCCATGGAAAAGCGGTAGTTGCCGCTCCAGTACCAGCGGCCGATGCAATAGAAGACGGCGATGGCGAGCCAGGTCGCCCAAAGTCCGGCGATCTTGACCAGGCTGATGTCCAGTACCGAGCGCCAGGGGCGCGGGGGTGCGCTCCAGTCGATGCCGGTCGATGCGTTGCGATGGACCTGGTCGACGAGCAGCGACCACAGGATCATGGGCACGCCGCAGGCCAGCACGGCGGCAAATCCTGCATGGGGTCCGTTCATGCCGTAGTGGCGTGCGACGAGTGTCCAGACCCCGAGGCCTGCGAGACCGGCGATCCCGACGCCATGGCTGACGGCGGATTTGGGGCAGGGGTCGGCATGATGGCGCATGCGGTTTCGTCTAGCGACGAATGGTAAGCAAGCCGTGAAGGACGGATTGATGAGGGTTAAGTTGGTTGCGGGAGTAGGATTTGAACCTACGACCTTCAGGTTATGAGCCTGACGAGCTACCGGGCTGCTCCATCCCGCGACACCATAGATGTTGGCTCAGGGATAACGGAGGCTTCAGCCTCCGCAAGGCCGAACGGCCGTCACGCCTTATGGCGTGGTAGCCAAGGTCCCGGATGGGACCGCCGGCGCCTGAGGCCAACAAACAAAGTGAATGGGTTTTTATCAAAGCGCGAGCTGTAATGCCTGGCGACGCCCTACTCTTCCGGGGCTTGAGCCACAGTACCATCGGCGCAGACTGGTTTCACGGCCGAGTTCGGGATGGGATCGGGTGGGTCACAGACGCTATGGTCACCAAGCAATAGAGCTTGCGCTTTGGGTTTTAATCGAATGCCGTGCATTTTACGGTAGATATATCTGGCATGAGGTTGATCACCACGTTCAATGGCTGACGCTGGTTTGTGTCCAGTGTTGTCATTGATGGTGGGACTCTCAGGCGCGATCAGAGCAATTAGGACCGGTTAGCTCCATATGTTACCACACTTCTACATCCGGCCTATCAAGGTCGTGGTCTACGACCGCTCGAAGAAATCTTATCTTGAGGGAGGCTTCCCGCTTAGATGCTTTCAGCGGTTATCCCGTCCATACATAGCTACCCTGCTGCGCCGTTGGCACGACGACAGGTACACCAGAGGTATGTTCAACCCGGTCCTCTCGTACTAGGGTCAACTCCTCTCAAATTTCGACGCCCACGGCAGATAGGGACCAAACTGTCTCGCGACGTTCTGAACCCAGCTCACGTACCACTTTAATTGGCGAACAGCCAAACCCTTGGGACCTGCTCCAGCCCCAGGATGTGATGAGCCGACATCGAGGTGCCAAACGATTCCGTCGATATGAGCTCTTGGGAATCATCAGCCTGTTATCCCCGGCGTACCTTTTATCCGTTGAGCGATGGCCCTTCCACGAGGGACCACCGGATCACTATGACCGACTTTCGTCTCTGCTCGACTTGTCAGTCTCGCAGTCAGGCGGGCTTATGCCATTGCACTCTAACAGACGGTTTCCAACCGTCCTGAGCCCACCATCGCGCGCCTCCGTTACTCTTTAGGAGGCGACCGCCCCAGTCAAACTACCCGCCACAGAGGGTCCCTGCACCGGATAACGGTGCGAGGTTAGACATCAGAAAACAACAGGGTGGTATTTCACCTATGGCTCCACGACAACTGGCGTCATCGCTTCAAAGCCTCCCACCTATGCTACACAGTTCTTTCCTAATGCCACTCTGAAGCTGCAGTAAAGGTGCACGGGGTCTTTCCGTCTAACCGCGGGTACTCCGCATCTTCACGGAGAATTCAATTTCGCTGAGCATATCCTGGAGACAGTGGGGAAGTCGTTACGCCATTCGTGCAGGTCGGAACTTACCCGACAAGGAATTTCGCTACCTTAGGACCGTTATAGTTACGGCCGCCGTTTACCTGGGCTTCAATTCAGAGCTTGCACTCCTCCTCTTAACCTTCAGGCACCGGGCAGGCGTCAGGCCCTATACGTCGTCTTGAAGCCGACTTAGCAGAGCCCTGTGTTTTTGCTAAACAGTCGCTACCCCCTGGCCTGTGCCCCCCACAAAAAGTTGCCTTAATGTGGGGCCTCCTTCTTCCGAAGGTACGGAGGCAATTTGCCGAGTTCCTTCAGGATACTTCTCTCAAACGCCTTGGTATACTCTACCATTCCACCTGTGTCGGTTTAGGGTACGGTCTATACGGAGGGGCTATTTCCTGGGACAACTTCACTGCCCGGACCAATCCAATAAGGCCGAACAATTTACGCCATCCGTCACACACCTCCAGGCCCACGAATATTAACGTGGTTCCCATCGACTACCCCCTTCGGGCTCGTCTTAGGGGCCGGCTTACCCTGCTCAGATTAGCTTTAAGCAGGAACCCTTGGAATTTCGGCGACAGTGCATCTCACACTGTTAATCGCTACTCATGTCTGCATTCGCACTTCCGATACCTCCACGACCCATTACCAGATCGCTTCAACGGCCTACGGAACGCTCCGCTACCGCGTGATCGTAAACGATCACACCCTAAGCTTCGGTGCACGTCTTGAGCCCCGTTACATCTTCGCCGCAGGATCTCTTATTTAGACCAGTGAGCTGTTACGCTTTCTTTAAAGGATGGCTGCTTCTAAGCCAACCTCCTGGTTGTTTTGGAAATCCCACATGCTTTCCCACTTAGACGTGACTTGGGGACCTTAGCTGTAGGTTAGGGCTGTTTCCCTTTTGACGACGGACCTTAGCACCCGCCGTCTGTCTGCCGGACTAGACTCGTTGGTATTCGGAGTTTGGTTAGTATTGGTAGATCTCGCGACCCCCGCAACCATCCAGTGCTCTACCCCCAACGGCAATCATTCGACGCTCTACCTCAATAGATTTCGCGGAGAACCAGCTATTTCCCGGCTTGATTGGCCTTTCACCCCTAAACACAACTCATCCGATAATTTTTCAACATTAAACGGTTCGGTCCTCCAGTGCGTGTTACCGCACCTTCAACCTGGTCATGCCTAGATCGCCGGGTTTCGGGTCTAATGCATCATACTCAGTCGCCCTATTCAGACTCGCTTTCGCTGCGCCTACACCTAACGGCTTAAGCTTGCATGATACACTAAGTCACAGACCCATTATGCAAGAGGTACGCGGTCAGGTCTCAAGGACCCTCCCACTGCTTGTAGGCATCCGGTTTCAGGTACTGTTTCACTCCCCTCATCGGGGTGCTTTTCACCTTTCCCTCACGGTACTGGTTCGCTATCGGTCATGTACGAGTATTTAGGCTTGGAGGGTGGTCCCCCCATGTTCAGACAGAGTTTCACGTGCTCCGCCCTACTCAAGTCCTGATGCTTCATTTTCGCATACGGGGCTGTCACCCGCTATGGCCGAACTTTCCAGATCGTTCTGCTAATTAAGCACCAGGCGCTGGCCTGGTCCGCGTTCGCTCGCCACTACTAACGGAATCTCGGTTGATGTCTTTTCCTCCGGGTACTGAGATGTTTCAGTTCTCCGGGTTCGCTTCACCAAAGCCTATTTTATTCAGCTTAGTGATACCTCTCCCATTTAACACGGGACCAGATTACTCTGGGCCAGTCTTAAAT